>CAWJRN010000017.1:0-96546 GCA_963845265.1 uncultured Gammaproteobacteria bacterium | reverse complement strand
CCGGGGCGGCCTCGGTGATGAAGGCGATGATGCGCATGTCGGCACCGCAGTTCGGGATGTGTGTCGCATACTAAGTCATCTCATAGAATGGCTGGTGACTGTCAATCGAACAAGGTCTGCTGTCCGTCGCAACCCTTTGAATCAACTTTGATTCGCCAGGCGGTGCGGGCTCCCGCCTGAACGCGAATGCCTTCGAGTTCGCCGGTGTTGAGCTTCTTGACCACGGTCTGCTGGCTGACGCCCAAGGCTTCGGCGGCGGCTTTCAGGGTCAGCCAACCCTGCGGGGCGTCGCCGGTCTTGAGGCGCCGGCAGACCTCGTCGGTCAGCTCAACCCGCCAAGGTGCCCCGGGCATGATCTGTGACCCCTTCAGCAGCCCGAGCTCGATCCAATGAACCACCGTGCGGCGGCTGATGCCCAAACGTTCGGCTGCCTGCTCGACGGTATGGATGTGCGCCTGTTGAAGCTTCGCACGGGTGTGTCCCGGGATCTTGTGGGTATAGCGCAAATTGGTCACACGGTGGACGGTAAACGTCAATCCTTTGCTGGTCTTGAGCCCCTTGCGCTGGAGAATGCGTGCGATCTGTTCGTCGGAAAACTCCTGGCCCAGTTGACGAACCAAATCGACGATTTCCGGATCGGTCGCATAGCGGTGGACGCCGACGCGGCCTTTCGGCACCGTGATGGGTGTCACTTCACCACCGACCCAATGGATTCGGGCCTGTAGGGGTTCCTCATCCTCCGGCACGTGCACCGCGACCTGCTCGATGAGGCAACGAACGAGCCGTTTTTTGTCCTGGATGCGGGTGGTCGGGGCGTGCCAAAGGTTGGGTAGGTCTGCGGCAAACCGACGCAGGCGCGCCTTCTCCTCTGCGCGCAACGGTTGTTCGAAGATTTGCTGTTTCGCCGCCACCTCCCGCTCGACCTCTTCCAAGGCGCCGAGCGTCTGTTCCCAGCAACGTTCGAGCTCGCGTGCCACGAGACGATTGCCCGGGTCGACGGCGTCATACTGACGGCGGGCGAGATCGGCCTCGTAACGGGCCCGTTCGACACGCTGTTGCAACAGGGCGCATTGCGCTTCATCGGCGCGCAGATACGCCGTCTCGGCCGCGAGCATGGCCTCCATGCCCAGCGGCGCGAGGGCCTCCAAGACCAGTTGCTCGAAGGCCTGCTCCAGTCGTGCGGCGCCGAACGACTGACAGAGCGGTGCGCTGCCTTGGACGGGTGGCTGTGTACACAGATAGCGAGGATAGCGCGAACGGGTGTACTGGACCTTCATCACGCGCCCGCAACGGGCACACAAGACCAATCCCTGGAGCAAGGAGGCCCCTTCCCGGGGTGCGCTTGGCGTGGATTCGCCACGCCGGTTCGCGACGATTCGACGCTGATTGCGCTCGAAGGTCTCCCAAGAGATATAGCCCTCATGGTGATCTTTGATCAGCACGTGCCAGTGGCTGTCGGGCTGCTCGCGGATGCGCTTCAGCGGCTGTTGATCGGCGTCGAGGCAGTGCTCCACTTGGCGCCGACCATAGACGTACGCCCCTGCGTAGACCGGATTCTTCAGCACCCGGCGCAGGGCCTCATAGCTGGCCTGTTGCCAACGGACCCGATCTCCCGCGCCGTCGCGAACGGGTACCTCGATGCCCTCCTCGGCCAGGGAGAGAAATGCCGTATTGATCGTGCCGAACTGTTCGAACCGAGCGAAGATCAACGCAATGGTCGTGCGGATCTGTTGATCCGGACTCTTTTGAATGCGACCCGCTTCATCCCAGTAATAGCCGGGCGGCAGGGCATAACGAAACTCACCGCGTTCGGCCTTGGAGCGCACGGCGGCCACCAGGCGCTGCTGCATGACATGCAATTCGGCTTCACTCATTGTGCCTTTGAGCCCGAGCAATAAGCGGTCATTGTAAGTGCATGGATCGTAGAGCGCCTCGGCGTCTCCAATGAGTGTCCGGGTTATCGCACAAATGTCGAGTAGATGATACCAACTGCTGTTGGCCCGTGAAATCCGCGAGGCATCCAGCGAGAGAATCACACCGACACCACCGACGGCAACCTCGCCGATCAGCCGCTCGAAGCCGCTGCGCCGGCTGCTGCCGGCCGCCGATTGGCCGAGATCCTCGTCAATGACCACCACCTGCTCCTCGGACCAGCCGAGTGCCACCGCGCGTTGGAAGAGTTGACGTTGTCGGTGCTGGCTCTCGGTATGGTGGCGGACCTGCTGCATGGAGGATTGGCGAATATACACGTAGGCCGATCGCGCGAAGTGTGTGGGACGAATCTGATCATTATTCATCGGGGTCAGACTCCTGGGCGTCGGTCATTGGCGGGTGCAGGGCCGTCCGTGCCATTTCGATCAGAATGGCGATGAGGCGATCGTGGATCCGAGGGTCCAGTCGCCGATGCAGCTGTTCCGCCCAGTTGGGCTCGGGGGTGTCGAATAGGCAGAGTTGCTCGGGCATCCGCATCTCCAATGGGGTTGGGGTGCACCTGAGCATCAACGGGCGACGCGCCCGGCGCTAGCTGCTTGAGCAAAAGGGCCAAGTTCCGCAGTGCTTGTGGCGTGGCACGTCCTCCGAGTCGCAGTGGCGGCTGTGGATCGTCGCTGACCGGGTGGTCCGTCCAGAACGAGGGCACGCGCATCCGCGAGCCATCGACAAGCTCGACTACCCAGTAGGTTCGAGCGCCTTCGCGGCGATGGCCTACGACGCTGAATGATTGTCCGACAAGCGGATGCGGCGGATAGGTGATCCGAAGCGTGGTCGGGCGCTGATGAGCCCCATACGTAGTCTGTGATGCAGCAGGGGCAAGCCAGCGGCAGGGACTCGAACAGGTGTGCGAGCAGCATGGCGCACAGGTAGTGCGCTGGGGACCGGCCGCTTGGCCCCGCGGCAGTATGTGGCGAAGCCCTGGGCGGTGGCGGTTGGTCACCCAGGTCTGCATCGCGCCCGAAATGGTGGCGGCCAGGCGCTACTGGTGCAGCACACCTTATGCGGCGCGGTGGTGGAATCAGGGCGGCGAGGTGGTCGATGAGCTCCAGCGGGTGAGGGGCAGCGCGGTACGTCCGTCGCCCTGGGGCTTGGGAAGACGATAGACGACTGGCTGCTCGCTGACCTGCTCGATGCGCTCAAGGGCGAAGGGCGCGCGCGCGCAGTACCGCATCAAACGTTCCAGCCCGGCCCGGTTCTGGCCGGCGATGCACACCAATGCGTCCAGCGAAAAGCCACCGTTGGCCCCTAGGGATGGGGGACATACCGGGGGCGCAGGAGCGGCCCCGGCTAGGCCCAGGCGAGCATGTCGCGGGCGTCATCGGGATCGAGCAGGCCGTGACGGGAGAACCGGCGCAGCACACGGCGGCGGACCTGGGCTCGCTCCAGGAGATTGAAGTAGCGTTGCCGATTGTTCCACTCTATCAGCCTGGCCAAGGGGTCGGAACCCAGATGGAGATAGAGCGGCGGCCGCGCTGAGGCGCCCGCCGAGGATGATCCACAGCAGGCCGCGGCGCAACCAAGCGCGGGAGAGACCTGAAAAAAGAACCCACAGGCCGTCTCCGGACTGGACCAACACCTAATGCAGGCATCGCCAAACTTAAAGCCCAGGCTTTGCCGGGGATACGTGCTTAGTTCCCGCTCGCGACATCATACAGCGTCTGGGCCGCATCACCGAAATAAGGCCCGTAATACTGATCGGCAACGCCGCCATACCCATAGCTGACATTGCTGTTGAGGTAGTTTGCTGTACCCCAGTCGACGATCCAGGGTCCGCCGCTCGATCCGCCCGTCATATCACATCCGACTCCGAGAGTCTTAGGGTTAGCGGGATCGCCGCTGGGCTGGTCGTCGGTGACCCAGTTGGTGGCGCAGACATGGTGCCGCTCGCCGTTAAACGGAGTTGCAGCAGGATATCCTCGCGCATGAAAATGCTGATCGCGGTCGATATTGGCTATGAATTCGAAACCACCCAAAACCCCGACGTGGTACGTGCCGCCAGGACCCCCTGTATTCATAACGAGTGCGCCCATGTCGTACTCAAGAAGGCCCTTGGTCCAGCCGGTTGGGGTCCAGGCGTTGCGCGCGGTCCAGGTCCCGTAAGGATTGGTCCTGTCAAAACGGGCGGGAACAAAGACCCAGTCCTGCATATAGCCGGACTCCGGTTCATAGACGCAGTGACCTGCGGTCCATACGGTGTCTTTGTTCGGGGCGTTGACGATGGAAGCGGAGCACACATAGTCGAGGCCGTCGTAGGGATTGCGGAAAAACAACTTGCCTACTGATTGGTAAGGTTTTTGTTTGTAGAGCGCTTTGACGGGGGGGACGATTTCGTAGCTGGTGTAGACCCAGGGAGTGGTGCCTCCTTTTGTCTCGGGCCCCGTCCTGGTTAGCATTGGTATTGGCATTGGAATGGCGTCTTCCATCCGTTCAAGCGTCCAAGGCGTCGCACTCAGAGCCGTAGCTGCCGCTCCGCTGGATATGGGCTCAGCGTTGTCCGCCGCAATACCCGGTACGGGTACGGCCGCAAACGCCAGACCAGCAGAGAGCGCTAGGGATATAGCAGTCTTGCTAATGTGATCCATTTTCTATCCTCATTACAGTCGTCACGGAGTCGATGAGATAAGCAAACACGGATCGCATTTGCTTAAGCCCAGCTGGCTTATGTGTCAGGAAATCCGATACGGGCTGGCTGGCCCGGATGGCAAGCTGATGGTAGTAAAACCGCAGCAACCGCTCGAGGAGCCTGTCTACCCGTTAGTCCTAATTATCACCCTACCCTGGGGAAACAACAACGCTGCTCTACCGGAGTTTCCGGCTCTATGGAGGGGCGACCGACGGGGTGGGGCAGTGTCGGTGGGGTTTGTCCGAATCCCCGCAAACGCCACCGACACTCCTGGACCCAAGTGTCTGAGTGCATCTTGCCAGGTACGACGAACTGAAGAAAAGCGAAGGCGAGAAAGACGTCATCTGTTTCATGGACGCGGTCCATCCGAAGCACAATCCCGTGTTCGGGAATGGTTCGATCAAGCGGGGCGAGGACCGCCCTCGGTTACCTGTGGGAGGCCGCACTCCTGTTCCATCCCAACGGCAGCGACGCCGCCCGCGCCTTCGTCAAAGCACAGGCGCAACGCATGCTCCACGGCCAGATCGCCGCCGTGATCCACTCCTTGCACTGGCTCGGCACGCACCGCAATCTCAAGGGCAAGCACCGCGAGACGCTCAAGCGCATCTGCGGGATACTTCCACAACAACGCCCACCGCATGGCCTACGACGTCTACCTCGAGCACGGCTCTGCCCATCGCCTCCGGTGTCATCGAAGGGGCCCGCCGCTGTGTCGTCAAAGAGCGCATGGGACGTTCCGGCATGCGCTGGGTCACGTACCGGTGCTTGTGCCGTGCTCGACATGCGCTGCGTCTACCTCAGCGCCCTGTGGGAAGAGTTCGCCGCGTTTCCCATCCAGCGCGAATCCCGGCGCATCTATCCGTGATCTGCCTCTAATGACCCGGATTTCAGGCGGCTACTAGCAGCGTAGCGGGCGCGGCGGACGGGTTGCACCCTGGGCGGGTAACTGGTTACCGCCTGGTCCGCGCGAATTTTATCGTGGCATAAGAGTTGCGAATCAGCTCACGTTCACATGTCGTGGCAATTCGTAACATATTGCTTGCAGATCATCCAACAAAAAGGAGTCAAGTCAGGCAGCGCGTTACGCTATTTCCGCCGCGATTGCTTTTCCATTATCCGCAGCCGCGATCAACCTAGAGGTTCAGTCAGGCATCCCTTCGATACGCCGTGTCGGTCAGGCTGCTCTGGGTTTCGGCGCTGGGATGGATGTTTCGAATGATCAGTTGATCGCTAAGGTTGGCTCAGGCGCAACCAGCGGTGGAGGCAAGGGCAAACAGCGGCGTCACAGCGAGACTTGGAGCGGCGATGCCCCGGAAGTCGCCAAGGTTGGCTCAGGCGCAACCAGCGGTGGGCGCAAGGGCAAACAGCGCCGTCACACCGAGAACTAGAGCGGCGATGCCTCGGAACTCGGCGGCAACCACCCGGGATTGCCGAATACCCATCGCTATCGGATCAATGTAAGTGATTGGCGCGGTTGATCACGTCACGATCTGTGGGGGACTGCAAGACGCTCAGTCGGAGCGGAGGTGCGGCGTCTTCAGCCTTTCCTGCCACTCTAGGAGAAAAGCAAAAGGAAACAGGCTCAGGCTTAATTGGGTTTAGAGCAGATTGAGCCTGGCCAGAATGACGCTCCAGAAAACCATTGTTAGACCGCATTATTGTAGTGTGCCGAGCGAGGCCAGTGCGCGTCAGCGCTTCCGCAAGAATCGCACGAGTTGTACGGATCCGGGTGCGGGCGAACGCGAGAGGCTAACAACGTTTCCAACAGGCAAGCGGATGAAACCAGTGAAAACCGACAATATCTTGGTGACCCTCATCGCTCGATTGTGGGTACTGTTGATCCTGACCACGCTGGCTGTCTCCGCACAGGCTACTCAGTTCAGTCTGAGCGTGACCAATGGTACGGGAGGCGGCGACTACACGGCTTCGTCGACTGTCACCATCTGGGCCAACCCCTACGAGAGCCCTGATCCCGACAAGAGCAGCAGTGAGCCGATCGACGCCAATGCCCCCTTGCGGGTATTTGACCGCTGGGTCGGCGATACAGATTCGCTGGCCGATGCATATGCCGCACAGACGACTTTGCTGATGCCTTCGGGAGATGTAAGTGTCACGGCACAGTACAAGGACGCCCCCCGCTGGATGGCTCCGCGCGTGATGGTCTATGCGCCCGAGCCACATGCCGGTGTCGTGTTCATGTTTCATGGCCGTGGGGGCTGCGCTGAATGCCAATTTACCAAACTCGAGAACCGCACCTTGGTAAACGATATCGTCAGCCGCGGCCACGCAGTGGTTGCACTGGACAGTTATGATCGTGTCGAGCGTGTCTGGGACCTGAACCCTTCGGCCAGCGACAATGTTGATATGCAGCGCGTTGTCGCCCTGCGAAACGACTTGATCGCGCGCGGTCGGATCTCGGTGGATGATCCCGTCTACCTGCTTGGGGTTTCCAACGGCGGCACTTTTGTCTCGTTGCTGGGGCAGCAGGCCGCCACCGAACTGGGCTTTAGCGTTACGGCGCAAGCACTGTATATCTCGCCCGGTGACAGCGATGCCATGGCGACCACTGAGGTACCCACCTTCTATGCCTTGGGGGAAAACGACACGGTTATCAATAATAGTCGTGCGGTGACCAACTTCGGCAGTCTGCTCGATCGCGGGGTGCCGGCGCGTCTGCTGTTCAATACACCTTCTCCGGTCCACCCCAACCGATTCTGGGGTATAGAAGGTTTGACCCAGAGTGATTCGCAGGCCATTCACGCCGGGCTGTCGGCTGCCGGTTTCCTTGATGCCGATAACTATGTCGTGGCCGAGGCTTTCGAAGACGATAATTCCGATGCCGAACCGGAATCGATATCCGGGGTGCCGATAGAGTATGCAAACTATCTCCATGAGATCGACAATTTGCTGGCGGCATCCGCTGCCAGACACGAGTTTTTCAGCTTGGCCAACGACCAGGTCCTGAGCTTTTTCGAGAACTCAGTCACGGTTGTAGATCTGGTACCGGTTATTACCGAAATATCACCCGCCAGTGGCGCGCCCGGCACGGTTGTGACGATCATAGGCAGCAACCTCATTGGAATCAATGAGGTCAAGTTCAATGGCGTTGCGGCGCAATTTCAGACGAACTTGGAGTATAAATTGTTCGCCATGGTTCCAGCTGATGCCACCTCGGGTACGATCACGGTCGGCAACGCTGGCGGTGAAGGTGAAAGTCCGATGAACTTCACGGTCATCGCGAAGCCCGAAATCTATTCCTTCGCACCGAGTTCCGGTCCGGTGGGTACTGAGGTCTTCATTACCGGAACCGCGCTGACCGGAGCCAGCATCGTGCGATTGGGTGATATCGATACGGATTTTGTAGTTGATTCGGATACCCAGATCAGGGCAACGGTCCCTGCAGGCGCGGTGACTGGTAAATTTCGCCTGTTGACCCCCGGTGGCATCGCCGTCGCTAATGGCAGGTTCCGGGTGCAGTAAAAGGACAAGGCGGCAGAGGACGATTTGCTTGGGGGCGGCGACGGGCGGTAGACAGTGGGTCGGCATCCCCGTGGGTTGGCGGCCATGTCGGCAGCGCAGCGTGATTACGCGGATAGCTGTTGTTATGCACAGTACCGCAGGGTAGCCTTGCGTGGCTGCGGCGTCCGTCCGCTGTCCGTTGGACTGCTGACGTTGAGATTCCGGGAACGGATGTTGGCTTACGGCTGGTGGCACGGTAGTGCTCTACAGGGCGAAGCTCTCGACCTTGAGGTCGCTGTGCGGCAGCAAGGCCACATGCACGGGATGCGTAGCAGGGCTCGGATCGGCTGTTCAGGGGGCAGATGAACAACAGCGGGGGAATCGGCACCTAAGCGCTCCGGTGCCGACAACAAAGCAATCGGACGGAGCTTTCCGATCTCCGCGCCCTTGGCCGGGTCGAGTCGCGTCAGGTAGATTCCGCCGCCGATCAGCCCTTCCACCAGCCTTTCCGCTCCTTTGGCAATGGCTCGCCGAGGGCCGAATCGAGGCCATTCGCGAAACGGAGGGACCCTGGGTCCCCGGCCATGGCCCGCAAGCCCTCTGCCATGGCGCGTCGTTCTTACCACCCCACGGGCTTGTGCGATCTCATGCCCCAACGCCTGGCGAATCAGTTCCGACCGGAACACGCCGAGCCCCAGCGCCACCTCCAGGCTCGGCGCCGCCAGGTCCTCGGGCAGTTCAATGGAAAGCTCTCCCACGGGTATCTCCGGTTCATTTGCCGATAGTGGCGGAACATATGGCTTTGGCCGGCAGTCAAGCAAGTGCGCTCGTGCGCGATCGGCGCCGGCGAAGGGCCTTGACACGAACCGCAGGAACCGCGGCGTCGCCGGCCGCCGGCGCAGGTCCCGGGCCGAGGGCTGCGTAACCCCATCGGCCTGGCGTCGAGGGCCCCGTCACGCTCCGGTCATGTTCCCCAAGCGCTCCCGCCCTATACTTCTGCCCCCAGTCCGCCCGTTTACCCTGCCCCCAGGAGGGACCCATGCGCTTTCGCTTCCCCGTGGTCATCGTCGATGAAGACTTCCGCTCCGAGAATGCCAGCGGCACCGGGGTGCGGGTCCTGGCCAAGGCCATCGAGGTGGAGGGTATCGAGGTCATGGGTGTGACCAGCTTCCGCGACGTCGCTTCCTTTGCCCAGCAACAGTCGCGTGCCTCGGCCTTCATCCTGTCCATCGACGACGAGCAGTTCCTGTCCCCTGAGGAGGCACAAACGGCGGTGACTCAGCTGCGCGCATTCGTGCAAGAGATCCGCTTCCGCAACACCGACATCCCGATCTTCCTCTACGGCGAGACGCGCACCTCCCGGCACATCCCCAACGATGTCCTGCGCGAGCTGCATGGCTTCATCCACATGTTCGAGGACACCCCGGAGTTCGTCGCGCGCTACATCGTCCGGGAGGCGCGCAACTACCTGGACTCCCTGGCCCCGCCATTCTTCCGTGCCCTGACCCACTATGCCGCGGACAGCTCTTACTCCTGGCACTGCCCTGGGCACTCAGGGGGTGTCGCCTTCCTCAAGAGCCCGGTGGGCCAGATGTTCCACCAGTTCTTTGGCGAGAACATGCTGCGCGCGGACGTCTGCAACGCGGTAGAAGAGCTGGGCCAACTGCTCGACCACACAGGCCCGGTGGCCGCCTCGGAGCGCAATGCGGCTCGCATCTTCCACGCCGACCACCTGTTCTTCGTCACCAACGGGACCTCGACCTCGAACAAGATCGTCTGGCACTCCACCGTCGCCCCCGGCGACATCGTGGTGGTGGACCGCAATTGCCACAAATCCATCCTCCACGCCATCACCATCACCGGCGCCATCCCCGTCTTCCTGATGCCCACCCGCAACCACTACGGCATCATCGGGCCCATCCCCCTGGAAGAGTTCCGCTGGGAGAACATCGAGCGCAAGATCGCCGCCAATCCGTTCGCCCGCGAGTCCAAGCGGCGCCCGCGCATCCTCACCATCACACAGAGCACCTACGACGGGGTCAGCTACAACGTCGAGACCATCAAGGAGATGCTCGACGGGCGCATCGACACCCTGCACTTCGACGAGGCCTGGCTGCCACACGCCTCCTTCCATGACTTCTACGGCGACTATCATGCCATCGGCGAGGGCCGGGCCCCCTGTACCGACTCGATGATCTTCTCCACCCAGTCCACCCACAAGCTCCTGGCGGGGCTGTCCCAGGCGTCCCAGATCCTGGTTCAGGACAGCGTCAATCAGCGCCTCGACCGCGACGTGTTCAATGAGGCCTTTCTCATGCACATGTCCACCAGCCCCCAGTACGCCATCATCGCCTCCTGCGATGTCGCCGCCTCCATGATGGAGCCCCCCGGCGGTCCGGCCCTGGTGGAGGAGTCCATCCTCGAGGCCATGGATTTTCGCCGCGCCATGCGCAAGGTCGATGCGGAACTGCAGGAGTCCTGGTGGTTCAAGGTCTGGGGTCCGGACGAGCTGGCGGAGGAGGGCATCGGTGCGCGCGAGGACTGGATACTGCGTGCGGGGGAACGCTGGCACGACTTCGGCGATCTGGCGCCCGGCTTCAATATGCTCGACCCCATCAAGGCCACGGTCGTCACCCCAGGGGTGGACATGGACGGCGACGTGGCTGACTGGGGCATCCCCGCCGCCATCGTCACCCGCTATCTGGCCGAGCACGGCATCATCGTCGAGAAGACCGGGCTCTATTCCTTCTTCATCATGTTCACCATCGGCATCACCAAGGGCCGCTGGAATACCCTGGTGACCGAGCTACAACAGTTCAAGGACGACTACGACCACAATCGTCCCCTGTGGCGGGTTCTGTCTGAGTTCGTTGCCAAACAGCCGCGCTACGAGCGCATCGGGCTCAAGGACCTGTGCAACCAGATCCACGCGGTCTATCGGGAGCATGACATCCCGCGGCTGACCACCGAGATGTACCTGAGCGAGATGGCCCCGGCCATGAGGCCGGCGGACGCCTTCGCCCGCATGGCTCACCGGGAGATCGATCGGGTCGAGATCGACGAACTGGAAGGGCGCATCACCGCCATCCTGCTCACCCCCTACCCCCCGGGCATCCCGCTGCTCATCCCCGGCGAGCGCTTCAATGCCACCATCGTGCACTACCTGCGGTTTGCACGGGCCTTCAACGAGCAGTTCCCCGGCTTCGAGACCGACATCCACGGCCTGGTCAAGGGGCAGAGCGAGGGCGGGCGGGTCCGATACTATGTGGATTGTGTGCGGTGACCTACCGAGGTCGCTAGGGGTAGGGGGACATGCAGGGTCGCGCAGACTGCCCGCAGGGCCTCCGCCTCGGCGACCGTCACCCGATGGTCGTGGGTGATGGTGGCCACTAGGGCCGCGACCAGTGTCGCCTTGGCGCTTGGGCGCAGGGCGTCCAGTGGGGTCAGCGTGCGGTCTAGAGCCTCGTGCCAACCCTCGCGTAGGGTCGGGCCTCGGCTTGGTGTCCAGCCCGCCTGGGCCAGGCCGGCAGCCTCTGCGGCCTGCCGCGCTGCCTGCTCCCGGTGACCGATCCATGCCAGGGCGCGGATCAGGTCCTGCGCCGGTTCCGCCAACTCGGCGAGTTTGCGCCGGCCCTGGGTCCGCGGCGGGTCCAGGGCGTCCCTGATCCGCACGCGCAGCAGGCGTCCCAGGGCATATTCGAAGACCGACAGTTGCCCGTCTGCGGCGATTAGGGCGGCGATTGTTCGGTCCAGGCGCGCCAGATCGGCGCCTGGGAGTTGCTTGAGGGCCGGTATGGTCAGCTCTGCCAATGGTAGGCGCTGGCGCGGGTGGGGCGCCGGGTGGGCATCGATCAGGTGGCCGATCTGCTGCTCCGTCTCGTGGCCCAGGCGGCGGGCGACCAGCAGGCGTTGGGTCTCGCGGGTCTTGGGGTCTGGGTCCAACAACAGCAGGCACAGCAGGGCCTGGGCCCATTGGGGTCTGTGGGCCACGGCCCGCAGCCCCTCCGGCAAGCCGGCGGTGAGGAGGGCGGCGGCGATCAACTCAGCTTGACCCGGATTGCCGATGGTGGCGAGGACCGCTGCCGGGTCCAGGATAGGTTCCAAGAGCGCGCCCAGGGGCGCCTCGGTGGGGGCCTGGGTGCCGGCCGCGATACCCTGGGCTGGGTCGCTGATCGCAGTGTGGCGGGTGCTTGCCGCTGTCTGGCGGATTCGCCGGGCCAGGGCCACCAGTTGGGCGGGATGGAAGCGTGGGTCGATGCGCCGGATGCGCTCCTCAAGGGGTGGGTGGGCGGACAGCCAACGGGCGTGGGTGCCCGCGCCGAAGGTCATGTGACTGACCTCCTCCGTATCGACCGACAGGAGGGCGCCGGCGGGCTCCACCGCGATGCGTCTCAGGGCCCCGGCGATGCCGTCGGGGTTGCGGGTGAACTGCACGGCGGCGGCGTCGGCCAGGTACTCGCGCTGGCGGGCGAGGGCGGCCTTGATCAGGCGCGCGGCAAACAGCCCCAGGGAGCCGATCAGGTTGAGCAGCCAGCCGATCAGTAGCAGAGCCCCAGGGCGGCGGGGCCCGTCCAGTCCCGCCCCGGTACCGCGCAGCCGTCGACCGAGCAGGGCAATGGCCAGGATACCGAATAGGGCAGCCATCAGACGGATGTCGATGCGGGTGTCGCCATGCACAATATGGCTGAACTCGTGGGCGATGACGCCCTGGAGTTGGTCGCGGTCGAGCTTGTCCAGGGCCCCGCTGGTGACCGCCACGACGGCGTCCGCCGGGCTGTAGCCCGCGGCCAGGGCATTGATGCCGGGTTCGTCCTCCAGGATGAAGACGTCGGGCACCGGCGCCCCCGCGGCCAGGGCCATCTCTTCGACCAGGTTGCGTAGGCGTCTCTGCCTGGGGTCGCTCGGGTCAGGCGCCACAGGGACGCCGCCCAACTCCCTGACGACTTGGGCCCCGCCGCTGCGTAGGCGCCTGGCGCGCCAGAGGGCTGCTGCTCCAATCAGGGCCAGGGTCAGGACGCTGGTGCCGATCAGTAGCGGCAGGTTTAACGCAGTGAAGCGGTTCGGCCTCCGGCAGCAGGGGGCGGAACTCGACCTGCCCGATGACCAGCAGCCCGACGACCAATGCATCCACCGCGGCGACCACCGCCGCCACGGCCAGGACGAAGAGGGCGAGCAGGGCGCGGGTGCGCAGCCGTGCCCGCTCCTGATGTTCGAAGAATTGCATGTGGGGTCAGGTGTCCTGGAGCCTGTCGGTCTTGGAGATGGGTGCCATTGAGCCGCCCGCCCGGCACAGCCTGTGTGAGTGCCGCTAGCGCGATCCGGTATCGTCCAGAGGGGGGTCTGGAAGACGACCAGACGCGGCGGACAGGTCGCTCCTACCGCGGACCGAGGCCGGGTCAGCCGAAATTGATCCGCGGCGGGCGGCGCAGGGCAGCGTCGCCGATGTCTAGGAGTTCCGCCCTCAGGAAGCCGTAGCGCCCGGCGATCAGATTTGCCGGGATAGATTCGCGCAGGGTGTTGTAGTCCATCACCGCGTCGTTGAATGCCTGACGGGCGAAGGCGACCTTGTTCTCGGTGCTGGTCAGTTCCTCGGAGAGCTGCATCATGGTCCCGTCCGCCTTGAGGTTCGGGTAGGCCTCACCCAAGGCCAGGAGCCGACCCAGGGCGCCGCTGAGGTCTTGCTCCGCACTGCCGAGCTGACGCACGGCCGTCGCGTTGCCCGGGTCGCGGGCAGCCTGACGCAGGCCGGCTACGGCGGCACCGCGGGCGGCGGTGACCGCCTCCAGAGTCTCGCGCTCGTGGGTCAGATAGGTCTTGGCGACATCCACCAAATTAGGGATCAGATCGTGCCGGCGGGTGAGTTGCACATCGATCTGGGCAAAGGCGTTGCGGTAGCGATTACGCCGTGCCACCAGGCTGTTGTACAGGGATATGAGGTACAGGATGACGCCGAGAATGGCGGCGAGGACGAACCAGGTCATGGGGGTGATCTCCGTGATCGTTGACCCGGCGCCTAGCTACCGGAGACTGCGGGGCCTTGGGTGGATGCGCGGGCGTCTCGATGGGGCGGTGGCATGGGGTATTCTTCAAGGCGCCAGCGTTGGGGCGCGTCGTAGCGCTCGCCGTCGATGAAGCGCAACTTGGACCAGGCCGCGACCCCTCCTACCAGGGCGAGGATGAGTACGGTAATGGTGGCGTTACGGGTCATGGCTAGTGGCCTGGGGCTCAAGGTCCGCTCGACCGCCGGCGGACGCATCCTGGCCAGTATACCCAGAGAGGAAGACGTTGTGGTTCGGCCGGGGTCGTCCGGGGTTCGACTCTACTCGGCCCATGAGACCCGGAGCCCACAGCGCCGGGAGAGATCGATGCAGATGGTGTGGAGGCGCTCTAGCCGGTAGCTAGGTCCAGGCGGCAGGTTTCCCCACACCGGGGCAGGCCAACAGGGGTCGTTGGAGGAGCGCCCGACTACATGCAGGTGGAGTTGGGGTACCAGGTTGCCGATGGCGGCGAAGTTGACCTTGGGCAGGCCCAGCTCCGCCTTGATGTAACCGGAGATTGCCGCGCAGTCGGCGATGATCTCGCTACGCGGTTCGGGGTCGAGGTCGAGCAGATCGAGGGCCGGGGTCTCCGGCACCAGGATGAACCAGGGTAGCGCCGCATTGCGGTGTAGCAGCAGATGGGAGGTTCTCATCCGGCCCAGGCGGTGGCCGTCGCTCAGGAGTTGGGCGTGGATCTGGAACTCGGTCATCGCTGGTGTACTCCGTGGGATTAAGATACCCCGGGCAGCCGCTGGGGTCCGGCGCGTTGTCTTCCATCCAAGAAGCGGCCAGGAGTAGCCATGAGCAACCCGCAGCAGCGCCACGACAAGCCGAAGCTGGGCCGGCGCGGAGAGTACCTGGTCGTCATCCAGTTTGCCCTCTTTTTCGGCTTTCTCCTGACCCCGGTCTGGAATCCTTGGGTCAGCGCCGAGACCATCGCTGCACTGGCGCCGGCGCGTTGGGTCCTGGGCCTGGGCCTGGGCATCGCCGCGCTAGTCTTTGGAGGCCTGGGCGTTCTGAATATCCGCGCCTATCTGACGCCGATGCCCTATCCGGTGGATCACAACCGGCTGGTGCGTCATGGGGTTTACGGGGTGGTGCGTCACCCGCTCTACAGCAGCCAGTTGTTCGCCGCTCTGGCCTGGGTGGCCTTCAGCCTGAGCCTGTCTCACCTGGTGCTGTTGGTCCTGGGCTTCGTCTTCTTCGATTTTAAAGGGGCCAAGGAGGAGTCCTGGTTGACCGCCCGCCACCCGGAATACGCTGTCTATGCCCGAGAGGTGCGCAAGCTGATCCCCTGGGTCTACTGAGCCGATGGGTATCCTATCGCGGCTGCTCGCTGTGGTCGTGCTGCTGGCCGCCGGGTTGGTTGGCCTTGTGGCGCTGGTCAGCGAGGGGAGGCCCTTGGTGGCCGCTGGGTCCGAGCCCGGGGGAGCAGCCTTGGATGACGGGCAGCGGGCTTGGGCGCGGCGCTGGCTCAGGGCCAACGATCCGCGGGGGTTGCCCGATGGGGCCAAGGTCTCTCTGAGCATCAGCGAGGCGGAAGCGACGTTGTTGGCCAACTACCTGATTGCCCCTCTGGATACCGGGCGGGCATCGGTGACGATTGGGCAGGGTCGGGCCGAGTTGCTGGGGTCCATCAGGCCGCCCTGGAACTCCTCCGGGGCCTGGCTGAATCTGCGCCTGGAACTGGTGGCGGGATCCGGCCTGCCCGAGATCCAGGCGGCCCGCGTCGGTGGCCTGCCCCTGCCCGCGGGTCTGATTCGGCTCCTCGCCGGGCGGGTCCTGGAGGGCCTGAGCCGTGCGCGCGTCCTGGATGCCTTGGCCCTGACCCCGGGGCAGGCGCGTGTCGCCTATACCTGGCGGCGGGGTGCGGTAGATGCCGTCGGGACCAATCTGCTCGCCCCGGAGGAGCAGGCGCTGGTGCTGCTGTATCAGGCAGACGCGATGGCCCTGGCCGCCGCAGGGGCCAGCGCCCAGCCGCTGCCCTTGGCGGAGTTGTTGACGGGTCTGCTGCGCAAGGCGCAGGCGCGCTCCAAGGGTGGCGATCCTGTGGTCGAAAACAGGGCCGCCCTGGCCGCGGCCTTTGCCTACGCCAATCGACGACTGGTGCGTGACCTGGCTGCGGGGGCTGGCCCCGCCCGGCCGCCGCCCATGCGTTCGGTGGTACTGCGTGGGCGCAGGGACCTGGCGCAACACTTCACCAGCTCCGCCATGGTCGCGGCCCAGGGCAGTTCCCTGGTGTCGGACGCGATCGGGTTGTTCAAGGAGCTAAGCGATTCGGACGGTGGCAGTGGATTCAGCTTTGTCGACCTGGCGGCGGATCGCGCTGGGGTACGCTTTGCGGAACTGGCCACGGGCGATGCGATTGGGGCTACCCAGGTGGAGGTGGCTGCGGTGACGGGCCTCGACGAGGACGACTTCATGATCCGTATCGAGGGTCTGCCGGAGGCAATCCCCCGGGTACGCCTGGAGCAAGTTTACGGGGGGACTCGAGGGGACGCCTATCGTCGGTTGGTGGGGGTTGTCGAGGCGCGCATCGGGCGCCTGCGGCTCTACCGCTCGCGGGGTCTGGCAGCTGAGGGCTGACCTTTGCTGGCTGAAACCCTGAGCTGCGCGGGTAGGCAGGAGTTGGTCAAGCGGCCGGAGGCGCGTCGACGCCCAGGCCAATCCGCAGCTCCTGCTGGGCGCTGTCGAGTTCTTGCCCCAGCTGCCCCTGAGCGGCGGCATCGAGTCCTGCCAGGGCCGTCCTCCAGCGCGCCTCGAACCGCGCCAGGGCGACATCGATTTGCCGGGCGTCCGGGTGTGTCGGCGCCCCCGGCGCCGGGTCCTTGGTGGCACCGATGGCGGTGACGACCGCCGAGCGGGGGATCAGCCTGGTATTCCCTCCGCCCTCATTGCAGGCAGTCATCGGGCCGACCTTGACCAGGGTCTCGCCCTGGTAGCGGAAGGGCTGCCCGATCGAGATCTGGGTGAACTTCATCCCGGGGTGCCCACGCCTGCCGCGTCCGCATTCGCGAAGCCATAGGGTGGTGCCTTGAGGGCAAGTCTGGGGCCTGCCGCACCGAGGCGGACCTCGCCACTCTCCGCCGCCTCGATCTCCACCACCGCCAGGACCTCATATCGGCCATCGCCAGTCGCGCAAGCATCCACGACCCGCCCGCCGGCCTTTTCGGAACTGGTGCCTGGGGCGTGCAGTTCGTCGCCCGGTTTTGGGGCGCTTGGGCCCTCGACCTCCGCCAGGTACATGCGCCGCTTGAGCTTGCCCAGGTACTGCATGCGTGCCACCACCTCCTGGCCGGTGTAACACCCTTTGGTGAAGCTCACGCCGTCGATGAGTTGCAGGTTGGTCATCTGCGGGACGAAGGCGTCGGCGGTCTCCGGGTAGATGGTTGGGACGCCGGCGCGGATGTCGAGCAGGGACCAATAGTCCCCATCCATGGGGGGCGCCTGGGTGGCCAGCGTCTCCCACAGTGGGGCCAGGGTCGCCGCCGGGCCTATGACCTGGAAGCGTGGGCTGGGCCCGGGGATGCGGATCGCCGCCAGGTCGCCGACCTTGCTCAGGCCGTGGTCGGCAACCGGGAGGTCGGGGAAGGTCTCCGCCAAGAGCCCCGGTGCACAGGCCCCGGCCAGACCGATGCAGGCCACGGCGTCGCTGGCGTCGTCGATGGTTACGAGGGCGCGCAGGACGAACATCTTCAGACGCTTGAGGATGGCCGGCAGGACGCTTCTGGGTAGCTGGAGGTAGAAGGTATCGTCCAGGCGCAGGACTCGGAAGCTCGCCAGTAGGCGCCCCTTGGGGCTACAGTGCCCGGACAGTTGGGTGTGTCTGGCGGAGAGTTCTCGCACGTCGTTTGTGAGTTGGCCTTGCAGGAAGGTCAGGGCGTCCGCCCCGGCGACGCGGATCAGCCCCAAGTGTGATAGGTCCATCAGGGCACAGGCGGCCTCGCTGGGGGCATCGGGGAAGCGCGTAACGTCCCCGGGGTCGATGATGCCTAAGTGGGCCTCGATAAAGTGCTGCCAATCTCTGTTCATGATGATGCGTATTCCTGCTGGTGGGGCTCGCGGCTGGGGTAACGCCGATTCAAAGCATCTCCTCGGCGGCCGGGCGGCAACATGCATCCGGACCGGCGGCGGTTGCGCGGTATGATACCCAAATCGCGTCGGGGGGTTGCAGCCCCCCGGCGCAGTCTTTTACTGGGTCTCCGTGGCCCGGAACGGGGGTGTAGCGGTCTTGTCGATCCACGAAGTTCGGATCCAGGTCAATGGCCTGGTGCTCTATAAGGTCCGCCCAGCCCGGGTCCTGGCCCTTGGGGAGAAGATCGACATCGAGCTGGAGGGCGGCCAGACCAAGCGTGTACGCCCCAAGGATATCGAGCCCCTACATCCGGGTCCGCTGACTCGGCTGGCAGACCTGGCGCCCCTGCATGGGCCTGTGGAGGAGACCTGGGAACTGCTCGACGGGGCCGACACCGATCTCAAAGAGCTTGCGGAACTCCTCTACGGCGACTTCACCCCGGCCAGCGCCTGGGCCGCCTGGCAGCTGGTGGCGGACGGACTCTATTTCAGCGGTAGCCCCTGGGCCATCCAGCCCCGTGACCGGGAGGCTGTGGAGTCGGAGCGTGCGCAGCGCGATGCCAAGGCCAAGGCCGAGCGGGATTGGGCGGCCTTCCTGGCTCGCATGCAGCAGGGGCAGGCCGCCCCCGAGGATCGTGAGCGGTTGGTGGAGGTGGAGCGTCTGGCCAATGGCCAGACCGGTTATAGCCGTATCCTGGTAGCCCTGGGGCATCAGGAGACCCCGGCGAACGCCCACCGTATGCTGATCAAAGTCGGCTATTGGGCGGCGGACCATAACCCCTATCCCGCCCGTTGCGGCATCACCCGGGGCGATCCCGATGTCGCCGTCGGGGAGGTCCCGGACGAGCCGCGCCTGGACCTGACGGCGCTCCCGGCCTACGCCATCGATGACGAGGGCAACCAGGACCCGGACGACGCCATCGGACTGGATGGCGACCGGCTCTGGGTCCACGTGGCCGATGTGGCGGCCTTGGTGGCACCGGGCAGCGCCCTGGATTTGGAGGCCCGCGCCCGGGGGGCGAACCTCTATCTGCCGGAGGGCATCGTGAATATGCTCCCTCAGGCCGTCACGGATCGCCTTGGGTTGGGGCTCCAGGAGGTCTCACCGGCCCTGTCTTTCGGTATGCGCTGGGGGGGCGATGGCGAACCCACCGACATCGAAATCCGCCCCTCGCTGATTCGCGCCCACCGCCTGAGCTACGGTGAGGTGGACGCGATGCTGGACGGGGTTGGGGATGGCGACGCGGCCCCCTTCGCCGCCATCGACGCCTTTCTACAGCCCTTCCGTGCCCGACGTGCCGCCCGCGGTGCTGCCGCCATCGAGTTGCCCGAGGTGAGCGTGCGGGTCCGCGACGGCGAGGTGGTCATTCGCCCCTTGGAGCGCTCCCGCAGCCGCACCCTGGTGATGGATGCCATGCTGCTGGCCGGGGAGGCCTGTGCCCGTTGGTGTTTGGCCCGCGGTGTTGCCATCCCGTTCGCAGGCCAGGCGGCGCCTGATCAGGCCGATGCCCCTGTGGGCCTGGCCGCCATGTACGCCCATCGCCGCCGCTTCAAGCCGACCCGTCTGTCGGTGGAGCCTGTGGAGCACGCCGGGCTTGGCCTGTCCCTCTACGCGCGTGCCACCAGCCCGTTGCGCCGTTACTCGGATCTGCTGGTGCACCAGCAGGTGCGTCTGAGCCTGAGCGGCGGCGCGGTCCTGGATGCGGAGCAGGTCAGCGAGCGGGTGGGGCAGGCCGAGACCGCCGGGATTGGGGTGCGTCGGGCGGAGCGACTCTCGAACCACCACTGGAAGCTCGTCTATCTGCGTCGCCACCGTGACTGGCAGGGCGAGGCGGTGGTGGTGGAGGTCGATGAGCGCAAGGTCGTGGTGCTGATCCCGGCGCTGGCCCTGGATGCGAAGGTGAGAGCCCCGGGGGTTGCCTTGAATGATCGGTTGCGCCTGGCACCGCGCGAGATCGACCTGCCGGAGTTGGACTGCTTCTTCCGCATCAGCGACTGACTTGGGTCCCGGTCCGGCCCGGCCCGGCCCGATTGTTGATGCCGCGAGTCTCAGCAGCCTTTCGGTCATTTTCATTAAAAACAATATGTAAAGACTAATCCCTTAGATTGTGCTTGAAATCTGTGGAGCGGGCCGCTAGGCTTGGGTTGTGCTCGGCCTTTGGATAGCTCGGCCCCCGGTTGGTCCGCGACAGGGCGCCTGCATTGGGGTGGAGGTTGCGGGGGTCCCGAGAGGCCCCGAGTCGCCCCCTGCTGGGCGGATTTCCGGGTAGCGGTGCCTTTGAGGCCGCTGGCGGTGGATGCCTTCCATGGCGTCGGCATGGTGGATGCGGTAGGAGCTCACGCTCCCCAGCGACGCACCTCGCCGGTGTCGATATGCACGAAATCTGCCCGTGGGTAATGGCCGACGCCACCTCGGGAGAGGGCGACGGCGCAGTCGCAGATCGTGCGGGTGCTGGCGTATCCGAGGCGAATGTCCAGGGCCTGTCCGGTCAAATGAAGACTGTTCCGGGCGACGCCGCTGGAAGTGCGCCGAAGCATGGCATTAGTCTCGGCGCTGCGATAGGCGCTGAGGATCTCGACGGTACCTTCCGGGTTACCTAGTCGGGTATTGATATCGTAAACGAGGTCGAAGAGCTTCGGGTCGATGACAGTGACGTCTTGGGTGCGGAAGTCTCTCAGGAACCAATTGAGCTTGTGTAACGCCGGGCGCTGATAGCGATCCCCTATGCGATAGGTCGCGCTGATTCGTTCGTCTGTATGTAAGTGGCGTAGGGAAATGGTCCGCGACTTTTCAGGAGACGTGCGGGCGATGGTTGGAGTAGCGGCGAGCGATAGTGCAAGCCCAAGAAAGTGGCGTCTTTTCATTGGCACCCCAGCGCTTAGATAGATCCGACGGTGGGATGATTATATTGATTGCAAAAAAAAATGACAAGCCGAAATGAAGCATAGGATTGCCGCGGCTAAATTGTGACGGCATCTATTTAGTAGTCGATGATGGACCATGTCTGTGTGAGTGGCCGCAGCGGCGTATTGCCGTTGTGGTCGGGAGTGGCTATGGCCCGCGCCTGTGGATGACTGACACCATTGATCTATTGGAGCGTGGCCTGCGCTATTCGGGCTTTCTCACGCTCGTGCGCTATCGCCTGCGCCATTGCCTTTATCGCGGGGGTTGGGGCGAGGTGGTCGAGCGCGAATGTCTGGAGTTGCCGGATGCCGCTGCCGTATTGCTTTATGACGCCCGACTGGATCAGGTGGTGATGGTGGAGCAATTCCGGATCGGTGGGCTGGCGTCGGGGAATGCCTGGCTGATCGAGCCCGCCGGGGGTGTCATCCCGCCAGGCTGCGACCCGGTCTCGGCAGGTCTGCGGGAGGTCCGCGAGGAGACCGGGTGCGAGGCCTGGGGCATTGAGCCCATCGCGAGCTTTTTCGTGAGTCCAGGGTTCACCAGTCAGCGGCTGCACCTGTTCTGCGCCCGCACGGAAGCCTCGGGGGCGGTTGGGAGTCACGGGCTTGCGGCAGAGGGGGAGGATACCCGCGTCGTGATTCTTGATGCGTGTCACGCAATTGAGGGCATTGGGGCTGGCCGGTTGGACACCATGCCCGCTATCATGGCCCTTCAGTGGTTGGCCCTGAACCGCACGCGGTTGCGTGCGGGTCGGATAGGTCCCGCGGGGGTGTCACCCGATCCGGATGGCGGCCTCCATGCCAATCCGGCGCGCCATTTGTGACGAGGGTCTTTGCAACGGCAATTTGCTCATGCTGAGGTCAATACCTTATACACCGGGGTCGGCTAGCGCGCGCCTGGCGCGCATCTGCCTAATGGCGGCGCTCTGCGTCGGTATGGCTGGCGTGGCCAGGGCCGATGTCTATAAGTATGTCGATGGGGCCGGCAAGGTCTACTTTACGGATGTTCCCCTTGGTGGCGGTAAGCTGCAACTGGAATGGCAGCGCCCGGCGGCGAAACTCATCGATGAGAGCAAGAAGAAGTTGGTCACGGCGGGGCGGGTGCAGGCACCGAGTCAGTCCGTGTCCAAGCGCCGCAGCCGCTATTCTGGGCTGATTGATGCAACGGCGCGCAAATACCGGTTGGTGCCCGAGCTGCTCCATGCGGTGATTCGCACCGAATCCGCCTATAACCCGGGGGCGGTTTCGTCCGCCGGGGCTATTGGGCTGATGCAGCTCATGCCGGGGACGGCGGCACGCTATAAGGTCGGCGACATCTGGGACCCGGCAGATAATGTGCGAGGCGGCGCGGCCTATCTTCGCGATTTGTTGGAGATGTTCGATCAGGACCTGCGGCTTGCCTTGGCTGGTTATAACGCGGGTGAGAACGCCGTCATCAAGTATGGGCGCAAGATCCCTCCCTATCCGGAAACCCAGCAATACGTGCGCAAGGTCCTGCAATTCCTGTGGGCCGAGCAGAAGCCATCTTCGTTGACTCAGGTTCCCTAGGGCGACGCCCCGGCTGGGTCGTGCCGTTTGCTTTGCAGCAGTTTGCGGATCGAGACCAGGGCCCGTTCGATGAACGGGTGCTTGGGGCGGGCTATGACTCTGACCTGTCCGGACAACATCTCGTCCGCCAGAGCACTCAGGGTCTTGATCTCCACCAGCATCCCGGCGCGGTCGACGAACATGCAGGTGGATGTCTGGGGGCTCATCCACGACAGCTTGACGCGCCTGGCCGGGCCACCCTTTAACGGTGTGAACTCGAACCAATTCCCGAAGCCCAGCTCGGACAGCCGCGCTATCACCTCCTGTTGCGGGCCGGACAGGCCGGTTTGGGTTGCCGTGTCGGGCTGGGCTTGGCCCTGCGCCGTGCTGGGCGCGCCGGGCTCGCGGATGTCGGCGGCAGTCTGGGCGGTGGAGGGTAGGTCCTGGGGTCGCCCAGCTGTGGGGCTATCGAGTAAGGACCACAGGCCGTCCATGGTGGCGCGGCTATAGCTTCCCATCAGTTCGACCTCACGCAGGATGGCCCTGCGTAGTTCGGGGATGCGCTCGATGCGTGTCTGGCGGTCGCTTGGGCCCAGTTCTGGGTCGAAGAGTCCGAGCAGGTCTCGAGCTGTGCTGAGGGCCTCATCCCATGCCCTGGACTCGATCCCATCGCTCTCGCGCAGCACGATGAAGACCAGGCGGTCCAGCCAGGTGCTGCCGAGGAATTGGGAGAGAGCCGTGGGTACCGGGTGACGCTCGATGAGGGCCTGGACGTGCTTCGATGCCAGTTGCTTGGCCACCTGTAGCCTTTCGCGGCCCCGGGCGGCCTCTTGGGCGCGCTGTTCCACGATGTCGGTGCGGCGCTGCTGCGCTTGCATGGCGCGCTTGAAGTCCTGGCTGAGTTCCTCGAACAGCTTGACATCGTCGGTAAACTCCTCCAGCACCCGGTCCACGGTCTCTTGCATCATCGGAAAGATGCCGCGGCTCGGTTGTCCCTCCTCCACCCAGAGGCTGCCGGCCTCGACCATCTGGTCGAGCAGTTGACGTGCCGGGTGTGTGCTGTCGTTCAGGAGTCGCTGGTCGATCAGGGCGACCTTTAGGTAGGGCGTGTGCAGGTGGCTCAACAGGGCCTTGGCCGTACTCGGCAAGACCGGGTCATTGAGCATGTACTCGAACAACATACCGATGAGGTCGATGAGGTCCGCGTCCATGGGGGGCAGGTCGTCCCGGTCGACTTGTTCCAGGATCCGCTGCCGCTCCTCGGGCAGGGTCGCACGGAATCTGTCTAGGAAGTCTGCTTCGATCTGGGCGTTGGGGTGCTCGCCCGATGCGTTGCCCCCGTCTGTATGGGCCACGGGTTCCGGCGTAAACCCGCGGTAAGGCCTCGGTGAGCTGATGGTCGATCCACCCCTAGCGTGCGCGACCTGCGCCTGAGCGTCATTGAGGGCCAACAGGACTTGGCGGATGGCGGCCGCCGCACGTTCGGGCGTGATTGGATGAGGTTCCCCTGCGTCGCCGGTGCGTCCCCCGCCGCCCCCTTCCGGTGAGTGGCCAACGGACATGAGGCTGAGAATCGAAGCAAGAAGCTCGGCGTCCGAACCGAACTCCTCATCCATAGGCGCGGCGGGTTCCCTGGCGTCCCGACTGGATTGGGCGTTGCCGGGTTGGTCGGTTGGCTGGGTCTGTGACGAGACGGTCCTGACATACGCGGGCGTTAGGTCCGGCAGCACGCCCGCGGCCTGCAGCGTCTGGTTGCAGTTGCTGTAGACCCCACGACATTGTTGGATGACGGACTTATTGAACGATGCGTAGAGGGTGAGCTTGATCTCGATCTCGACATCGAGCCCGTCCAATGCCCTGCGAAATGAATGGATCAGGTGGTGTGGCCCTGCGGGGATCTCGTCGTCCTTGAGGGTGCGTCTGCCTGTCAGGTTCGACAGGCGCAGGTTTAGGGCATACAGCTCTGGGAAGTACTGGCCATTGGCGCGGGCGATGAGGTTCGCCGCGGCAACTGACTCCTCGATGTCGTCAGGTTCTACAAGGGACAGCTTCGCGCCCTTCGCGTGACTTGGGTCGGGACCTGAGTCTCTGGTGTGCGGCGCCTTTGTCCACAGCCGCTGGAATCCCGCGTCAAGTTCCTGACGCAAGACGTGCTCGATATCGGAGCGGTGGCGCGCGATCAGCCCTATCGCCTCAAACAAGCGCCCCTGCGCGGCATCGCTTTCGGCGCGTTCGGCGCCCTGTAAGAGAACTGCGCCCGCGTACCGGAAAAACTCGGGGAGGCGTTCGTCCACGAAACGCGACACCAGGCCGCGGCATGCTTCGAGTGGGGTGTCGGGGTGAGGTGGGCCTGTGTCCGCCGGCGTTTTAGTGTTGGTCACGGATGCGGGTATCGGCGAGCGCTTGGTACTTAGTCTTCGCCGATGACCCGTTCGTCGCGCGGGGTTGACAGGAGCTTCTCGGCCTCGGCCTGGTGCTTGGCGAAGACCATGCGCACCTGGTCGTCGGTGTCGGGCGGTTGATGCTCGCGCAGGCTCCGCACCAGGGAGCGGGCATCCTGGTAACGCTCTTTGGTGTCCACATGGGCGAGCCGTAGTTGCGGGGAAACTCGATAGACGAAATAGGGCATGGCGTGGTGTACCGCGCTTTGAGTTGGTTCTCGGGGTGGGCTGATTGGGCGTGTGGCCCCTCGAAAGGAAAGCTTGCTACTGGTCCGGAGTGCGAGCTCGGTGAAGCTTGTCGCAAGTACTCGGATTCTATCTGAAACCCGCTGGCACAGTAAGCGCCCGACCAGCCGTGTCGTGGGTGCACGGGCGGTTGCGGCTCTGTGTTGGCCCGCGGAGACCTGTCACGCGAGCCTAGGGCCGCGTGCAGCGGCAGTTGGTGTCCAGGCGCGAATGAGGCGAAGTTCAGCAAAATTCTGTGGTGGCATAAAGACAACCTTGGAGAGCCAAAGGCATCGCCGTGGTAAGGTAAAAGGCCCGCATGGGCGCCGCTGCGCCTGGTCCTTCCTAGGGATGATGCTGGTCAAGGCCCTCGCCGGCATGGCTCAGCCTTCTCTCCCCAAGGCGCGACTCGTGGAGTGCTCGAGTTTCAACGCGTAGGCGCGGTTGGAAATAGCAGGTGGTCTTGCTCCGCAAGGGAAACGCTGTTTGCTCAACGTGTTCCCGGGCTCAGGCGGTGCGACCGCACAGGCAACAAACACTAGAAACTGGCTCGTCCAGGCCGCGGGCGTGGTGCCCGGGTCGCCGGATCGAGCCGATCGGAGAGGCAAGCAATGATCAAACCCGTCGGTTCCGACCAGCTCCAACCCCTGTTTGTCTACGACCCGGACAAGCACCACCAGTTGATGCATGAGGCCGAGGGTCTGCCCTCGGTGGTCGTCAGCTCCCAGAGCGCCGGCAATGCCGTGATGATGGGCGGCGGCTACTTCAGCCCCCTGCCCGGCTTCATGAATGTGGCCGACGCGGTGAGCGTTGCCGAGACCATGAAGACCACCTCCGGCATGTTCTTCCCGGTGCCGGTCCTGTGCCTGCTCCCGGACGTCTCCGCCATCCAAGGGGCCAAGCGCATCGCCCTGCGCGACCCCAACATGGAGGGCAACCCGGTCCTGGCGGTGATGGACGTGGAGGCCATTGAAGAGGTGAGCGACGCCCAGATGGCGCTGATGACCGACAAGGTCTACCGCACCAACGATCCGGAGCATCCGGGCGTGGCGGCTTTCAACTCCCAGGGCCGGCTCGCCGTCTCCGGCGCCATCCAGGTTCTGCACTTCTCCTACTTCCAGGATGACTTCCCGGACACCTTCCGCACTGCGGTCGAGATTCGTAACGACATCGCGGAGCGCGGCTGGAAGCGCATCGTCGCCTTCCAGACCCGCAACCCCATGCACCTCGCCCATGAGGAGCTGTGCCACATGGCCATGCAGCGCCTCAACTGTGACGGCCTGGTCATCCACATGCTGCTCGGCAAGCTCAAGCCCGGCGACATCCCGGCCCCGGTGCGGGACGCGGCCATCCGCAAGATGGTCGATCTGTACTTCCCCCCGAACAGCGCCATGGTCACCGGCTACGGCTTCGACATGCTCTATGCCGGCCCCCGCGAGGCCGTACTGCATGCCTACTTCCGTCAGAACATGGGCGCCACCCACTTCATCATCGGTCGCGACCATGCCGGTGTGGGTGACTACTACGGCGCCTTCGACGCGCAGACCATCTTCGAGGAGGAGGTCCCGGCGGGGGCCATGGAGATCGAGATCTTCAAGGCGGACCATACCGCCTACTCCAAGAAACTCGATAAGGTGGTCATGATGTGCGAGGCCCCGGATCACCAGAAGGAGGACTTCGTGCTCCTGTCCGGCACCAAGGTCCGCGAGATGCTCGGCAACGGGATCGCCCCTCCGCCCGAGTTCTCCCGCCCCGAGGTCGCCCAGATCCTCATGGACTACTATCAGTCCCTGAAGTAGGCGCACCTTCGGCGCGGTCGCCGACTAGCCGTGACCAAGGCCCGGTCCCGAAGGGGACCGGGCCTTTTTGTTGCCCCGATGTCTGCATACCTGCGCCGGTCTGATCCGTCGTCCGCCCGTCGGAGCGTCGCCTAATCGGGGAACGTTCCTGCTGCCCCGACATGTCCCCCATCCCTGGGGCCAAGTCGGGAAATGCTCCTGCCGTCCCGATATGTCCCCCATCCCTGGAGGCCATGGCCGCGACCTGGCGTCTTGGTCCGACGGAATACCTATGGCGACACGAGGGTTTTTTCGCTAGACTGTCTGGCCGGCGCGGGCACGAGAATCCGAAACAGATCCACCGCGTCCGCCCCGTCTGGCCCTAATTCCCGGCCTATGACCCACCAAGATCCAACCACGAGAGGAACCCGATGACCCCATACGGCATCTTGGATGTCGGCCCCTGGCAGGCCGTCGCCGCTGCACTTATTCTGACCCACATCACCATCATCGCGGTCACCGTCTTCCTGCATCGCGCCCAGGCCCACCGGGCCCTTGACCTACATCCCTGGGTGAGCCATTTCTTCCGCTTCTGGCTGTGGCTCACCACCAGCATGGTGACCAAGGAGTGGGTGGCCATCCATCGCAAGCACCACGCCAAGTGCGAGACCCCGGACGACCCCCATAGTCCTAAGGTACTCGGACTCGGCAAGGTCTTGGGAGAGGGCGCCGAGCTCTACCGCGCGGCGACCAAAGATACTGCCATGCTGGACCATTATGGCCGTGGCACCCCGGACGACTGGGTCGAGCGCAATATCTACAGCCGTTATCAATGGCAAGGTTTGGGGCTGATGTTGGTCCTGGACCTGCTGCTGTTTGGGGTCTATGGCATTACCATTTGGGCCGTTCAGATGCTCTGGATCCCAGTTTGGGCTGCGGGCGTCATCAACGGCGTCGGCCACTGGTTCGGCTATCGCAATTACGAGTCACGGGACGCCTCCACCAACATCGTCCCCTGGGGCATCCTCATCGGCGGCGAGGAGCTGCACAACAACCACCATGCCTTCCCAAGCTCGGCGCGGCTGTCCTCCAAGTGGTGGGAATTCGACATCGGTTGGTTCTACATTCGCACCCTAGCCCTGCTCGGCTTGGCCAAGGTGAAGAAGGTCGCCCCAGAGCCGCACATCATCCCGGGCAAGTCTGCCATCGACATGGAGACCCTCAAGGCCGTTATCGTTGGGCGCATGCACGTCTTTGCCCGTTACGCCCGGGAGGTCATGGAGCCTGTGACCCGCGCGGAACTCTGCCGCAGCCAGGCGCACTGCCGCCGCGTGGCACGGCGAGCAACTCGCTTGTTGGTTCTGGAGGGTGCGCGTGTCGACGCCGGGGCTCGGGCAAAGTTGGAGCAGTTGCTGGCCCAGAGCCAGCAGTTGGCCACGGTCTATCAGTACCGCGAGCGTCTGCGCGAAATCTGGGAGCGCACCGCCCCCAGCCAGGAGGCCCTGCTCAAGTCCCTTCAAGACTGGTGTCAGCAGGCCGAGGCTACTGGCATTCAGGCCCTCCAGACCTTCGCCCGCAATCTGCGCGGCTACTCGCTACAGTCTGGCGGTAGCGCTCACTAATACCGTCGCGCGCAAGTCCGTCCAACAACGGTAGGGTGGATAAGCGCAGCGCATCCATCGAAGGCGCGCCGGTGGATGCGGCGCGGACGGATGGGGCGCTCAGCAAACTCCTGGCCCCGTGCCACGCGCCTTATCCATCCGGTTGTTCAGTCCATTTAGGCGCGGTTGTACTAAGTCTTGCGGTCGTTGCACCCTCGTCAGGAGGGCACAAGGGGGTAGCGTCCAGGGCCACCCGCAAACCCTCCGGCAAGGGCGCTACCGACCTGTCCCCATCCCCCCGGTCCGCCAGGTGCACATGTACGGTGCGGGCCCGCGCCCGCAGGGCCCCTGATCCATCCTCAAACCGATAGTCCAGGGTAAAGCTGGTCTCCCCCAGTGCGGCGAGGACGACGGTCACCCGGATCGTCTCGCCGTGCTGTATGGGCCGCACATAGTCTGCCTCGGCATGGACCAGAGGCAGGCGGCAGCCGGCCCGCACCAACCCATCCAATGGCTGGCCGAGGCCGGCCATGAAATCCTCGTAGGCGTCGTGGGCGTGGCGGAAAAGGTGGGCGAAAAACAGCACCCCAGCGGCGTCGGCGTCGTGCAGGCGGACGGTGAAGTCGTGGCTCATGCTGGACCTCGGTGTTTGGTCAGGGGGAGGCCCAGGGACGGAACCCCGATCCCTGGCAACTGGGGAGCTGGATCCGGCCGTCCCTGGGCCTGGGCGCCTCGCCCAGGTCCTGCGCCAACCAGTCCGCGGTGGCCAGGCCCTGGGGGATGGAGCTGGCGATGACGGCGGCCAAATGCAGGGTCGGCCAGACCCCGGCGGCGGACTCGATCAGGCTGGTGACGACGACCTCCAGCCCCATCGCCTGGGCCGCTCTGGCCAGGGCTAGGGTGCGGCGCAGGCCGCCTAGGGCCGCGGGCTTGAGCACCAGTCGGCGCACCGGGATGGTGGTGAGGTCCGGCCAGGCGCCTGGCCGGGTTAGGGATTCGTCCAGCGCCAGCGGAAAACCAACCTGGGCCTGGAGCGCTTTCAGACTGTGGGCGGTCGGATGCCTGAGCGGTTCCTCCAGGGCCTCGATGGGCAGGGAGGCTAGGGTCGCCAGGGTGTGGCGGGCCTGTTCCTGGGTCCAGGCCCCGTTGGCATCGAGTCGGAACCGCCCGTCGGGGGGAAGGGCCTTGGCCAGGTCGGTTAGCTGACGCAACTCCCAGTCCAGGTCATAGACCCCGACCTTGATCTTGAAGACCCGATAGCCCTTGGCTGCGCTGGTGGCCAAATCCTCCGGTCTCAGCCCGGCCAAATTCCCGAGTACTGCGTTGACCGGGACCGATTGCGCGGGAGCCGTCGCGGGGGCCAGCCAGCGGGCCAGCGGCATACCGGCGCTTTGGGCAGCGAGGTCGGCGAGGGCGCACTCCGCGGCGTACTGGGCTGCCGGGGCCCAGGCATGCTCCGTCGACAGTGCTTCCAGGGCCGTCTCCAGGGGCCAGCCCAGGGAGCGGTCCCGCCAGGCACGCAGCCAGGCCCATGCGGCGGCTTCGGTCTCGGTCCCGGCGCCGGGCAGGGGCGCGCAGTCACCGTACCCCATCTGGCCGTCCACCTCGCAACGCACCAGCCAGCCGCGGCGCTCCGTCACCGTGCCCCGGGCGCTTCGCCAGGGGACGTTTAGGGGCAGCCGGTAAGGGGCTAGGGCGATGGTGGCGATCACAGCGAATGGTCGAGCCGGTCGGCTCAGGCGGGTAGGACCAACCCCAGGCCGAGCAGGATCGCCAGGGCCGCCTGATAGACCCCGGTGGCCCCCAGTAGGGGGTTCAGCGCCCTGCCGCCAGCCCCCATGCGTAGACGTTGGATCAGGGTCAGGGCGAGGGGTAGGGCGGCAAGGGCGAGCCAGGGGCGACCGGGGAGCCCGGCGGCGAGTAGGATCGGGAAGGGCCCCAGCAGCAGGCCGGCGTAGACCCAGCGAGCCCCGTCGGGCCCTAAGACCTGGGCCAGGGTGCGGCGCCCGGCGGCGCGATCCGTCTCCAGGTCCCGGTAGTTGTTGAGCAGGAGCACGGCCGCGGCGGGAAGCCCAAGGGCCAGGCCCAGGAGCCAGGCGTCCGGCCCGGCGGTCAGGGTTTGCAGATAGTGACTGCCCCAGACCGCCGCCACCCCGAAGAAGGCGAGCACAAAGACCTCGCCGAAGGGCCCGTAGGCGATGGGCCTTGGCCCCCCCGTATAGGCATAGCCCGCCGCCAGGGAGGCCAGCCCGAGGGCGACGATGGGCCAACCCCCCCGCAGGGTCAACAGGACCCCGATGGCGAAGGCGAGCCCGAAGGTCAGGTAGGCCGCCCGCTTCACCTCGGCCGGGGTGAACCAACCCTGGGCCGTGGCCCGGGGCGGGCCGAGCCGGTCCTGGGTGTCGGTGCCGCGCTCGAAGTCGGCCGCGTCGTTGTGCAGGTTGGTCCCGGCCTGAATGGCGACGCTCGCCAGCAGGGTCAGAAGCGCGGTGAAGGGGGCCAGCTTGCCGGTCTGAGCCGCCGCCAGGGCTACCCCGGCGATCACTGGCGAGGTTGCCAGTAAAAGGGTCTTGGGCCTGGTCGCGGCGACCCAGTGGACAATGCATTCACCAGGTCTGGACATGGCAAGCTCCCATCTAGGGCCTCCGCGGGAACTTGCCGAAGTCCGGCGGGCGGCGCTCCAGGAAGGCGTCGCGCCCCTCCTGGGCCTCGTCGGTGGTGTAGAAGAGGGCGGTGGCGTTGCCCGCCAGCTCCTGGATGCCGGCCAGGCCGTCGGTATCGGCGTTGAAAGCGGCCTTGAGGCAGCGTAGTGCCGTGGGGGACAGGCGCAGCATGTCTCGGCACCAATCCACCGTCGTCGCCTCCAGCTCTGCGAGCGGCACGACGGCATTGACAAGGCCCCAAGCCAGGGCCTGGGCCGCATCGTACTGACGGCACAGAAACCAGACCTCCTTGGCGCGCTTGAGTCCGATGGTGCGGGCCAGCAGCCCGGCACCCAGCCCTGCATCGAAGCTTCCGACCCTGGGCCCCGTCTGGCCGAAGCGGGCGTTGTCCGCGGCGATGCTCAGGTCGCAAACCAGATGCAGGACATGGCCGCCGCCGATGGCGTAGCCCGCCACCATGGCCACCACGGGCTTGGGCAGGGTGCGGATCTGGCGCTGTAGTTCCAGCACGTTCAGGTGCTGCACCCCGGCGCTGTCCCGATAGCCCTCCTCGCCGCGGATGCGCTGGTCGCCCCCTGAGCAGAAGGCCAAGTCCCCGGCCCCGGTGAGGATAATGACCCCAATGGTCGGGTCCATGTGGGCGCGGTGGAAGGCATCGATCAGTTCGCGGACCGTCTCCGGGCGGAAGGCGTTGCGCACCTCCGGGCGGTTGATGGTCAGCTTGGCGATGCCCTCGGCCTGTTGGTAGAGGACATCCCGGTAGGGCAGGTCCTCGGGAGTTTGCCAAAGGATCGGGGTGCCGGGCGGGAGCGGGTGTGGCTGTGACGACATGGGTTATCTGTGTTGCTGGGAGCTGTCAGGGGATTCGCCCGGCACTTTCTCCGAGGTGGCGTGGCTTTGCAACCCTGTGCGTAGCGGGCCCTATCGGTTTGGGCGGGTTTCCCAAGGTACAGTCCCATTCGATCTCTCCGCGCAGCCGCTTGGGCTCGCCCGATCCATCCCCCTGCTTCGGTCCGCGCTACTTGCCAAACAGCGTCGCGGCCGGTTCCTGGATCTCACGCTTCCACTGCACCATCGGCGCCGGCCGCCAGGCGCTCCAGCTTTTCGGCGATCAGGCGCATGTGCAGCCGCAGGTTGTAGAGCTGGTCGGTGTAGGAGAGCGGGACCTCGACCCGGGCGGCCTCGGATTCCATCTCGGCCAGGCGCTTGGCCAGGGATTGCAGGGCCTGTGGGTCGCCCGACGACAGCTCCAACTCCAGGTCGATACGCTGCAACTCCCGATACCAACGCACGATGCGACTGCGAATGCGCCAACGGTAGACCGGGGGCATGACCTTCACCAGCGGGATCAGGAGCCCGATCAGGGGCAGCAGCATGACCTTGAGCCGGTCGATCAGATTGGCCGCCCAGAAGGGGAGGTAACGTTGCAGGAAGGGCGGTCCGTTCTTGTAGTAGCGCGCAGCATCCGGGGCAAGGGGGAAGTCGGTCTGCAAGGGCGACGGAAAGGTGTCGGGTTTGGCGAAGGGGCCGCCCTTACCGTGAACCTCCGCGGCTGCGCGCAACAGCAGCCCGATCAGGGCCGGGTGCAGGTCGGGCCGGGCCACCAGATTGGCGGTGGCGGCGACCAGGCGGATGTCGCGCTCGGGGATGTTGCGGGCAAGGTTCAGGGTGCCCTCGGGCAGGGTGAGCTCCGTCAGGGTCGGGTCGCGACGGGCATAGGCCGCGGCCCGCGGCAGGTCGAGCACCTGTACCTTGCCGTTCAGCGCCAGGTCTTTGAGTAGGGGGGAGTCGGCGGCGCCGATGGCGAACAGCAGGTCCAGATCGCCGGCTAAGAGCCGGGCGGCGGCCTGGTCCATGGTCTCGCCGTCCAGCGAGGCATTGTCCGGGCCGATGCCGTTGTCGGCGAGCATCTTCAGGGCGACAAAGCGGGTGCCACTCTCTTCCGGCCCGATGCCGATCCGTTGGCCGGCGCGGGCGTTGAGCGGCACCTCTGGACGGCCCTTGGGACCCAGTAGCCAGACCGGTTCGTAGAACAGGCTGCCCAGGCCGCTGAGCCGCTCGCGTTGGGTTTCGTCGGCGACACCGCCCTGAATCAGGGCGACATCCGCCGCTCCAGCCTCACCCGCCAACAGGGCCAGGTTTTCCACCGAGCCGTTGGTGACCAGGACGTCCAGGGTGATCCCACTACGCGCCAGGATGGTCCGGTACTGCTGGGCGTAGCGGTAATAGGCGCCGCTCTCGCCGCCCGCGGCGATGGTGATGCGGCTGGGCGGGGCCGGCTGCACGAATTGCCATGCCAGTACGGCACCTGCGACGACCAACAGGGCCGCACCGCCGAACAGGCCGGCGGACTCGGCACGACCCTGCTTGGGGTTGGGGGTAGGCGTAGAAGGCATAGGTTGGTGACCCTGTGACGATGGTGCAATGGTGACCAAGTTTAACCGCCGCGCAGGTATCCAGGGTCGCCGGAGCGTCGATCTTCTGTCGACCAGCTGCCGATAGGCGGCTTCGTATGCCGGGCTGGCTGACATTGTCCGACAACGGGCTTTGCCGGTCGGACCCTCGTCAGGGACCCCTAGGTTGACATTCCACCCCCGGTCCCGTGGGGCTTACACTCTTCGCCCACAACGCCCGGCAACCACACTGCCCCACCCACGCGAGGCCCGCCATGCCCCTGGACCACCTGACCGACCGCCTTGCCGATCCCACCGCCCCGCCCGCCCGGGTGCATCGCCTGACCCAGGGCGGCTACGAGGTGCTGATCTCGGACACCGGGGCAGGCCTGTCGAGCCTCAATGGCCTGGCCCTGAACCGCTGGCGGCCGGACCCAGTGGAGGACGACCTGGGGACCTTCATCTATCTGCGCGACCTGGACGGCGGGCGCTTCTGGTCCCTGGGTTATCAGCCTACCCGTAGCCGGGCGGAGCGCTACGAGGTGGGCCTGGAGGGCGAGGCCTTCGTCATCGAGCGGGAGGATGCGGGGATCCAGGCGCGGTTGAGCGTCACCCTGCCCCTAGTCGCGGATGGGTCCGCTGGGCTGGAGGTCCGCGGCCTGTCCCTGACCAACCTCTCTACAGCGGAGCGGCGCATCGAGGTAACCAGCTACCTGGAGGCGGTCCTGTTCCACGCCGGGGCCGATGCCGCACACCCGGCCTTCGCCAAGCTGTTCGTCCAGACAGAGCGGGCCGCCGACCATGAGGCCCTGCTAGCCCGCCGTCGCCCGCGCGCGGAGTACGAGGCCTGGCCCTGGCTGGTGCATGCCCTGGTGGGGGCACAGGCGAGCGAGTGGGAGACCGACCGCATGCGCTTCCTGGGTCGCGGCCGTACCCCTGCCCGGCCGGCGGCCCTGATCTGCGCCGACCCCCTCTCGGGGAGCGTTGGCAACACCCTGGACCCCTGCCTGGTCCTGCGCACCGTGCTCCACCTAGGGCCCGGCGGGACGGCGGAGTTGAGCTTTCTCACTGGCGCGGCCATGACCCGAGCGGGTGCCCTGGCACTCGTGGACGAAGCCCGTGCGCTCAACCCCGTGGCGCCACGTCGCCCGGCCCCGGGTGGGGTGGTCGGGGTGCCCAGGGCCCCCTCCGGGGATGCGCCACCCGGAGACTGTCGCGCCGGGCTGCAACTGTGCAACGGCTATGGTGGTTTCACCCTGGACGGGCGCGAGTACGTGGTGCGTCTGCCCTGGCAAGGCCAGGCCCTGCGCCGTCCGCCCCTGCCCTGGACCAACGTCATCGCCAACGAACGCTGCGGTGTGCTGGCGAGCGAGACCGGTGCGGGCAACACCTGGGCGCGCAACAGCCAGGCCAATCGCTTGACCCCCTGGCAGAACGATCCGGTGAGCGACCCCCATTGCGAGGCCTTCTATATCCGCGACGAGGCGACCCAGGCGGCCTGGTCACCCCTCCCCGGCCCCATGCCGGCACACGCCGCCTATGAGTGCCGTCACGGCCTGGGGTATTCCGTCTATACCTGCGAGCACGCCGGCCTAGCCACGGCGGCGACCCTCTTCGTCCCGCGCGAGGACCCACTGCGCATCCTGTCCCTGCGGCTGACCCATCGCGGGGCCCAGCCGCGGACCCTGTCCTTGTTCTCATACCAGCGCCTGGTCTTGGGCAGTCAGACGGTCTCGCCCAGCCCGGTGGTGACCGCCCATGACCCAACCCTCGATCTGCTCACCGCCACCAACTCCCAGGCCGGGGACTTCGCCGGGGGTGTCGCCTTCGCCTGTATCGTCATCGATGGCGCCGAGGCTGAGGCATGCGGCTTCACCTGCGACCGGGCGGCCTTCCTCGGGCGCCACGGGGACCCCTCGAACCCACTGGGCGTGCAGCCCCAGGTACACCTCAACGGGGCGAGCGGGGCCGGACTCGAACCCTGTTTCGCCCAGTCGGTTCAGGTCACCCTGGCCCCGGGCCAGACCCTCTCCTGCGCCTTCCTGCTCGGGGAGGGCATGGACGCGGCCGAGATTCAGGCCCTGGTGGGTCGTTACCGGGCGCCGGGGGCCGTGGCCGCAGCCCTGGACGGGGCCAAGGCATTCTGGTCCGGGCTGGTCTCGGGTATCCAGGTCCAGACCCCATCTCCTGCCATCGACCTTATGGTCAACGCCTGGCTGCCCTACCAGAACCTGGGCTGCCGCATCTGGGCCCGCAGCGCCTTTTACCAGTCTGGAGGGGCCTTCGGTTTTCGCGACCAGCTCCAGGACGCCGCCGCCCTGGTCTATCTGCGCCCGGATCTGACCCGGGCCCAGCTCCTGGTTCACGCCGCCCACCAGTTCGCCGAGGGGGACGTGCTGCATTGGTGGCACCCGGCCCCCATGGAGAAGGGCCTGCGCACCCGCTTCGCCGATGACCTGCTGTGGCTGCCCTTCGTCGCAGCCCACTATATCCGCGTGACCGGCGATCATGCCGTGCTGGCCGAGCAGGCGCCCTTCCTCAAGGCCCCGCCGCTCACCCGCGGGGAGGACGAGAACTACCTGACTCCGGAGCCCAGCGGAGAGTCCGCGGACCTTTACGAGCACTGCTGCCGCGCCCTTGACCACTCCCTGACCCGGGGCGAGCACGGCCTGCCGCTCATGGGCACCGGGGATTGGAACGACGGCATGAACCGGGTCGGACGCAGGGGCAGGGGCGAGAGCGTCTGGATGGGGTTCTTTCTCTACCGCATCCTGGGGGACTTCCTGCCCCTGATGCAGGGACGCGACGACAAGGACCGGGCCGGGCGCTATGCCACTTATCGCCAAGGGTTGGCCGTCGCACTGGAGGAGGCCGGCTGGGATGGGGCCTGGTACCGCCGCGCCTACTACGACGACGGTACACCCCTGGGCTGTGACACAGATGCGGAGTGCCGCATCGACGCCCTGGCCCAGTCCTGGTCCGTGCTCTCCGGGGCCGTACCCAGGGCGCGCGCCGAGCAGGCGATGGACGCCTTGGAGGCCCAACTGCTGGACGAGCCAGCGGGCATCCTGCGCCTGCTCACCCCGCCCTTCGTCGATACCCCCCAGGACCCAGGCTACATCAAGGGCTATGTCGCCGGTGTCCGCGAGAACGGCGGCCAGTACACCCATGCAGCCTGTTGGGCCGTGCAGGCCCTCGCCGGTCTGGGTCGTCAGGGGCGCGCCGCCCGCCTGCTGGAGATGCTCAGCCCCGTCAGCCACGCCACCCATCCGGATCGGCTACAGACGTACAAGCTTGAACCCTATGCAGTGGCCGCCGACATCTACGGTGAGGCGCCCCACGTCGGGCGCGGTGGTTGGAGCTGGTACACCGGCTCGGCCGGCTGGATGTACCGCGCCGCCATCGAGTCGATCCTCGGCCTCGGGGTGGTGGACGGCCGCACCCTGGAGATTCGCCCCTGCATCCCGGCGGAGTGGCCGGGCTATGCCCTGGACTACCGGTTGCCCGACGGTGTCACCCGGGTCCACATCCGGGTGGACAGCCCCCAGACCGGCAGTCATGTGGTCGCCGCGAGCCTGGACGGGCGACCGGTCGAGGTGATGGACGGCATGGCCCGAGTGACCCTGCCCGAAGGCGGTGGGGACTACCAGATCGAGGTGGTTTTGGGGTAGCTGGGTGCTCCAGCCGTAACCCTAAGCAGGCTCGGGTTGCGCGGGAGTCGTCACCCAAGCCCCGGTCACGTATGCTCCGCCCTGCCGCGTTCAACACCCTATCAATCCGAAGCGGCGGAGGAGCTCCATGCACCGCAGTCAGTTCGCCCTGTTGGGCGCCCGCCGCTTCCTGCCCTTGTTGGTGACCCAGTTCCTTGGGGCCTTCAACGACAACCTGTTCAAGAACGCCCTGGTGATCCTTATCACCTATGTCTTGGCGGCGAACTCCGGGATGGACGCCCGGGTCCTGGTGGTGCTGGCCGGGGGCATCCTGATCCTGCCGTTCTTCATCTTCTCCGCCACCGCCGGACAGCTCGCGGACAAGTACGACAAGGCCATGCTGACCCGCTATATCAAACTGGCGGAGATCGTCATCATGCTGGCGGCGGGCTTGGGCTTCTGGCTCGGCAGCGTGGGGCTGTTGATGGTCGTGCTGTTCCTCATGGGGACCCAGTCGGCCTTCTTCGGGCCCATCAAGTTCGGCATCCTGCCGGATCACCTGCCGGACGACGAGTTGGTGGCGGGCAATGCCCTCATCGAGACGAGCACCTTCCTGGCCATCCTGGGCGGCACCCTGATCGGGGGGCTGGCCATTCTGGGGGCTGGCGGTACCGCACTGGTCTCGACCCTGGTGGTCCTGGTGGCGATCGCGGGCTGGTGGGCCAGTCGCTATATCCCCGCCACAGCGCCTGCCACCCCGGGGCTGGTCGTTGGCTACAACCCCTTCACCGAGACCTGGCGCATCCTGCGTGTGGCCGGGGAGAGCCGGGTCATCTTCCTGTGCATCCTGGGCATCTCCTGGTTCTGGGCGGTGGGGTCCACCCTCCTGTCCCTCTTCCCGACCCTCGCCAAGGATCTGATCGGGGCGGACGAGGGCGTGGTGACCCTGTTGCTCATCGCCTTCTCCATCGGCATCGCCTCCGGCGCCCTGCTGTGTAACCGCCTGCTCAAGGGCGAGGTCCACGCCACCTATGTGACCCTGGGGTCCATCGGTATCACCATCTTTGCCGGGGACCTGTGGCTGTCCACCCGTGGCCTCGCCCCGGTGGGAGCGGAGCTGATGGGGGTCAAGGCCTTCCTAGCCCAGCCCGGGTCCTGGCGCCTGCTCGCGGACCTGGTGCTGTTGGCGGTCTCCGGGGGGCTGTTCATCGTCCCGCTCCAGGCCATGCTCCAGCACCATAGCCCGCCCGCCCACCGGGCGCGCAATATCGCCGCGAACAATGTGGTCAACGCCCTGTTCATGGTCGCCGCCGCCGCGCTGAGTGCCCTGGCGCTGGCCGACGGGGCGACCATCCCTCAGGTCTTCCTGTTGGTCGCCCTGATCAATGCGGTGGTGGCGGTCTACGTGATGCGCCTGCTCCCGGGCGCCCTGGTCAAGTCCCTGATCGCCTGGCTGCTGGACCTGCTGTTCCGTGTGGAGGTGACCGGACTCAAGCATGTGCGTGAGGCGGGCGACCGGGTGCTGATCGTCTCCAATCACCTGTCCTTCCTCGACGCCGTGCTCATCGCCGCCTATGTGCCGGACACCCTGACCTTCGCCATCGACACCCACATGGCCAAGCACCGGTTGATCAAGTTCTTCCTGTCCCTGGCCAAGACCTACCCCATGGACCCGACCAACCCGCTGGCCATCCGCGCCCTGGTGGCCAACGTCAAGCGCGGCGAGAAGGTGGTCATCTTCCCGGAGGGGCGCATCACGGTCACCGGGGCCCTGATGAAGATCTACGAGGGCCCCGGACTCGTGGCCGACAAGGCCCAGGCCATGATCCTGCCGGTGCGCCTGGAGGGGGCCCAGTACACCCCCTTCTCGCGGCTCAAGGGCAAGGTCCGCACCCGCTGGTTCCCGAAGATCTCGGTGCACTTCCTGCCGCCGCGGCGCTTCGAGGTCCCCGAGGGTCTGGCCGGGCGGCGGCGGCGCCAATACGTCTCCGACCGCCTCTACGACCTGATGACGGACATGATGTTCGCCAGCAGCGACCGGGAGCGCACCCTGTTCCAGTCTCTCATCGACGCCCGCCAAACCCATGGGGCCGGGCACCTGGTGCTGGAGGACGTGGAGTTCAAGCCGCTGTCCTACCGCCGCCTCATGATCGGGGCCTTTGCACTGGGCCGGCGCATCGCCCTGATCACCGAACCCGGGGAGCGGGTCGCCGTCCTGCTGCCCAATGTGCTGGGGGCCGGGGTGACCTTCTTCGCCCTGCACGCCTATGGGCGTGTCCCGGCCATGCTCAACTTTTCCACCGGTGCGGCCAACGCGGCCCTCGCGTGTCGCACGGCTCAGGCACGTAACCTGCTGACCTCGCGGCGCTTCGTGGAGATGGGCAAGCTCGATGGGCTGATCGCGGCCATCGAGGGGGTCGGGGTCAAGGTGCTACTACCTGGAAGACCTGCGGGGCGCCATGTCCCCCCTGGACAAGCTGGTGGGGATGCTCGGTGGGACCTTCCCCCAGCTCACCTATTGGCTCGCCTGTCGGCGCCGCGACCCGCAGGGGGCCGCCGTGGTGCTCTTCACCTCCGGGACCGAGGGGGCGCCCAAGGGTGTGGTTCTGAGCCACGAGAACATCCAGGCCAATCGCTTCCAGGTGGCATCGCGCATCGACTTCGGACCCTCCGATATCGTCTTCAACGCCCTGCCACTGTTCCACTCCTTCGGGCTCTCCACCGGGACCCTGCTGCCCATCCTGTTCGGGCTCAAGGTCTTCCTGTATCCGTCACCCCTGCACTATCGGATCGTCCCGGAGATGGTCTACGGGACCAACGCCACCATCCTGTTCGGTACCGATACCTTCCTGGCGGGTTATGCCCGTTTCGCCCACCCCTATGACTTCTACAGCCTGCGCATCGTCTGCACCGGGGCGGAGCGGGTCAAAGAGGAGACCCGGCGCATCTATAGCGAGCGCTACGGGGTTCGCCTGATGGAGGGCTACGGGGCCACCGAGACGGCCCCGGTGCTCGCCATGAACTCCCCCATGCAGTGCAAGGCCGGTACCGTCGGTAGGCTGATGCCGGGGATCGACTGGCGCCTGGAGCCGGTGCCGGGGATCGAGGCCGGCGGGCGCCTGATGGTCAGCGGGCCCAACATCATGGCCGGCTACCTCAAGGCCGACCGACCCGGTGAGCTACAGCCACCGGAGGGCGGCTGGTACGACACCGGCGATATCGTCTCCCTGGATGCCGAGGGCTACGTCACCATCCAGGGGCGGGTCAAACGCTTCGCCAAGGTCGGCGGGGAGATGATCTCCTTGGCCGCGGTAGAGGCCTGGGTCGCCCGCCTCTGGCCCGAGGAGGCCCATGCGGTGACGACCCTGCCTGACCCCAAGAAGGGCGAGCAACTGGTGCTGATCACCGCACACCCGGGGGCCAAGCGCGAGGAATTGGTCGCCTTTGCCCGCGCCGAGGGCATCGCCGAGATCTCGATCCCCAGGGCCCTGGTCGAGGTGAAGGAGGTCCCGGTGCTGGGCACGGGTAAGGTCGATTACGTCCAGGTGCGGGCCCTGGCGGAGGCTTGGAGTCAGGCTGCTGATCAGGGCGCTACGCAGGCGGAGGATGACTGACCCAGCTCAGCGCAGTCCACGAGGGGTTAAACGGTGGACTGCGCTTGGCTTGTCCCCCTACCGGCCGGAACCATGACCGACGCCAGCACCCCGCCCACCAAAAAAACGTCGGCCCATCAGCAGGGCCCGAGCCCGAGATGAGGGGACCAAATCGGACTCCGGGGCGGGGTCACGGTATCCTGTCGAGCGCTAGCCAAACGAAGCAAGCTGGCGGCTCGCGTTCTTGTCGCGCCCGATGCCCGCCCTCTGGCGGCTTGCGAAGCGTCGATGCCGATCAGCACACAGGACACATTTCCACTGAGGAGTGATCAATGAAAATCGCCATTCTGTCAAGAAATCCCAAGCTCTATTCCACCCGCCGTTTGGTGGAGGCGGCAAAAGCGCGTGATCATGAGGTGATTGTGCTCGACGTCTTGCGCTGTTACATGAACATCACCTCCAAGCAGGCCGGAAATTCACTACAAAGGCGAGAAGCTGGGACAATTCGATGCGGTCATCCCCCGTATCGGCGCCTCGGTCACCTTCTATGGCGCCGCTGTCCTGCGGCAGTTCGAGATGATGGGCGTCGTTCCGCTCAACGAGTCGGTCGCCATCACCCGCGCCAGGGACAAGCTGCGCTCGCTGCAGTTGCTTTCACGCAAGGGCATCGGGTTGCCAGTGACCGGGTACGCGAATAAGCCGGACGATGTTCAGGACCTGATCAAGATGGTCGGCGGTGCACCCCTGGTGGTCAAGCTCCTGGAAGGCACCCAAGGGATCGGTGTCGTGCTCGCCGAGACGCATCAGGCCGCTGAGAGCGTCATCGAGGCATTCATGGGGGTCCATGCCAACATCCTGGTTCAGGAGTACATCAAGGAGGCCGGCGGCGCGGATCTGCGCTGCTTCGTGATCGGCGACAAGGTCGTAGCGACCATGAAACGTCAGGCCAAAGAGGGCGAATTTCGCTCCAACCTGCACCGCGGGGGGTCGGCCGCCGTCGTCCGTATTACGCCGGAGGAGCGCTCAACCGCCGTGCGCGCTGCCCAAACCATGGGGCTGAACGTGGCTGGTGTGGACCTGCTGCGCTCCAACCATGGTCCAGTGGTCATGGAGGTGAACTCGTCGCCAGGCTTGGAAGGAATCGAGGGTGCGACCGGCAAGGACGTGGCAGGAATGATCATCGATTTTGCCGAGAAGCGCGCCGCTGGCGGCAGCACACGTACCAGGGGCAAGGGATAGGCCCCGCGTGCGCCTGCCCGACCGGCGCGACCGCAATCGCTGTCTCCCCGGGTCTGGCGCAGGGTCGCTGGAGGCTCGGGTCGCCCACCTGGTCATCGAAGAGTTCGTGCCGATGTGCTTGAACGGCGCGAAGCATCGCCGGCTAGCGGTACTGGCGCAGATACCACCACTCGAAACCGCGCTTCATCCAGTGGAAGATCCGGCAGGCCGGCAGGACCAGGCTGCGCTTCTCGGTGCGGGCCACCAGCATGCCGCGGTCGTTGGTGTCGACGATGCACACCAACTCGGGCTTGAAGGTCTTGGTCGGCGCCCGTCCCTGTAGCTCGGCCAGAAGGTTGCAGACCGCCGCCCGCGCCTGGAGGTCGGCCATGTGCGCCTGCTTGGGCATCCAGTCCGGCCCCGGGTAGCTGCCCGAGTCGCCAGCCACGTAGACATGCTCGAAGCCCGAGACCTTGCAGTGCCCATCGGCAGCGACCAGTCCGCCCGGGGAGCGCGGTAGATCGGTGTTGTCGAACCAGGTGTTGCCCGTCATGCCAGGCATGAAGATGATGAGGTCGGCGGGGAACTCCCCTCCCTCCGTCATGACCTTGCGTGTCGCTGAAACCCTTGAGCTTGTGCCCCAGGTGGGTGCGGATGTCGCGCTTGCGCATCTCGTTCAGCAGGCCATCCACGGCCTTGGGGCCGAGGCGGTTGCCCGGTTTCTCTGCGGGGGAGAAGAAGGTGATATCAAACCGCTCGCGCCGACCCTCCTTGCGCAACTGGGTGTCAATGCCGAATAAGAACTCGAAGATGGGCCCGCCGCGCATGGCGCTGGGCTCCTGGGGATTACCGGCGAAGCCCATGGCGATGGCGCCGCCTTCCAGCGCACGCAGGCGGTCGCGTATCTGTTGCGCCGCGGCGACGCCTTCGCAGGGGGTCAGGGCGTGTTCGATCCCCGGCAGCTTCTTGAGGAAGCGTCCGCCACTGGCGATGATCAAGCCGTCGTTGACGACCTCGCCCGCCGTGGTGTCGAGGATACGCCCGCCCTCCCGAAGCCCGGTCGCTTCGCCAGCCAGGTGGGTGACTCCCATACGGCGGAAGAAGTGCTTCAGAGAGAACCGCAGGTCCTCGCCGCTGCGCAGACCGGATGGGACCCAGATCAGACCCGGGTAGTAGACAAACTCCGCCCTCGGGCTGACCACGGTAATCTGGCTGTGGGGGCTCGTTTTGTTTACCCGCTGCACAGCGGTTAGGGCGGCGAAGCCTGAGCCCACGATGGTGATGCGATACATGATCCGTCTCCGCTGGTAATGCTGCTCGGCTGCCCGTCTGCCGCAGACTGCTTGTGCGGCAGGGCGTCCCTTGGCTGGGTGGATATCCCGCTGAGCCAAATTGGTCCCCGCCACTTGCCGGCGTCGTCTGATTTGGTCGCTGTCGCCCTGTCTCGCGCCACTGCCCTTCGGGGGGAATATTAACGCTTTTGTCAGGTGAACCTCAGTGGGACAGCAGGGGTTCGATCTCTGGCCAGACATTGGCCAGCAGCATCGATTGGGCCTCAGCCTTGGGGTGCAGGCCATCGGCCTGCATGAGTTGCCGGTCCTCGGCGACTCCGGCCAACAGATCGGGCGCCAAGGGCACGGCCTCGGCCTCGGCGACCTTCCGCAAGCTTGCTTGAAAGCCCTCGGTGTAGGCCGCACCGTAGTTTGGCGGTAGTCGGACCCCCACCAGCAGGACCTGGGCCCCGGCAGCGCGGGCGAGGCCAATCAGGGCGGTCAGATTGGCCTCGATCTCTCGGAACGGCAGACCACGCAGACCGTCGTTGGCGCCCAGTTCGATGACGACCAGGCTAGGCCGATGACGTTCCAGGGCCTGGGGCAGACGGGTCAGCCCGCCCCCGGTCGTGTCCCCCGAAATGCTGGCGTTCACCACCCGATAGTCGAGCCCAGCCTGGACAAGGCGCCGCTCCAGCAGGGCTACCCAGCCCTCGTCGGTGCGCAGCCCATAGGCGGCACTCAGGCTATCGCCCAGCACCAGGATGGTCGGCGGCCCGGCGAAGGCGCCGCCGACGACCAACAGTGTGCCGGCAAACAGGAGCATCCTCAGCATGTCCACAGACTCCATCGCAGATGTCGCCCGGGCCAGGGGCCTGGGCAAAGAGGTCACGGGCCCCGGGGGGCGACTGACCATTTTGCACGCCCTCGACCTTCAGGTGAAGGCGGGGGAGGCTGTGGCGATCCTCGGTGCCTCCGGTTCCGGCAAGTCCACCCTGCTCGGACTCCTCGCCGGGCTGGACCGACCGACCACGGGCGAGGTCCACCTGTGCGGCGAGTCCCTGACCGGGCTCGACGAGGATGGTCGTGCCGCCCTGCGCAATGGCCGTGTCGGTTTTGTGTTTCAGGATTTCCAGCTCCTGCCGACTCTCACGGCCCTGGAGAATGTCCTCCTGCCCCTGGAGCTGGGGGGCGGAGCGCGACCAGGGCCTGTCGCAGAGGCGGCATTGAGGCGGGTCGGATTGACCGAGCGGGCCGGACACTACCCGAGCCAGCTCTCCGGCGGCGAGCAGCAACGGGTGGCCATCGCCCGCGCCTTTGCCCCGAGCCCGCAGATCCTGTTCGCCGACGAGCCCACCGGTAACCTGGATCAGGAGACCGGGGAGCAGATCATCGATCTGCTCCTGGACCTGCGCAACGCCGCTGGCGCGGCCCTGGTCCTGGTCACCCACGACCCGCGCCTGGCGGCCCGCTGCGACCGCCGTCTGGGCATGACGGCCGGTCACCTGGAGGCCCTGGCGTGAGCGCCTGGCGCCTGGCCCTGCGCCTGCTGCGGCGGGATTGGCGCAGCGGAGAGCTCTACCTGCTGGCCGCTGCCTTGGCGCTGACCGTGGCGGCCATGTCGGCGGTCGCCTTCTTCGGCGACCGGGTGGAGCGGGGCATGCAGCGCCAGGGGGGGGAGTTGATCGCCGCGGACCTGGCGGTGGACGACGGTTACCCTATCCCCGATGCTTTCTCCGAGCGGGCACAGGCTCTGGGTCTGGCGACTGCCGGGACCCTGGAGTTTCCAAGCGTGGTCGTGGCCGGGGATGCGACTCAGTTGGTGCAGGTCAAGGCGGCGGACGATGGCTATCCCCTGCGTGGGACCTTGCGTGTTGGGTCCGGGGTCGGGGGCGAGGACACCCCCGCTCCCAAGGGGCCGGACCCAGGTGAGGTCTGGGCCGAGGCGCGGCTGCTACCCCTGCTTGGCCTGGAGGAGCTGTCCGGGGCAGGTGCCCCGATCACCCTGGGAGACACCCAGTTGCGCCTGACCCGGGTGCTGACCTACGAGCCGGACCGTGGCACCAACCTGGTCCAGCTTGCCCCTCGGCTGTTGGTGAACGCGGCGGACATCCCCGCGACCGGTCTGGTCACGCCCTTGAGCCGGGTGCGTTACCGGCTCCTGGTGGCGGGGGAGACCATGGCCATCGACGCGTTCCGGGCCTGGGCCAAGGGGCAGTTGTCGCCCACTGCACAGCTGGTGGACCCCGCTAACGCCCGCCCGGAGCTGACTGCGGCCATCGACGGGGCAACCCGGTTTCTGCGCCTGGCCACCCTGGTTACCCTGCTGGTGGCCGGGGCGGCCATCGCCCTGGCCAGCCGCCGTCTTGTCGAACGTCAGACCAATGCGGTGGCGGTGATGCGCTGCCTGGGTGCCCCGCGTCACCTCCTGACCAGGGTCTTCGTCCTGCGCCTGCTGGCCCTCGGTGTCGGGGTCGGCTTGATCGGCACCCTGTTCGGGTACCTGGCCCAACAGGGGCTAGTCGCCCTGCTCGGTGACCTCTTCGTGCAGGGGCTCCCGCCAGCCTCCGCGGCCCCCATCGGAGTAGGCCTGATGACTGGGCTGGTGGCCTTGTTCGGCTTCGCCCTGCCGCCCCTGATCCAGCTCGCCCGGGTGCCGCCATTGCTTGCCCTGCGGCGCGACCTTGGCACCCCTCGGGCCTCGGTCCTGGGGACTGCCCTGGCGGCGGCGGTCGCCATGGCCTTGCTGATCTGGTGGCAGGCCGGCGACGCCCAGCTCGCCGCCCGCCTGCTCGCCGGGCTGGCCGGGACCCTACTGAGTCTGGTCGGGGTCGTATGGCTCCTGATCCGTCTGGCTGCCAGGGTCCAGCCGCACAGCAGCGGGGTCTGGCGCCTGGGATTGGCGGGTCTGACCCGACGCCCGGCCGGGTCCCTGCTGCAGATCGCCGGCTTCAGTGTCGGAGTCCTGGCCCTGTTGCTCCTGGCGGTCGTGCGCCTGGACCTTTTGCGGGCCTGGCAGGAAGGGGTGCCGACGGACGCCCCTAACCGCTTCCTGATCAACATCCAGCCCCAGGATGTTGCACCCCTGCAAGGCTTCCTGGCCGAGCACGGCCTGACCGGTGGTGGCGTGCTGCCCATGATCCGCGGACGCCTGACCCACATCGGCGATCACCCCGTGGACCCGGAGGCTTACCCGGATACACGCGCCCAGCGCCTGGCCGCACGGGAATTCAACCTGAGCTACGCGGAGCGGACCCAGGCGGACAATGAGGTCGTGGCCGGACGCTGGTGGGGGCCGGATGACGCCCAGGAGCAGTTCTCGGTCGAGGAGGGACTGGCCAGGACCCTGGGGATCGGCCTTGGGGATCGACTCAGCTTCTGGATCTCCGGCCACGCCGTCTCGGCCCCGGTGACCAGCCTGCGCAAGGTTCGCTGGGATAGCTTCAACGTCAATTTCTTCGTCCTCTCCCCGCCGGGACTCCTGGGGTCGGAGGCGGCGAGCTACATCACCAGCTTCTACCTGCCCCCTGGCCGCGAGGCCCTGATGGCGGAGCTGCAACGGCGCTTCTCGGCCGTGACCCCGCTGGACGTGGATGCCCTGCTGCGCGAGGTGCGGCGCGTCATGGCGCGCGGGGCCAACGCGGTGGAGTACGTCTTCGGCTTCACCTTGGTCGCCGGGCTCCTGGTGATGCTGGCCGCCATCCAGGCGACCCTCGCCGAGCGGCGTCGCGAACACGCGGTCCTGCGCGCCCTGGGGGCGGGGCGCAGCGTTCTACTCTCTGCCCTGGCTGTGGAGTTCACCCTGACCGGGGTCCTGGCCGGGCTCTTGGGGGCGGGCTTCGCGCAGCTGACCGGCTGGCTCCTGGCGGGGCAGGTGTTCGACTTGGAGTTTGTCTTCAACCCTTGGCTCTGGGTGCTGGGCGTCCTGGGTAGCGGTGCACTGATCGGACTCGCTGGGACCCTGGCCACGTACCCATTGCTGGCTCGCCCGCCCCTGGAGGGTCTGCGGGCTCGATAGCTACACCGCGCGGACCGACGCACGCCTCCGTTCGGCAAACTGCGCCGAATGGCGCAGACCGTTTGCGGGTACGGCGGTCTTAAGTCGGACCGGCTCCCGAGAGCCGGCCCGATGCCCAAGGGAAAAGTGTGCTTTAATTGCGCAAACGGAGGAAACCGATTCATGGGCAAGCTCGCTCCGGAACCACCGACCCCCCAAAGCATCTCTCAGCGCACCCACAGCGGTCGACATTACTGGGTCCGCAACATCCCCGATCAAACGGGGGACAGCACAGCCGTCAGCGCGACCAGCAAGGGCTTGTCTCAGTCTCCCAGCAATCCGTCCGCCCCCAAGAAGCGTTTCGTCGAGCCATATCGGTTGAGCGACGAGCAGCGGGCGGCCATGTTGGCGCCCCTGGCCGAGCGCGGCGTCGGGGATACGCAAAGCCGCGAGCTGTTCGCCGCGGCCCTGGCCTATGACTTAGCCACCTGTTACGAACTGACCGTCGCCAACTCGGAACCCGAGACGCCTTCTGTCCGGTGCGAGACGGAGACGCCTGCACCAGCCAAGGCCAAGGAGCGCAAGCCGGCGCAGTTGCATCCCGCTTTGGCCTCTGTAGCCCAGGCCGCCGCGGCGCTGGCCGAGTGCCTCGATGCCCTCGACCCCAGCGCCCGCAGCCGGATGTTGCAGGGGTTGCACGACACAGATCGCTTCCAGCGCGGTTACGACGACGCCTATCTCACGGCACTGCACCGCGAATTGCTGCGAGTCGCCACCAGCCTGTCTGCCACGGAGGCCACTCCGCCCGCCGCGGAGCCAGCCCCACCCGCGGCGAAAAAGGTCGCGCCCCCCAAGCCTTCTCCCGCCTCACGGCAGTTCATTGCGCGTGCTGCCGGGGCCTTCGAGGAGTGCTTCGACCAGGTACCGAACGCCCAGGTGAGTGGGCCCTTCATCGCGATGCTCAAGGCCCTGGTTGCCGTCACCGGGGTGCGCATCCCCACGGACGCACGCAACCTCGCCCAGCTGCTGAAGCAAGCCTAGGCCGCCCGGCGGGGCCGTCCCCGCCCTCCAGCCCAATGTCCTGGCCCGGTTATCTCGTCTTCGCGATCCTTGCCCTATTCGGGGGCTACATGCTCTGGATCGCCCTGGCCACCCGTCAGTTGCGAGGCCGGTCCGTGGTCGATCTGGCTGGCCTGTTTCCAGAACTGGCGAACCACCAGGGCAAGGCCGCGATCTACTGCTACAGCACCCATTGCGGACCCTGCAGACACATGACGCCGGCCATCGAGGCCCTGCGTCAGAAACACTCCAATGTGCTTGAGCTCGACATCGGCGCACACCCGGCCGAGGCCCTCAGGCTTGGCGTCCAGGCCACCCCCACCGTCCTGCTGGTCGAGGACGGACAGATCCTCAAGGCACTGCTGGGGGCGCACGGATTGGGCGCCCTGAAGATCTTTCTAGGCGCTGTCTGAGCGCCAGTTCCTGGGCAGCCCAGAGGCCGAGCGGGAACAGGCCGGATCGAGGTCGTCTCGGTTACAATGCCGGGCCCAGCCAATTCCCCCTCTAACACCACCGGGACACCGATGTTCAAACGCTTCCTCAACCCGATAAGACGGACCCCGGCGGTCGAGGACCCAGCGGCCCTGCTTGCGACCGCGCGCAGCCACCAAGACCCAGTGATACGGCGTGACGCCTGCCGACGCCTGCGCGACCTGCCCGCGCTCCTGGCCATTCTCATCGAAGACGGCGATGCCGGTGTCCGCGAGTTTGCCCTGGCACACTATCGCAACCTGCTCTGCGGGTTGGACGAGCAGCCCATCGCCGAGGAATTGCGCGTGCGGGCCCTTGCCGACCAACAGGACCCACGCATCCTCGAGCACGTCGCGACCACCGCCCGCGAGCCGATAGTGCGGCAGGCGGCCATCGGTCGCCTGACCAATCAGACAGTGCTCGCCGGCTGCGCGATTCACGATGGCTTCGCCGCCAACAGGGTGGTGGCCACTGCCATGATCGAAGACCGCACGGTCCTGGAGTCGGTCGCCCGCCAGATCGGCAAGCGCGACAAGAACGTCCATCGGCTGGTCCGCCAGAAGCTCAAGGCGATCAACGAGCGCGAGGAACTACCGCGCCGAGCCCGCGCCCTGTGCGACGAGCTCTGCGAGAAGCTCGAACGCCTGGGTCGTTTCGACACCTGGTCCCAAGACCTGGCCCTGCTCGCCCATATGGACCGCCAATGGGCCGAGATGGAGCCCCACGCCGACGCCGCCGCTCGGGAGCGCTATGCCGGCCTGCGCAGCCGCCTGCTCGACGCCTATGCGGCCCACCGCGAGGCACATGCCGCGGAGATCGCCGCCGAGGAGGCGCACGCCGCCCGACTGGCGGAGCGACGTGAATTGCTCGACACCATCGACCAGGCCGCAGCCCTGGAAGACGAGGCGGCCATCGCCGCCGCCTGCACCCAGGTCGCCGAACGCTGGGAGGCCCTGGAACCACTCCCGGAGGCCGAGCAGGCGGCCCTGGGGCGTCGCTACGACGCCCTGATCGGCGCCGCCCAGCGCAGCCGCGAGGCCCTGCGGGCCCGGCGCAAGAGTCAGGAGCGGATCGGCAAGCTCCTGGCGACGGCAGAGCAGACCCTGGGCCAGGCCAAACCCCTGGACCACAAGGCGGCCCAGCGTCTTAACGAGCAGGCCGAGGCCATCCTGAAGGCCGTGGAGATCCCCCCGGACCTGTGCCAAGACTTCGACGCGGCCCGCAAGGCCCTCGATGCCCGCCTCGCCAAACAGCGCAAGCACGCGGCGCAGCGCCTGCAAGATGTGCCGGAGCGCCTCGCCGAACTGGAGCAACACCTCGCAGCGGGAGAGCTGAAGCCCGCCGAGCCCCTGCTCCAAAGCCTCCAGGCGATCCTGGACCTGGCCGCGGCGAGCGGCCTGCCCCGCGGCGACCATGCCCCGGCGGCGGCGCGCCTGCACGCCCTGGCCCCGCGGATTCGCGAGCTGCAACAGTGGCGTAAATGGGGCGCCGATCAGCACCGCCAGGGGCTGCAAGAGGCGGTCGAGGCCCTGGAGACCGCCGACATCACCATGGAGGCCGTCAGCCTGCGCCTGCATGACATCCAGATGGAGTGGAAGGGGCTGGACCAGGGCGGGTCACCGGTTAATCACGCCCTCTGGGACCGATTCCACGCCGCCTGCGAGCGGGTCTACGAGCGCTGCCGTCCCTACCTGGAGGAGCAGGCCAAGGTGCTGGAGGCCAATCGCGTCCAGCGTCAACAGGTCTGTCAAGACCTGGAAGACTTCCTGGACAAGGTGGACTGGGAGCGCATGGACTGGAAGAAGGCCGTCCGCGCCGAGCGCGAGACCCGTCGCGCCTGGGCAGACCTGGGCCAGGTGGAGCCGCGCAAGCGCCGCGCCCTGGAGAAGCGCTTCCGCGCCGCCCTGGCGCGACTCGACGAGCGGATCGAGGCCGAGCGTGCGCGTAACCTGCGCTTCAGGGAAGATCTCATCGCCCGGGTCGAAGCCCTGGTCGAAGAGCCCGATCTCGAAGGCGCCATGGAGCAGACCAAGCACCTGCAGCGCGACTGGCACACCACGGTACCAGGGCGCCAGCGGGACGAAAACCGGCTATGGACCCGCTTTCGCGCCGCCTGTGACGCCGTCTTCGCCCGGCGCCGGTCGCAGCAGGAGGCCCAACACGCGGAGTTCGCCGGCCACCTGGCCAGCCGTGAGGCCCTGTGCACCGAGGCCCGGGCCCTCGCCGAGGGTGACCTCTCGCCCGAGGACCTGACCCGGGCCCTGCGCGACCTGGACGGGCGCTGGCGAGAGGCCGAGGCTCTGCCCGTCCCGCGCCAGGCCGCCGCCGGGTTGGCGCAGCGCTGGCGCGAGGCCCGCGAGGCCGTCGACCAGACCCGTCGGGCCCGCTTGGCCGCCATCGAGCACGGCCAGCGCGATCTACTGGTGCAGCAGGCCCAGCTGTGTAACCGCTTGGAGCAGGCACTGCTCGCCGGCACGGTGGAACCCGCAGCACTGGACGCCCTGAGCAACGAGTGGGCGGCCCTCGGGAGCCTGCGCGATGACGCCATGCAGCAGACCATGACAGGGCGCCTGGAGGCGGCCTTGGCCGCCGCCCAGGGCGACTCCCAGGCACAGGTCGACTTCCAGGTGCAGGTCGAGGCCAATCAGCGGGAGCGCCGTAGCATCTGTCTGCAACTGGAGGTCCTCGCCCAGGTGGAGTCCCCTCCTGAGTTGGCCCAGGAGCGCATGGAGCTTCAAGTTGCACGCCTGACCGGTCACATGGCGGCCGGCGAGAGCGATCCCTTGGCCGGGGCAGAGCAACTGTTGTCAGCTTGGTATCGGTGTGGCCCCTTCCCCGCGGACGACGCATTGGAGGCACGCTTTGAGCGGGCCCGCTTCGCCCTGGCCCTGGCCGGGGCGGGTGGCGCTGCGCCATGACTCGTGTGTCGGGCCCGCCTCCGCCTGCCCGCACGGATGCACCGCAGCCGCCTTTCGCGACCCCGGAAGAGGCACAGGACGCCTACTACGCAGCCTTTTCGGCCACGGACGTCGCCGCCATGGCCGAGGTCTGGGGTGATGATGCGGATACCCTCTGTATTCACCCCGGGGGCGGCCTGCTGAAGGGCAAGGAGGCGGTGATGCAGAGCTGGATGGAGATCTTCGCCGGAGCCCAGCCGCCGAGCGTCGAGGTGGAGGCTGTGGCCGCCAGGGACAGCGGCGACCTGGCAATCCGGGTATTGGTCGAATCGATACGCCCCAATGGCCGGCCGACGGAGTCTGTGAGCAAGGTCCTGGCGACCAATGTCTTTCGTCTGGAGGACGGTTCTTGGCGCCTCGTGCAACACCACGCCTCTCTGCCCCTACGGGTCGCGCCCTCGGCGAGCACTGCCAAGCATCGGGTTCACTAGGCCGGCTCCCCGATACGGACGCAGAGCAGATCGCAGGATAGCCCCTGCACGACGCTTTTGGCGGTGGAACCCAACAGGCTCATCAGGCCGTGGCGCCCGTGGCTGCCGATGACGACCAAGTCCACCCCCAGCTCCTCCGCCACGGCCCGGATGGAGTGACCGGTGCTGCCGACCCGAATGTGCCGATCGTCCGCCGGGATTTGCAGGCGCTCCGCGAGTGCGTCTAGATGGCCCTGGGCCAGTTCGACCAAGCGGTTTTCCAACTCGAAATCCTCCGCCAGCACCGCCTCCGCTGTGTAGCACATGGGCATCAGCTCGACGCCATGGGGAACGTACTCCAGGATGTGCAGCAGGCTCAACTTGGCCCCGCATAGGGCTCGTAGCTGCATTGCCCGGGCAATGACCGGTTCGCAGTCCGGCGCAAAGTCCACCGCCAGCAGCAGGTGTGTATAGTCTTGGTCCGACATGGCAACCTCATCATGGTTGAGAAGCCCTGCTTCCAAGTATAGGAAGGGGCGGCGGCTGACCGGTGTCATTGCGTGGGCGCTCGTACCGAACTATGGTCCCCGATCTTGGACCCAGCCCGGGACCCACTGCCCCCAGCCCCACAGGTTAGCTCATGTCCGTCTCCGCACCCGACAAGCAGGTCGACAACCCCTTCGACCTCGGTCAGCCCGACGCCTATGCTCGCTGGCGCGACGCCCGACTCGCAGCGGCGCCGACGCGCATCGACGACCTGCTGGTGGAGGTCAGAGACCCGCGGCAACTATCGCCCGCCGAGCACGCAGCCATCCTCGAACGTTGCCGCCGGGCCAATATGGCGATCTACGCGGGACGCACAGGGGATGACCCGGACAAGGATCTCGTACGGGCCCTAGGGGCCCAGTTCGGACTCCACCGCCTCGACCACAACATGGGCGCCGACGAGGACGCGATTACCTCGCTCAAGGTCCAGACCGACGCCAGGCATGAGCATTACATTCCCTACAGCAACAAGCCCATCGCCTGGCACACCGATGGCTACTACAACACCCCGGAGCACTGGATCCTCGGCCTGTTGCTGCACTGCGTCGAGCCTGCGGCGCAGGGCGGGTCCAATGCCCTGTTGGACCACGAGATCGCCTACATCCTCGTTCGCGACCGCGACCCGGATGCCATCGTCGCCCTCATGCACCCCCAAGCCATGACCATCCCGGCCAACCGAGTGGACGGCGCCCTCGTGCGCCCCGAGCAAACCGGGCCGGTCTTCTCCGTCACCCCCGCCGGGCGACTCCATATGCGCTATACGGATCGTAAGCGCAACATCGTCTGGCGCGACGACCCCCTGTCCGCTGCGGCGATCACCTGTTTGAAGGAGGTGCTCCGCAGCCAGACCCCCTGGCACCTGGAGGGTCGACTGCAATCGGGCTGGGGACTGGTGAGCAACAACGTGTTGCACACCCGCAGCGGCTTCGAGGACGGACCCAGGCCGCGGCTGCTATACCGTGCGCGCTACTACGACCGCCTGGCTGGGACCTGAGTGGACCCGGCATGGGCTTGAGGCTGACATGATCGAGATTGCACCGGGCATCGCCATCGATGAGCGCGAGTTGGAAGAGCGTTTCGTGCGGGCACCGGGTCCTGGTGGCCAGCATGTCAACAAGGTCTCCACGGCGGTGGAATTGCGCTTCGATCTCGGCCGTGTCCCGCTCTTGCCGGAAACTGTGCTCGCGCGCCTGAGGCGCCTTGCTGGGCGGCGCTTGAACGCCGAGGGCATCCTGACCATCGAGGCCCACCGCTTCCGCACGCAGGAGCGAAATCGCCGGGATGCCCTGGAGCGGCTGGTGGCGCTGATTCAAAGGGCAACCATCGAGCCCAAGGCGCGCAAGCCGACCCGCCCCACCCGGGCCTCCAAGGAGCGGCGGCTGGAAGGGAAATCGCAGCGCGCCAGAACCAAGGGGCTGCGACGGCGCGCCCATCCCGACGACTAGTAACGCACCTCAACACAGGTGCCCTCCCAAGAAGGCATCGTGCTGGGGCATCATCAGCAGCCACCCTCTGTCGGGTTGGTAGCCGAGGCGAGACTACCCGCCGGAACGACACGATGGGTGCAAACCCGAGCCGACCGGAACAGGCAGGCCAGTCAGCCTGCTGCTGGCGTCCCTTGCAGTGCATCGCGACCGAAGACGAGATCACCGGTGCGGCCGTCGCTCAGGGTGATAGTTCCGATCCCATTGCGGCCAGATTCGTCCAAAACCATGTCGGCAGTACCGGTGCGCCCATCGTCGCAACGCACATCGAAGATCGCGGCCGTGTCCCCTACGAAGGCGTTGTAGCCGCCGCGACAGGTTGTGCGGCCGTTGGAGGCGCGAAAATCCGCTTTAAAGGGTTGGGAGCGGTACCAGCCGTAGTAATTCTGACCATTCAAGGTGGCCATAAAGGGTCCGGATGTGCCCTGTTCGGGCGGGAATTCGATCGGGTTCGGGTCCTGGTAGACCGCCAGCATGCGGTTGACACAGGTGGCATAGTCATCCAGTTCCACCGTCTTGCAGATGCGCTCGGCGTACTCGATGGAGCTTACCCAGGTGAAGAGTTGGCCCTCCTGGGGATCCGGATTACTCGCACATCCGGCCGTCAACGCAACGCCGAGGGACGCGAAAATGGCAACGTTCTTCATCTTGACCTCCAAGGCATGGAGTGGCCGGGTGCCCCGGATTGAGGCGGGGACAATCATAGCGCATGGGCGCTGCGCTGGCTCCCCCGAGCGGCCATGGCGAGGGCAAAAAAAAGGGGGTTGGACGTTAGTCCAATCCCCTGATTTGGTGGGTCGTGTAGGATTCGAACCTACGACCGATGGATTAAGAGTCCACTGCTCTACCAACTGAGCTAACGACCCGAAACGCGCTTGCGGCCCAACTCTACGGCCTTCGCGAAATCCGTCAACCGACGGCGTTCGCTATTCTAACCCGCGCCCAATGACGCCGCGAAATATGGGGTGGACGATGGGGATCGAACCCACGACCACAGGAATCACAATCCTGCGCTCTACCAACTGAGCTACGTCCACCAGCGAAAACTATATCCCTTCCCTAACACACCATCGAACGGTGGGCATTCCGTTGCGCTTACTCTCCTGCCAATCCCTGGCGAGACCATTGGCGCGCCCGGCAGGATTCGAACCTGCGACCCACGGCTTAGAAGGCCGTTGCTCTATCCGACTGAGCTACGGGCGCCTAACTTGGCGCCTTGCCGCCTGGCCAACCCGCCCCAGGCACTGTTGGCAAGCCGTTACCGACGCTCACAATTGGTCGGGGTAGAGGGATTCGAACCCCCGACATCCTGCTCCCAAAGCAGGCGCGCTACCAGACTGCGCTATACCCCGGGGTCTGTCGAGGTGACGAAACCGAAGGGCCGCAATAATACGCATGAAGCGCCGAAGCGTCAAACGCCTTTCGCCAGACTCGTTCTTGGCGCCACCGACCCCCCCGCCTCTTCAGGGCTTGTGCCAAGCCGCGCCAACAAGGACACTCGTGGCCCCTTTTGATGCGCGATTCCAATTGGAGCACCCATGCAAGAACCAGAGATCCCGAAAATCGGCCCCTATACCCTGGAGTTAGGCCCCGGAACCTACTGGTGGTGCAGTTGCGGGCGCTCTCAGACCCAGCCCTTCTGCGATGGCTCCCACAAGGAAACGGACTTCACGCCGGTGAAAGTCGAAATGGCCAAGGCGGAGAAGGTTTGGCTGTGTGGGTGCAAGCGCAGCGCGAAAGGGCCTTTCTGCGATGGTGCGCACAAGCGGCTGCTGTGATGCCCAAGCGGGACTCGGGCGGGCTGACGCTGGGTCACCGAGTGCCTTCGGTGGATGCGCTGCGCTTAGCCACTCTACCGTTGTTGTTCGGAGGGCTTGCGCGCGACGGCGCTAGTCCGGCCACAAGCCGCGGATCGCGGCGATGCCCTGGGCCCCGTGGGCGCATGCAGTGTCCAGATCGGCGGTACCCAGCCCGCCCAGCGCATAGATCGGCAGAGGGGTGGGCTCCGCCAGCTCGGCGAAGCGCGGCCACCCGAGGGGTTCGACCCCTGGGTGGGTCGCGGTGGGCTGGACAGGGGCTAGCAGGGCGTAATCGAGCCCCAGGGCCACGGCCCGCCGCAGGTCTGCGGCATCGTGGCAGGAGGCCCCGCACCAGGAACCCGGGCCGACCGGGCGTTCTCCCTGTCGTGACAGGCGCTCGCCGGTCAGGTGCAGGCCGTGGCCTGGAAGGTGGCGGGCGAGGTTCGGGTCAGTGTTGAGCAACAGCCTGGCACCAGCCGCTTCACAGAGGGCGTAGGCGGGCTTTGCGAGCCGAGCATATGCCTCCTCGGATACCCCGTGGGCTCTCAGTTGCACCAGGCGCACGCCACGATCCAGGGCGGCACCGAGGCGCCTTAGGAACTGCACCGGGTGCGCTGGATCGGGTCCGGTGATGAGGTAGAACTGGGGCAGGCGCAGCGCCGCGATGATGGGTCTGTCCGCGGCGGGAAACACGGCGGGGTCCATGACCTCTGGGGCTAGCCAGGCCAGGGGCTGCCCCTCGCGACCAACGGGCTCACCGCTGAATTCGGTGACGCGGTAGACGTCGAGCAGGACATGACGGTCACCGTAGTCGTGATGGACACGGATCAGGGGGCGGCAGGCGCGCACCTGGACGCCCAACTCCTCCGAAAGCTCCCGGGTCAGGCCGTCGGTCGGGTCCTCGCCGGGTTCCAGCTTGCCCCCGGGGAATTCCCAAAGCCCACCCTGGTGGACGCCCGCCGGTCGGCGAGCGACCAAAATCCGGCCCCGGTCATCCGCGATGGCGCCGGCGGCGACGTGAATCGACTGGCCTGTCACCCCGCTTCAGGTCCGGTACTCGGCATTGATCCGCACATAGTCATAGGACAGGTCGCAGGTCAGGACCCGGACTCCTGCCCTACCACGGCCGAGGGCGACCCGGATCTGGATCTCAGCCTGTGCCATGATCGCCCGTCCGTCGGCCTCTGTATAGTCGGTGGCCCGCCCGCCGTCGCTGACGATCAGGGTATCGCCGAGCCAGATGCGCACCCGATCGATATCCAGCCCCTCGACCCCAGCGCGCCCGACGGCGGCAAGGATGCGCCCCCAGTTGGGGTCGGAGGCAAACAGCGCCGTCTTGACTAAGGGCGAATGGGCGATGGCGTCTGCCACCCGCCGCGCCTCGGCTGGGTCCGCCGCCTCTTCGATCAGGATGGTGACCAGCTTGGTGGCCCCCTCACCGTCGCGGATGATAGCGGTGGCGAGTTCCTGGCAGACGTCGATAACCGCCTGGCGGAGGGCCTGGTAATCGGCACCGTTCGGATCGGCGATGGTGGGGTTGCCGAGGGTTCCGGCGGCAGCCAGAACACAGGCATCGTTGGTCGAGGTATCGCCGTCCACGGTGACGGCATTGAAGGAGAGATCCGCCGCCTCCTTCAGGCAGGTCTGGAGCAGGCCCCAATCCACTGCAGCATCGGTTGCCAGGTAGGCGAGCATGGTGGCCATATCCGGGCGGATCATCCCGGCGCCCTTACAGATCCCGGTCAGGGTGGCCTCAGCCTCGCCGAGGGAAAAGCGCCGTGAGACCAGCTTGGGAACCGTGTCCGTCGTCATGATGGCCTTGGCGGCCTCCGGCCAGGCTGACTCGCTCAGGGCAGCCAGCGCCGTGGGCAGGCCGGCGCTGAGACGATCGACCGGTAGATGCTCACCGATGACCCCGGTGGAGAAGGGCAGCACGGATTCCACGGCGCAACCGGCTAACTCGGCCAGGGCTTCGCAACTGGCAATGGCGTCCGCCAGACCACGCTGGCCGGTCCCCGCGTTGGCGTTTCCCGAGTTGACCAGCAAGTAGCGAGGCGCCGTCGCCTCGACGTGGCGCCGCGCCACCACCACGGGCGCCGCGCAGAAGGCGTTGCGGGTGAACACGGCGGCGCAGGTAGCACCGACGGGCAGCTCGATCAGGAGCAGGTCCTGGCGATCGGCGTAGCGGATGCCGGCGGCCGCGGTGCCCAGGCGTATCCCAGGGACCGGGTGAAAAACGAGGGTCAAGGGGAGCTCCAAGGCTTGCGCGCTCAAGCCGCCTTACCGTGGCAGTGCTTGTACTTCTTGCCGGACCCGCAGGGGCAGGGCTCGTTCCGGCCGACCTTGCGCTCTTCGCGCACGAAGGGCTCGGTGTGGGCCGGACGCTCGCGCTCGGCCGGGAAGGGGCGCTCCGGGGTTGTCGGCTCTTCGCCTAGGCCGTGGAATTCCTCGTGCTTGAACTGGAATTGCTGCTCGTCCGCCTGGGCGGGGGCCAGGGCGTCCAGCTCCTCCGGGGCCTGGATGCGCAGTCGGGCCAGGGTATTGACGACCTCCTGCTTGATGCTGTCGAGCATCGCCGAGAACATCTCGAAGGCCTCGCGCTTGTACTCCTGCTTGGGGTTCTTCTGGGCGTAACCGCGCAGGTGGATGCCCTGGCGCAGATAATCCATGGCCGCCAAGTGATCCTTCCATTGGGTGTCCAGGGTCTGGAGCATCACCGCCTTTTCGATCTGGCGCATGACCTCGGAACCGACCGCCTCCTCCTTTTCCGTGTACTGGCTGGCGACACGCTCTTGGATGCGCCGCCGCAGCGAGTCCTCGTTGAGGTCGTGCTCCTGGTCCAGCCACTGCTGGATGGGCCATTCGCCGCCGAAGCCGTCCGTCAGAGCCTGGGACAGGTCGGCCAGATGCCACTGCTCCTCGAGGCTCTCCGGCGGGATGTAAAGGGTGAGCAGGTTGGTCAGGACGTCCTCGCGCATGGCGTTGACCGTATCCAACACACTCTCGGCGTCCATCAGGTCGCGGCGCTGGCGGTAGATGACCTTGCGCTGGTCGTTGGCGACGTCGTCGTACTCCAACAACTGCTTGCGGATGTCGAAGTTGCGCCCCTCGACCTTGCGCTGGGCGTTCTCGATGGCCTTGGTCACCCAGGGGTGCTCGATGGCCTCGCCGGGCTGCATGCCGAGCTTCTGCATCAGGTTCGATACGCGCTCGGAGGCGAAGATGCGCATCAAATTGTCTTCCAGCGACAGGTAGAAGCGGCTGGAGCCCGGGTCGCCCTGACGCCCGGAGCGACCGCGTAGCTGGTTGTCGATACGCCGCGACTCGTGCCGCTCGGTGCCCACCACATGCAGGCCGCCGGAGGCCAGGACCTCGGCGTGGCGCGCCTTCCAGGCCGCTCGGATGGCCGTCTCATCGGCGTCCGGGCCGGCCTCGTCCAGCTCCGACTCCAGATTGCCGCCGAGGACGATGTCCGTGCCGCGACCGGCCATGTTGGTGGCGATGGTCACCGCCCCCGGGCGCCCGGCCTGGGCGACGATGCCGGCCTCGCGTTCGTGTTGCTTGGCGTTGAGGACCTCGTGGGGGATCTTGGCCTCGTTGAGGAGCGTGTCGATCAACTCCGACGTCTCGATGGAGGCCGTGCCCACCAGGACCGGCTGGCCGCGCTCTACGCAGTCGCGGACGTCCTCGACGATGGCCTCGTACTTCTCCTTCGCGGTCAGGTAGACCAGGTCGCCGTTGTCCTTGCGGATCATGGGCTGGTTGGTGGGGATGACCACCACCTCCAGGCCGTAGATCTGCTGGAACTCGTAGGCCTCGGTGTCCGCCGTACCGGTCATGCCCGACAGCGTGGGGTAGAGCCGGAACAGATTCTGGAAGGTGATGGAGGCGAGGGTCTGGTTCTCCTGCTGAATCTTGACCCCCTCTTTGGCCTCGACTGCCTGGTGCAGGCCCTCGGACCAGCGCCGGCCGGGCATGGTGCGGCCCGGTGAACTCGTCGACGATGATGATCTCGCCATCGCGGACGATGTACTCCACGTTCTTCTGGAACAGGGCGTGGGCACGCAGGGCCGCGTAGACGTGGTGCATCAGGGCGATGTTGCCGGCGTCGTAGAGGCTCTCGCCCTCCGCCAGCAGGCCCATCTCGGTGAGCTTGTCCTCCACCTTCTGATGGCCGTCCTCACTCAGATAGGTCTGGCGGGCCTTTTCGTCCACGGAGAAGTCGCCGGGACCAAAGTCCGGCTTGCCCTCCTCGTTGGTGATGGGGGACTGTCGGATCAGGGTCGGGATGATGACGTCGATGCGCTTGTAGAGGTCGGTGCTGCCCTCGGACGGCCCCGAGATGATCAGCGGGGTGCGTGCCTCGTCGATCAGGATGGAGTCCACCTCGTCCACGACCGCATAGAAGGGGTCGCGCTGGGTGCGCTGCTCCGGCGTGAACGCCATGTTGTCGCGCAGGTAGTCGAAACCGAACTCGTTGTTGGTCCCGTAGGTGATGTCCGCGGCATAGGATTCTCGGCGGGTGACCGGGCGCATATGCCGGTAGCCCTGGCCCTCCGGGGGCAGGTAATCCGGGTCGAACACGTAGGAGGCGCTATCCGGGCCCATGCCACCGGAGGAGTTAATGACACCCACGCTCAGGCCGAGGAAGCGGTAGACGCGCCCCATCCAGGCCGCGTCGCGGCGGGCCAGGTAGTCGTTCACCGTTACCACGTGCACACCCTTGCCAGGCAGGGCGTTGAGATAGACGGCCAGGGTTGCGACCAGGGTCTTGCCCTCGCCGGTGCGCATCTCCGCGATCTTGCCGGAGTTGAGCACCATGCCGCCGATGAGCTGCACATCGAAGTGGCGCATGCCCAGGGACCGCTTGGCCGCCTCGCGGACGACCGCGAAGGCCTCCGGGAGCAGGTCGTCGAGCTTGGTACCGTCGGCCAGGCGGGCGCGGAACTCAGCCGTCTTGGCCTGGAGTTCTGTGTCGCTCAGGGGTTGGAGGGCGGGCTCGAAGGCGCTGATCTTGGCGACCGTCTTGAACAGCCGCTTGACCAGACGCTCGTTGCGGCTGCCGAAGATCTTCTTGAAAACGTTGGTGACCATAGCTGAAACTGGCGAAAAAAAGATGCGCCATGATACTGGAAAAGCCCGGGGCCCGCAGGGTCGAGGCTGGTTCGTGGCGCGTGCAGCGCCAAGACCACCGGCGCGACCAGGCGAAGGCGTGGCCGCCAAGGACGGCGGACAGGCAGGCCACGCAGGAGCGGTTGCCGGCCAAGCGAGCCCGCCGGCCCGGCCTTGCTTCGCTATGGGCGCACCGCACAAGGCAAGCCTTTCCTCCCCCCGCCCGCCCCCCAGCAGCGCAGAGACGCCATGGAAACGATCAAGCTCAAGACTGTCGAAGACCTGCTGCTATGCCCCGATGAGCGTGTCGAGCTGATCGGCGGCGAGATCGTCCGCCGCCGCATGGCCCGTTCGGAGCATAGCCTGGTCCAGGGCGGTACCAGGGCTGAACTGAGCCCCTTCACCCGCACCGCAGGCCCCGGCGGCTGGTGGATCCTGACCGAGGTCAGCGTCGCCTACGAGGCGGACCAATGCCCGGTCCACGACCTCGCCGGTTGGCGCAAGGAGCGCTTGCCCGCCCGCCCCAGCGGCATCATCGACCTGGCACCGTACTGGGTCTGCGAGATCGTCTTCCCCGGCCAGGAGCGCAAGGACACCCTGGACATCTTTCTGCTGCTGCAGCGCCATCGGGTCCCCTCCCATGGACGCCTTCCGCCCCGAGCCCATGCATGTCGAGGCGCTCGTCCAGCCGGACCTTTCAGGCAAGCAGCCGCGCTCAGAAGGTCAAGGGCGCCGTCTCGCCCTTGGTCAGCCAGCGGCGCCACGCCTGCTCCAGGCCGCCGATGCCACCGGGATATGTGCGCTCCAGGTAGCCTTTGTGATCGAACCGGGCGCAGCGGCTCTGACCCAAGGCGTTGAGGTAGTCGGTCACCCAGGGGCGGCGCTGGGGGTCCTCCAGGAGAAACTGGACCAGGGACCAGGCGTAGGGGTAGGCCTTGTCGTCGCCCAGGCGGTTCCAGTCGTCCCGGTCCATGTCCAAGAAGCGGGACAGGGCGGGTAAGGTACCGATACGCTGGAATTTCCCGACCTTGTGCAGGTCCTGGGCCGGCACTCGGGCGTAGGATTGCTCGAAATGCAGGCGCTCGACGACCTCGGCCAGGCCCTCGTTGAACCAGATGGGCGGGTCGCCGAGCCAGTTGCCCAGGGCGAGGTGAGTGACCTCGTGGCGAACCACGGCCAGGCTGGGTTCGGTGCCCATCCAGCGCACGACCGCCTCGTTCCCGTCGAAGGCGTAGAAGCCACTGGTGGTGCCGAGCTTGTCGGTCTTGGCGTCGCGGTAGCGGACGAAGCGCTTGACGCCGTCGAGAACCCGTAAACGGACGTGAACGGGCTCCATGCCGGCGAGCCCCAGGTCCCGGGTCAGGAACCGGAAGACCCCGGCGACGTTGGCTCGGATGGTCTGGTCGAAGACGCCGTCGCGGCGACCGCCCTCGAAGTCGTAGTCTAGGGAGAACCCTCCCACCCCCTGCGCCTGGGTGACGCCAACGGCCTGGCCGGATCCGTCCGGCGGAGGTCGGTCCGAAAAGACTGGCTTGCCGTTGGCGCCCGTCCAGCGGTAGATCCGGCCCTTGGCCTTCTGGCTAGGATGTGTCGGACCCGCCCGCCCGCAGGGGCTGCCGAGGCCCGTCGGGTGGTGATCGCGCCCGGGGCTGGCCAGGGGAGTGAAGTCCCATGCGGGTGGCTCGCCGAGGCGAAACTCGATGCCCCTGTCCTGGGGCACCCGCGCCGTGGCGCGGCAGCGCCCCAGGGCCTCAGGCAGATGGAGCGCCTCCAGCGTAGCGCAACGTTGGTCCTCGTTGGAGGCGAGCCAGACGAGGGCCACGGCGATGGCGAGCGCGACCAGGATCCGGAGGAGCGCGCGGCCGACCAACCTCTGAGCACTTAAGTCGTCCTCCTGCTCGTTCCGACGGGACGGACTCACTGTAGCCTCTTGCGGCGCCTTTCAGTCGGCATCCGATCTGTATGCGTGATACCGGATACCAGCCCGGTGTCGCACCCCGAGGACGAAGGCTCGGGCGTCATTCCCCCTGCACCCGCCGGGGGTCACTCGGGCTCGTAGGCCAGGTTCTGCCCCAACCACTTCTCAATGACGGGGATGGCCACCCCCTTACGCTCGGCATAGTCCGCCACCTGATCCCGGTTGAGCTTGCCGACGGCGAAGTAGCGCGCCTCGGGGTGAGAGAAGTAGAGCCCGGAGACCGCGGCGGTCGGGACCATGGCCTTGGATTCGGTCAGCCAGATACCGGTGCGCTGTTCAGCTTCCAGCAGGGACCAGAGGGTGTCCTTCTCGGTGTGGTCCGGGGAGGCGGGGTAGCCGATGGCCGGGCGGATGCCCTGGTAACGCTCTTCGATCAGATCGGCATTGACCAGGTTCTCGTCCTCTGCGTAGCCCCAGTCGAGCTTGCGCACCCGCTGGTGGAGCAGCTCCGCCAGGGCCTCGGCCAGGCGGTCGGCGATGGCCTTGAGCATCAGGGCGGAGTAGTCGTCGTGGTCGGCCTCGAACCGGGCCACATGGGCGTCGATGCCCTCGCCGGCGGTGCAGGCGAAGGCCCCGAGGTAGTCGTTCAGCCCGGTCTCCACCGGCGCTATGTAGTCCGCCAGGCACTCGTTCCACTTGCCGGTCGGTTGACGCCCCTGCTTGCGCAGGTTGTAAAAGGTGGCGATGCGCTCGCTGCGCGCCTCGTCGTCGTAGACCAGGATGTCGTCCCCCTCGGCGTTGGCCGGGAAGACGCCGATGACCGCGTGAGCCTGGAGCCAGCCCTCGTGGATGATCTGGCCCAGCATCGTCTGGGCGTCGGCAAAGAGCTTGCGCGCCTCCTCGCCCTTCTGCGCGTCGTCGAGGATCTGCGGGTAGCGTCCCTTGAGCTGCCAGGCGTGGAAGAAGAAGGTCCAGTCGATGAAACGGGCGATGTCGGCGATGGGGATGTCGCGCAGTGTGGTCAGACCCAGCCGGTTGGGGGTGGGCGGGGCATAGTGGTCCCAGTCGATGGGGGTCCGGTTGCCTCGGGCCTCGGTCAGGGGGATCAGGTCGCGGGCCTCGTCGCGGGCGGCGCGGCGCTGACGCACCGCCTCGTACTTTTCGGCGATGCCGGCCACATAGCCGTCGCGCAGGTCCTTCGACAGCAGGCTGCCGGCGACGCCCACGGCGCGGGACGCATCCTTCACATGGACCACGGGCTGCTGGTACTGGGGGGCGATCTTGACCGCGGTGTGCAGCTCGGAGGTGGTCGCCCCGCCGATCAGAAGCGGGATGGTGAAACCCTGGCGCTGCATCTCCTTGGCCACATGGACCATCTCGTCCAGGGATGGGGTGATGAGCCCGGACAGGCCGATGATGTCGACCTTCTCCTCGCGGGCCCGTTGCAGGATCTTCTCCGCCGGGACCATGACGCCGATGTCGATGACCGCGTAGTTGTTGCACTGGAGCACCACGCCGACGATGTTCTTGCCGATGTCGTGGACGTCGCCCTTCACGGTGGCCATAAGGATGCGGCCCTGGGTGTCCCCCTCGCACTTCTCCGCTGCCAGGTAGGGCTCCAGGTAGGCCACCGCCTTCTTCATGACCCGCGCCGACTTGACCACCTGGGGCAGGAACATCTTGCCCTCGCCGAACAGGTCGCCGACCACGTTCATGCCGTCCATGAGTGGCCCCTCGATCACATTGATCGGCCGCCCCAGGGTCGCTCGGGCCTCCTCCGTGTCCTCGTCGATGTAGTCCGTGATGCCCTTGATCAGGGCGTGGGCGATGCGCTTGGACACGTCCCAATCGCGCCAGGCCAGGTCCTTCACCGGGTCCGCCGATGCCCCTCCACCCTTGTACTTGGGGGCCAGGTCGATGAGCCGGTCGGTGGCGTCCGGGCGGCGGTTGAGGATCACGTCCTCCACCGCATCCCGCAGCTCCGCGGGCAGGGCGTCGTAGACCCCGAGCTGGCCGGCGTTGACGATGCCCATATCCATCCCGGCGCGGATGGCGTGGTAGAGGAAGACCGAGTGGATCGCCTCGCGGACCTGGTCGTTGCCGCGGAAGGAAAACGAGACGTTGGACACGCCGCCCGAGACCTTGGCGTAGGGCAGGTGAGCCTTGATGCGCCGCGTCGCCTCGATGAAGTCCACCGCGTAGTTGTTGTGCTCCTCGATCCCCGTGGCCACGGCGAAGATGTTGGGGTCGAAGATGATGTCCTCGGCTGGGAATCCGATCTCGTCCACCAGGATGCGATAGGCCCGGGCGCAGATCTCGAACTTGCGGTCCTCGGTGTCCGCCTGCCCGACTTCGTCGAAGGCCATGACCACCACGGCAGCCCCATAGCGGCGGCACTTGCGGGCCTGCTCCCGGAAGGCGTCCTCGCCCTCCTTCATGCTGATGGAGTTGACGATGGGCTTGCCCTGGACGCACTTGAGCCCCGCCTCGATCACCGACCACTTGGATGAGTCGATCATGATCGGTACCCGGGCGATGTCCGGCTCCGCGGCGATCAGGTTCAGGAACCTGGCCATGGCCGCCTGGGAGTCCAGCATTGCCTCGTCCATGTTGATGTCGATCACCTGAGCCCCGTTCTCCACCTGCTGGCGGGCGACATCCAGGGCGGCGTCGAAGTCCCCGTCCAGGATCAGGCGCTTGAACTTGGCCGAGCCGGTGACGTTGGTACGCTCGCCGACGTTGATGAAGCTGGCGGTGGGGCGGGTCTTGGAGGTCATGGCGAGCATCCGGCTGGCTGGCGGGAGGGCCGCGGAGCCTGGGTGCGCAGCGGCCTGAGTGGCCGCAAACTGTAGCACGGGAGCGCGAGGGGGCTATAGTGGAGGACCGGCTTGTAGCCGGTGGTTCTGCGGGTTGGCGACCGGTCTTGTTGCGTGATGCGCAACGCGCTAATCTCGCCACCATGATCGAGTCGATCCGCCACAACGGGCTGGCCCGCTTTTACGAGATCGGGAGCCTCGCGGGCGTTCAGGCGCAACACGCTCGGCGCCTGAGGATGCTGCTCGCCGCCCTGGATACCGCCACCGTGATCGAGGACATGGACATCCATGGGTTCCGTCTGCACCCCCTCAAAGGTGGCCTGAAGGGACGTTGGTCGGTTTGGGTCAACGGGAACTGGCGGCTCACCTTCGAGTTTCGGGAAGGCAATGCCTACCTGCTCGACTACGAGGATTACCACTAATGGCCATGCACAACCCACCCCATCCCGGGGAGTTCATCCGCGAGGTCTATCTGGAGCCCAATGCGCTGAGTGCCAGGCAACTCGCGACGAAGCTGGCCGTGGCGCCGTCGACCCTCAACAGGGTCCTCAAGGGCGCCGCCGGGGTCAGCCCGGAGATGGCGCTACGCCTGTCCAAGGCCCTGGGTCGTTCCCCTGAGAGCTGGCTCGCCCTCCAGGACCGGCACGACCTGTGGGTCGCCCGGCAGAGGGTGGACCTGGAGGCCGTGGAGCCGATTCGGCTCGACGCGGCATGACCCCCAGTTCGCGGAGCGCCAGCTTCGCGGACTGGGGAGAGACGGATTGCGGAAGATCCTGGGCCTAGGCCCCACCGGCCACGCTCACTTGCCGATGCAGAATCCCGAGAAAATCCGCCCCAACAGGTCATCGGCGCTAAAGGCCCCGGTGATCTCGCCCAGGGCGCGTTGGGCCTGACGCAGGTCTTCGGCGAGGAGCTCGCCGGCGGCGGTGGCGGCGAGGGCCTCGGCGGCGGTGTCCAGGTGCCCCAGGGCGCGGTGCAAGGCGTCGAGGTGACGGCGCCGGGCGAGGAATTCGCCACCCTCGGCCCCCTGATAGCCCGCGATGGCCTTGAGGTGGGCGCGCAGCAGGTCGAGCCCGGCCCCGTCGCGGGCGGATAGGGCCAGCTCCGGGCCCGTGGGGGTGTCGTATTGGCCGGGGGCCTCGCCCAGCAAGTCGATCTTGTTGCGGATGCGGGTGACGGCGACCCCGCTGGGCAGGTGGTCCTGGGCCTGGTTGGGGGCCGTCGGGGCATCCGCGGCGTAGACCCAGAGCACCCGGTCGGCCTGGGCGATCTGGCCCTGGGCGCGACGGATGCCCTCTTCTTCCACCGGGTCGGCGGCGGTGCGCAGCCCGGCGGTGTCGGTGATGTGCAGGGGCAGACCGTCGATCTGGATCTCGGCCCGGAGCAGGTCCCGGGTGGTGCCGGGGATGGGACTGACGATGGCGGTGTCGGCCCCGGACAGGGCGTTGAGCAGGCTGGATTTGCCCGCATTGGGGGGGCCTGCGATGACCAGGCGCAGACCCTCGCGCACCAACTGCCCCTGACGGGCATCGGCGAGCAGGGCGCTGGTGTCGGCGATCAGGCCCCGGAGGGCCACGCCGATTTCGCCGTCGGCGAGCAGGTCCACCTCCTCGTCCGGGAAGTCCAGGGCCGCCTCGCAGTACATGCGCAGCCGGGTCAGGTCTTCGACCAGGGCCTCGACCCGGCGGGAGAGGGCACCCTGCAGGGTGCGCCCGGCGAGGCGGGCTGCGGTCTGCGTGCCGGCCTCGATGAGGTCGGCGATGGCCTCGGCCTGGGCCAGGTCGAGCTTGCCGTTGAGGAAGGCCCGCTCAGAGAACTCGCCGGGACGGGCCAGGCGGGCACCCAGGGCCAGGGTGCGGCGCAGGAGCAGGTCCATGACCACCGGGCCGCCGTGGCCCTGGAGTTCCAAGACGGGCTCGCCGGTGAAGGAGCCGGGGGCGGGGAAATAGAGGGCAATCCCTGAGTCGATGCCGGTCCCGTCGGCGTCGCGGAAGCGCGCCAGGGTGGCGTAGCGGGGCTTGGGGAGGCCCCCGAGCAGGGCCAGGGCGATGGTCGGGACCGCGGGGCCGGAGATGCGGACGATGCCTACCCCGCCGAAGCCCGGCGGGGTGGCGACGGCGGCGATGGTCTCAGTGCCGGCCGTCGCGCCGAGGACCGGGCCCATCGCCGCTCCGGGGTTGGCTACTTGCCCCCCGCTTCGATCTTGCGGGTGATCTTCCACTGCTGGGCGATGGACAGGATGTTGTTCACGGTCCAGTAGAGCACCAGGCCCGACGGGAAGAAGGCGAAGAAGACGGTGAAGACGAAGGGCAGGGCCATCATGACCTTGGCCTGGATGGGATCGGGCGGCTGCGGGTTGAGCTTCTGCTGGATGTACATGGAGACGCCCATGAGCAGCGGCAGGACGAAGTAGGGGTCCGGGGCGGTCAGGTTCTGGAGCCACAGGGCGAAGGGTGCCTGGCGCAGCTCGACGCTCTCCAGCAGCACCCAGTAGAGGGCGATGAAGACGGGGATCTGCACCACGATGGGCAGGCAGCCGCCCAGGGGATTGATCTTCTCCTTCTTGTACAGCTCCATCATGGCCTGGTTGAGGCGTTCCTTGTCGTCGCCAAAGCGGTCCTTCAGCGCCTGCATGCGCGGGCCGACCTTACGCATGTGGGCCATGGACTTGTAGCTGGTCTCCGACAAGGGATAGAAGGCCAGCTTGATGAGGATGGTCAGGATGATGATGGACCAGCCCCAGTTGCCGACCACCGAGTGGATCTTGCTGAGCAACCAGTGGATGGGCTGGGCGATGATGGCGAGCATGCCATAGTCCACGGTCAGCTCCAGCCCGGGGGCGATGGCCTCCAGGGGCGCAGGGAGCTTGGGGCCGATGTAGAGCTCGTCATCGAAGTTGTGGCTGGCGCCGGGCGCCAGGGTGGCGGCCGGGCCGTAGGTGCCGATGATGTAGCGGTTGTCGGCCAGGACATTGGTATAGAAGGTCTCGGCCTCGCCTCGGGTCGGGACCCAGGCGGAAACGAAGTAGTGCTGCATCATGGCGATCCAGCCATCCGTGACGCCGAGGTTCAGGCGCTCGGAACGCATGTCGTCGAAGGAGATTTTCTTGTATTTGTCCGCCGGGCTCCAGTAGGCGCCGCCGGTGAAGGTGTAGACGAACTGGGCCTCGTTGGGGTCGTGGAATTCGGTGCGCTGGAGTTGGTTGTAAGTGCGGGCAGTGAGCGGGGCGGCGGTGCCGTTGCGCACCTCCTGGGTGGTCCGGATCAGGTAGCTGCCGCGCTCGAAGCGGTAGCGCTTGATCACCTGGACGCCACCCTCCTCGCCCCAGGTCAGGGTCACCTCCAGGTTGTTGTCGCGCTCACCCAGGGTGTAGCTGGTCTGGGGGGCGGTGAAGGTCGCCTCGTGGGTGGGGACGGAGCCGGCCTCGGTGCCCAGCAGCCCAGACTGGGCGATGAACATGTTGGGCGGCTCGGGCTTGAAGAGCCTGAACTTGTCCTCGGGATGCTTCGGATCGATGGGGTAGTGCTTCAGCCAGACGCTGGAGATGGTGCCGCCCTTGGGGGAGATCTCCAGGCGTAACAGATCGGTCTCGACGGCGATGGGGGCGAGGGATGGGTTCACATCGGTCGCGGCCAGGGTGCCCGCCGGGGGCGCGCCTGGAGCCGGGACCGCCGTAGCCGTTGCAACCTCGGCCGCGGCCTGGGGCACGCCCTCCGGGATCGCAGCTTGCTCCGTGGCGGGCACCGCCTCACCGGGGACGGCGGACGGCGCCGCCGTGCTCTGCTGCTGCGCAATGGGTTGGCTGGCCTTGCCATAGTCGTGCTCCCAGGCCTGATAAATCAGGACCAGCACGACGGCCAAGGAGAAGACGAGCATTAACCGCAGGTTATCCATGGGGATGTCTCTTGGTGAAACGGATCTCGGGGCTGGTCGGTGCCGACAACGGGGTATCGGCCGGGCCTGGGCTTACTGCTTGGCACCCGGAGTGACCACAGCCCACGGGTGGAAGCGGCGGGACCGGATCGACCCCACCCTCGTGCCAGGGGTGGCAACGCAACAGGCGACGCAGACCAAGCCAAAGGCCGCGCAAGGGGCCGTGGGTCTCGATGGCCTCGACGGCGTAGTGGGAGCAGCTCGGGTAGAACCGACAATGGTTACCGAGCAGGGGGCTGATCAGGTATTGGTAGGCCCGGATCAGTCCGATGAGGAGTTTGCGCATAACTTTTTCCGGATGCGCGCCCAGTGCCTGGCCAGGGATGCGAGCAGATCGGGGTTATCGGCACCCGGCGCGTCGCGCCGGCACAGGACGACTAGATCGAAGCCTGGGAGTTCGTCCCCCACCAAACCCAACCCGGTAAAGCCCGCTCGGTGACTGCGGAAGCTCTCCCGAATCAACCGCTTGAGCCGGTTGCGATCCACTGCCCGGCGGGCGCACTTCTTCGCGATGGCCAGTCCCAGGCGGACCTGACGGTCGGGGTTCGGTCGGGCCAGGACGGTGAAGTAGGCATCGATGGACTTGTCGGGGCCTGCGAAGACCCACTGAAACTGCGTCTTGTGGAGCAGCCGGGCGGAACGCGGAAACCTCGCCTGAGCTGGCAGCGGGTCTTTTCCAGGCGTCCCTGGCCGGGACCGGCCTGCTCCTGGGGAGGGCGTGGGCGCGGCAGCCGAACGCAGATCCGTGGGGCCTTGGCCTGAGGTCAGCGCGGCGTCAGCCGGGCGCGGCCCTTGGCACGGCGGGCCTGCAGCACCTTGCGGCCATTGCGGGTCCCGTTGCGGGCGCGAAAACCGTGGGTCCTGGCGCGCTTGAGGCGGCTGGGTTGGAAAGTCTGCTTCATCGGGGCGATCCCTAGTCGGTGCCTGGGCCTGGGGCCCGGGGGTTCGTTGCAAAAAGACGGGGAAGTGTAGTGAGCGCGCAGCCTGGCGTCAATGTGTAAGAAGCGAACCGCGGCGGCCGTTGGGTCGACCGTGGCTGTGGATAAGTCGCCGCGAGGGGGCTAGACTCCGCCTCCCGGGATTCGGCCTGGCTGGGCCCCCGGTGGCGACCCGCGCCATCGCCCGGGGGCGCCCCGGGTGTCTCGCCAACATCGCTTGCGGTAAGCAGGAGTGATCGATTAGTGGATGTATGGAAAAGGTGCGTTGAGTTGCTGAAGGCGGATCTGAGCGCCGCCGAGTACAACACCTGGATCCTGCCCTTGCAGGCGTCCCAAGCGAATGACCAGTTGCGATTGTTCGCGCCCAACAAGTTCGTCAAGGACTGGGTCAGCCAGCACTACCATCGCCAAATCCAGGAGCTGTGCGCCCATCTGAGTCAGGGTGCCGTGCAGGCTGTGGTCTTCGAGGTGGGGACGCTGAGGCGCGGTGCGGTAGGCACCGCTGGAGGCGGGAGCGGTGCCGACAGCCAGGCGTTGATCGAGGCGCGTGCCCAGCGCCGCGCCGAGGCCAACCTCAACGGTGAGTTCGTCTTCGATAGCTTTGTCGAGGGCAAGTCCAACCAGATCGCCCGGGCTGCATCCATTCAGATCAGCAGCAATCCCGGCACGGCCTACAATCCGCTGTTCGTCTACGGTGGGGTGGGGCTGGGCAAGACCCATCTGATGCACGCGGTGGGCAATATGATCCTGGACAACAATCCAGATGCCCATGTGGTGTATATGCACTCGGAGCGCTTCGTCTCGGAGATGGTCAAGGCCCTTCAGCACAACCGTATCGACGAGTTCAAGAAGCGCTATCGCACGGTGAATGCCCTGCTTATCGACGACGTCCAGTTCTTTGCCGGCAAAGAGCGCTCCCAGGAGGAGTTCTTCCACACCTTCAATGCCTTGTTCGAGTCGCGTCAGCAAATCGTGTTGTCCAGCGATCGCTTCCCCAAGGAGGTGACAGGGCTGGAGGAGCGCCTCAGGTCGCGTTTCGGCTGGGGACTGACGGTCGCCGTCGAACCCCCCGACCTGGAAACGCGGGTCGCGATCTTGCAAAGCAAGGCGAGCTGGCTGGGGATTCATCTGCCTGAAGATGTGGCCTTTTTCGTTGCGCGAAGGATAAGATCCAACATCCGGGAGTTGGAGGGGGCCTTACGCCGTCTGGGTGCCAATGCCGAGTTCACGGGCAAGTCCATCAATATGGACTTCGCCATGGTCGCCTTGAGGGACATGCTCGCCGCCCAGGATAAACAGGTCACGATAGAGAATATTCAGAAGACGGTGGCCGAGCATTTCAAGCTCAAGACCAGCGATATGCTCTCCAGCAAGCGCAATCGCTCGGTGGCTCGCCCACGGCAGATCGCCATGGCCCTGGCAAAAGAATTGACCCGTCATAGCCTGCCGGAAATCGGTGCGGCCTTTGGCGGGCGAGACCATACCACGGTGCTGCATGCAACGCGTAAGATCAAAGAGTTGCGCGAATCCGACACTGGGGTGGAAGAAGACTATCGGCTCCTGTTGAGGACCCTGACCTCCTGACGGGGTCATCGTCGAGGGCGTTCACGGTGACGTACCAATCGCATCACTGAGTAGAGAGTTTGTCATGCAGATCCTGACCAATCGCGAGCACCTGTTGCCGGCCCTGTTGCGCGGCACCGGGGTGGTGGAGCGGCGCCAGACCCTGCCGATCCTCGGCAATTTCTACCTGAGCGCGGAAGATGACGGCGCGGTGGAGTTGGTCGGCACGGATCTGGAGCTACAGATCCGCACCCGCTTCCAGGCCACGGTCAAGGTCCCCGGGGTGGTGACCCTGCCGGCGCGCAAGATCACCGATATCTGTCGGGCGTTGCCGGATGGGGCGGACATCCGCATCAAGGTCGAGGGCGACAAGGCGGTGGTCAGTTCGGGGCGCGGTCGCTATACCCTGAGCACCTTGCCTGCGGATGGCTACCCCCTGATGCAGCAAGAGGTGGACGGCATTTGCCTGGACCTGGAGCAGGCCGAGTTGCGTGCGTTGCTGGAGAAGACCGCCTTCGCCATGGCCCAGCACGATGTCCGCTATTACCTCAACGGGCTGCTGATCGAGGTGCGCTCCGGTGGGCTCACCGCGGTCGCCACCGATGGGCACCGCCTGGCCAAGGTCGAGATCGAGTGCGAGAGCGACGTCACCGATGTGCTGCAGGTCATCCTGCCGGGCAAGACCGTCTCCGAACTCAAGCGCCTGCTCACCAGCAGCGACGACAAGGTACGGGTGCGCATCTCCGAGCGCACGATCCAGCTCCAGATGGCCGACGCCGAGATCACCTCCAAGCTCATTGACGGGCGTTACCCGGAATACGACCGGGTCATCCCCCGCAACCCGGACCGCCTGGCCGTGGCGGATCGCGCCGCCCTGCGTCAGGCCCTGCTCCGCACGGCCATCCTCTCCAACGAAAAATACAAGGGGGTGCGCGTCAGCTTCGATGCCGGTGTGCTGCGCCTCCAGGCCCACAACCCGGAGCAGGACGAGGCCGAGGAAGAGCTGGAACTGGAGTACAACCACGAGCCCACCACCATCGGTTTCAACGTCTCCTACGTGATGGACATCCTCAACGTCCTGGAGAAGGACGAGGTCGAAATCGCCTTCTCCGACGGCAATAGCAGTGCCCTCTGGTCCAGCAAGGGAGTAGACAATGAGGTCTATGTGGTCATGCCGATGAGGATCTAGGGAAATGCCGGTTAATGCCTGGGAGGGCTCTGATCAGCGTCTCCCTGAGGTGCATGCGACCGAGGTCAGGCCAAAGATGACGCTGCGCCTCTATCAAGTCCCTGGGCTGGTTCCCCGAGAGCTGGCGCGCCCTTCCGGACCATCGCGACCTGTGCGTTGCCCAGTAGGGGGCGGGCCTGGAGGCCGTTGAGTCGATACGGTTTGAGGCAATCTGAAGGGAGGCCGGGGACGGTGAATGGACCCGGCCGGGTTGACCGCCCTGCCTCAAACCCCCTAATGTCTGGGCATGCTCTTCCGACCTCACCGATTGGGTGCCGTCCTCTGCCCAATGCTGGCTCTGACCCTGGCCGCTTGCGGCCAGAGCCCGCAGACTCAGCCGCCGACCCTGCGCTGGTATGTCTTCAAGGAGCCGTCAGGCGCCTTCGCGGAGGCGGCCCGGCGCTGCTCTGCTGTGGCCAAGGGCGACTACCGCATTGAATTGGTGGATCTGCCGGCAGACGCCGACCAGCAGCGCGAGCAGCTCGTCAGACGGCTGGCCGCCGGGGACGGGGACATCGACCTGATCGGCATGGACACGATCTGGACCGCGGAGTTCGCCCAGGCCGGCTGGCTCCTGCCGTGGCCCGGGGACCAGGCGGCACAGGTCCAGGCCGGGCGTATCGCCGGGCCCCTGGCCAGCGCAACCTACCAGGGGCGCCTCTGGGCCGCGCCCTTCACCACCAACACCCAACTCCTGTGGTACCGCACAGACCGGGTGTCGGCACCGCCGACGACCTGGGACGAGATGCTCCGGGTCGCCGAGGCGCTCGGTGAGCGCGGACGCATCCAGGTTCAGGGCGAACGCTACGAGGGGCTGACGGTTTTCTTCGTCTCCCTGCTTGCCTCCGCCGGTGGGTCGGTGCTGGGCCCGAGCGGCCAGCAGGTCTCCTTGGAGTCGGAACCAACTCGCAAGGCCCTGGCCTTGATGCGACGGCTGGCCCGATCCCCGGCGGCCGACCCTGCCCTGTCTACCAGCCGCGAGGACCATACCCGCCTCGCCTTCGAGGGGGGCGGGTCGACCTTCATGGTCAATTACACCTATGTCTGGCCCAGTGCCCAGGCCAATGTCCCGGACATCGCCAGCCACATGGGTTGGGCGCGCTGGCCGGCGGTGGACGCGGGTCGACCCGGCCGGGTGACCATCGGCGGGATCAACCTGGGGGTGGCCGCCCACTCCAGCCACCCATCGCTGGCCTTCGCGGCCGCCACCTGCCTGGTCTCCGAGGAGAACCAACGCATCGCCGCTCGTCTGGGCGGACTGCCGCCCACCAGTTCGGCCCTCTACGACGAGCCGGAGGTGCGCAGCACCTTTCCCTTTGCCGACGTCCTGAGGGATACCCTGGCGGACGCGGTGCAGCGGCCCCAGAGCCCGCTCTACAACGACATCTCCATCGCCATCGCCCGGACCTTGCACCCGCTCAGAGACATCGACCCTGACCGTGACGTCCAGCGCCTGCGCGACGCGGTGGGCCGCGCCCTGCGCTCGGAGGGGTTGCTGTGAGGCGGCCCCTGTTGGACGAACGCCGCCTGGGGATCTTGCTCTGCGCCCCGGCGGTCCTGGCCATGGTGCTGGTAACCGCCTACCCGCTGGTTTATGCGGTCTGGCTGTCCCTGTACCGCTACGACCTGCGCTTCCCGGACCAACGCGTCTTCGTCGGTCTGGCCAACTACTGGAGCATCCTGACCTCCGAGGTTTGGTGGCGGGCCCTGGCCAACACGCTAGTGCTCACCGCCGGGTCGGTAGCCATCGAGCTGGTCCTCGGCTTTGCCCTGGCCCTGGTCATGCACCGCACCCTGGTCGCCCGCGCCGCAGTGCGCGCCGCCGCCCTGGTGCCCTATGCCATCGTCACCGTGGTCGCGGCCCTGGGTTGGCGCTTCGCCTTCGACCCGACCACCGGGTTCGTCAACGGTCTGCTCGGGCTGGACCAGGCCTGGCTGGCGGAGCGCTGGTCGGCCTTCGTGGTCATCATCGCCACCGAGGTGTGGAAGACCACACCCTTCGTCGCCCTGCTGCTGCTCGCCGGCCTGACCCTGGTTCCAGCCGACCTGCTCGCCGCGGCCCGCGTCGACGGGGCATCCGCCTGGCAGCGCTTCCGCCACGTGACCCTGCCGCTGATGCGACCGGCCATCCTGGTGGCCTTACTGTTCCGTACCCTGGACGCCTTCCGCATTTTCGACACCGTCTATGTCCAGACCCGCGGGGCCCAGGACACGGAGTCGGTCTCGGTCCTCGCCTATCAGGCCCTGATCGCGCGACTCAACCTCGGGCTGGGCTCGGCGGTCGCGGTACTGATCTTCATCGGTGCCATCGCCATTGCCCTGGGGTTCCTCACCGCCTTTCGTCGTGGCTCGTTCGGCCGGGGAGGGCGCCTCGTGAGGTCCAGGGCAAGGCGCACTGGAGCCATCAGTGCTGGAGCTGCTGTTCTGGCGCTTCACGGTGCTGGTGGTACTCTGCTACGCCCTGGTGCCGGTGGCCTGGTTGCTGTCCCTGTCGCTGAAGCCGGCGAGCGAGCTGGGTGACGGGGCCTTCCTGCCCCAATCCCCGAGCCTGGAGCACTATGTTGCGGTCTTTCGCGACCCCCAATTCCCGGCGGCCCTGGGCAATTCCCTTGGCATCGGGCTGATCGCGACCCTGATCTCGGTGGCCATCGCTACCCTGGCCGCCTACGCCATCGTGCGCCTGCGCTTCCCCGGGCGGCGCCTGGTCCTGGGGGCGGCGCTCGTGGTGGCCATGTTCCCGCCCATCGCCATCGTCGGGCCGCTGTTCGAACTGTGGCGGGTGCTGGGCCTGTTCGATACCTGGGTGGGGCTCATCGTCCCCTATATGGCCCTGACCCTGCCGCTCGCCATCTGGACCATCGCCGCCTTCTTCCGCCAGATCCCCTGGGAGCTGGAGCAGGCGGCGCGGGTGGACGGGGCGACCCGGCTCGGGGCACTGCGCCACGTCATCCTGCCCCTGGTGGCGCCGGGGATCTTCGCCTCCGCCATCCTGGTCTTCGTCTTCGCCTGGAACGACTTCCTGTTCGCCGCGGCCCTCACCTCGACCAGCGCCTCGCGGACCGTGCCGGCGGCCATTGCCTTTTTCACCGGCAGTTCGCGCTTCGAGCAGCCCACCGGCGCCATCGCCGCGGCCTCGATACTGGTGACCATCCCGGTGGTCCTGCCCATCCTGTTGTTTCAAAGACGCATCGTCGCTGGCCTGACCGCCGGGGCGGTGAAGGGGTAGTGCCATGACAGAGATCGTCCTCGAACACGTCAGCAAGCAGTTCCCCGACGGCAGCTTCGCCGTGCGCGACGCGAGCTTTAAGGTTCGGGACGGGGAGCTGTTCATCCTGGTCGGGCCCTCCGGGTGCGGCAAGTCGACCCTGCTCAACCTGATCGTGGGCCTGGACGAGCCGACCGCCGGGGACCTGCTGGTCGACGGCCGCTCCATGCTCGGCCTGGACCCCAGGGACCGGGACATGGCCATGGTCTTCCAGAGCTATGCCCTCTACCCGCACCTGAGCGTGGGGGAGAACCTGGCCTTCCCGCTCAAGCTCGCCGGATTGCCCAAGGCCGAGATCGCCACCCGGGTGGCGGAGACGGCTGGGCTCCTGGCTATCGGGGACCTGCTGGGGCGTCGCCCCGGGGATCTGTCCGGCGGCCAGCGTCAGCGCGTCGCCATGGGCCGGGCCATGGTGCGCCGGCCCAAGGTCTTCCTGCTCGATGAGCCCCTGTCCAACCTCGACGCCCAACTGCGCGCCCAGATGCGCGCCGAGCTGGCCCGGCTCCAGCGCCGGCTGGGGACCACCACCGTCTATGTCACCCACGACCAGACCGAGGCCATGACCCTGGGGGACCGGGTGGCCATCCTGCGCGGCGGCGAGATCCAGCAGGTCGCCTCGCCGCGGGAACTCTACGCCCATCCTGCCAACCTCTTCGTCGCCGGCTTCATCGGCACCCCGGCGATGAACCTGCTTCCGGCGCGTCTGGAGGCCAGTCGGCTGATCCTGCCCATGGTGGAATTGAACCTCGGCCCCATCCGGCGTCGGCGACTAGGTTGCCCCGACGGCCCTGTCGTCGCGGCCTTCCGACCCGAATGCCTGACGCCCGCCGACGCCGAGGGGGTGACCCTCGGGCCGATCTGGGAGTCTGGGGTCGACCTGGTGGAGTGGCTAGGCGCCGAGCTGTTCGTCCACTTCGACGGCGGGCCCCTGCCCATGCCGCTGCCCCCGGCCCTGGCCAACTGGACCGCGCTGCCCTCCGAGCGGGTGCGCCTGATCGCCCGGCTGGACCCGGGCACCCCCCTCTGTGCAGGTCATCGCCTGGCCTTGACCCTAGATCCGGCCATGGTGCATCTCTTCGATGCCCGCTCGGGTAACAATCTGGAGTGGAGTTGTTAGCCAGCACTTGAGTCCCTGAGGGAGTCGTCGGATCAAGTCCTTCCGGCTCGCCCGACCTGCTCACCCGGGGTGCGGGCAGGGTTGGGGTCTGCCCTTTTGCCTCTATTTCGTTACAGAAGACAAAAGGGTAGACCTGCCGTTCGTGCCACACTGCTGACCGCAACTGGTCCTGGCCGTCTACCGCCGGCGAGAGATCGGTGGCCGCTTAGCAGGATTAAGCAGTTGCTAAGGGCCGACGGGCGAGTGTCTGCAAGCGGCCGGTTGCTGACCCTCGTTGAAACGTACCCCCAGCATGCGGTAGCTGAAGGTGAGCGGTCTCGCCTAGTGCAGCCGCATACCGACCCAACCACTATAATTTCGCTGTAGTGTCCGGCCGGACGAGTAGTAGAGAGCGGCGCCGAGCCAAGGTACTTTGTTCGGGAGCAGCCGTTTTCGCCGGGCGTCTCTACTCACCGGTGCAGTTAGCCTGCCCGACTCGGAAATTTCCCCGACAGGAAATTGTACAGCCAGCCGAATACGGCCCCCCCTATTGCCCCGTCCACTAACCCGTATAGTGTCCCTGTAATGATCGAACCGATGCCAGGGCCGGGATGATAGCCCGAGTAGATGGAGCCCATCAGTTCAAGGAAAGCACCGCCGTAACTAGGCCAAATCGAGTGCGCCGAGGCAACCATCAGGATCGCGCCGCCCCAGATTAGCCCGGCTGTAAGAGATAGAGCAGTTACATTAAAGCGCATAGAGCCTCCGTAACGAAAGGTGGCTGGCTACCCAGGCCGGGATGACGACCGACTGGCTTAAACGCCAGGGCTTGATTGGCATTCGCGATCAATGGATGAAAGCTCATGGTTATGCCTGAGACTGTCGCGTACCCCCTTCTTATGAACCGCCTAGTGAGGACCCGCATGCCGGGTGGTGTGGGAGGGAGGGGGATAAAATCCCCCTTCCTATCCCTCTTGGGCGAATATTCTTACGCGGTAAGAAGCTGATATAGGGAAGTGACGCCGTTGGCTCCAATCTTGTCAATAGTGTCCAGTGGCGACCAATTGCGATTCGATCCTAAATAGGATCGTGAATCGAGTTCGAGTAGCCCAATGATGACCTCCGCAACGATTCTTGCGCCCACCGGGCCCAATCCTTCACCTTTTGCAAATTTCATCTGCCCCTGTGCGCCTTCATCCATGCGTCCGATGGCCTTTCCTTCGGCAAGGATGTACAACCACAGCGGCGTTGCTTTGAGTAACCCAAGTGTCTTTCCGGCTGCACGCACTTTCTCGATCATATTCGGGGTAATTTCGTTTGCCCCAGCACGGATCATCGCCTCCGCAACTTGTTCACCCGAAGGCACGAGGAAGCTCTGTGCGCGGAGAAGATTACGCACGGCAAGAGATCGTTCAGAATCGGAAACTGGCGGTGTCTGACCTTGCAAGAAGGACAGATCAAGGAGCGCCTTGGGTAACTTCACATCCATTTCTCCAGCGCGCTCGTATTGGCCATTTCCGCTGTCCAACAAGGCCGCCCACTCCACAACCGCCGCTGCATCTGTGATCGGCTGGAAGCCCTTTCCCAGTTTACTGTTCTTATCCAAGATTATGTGCCGCGGACCGCCGACTTTCACGCGTAGCTTCTGCGGAATCATGGTGTGTCCGAATCGATATGCTGCGGTAGAAAACTCGATAGGGATGAACGCTTCACCACTACCCACACACTCAGGTCGATAAATCTTTCTCCCGTTTGTCAGAATGTCATCGACGATCCAGTTTCCGCACATGGTGCGCAAAAAATCGTTGACCACGATCCACTGATAATGCCATGTGACTATTTCGCGAGCCTTCTCGAATGGTCTTTTCGTGACTCCTGAGCCAATAACCGTATTGTGGAACTTCAAGAGCCCGAGCTGGATTTGAGAGACGATCCGGTTTTCATCATTGCGAGGGTCACCAATGATGGCCGTCCCTTTAGGAGTTCGAGGGAGGTCATTCTGGTTTTTCCAGTTCGGGATCAATGTGGCCGGATAATCAGCGCCAGTTAGCAATTGGCCGGCATTATTTTCAACATCATAAAGATAAGGGTTCGCCCCTGGTCCATCGCCATAGACGTTATCCAAATCCAGCGTTGGCGTGCGCACATTCTCAGTGCCCTGGGGATCATTTGTTGCAGACAGTGATGAACTATCATCGAGTGTAATATCGTGATCGATGAATTGCCCGAAGAACACCATTCCCGCCGGTGTATGGTTGGCCAGATTGGGCGCTCCTTTGTCCTCCATCTTGCCACCTGCCTTACCGACCTCATGCAAGATCGTCGGGTCGATGTACAGTGGTGGTAAGTCTGTAAACAGGCGGGCAAAGCGTCCTGGGCGAGGTGGACTCATCGTGCATAGATGTGCGAGTCCCTTAAATGGAAGCATGCCGTGGTGATTGTTAGCCATGTTGTTTCTCCTTTGGTTGAGTTGTTCTCTTCAGGAACCCAGCTTAGGGGCGAGGTGAAGACTTTTCATTTGGCAAAACTGAAGATAGCCCCCTGGTCGCCCAACTGCTAAGCGTTTATCCGTCGTGCGCAGGCCGCGATCTTGACGTTCGCGCGGAGCTTGGCGCGCACGTCGGATAAACGTCTATTGGACTAATCCCGATCCTGGCACGGTGTAGGGGCCTCAGACGGCCCTCCTTATAGATAGCGGATTGTATGCCTGTGGGCCGTGGGTTGGTGGGCGGATGCCGGGCATCCTGGGGGCTCCGAAGGGCTTGTAGACGGGCCGTCGAGGGTTGAGTGTAGGCCATTTTCCGGGATCTGGGCGCGCGCAACTGCAAACCGCTGTGGTGTGCGTTGAACCGCGACCAAGGCCGCCACGCTGAAGGCAGGATTAGGTTTCAGCTCCGCTCTTCCTGGCGGCGAGGCACCATCACCAGCGCACCAGGACACGGGATTCAAAGCGGAAGGCTTGGAGCCTTGCGGAGTTTGCTCAGGGAGCGAGCTTGAGGTTTCACGACTCGCGGAACCGAGAACCTTGAGCCTTGAATTAGGCGGCAGGACCTAGGTGCCAAAATCAAGGTACCGGATGTGCATGTTGTCTGGAGACCAGGTCAGGGTTCTCGGAATCTTGAACCTTGAGCAGGGCCGCCCAAAAAATCCAGCCCGAGATCTTGGGCAACGTGGGCGTCTAGGCGCTAGTGGGCGCCATCTCCACCATGTCCTTCTTTGTCGACGACAAGGAGGTCTATCGGCTGCGCCGCGGCGAACGCTACAGCTTCGAGGTGGACCCGGGGTGGCACAGCCTGAGCTATCTGATCGGCCTCAACGAGTGCGGCCAGAAGTTCGAATTCTCGGCGCGGGGCCAGTACACCTTCCGTCTGCTGCCCACCTGCGGTATCGAGCAGACTGAGCCCTGATCATTGGACCACCGAGCGGCAGACTTCGGGCTAGCACCTAGCGAGGCTTCGCCTCAGACCTATGAGGCGTGGATCTTTTGTGCAGTGCACACAAAATTTGACTCATTTTTGACGATCCTGGTCCCTCAAGGAACCCTAGTCCCCGGCGCCCAAGTCGACTTGGCTGAAGCCAGCGAGGTTGGGTTCGTTACGCCCCCGGCGCCATATCCTCCCTATCGGACCAACACCGCGTCCTAGGGTAGGTGCAGAAGAAATTATTGTTGCAACTTGGCCACTTGCTGTTGCTGCCACCAGTAAAACACATCCCCCACATCAAAAATTGGCTCCTTTACCTGTCGTCCAGTTCGTCTGGACGCCTTGTCACGCCAGCTGTGCGGTACTCCCTGCTTAATCCAGAGATCAACGGTGCCCAGCGTCACCTGACAGATCTTCGATAGTTGGTTGCGGCTTACTTGTAGACTCATGGCTGTCCTCCTCCAATGCACAGTATTTTTTTTCGAGCGCCTAGGTTACCCACCGGATATTACATTCATATGACGGCCCGAAAGGCCGCACTGCCGGGTGTCGTTGCGGAGGCTCGGACGGGTCAGGGGCGCTGGTACTTTGAGCGTGGAGCCTTGTGTCTAGGCACCAAGGGCAAGCCTCCCACCAAGGCAGCGGACCGCATGCTGGGCGGTAACCGAACCGGGCTGGTGGGACCGGGACCGCCCAGAGCTTGGAGCAAGCAACCTCCAAGTCAATCGTTTGAGGCTCAGGAACAAGCCACCGGGGTTCCCAGCACCACTCACAAGGAGAGCGTAGACCATAACCTTGGGCTCTGCTGCTCGCCCACTTTCTCTACGGACATCGCCTGTGCAGGTAGTATTTCTACCCGTTCTGGATAGTGTCGATGCTGCCAACGGCGGGGCCATTGGGGGTGTCTTCCGGATGATGAAGCCCGTCTCCACGGGAACCGAGTCGAAGAGCTACAACATCGTTCTGAGTGGCGTGAAGCGAGACGCCAAGAAGGCAATCACAACCTTCGCTGTAACGGTGGATGACAAAGCTTACTCCTATCCCAAGGACTCCTGTCCGAAGTAAACGGCGGAGGTAGGGACTGCGCAAGTCAGGGACTTACTATATATCAGGGCCTCCGGCCTCTCACACTCCAGGTGCCCCAGGACTTCATGTCATTTATATTTGGCCTGCCCTCGACGTTCCATTTTCCCGTGGTCAGATCGCATTGGTTGGATACGGGGAAAATTACCGGACCCTTTTTGCGGGAATCGTTCCAGATACCCTCCAGGTTCTGTCCGGATTCATCAAAGGCCAGCTCGGCTTTCTTTCTGCATTGGTTACTGTAACAGCAATTGAGTCCGCCCTCTACCGGGTCGCATTCCATAATACCTAAACCCGTGTTGTAAGTGCCGGCAATCTCTTCCAGCGTGCACTGCCTGGCAGGTTTTTCAGGCAAAGGTTCAGGTTTTGGCTGCTTATTTAAACCGGTATTCTGCTGGATTTCCATCCTTCTTGCCAGAATTTCCTGCTTGCGCTTCTCCTGGTTATCTTGAACCGTGCCGGTTGAGATTGCGGTTTGACTGGAATCCATTTGGCTGAAATCGACTGAAGGGAGTTCCGCATTCTCCCTGACAAACCGAACGCTTCCGGAACCCGCCGTCCCCACGGTAAAGCCTTTTAATTCCCCCCGCAGGAAGGACTCCGAGCTTACCGTGGTTAGTGCAACCTGGCCCTTGAAGCCGACCATTCTGGAACGGGATGGTTGTTCAAGCCATTTATAGGGTGTGAGCTCAAAGGTGCGCTTTTCATGATCGACCACACCCTTCAACAGGTAACTGCCGGTTTCCTGTCCAAAGAACGTGAGCCTTGCCTGCAGCTGGCCGTTCTCGGTTTCCTGGATTTCGAGTTCGCTGAAGATGCTGCCGCCAGCTGTTAAGGCGCCCACCCAGCTTCCGCTCAGCCGCAGCCGCTCCGGCGAGCGGTCGTTGGCCCAGGTCATCCCTGCAACGTCTCCGAGCCTGGTCATGTGAGAAATATGACCTTGATAGCTTACGCCGACCAGGTCATCCGCCGGGTTGACCGCCGATTCCCAGGGAAGGGAGGAATAGTAATATTCCTTGCCACCCAGCTTGGGATGGTCAAAATAGATAGAGAGATACGGCAATAAAAGAGATTCCTCTCCCATATACCCTTTTTGTTGAAAAAACTTATTCTCTACCTTGGCTGTCTCGGCCCTGGATTCGAAATGGTAGCCTTTTTCATCGGTACAGTGCATTGCATAAACATGGTTCTGATACAGGTCTTTTCGTGCAAGGTCGCACGCCACGGCTATCTCCTCGTTGTTCAGCAGTATGTTAAATTCATACCGGCCCTCAAGAGGAAACTCCGCCACCTCCGGAAGGTCGCCGGTCCGCGTCATTCTGGCATGCCCTCGTCCCCGTGCCTGATTACCGGTGAGAATATGATCCTTCTGCTGAAGATGCGCCGGATCGACCTTGAGTAAATAAGAGGCCCCCATCAAGCTCATGGTCAGATAACCATGTCTGTTTAAGGGTTTGTCGCTGTAAAAGTTTCCATCTGTATCCCGGCAGATCGCCGAACCGTTGAAGCGGGAATCGCTTTTGGAAAAGATGAGACATTCGCCCTTTACGGTATGTTGTTCACCGCCCAGATCAAAGTCTATTGCATAATCGTACATTCCGGTTTTGGGGAAGGCCTCAAGGGCCGCTTCCCTTTCCTGCCGGCGTTTCACTTTTGCCTCAAATAGCTTTAAAAGCTCCAGTTCCTGTTCTGTCCTGAGAATGTCCTTGGTGACGGGTATTGGAGTTATCTTTGCCGCTTTCTCGGAAATAACCTGCCGGTATTGCGTCTCCACTTTTTGTGCTTCTGCAAGAGTTGCCGGACACTCCTCTCGTGGTTCGCCCACCCTGAGAAGCGGGTGATTGGCATTGGCAACACGCTGCGTCAATCTTTCAATGGCCGCTCCCGCGGGCCGCTCACCGTACCAGTAGATATACTTCGGTTCGTATGACCACGGCTCCCCGGAATAGCGACACGAAATCGTCCTGGCCTCGTAGAGCCAGGTTATATCCGAATAATCATTGCAGACACGATTAAACAGGGGATCATTCTTCGGTCTGTTGATCTCGCCGCAGGGGCTGTTGAAGTCAACCTCCATTCTGCTAAACGTGCCGATCCTGATGTCATCCAGATGGCCATACCCCTGTTTGTCCATGAAAAAGCGATAACCGAATCCTAAACTGTCGTTATAGGGCTCGTTCAGTTCCTTGAGCATCATCTCCGTCGGTGGCAGCTCCGGTATGAAGTCGTCCGGCACGGACCCGTAGTAGACTTTCGGGTAGCGGTATTCAGGAATGATTGCTCCCGCCCTTCTCTGGTCGCTCAGAGATTCTTCCCGTTGAAACGCCTCATAGTCCTGCATAAAACAGTTGTCATATTGCTTTGTGGTCTCCCAGCACTCACCACCGAATGCTGCAGCGCCGTCCTCGACACAGAGCTTGCCTTCCTGGGCCTGCACTTTCTGTATGCAGGCAATATGTTGCTCAACAGCCTCCTGACAGAAGTCGGGACGTTCACTGACCCAGGGTTTGCGCACGGGAGTGCAGGCCTCTTCAATTTCCGCCTGGGTGCGACCCGGAGCCATTGGCAGGTCGATACCCAGAAACCTGGCCACTACCGGCGGCATCCTCGCCGTTGCAGCAAGTTGGCCGGCAACATCCTGGAACTGATTTTCTATGGACTGCCATTTATCGAGTTCGGCCTTGGCCGCAGGGCAATTGCCACACTGGCGCATCTGCTCTCTGGCTGCAGCAATCTTGCTCTGCCAAAGGTCCCGCTCTGCTCTATAGTTCTTATAGTTGGCGGCAGCTTTCCCGACCTGGTTCCCCATGGAGTTCCAGAACAGGAACTCGGCGATGACATCAGCCCTTACTTTTCCTACAGACAATGTCATAACAATCAACAGGGCAAGCGAGGCACAAAATTTGGGTAAATATTCTGTTCGCATTTTCATATCACCCCGATGTTTTTCCTTCCATCATCAACAGAGTCTGGTATCGATTCAGTCTGCAATAATTACCCTTATTACAAGGGGTATCATCTTTTCCCTGATTGGTAAGATGGCCCAACATAATCACCGCACAGTGTTATCGTAGGCTCTAGTTAGAATTTCAATGACATGCTGATATGTTCCAACCAGAATGCCATTCTCCCTGACATAAAAGGGCATCTTGTAGGTATATCCGCCCTTAACCCATTCTGCAGTGAGTATATCGTTATCAAGAGTGGCGCCAGCTGTCCTTGTCTGGTTATTTATGCGCCAGACTATTCGGTATTTTTTGCGCCCATCGTAAATAATCTCGCAGGTGCCATGATAGTCCTGGTTAGACCCACTGACGCCCTTGAGATTGTATAATCCGGCTATGGAATTCGCTGAAAAATCCGCGTTGTTGCTTTGCGTTTCTGAGATACGTTTATCAACTCTAACTATGGCGGATTCAGTGGAGGAGCCTGCTATGACAAATTCATAGCGCGAAAGTGCAAACATTGCTAAGAGTGAAATCACAAACCTCACGGGTCGCATATGTATTAATCCTCCAAGGGTTGCTACTGGTATAGGTTGGATTGCGGGGGACCGTACCATCGACAGAAGGGTCAGACAAGCCTCTTGACAAGGGCGCAAGGCGGGCTGGCGGGGAGAAAAACGCCGTTCCGGCGGTCGATGGGCGTGCGGCTGGCGCCGACGGGGTTACCACTGCTCGCGCTGGTCGAACACGTACTTGTCTTTCAGTTGTCCAACGCGCCCAAGCCGGGGAGCGCTTCGAGCTACCTGTCCAAGTACGGTGGTCCTCGTGACGGCATGATTCGCTGCAGTCACACCTCCGAAGTCCTAAAACCTAGAGCGAGGTGTCTGGCTCTCCACCTTCACCCTCAACCAAGATGAGCGGATCGAGCATGCTGCTGTGCCTACGGGGAACCCAGAGCGTAGACAGTGGCCAACTGGGCGAGTGCATTGAGCGTAGGGTCTTGCTAAAGACGCCACCTCACCGGGGCAACCGCACCGCCCCGGATCTGGCGGCGCAACTGAACGAACCCATCACGAGCCCCACCCTGGTTCTGCCCGACGACAATGACTTCTAGCGGCCTTTCTGGGGCGGACGAATAGCCCGGTATACTGCGGCGATGGAAGAACTCAGTCTTATCCAGAAGCTGGCGATCATGGTCCTGCCGGTGATCTTCGCGGTGACCCTGCACGAGGCCGCGCACGGCTGGATGGCAGACCGCCTGGGCGACCGCACTGCGTGAATGCTCGGCTGCATCATTCTGAACCCACTCAAGCACATCGATCCCATCGGCACCGTGCTGGTGCCCCTGGGCATGTTCGCCTTGACCGGGTTCATGTTCGGCTGGGCCAAGCCGGTGCCCGTTGACGCGCGTAATCTTAAGCGACCGCACCGCGACATGGCCTGGGTGGCCGTGGCCGGTCCTGCCGCCAACCTGCTGATGGCGGTGTTCTGGGGACTGGCGGGGCACAACGGGATATCCGTTGTCGCCTCACCACGCCAAAACGTCAGAAGGCGCGCGTTTCGGCCAAGTGGGCTACGTAGATCGGGGCCGGTTGGTTGAGTTCCCGCTCCCCGAGTGCCTCCATTTGGCCCACGAAGATCGTGCCGAAGTTGCGGTTGTAGCGCGACCCGTGGTTCACCGGCCATGGATCGTTGATATAGATTTGGCCGTTCTGGATACCGGTCACCACGCGGATGTGCGGCACTGGAGAGGCCACGCCCGCCAGTGGAACCAGACCCGCGAGCCACAGCGGGCCATAGTCGTTGAGCAAACTTTCGATCCCGCCCGGTGTGTAGCAGACGGGCTCTTCCACCGCGAAGCCGTTCTGCCTCAGGATGTAGCGATCGTTCGGGTCCAGACCGCTGGTCAACGAGGGGACATAACTGGTGCCGCCGGGATTGGCAGCGATCCGACCCGGATCGAAGCTCGCTTGCTGCTGCCAGCCTAAGATCATCGCGATGCTGGCGGCCCAGCATCCCATCGAGGTCCCCTGAGGAATCAGCATCAAATCGTAGCGCATGGACCCGCCCCCCGCGTCGGTTAGCGTAACAGGCTCTCACCCGAGAATTGTAGGCAAGCGCACGCCTTCCAGCCAATCGGTGATCTCTCGTCTCCGCCACCCCGATGCGTCCTAGGGGCCTCTGAGAGGCTCCCAGGGGGCTTCACAACGGGTCTCAAGGCTTAGGTTGCTGGAGACCTAGAGCATCCCTGCTCTACTGAGCGCCGGGGAACTCGATTCGCAGTGGGCGTGCCATGCCCCGAAACTAGCGAGTTCTGCGCAAAATACAAGACCCCGTCTTCCGCTTCTAGCATTGCCAGGCCAAAGCTCGTAGTACATCGCCTCCTGCGTCATTGCCGGGCTAAAGTTCCCAGTACATCGCCTCCTGCGTCAGTGAATAGGTCCAGGGCAGACCATCGTTTTTCCATCCGTTGATGACGCGCTCTCCTTTTCGCGGACCCTCCTTTGCCTTGTCCCCTTCGAAACCGTCGGTCACTGTATAGACGTGCTTATACCCCGCGAGTCCCAACAGGTTGGCGGCCTTAGCGCTGCGGCTGCCAGACCGGCAGATCAAGTAAATGGGGGAGTCCTTGGTCAAACCGCGGTCCGCAACCAGAGCCTCGACCCGCAGGGTAAACTCGCTGTTGGGTTCCATCTTGAAGTTGTGCTTCTTGGAGTCCCAGTCGTAGAAGTCCGGGGTCATATAGGGGATGTTGGCGGCGGCGATGGTCGGTATGCCCAGGAAAGCGACCTCTGCTCGGCTGCGCACGTCGATGAGTAAGGCCTTATTGCCCAGTTCCTGTAGTTGCTTATATGCATCCAAGGAGGTCGCGTATAGACCTTGTTCGGTCTTGTGCTTCTCAGCCAGGGCCATGTCCCCGCTCAGCCAGTCGGCGATCACCCGCAGGTCTGCGGGACTGGGTGGCGGGTAACAACCTTCCTCCATGTTTTCCCCGATGCAAAATTGCTCGTGCATGATGTGGGTCTTGTTGGACTTCTCACCACCCGCGAAGATCGCGCTTGCGTTCTCGAAGATGTAATCCGCCGGTTTACCCCGCAGGATGGGGGACATAGCGCGAGGTCGGATGGGCCCCGTTGGCCCCGTGACAATTGGTACAACCGTGCTTCTCGAACAGTGTTTGGCCTGCGGCGGCAGCAGGGTCCGGCTGCTTCGCCGCAACGGTAGGCCGAACGCAAGGCAGCCGAACGCTAGATAAGCATGATGAAGTTTCATAGGGCTGCTCCTCTAGGGCTAAGCAAAGTCGGACGGGGGGTGCTGACCCCTTCCTTGGGGTCATCAGTTCCATCGCTGGGCCCATTAGGGGAGGGGGTAGGAAAACCGGACCCAATGGGTTTGGCGATCGTTCTATCGATCTAAGCGTCGACCGTGGCCTGCGATGAACCGTTGTTTCCGGCACTGTCAGTCCAAGTTAGACGGATGACGTCGCCTGGGGTTGCCTGCCGAATCTTGAACGCCAAGTACGGATTCTGCGCCACGCCTGCGCTCCATTCTCCGGTTAGGACAGTCTTGCCGTTCAGCTCCGCCCTGACTTCATTGATAAAGGCCCCAGACACTGCAGATCCCTGCGCCGCGGGGTTGCGTGGCGGCGTCATCGGGTGAGTGACCAGGGCTCGTACGACCACGCCGCCGTCGGCCTTCGTAAGCTTCATGCGAATGGCATCGGACATCGTTTTGTCCCGCGGCCCTGGCTGGGCATCTGCCTCTGGGTCGCCACAGCCACTGATGCTAATTTCCACATTCTTGCTGGTACCGTGGACTGACTTACCGGCCATGACCAGCGCGCGAACGTCACCCGACTTAGCCAGACGCACGCGGGTCGCCACGTAGGGCTGCAACCGTGGATCCAACCGGTAGTGCGCGATGATCGGATTTGGATTGTTGTCTGCAACGATGGTAATGGATGCTACGTCGTCCAGGGTCGTGCTCACGGACACCGGCACAACATCCGCTGTTTCCACCATGCCTGCCACATCCAGCTCTACCGCGGGGTCTGGCGTACTCTGGTCAGTTCCCAGGACCGCACTGATAGCCGCATCCGGCGACGTCGCAAAGAAGGTCTGTGCCGGGAGCGCCGCCGCCACACTGCGGGATGCAAAAATGCCCGCGCCCATACCCGTCGATACAGCCATACTGCTCACAGTTGCCCGGACAAAGGTTCTGCGTGTAATGCTCATGGTCATCCTCCAACACATTGATGATAGATGACGCCCTGCCGCGATAGCGACCTCCGGTCAGGGTCTTTGGAATCGCTATTAGTCGACTACTTTTTGAGGGTTTCGAAACACGCTCATGAGAGGCGCGAGCCTACTGAAAGGCATTGGTGGGAATCTTGCCGTAAGGTATTTCGGCCTGATCCAACCATGGATATTGAGTTCACCTTCCACTCGCTCCCCGCAGTCGACTTTGTTGTCTTTCCGCGCATCTCGGCTCGTTCGAACCCCCGAGAGAACTCGCCCACCGTACCGATGACGTGAAGGTTAGTGCAGTAGGACGCTTCAGTGCTGCGGTACCATCAACCTACAAGGGTGTAGGTGACTCAACCGACAAAGGCCTAGGTAATTGAACCGACATGCAGATTGATCGGTGACAATGAGTGAAGGGTGCGGGAGTGGTTAGAGATGCGCTGGGCTCACTTGACGGTGCTGACCCAGAACCAGCGATCAGGCGTTCCCCCACGTGCAACGCAATTGGCCGCGATAGCGACCTCCGGTTAGGCCCTGTGGTATCAGTCAGCTATGCCCCAAGGTCCAGGGTTGTTGCCGGCCAAGCGCCGGAAGCTTTCAGCGTGATGGCAGACCGTCGGAGGCAGCAGGGTGATGTCCGCTTCGGGTCTCGCGCCACCAGCGGGCCGCCCGGCCGCCCCGACCTGCGACAGGGCAGACCCACTGCAACCGGCCAGAACTAGGCAGAGAGCAATCCGCCGCACCGCAGGTCGTCGTTACGGCGCGCGGTAAACCCGCAGTCCCATCTCCGCGCGCACTTCGTTGAGTTCCATGAAATCTTCCCGATACTCTTCTCTGAGCTGAAACTGCACCCCGTTGTCGCCTTGCAAAGGTTCCGTGTGATCGACTTCGCCCATGAAGATCTGGTCGGGAATGGCGTCGAAGGCGTCGCAGCTCGGCAACTCGTCGCTGTGCTCGTTGCGCTCCTTGTGATAGTGCCGGCAGAAAACGCAGGCAGCCGGGATCATGCAGCTCATCGTTGACTCCTGAGGCCTTCTCATTGGATGGGGCGGCCCTTTGCGTCGGCCCGCTCGGGCGTGGGGAACTCTTAATAACTTGCGGACGACCCGCGCGCAGCACCGGCCAGACCCGCGGCTAGCCACCTCTCCCGGGCATCCCTGATCGCGGCCGCCTCTGGGCACCACTGCGGGGTGTCCCGGGACGCTGCCCCGTCGCATGGCGGAGCCACCTACCCTCCAAGGAAATTCCTCCGACCCCAAGCCCGAACCGAATGCAATGGGGCCAAGAATCGGCGGCCATGCACGCCGACGGCTGCCACCGGTTCCAGGCGCTTGAACTGCACCATGCTTGAGTCGGTCCCGTTCAGATGCCGATCCAGGTCGTACAGCGCGTCCTGAATCGCTTCCTCGTAAACAGGGTGGTAATAGGGCATCCGCAGGGCCTCGGTCACCGTCATGCCCGCCTCCACGGCCCACGCGACCAGGTGGGCAAGGTGCTCGCATTCGGCGCCGACCATGGCGGCACCCAGGATCTGCCCGGATTGCTTATCAGCATAAAGCCGCAACACCCCGCGGTTCCTTCCGGCGATCACCGCACGTCCCACGGGTCCAAAGCGAACCTGTCCGACGGCGGTGGCTTCCGGGTCCAGGTCGGACCATGAGGCCCCGACCGATGCGACGTTCGGGTTGCAGAACACGATGGACATATTGGTCTTGGGTTTAAACGCCGTCGCACCGCCGCGTGCGGCATTGTGTCCGGCGATGCGTCCCTGGTCGGCCGCTCTCTGCAACGTGGACAGCCCGCCGCCAGCGTCGCCCGCGATGTAGATGGGCAGAGAGCCGACCTGCATGGTGTGTGGGTGGTGCTCCGGCACGCCTTGGTGGTTGGTTGTGACCCCCAGGCGCTCCAGCCCCATCCCGCGGAGGTTCGGGTGACGGCCCACGGCAACCAGCAGCTTGTCCACCTGGGTCTCGCGCTCGCCCGAACTGACCCGGAATCCGTCGCCCTGCCGGTCAACGCGGACGTCCGCCCCGAGCCAAAGGGGGAAGCCTCGCGCCATGATCTCGATGGCCATGCTATTGACGACGGGGTCGTCGATGCGCGCGATGGCGTCGCCCCGCTCGACGCCAACGACCCTGGCGCCCAGTCCGTGCAAGGCCTGAGCCAGCTCGATCCCCATGGGGCCGAGCCCCAGGACGGCGATGGACTCGGGGAGGGTCTCCTGCTCGAATAAGGTCTCGACGGTTAGGATGCCGTCCTCGAAGGCTTGCCACTCCGGCGGTATGAACGAGGACGCCCCGGTCGCTATGACCGTGGCTCCAGTGTGGATGGTTTGGTTGCCGACCCGGATGGTGCGCGGATCGACGAGCTCCGCATAGCCCTCGATGAGCTTGTCGCCCATGTCGTCCGTGGTATTGGCGAGGATGAGATCGACGAACAGATCGCGCAAGTCCCGGATACGCTCCATGGCCTTGGCAGTGTCGACTCTGATGGTCTCCCCTCCCGCGATGCCAAGCCCGGGACCATGGGCCCCGTTGCTGCGCGTCTCGCCCAGATGCAATGCGACCTTGGAAGGCATGCAGCCAATTCGCGCACAGGTGGTGCCGAGATGCCCGCCGTTGATCAGCACGTAGTTGTCGGTGACCTTGCGAATCTCCTTGATGGCATTCAGCCCTGCGTGTCCCGCGCCGATCACCGCGACATCGACCTGGCGTTTCATCTTCATGTCTCCGAGAGTTTTTGGGTGGGGGTGCGGAGGGACGAGTGAGTGACAGCAGGGCCGCGGTCGAGGTGGCTTGCCCCGTCGGCGTCCCGCGGTCCTCGTCTTAGGCGATTGCCGGAGATTCTCATACCAGATTGCGCCGGATTTTCGTTCGGCTTCAAGGAGTGACAGCAGGCGCATAGTCGCACTATGCAACTGTTGTCGCGACGCCGAAGCCGGGCGAAAAGACAAGCAGGATGGTATGAGAATTGACAGAAATCGCCTTAGCTCATGTAGGTCAGCGCCTCTTCGCCTGGGTTGGGCAGACCCGCGATGCGCCAGGCGGAGCGGCAGCCGCCGAAGAGCCGGTGGACTGCATACTTGCCCAGGTGGGCCGTGCGGCAGACCTGGCTCATTGGAGGAATGGAGCCGTAGGTGAGTCGATGCTCGCGAAGGTAATAGATCACCGACCAGTGGTCCGGGCCGAGGGGGTCGATTTCGTCCATCTCGGCGATCACGCGAGCCACCTGTCGGCTCCATGTGCTCGGGTCGATCAGGAAGCCGTCGGCATCGAAGACGATCGGTGGGCGGTGCTCGCGCGGCTCGTGCTGGATGTTCTTGGTCTGCATGGCTCCATCTCCTCTGGGATCTTATGGTATTGGCGGAGGGTATGCGTTCCTCATCGGTGTAACGATTGGTTCCTGACGTTTCCTCATTCTTGCTAGGCTACGAGATCCATTGAAATGCCAGTCAGCAGCATTTCGAGTGGCGTCGTTACCAATCTCGCAATCGACAGCGAAATCCTGGCTGCCGCAATCTTTGGAAAGGAGCCTCTGGCGGGGCGGCGAGATGCTCATCAAGTTTTGCAGTGATACGATCCTTGTTAAAGGCTTCTTCCCGCAAGAGACGGAGGGTCAGGTCCTGCAATGCAGCACTCCTGATCTCACCCGGATCTTTGCCCTGCCGTTGCTCCATTCCCCCTCCCTGAGTCGGCTTGCTTTGCCTTCCCGCGGCTGGTTCCAATACCGGACAGCACTTCCCATCCGGATCGTCGATGTTAAAGATACTTGGCAGGAAGTATCCGCGCTGCCGTACGATCAACCTACAATTGTGTGGGTGAATCTACCGACACGCAGATTGATCTGGGACAAAGCATGAAAGGTGCGGGGGAGGGCTTTGGTCGCGCTGGACGCATGCGACATGCTGACTTGAAACCGGCGGTCGAGAAGTTCCCTCATCCGCCGCTGACCTGCGAAATCGTTGATCGGCGGGGTCGTCCTGTCCTCTGACTCCTGCAGCTTGCACGCAGCTATGACTTCAGCGGAGTCGGAGTAAGCGCAGCAACCGTATCAGGTGAATTCGTCCGGGGACGGCGGTACGACTACCTCCGGTGAGCAATCAGAATGTCCCGCCGGTCAGGGCGGCGGGGATGGGCCCCGCATCCTGCTAGGACGACGGCCTCGCGGATTCCGGTAAAGCGCCGTACGAGTGCCACGAAGCGGCGTCCGATGCCTTCGGCGCATGGGCGTAACAGTTCGGACAACCGATCAATCCACCATCCCCGCCCGAACCGCATACCGCACCACGTCCGCAACCGTATGCAGCGAAAGCTTCTCCATCAGCCGATTGCGGTAGGTGCCGACCGTCGCCGGGCTGATGTCTAAAATTCGGGCGATCTCTTTGCTGCTGTTGCCCAGGGCGATCAGGCGGATGACTTCGCGCTCCCTGGCCGACAGGGTGACGGTCGTACCTCCACTGCGCTTGAGTTCGCGCAGCTTGGCCTGGATGGACGGGGTCATGAAGGTCCCGCCAGCGGCCACGGTCCGTACGGCGAGCAGTAACTCCTCAAAGGCGCTGTCCTTCAACACGTAGCCCGAAGCACCGGCCTCCTGCGCGTCGGCGGCGGCGTTGGGGTCGTCGCGCATGGTCAGGAGCACGACTCGGGTATCGAGCCCCTGCGCCGCGACCTCGCGCGCCACCTCGATGCCGGATAGCTCCGGCATGCCGATATCGAGGATGGCGACATCGGGTTGATGGGCCTGGATCTGCTGCCACGCCTCTTGGCCGTTGGCGCCCTGGGCGAGGAGGACGATGTCGGGTTCCATCTCCAGCAGCGGAGCCAATCCTTGTCGCAACACGGCGTGGTCGTCGGCAAGTATGACGCTGATGGTCACGGCGTTGCCTCCATGGTCAGCGGGACATCAATGGTGACGCAGGTCCCGCTCCCGGGGATGCTGACGATTTCCGCCTGGCCGCCGACGCTCGCGGCGCGCTCTTGGATCATGGACAGGCCGAGACCGGCGGAGCGCTGAAACGCGATGTGCGTGTCAAAACCTACGCCGTCGTCGATGATCTTGAGGGTCAATTTGCGTGGCCACGGGGTGTCCAGGATCACGTCGACTCGGTTGGCCTTCGCATGGCGTACCGCGTTTGCCAATGCCTCGCGGAAGCTCAAAAAGCACTGCTCCTTGACCCGATCCGGCAGTTCGACGCTGGCATCCGGGGCACGCACGCAAATTTCGGTCCCGGTGCGCCCACTGAACGCGCTGCACTGGAAACGGATGGCATCGACGAGCGGCATCCGTTCGAGAAAGATCGGGCGCAGTTCCGTGCTGAGCTCGCGAAGCTGTCCGATAGCGGTACCGGCCTCGACGATCGCTCCGTCGAGCAGGTCTCGGGGCATTTTCGACCCGGTTGCCGCCGATGCTCGCAGCCGCTTCAGCGTGAGATTGACGGCCTGCATGGATTGGCCGACGACGTCGTGCAAGGTCGCCGCGATGCGCTTGCGCTCGTCCTTCTCGGCCTCTTCCCTGAGCCGGCGGACCTTCTGCGCCTGGGCCGCGCGTGACCTGACGGTCTGGATACCGTACGCCAGATCCCCCGCGAGATCTGTGAGCAAGGCGGCCTCCCGGTCGTCGAAGGCGTCCACCTCGGCCGAGAAGATGCTGAGGTTACCAAAGGCGCCCCCTTCCGCCTTGAGCGGTAGGGCAACCATGGAGTGGTATCCGAACCGCAGCGCCATGTCTCTCCACGGGACTAGTTCCGGCTCATGCTCGATGTCGCGGACGATGACCGGATGTCCACTTTGGATAGCGATCCGGCAGGCACTTGGGCTGTCGGTGGCGTTCGTCGCCGCCAACGCGGCGGCTGCGAAGTCCGCATGCCCCAGACCCGCGTGGGCGACCATATTCACCCCAGGCCTACTGCCCTCGCGCATGTATCCAATCCAGGCGAAACCGTAGCCTCCCAGGTCTACGAGGTTGTCGCAGAGGGCCTGCAGGAGATCCCTCTCGTCGGTCGCACGAGCCAGGTTATGGTTGCAGCGTGCGAGGACCGCTTGCGCCCGGTTCATACGGAGCAGTTCGGCCTGCTCTGACTCGCGCATCGAAACATCGGCGGAAATGCCGATCAGCTTGACGATGTCGCCGGCCGCATTGGGCAGTGGGATGAAGCAAGAGGTAAAGACGCGCGTGCGCTTGGCCCCCGCAACGCTAAACTCGAATTCTGCGGCTTGCCCGGCGAGTGCCTGGGCCATGAGACGCCCGATCCGTTGGCGGTCTTGAGGACTTACGAAGTCCAAGTAGCGGACCCCGACGATCTCATTCGGATCGGTGACCCCGATGAGCCTGAGCCCGGCGGGGTTCATCGACACCATGCGGCCGTCGGTGTCTATCTCGTGGATGCAAACCGGTGAGTGATCGAACAATATTCTGTACTGATCGAGCTCGGGCAAAGGCTCTCCCTCCCTGTCCATTTTCCGCCATACCGCCGCTTCTCGGCCCGAGCCTACGGCATCCGGCTGACCAATTGCAATGCTCGGACTGGGCAGTACCAGCGTCCTGCCAAACAGCGACGTTAGCGATTATCGCGGGTTGGCGAGATCAGCCGCATCTGACTGGCGAGTATCCAATCAGCCGCCGGGCTGGCTCCTGGACGATCGCATTCGATCTGACGACTCAGTCACGCCTGCAGCGCGGTGGTTGCTCTGGTCTAGAGCGGATGATGGCCAAACCCGTGTCACCCTGGGGGATCGACTGGCGGGCGGAAAGGCGCACTCCAGCGTAACAATCTATCACGCAAAGTTTTTCTTGTTGTTGTGTGGCGGAGAG
>CAWJRN010000016.1:0-387641 GCA_963845265.1 uncultured Gammaproteobacteria bacterium | reverse complement strand
TCTACCTTTGACGCGGTGTCGCATTGTGGGGAGATTGGCCGGTGGCGAGGGGGGCGAATCTTGGAAGTTCGTGAAACACCGGGTCCGACCGCCCCGCCCGGTTTCCCGGACGGACCGATCAGACCCAAACCCTCAGGCGGCGATCCCGACGAGCAGCCGCTCGGCCACGCCGAACAGCTCACGTTTGAGGTCCTTCGCCTCCGTCACCTCGATGGCAGTGGGGAACAGGTGGCGCACGTCGATGCCGATGCCCACCCCGACCGTCTCGATCCCCGCCTGGCGGCAGAGCGCCAGGAGCCGCAACACCTCCGACGGGCTGTCCGGCTCACCGTCGGTGAGGACCACCACCATCCGCCGCTCCTCACGACAGGCGACAAGATCCGCCGCGGCGTACCACAGGGCCTCCGCCATCGGGGTTCCGCCCCGTGCCGCCTGGATGAATGCCCCGGCACACGCCCGGGGTGACTGGCCGTGCCTGACCATCCTGGTCACACGGTCGGGCCGTCCCGACCTCCCCGGAAACGCGGTGACGGCCACCGTCACACCGGCAATCCCGTCGAGCGCCAACGCCAGGGCGAGCGCCGACTCCAGCGCGCTGTCGGCCCTTGTCGTGACCGTGCCATCGTTGCGATGGACCGCCGCTGCCATCGACCCCGACAGATCCACCAGCAGGTGGACCGCCGTGTTGGGGGCGATGCGGTGGGCCCTGCGCGCGAAGATGCGCTCATCGGCCACCGCGACGCGATGGAGCCGCCTCGTGTCCAGTCGCCGCCCGCTGCGCACCGGCCGTGGGCGATCCATGCGGCTGGCCTGCACGAGGCCCTGAAGACGGGCGCTCAACCGCGCCGACTCCGCCTGGACCCTGGCCAGCAGGCGCATGCCCGCCAGCGCGTTGCCCGCATAGTCCTCGGGCAGCGGCAGCCGGACCGCGTTGGTCGCGCAGGCCTGCGTTCCGAGCAGCTTTCCGACCGCGGTGAACAGGTCGCCGGCACAGTCGTCCGCGTCCGCGGAGAGAACGGCGGCGAGGGCATCCCGCGGAGCGGAGCCGTCGGCGTCCCTGTCGGGAACACCCCCGGCGCCGTCGCCCGAATCTGTGGTGTCCGGTGAGTCCTTCCCGTCACCCGCATCCGGTTGAGCCAACGCTGACCCCTGCGGATCGCTGCCATTCTTTCCAGAGTCCTGACCACCTGTTGCCGGCTGGCCTGCGCTGCCTTCCTGGGAAGATGTACCGTCGCCCTGTTCGCCGTCGGCGCCGGAACTTTGGCCGGTCGGGTTTTGCTCGTCCGATCCATCTGTCCGTCCCGAGCCGTTTTTGGGCGGATGCTTGGACTGCTCCTCGATCAGGCGCCGGATGCGCCGGGCCAGGTCGACCGACTCCGCGGTGCTGGTCAGGCCCGGCACCTCATGCCATGAGCATCCGCAGACGCGCGATGAAAACAGCCGGAAAGACCTGCCGCAGCGTCTCGGCCGCCTTGCGGGCCTCCGCTGCCAGCACGTCCTGACCCAGAATCTCGTGGCGCAGGGCGAGCAGCAGATAGGCTGCAAGCACCTGGCCCGGGTGATCGCTGGGCTCTGGGGCCGAAAGCCGGCCTTCGGCGAGCATCCGGCGCAGCACCGTGGCGATGGTCGCCCGGGTGCCCGGGTAGGGGTGCGCGAGCTCACGCTCGATGCGCACGTCCTCGATGCGGTTCTGCAGGATTGCCTGAAGCGGTCCTTCGCGGGCCGCCTGCTCGTATACCCCGAAGTCGGTGTAACGGACATGGGCGGCCTCGTGGGCCAGGTAGCCCCAGGCCAGATCACGGCTGGCCGGGTCGTCCGGTACGTCCGGGATCTGGATGCTCCTGCCGTCGGTGCAGGCATCATGACCACCCACCCCGACCTCGACGCCGAACTTCCGGCCCAGCGCCGCCGCCACGATGGGCAGGGCGTTTCTCAACGTGTGCAACATGGTGTGTTCCTCGAAGGAGGGGCGCACCGCTGCCCCAAGCCGGGGCAACAGGCGCCCCGGTTGGGGAAGGAGGACCGCACGCGGCGGTCCTCGGTGTCGATCAGAAGTAGAAGGATGCCTGCTCCTGCGGCCGTCCTTCGCCCGGGTCCCAGTCGGCATTCGGCTCATCGGGCTCCGCGTCGCCGAGCGGGCCGTCGAAGGACCATTCGCAGTCATCGTCCTCTTGGTCCTCATCCACGGTCGGCTCTTCTGCCCGGTCGGGGATCAGCTCCTGCAGCGCCAGGATCCCGGCGCCGTGATCGCTCATCTTCCGCGGATCGGAAACCAAGAGCATCAGCCCGAAGCCCTCGTTGAAGAGGGCGCCAGTGACCGGGCCCTTGGTCGGCACCCGCGCGAGCCAGTCCTCCAGACTGTCCAACACCGGTTGGACGCGGTAGTCCACGAACGCAAGACAGCCGAGCTTCTCGCGGATGCGCCGGAAGGTGGACAAGGCCCGCTGGGACAGGGCGTCCTTACCGGTGAAGCTCTGGTCGAGCTCACGGGCGATGCGGGCCACCTCGGTAAAGAGCGTGTCGCCCAGCCCGAGGACCTGCTCCTCCAGGTTGCCCGCGGCCTGGGCCGGGGCGATCCGATAGAGCTGGTAGCCGAAGCCCAGACGCGAGGCGACCAGCGAGGCGGGATCCACCGCCTTACGGATCGCCGCCTCCCACTGGGGGTGCAGCCCGATCCAGTCCTCGATGGCCTCGCCGTAGCCGGCAACGAAGGTGGCACGCTCCCGTTCAAATCGCTCGCCAAGGGCGTCCAACTCCGCGGCCACGGTCTCGGTGCGGTCCTCCGGGATGGCGTAGCCACCCAGGAAGCGCATCCCGCCGGTGAGGCAGATGCGCTCCGCCTGCTGTTTGAGGCGGTGGAACACCTTGATCGCCTCCGGATCGCAGACCCGCTTGGAGCCCAGGGACACCAGGTCCTCAGGCGGGACATCGGTGCCGAGGGACAGGTCCTCGGCGGTGAGCTTCTTGCGCCCGGACCAGATCCGGACATCCAGGTTGACCGCCACCAGGCGGTCGAGTACCTGCGTCGTGTGCATGATTCCTCCTTGCCGGAGGCGCGCGTGCCGGCCAACGGCCGAACACGGGCGCCGCTGCCGGCTGAATAGTGAAAGAGTTCAGAACCAGTAATCGTCGCTGCCCGTCTCGATCGTCGACAGATCCGGCAACGGGGCGCTGGCGGGTTTGGCTGCTGCGCGAGGCTCGGGCCTCGGCGGGGCGGGGGATGGCCCGGCTGACCGGCCACGGACATCGAACGGCTTGCCCGCCTCATCGATCTGACACCAGCCAACGAAGCGATAGCCCTTGCGCTGCTTCGCCAAGGCGCGTTCGATGACCTCCTGGCGGCGGCTCGGCGGATAGACCGCCTTCTGGACCAACCGCCCGGCACGGCCCCAACGCACCTCCATGCCCACATCGGGGTGCCCACGCCAGGCCCACTCCTTGGCAGTGCCGTCGGCGTGGGTGTAGCGGTACAGCTCGAAGTGGCTCACGGCGTCGTTCCCGTCCACAGGCTGCCGAAGACGTCGGCGGCAATCCGGTGGATGGCCTCCCGCTGCTCTGGCTCGGCCCGCGCAGTCAGCGCCTGGTCGAGGGTATAGGCGAGGGGCTGGGGTGCGCCCTTGAAGGTCAGCGCCAGCCGTGCCCAGCGCACCAGGGTGCGGGTGGACAGGGTGACGGTCAGCTCCCGCCCCGCATCAGCCTGCCCCAGGAAGAGGCGGCGGACCTCGTTGGCGACCTCGATCATCTTCTCCCCGATGGCCTCGGGAAGGCTCGGCACCAGGGTCTTGATCAGGCCCTGCTCGGTCACGGCGTCCGGATAGGACACCTGGACCACCCGAAACCGGTCGAGAAACGCCAGGTTCTGGCGTAGCACGCCCTGGTAGAGTCCGCTCCCATCCCCCGCCCCGGCGCTGTTGCCCGTGGCGATCACGCGGAACTTGGGGTGCGGGCGGATTACCTCGCCGCCGTTGGCGGCGATCACCAGCGGCGCCCCCTCGACGATGTCGTTGAGGCCCGCAAGCTCCGCGGCGTCCAGGATATCCATCTCGTTGAGCACCAGGAGGTGCCCGTCGCGCGCCGCCACGGACAGCGGTCCGTGCACGAAGCGGGTCTCGCCCTGGACGAGCAGGAACTGTCCGACCAGATCGGACAGCTCCATGCGCCCGTGACAGGTCACCTCCTGCACCGGCCAGTTGAGCCGGGCGGCGACCTGCAGCACCAGCGAGGTCTTGCCGGCGCCCGTGGGGCCGGTCAGCAGCAGGCCATCGCCCGCCGGGTCGGCGAGGAAGGCCAGCACGTCGCGCAGGTGCTCCCGGAAGACATAGGGTCGCTTCAGGGGGATCTGCGGGTGGTTCGGGTCGGCAAAGCCCTCAACAGTGAGGCCCCGCGGGGCCTTCACGCCGAAGGTCTCGGCCACGACGAAGCGGTTGGTCTGGGTCATCGGTGTCTCCTGGGGTGTTGCCCGTGAGGAGACACATCGCCCCGGCGGGGAGAAGGTCTCCCACGAGCGGGGTTTCAATTAGCGGCTTTGGTACACTTGAAGGCCGACATCAGGGGGAGCCAGCCATGACAGATCGCGACGGCGAACCGCAACCACGCCTGCAGGTGCTCGAAGGCGGACGCGCGTCCCTAGAGGGGGAGATCGCAACCGCCCTGTTCAGCCCCGACGGGGTGCCGCAGGCAAGAAGCCTCCTGGCGCGGCTCAAGCAGCGCGGACGGCTCAGGGGCGTGACCGCCACAGACCCGCCCGAGCCACCATCTCCTCCTCGATGAGGCGCAGCCCCAAGCGGAGATCCGCACGGGCGTCCCGCCCTTGGAAGTGCTCCAACGCATCCAGGAATTCCTGTCTCCTGGCCTCGATCTCCTGTTCGGTGGCCGTATCCAGCCAGCGCAGGAACCCGCGCACGACAAACTTGTTCATGTGGCACATCTCCTCTTGGCGGGGAGACGCACCTGCCCCTGGCGGGGAGAGGCTCTCCCCGGCGGGTGGTCGAAGACCGGCTCAGGCCGGCGTCATCTGCAGGCTGTTTTTCTAGGGCGCCCAGCTAGCGCCTCGATCGCGGTCCGACAGGGACAGCGCGAGCAATCCGGTGGACGGCCGGTCCTCCCCAGGACACCCGCAGGCACCCTCGGGAGGACCGTCAGCCCGGAGGCGTGACGGTCGGAAACGGCCCGCGCAGAGCCGTGCAATCAGAAGAAGAAGGATTCGCTCGCTGCCTGCTGCCAGGCCGTGTCGACGGCTTTGCCGTCGAACGGGATGGTGGCGGTCTCCTCATCGAGCGGCGTGATGCGGACCCGTTCGGACGCCTTGCGCCGGTAGGTCTCCAATTCGGCCAGCGTCGAGCTCGGGGAGCAGGGCCTTCAGGGCCTTGCCGTAGTCGATGGCGCCGCTCTGCAGGTAGCGGGTGACTTTCACGCCAGCCGCCTCCGCCGCCAGGAACCCGCCCATCATCCCGATGAGCGCGACCTCGACGCGGTCCAGGTCCTCCTTGCTCTCCTTCAGGCGTGCATCGAGGCCGGCCTTCTCCCGCAGCAGGTCCCGGTATTCGCCGGCGAGCACCGACCAGTGGTCGAGCTCCTCGCCGACAGGGACATAGAGGTCCCGTGCCGGATCGCGCGGCGGCTCCTTGCGTTTGGCAACCGCCTCCCAGAAGGCGAGGCAGGCTGGCACCAGCTCGGCATTCAGGAACGCCTCGTCGCGCTCGACGGGAAACTCCAGCAGGCGCTGCGGTCCCGCCGTAGAACACCAGCCAGCCGCGTTCGGCACCGGCCACACAGAGTTGGTGCTGGACCTGCGGCCAGTAGAGCTGGAAGGCGGGCGCCGCCGTGGTCTTCGCCGAGACCTCGGCGAAGGTGCGCTCCGCCGGGACCTTGAGCTCCACCGGGGAGCCGTCGTCGGCGATGCCGTCGAAGGAGGCCCGCAGGACCGGGTGCTCCGTCGGACTCCCCGCACAGGGGGAGCAGCATGGTGCCGTGGCGCTCCTCGAAGGCCCGCCGGGCGGCGTCCTCCAGCGCGTTGCCGCGCTGCACGTGGGGGTTGGCGGACAGGTCCGCCGCGCGGGCGATGCCGGTACGCTCGGCCCACAGGCGCCAGGGCGTCTTGTAGGGCGAGCGCCCGAGGACGATGGCCGCCTCGGAGGCGGTGACGCCCTGGGCGCGCCAGCGCAGCCACTCGGGGAGCGCTGGCTTAGATCGACGATCTTCATCGTGGTGACTCCTCGAAAGAGGGGCGCACCACGACCCCGGCGGGGCGCATGCGCCCCGGTTGGGGTGGGTGTCGGCTCAGGCGGCCTGCCGTTCGGTCTTCTTGCGCTGGGCCTCGTCCTTGGCGTGTCGCAGCTCCGCCAGCGCGTAGGCGAGCTGCGGTCCGTTGAAGCGTGACCGGCAGTACTCCTCCGCCTGGCCCCAGGCGCCGACCTTGGCCGCGCGGGCGACCAGGCGCTCGACCTGGGCCTGCACCTCCTCGTCGATGGGCGCCTCCCGGCCCGACTCCTCGCCGGGGATCGGCTCCGGCAGCGATTCGGGAGCCTCGTCCTTGACGGACCCTTGCCTGATCGCTTGGCACCGGCCTCGGTATCGGCGGCCGCCACCGGCTCGCTGGGCTGCGGACCCGCAGAGCCAGGCGGCCAGCGCCCGGCCGAAGTCCTCGCCCGGCTTGTCCAGCAGCGCGTCCTGGAACTTCCCGGTGCGGTCCTTGATGACGTGACCGATGTGGTCCGGGGACAGCTCCAGGAGCAGGTCGAACTCGTACTCGATGCCCTTGCCCTGCTCCGGGGCCAGACCGACGCGCACCGGCGCCTGCTTGCCCTTGCCGTTGGCCTCGACGCTCCACTCGGTCTTGCTGCGCATGGTGGCGATGACGTGCCCCGGGTAGCTCAGGATGGCGTCGACCAGGGCGCGCTGCTTGGGTGTCCCCTCGGACCACGCCGACCAGGTGTTGCCCCGGTACTTGGCGGCGGCCAGACGGTCCACCTCCTGCAGCAGCTCCTGCCAGCCGTGGGACAGGCTGTCGATGACGAGCACCGGGTAGCCGGCCCGGGCGGCGGCCTCGATCGCGCCCTGGTAGCTTGGGATAGCGGCGTGCTCCAGATCGAGCACGTCGAAGCCGAAGCGGTCGGCGTACTTCGAGGCGGAGCCGCGCTCGGTGTCGATGACGGCGATGGCGCCACCGAGCCCGGCGGCGATGCGCAGGGCCGTGAAGGTCTTGCCGGCCCCCGAGGGACCGAACAGCGCCGCGCGCAGCTTGGCGGAGGATTTCGTGGCTTTCTTGAAGGTAAAGGACATGCTTGGTGTCTCCCAAGGAATGGATGGTCCGGGGAGACACGCCATCCCCGTGGGGAGTGGGTGCTCCCCGGGGGTCGGGTGTGCCGCAGCGGCCGCGACGTCTGGTACTCTGAAGGGAATGTCGTCGTCGGCGGGCATGGGGGGCTCGGAAACCGGCCGCGCAGGCGGTCCCTGATGGGAGCGCACGGGCGCCGCCGGGGTGCCGTTGGCGGCCCGGGTGTCGCGTTCACCCTTGCCACCGAGCATCTTCATGCGCTCGGCGACGATCTCGGTGGTGTAGCGGTCCTGGCCGTCGTCGCCCTGCCACTTGCGGGTCTGCAGGCGGCCCTGCAGGTAGACCAGGGAGCCCTTCTTCAGGTATTCGCCGGCGATCTCCGCGACCTTGCCGAAGAGCACCACCCTGTGCCATTCGGTGCGTTCCTGTTTTTCGCCGTCCTTGTCCTTCCAGGTCTCGTTGGTGGCGACCGCCAGGTTGGCGATGGCGGTGCCTTCGGGGGTGTAGCGCACGTCGGGGTCGCGCCCGAGGTGGCCGATGATCTGGGCCATGTTCAGCATGGGTTGCTCCTCGAAATAAAGGGAGCGGCCGTCCCCCGTGGGGATCGGGGCTCCCGGGTTGATTGGAATTGCCGCGTCCTACAAGGACAGGGCGCGTTCGACGCCGGCGGCGTGCTGCGCGACGGCCCGCTCCACCGCGTCCGCGGCGGACAGACCGAGCGCCAGACCGAAGGCGCCCAGGAGGGCGACGACGAGCGCCGCGATGACGATGCGCCTCATGGTGCTTCTCCAGTGACCGTGCGCTGCGCCTCCTCCCCGGACGGGGAGACGGCGCTTGCCGCGGCGGAGTGGATGACCCTGATCTGCCGTCGAGGACGATGCCGCGACGCAGATAGGTGGGCTTGTGGAATCGGTGCCAGTCGGTCCGGGCGGACCAGAGGGCTGGGACCGGTTGGGTTGGGGTCTCGGTCCGTTGCTTCGGCACCGGGGCGCGCGCAATCGCCGCCAGGCCGGCCAGGATCAGACCGAGCACGATCAGCTCGAACATCGGGAGTACCTCCAGGTGAAGAAACCGGGAGGCACGGCCCCGCTGCCGGGACTGCCTGCCCGGCGGGGATGGTGGACGCGGCGCGAAGCGCCGAATCATCAATGGGCTGTTCTTCTCGGGCGCCCAGCTGGCGCCATTCACCGCTCGCGCAAGCGAACCGGAAAACTGCCCCAGAGGCTAGATCAGGGGAGCGATAGCGACCACTGCGAAAGGTGCCGGTTTTCCTGCACCTTTCCCGGCGGCAATGATTCCACGCGTTGGGTACCCTTCCACCTCACTCGTCACCTTTCAGGAGCGTGCGATGAGCGCAGCCAGCCGCGACGCCTTCAGCCGGCCGGTCTTCGACCAGACCATCCCGATCCAGAGCAATCACGCCCAGCGTCTGCTCGACCGGGGCTTTCTCCTGGTGGTGCGTGCGCTCTACGGCATCGACGTGGTGCTGCGCATCATCGGCGACGACGAGGAGATGGATCAGGTCGAGGAGATCGTCGGCAAGCTCATCGGCGAGCTGGCCGCGGAGCTCAAGGCCGAGCACGCGCGGCTCGCCCAGCTGCGCGAGACCAACGGGATCAGCGCCACCCCGCGCTACACCAACCCGAAGCGCATCACGGTCCACATCTCCTCGCCCCAGCTCGCCCAGTACACGGCGCTGATCGAGGAGCTCGACCGTCTGATGACGGTCATGGACGCCCTCTGGCTCACCGGCGTGCTCACCAACAAGCAACGCGCCGACGGCGCCTACCAGTGGCGCACGCGGGTCCTGCGCACCGGGCGGGAGATCATCGAGATCGAGCGCCGGGCGCGGGCGTCGGCGGAGAAGCGGGGCAAGGGCGAGGAGCTGGCGGGGGTAGAGGAGCCCGCTGTCGCTCAGGAGGTGGCCGGGGAGGGGGATGAGGTCGCGGACCGCACGGGCGAGACAGCGTCGGATGCCTCCGAGGACCCGGAGGCTGAATCTCCTGGCTACTCCGCTCGTCAGTGATGCACCGGAATGACGCTGATCGGCGGCGTGTGCTAACGAGTCACCCGCTCCCCGGCGATCGAGCGCTGCAACGATACAGGGTGGCCGGACTAAGACGTGGCGCCTTTCGGGCAGCGCCGTTTGACCCTCGCCCCACTGGTCTCTGAGGTCTGTGCCTGGCAGGGCGAAGCCTTCCGATCCATTTTCCAGGCGTGGCCGCGGGGAACATCCTGCAGGCGGAGAGCCTGCGGTACCGGCCCGATTCTGCCGCCAGTACACTGTCCCGCCAGCGCTGCCCAGCGGGCGCCCGCCGATCCTCACAACCCCTCCCTGGCAATCCCTGCCGGCCTGGCGTAGTGTTCGCGTGACGCAAACCGTCACGGTTTCAAAGCGCGGGGCACGCCAACGGAAGGCCACACCGTAGCCCTTAAGCGCGCGATTCCGACCTATCGGAAATGAAGTCGCCGGCTGCCTCGCCTGGCAGGGGCTCGGGTTGAGCCCTGAGGCGGCCGCTGAGACACTCGACGCGGAAACCTGGAAACGCCGGCCAGTTTCTTGGCGAGACCGGCGGGGAAGCCGCGGGCCGAGCCCCGCAGGCTTGTCCCCAAGAGATGGATGCGCTCAGAGTTGAGCGCCCGGCCCGGCGATCTGAATAGGGCGCTCGCCTGACGGGCGGACATACCGAACCTTGGCGCATCGGTCTGTGATGCGAAACGCCAGCGCCTCGCCACCATGTCAAGCAGCTGCACAGTGGGGGGCTAAATGGGGGGCCGCAAATCCACAGCGATCAGTAATGATCTGATAAATATGATGAAACAAGCACGAATTGGCGGAGAGGGTGGGATTCGAACCCACGGTACGCTCGCGCGTACACCTGATTTCGAGTCAGGCCCGTTCGGCCACTCCGGCACCTCTCCGGGCGCCCGACCGACGGGTCAGCCGGGCAAGCGGCGCATTATAGTGACTTCCGCAGTGGGGCACCATGCCTGATGCATCGGGCCGCGTCGGTCAGCTGAGGGTGAACCCGGGCGCACTTTTGCGCTAATCTTGCGCACCAAAGCCCTTTAAGTTGATGCTGAGCATAGACAGCTTCGGCGGTTCGCAGTAGCCAGCACCGGAGGTTCGTCTGGGGAATCTGCCGAAAATCAGTATGTTATGGGCATTTTCTTGAGCTTGTTCGCTATTTTCACATCTATTTTGGTTACGCAATGAATATGAGTGTGTCATTTGCATCCATGGTTGCCGCTCTGCGTCTCGCGGTGGGCGGCGCGGTGGTTCTCGGTCTGCTATCGGGCTGCGCCGCCCTGATGAAGCCCCTGACCGATGTGTCGACCGGCGAACCGGAGTCCGAGCCTGTCGTTGCGGAGCCCGTCAAGCCGCTACCGCCTCCGGACCCACCGAAGAAGACCAAGCTCTTCGAGTGGACGGGTGACGGGCGGGCGGTGACGCATATCGTCGTCAATGTGGACGACCAAAAGGCCAGGTTCTTCGAGGACGACAAGGAGGTGGGCTGGACCTATGTCGCCTCCGGGGTGAGCAGGCACCCGACCCCGATCGGTACCTTCTCGGTGAAGGAGAAGGTGGCCAACAAGGAGTCGAACCTCTACGGCAGGGTCTACGGCAAGGGCGGAAAGCTGATTACGCGGAACGCCAAGATGGGTACTACGCCGATACCGCCGGGGGCGCGCTTCGACGGAGCCGATATGCCCTACTTTCTGCGCTTGACCAACGATGGCATCGGTCTGCACGCTGGGCCCATCCCAAAACCCGGGCGGGCCGCCTCCCATGGCTGTATCCGCATGCCCAAGGATTTTGCCCCGATACTGTTCCGCCACGTCGATATCGGGACTGAGGTGAGCATCGTCGGCAAGGGTCCGTCCTACGCGACCTACCTGGCACAACGGCGCAAGTCCGCCCCCGCACGTAAGCCAGCGGCCACTGCGTCTGCGCCGGCCCAGCGGTCCTCCGATGAGGCGGCGGTAGCGGCGATCGTCGCCAGCACGGCCCCAGCGGACGCGGTTGCTTCCGACGGCGGTGCTGCGGCTCAGGTAGCGCCCGATGTGGCCCAGGTTGGAATGGGTCCAACGGCCCCGGTCGGGGAGTCTCCAGCAGTGCCTGCGGTGGCGCACGGTACGGTTCCGCCTGTAGCGCCGGCCATTGCCATGCGTACCGAGGCGGCCGAGGCGCAGGGATCGATGGCGCCCCAGGGCGGAACGGGTGAGGCTCAACCCGTCGTCCAACCAGTCGTGCAGCCAATCGTCCAGCCGGCAGTGCAGCTGCCAAAGGCCCCAGCTGCGCCTAGTGCGCCGGTTAGCGAGACGCCTAATGCTGCGGTGGCAAAGGCGCCGAGTGCCGCAGCTCCTGTTGCCCCAGCACCTGTTTACTATCCATCCCCCAGGGTGCCTGTCTACCAGGCACCTGCCCAAGTCCCGGTCATGCTACAGCCACCGGCGCCACCGATCGCGTCGGCCCAGGTCCAGACACCTGTTGCACCAGCACCCGCCCCGCCGGTCCAGATGCAACCTGCGGTGCCGCCTGTCCCCGCGCCGGCCCCCGCTGCCGCACAGCCGCCCTCTACGCCAACTGAGCAAGAGGGTTGAGTCGCAACTGCTGCCGCGCACCTTCCAACTTGGCCGGTCAGCTAATGACCGGCTCCCCCCGGATCGCTACTCCGCGGGGTAGGTGCATGGTGATGCAGTGCAGGCTGCCACCCTGGCGGATCAGTGGTCGGCAATCCAGGGTGAGCAGAACTCGGCCGGGGAACAGTCCGGCCAGGCGGTCGGCGGCAAGCCGGTCGGCAGGGTCTGCATAGGTGGGCATCAGGACGGCGCCATTGATCATCAGGAAGTTGGCATAGCTTGCCGGCAGTCGGTGGCCGTCGTCCGGGTCGTAGATGGGCGCGGGGCAGGGCAGCGGGATCAACCGATAGGGTCGTCCATCGGCTTGGGCCAGGGCGCGGATCTCTCGTTCCATCTTGACCAACTCCGGGTGATCGGGGTCCCCAGGATCGGTGCTTTGCACATAGCAGAGGGTGTCCGGGGCGCAGAAACGCGCTAGGGTGTCGATGTGTCCGTCGGTGTCGTCGCCGCTCAGGGCGCCGTGTTCCAGCCACAGGAAACGCCGCAGACCGAGGCGCCGGGTCAACTCGGACTCGCATGCGCGCTTGCTCCAGCCTGGGTTGCGCTCCGGGTCCATGATGGTGCGGGCGACGGCCAGCAGGGTCCCCGCGCCGTCGGTCTCGATGGCCCCACCCTCAAGGGTCAGGGGACTGGTGTTCAGCGTGAGGGTGCCGAAGGCCCCGGCGGCGTGCAGGGTCGGGGTGATGCGGTCATCCAGGTCCCAGCCGCACTTGCCGCCCCAGGCGTTGAAACGAAAGTCCACCATCTCGGGCCTTCCGGCCGCGTCTATGATCGTGATGGGGCCGTGATCCCTGGCCCAGGCGTCGTCGCTGGGGGCCAGGGCCACCTGCACGGTGGGCACGCCTGCAGCGGCCAGGCGTGCTCGAACGTTGGCCCGATGCCGCAGGTCCCGGCAGACCACAAGCAGGGGTTGGTAACGAGTGATGGCGAGGGCTAGTTCGGTCCACAGGCGCTCGACCCGCGCCAGTTGGTGGGCCCAGGCGGTATCGGCATGGGGCCAGGTGAGCATCACGGCGCTTTGGGACTCCCACTCGGCGGGTAGGCGGGGCATAGCGTTTAGTGTGCTTGGGTGCGGGTGGAGCACATGGGGGTTCGCCAGGGTTGTGTCCGGGTTCGGTGGTAGCGCAACCCTGAAGTCGTCTGTGGGAGCGCCGCCGTGGCGCGACCGGGCGATGCGAAGCGAGTCCGGCGACTTGGCCAGGATCGATCAATGCTCGTATCAGCCTCTGCAAGCGTAGAAAGTCGCGTGGGTTCTGACCCTGTCGTGCCCAGTGGGTTGCGGTCCCAGAATTTGGCACGATGGTGCATCGCCCATACCTTGTCCAGCCAGGATTCAATCCCGGGGGCAGCCGTCATCGACAGCGCTGGTGAAACGCGTTCATCAGCGGTTCTCTAGGTTACACTGCGCGCCCTGCGGCTTGCCGCCGTACACGCCTTGGGCGCCGATGTCGGTCGCCCATCTGCCTTTGCCGGTCGCCGATGCGCCGGTTTCCCTAACCTGCTGGATGCCATGTTCCACCCCCTGTCGCTCTACATCGGGTTACGCTATACGCGAGCTAAGCGCCGTAACCATTTCATTTCGTTTATCTCGCTCATCTCCATGCTGGGCATTGCCCTGGGCCTGGTGGCCCTGATCGTGGTCCTGTCGGTGATGAACGGCTTCCACAAGGAGATTCAGGCCCGCATTCTTGGCATGGCCTCCGACGCCACCCTGAGCGACCCCTACGGGGGCATGGAGGGGTGGCGCGACCTGCTCGAACAGGTGCGTGCCCAACCCCAGGTCGTCGGGGCGGCACCCTTTGTCGAGCTTCAGGCCATGCTTGCCAATGGATCCAAGGTCAGCGGGGCCATGTTGCGCGGCATCGTGCCGACGGACGAGGATCAGGTGGCCGACGTGCGCAAGGACATGGTGGCCGGCAGCCTGGACGATCTGCGCACAGGCGATTTCAACATCGTGCTTGGTCAGGAACTGGCCATGGTGCTGGGGGTCGGGGTGGGTGACAAGGTCACGGTGGTAACCCCCCAAGTGAACTCTACACCTGCGGGGATGATGCCCCGGCTCAAGCGCTTCGACGTCACCGGCATCTTCTCCGTGGGCATGCAGGACTACGACCGTGGCGCGGCCTTCCTGAGCATGGGCGACGCGGCCAAGCTGATGCGCCTGGGCGACGGGGTCAGCGGGCTGCGACTCAAGCTCACCGACCAGTTCGAGGCCCCGCGCCTCGCCCGGGAGGTGGCGCGGGCCCTGGGCGGGCCCTTCCTGGTCACGGACTGGACCCAGCAGCACCGCAACTTCTTTGCGGCCCTGGCCACCGAGAAGCGGATGATGACCATCATCCTGTTCCTCATCGTTGCGGTAGCGGCCTTCAATATCGTCTCCACCCTGGTCATGGTGGTCACCGATAAGCGCTCCGATATCGCCGTGCTGCGCACCCTGGGGGCCTCCCCGGGGCGGGTCATGGGCATCTTTATGGTCCAGGGGACCGCCATCGGCGTGATCGGGACCCTCATCGGGGTGGTGGGCGGTGTTCTGCTGGCCCTAAACGTTGAGCCCATCGTGGCCTGGATCGAGGGCGTCTTCGGCATCCACTTCCTCGACCCGAGCATCTACTACATCAGCGCATTGCCCTCGGATGTGCATAGTGCCGACGTCATGGCCGTCGGCATCGGCGCCTTCTGCATCTCCGTCCTGGCGACCCTCTATCCCGCGTGGCGTGCCGCCCGCACCGACCCGGCAGAGGCCCTGCGCTATGAATGACACGGCACAGAGCGAGACCCCGGTCCTGGAGGCCCGTAGCCTGACCAAGACCTTCATGCAGGGTCCGGTGGAGGTCCCCGTGCTGCACGGTCTGAGCTTCGCCGTGGCCCCCGGCGCCAGGGTGGCGGTGATCGGGGCCTCGGGCTCCGGCAAGAGTACCCTGCTGCATTGCCTGGGTGGTCTGGACCAGCCTACCTCTGGGAGCGTGCACTGGGTCGGGCGGGACGTGGCGTCGCTGGGCGAGCGGCAGCGCGGGCAGTTGCGCAACCAGAGCCTCGGTTTCGTCTATCAGTTCCATCACCTGCTTCAAGAGTTCACGGCGATGGAGAACGTCGCCATGCCGCTGCTCATCGGCGGTCTGGCGCCGAAAGCGGCGCAGGACCGGGCAGAGGCCCTGTTGGAGCGGGTCGGCCTGGGTCATCGGCTGACCCACAAGCCCTCCGAACTATCCGGGGGCGAGCGTCAACGCGCCGCCATCGCCCGCGCCTTGGTTACCCGACCGGCCTGCGTCCTCGCGGACGAGCCCACCGGCAACCTAGACCGCCACACCGCGGGCATGGTCTACGAGCTGATGCTGGAATTGAATGCCGAGATCGGGACCAGCCTGGTCATCGTCACCCACGACCCGCAGCTGGCTGCGCGCATGGATCAGATCTGGCGGTTGGATGATGGCGTGTTGAGCCCCGGTGCCACCCCTGCACCTGGCGCAACCCGCTGATGGCGGGCGCGCCGCCGGCTGAGGTGGCGGATCACATGCCAGCGCCATAGCAGGTGAATGGAGAAGTAACCGAGCACCGAGCAGGCGATGGCGCAGAGCAGGCAACCCAGCGCCAGGGGCGAGACGATGGACAGCCAGTTGTGCGGTTCGCCCCAGAACTCCAGGTCGAAGGGCGCGACCTGCTGCCCCAGGGCCCAGGCCCCGATCAGGTAGGCGAAGTAGAACATGGGGGGGATGGTCACCGGGTTGGTGATGAACACCAGGGCGACGGAGATGGGCAGGTTGACCCGGAAGGCGATGGCCGCAGTGGCCGCTAGGAGCATCTGGCCGAAGGGCGGCATGTACATCATGAACAGGCCGACCGCAAAGGCGCCTGCCGCCGAGCGGCGGTTCAGGTGCCACAGGTTGGGGTCGTGCAGCAGTCGCCCGAAGACCCTGAAATGCTTGTGGTCCTTCAGGGTCTGGGGGTCTGGCGACATACGCCGCATCAGATGTTTCATTGCACTTTGCCCAATTGGCGCCTGCGCTCTGCGGTACTGGTGACCTTTTCGCCGACAGTGACGGGGCAGGGGCCCCACGCAGTGGCGTCGGCGCAGTATAGGCCAGGGCGGGGTCGTGCTGTAGTCCCGCCCGGAACGATCATGGCGGTGTCCACAAATCCCATAGGATCCTGCAAGTACAGTCGCGCCTAGATGGACCGAACATCCGTGGATGAAGGCGCGAGGTATGGCGTCTGGGCTTTGGGATGATGTCTGCCCGCGCCGCATCCACCAAGGCGTCTAGTGCGATTTTGGAGTCCGAAACCATGCCGAGAAGGTTCAAACGCCCTGAGTCGGTCCTGGTGGTGCCCTTCACCCCGGCCGGCGACTTTCTCATGCTGCGCCGCATCAGGCCCCGTGGGTTCTGGCAGTCCGTCACCGGCAGTCTGCGCCCGGGCGAGGGTGCCAGGTCCGCGGCGCTACGAGAACTGCGCGAGGAGACAGGGCTCCTCGGGGCCGCCTATCTGGTGGACCTGCATGAGTCCCGGCTGTTTCCCATCCTGCCTGCCTGGCGGGCCCGCTATGCCTCCGGGGTCTGCTTCAACCGGGAGCACTGGTTCGCCCTGCGCCTCCCGGACCGGCGGCTGGTCCGGCTCAACCCCGGTGAGCACGTGGAATACGGTTGGCTCCCCGCCGCCAGGGCGGCCGCGCTGGCGACGTCCTGGACCAATCGCGACGCCATCCGCCGGATTTCCGGGGTGCGTTGATAGGCAAGGTCGCTGCCGTGATCGCCAGTCAACCTGCCGCCACTCGCTCCCCCCAGCGCGCCAGGGCGTCCGCCAAGCCCATCACCCAGACGCCTTGCCGCTGCTCGAAAGGGGCGCCCACGGGAGCGATCACCGTTGCCGCCTCCGGCCGCAGGTCATTGACCAGCTCGTGGAAGCCCCGGGAAGCCTGTGGGGCCTTGGAGAGCTTGATCTCGAACACCAGGCGTTTCGCCCCCCGCTCCAAGACGACATCGACCTCGGCGCCATTGCCGGTGCGCAGAAACGCCGCGCGCCAGCGCGGCATGACCGCCAGCAATTGCTCCACAACAAACCCCAATCGCCCCGGTCTGGCTAACGCCGTACCCGCAGCGAGGCCCAGGACCTCCAATGGGAGTACGACGCGGTAGCCCGCCTGGGAAAGGCCCAGGTACTGGCCACGGTCAAGTCGGACCTTGGTCATCGGGACCGGCTCGACCCCCGCTGCTACCTGATCCCCGGTCCCCTCTGGTGGGCTTTCAACTGGCAGTCGGCGGCGACCGAGATAAAGGACTACAGCCAGTGCAGGGCCAATCCCTCGGCCAAGCCCGGGGACTGGACCCCGGACGTGGGCGCGGTGCTGCTCATCGACGAGATCGACAAGGCCGAGGCGTAGGGTCCGCTGTGCGGACCATGGAACTAGAATGGCCGCATCCATACTCCTACCTCCAGGTCCGTTGCATGTCGAATTGGCGGCGTGTCTTCATCCCCGGCGGGACCTACGCCTTCACCCTGGTCAGCGAAAACCGGGCACCGATCCTTGCCACGTCACTCGGCCGGTCCATTCTGCGCCAGGTACTGCGGGACTGTCGGCGGTCTTGGCCCTTCGAGATCCTCGCCATCGTGCTGCTGCCGGATCATCTGCATACCCTGTGGCGCCTGCCGCCGGACGACGAGGCCTATTCGCGCCGACTGGGTTGGATCAAGAAGGAGTTCACCAAGGGGTGGCTGGCTGCCGGTGGGATGGAGCAGCCAGTGTCCGCATCCCGCCTGAGTCATCGGCGCCGGGGTGTCCTGCAACGTAAGTTCTGGGAGCACAGCATCCGCGGCGAGGAGGACCTGTACCGGCATCTGGATTACATCCACTACAACCCGGTGAAGCACGGCTATGTGCCCTGTGCGCGGGACTGGCCCTGGTCGTCGTTTCACCGCTACCTGCGCGCCGGGGTCTATGGCGAGGATTGGGGGTGTGGCGAGATGGCCTTCACCGATATGCCTGACGGGTTTGGGGAGCCGGACTGAGGTGTTAACGGTTCGCATAGGGCGTTCGGTCCGCACAGCGGACCCTACGGGGTCTGCGAGTCAGCGCGGTGCAGCGGCTAGCGTAGGGTCCGCTGCGCGGACCGGGGGCGGTGGGGGACCTGCTGCGTCACGGTTTTGCGCAGGGTTTTTGGTCCGCACAGCGGACCCTACAGGAGCGCTGCGGTGACGGTCACCACGCCTACCCCACCGCCCGGTTCCGCGCCCGAGCACTTTCCCGCCCCTTTGGCCAGCGACTGGGGCGAGGACCCCTGGGGCTTTTGGCAGGCATTCACCTATCGGGGCGCGAGGCAGGGGTTTCGGTGGATACCGCCGACGCCTAAGCCGTTCTTGATGGGCTCGCCCGACGGTGAGCACGACCGCGACGACGATGAACGGCAGCACGAGGTCAGCCTCACCCGCGGCTATTGGCTGGCGGATACCGCCTGTGCTCAGGCCTTGTGGCAGGCGTTGATGGGTAAGAATCATCGGAGCCGGTTCAGGGGTGGGCGATGGCCCGTGGAGGGTGTCTCCTGGCAGGACGCGTGGCGCTTCATCGAGCGGTTGAACGCCGCGATCGATTAGGTTGTCGGTCTGGTTCCAGCCCGGCCGGGCGCACCGGCGGGCGCGGGCGGGATTGGGCTAGAGTCCAACCTGCAGTTTCGCTTGTCCACCGAGGCCGAATGGAAATACGTCTGCAGGGCAGGCACCACTGGCCTCTTCTCCTTCGGCGACGACATCACCCCAGAGCAGGCGAACTACGGCGGTAACTACGCGCTCCGCGTCCCGTGACCACTTCCTGCCCGGCTACCGCAGCGGCCTCATGGTTTCCGGCTTGCCCTAGGTCCCGAGCTAAGGCAGGAAAGGCAAGCAGGCGGGGCAGGTCTAGATGCGGTTCCAATCCGGCGAACCCTGGGCGCCGGCATTCGTGGATGCTGCGGGTTTTTTGGACGCCTCACCCGGCCTTAGCCGGGTGCAGATGAGACCTCCCGGGTCCTGTGCAAAAGGCTTCTCCACCTGCTCAGGGTCTCCGATCCCACGGGATCGCCGGCGAACTTGCGATAGCGCCCATAGAGACTGAGCAAGAATTCGCTACGACCTCCCTGTAGCCCGGATGGAGCGTGAGCGGAACCCGGGGCTGACTCGCAGACTGTCGATACATCAGCGGGTTACCGCGCAAACCTGGATTCCGCTGCGCTCCATCCAGGCTACGGCTGGTTTGGACGCCCGATCCGCACGGCGGACCGTACGGGCCCGTGCGGCCCGAGCAAACCGCTGGCCCGGAGTCCTGGTTCGGGCGTCCGGTCCGCACAGCGGACCCGGGCTCGCACTGACAACTGACAACTGACAACTGACAACTGAACTATTTGACCTTCATCCCCGCCTCGGCCCCGGCGTCGGGGCTGAGGATGAACAGGTCCGACCCGCCTGGGCCGGCAGCCAGCACCATGCCCTCGGAGACCCCGAAGCGCATCTTGCGTGGGGCCAGGTTGGCGACCATCACCGTGTGGCGCCCTACCAGGTCCTTGGGGTCGTAGGCGGAACGGATGCCGGCGAAGACGTTGCGCGTCTCGCCACCCAGGTCCAGGGTCAGGCGCAGCAGCTTGTCTGCGCCCTCCACCAGGTCCGCCGCGGCGATGCGGGCGATTCGCAGGTCCACCTTGGCGAAGTCGCCGAAGTCGATGGTATCGGCGATGGGGTCGCGCACCAAGTGGCCCTCGGTGGTGGTCTCGTGGGAGTTGTCCGCCTCGGCCGCTGTCCCGGTCTGATTCGGCACCGCCATGGCCGCCAGGTCGGTCTTGCTTGCCTCCAGCATGGCCTCGATCTGCTTGGGGTCGACGCGGGTCAGGAGCGGCTTGAAGGGGGCGATCTCGTGGTCCAGCAATGGGCTGGCCAGGTCGGCCCAGGTCAGGGGCGGGACGCGCAGGAAGGCCTCGCTGGCCTCGGCGGTGCGCGGCAGGACGGGGCGCAGGTAGCCGATCAGGACCCGATACAGGTTCAATCCCAGGGTACAGATGCGGTGCAGCTCGGCCTCGCGCCCGGGCTGCTTGGCCATGACCCAGGGGGCCTGCTCGTCGATGTACTGGTTGGCGCGGTCCGCCAGGGCCATGACCTCGCGCATGGCGCGACTGAACTCGCGCGCCTCGTAGGCGGCTGCGATGGCGTCCCCGGCGGCCACCAGCTCCTCCAGCAGGGGCGAGTCCGGGAGACTGTTGGCCAGGCGCCCGTCGAAGCGCTTGCTGATGAAGGAGGCGGTGCGGCTGGCGATGTTGACCAGCTTGCCCACCAGGTCGGCGTTGACCCGGTTGGTGAAGTCCCCCAGGTTGAGGTCGATGTCCTCCACATTGGGCCCGAGCTTGGCGGCGAAGTAGTAGCGCAGGTACTCCGGGTCCAGGTGGTCCAGATAGGTGCGGGCCTTGATGAAGGTGCCGCGGGACTTGGACATCTTCTGCCCGTCCACGGTGAGGAAGCCGTGGGCGAGCACGGCGCTCGGGGCGCGGAAGCCGGCCCCATGGAGCATGGCCGGCCAGAACAGGGCATGGAAATAGATGATGTCCTTGCCGATGAAGTGGTACATCTCGGCGGTGGAGTCCGGCCCCCAGAAGGCGTCGAAGCTCAGGCCAGCCTGCTTGCCCCGCTCGCTGTCGCAGAGGTGCTGGAAGCTCGCCATGTAGCCGATGGGGGCGTCGAGCCAGACATAGAAGAATTTGCCCGGGGCATCGGGGATCTCGAAGCCGAAGTAGGGCGCGTCGCGGGAGATGTCCCACTCCTGGAGCCCGGCGGAGAACCACTCCCCGAGCTTGTTGGCCACCTCGCGTTGCAGCCCGCCACCGCTGGTCCAGCCCTTGAGCATGTCCTCGAAGTCGCCGAGCTTGAAGAAGTAGTGCTCGGATTCCCGATCCTCGGGCACGGCGCCGGAGACCGCCGAACGCGGGTTCTTCAGCTCGCTGGGGGAGTAGCTCGCCCCGCAGACCTCGCAGTTGTCCCCGTATTGGTCCGGGGCTCCGCACTTGGGGCACTCGCCCTTGATGAATCGGTCCGGCAGGAACATCTGCTCCACCGGGTCGAAGGCCTGGGTGATGGTGCGTTGGGCGATATGCCCGGCGTCGCGGTTGCGCTGGTAGATCAGGGTCGCGTAGTGGCGGTTCTCCGGGGAGTGGGTCGAGTGGTAGTTGTCGAAGGCGACGCGGAAGTCGGCAAAGTCCGCCCGGTGCTCGGTGGCGACTCGGGCGATCAGGTCCTCCGGGGCGATGTCCTCCTGGCGCGCGCGCAGCATGATCGGGGTGCCGTGGGCGTCGTCCGCGCAGACGTACCAGCAGTTGTGCCCGCGCATACGCTGGAAGCGCGCCCAGATGTCGGTCTGGATGTACTCCACCAGGTGGCCGATATGGATGGGGCCGTTGGCGTAGGGCAGGGCGCTGGTGATCAGGATGTCGCGGGTGTCGGTCATGGCGGGCTCGGGATGAGGCTGGGACAGGCCGCGCAGTATCTCACGGCAGGGCGAAGGTCGGGCAAGGGGCGGGCCTCGGCCGGTGAGCATACACCCGAGCCGTCGCTCTGCGGACTTGCCAAGCGTGGGGTGTTCGCGGACTCTTACCAGGCTGGCCGCACGCATATTGCGCTGCGGCATTCGAACCGGGATTCGAGTCCCCTTGCATCGGGAGGCAATGTCTTGAAGATCCTCATCCTTGGCGTCAACGGCTTTATCGGACACCATCTGTCCAGACGCATCCTGGATACGACGGACTGGCAGGTCTTCGGGATGGACATGCACAGCGAGCGGGTGGCGGAGTTCCTAGGCCACGAGCGCTTCCACTTCTACGAGGGCGACATCACCATCAACCGGGAGTGGGTGGAGTACCACGTCAAGAAGTGCGACGTGGTCCTGCCTCTGGTGGCCATCGCCACCCCGGCCACCTATGTGACCAATCCCCTGGCGGTGTTCGAGCTGGACTTCGAGGCGAACCTGCCGATCATTCGGCACTGTGTGCGCTACGGTAAGCGGGTGCTCTTCCCCTCGACCTCCGAGGTCTATGGGATGAGTACGGATGCCCAGTTCCACCCCTTCGAGTCGAATCTGGTCCTTGGTCCCATCGCCAAGCCGCGCTGGATCTACTCCTGCTCCAAGCAACTCCTGGATCGGGTGATCGCGGCCTACGGCCAACAGGAGGGGTTGGACTACACCCTGTTCCGCCCCTTCAACTGGGTCGGCTCGGGGCTGGATAGCCTGCATGCCGCCAAGGAGGGGAGCTCCAGGGTGGTGACCCAGTTTCTCGGTCATATCGCACGCGGTGAGCCCATCAAGCTGGTGGACGGTGGTACCCAGAGGCGCAGCTTCACCGATGTGTCTGACGGCATTGCCGCCCTGATGCGCCTGATCGAGAACCCGGGTGGGCGGGCCTCGGGACAGATCTACAACATCGGTAACCCGGCCAACGATCTGTCGGTGCGGGAGCTGGCGGAGCTGATGTTGAGTCTTGCCCAGGAGTTCCCTGAGTATCGTACCGGGGCGGCCCGGGTGGAGTTTGTCGAGGTCGCGTCCGGTGCCTACTACGGCCAGGGCTATCAGGATATTCGGACCCGGGTGCCGTGGATCGGGAACACCCAGGCCGACCTCGACTGGACACCCAAGGTACCGATCGCCGAGTCCCTGCGGGGCATCTTCGCAGCCTATCGCCACGAGGTCGCCGATGCCGGTGCCCTCATCGATGACTAGGGGAAGGCCGTGAAGATTGCCCTCAAGGTCGATGTGGATACCCTGCGGGGGACCCTGGAGGGGGTGCCGGCCCTGATGCGTCTGTTCGATGCCTACCAGGTGCGCGCTACCTTCCTGTTCAGCCTGGGTCCGGACCACACAGGGCGGGCCTTGCGGCGGGTCTTCAGGCCCGGGTTCCTCAGCAAGGTCCGGCGCACCTCTGTTGCCAGCCATTACGGGATCAAGACGCTGCTCTATGGGACCCTGCTACCCGGGCCGGACATCGGTCAACGGGGCAGGGCGGTGATGCGCTCCTGCGCCCAAGCAGGTCACGAGGTCGGCATCCACTGCTACGACCACGTCAAGTGGCAAGATTTCGTTGCACATCGCGACGCCGAATGGACACGGCGGGAGTTGGACAAGGCGGCTACTGCCTTCGAAGGTGTCTTTGGGCGCAGCGCAAAGGTTCACGGGGCCGCGGGCTGGCAGATCAACCCGCATGCCCTAGAGATCGAGGGGCAGATGGGCCTCGACTATGCCAGTGACACCCGTGGCAGGTCGGCCTTCTTTCCGGTCCTGCAGGGGGTGCGCTCCGCCTGTCCGCAGATCCCCACGACCTTGCCGACCCTGGACGAGGTCGTTGGGTTGGACGGGGCCACGGAGGACAACGCCCACGAGTACATCTATGCGGAGAGCCGCTACGTCGTCCCCCAGGGCCACGTCTACACCTTGCACGCCGAGATCGAGGGTATGCGCATGCTGCCCGCCATGGAAAAACTGCTGGTGATGTGGGGTGCCGGCTCTGGAGGGATCAGGCCCCTGGAGGACGTCTACAAATCCCTGGATCTCGCCGTACTGCCCCACCACCTGATTGGCTGGGGCCAGGTCCCGGGCCGCTCCGGATACGTGGCTATGCAGGGGCGGCAAGTCCCTCGGTAGCTTCTCCATGACCGGGGCAGTTTCGTAGGGCCGATCGAGGAGCGCAGCGACGGAGCCGCCAATACCAAGGATTCTGGTGGGTCCGCTTCGCTTGACCCACCCTACAGCCCCTGTGCTTCTCCGGACCATTTGGAGATGACGCCCCTTGGGGTCAACGGCCGGTTGGCCTTGATCGTGCAAAATCGTAGGGTTGGCCCGTCATTCCCATGCCTTTCCAATGGTTTGAGCATAAGAACATCGGAATATTCGGATTATATTGACAAGGATCAACATCCTTAGCTCCCGCGTGCCATAACCTATAACCCGATGCCAGGCATCCCGGTGCCCGGCGTTCGTTGTAACAAGTGCTTGTGAGGAGGAACGATGAAACATTCAGGTCGTCTATTGCTTGCTGCCGTCGTCGCCGGTTCCGCGATGCTCACTTCCCTGTCCGCCGAGGCCTTTTGGGGTCCCTTCAGCTTCATGAGGTGGGGCGGCTGGGGCGATGGCTGGGGCTATCCCGGCTACGGTTGGGGCGGTTATCCCGGCTATGGTTGGGGTGGTTACCCCGGGTATGGCTGGGGTGGTTACCCAGGCTACGGCTACGGATACGGCAACCCCTACGGTGGCTGGGGCTCCCCCTACGGCTACGGCTGGGGTGCGCCCTATGCCTATCCGACCGTCGCTGCCCCCGCCGCTCCCGCTGCTCCGGCGACCAGCTCCGCCAAGTAGCAGCACATACCCCCCGCCCCGCGCGGGGGGTTATTCCCGCCTCTCCGCTTTGACTCATCGTTGATCAAGAGGGCGCGTTTGCGCCTCGGTCCAGCTTTGGTGTGAAATGCCGACTCCTGTCGGACCTGGACGCTGCGTGTTGGCGCGGTGGTCTGTCAGTTGACCCGCGTGACGTGCTCCGCCTCAGGCCCGCCAACATGACCACCGTCGTCATCGCCGAAAAGCCCAGTGTCGCCCGCGACATTGCCCGTGTGTTGGGGGCGACGCGGCGCGCCGAGGGTTATCTGGAGGGGCAGGGGTACCGGGTGACCTGGGCGGTCGGGCATCTGATCCACTTCGCCGAGCCAGACGATTATGGTCCACCCTGGAAGGGACGCTGGTCTCCGGGTCAACTGCCCATGATCCCGACGGACTGGCGGCTCAAGACTGCGCCGACCACGGTCAAGCAGTTCCGCATCGTGCGCGACCTCATCAACGCCCGAGATTGCTCGGAGTTGGTCTGTGCCACGGACGCCGGGCGCGAGGGCGAGCACATCTTTCGCCTCATTTACGAACACGCCCACTGCCGAAAGCCGGTGCGACGGCTGTGGGTGTCAAGCCTCACCGACGAGGCCATTCGTGACGGCTTCCGCCGCCTGCGGCCCGGTGCCGACTATGACCCCCTGGGTCGTGCAGCTCGAGCCCGTGCTCAGGCCGACTGGCTGGTGGGCATGAACCTGACCCGCGCCTACACCCTGCGCAATCGGGTCCTGTGCACCATTGGTCGGGTGCAGACACCGACCTTGGCCATGGTCGTGGCCAGGGATGCCCTCATCGAGGGCTTCGTCAAGGCCCTGTTCTACGAGTTGGTCGCACGCCTAGCGGAGGGCTTCAGTGCCCGCTACAGCCGCGACGGTGAGACCCGCATCGACGACAAGGCCAAGGCCGAGGGCCTGCGCGCCAGGCTGGCCGGACACCGCACCGGGACCGTCATCGCCGTGGAGCAGAGGGTGGTGCACAACCGCCCCCCGCCCTTCTATGATCTGACCACCCTACAGCGGGACGCCAACCGCCGCTTTGGCCTGACCGCTGCCGAGGTTTTGACGCAGGCTCAGGCCCTCTACGAGACCCATAAGCTCATCTCTTACCCGCGTACCGAGAGTCGCCATATCTCTGAAGATATGCTGCCCAAGCTGCCGGGGATCCTCGGGCGGCTCGATCACCCCTTGGCGCCGGAGGCCCTGGCAAGGCTCCAGGGCGGGCATCGCCTGAGCAAGGCCTATGTGGACGACACCAAGCTCACCGATCACCATGCCATCATCCCCACCGGCAAGCCGGCCCCGGCCGGTCTGACCGGCCCGGCGCGGCGGGTCTACGACCTGGTCGCGGCCCGTTTCGTCGGGGTTTTCCTGCCGGACCAGCGGGTGGAGGAGAACCTGGTCAGCCTGGACATCGGCGGCGAGACCTTCGTCGCCCGCGGCTCCCTGGTGCTGGAGTCGGGCTGGAAGCGGGTTGAACCTCAGCGCGGGCCGAGCCCGGCGGACGCCACCGGCACCGGCGCTGGTACCGAGGACGGTCAAACCCCACCCCTGCCGCCGCTGAGTGTCGGCCAGACCGTACATGTGGATGCCCTGGAGGTGGTGGAGAAGGAGACCCAGCCGCCGCGCCCTTTCACCGATGCCACCCTGCTTGCGGCCATGAAGGGCGCCGGGCGCGAGATCGAGGACGAGGCCCTGGCCCGGGTCATGAATGGGTCCGGGCTCGGTACTCCCGCGACCCGCGCCGAGATCATCGAGAAGCTCATCCGTACCGGCTATCTGGAGCGGGCACGCAAGCGGTTGCGCGCCACCCCCAAAGGTCGTGCACTCATCGCCCTGGTCGCGGAGCCCCTGCGCAGCCCGGAGTTGACCGCGGCTTGGGAACAACGCCTCAAGGAGATCGAAGACGGCGGCGGTGCGGCGGATGCGTTCTACGCCGATATCGTCTCCTTCCTGCAGGACCTGATCCCCAAGGTCGCGGCTGGGCCGGCCATGAGTGCCGAACAGGCCGCGGCGGCGCGGACCCCGGGTAAGGGCGCGCGGGTCGGCAGGTCGAAGCGCGGGCAGGGTGACGGCCCCAGGGTGCAACCGGCAGGCATGGGCCAGTGTCCATTGTGCGGGCAGGGCGAGATCCTGGAGACCGCCCGCGCCTTCGGATGCAGTCGCTATCGCGAGGGGTGCGCCTTTGTGGTCTGGAAGGAACGCGCCGGCGTCACCCTGACCAAGACCCAGTTCGGGCGGTTGCTCAAGTTGGGCGTGACCGAGCGCATCGAGGGTTTCCGCACCAAGTCCGGGCGGACCTTCGGGGCAAGGCTCAAGCTGGGGGAGGGGGCCAAGGTCGAGTTCGACTTTTCCGACGGCGGGCCTGTTTCACAGGAGCCGCAGGCCGGTGGCAGGCATCCGATGGCTCGCGGCGGCGACGGGACCGGGCGCCCGAGCCCGCCCCCACCGGCGTCACGCCCGCCGGCCTCAGCGCCGCCGGGTGGCGGTACGCCACCGGCCTTGATATGTCCGAAGTGCGGTCAAGGCCGCATTATCGAGGGGCGCCGGGGCTACGGCTGCGACCGCTACCGGTCCGGGTGCGACTTCGTAGTGTGGAAGGACCTTGGGGGCAAGACCCTGACCCAGGCCCAGTTGCGGGACTTGATCCAAAAGGGGCAGACTCGCCCCATCAAGGGTCTACTCGATGCGTCGGGCGACCGCTTCGACGCCCGGTTGCGACGGAGTGCCGATGGGCAGGTGGTGGTCGAGCGCCTGGATCGAGGGGACTGATCGGGGTTTCGGTGAGGGATCTGGTGGCGGCCGTACCTCGCGGCTTTAGCGTCCTGCATCCAATGTAGGTCCCTCAGCGTGCCTCGGGTATCATCCCCGAGCCCTTGCACCTGCCCGCACCCCCCCCCGGAGACACTCTTCCATGAGACGCCTGTTGTTGCTTTTGTTTGTCGGCCTCATGGCCCTCGGGGGGCTGACCCCTGTCGCCCAGGCGGGGGACGCCACCTACCCGCGCATTGGCCTGGTACTCGGTGGTGGCGGCGCGCGCGGGGCGGCCCATGTGGGCATCCTGAAAGTATTCGAAGAGATGCGCATCCCTATTCATGCCATCGTAGGGACCAGTATGGGCTCCCTGGTGGGCGGCATCTATGCCAGCGGGGTGAGCCCCCAGGAGATGGAGCGGCGCCTGACCGCCATGGATTGGAATCAACTCTTTGTGGACGACTCGCCCCGGGAAGACTGGCCGATTCGGCGTCGGGAGCAGAGCATGCAACCGGAGTTCGATTTCACCATCGGCGTGAAGGACGGCAAGGTCCAATTGCCCGGCGGGGCCATCGCCGGGCAGAAGGTGCAGCGGTTCTTTAGCGACATGGTCAGGGGCGCGGACGGGATAGATGATTTCGACTATCTGCCGATCCCGTACCGGGCAGTGGCCACGGACCTGGAAGATGGCGGCATGAAGGTCTTCGACTCGGGCCCACTGCCGGAGGTGATGCGCGCCAGTATGTCGGTCCCTGGGATCTTCACCCCGACGGTGATTGACGATCGCATCTATGTGGACGGTGGTCTGGTGCGCAACGTGCCGATCGACGTGGTGCGGCGCATGGGGGTGGATGTGGTCATCGCCATCAACGTGGGCGGGGGCTATCTGCCGCGGGACCAATTGCAGTCGATCATCGGGGTAATGGGCCAGATGGTGGCGATCCTGACCGAGCAGAATGTGCAGCGCTCCCTCAAAGAGATACGCCCCGGCAAGGACATTTTGATCACACCGGACCTGGGGGACATCGGCTCGGGTGATTTCGACCGTGCGGGCGACGCCATCAAGGTCGGTGAGGCCGCCGCCCGGGCCGCAGCGCCCCAACTGAGACACCTGAGCGTGAGCCCCGAGGCCTACGCCGCCTGGCGGGCGAGTCACCCCCGTGCGGTCCCGGATACGGCCCCCATCGACGAGGTCTCGGTGGAGGGGTTGACCTGGGTCAACCCGGCACTGTTCAAACCCTTGGTCGATGCTCAGGAGGGTCGGCGCCTCGATCCCGATAAGCTGGACAAAGAGATCGAGCGCATCTACGGCCGGGGAGATTTCCAGAACATCAACTACCACCTGGATCGCTCCGGGGGTAAGAATCGGCTCGTCATCAACGCTACGGAAAAACCCTGGGGTCCGGGTTATCTGAGCTTCGACCTGGGCTTCTCTACGGATTTCAAAGGGGATGGTCTGTTTGGGATGCGCGCGACTTATCGCCGCACCTGGATAAACAGCCTGGGTGCCGAATGGTTAACCACCCTACAGGTGGGCAAACCCTCGGAGTTCTATACGGAGTTCTACCAGCCATTCTCGGTGGATCGCTCTGCCTTCATCGCGCCCAGTCTCGGAATCTTCCAAAGCCCCGTGAATGTCTTCAGGGACGGCGGACGGATTGCCCGTTACGACCTGACCCGCAGCACCTTCGCCTTGGATCTGGGTGGCACCCTGTTCGACGGCAACGCGGAACTGCGCCTCGGCGCGATGCTGAGTGCCGCGACGGTCAGTCTCGACACCGGTGATCCCAGTCTCCCGGACGGGACCAACAACGAGACCGGGCTGCGCGCCTCCTTCATCTACGACACCCTGGACAGTGCCTTTGCCCCGCGTCAGGGCAACCGCATCGCCCTGGGTCTGCGCTCCCCGCAGCCGGCCATGGGTGCCGAGGTCAGCTTCAACCGAGCGACTGCAGACTGGGCCGGTGCCTACACCTTTGGGGCCAATACCCTGGTCGGGCGGGCCGAGCTCGGTTCGGCCTTAGGGGCCGACATGCCCTATTACGACCAGTTCCCCCTTGGCGGCTTCCAGCACCTGTCCGGTTACGCCACGGACCAGTTCCGAGCCAATCAGTTGGTCTTCGGCTCGCTCACCTATTACCGGTTGCTCACCACCCTGCCGCCGCCGCTGGGCCGTGGGGTCTATTTTGGTGCCTCGTTGGAGGCGGGCGATCTGCGCGACACGGTGCAGGTGCTGGAGGACCCGGGTAGCCTCTATGGTGCAAGCGTCTTCCTGGGTGCCGACACCTGGCTGGGCCCGGCCTACTTTGGCCTGGGCGTGACTGGCGACGGCGACGGGGCCGCCTACTTGATGCTGGGCAAGCCCTGATCTCCAGTTCAGCGGCACCGAAAAGCGCCAAACATCTGTGGATAAGGCGCGCGGCACGGCGCTTTGGGTATGCTGAGGCGCCTGTTCGCGCCGCATCTACCGGCGTGCCCTCGGTGGATGCGCTTCGCTTATCCGCCGTTGTTGTCAGGCCGTCGCCTGAACCAGAGTCGGGGCCAGCAGGCGCAGGGCGTCGGCGGTTTGCAGGGAGACGATGTTGCCGCGTGCCCCGCCGTTGATCCAGATGCGTGGCAGTTCGGCGATGCTCGCCTCGCAATAGACGGGCATGGGGTGGCGGGTGCCGAACGGCGAGGTACCGCCCACCCGATAGCCGGAGTGACGGTCTGCGACCTTGGGGTCGCAGGGGCGGATCGACTTGACCCCCAGGGCCCGGGCCAGGGCCTTGGTGGAGACCTGACGGTCGCCGTGCATCAGCACGATCAGGGGCCGACCGGCCTCGTCTTCCATGATCAGGGTCTTGATGACCAGGTGCTCGTCTAGCCCCAAGGCCTGGGCGACCTGGGCAGTTCCGCCGCCCTCCACGTAGGCGTAGGGGTGGTCCTCGAAGGCGATACCGGCGGCGCGCAGGGCGCGCACGGCCTGGGTTGAGGGGGCTTTGGGGCTCATGGGGCCGCTCCCTCGTCGCGGCGGCGGAAGACCAGGATGCGGTTGTTGCAGGGCATTGGGTGGTCCTCGGTCAGGGTCAGGCCGTTGGCCTCTCCCAGGGCGGCGAGGGTGTCGCGGTCCTTGATGCCGCTGCGCGGGTCGCGGTCCTTGAGCCAGACGTCGAAGCGCGCATTACTGTCGCTGGTATAACGCCCCCCGTAGTTGAAGGGGCCATAGAGGGCGAAGGGCGCGCCTGGGCTCAGCAACCTTGGGAGGCCGGCGAACAGGGCTTCCACCTCGCGCTCGCCCATGATGTGTACCGTGTTGGCGCTGAAGGCGGCGTCGTAGTCCCCAGCAGGCCAAGGGGCGGCCACGTCCAGCTCCAGGGGCTCGGGTAGGTTGGGTAGCTCCGCCTCCGCACGCCAAAGGCGGATGCCGGGCAGGTACTCGGCGACGTCGCTGGCCTGCCAGGTCAGGTGGGGCAGGTGGGCGGCGAAGTGCACCGCGTGCTGGCCGGTGCCGCTGCCGATCTCCAGCACGCGACTAGCACGGGCGAGCACCGGTGCCAGGATCTCCAGAATGGGGTCCTGGTTTTCGGCGCACGAGGAGGCAAATGGCTTTTGGTCTAGGTCCATCGGGGGTCTGCTAGTCTCTGCATGGAAGGCCCCATATAGATGCAGTCTGTCGGAGCGATTTTCACCCCGGCGAGTTTTGGCCTGAGGTGACCAGCGGCACAGGTCGGTGAGCGGCGGGGCCGTCCGATCCGTTATCATCCCGTGTCAGGATTGTCCCGGTTCCCTTTAACCACCCAATCGCGCAAGGTCATGTCCATCTGCCCAATATCCAGGTCCGACATCGCGTCCCCAGACCGCCAGGCACCGGCGGACACCAGGACAGGAGCCCGGTAGATGCTGCGCTTCAGCCTGGCCAGTCTGCTCAAGTATGTGTTCGGCATCGCCCTGCTCCAGGGCGTCACGGTGTTGCTGGTGGTTACTGCACTGAAGACCGACCTGGACCAGACGTGGCCCCTGTTTGGGGCCCTGGGCGGCACCGTCGGGGTCCTGGTCGCCCTCTGGTTCACCAGCATCGCTGATGGTGCCCGGCACCAGTCCCTGGCCCGCGCCAAGGAGCTGTTCTCCCGTGAGCGCGAGAAGCTGCGGGTGCGCGCCGAGCAGGACAAGGCCAAGGAGGTCAAGAACACCCAGAAGGCAGCGGCCAGGTCCCAGCGGGTCGCGGGGCTGGCCATCAGCCCCAAGACCGGGATTGCCATCGGTGGTGCCGTTGGGGTCGGGGTTGCCATGCTGGTGGCACAGTTTGTCACCCTGGGGTTGTTGACCCTGACCACCGCTGGCGGCGCTTTGCTCGGGTACAGCGCTCGGATGCGGCAGGAGCGCTATAGCGGCAACCTGCTTGGAAATGGCTCCAAGGTGTTCGGCGCCAATGCCTTGGGTTCGGGCGATCGCGCAGAGGTCACGGTCATCGAGGCAGAGCCAGCGCCCCTGGCTATCGAGGGACGACGCAAGAGGTCCAAGCGCGTCGCGGGCTCGTCCGAGTCCTGAACTTGCCGGTTGGCGAGGAAACGCTTGCCGGCCTCGACATCATCCACGGAGACCACCATGACCGCCACGCAGAACCATGCGCCTGGGACCTTCTGTTGGGTCGATTTGTCCACCACCGACGTCGTTGCGGCCAAACGCTTCTATGCCGCGGTGTTCGACTGGACCGCCGAGGATGTCCCCACGGAAGCGGGCCCTCCCTATACCCTGCTCTCCCACGGTGGTCAGTTGGTCTGTGGGGCCTTTGCCCTATGCCCCGGCCAGGGCGACCACCCCTTTTGGTTGACCTATGTCTGTGTTGCCGACCTGGACGCCACTCTGGTACTGGCCCAGACCCTGGGCGGGCGGGTGACCATGCCGGTGATCGATGTCATGGATGAGGGGCGCCTGGCGGTGATCCAAGACACCACGGGCGCCCACCTTGGGCTCTGGCAGCCAAGACGCCATCAGGGTTCGGCCCTGACCAACGCGCCCGGGACCCCGTGCTGGAACGAATTGCAGACCAGGGACCTGAAAGCCGCGGCCGCCTTCTATCAGGGTCTGTTCGGCTGGACCCTCAAGCCCTTTGATGGCTGGATGGATGGCGCCTACGAGATCTTCGTCCGGGATGGGCGGGAGGTTGGCGGCATGCTCCCCATCGACGACGACCGGGGCCAGGTCCCTCCCCACTGGTCTATCTATTTTGGGGCGTCGGATTGCGATGCGGCAGTAGCCAAGGTGGAGTGGTTGGGGGGCAAGGTGCTGGCACCGGCCACGACGATTGAGCGCGTCGGTCGCTTTGCCCGGCTGCAAGATCCCCAGGGTGCGGTCTTCTCGGTGATCGCCCGCCCCCAAGGCTGATCCCGTCGGGCAGCGGACTCCAAGGGCTGCAAGGGGCGACAATGGATAGGGGTATGGTCAGTCCCGCGACGCTGCTCCGCCAACGGGTCTACCGTGCGCCTTCGATGCTCCATGGCATGGGTTGCTTCGCCCGGCAGGCCTTTGCCTCGGGCGACTATATCGGCACCTACGCGGGGCGGCCCGCGCGCCGCGATGGGACCTATGTCCTTTGGGTGCTGGAGGATGGCAAGGACCCGATTGGCCGCAGCGGCCGTAACCTGCTCCGCTGGCTGAACCACCAGGTTCCCGGCAATGCCCGCTTCGATGGCTTCGACCTCTACGCCGCGCGAGACATCGCGCCCGGGGAGGAGATTACCTTCGACTACACCGGCGGCGATGGGCAGCCCTGACTCGTCGTGGCTGTAGGGTGGATAAGCGAAGCGCATCCACCGATTCCGCCAGACGCGGCGAGGCTCCCGGTGGATGCGGCGCGGTTGAACATCATCCAAACCCCAGGGCGTCGTGCCGCGCGCCTTATCCACCCTACACGCCCGGTGCCGCATCGGGCGGATAGGCGAGGCGCATCCACCACAGACGCTGTGTTCCTTATTTCCACGATTCGACCTTTAGCTTATGACGACACCAACGACCGAATCCCCAACCCCCACCGTGTTCGTCGTGGACGACGACGAGGCCATGCGCAGCTCTCTGAAGTGGCTCATCGAGTCCACCGGTCTGGGGGTGCGGACCTTCGATTCCGCCGACGCCTTCCTCACCGGCTACTCGCCCGACTGGGTGGGGTGCCTGCTGCTCGACGTGCGCATGCCGGGCATGAGCGGCTTGGAACTCCAGGCCTACCTGGAACAGACGGGGTATCACCTGCCGGTCATCATCATCACCGGCCATGGGGACGTGGCCATGGCCGTCAAGGCGATGCGGTCGGGGGCGCTGGACTTCATCGAGAAGCCCTTCTCCGACGAGGACCTGCTCGGCAGCATCCGCCGCGCCGTGGACGCGGAGAACCAGGCCCGGACGCTGCGAACTGAGCGTGCACAAATTCTTGCCCGTATGGAGGAGCTGACCCCCCGTGAGCATGAGGTGATGGATCTGGTCACCGCCGGCAAGTCGAACAAGGACATGGCCACCGCTTTGGGGGTGAGCGCCAAGACGGTGGAGGCTCATCGGGCGAAGGTCATGGACAAGATGCAGGCGACCTCCCTGGCAGAGCTGGTGCGGATGGCCCTGTTGGTCGGGCGCATCGAGTGACCGTCTCGGTACCCAGCCATGATGATCGGGCGGTATGGTCCTGGGCCCTGGTGGATTGGGGCAATTCGGCCTTCGCCACAGTGGTGATGGCGGGCTTCTTCCCGGTCTTCTTCAAGGGCTATTGGGCAGGCGATCTGGCCGCCACCGATGCGACCTTTTGGCTGGGCCTGGCCAATGCGGGGGCCAGCCTCCTGGTGGTCGTCCTGGCCCCGGCCCTGGGTGCCCTGGCGGATCAGGTCGGGGCCAAGAAGGGCTTTCTGCTGGTCTTCACCGCCCTGGGGGTCCTGGCCACCGGGGCCCTATTCTGGGTCGCTCAGGGGCAATGGGCCCTGGCACTGGCCGTCTATGTGTTGGGCCTGTTGGGGTTCTCCGGGAACAACGTCTTCTACGACGCCTTGCTGGTGGACGTGAGCCCGCCGGAGCGCTACGAGCGGGTCTCGTCCTTCGGCTATGCCTTGGGTTACCTGGGCGGTGGGCTCTTGTTTGCCGTCAATGTCGCCATGACCGCCAAGCCCGAGTGGTTCGGACTTGCGGATGCGGCAACGGCGGTGCGCCTGGCCTTTCTCGGGACCGCGCTTTGGTGGGCCCTGTTCACGGTCCCCGTTGCCCTTTGGGTCCGGGAGGCCGCGGTGGTATGCGCGCCGGGGGCGAGCTGGGGCCCCGCGATCCACGCCGCTTTGGGTCAACTCGTCGGGACCCTAAGCCAGGTGCGGCGCCTGCCCATGACCTTTCTGTTCCTGCTCGCGTATTGGCTCTATATCGACGGGGTCGACACCATCATTCGTATGGCGGTGGACTTTGGCCTGTCCATCGGCTTCGGCGCCAACGACCTGATGGCGGCCTTGCTCCTGACTCAGGCGGTCGGCTTCCCCGCGGCCCTGGTGCTGGGCCGATTGGGGGAGCGCTGGGGCGCCAAGCGCGCCATTCTGCTCTGTATCGGGGTCTACCTGCTGATGGTGGTCGGCGCGACGCAGATGCGCGAGGTCTGGCAGTTCTACCTGCTGGCCGGGGGCATCGGGCTGGTGCAGGGGGGTATTCAGGCCCTGAGCCGCGCCCTGTTTGCCGGCCTGATCCCTGCCGGGCAGGTGGCGGAGTTCTTCGGCCTGTTCAATGTGGTCGGCAAGTTCGCCGCGGTCCTGGGACCTGGCCTGGTGGCAGTGACCGCGGGGGTGACAGGAGACCCGCGGCTCTCTCTGCTGCCCATCGCGGCCCTGTTTCTGGGTGGGGCCTGGCTGCTGACGCGGGTGGATGTGGTGGCTGGACGGGAGGCGGTAGGCGGTCGTGCGCCCCGCCGCTGATACTTCGAGTCATCGTCGCGGAAAACAGCGCGCCCTCGATGAACCGCACCGGAAACGCTCTACTCAGCGCTCCCTTTCGTCCTTGATAGTCGGCTCGAACAAGCGTGACTCGACCCAGACTGGGGTCTGTTCTTCCGAGCGATCCTCCGTGCGCTGCTCCTCCGTGCCGCCGCGTGCCTGCGCGTCGGTGAGTACAACAGAGGTGCCGCCAAGGAGGTACGCGGCAGACACCAACAGAAAAGTCTTGGTTGCTGTATTCATTGACCGGTCTCCCAAATGGACCCATTGCGGGACCGCGGTGTGCGACGCTGACGACAGGTTACCGGGCGACACCTTCCCGCAACCTTGTCGGGAGATTACAGATTGGACAGATAGGGGACCCGGGGAAAAAGGCAGGTAGGCACTGTACCCCAGGCGTATCGGGCAAGGTCACTGGCGCGGCCGCGGGACATAGGCGTCCGGGATCAGGATCGTGGGCGATCTCTGAGTTGGGTCCTTGTGCGGGAAGTCCAGGGTGTAGTGCAGGCCTCGGCTCTCCCGGCGGCGCAGGGCGCATTGGATGATGAGGTCGGCCACGTCCACCAGGTTGCGCAGCTCCAGCAGGTCGTTGCTGACCCGGAAGTGGCCGTAGTACTCCCTGATTTCTTGCCGCAGCAGGTCCACCCGGCGCTTGGCCCGTTGCAGGCGCTTGTTGGTGCGCACGATGCCGACGTAGTCCCACATGAAACGGCGCAGTTCCTCCCAGTTGTGGGCCACCACGACCTCCTCGTCGGGCTGAGCCACGCGGCTCTCGTCCCAGGGCGGTACCTCGATGTCCGTCACTGGTCGGTCTAGGGCCCCGGCGATGTCCTGGGCCGCTAGCTCGCTGTAGACCAGGCACTCCAGCAGGGAGTTGCTGGCCATGCGGTTGGCCCCGTGCAGGCCGGTGTAGGCGACCTCGCCGCTGGCGTAGAGCCCGGGGATGTCGGTACGTGCCCGCGCGTCCACGAGGACCCCACCGCAGGTGTAGTGGGCGGCGGGGACCACCGGGATGGGCTCGCGGGTGATGTCGATGCCGAACTCCAGGCAGCGGGCATGGATGTTGGGAAAGTGCTCGCGGACGAACTCAGGGGGGCGGTGGGAGATATCCAGGTACAGGCACTCGGCCCCGAGGCGCTTCATCTCGTGGTCGATGGCGCGGGCGACGATGTCGCGTGGGGCCAACTCCGCACGCGAGTCGAATTGCGGCATGAAGCGGGTCCCATCCGGGAGCAACAGGCGTGCCCCCTCGCCGCGCAGGGCCTCGGTGACCAGGAACGACTTGGCCTTGGGGTGGTAGAGGCAGGTCGGATGGAATTGCATGAACTCCATGTTGGCGATCCGGCAGCCGGCGCGCCAGGCCATGGCGATGCCGTCACCGGTGGCGACATCAGGGTTGCTGGTGTAGAGGTAGACCTTGTTGGCCCCGCCGGTGGCGAGCAGCACGGCGGGGGCGCGGAACGTCTCCACCCGACCGCTGCCGCGGTTTAGCACATAGGCCCCCAGGCAGCGCTGCTCGGTGTGGCCCAGCTTGTGTGCCGTGATGAGATCGACGGCGATGTGGTGCTCGTAGAGGGCGATGTTGGGGCGTGCGCGGGCCTGGGCCTCGAGGGTGGTCTCGACCTCGCGCCCGGTCGCATCGGCGGCGTGGATGACCCGCCTGTGGGTATGGCCTCCCTCGCGGGTCAGGTGATAGCCGCCGGCGTCGACGGCGTTGGCGTCCCGGGTGAAGTGGACCCCTTGGTCGAGCAGCCAACCGATGGCGGCAGGGCCACGCTCCACCACCCGGCGTACGACCTTCGGGTCGCAAAGCCCGCCGCCCGCATGGAGGGTGTCGCGGACGTGGGACTCGGTGGTGTCCTGTCGGTCCAGGACTGCCGAGATACCCCCCTGGGCGTAGAGGGTGCTGCCCTCGCTGATCTCGCGCTTGGCGATCACGGCCACGGAGATGGAGGGGTCCAGTCGCAGGGCCAGGGCCAGCCCCGCGGCACCACTGCCGAGGACGAGGACATCGTGTTGGTGCAGGTTGGACATGGCGGTGACCTGGAACGGATGCGGCCGGGCTTGAGGTGGGTCTGCGCTATACCCGCGACCCCATGGCGTAACATACCACGGTGCCAAGCCGGGCCGCCGGTGGCATTGGGTGGATGCGTGGTCGCAGTTGGGCGGCTACACTGCCCGATCGATCCGGCCTAGGTTGCCGGCTTTGGGTCCACCTCGGTGCCGGTCTTCGGCGCGGGGCCTGCGAACTTTCGAGAGGGGGAGATGTCCATGCCATCGGTATCAGGGAAGCGCCAGCAGCGGGCCTCGCGCCATGTCTGAGCGAGGGCCGGACGATGCCTTGGTGGCTCGTGCCCAAGCGGGGGACAAGCGCGCCTTCGACCTGTTGGTGCTCAAGTACCAGCACAAGGTGGCCAACCTGATCTCGCGTTACATGCGCGATCACAGTGAGGTCCTGGATGTCACTCAGGAGGCTTTTATCAAGGCGTACCGGGCCCTGCCGCGGTTTCGCGGCGACAGCGCTTTTTACACTTGGCTGTATCGGATTGCCATCAATACGGTCAAGAACCACCTGGTTGCCCAGGGTCGGCGCCCGCCCGGAGACGATCTCGACGCGGAGGTGGCGGAACAGATGGACATGGGCGGGCGGTTGCGCGAGCACGCCACCCCTGAGCGGGAGCTGCTGACCGACGAGATTGCGCGGACCGTGCAGGCGGCCCTGGATGACCTGCCGGACGATCTGCGGACGGCCATCGTGCTGCGCGAGATGGAGGGGCTGAGCTACGAGGAGATCGCCGTGGCCATGGAGTGCCCCATTGGGACGGTCCGCTCGCGGATCTTTCGGGCCCGGGAGGCGGTCGATAAGCGGTTGCGGCCGCTATTGCACGACTAGCGCGGTTGCACGCAACTGCAACCAGAGACGGTAGGGTGGATAAGCGCAGCGCATCCACCATTTGCTGCCGACACAGAGGATGGTGGATGCGGCGCGCCAACGCTCGGCGCCAGACCAGCGACATCGCGGCACGCGCCTTATCCACCCTACAGTGCCGCATGAGACGTAACGACTGGAACGATGATCGAGACCGCAACGCAATCGGTTCCTTGGCCATAGCTTGCACAGGTTCACCCCATGACAGAACGACAACGAGAGGCAGTTTCGGCCTTGCTGGACGGCGAGTTGAGTACGCCCCAGGTCAGCAGTCTGCTGGATACTCTGGAGCGGGATGCGGAGCTCAGCGGGGCCTGGGAGCGTTATCACCTCATCGGCGGTGCCCTGCGATCCGAGGGTGTCGCCCCGGCCTACCGCGGCATTGCGGCAGGGGTGCGGGAGCGGATTGCCACGGAACCCACCGTGCTTGCGCCCGCAGCCCTACCGGGGCAGCGCCCCGAGCCTGGGCGGCCGTCGCGGCTCGCCCCCTTCGCCGGTGTAGCCTTGGCCGCATCCGCCGCCTTCCTGGCGGTGTTCGCCGTGCCGACCCTGTTCCAGTCGGGGGCTGACCGGCCCGGTGGAGCCCTCAGCGCGGACGCGGGCAGACCAGGGCCGATCGCTGTGCCAATGGCTGAGTCCGATCTGAGACCAAACGCCAAGACCGGCACCGCTGCTGCCCAGGCATTCCTGGTCGGTCGCTCGGGCCAGCGTTGGCACCTCGACCAACCCGGGGTGGCTCATCAACTGGATCGACTGCTGGTCAACCACCAGGAATACGCACCCGCGACGGGGATCAACGGAGTCTCGCCCTATGCGACCCTGGTCAGCTATGTCGCGGGTCGCTGAGGTGCTGCGCAGCTCCTACCGTTCGCAGGTGTTGCTCGGCCTGGCACTGTTCGGAGGTTTGTTCGGCGCCTGGGTCCAGGCCCTGGCCGATCCGGGTATCGACGCCGGGGCTGCGGCGCAACTGGCCCGCATGGCGAGCGCGGCGGATAACCTGGACTACCAGGGCACCCTGGTCTACCTGGCGGACAATCGCCTGGAGACCCTGCATATCGTGCATCGGGTGTCCGGCGGCGAGGTGGCTGAGCGGCTGGTCTCTCTCAGTGGACCGGTGCGGGCCCTTGCCCGTCGGCGCGACGAGGTCACCTGTGCCCTGTCGGATGATCGGTCGATCTCGGTGAAGCGGCAGGCGGCGCTCCCGGCCCTGCTGAAGTCCACCACCATCGACCCGGCCGTCCTGAGCGCGAACTATTTCGTGCATCCACTTGGCGAGACCCGGGTGGCCGGCCGGGATACCGACGTCGTGGGCGTCGTCCCCCGGGATGACTACCGTTACGGTTATCGCTTTTATCTGGACCGCAAGACGGGCCTGTCACTCAAGTCGGACCTGATGGGCAACGGCGGCATACCCGTCGAGCAGGTCATGTTTGCGACCGTGCAGTTCGGGGCGACGGAAGTTGCACCCGAGGGGCTGGCGGATCCAGTCGTGTCGCGACCGACCGATAGCCCCGCGTACGTACTCGATCAGGCGAGTGACCCAGCCGCTACTGATTTTTCGCCTTGGCGGTTCGAGACCCTGCCCCCTGGCTTCGCCCTGCGCATGCGCGACACGCTGCCCGGCGGGCCGGACGGTACAGGGGGTCAGGTCGAGCACTTCTTGGTGACTGACCACCTCGCCTCCATGTCCGTGTTTGTGGAGGATGCCGCCCAAAGCGGGCTCGACGGGCCCACCCGGATCGGCGCGGTGCATGCCATCGGCGGGCGTATCGCCGGGTACCAGGTGACCGTGGTCGGGCAGGTTCCGGCGGAGACGGTAGCAGCCGTGCTGGCAGGGCTGCGTCATACAGCGGGGGGACAGCAATGATCGAAGAGAACGGGGTCGTGGTCTCGGTGGATGGCGAGCTTGCGGAGGTCGAGACCCAGCGCCAGGGTAGTTGCGGCAGTTGCTCCGCCAACGGCGCCTGCGGGACCTCGCTGGTTGCGCGCTATCTCGGGCGCAGGCCCCTGCATTTGCGCGCCCGGAATCGGGCCGGTGCCGGCCCAGGTGACCGGGTGGTGGTGGGTGTGCCGGAGGATGGTCTGGTGATGGCGTCGCTGGCGACCTATTTGGTCCCGGTGCTCGGCCTGATAGCCGGTGGGATCGCCGGGGCCGGGTTTTTCCCCGCCGCCAGCGAGGTAGCCAGCACCCTAGGAGGCTTCGCCGGGCTCGGCCTGGGCCTGCTATGGTTGGGCCGCTACGGTCGTGCCCATGCGCAGGACCCCCGCTATATGGCCGTGGTATTGCGGCGGGTCTCCGGGCTCGGTGTCGGTCTGCCTGTCCAGGTGGGGCAGGGCAGTACCTCGGGGGCGGATGGGAGGGTCTGAACCTGCCCGCCGGCGGTCCGCTACAGCCTGGTCATCAGCGTCCCGTCTCCCTAGCGTTGGCGCAAAACGATCCCGGCCTGGGCTACTCGGCCCGATTCGATCCTTTATTGTACCCATCGCACATGGGATGCTCGTTTTTACCAGCGGTTTCCCTAAAACCAACACCCTCTTACTGACAACTGACAAGAACTGACAACTTCTTCGTATACATGAAAGCAATCCGAGGACTTCCTATGCGACGTTCGCCCTTTCTGGTGACGGCCCTGCTGCTGGGTTCTTGGGTCTCGTCTGGGCAGGTCTTTGCCCAGGCTCAACCCCAGACCCCAGCCCAGATCCAGACCCAGCCCAGCAGCCTGCCCGAGTTCACCAACCTGGTCGAGAATCACGGCCCGGCGGTGGTTAATATCAGTACCAGACAGACCCAGAACAGGACGCACCCCCGCCAGGGCGCCGTCCCGGACCTGCCCGAGGACAACCCCTTCAACGACTTCCTGCGCCGCTACTTCGGGGACGAGGGCGATGCGCCGGACGATGAGTCCCCCCAGGCCCGGTCGCTAGGGTCCGGCTTCATCATCTCCAGTGATGGCTACATCCTGACCAACCACCATGTGGTCGAGGAGGCCGACGAGATCATCGTCCGCACCAATGATCGCCACGAATTCGTCGCGACGGTAGTGGGTTCGGACCGGCGCAGCGACACCGCGCTGCTCAAGGTGGATGCCACCGAACTGCCGACCGTCAAGTTAGGCACGGGCAAGGATCTGAAGGTGGGGGAATGGGTGTTAGCCATCGGCTCGCCCTTCGGCTTCGAGCACTCGGCGACCGCCGGGATCGTCAGCGCCACCGGGCGCAGCCTGCCAAGCGAGCACTATGTCCCCTTCATCCAGACCGACGTGGCCATCAATCCGGGTAACTCCGGGGGGCCCCTGTTCAACCTGGCGGGCGAGGTCGTCGGGGTCAACTCCCAGATCTACAGTCGCACGGGTGGCTTTATGGGGTTGTCCTTCGCCATCCCCATCGAGGTGGCCATGGATGCGGTGGAGCAGCTCAAGACCAAGGGCCGCGTGAGCCGCGGTTGGCTCGGGGTTTTGATCCAGGACGTGACTAGGGATCTGGCTGAGACCTTCGGCATGGAGCAGCCCAGCGGGGCGCTAGTCGCCCAGGTCCTGCCCGGGAGCCCGGCGGAGCAGGCCGGTTTCCTGCCGGGGGATGTGATCCTCAAGTTCGACGGCAACGCCATCGACGACTCAGGCATTCTGCCGCAATTGGTTGGCGTGACCCGCGTCGGTCAGTCCGCCCAGGTTCAGGTCCTGCGCCGTGGGCGGCCACGGGAGTTGACGGTTGTCATCGGGGAACTACCGGAGGAGGACGAAGTGGCCGGCAAGCCAGGTCTGCCCGAGCCTTCGACCGCGAATCGCCTCGGCCTGGTTGTGCGCGACCTGACCCCTGAGCACCGGGCTCAGGCGGAGCTACCCAAGGGCGGAGTAGTGGTTGAGGAGGTCAAATCCGGACCTGCGGAGCGCATCGGTATCCGCCCCGGGGACGTGATACTCATGCTCGACAATCAGACGGTGACCGATACCCGCCAATTCAAGGTCCTAGTGGAGGACATCACCCCGGGGCGGGCGGTCGCCATCTTGGTCGAGCGCGATGGTGGGCGCATGTTCTACGCATTGAAGGTGCCCAAGTCTTAGGCTGACGGGTTCCCCCGTAGCCCAACAGGGCTTGATTGGTCTGGCGCCCGGCGCCAGGGCAGGTTGGGGCGACGCGGCACGTTCCCCCTTCTCCCTATCCGTCGGTGAGGACCCCGCCTACTCTCCGGAAAACCGGAGAGAAACCGGGGCACGATGGGGGTCTACCCTTTTGACGCTCGCGAAAGCGGAATGTGCTCCTGGGTTTGGATGATTTCGGTTTGGGACTGTCCGCAGTAACGCCGTTGGCACAGTTCTCCTTCGACATGATCAAGCTCTGAATGAATCCAACTCTGGACTCCACAATCACCAAGCCACGGGACGTGAGGGAGCCAGCCATTCCGCCGACGATGCGAGTGGCGACCAAGGCCGGCGGCGGTGCCAGCACAGATTAACCCTGTGGTGTGACTTTGGTGCCGCCAACCAGGTCTTTCGCTGGGGCGACGATGACCAGATCGCCTGGCTTCAGGCCGCTGGTGATCTGCACCTGCAGCATGTTGCCCAGGCCGATCTTCACCGGCGTCGCTACGGCCCTACCGGCCGTGACTGTGTAGACCTGCCAGCCCCCGGGGGCGGCGTTCCCGCGGGTGCCGTCCCCACGAAAAAGGGCCGGGCGCGGCACGATCAAGGCATCTGTCGCCTCATCCGTGTAGATGCGGACTCGCACGCGGAAGGCGACGCCGAGCCCGGAGCCCGTCGCTTCGATCCTGTCGAGCTCGCCTTCCGCGAAGGCAATGTCCACGGCCACGCGTTGCTGTTCAACGCCGAGGGAAGAGATCTTGGTGAATGCCTGCGGGTGCATTCGAATGACGTTGCCCTTGAGCGCCGTATCGCCGATGGCGTCGCCGAAAATGTCGACCGCGTCGTCCGGCCGGATACGGATGGCATCCTGGCTCAGGATGTCCGCCCGCACCTGTAGGGTGTGCGCATCACCAACACTCAGCAATTCGGTGCCCGCCGGTAGCACTTGCTGGTTCTGGAACGTGCGTGTCAGTACCACCCCGGCCACCGGCGCCTTGATATCCGCGCGGGCGCGGTCGCGCTTGGCCTGTTCCAACCGGGCCGCGGCGGCGTCGCGCTGGCTGATCAGCACCGCTGACTTCAGGGTTTTCAGGTCCAGGTAGTCCGTCACATACTTGGGGCCAAGCTCAAAGATTTGCTTGGTGGTCAGCACGATGTCGCGATTGAGCCGGCTTACGGCCAGATCGACGGCGGCCTCGGAGCTCGCGGTCTTGGCACTCCGGTATTGCGCGTCGGCCACAGCCCCTTTGTCCTTGAGCTTGAGCTCGGCCTCCTGCCACCAATCCGCGAAGGCGGCATGGTCCTGGTTTGCCTTGATCACCTGCTCAGCCGACTCGCCGAGCTTGTCGATAGTCGCAATCCAGCGCGTGGCCTCGCCGAGTGCTGTGTTGGCGATGGCATTGTCTTTCAGCACCGCCAATTCCGCTTGGACTTGATCCAGTTCCGCCTGAGCGATGGCGACGGCGGAGTCGAGGTCGGTGCCGTCCATCCGTGCCACGACATCGCCGGCGCCGACCGGGGTGCCGGGCTCGATCGTGATCGGCTCGATGCGTCCGTCCATGGGCATCGTCAGCCGATATACCCGCGGCAACATGGTTTGCGCCCGCTCCTCGACGTAACTGCGGATGGTGCCGGACTTGACCGGGACGGCGTCCACCGCGGGACCGGATTGCAGCACCGCATAGGCGCCGTAGCCGCCGATCAACCCGATCAACGACAGGATCAGGATCAGGGTCTTGAGATGTTTAATCATAGTTGCCTCGTCGGTTCGATGCCTGCGTTCACTCCTGCATGCTCAGGGCCTCGTTCCAATTCATCCGGTTGATTCGACGCTGTACGACGAGCTGAGCGAGCAGGACAAAACCGATGGCAAGCATGATCGACCAGACCCACCCCGACACGGTCACCACCGGCGGCAGCACATAGAGATCGTTGCTGTACTGGCTATTCATGCCGACCAGCATCCACCAGCCGAGCGGTAGTCCGAGCAAGGTCCCGGTCAGGTTCAGCAGCAGGCTCTCGCGCAGGTACATGGCGCCGACTTCCGCTGGGCGATAGCCGAGCACGCGATAGGTGGCCATCTCCCGGCGCCGCTCGATCAGGCTGATCAGGGCGGAATTGAGAATGGCACCGAAGAAAATCACAGCGCCGAACAGGATCATCACGTAGGACATGGTGCCGAGCTTGACGACGAAGGTTTGCCACAAGTTGGTACGTTCTCGGGCCAGGTCTTGGACATTGAGCAGCGTCGGCAGCCGCTTCAGTTCGGCCAGGAAGGCTTGGCGCTCGGCGGCGGTCTGGGCGGTCCTGAGCTGGATCGAGGAGATGGCCGACGCCTCGCCCAACAGCGCGTTCAACCAACGATAGTCAGCATAGACACCGAGTCCGAACAGGCTGTCCACGAAGGCCGAGACGGGCACATCATGGGGTTCCTGCGTGCCCTTGGTCGGCGTGAGTCGCACTAGATCGCCGACGTTCAGGTGCAGTTGTGCGGCCAGCCGTTTCGCCATCAGGAGACCCTGCTCGGGTACCGCGACGGCGCTGCCGTCGGTGTTGCGCGGCGTGGTTAGGGTTGCGTCCGACAGTAGGCCGATGACGCTGCCCTTGTGCCGATGATTGGCGTGTTCAAAGGTGCCAGCGACATAGAACGACGGCTCTGCCAGCGTCACGCCGGGCAGGCGTTGTGCTGCGTACAGGGCGCCGCCATCGACCTCCGAGCGGAAATTCAGTGTGAAATCGGCCAGCATCACCTTGCCGAATTGAAATTGCACCATGTACTTCAGGGAGTCCACCATTCCGAAGGTGGAGACCAGTATCGCTGTGCCGAGGGCCGCGGCGAACACGCCCACCAGCGAGCGCGCCCGGTTGCGGAAGATGTTGCGCAGGGCCATTTGCCAGAAGAAGCCGAACCGTCGCCAGAGTCCCGGCAGACGCTCCAGCAGGATCGCCCCGCCCGTCGCCGGAGGGGATGGGTGCATCGCCTCGGCAGGCGACAGGCGCGTCACCTGACGCACCCCGCGCAATGTGCCGGCCACGCTGAACAGCAGGGCGATCCCCAGTGCCAGCAGCATGAGTCCTGGGTACAGTTGGTTGGGCAAGGCCGGGAAGGTGAACAACCCCTTGTACCACTGCGTCAGCGCGGCACTGATGCCATAGCCAAGCAGACAGCCCAGCGCAGCGCCGGCCAGCCCAACCAGTATCCCGACCTGGACGAAGTGGGCAAACAGGCTGCGGTCATCGTACCCGAGCGCCTTTAGAGTGCCGACGATGACGCGCTGTTGAACGGCCAGGCGCATCATCAGTATGTTCAACACCAGCGCGGCGACAGTCAGAAAGATCAGCGGCATCATGGCAGCCATGGTTGCCAGCCCGGCCAGCTCCGAGGAAAGGTTCAGGTTCGACGGCTGCTGTGCCAGCGGCGTCGTCGAGAATACGCCGTAGGGTGCCAACCGCTGGCTCAGGCGCTCCAACACCGCGGCGGGGTTGGCACGACCTGCTGCCGTCAGCAGACCGACGATACTGTTGCTCGCGCCGGCCATGTCCAGCGCGTCTTCCGCGAAGCGGCGGGTGACGTAGAACACCCCGTAGTCCGCCGGCTCAGGCACGATAGCCCCGGGCGGGATGAGATCGACAAACTCCGCCGATATGGCGATGCCGACCACGGTCAGTGGCTTGCGCTGGCCGTGGACGATCAGATGCACATCGTCGCCCGGGGCCAACCCCCGGGCGTCGGCGAATTTCCGGGAGACGATGACCTCGTCGTCGCGACCTTTGTCGAACCAGCCGCCGGCAGTGACGACGACATCGTTGATCACTTGAGCGCGGGGCTCTGGCATGCTGATCAGCAGCCCGGAGATGGGCGCATCGACCGCTGGAAGATCGACGATGACGGCGCTGGCGATGCGTCCGCGCAGACTTGCTACGCCCGGCGCGGAGGCCAACTCCGCCAGGGCCGACAACGGGGCCTTGTGGATGTCGATCCAGAAGTCTGCCATGCGGCAGCGGTTGTAGTAGTCGGCGCGCGCCGCGTCGAGGTTGTTGCTGGTCGCCTGAAATCCCACAAGCGACCCGATACCGACGGCAACGATGCTCACCACCGCCAGCAGCATGCCGCTCGAGGCAACGATGTCGCGCCGCAGTTTGCGGGCAAGCACCTTCACCAGTTGATGTCCGCGGCCCGCAGGCGCTTGGCGTTGTGTGTCGCGCTGACCCCGTCCATGGTCAGATGCAAGACGCGGTGGGCCAAGCTGGCGACCGGTGCCGCGTGGGTCACGATAACGATGGTCGCCGCGGTCTGCTCGTTGAGACGCATCAACAGATCCAGCACCTTGCGTCCGGTGTCGGCGTCGAGCGCGCCGGTAGGCTCGTCGCAGAACACCACCAGCGGTCGCTTGGCGAGGGCGCGGGCGATGGCGACACGCTGCTGCTGGCCGCCGGAGAGTTGCGCGGGAAAATGGTCCTTGCGATCCGACAAACCGACCAGTGCCAATGCCTCCGCCGGGTCCATGGGCCGGTCGGCGATCTGGGTCGCCGTCTCCACATTCTCCAATGCGGTGAGCGTCGGCACGAGATTGTAGAACTGGAACACGAAGCCAACATTGCGGCGACGATGCTCGGTGAGCTGTCGGTCGTTCAGTTGCGTCAGGTCTTCATCTCCGCACAGCACCTGGCCCATGGTCGGCCGGTCGATGCCGCCAATGAGATTCAGCAGGGTCGTCTTGCCCGAGCCGGAGGCACCAAGGATGACCGTCAGCTCGCCGGCATGGATTTCGAGATCGATGCCTCTTAAGACTGGGGTTTCGATGGCGCCGGATCGATAGGTCTTGTGCACCCCGATACAACGAATCGCCGCTTCCGGCATATTGTTCTCCTCCAATTACCATGTGGAGTGTACGTGAAATTTCGTGGTTGGCCAGGACGCCCTACACCAAACCTCCTAAATCTAGCCCGGATGTCTCGTAAGTCTGCTTGGCCGGCAGTGCCCCAGCCGATTCGGCTCGATATTGAGCCATCTGCGTGTGGACCGCTCGGTGTTGGCCGAGACACACAAGGTCGCCTGCAAGGGGAGGCCTTGCTGTTCAAATGGTCATTCGTTTGGATGAGGATGCGGGCGCGAGATGAGCACGATATGGAGCAGTGCGCCGGGGGCGTCTGTCTGCCGGATGTCCTGGCCCGCAAGTGCCGTAGGCGCCACGGGGACAAGATGGCGTCGGGCTAAGGAGTGCCATGGCGACAATCCCCATTTTGCTGGCCAGCCCGGCCGGCCCCATGGGCGGCATCGCCCAAGTCCCCGAGCGTTCTGGTATGATCCCGCCCGTTGCCGGGTCCCTCCCGGCGCCCCTTGTTCCCCTGAGTGCCCTCCGCTGCGCCGACTAGGCGCGCCGATTACCCGCACCTCCCGCCCACAGCCCCAGGCCCTGCGACCCATCTTAGATGACCGATCTCAGCCACATCCGTAACTTCTCCATCATCGCCCATATCGATCATGGCAAGTCCACCATCGCCGACCGGTTCATCCAGGTCTGCGGGGGCCTCCAGGACCGGGAAATGTCTGCCCAGGTCTTGGACTCCATGGACCTGGAGCGGGAGCGTGGGATCACCATCAAGGCCCAGAGCGTGACCCTGGACTACCGCGCCCGCAACGGCGAGGTCTACCACCTGAATTTCATCGATACCCCAGGACACGTGGACTTTTCCTACGAGGTCTCGCGCTCGCTCGCGGCTTGTGAGGGGGCCCTGTTGGTGGTCGACGCTGCCCAGGGGGTCGAGGCCCAGAGCGTGGCGAACTGCTATACGGCGATCGAGCAGGGGCTTGAGGTCCTGCCGGTCCTCAACAAAATCGACCTGCCCTCCGCCGATCCGGAGAAGGTCATCACCGAGATCGAGGAGATCATCGGCATCGATGCTACGGATGCGGTCCGGGTGAGCGCCAAGACCGGGGAAGGCATCCCGGACCTGCTTGAGGCCCTAGTCGCCCATATTCCGTCGCCGATCGGGGATGCCGATGCGCCCTTGCAAGCCCTGATCATTGACTCCTGGTTCGACTCCTATGTGGGCGTGGTCTCGCTGATCCGGGTCATGGAGGGGACGCTCAACAAGCGCGACAAGGTGCTCATGATGTCCACCGGTCGCACCCACGCCGCGGACAACGTGGGCGTCTTCACGCCCAAGAAGACCGAGCGGCAGCGCCTCGGGCCGGGGGAGGTGGGTTATCTCATCGCCGGCATCAAGGAGATCGATGGGGCCCCGGTCGGGGATACGGTTACCCGGGTGGACAACCCGGCGAGCGCGCGCCTGCCGGGCTTCCAGCAGGTGCAGCCACGGGTCTTCGCCGGCCTCTATCCGGTGGACTCGGACGACTATGGCGATTTGCGCGATGCCCTGTCGAAGCTGCGTCTGAACGACGCCTCCCTGTTCTACGAGCCGGAGACCTCCCAGGCCCTGGGTTTCGGCTTCCGCTGCGGCTTCCTCGGCATGCTGCACATGGAGATCGTGCAGGAGCGCCTGGAGCGGGAATACGACCTCGACCTCATCACCACGTCCCCCACAGTCATGTACGAGGTCCTGTGCTCGAACGGCGAGATCGTCATGGTGGACAACCCGGCGAAACTGCCGGAGAGCGGCAAGACCGCCGAGATCCGCGAGCCCATCATCGAGGTCCACATCTTGGTGCCCCAGGAGCACCTGGGCGGGGTCATCAATCTTTGCATCGAAAAGCGCGGTATTCAGCAGAAGCTCCACTACGTGGGCGGCCAGGTCCAGGTGACGTACGAGCTGCCCCTGTCCGAGGTGGTGCTGGACTTCTTTGATCGGCTCAAGTCCGCGACCCGGGGCTTCGCTTCCTTTGAGTATGAGTTCAAGCGCTTCCAGGCCGCCGCTCTGGTCAAGCTGGACCTGCTCATCAACGGCGAACCGGTGGATGCCCTGTCGATCATCGTCCATCGGGACAACGCCCAATTTCGTGGCCGCGACCTCACCGAGCGGATGAAGGACCTGATCCCGCGGCAGATGTTCGAGGTCGCCATTCAGGCCGGTATCGGCACCAAGATCATCGCCCGAACCACGGTCAAGGCACTGCGCAAGAACGTGACCGCCAAGTGCTACGGCGGCGACGCCTCGCGCAAGCGCAAGCTCTTGGAGAAGCAAAAGGCGGGCAAACGGCGCATGAAGCTGGTCGGGAGGGTGGAGATCCCCCAGGAGGCATTCCTTGCCGTGCTTCAGGTCGGCAAGGATAATTGACGACCCTGCCGAGTCGCCGCGCCTAAGCCGCGTCCCGATCCACCCGCTACCCGTCCCGCTGCCTGCATGGGCGGTGTGAGCGGGGGACAACTACACAGTCGCTGAACGGACACCCCAGCCCATGAGTTTTAATTTCCCCGCCTTTCTCGTGCTCGCTACCTTGGTGACGGGCCTCATCTGGCTCTTGGATGCGCTGCTGTTGGCGCCGCGTCGGCGGCGCCTGGCCGTGGCAGATGCTGACGGCAGGGTGCGGCCCGCCCCGGAGTCCGTGGTGGTGGAGTATGCCAAGTCCTTCTTCCCGGTGATTCTGGCCGTGTTGCTGCTCCGCTCCTTCCTGGTGGAGCCCTTCCGCATCCCGTCGGGCTCCATGATGCCGACGCTGCTGGTTGGCGATTTCATCCTGGTCAACAAGTTTGCCTATGGACTGCGGTGGCCGGTGTTGGATAGCAAGTTTCTGGAGATCGGCGACCCGCAGCGGGGCGACGTGGCGGTGTTTCGGTTCCCTAAGGATCCGTCCACGGACTACATCAAGCGCCTGGTTGGGGTACCCGGGGACACTATCGCCTATCGCAGCAAGACCCTCTATGTGAACGGCGCACCCGCGCCCCAGAAGGACTTGGGTCGCTATGTTGGTGTCGGATCCGGGGCGGGTCAGACCGGCTACCTGGAGGCACAGGAGGATCTGACCGGTCGCGAGCATGACATCCTGGTCAATCCTATGGCCCCGGACTTGCCGCCGGGCTGTCGTGTCCTGGCCTTTGGGCCCATCACGGTGCCTGAGGGGCACTACTTCGCCATGGGCGACAATCGCGACAACAGCAACGACAGCCGTTGCTGGGGTCTGGTCCCTGACCAGAACCTGGTGGGCAAGGCCTTTGCCATCTGGATGAATTGGGACGGGCAGCGGGACGGGTTCCCCATTGATTGGGGACGTTTGGGGACTGTGGTCCATTGAGTCGATCAACACGCATCGGAGGTTATGTAATGGGCGGTATTGGAAGACGGCAAGGCGGCGCGGGTCTGATGGGGGTGATGCTCTGGTTGGTCGTCGGCGTTATGGTGATCACCCTGGGTTTCAAATTGGCGCCACCCTACATGGAGTTCCTGACCGTCAAGTCGGCGATGGATACGGTAGCGGCGGACCCGGAACTGGCAGGCAAAGGGCGTGCTCAGGTGATGTCGAGCCTAGGCAAGAGGCTTGAGATAAACAACGTACGGAGCATACCGAACGATGCCTTCAAGATCGAACAACAGGGGTCGGGTTGGGACCTGGTGGCGGACTACGAGGTGCGCGTCCCCGTGTCGCACAACGTCGATGTCCTATTGTCCTTTGACCACCGGACACCACTGTCGCGCTAGTGAGCGACGATCTGCGCCGCCTCGCACGTGTCCTGGGTCTGCCGGACATGGACGAGGACCTGCTCGGACAGGCCCTGACCCACCGGAGCGCCGGGGTCGTCAATAACGAGCGTCTGGAGTTCCTTGGGGACGCGCTGCTGGGCCTCATCGTCGCCGAGACGCTTTGGGAGCGCTTCCCCGGGGCCGACGAGCACATCCTAACGCGCATGCGCGCCTCCTTGGTGCGCGAGGAGACCCTCGCCCGACTCGCACGCGGCCTGTCCCTGGGCGCGTACTTGCGGCTGGGTTCCGGGGAGTTGCGCAGCGGTGGCCATGCGCGGGACTCCATCCTGGCCGACGCCATGGAGGCCTTGCTGGCCGCGGTCTACCTGGACCAGGGCTTCGAGGGTGCCCGCACCCTGGTGTTGTCACTGTTGCAGGAGCCCCTGGCGCAACTGCGCCCGGAACGCATCGTCAAAGACCCCAAGACCCGTTTGCAGGAGTTGCTCCAGTCCCGCCACCGAACCCTCCCGGACTATGAGGTCATCGAGGTCGCCGGGACCCAGCACGCCCAGGTCTTTCGGGTGCGCTGTAGCCTGGCCGACGACGGTGGTGTCGCTATAGGTCAGGGCACCAGTCGGCGTCGGGCCGAACAACAAGCCGCCGCCCTTCTTCTCAAAGCCCTGGATGACCAGCCCCATGCCCAGCCCTAACGATGATTCGGCCGACGACCTTCTGGCCGCACCGCAAAGCCCCGATGGGGCCCCAGTCATGACCAATCGCTCCGGTACCGTGGCCATCGTCGGCCGGCCCAACGTCGGCAAGTCGACGCTGCTCAACCGCATCCTCGGTCAGAAGCTCGCCATTACCTGCCACAAGGCGCAGACCACCAGGCACGCCATCCTCGGCATCAAGACCCGTGACGAGGGGCAGATCGTCTTCGTCGACACCCCGGGGATCCATCAGCGCGGCGACAATGCGCTGAATCGGTACCTCAACCGGGCGGCACGCACGGCGGTGCTCGGTGTGGATCTGGCCCTTTTCGTGGTGGAGGCGATGCACTGGACCGACGAGGATGCGGCGGCCCTGGATGCCATCGCAGCCGCCGGCGTGCCGGCCATTGCCGTGGTCAACAAGGTCGATTTGGTCAAGGACAAGACCCGTCTGTTCCCCTTCCTTCAAGACCTGAGTGCTCGGCATGCCTTTGTCGCCGTCGTCCCTGTCTCGGCGACCACTGGGGGGCAGGTGCAGTCCCTGGAGTCGGCGGTCCTGGCGGCCCTGCCCGAGGCCGAGAATGCCTACCCGGACGACCAGATCACCGATCGATCCGAGCGTTTCTTCGCCGCCGAGCTGTTGCGTGAGCAGTTGATGCAGCGCTACGGCGAGGAACTACCCTACCGCACCTCGGTGGAGATTGAGCGTTTTGTGCAGGAGGATGGGCGTTACCGCATCCACGCGCTGATCTGGGTGGAACGTCAAGGGCAGAAGGCCATCATCATCGGTTCCCGAGGTGAGGCCCTTAAGGCCACTGCCACCCAGGCGCGCCTGGAGATGCAGAAGCTGTTCGACTGCAAGGTACACCTGGAGGTTTGGGTCAAGGTCAAGAAGAGTTGGTCGAGCGACGAGGCGGCCTTGGCGGCCCTGGGTTACGGCGGTCAGTGACGGGCCCTGCGGAGCACGAAGTCAGCCGGAAAAGTGACGAGCGGCTGAATGTACTTGGACAGGATTAACAGGATTTCTCAGGATCAGCAGGATGATAGGACGGATGCTTGTCCTTGTTCGAAAAGTGGGGCAAGCCCTGCGGCCGTAGGGTGGGTCAAGCGAAGCGGACCCACCAAGATCGCGGGCTGACAACGGATAACTGACAACTGACAACTGACAACTTATTCGGTTACATGCATAGTCGGGACCAACTTCAACAGGCCTTCGTCCTGCACCGGCGGGATTATGCGAATACCAGCCTGCTCTTGGAGCTCTTTTCCGGTCCCCACGGGCGCTTCCCGGCCATCGCCAAGGGTGCCAAGCGCGGGCGCTCCCCCAATGCGGTGTTGCTCCAGCCCTTCACTCCCCTGTGGTTGAGCTGGAGCGGGCGAGGCGAGGTACGCACCCTGGCTCGGGTCGAGGCCGCCGGTGCCGCCCTGACCCTCACCGGCAAGGCCCTGTTCTGCGGCTTCTATCTGAACGAGCTGTTGATGCGCCTGCTGGGGCGCAACGACCCGCACGAAGACCTGTTCGCCTTCTATCATGCGGCGTTGGCCCAGTTGGCCCAGGGTACGGATCTGGATGGGCCCCTGCGCCAGTTCGAGCTACGCCTGCTCCAGGACACCGGTTATGCCCTCGACCTGGAGCGAGAGTGGGACACTGGGCAGGCTATTGTCCCCGGGCGGCGTTATGTCTACGACCAGGAACGCGGGATGCGCGCAGCCGGCGGGCCCGACGATGGGCCTCAGGTGTGTGGCGAGGCCCTGCTGGCCCTGGCAGCTGGGGATCTCTTGGCGGGCTCGTTGGCGCGGGAGGCGCGGGGCCTGATGCGCGCCGCCCTGGCCCCCTATCTTGGTCACCGGCCGCTGCGGAGTCGTGAGCTCTTCCGTCAAGCCGGCGGGGCATCCATTAGCTAAGTCGGTGCGGCTTTGAGCATGCACCCGGAGTCAGTCATGTCGAATCAAGCGCAGCGAGAGATCCTGCTCGGGGTCAACATCGATCACGTGGCGACCATCCGCCAGGCCCGCGGCACCCGTTACCCGGAACCGATCCAGGCGGCCCTGGTGGCGGAACAGGCAGGTGCGGACGGCATCACCCTGCACCTGCGCGAGGACCGCAGGCATATCCAGGAGCGCGACGTCGAGCTGTTTCGCGACGCCCTCCAGACGCGCATGAATCTGGAGGCGGCGGCGACTCCAGACATGGTCGCCATCGCCTGCCGGGTGCGTCCGGCGGACTGTTGTCTGGTCCCGGAGCGGCGCGAAGAGCTGACCACCGAGGGCGGCCTGGACGTGGTCGGGCAGCGGGCCCAATTGATCGATGTCTGCGCCGCCCTGACGGACGCCGGGGTGCGGGTGTCCCTGTTCATCGATGCGGCCCCGGCTCAGCTCGAGGCGGCGAAGGCGGTGGGGGCCCCAGTGGTGGAGATCCATACCGGGCACTATGCGGATGCGGTCGGTCCTGCGGCGCGGGCCCGGGAACTGGAGCGGGTCCGCCAAGCCGTCGCCTTTGGGCTGGAGCTTGGGCTGCAAGTCAACGCTGGGCATGGGCTGGACTACCACAACGTCAAGGCCATCGCCGCGATCCCCGGGGTGCGGGAGCTGAATATCGGTCATGCCATTATCGCCCGGGCCATCTTCTCCGGGCTCGATCAGGCGGTGCGGGACATGAAGGCGATCATGACCGACGCGGCCCGGATGGGGAGCAGCTAGACCTCAGAAGAGCGTTTCAGCCGCAAATGAACGCAAATAAACAAGGGCTTGGTGTCGGCAGGTGGCTCACCCCGCGGTTGGCCTCCAGGCTTCGCGGAAGTCACTGAACCATTGGCGTTAATTTGCGTGATTTGCGGCCGAATTGCCTTTTCCAGGCTAAAGGGTTTCGATCCGCGTCCCCAGGTATTCCCAGGCACCAACCAACCGATCCACCCAGCCGGCGATGCCTGCCGCCGTGGTCAGGCCGTCCTGACGCATCTCGATCATGACGTGCCCAATCCCTCGACCCTCGCCATGGTTCGGCAGGGTGTAGTCGTGCTCATCTTCCACCCCGTAGGGCTCATTGTCCCCGACCAACACATCCCCAGGGCGGCGCAGGGCTTGCAGGAAGAGGTGGGCGAGGCGGGGGTCGCGTCCGTAGCCGACACTGACCTCCCAGGGGCGTCTCTGGGCGCCGAGTACGGGGCTGAAGCTGTGGATGCTGATCAGCTACGGTTGCCTGGCCGAACACGTTCGTCGAGGAGTCGCTCAATGGCCTGGTGGTAGGGGTCGAAGAGTGCGGCGATGCGCTGGCTGCGGGCTGCCGGACTCAGGGCTCGATTGCCCGGGATGGACACCCCATCGCTCCGCTCCGCGATGGACTCCGGGCTTGCCAGGGGGCGGTTGAGGTCGATCGCCAGTCTGGAGTAGCCACCGAGCAACAGGGGGGCGTCGAGTCGTGCCGCCAGCCCTCGGGCAACCTCCGCCGCCCCCGGGTCCCAGGCGATGTGTCGGGCCAGTTGGTCGGCGCCCAGGCCTAGGTCGTTCAGCGCCAGTGGGATGCGGTTAGATGCGTGGTCGCAGACCAATAGGGCGTCGGCACGGCCCTGGGGATTGATCCATTCGAAGGCCGGCGGTTCGTCGGGGCCGAGCAAAGGGGTCTGACCCCCAGAGTCGCCCTGGCTCACCGCGTTAGCCTCAGCTCGTCGGTCCAGACCTTGAACCCCTTCAGGGTGTTGGGGCCAAAGGCATTGCTCAAGGGGACGTCGGCGGCGTCGCGGCCCTGGGCGATCAGCACACGCCCGATACGCGGTACCTGGTTGCGTGGATCGAAGGTGTGCCAGCGCCCGTCCAGATAGGCTTCGAACCAGGCGGAAAAGTCCATCGGTTCCGGTGAAGGCGGTACGCCGATGTCGCCCAGGTAACCGGTGCAATAGCGCGCCGGGATGTTCATGCAGCGGCAGAAGGTGATGGCCAGGTGGGTGTAGTCGCGACACACCCCCATCCTCTCTTGGTATGCCTCCAGTGCGGTCTTGGTGGCACGGGCATGCTGGTAGCCGAAGTGGATGTGGGCATGGACATAGTCGCTGATCGCCTGCACACGTCGCCAACCCGGGGGCGACTTACCGAATAGCGACCAGGCGATCTCCGAGAGTCGGTCGGTCTCGCAGTAGCGACTGCCCTGCAGGTAGACCAGGGTGTCGTTGGGCAAGTCCTCCACAGCGTGCTGTGTGGCGGAGAGGTCGGTGGGGTCCGGCAGGCCGGTGTCGTTGATCACTGCATCGGCGCTGATACGGATCTCCCCGGTTGGGGCTACCAGCCGGCTGCACCAATTGCCGAAGCCGTCGCGGTAGCCGGTGATGGGGACCCCGGGTTGAGTGACGATGTGGTCCGGGACCACCAGGTCTGAGACCCGACTGTAATGGACGTTCAGGGTCAAGATCATGGGCGTGGGCTGGGGGCACGCGTAGACCAGTTCATAGCCGAGCCGGATTTGCATGGATGGACTCCAGGTGTCGAACCGATGTTAGGGGTGCGGTGGCTGCCGGGCTGGGCTTTGTACAGATGGGCCACCGGGAACAGGCTTCGTGCGACCTGCTTGTTATTTGGCCTGAGTCATCGGGCGTTAGTCGGCCTGGGTGGCCATCCCCCGAGGATGCGGTCGGGGCTGGTCACCGGGTCTGGGGTGCGCAGGGCCAGGGTGCCACGAACGGATTGGAAATCCAATGGCCTTTGCCCCGTAAGCCGATTCCAGCGCCGAGAGATTGGGCAAGTATTCGCTCCGACCTCCCCGTGGCCCGGATGGCGCGCTAGCTGAATCCGGGGACGGTCTCTGTTTATTTGCGTCCATTTGCGTTCATTTGCGGCCGAACTCCCCTTTTTGTGTTCAGCGCAACGGCACCCCGAATGCCGCCCGAATGTCAAAGTTGCTCGGTAACGGGCTTTGAGGCAGCATCCCTGGGAACCCACCCGCCGTGGTCAGGCGACCCAGGAGGCGAACCCCCGCATGAACGAGAAGCTCTACATCCTTTTCGGCACAGGCCCCGACGCGGTCGGCCTGGTGCAACAGATCACCACCCCCATCGCTGGCCTGGGCGGCAACCTGATGGACCTGCGTCAGGATGTACTGCACGGTCTGTTCACCGTCTTCCTGGTCGTGGATTTCGCGGGCGCGAGCGCGTCCGCCGAGGAGATCGAGGGGCTGGTCGCCGAGATCGCCGGGCAGACGGGGCTCGACCTGCGGGTGGAAAAGTACCAGCCCGTTGCACGCAGCGGCGAGCGCGAGAATCTGCTGCTGATCCTGATCGGCCGCGACCGACCTGGCATCATCGCCGCGGTGTCGGAGTGCCTGAGCAGTTACCAGGTCAACATCGAGCTCTCGCAGATGATCGCCCGGGAGAGCATCTTTCTGATGGAGCTGTTGGTCGATATCGGCCGCAGCACCCTGCCCTTGGAGAATCTGCAAGCGACCCTGCGCGGGCACATGGCTGGGCTTGGCATCGAGACCCTGTTCCAGGACCGGGACGTGTTCAACAAGAAGAAGCGGGTCCTGCTCTTCGATCTGGGCGGTAGTTTCATGGACGGAGCGACTCGCGACGAGATCCTGCGGCAGGCCGGCATCGCCCAGGAGGCATTCCGGGCGATCTACCCCCCGGGCGACTCCAGGCGCCTGCCTCGCCGCGGCCCTGACCCGCCTGGAGGGGTTGCCGGTGGAGGTCGTCGAGAAGCTCGCGCTTGCCGCGACGCCGACACCCGGCACGACGGAGCTGATCCAGACCCTGAAGACCATGGGCTACCAGGTCGCCGTGGCCTCCGGCGCCTTCACCCTGCTGACCGACAGGCTGCGCGAACATTTGGGGCTCGATCACTGCTCCGGGATTGAGGCGCCCGTCGATGAGGACGCCATGGTCTTCGCCGGTGCACCCTTGGGCGATGAACTGCACGCGCTGGGCCGCGAGCGCATCATCGCGGCGCTGATGGCGCGAGAGGGCCTGGTGCGGGAGGACATCACCCTGGTCTCCGACCTTGGTCTCGGCGAGGCTGCACCCCCGGGGATCCATCTGGTCTTCGATATCCGCCTGTTCCTGGGCTATCTGAATCAGCACGTGCTGAGCCGTGAGACGCTGGTCGGCGTCCTCGGTGCCTTCGGCCCGCCCGTCTCACGCTGATCGCCGACCCAGAGCCTTCTCCCAGAGCCCCACCCTATGAGAACGGATATCGAGATCGCCCGCGAGGCGACCCTGAGCCCCATCCTGGAGATCGCCGAGACCCTGGGTCTTGGTGCCGGCGATCTGCACCCCTACGGCCACCATATCGCCAAGCTGCCCCTGTCGATCATGGACCGTTACCGGGACCAGCCGGACGGGCGCATGATCCTGGTCACCGCCATGACCCCGACCCGCTTCGGCGAGGGTAAGACGACCACCACCATCGGCCTGACCCAGGCCCTCGCGCGCCTCGGCAAGCGGGCCATGTGCGCCATCCGCGAGCCCTCGCTGGGCCCCTGCATGGGCATGAAGGGCGGGGCGGCCGGCGGCGGCTACTCCCAGGTGCTGCCGATGGAGGACATCAACCTCCACTTCACCGGCGACCTGCACGCCGTCTCTGCCACCCACAACCTGCTCTCCGCGGTGTTGGACAACCACCTGCACCACAAGGCCGCACCGGAGATCAATCCGCGCAACCTGGTGTGGAAGCGGGTCATGGACATGAACGACCGTTCCCTGCGGAGCATCATCGTCGGGCTGGAGGGGCGGGGTCTGAATGGCGTCATGCGCGAGGACGGCTTCGAGATCACCGCCGCCTCCGAGATCATGGCCGTGTGGGGACTCTCCCACGACCTGGCCGAGCTCAAGGCGCGTATGGCCGCCATCATCGTCGGGTACGACTCCCTGGGTGCCCCGGTGCGGGCCGGCGACATCGGCGCGGCCGGCGCCATGGCCGCCTTGATGAAGAACGCCATGCAGCCCAACCTGGTGCAGACCATCGAGGGCGTCCCGGCCCTGGTCCACGGCGGCCCCTTCGCCAATATCGCCCACGGCTGCAACAGCATCGTCGCCACCAAGCTGGCGCGGAAACTCTCGGACTACACGGTCACCGAGGCCGGCTTCGCCGCCGACCTGGGTGCCGAGAAGTTCTTCCACATCAAGTGCCGTATCGCCGGCATCGCCCCAGCATCGGTGGTCCTGGTGGTAACCCGACGCGCCATCGCCATCCATGGCATCGCCAATGTACAGCGCCACGTCCAGAATCTGGGGCGCTTCGGGGTCCCGGTGGTCATCTGCGTCAACCGCTTCCTCGATGACCCACCCGGCGAGCTGTCCGAGATCCTTGCCGCCTGCCGTGACCTGGGCGTGCCCGCGTCGGTCGCCGACTATCGTGAGGCTGGAGGGGAGGGGGGCCTGGAGCTGGCGGAGCAGGTCGTGCGTGCCTGCGACACACCCTCCCGTCTCACACCCCTGTATCCGTTGGAGATGCCCATCGAGGACAAGGTCCGCTGCCTGGCGCGGGACATCTATGGTGCCGATGGGGTGGACTTCGCCCCCGAGGCCGAGCGCGAGATCAAGCGCATCGCCAATCTGGGTTATGGCGATCTGCCCATCTGCGTGGCCAAGACCCCCAACTCCCTGTCCGACAACCCCAAGCTGCTCGGGGCTCCGACCGGGTTCCGCATCAGTGTTACGGGTGCTCGGGTCTCCGCCGGGGCGGGTTTCGTCGTTATCTACACCGGCAAGGTCATGACCATGCCCGGTCTGCCGCGACGTCCTGCCGCGCTGGATATCGATGTAGATGCCGCGGGGGCGATCAGTGGGTTGTTTTAGTGCCTTCGGTGGATGCGCTTCGCTTATCCACCCTACCGTTGTTAGGACTCGCGTGCGACCGTACTAGGGGCTCAGGCAAACACCTGGTAGGCGTCGAACACAGGCCCATCCACGCAGACCCGCTTCATGGCCGGTCCCTCGGGGGTCTGGACCTGCACCACACACCCGGCGCAGCCGCCCACGGCACAGGCCATGTATTCCTCCAGGGAGACCTGGCAGGGCAGATCAAAGTCTCGCGCCAGGCGAGCGACCGCGGCGAGCATGGGGTGGGGGCCGCAGGAGAAGACCTCGACCTCGGCCAGTGCCTGGGCGTCCAAGGACTCCAGCCAGTGGCGGGCCAGGTCCGTCACATAACCCTCGAAGCATCCCGGGTACCCTTGCAGGCTGGCCAATCGGCTGGGGATGCCCCAGTCGTCGAGCAGCGGCATGGCGGCGATTGCCTGGGCGGGTAGGCCGGGGACCAGGTGCTGGGAGGGGCGCGCCTGGAAAGGGAAGGGGACCTCCGAGCCGAGGATGACCAGGGGCCGGGCCCAGGGTTGCGCCCTGAGACTGGAGGCCAGGAACAGCATGGGCGGCATGCCCACCCCGCCGCCGATGAGCAGGGTCCGGGGGCGCTCCGGGTGGGCCTCGAAGGGGCGTCCGATGGGGCCCAGGGTGCTGAGGTATTCGCCCACCTGGCGCATGGCCAGGCGCCGGGTACCTTCGCCGACGGCCTTGTAGAGCAGATCCACCCATCCCGCTTTGGGGTCCACGCCGAGGATGGAGATGGGCCTGCGCATGGGCAATTGGGGATCGCAGCGTAGGTGCAGGAAGGAGCCGGGCAGCGCGGCGGCGGCACACTCAGGGGCCTGGATGCGCAGCAGGTATTGGTCCCCCGGGTGGGCCTGGTGACTCAGGACTTCGGCCTCTTCCAGGAAGATGGTTCCGCGGTTGGGGTGCTCGCTCATGACTCCTCCCGATTGCGCCGAAACACGATCCGGCCATTGAGCATGGTCCAGTTGACCCGGCCTTGGAGTGGGCGGCCCAGGAAGGGGGTGTTGTGGCCGCGGCTGACCATGGCGTCCTCGGAGAGGGTCCAGGGGGCCTGGGGATCGAAGATGCAGATGTCGGCGCCGCGGCCCAGGTCCAGGCGTCCCAGGGGTAGACCGAGGATCTGCGCCGGTCCCCAGGTGAGCCGGGCGATGGCCGTGGACAGGTCCATGACACCGGCCTCGACCAGGGCCAGGGTCAGGGGCAGCAGGGTCTCCAGGGCAGAGATCCCCGCGGCGGCGGCGAGGAAGGGGGCGAGCTTGGCGTCGGCATCGTGGGGCTGGTGATCCGAGCAGATGGCCGCGATGGTGCCGTCGGCCACGGCCTGACGGAGGGCGTCGCGATCGGCCTGGGTGCGTAACGGCGGGTTGACCCGACAGTTGGCGTCGAAGCCGTCCACGTCAGCCTCGGTGAGGATCAACTGGTGGGCACTGACGTCGGCGCTGGCTCGGATGCCGCGGCGGTGGGCCTCGGCGAGCATGGACGTGGCGCGGGCGGTGGACAAGCCGCGGAAGTGGATCCGGGCCCCGGTCTGCTCGGCCAGGGCCAGGTCACGGGCCACCGCCACGGTCTCCGCCGCCTCGGGGATGCCCGGCAGGCCCAATCGGGTGCCGACGCGACCCTCGTGGACGCAGCCCCCGTCTCGTAGCCAGGTGTCCTCGGGGTGGAGGAAGACGGTGAGGTCGAAGCTCGCCGCGTACTCCATGGCCCGGCGCTGAACCTCGGTATTGGCGATGGGGCGGTCGGCGTGGCTCATGACCGGGCAGCCGGCTCGCTTGAGGGCGGCCATCTCGGTGATCTGCTTGGCCTCCAAGCCCTGGGTCAGGGCCCCGGCGGGCAGGACCCGGGCGAGCCCGCGTTTCTGCGCCGTGCGGTAAATGAGTTGCGCCACCGCCGGGGTGTCGACCATGGGCTTGGTGTCCGGCGGGCAGCACAGGGTCGTGATGCCAGAGGCGGCGGCGGCATTGGTCTCGCTCGATATGGTCGCCTTGTGCTCATAGCCCGGTTCGCGCAGGCGTGCGCACAGGTCCACGAAGCCGGGGCAAACCACCTGGCCGTCGGCCTCCAGGACCCTGGCGGCGGCGAAGCCGCCGGGAGCGGGGCCAATGGCGACGATCTCGCCTCGGGTGATGTGCAGGTCCAGAATGTCGTCGATGCCGTTGGCCGGGTCGATGAGCCGCCCGCCGCGGATGCTGATGTGCTCCGACTCAGGCATGGGCTTGGTCCTGACTGTTGAGGTTCTGGGTGCCGATGCACATGGACATGACCGCCATGCGCACCGCGATGCCGTTGCTGACCTGCTCCAGGATCACCGAGCGCGACCCGTCTGCGACCTGGGACTCCATCTCGACCCCGCGGTTGATGGGGCCCGGGTGCATGACGATGGCATCCTGTTTGGCCCCGCGCAGCCGCTTCTCGGTGATGCCGAAGAGGCGAAAGTACTCGTGCTCACTGGGCAGCAGGGCCCCGCTCATGCGCTCGCGTTGCAGGCGCAGCAGGATGATGACGTCGGCGTCGCGCACCCCCTCATCCAGGGAGTGGAAGACGCGCACCCCGAGGGACTCCGCCTTGGCGGGGATGAGGGTGCGTGGGGCGATGACCCGCACCTCTCCGGCGCCCAGGGTATTGAGGGCCTGGATCTGGGAGCGGGCGACCCGGGAGTGCATGATGTCGCCGACGATGGCCACCGTCAGTTGGGAGAAGTCCGGTTTGTGCTGACGGATGGTGAACATGTCCAGCATGCCCTGGGTCGGGTGGGCGTGGCGCCCGTCGCCGGCGTTGATGATGCTCACATGGGGGTTGGCATGGCGGGCGATGAAGTGGGCGGCCCCGCTGTCGGCGTGGCGGACCACGAACATGTCCACGTGCATGGCCTCGAGATTGCGCAGGGTGTCGAGCAGGGTCTCGCCCTTGGCTGTGGCGGAGGTGCTGATGTTGAGATTGAGCACGTCCGCGGACAGTCGTTTGGCCGCCAGCTCGAAGGTGGTGCGGGTGCGGGTGCTGTTCTCGAAGAACATATTCGCGATCACCTTGCCGCGGCACAGGGGAACCTTCTTGACCGCCTGTTGGGCGACGCCGAGGAAGCCTGCGCTGCGGTCGAGGATCTCGGTCAGGAGCTCAGGCCTCAGCCCCTCGATGGTGAGGAAGTGCTTCAGGTTGCCCTGGGCATCGAGCTGTGGGGTCATGGCGCTCATGACGGGGCCCCCGGCACAGGGGGCGTCGTGGGTCGCTTTTGCCGCTCCCTGGGGGTCTCGCCAAGGACCAGGACCAGCCCGGAGCCCACATCCTGTGCGTCGGGGGCCGCGAGTGATGCCTCGGTCACCAGCTTTACCTGCTGCCCAGGCTCCAGGTGGGCGTGCAAGCCGACCAGGTCCGCGGCGACGGGAAGCTCACGGCCATCGCGCTCGACCAGGGTCGCCAGGAGCACCGAGGCAGGGCGCCCGTAGTCGAACAGGACGTTGAGGGCGGCGCGGATAGTGCGTCCGGTCTGGAGCACATCGTCCACCAGGATCAGGTGGCGATCATCCATAGGGACTGGCAGGTGGGAGGGGCGCACCTGGGGATGACTCCCGATGCGGCTGAAGTCATCCCGGTAGAAGGAGATGTCCAGGTGCCCCAGGGGCTCGGTGAGTCCCAGGTCGCGATGCAGGCGTTCCGCCACCCAGACCCCGCCGCTGTGGATGCCGATCATCAGCGGCTGCTCAATGCCGCGGGCCTTCAGCACATCCGCCAGTTCGACCCCCATGCGGGTCAGGATCGACTCGACCGCCTCCGGCCCCTTCCAGATATCAATGTTGCTCACAAAGCCAGGTTTCCAGAATCAATTTTGCGGCCATGGCGTCGACCACCTCCAGGGAGGTTGCCCCACGCCCCAATTGGCGCCTGGCCTCCAGGGAGGTCAGGCGCTCGTCGATCAGGTGGACCTCGATCCCGAAGCGCCCCTCGATCTGTCGGGCGAAGCGCCGCGCACGCGGTGCCAGCTCCGTCTCGGTGTCGTCCATGTTGAAGGGCAAACCGACCACGGCGGCCGTGGGTTGCCACTCGCGAATCATGCCCTCGATACGCGCCCAGTCCGGGCGCTCGCCGTGGCTGCGGATGGTGGTAAGCGGGGAGGCCGAGCCGGTGATGGTCTGACCGACGGCCACGCCGATCTTGCGCGGGCCGAAGTCGAATCCCAGCAGGGTGGTCATCGGCGGGGCTCAGGTATCGCGCCCGGTGCGGGACGGCTCAGGCATGCCCCGCCTCGCCACATAACAGGTTGAGGTCGACACCCAGGAGTTGGGCCGCGGCCAGCCAGCGTGCGTCCGTGGGCATGCGAAAGATGATGTCGTCGTTGGCCGGGCCGCTCAACCAGGAATTGGCCCGGATCTCGTCCTCCAACTGGCCGCCGGCCCAGCCGGCATATCCCAATGCCACCAGGCACGGGTGCGGACCGCGCCCGGCGGCGATGGATTCAAGCACATCGCGGGAGGTGGTGACGCTGATGTCCCCGGTGATGGCGAGGGTGGAGTCGAAGCGCTCGGTGGATGCGTGCAGGACGAAGCCGCGGTCCGTCTGGACCGGGCCGCCCATGTAGACCGTGGTGTCGAGGACTCTGGGCTCGTCCGAGTCGATGTCGAGCTGGGCCAGGATCTCCCCAAGACGCACGTCCATGGGGCGATTGATGACAATGCCCATGGCCCCCTGATCCGTGTGTTCGCAGATATAGGTGACGGTGCGCGAGAAATTGGGGTCGCGCAGACCGGGCATCGCGATCAGGAAGTGGTTGGTCAGGGATGTGGAGAAGCTCATGGGCATAGTATCCGGTCCGCTTGGGGGGCGACGCAAGGTCGGCTTGGTCGCTATCCGTGCGGGAAGCAGACCTGTGAGGAGGCGCCATAGGTTGATGAACGGCAGGGCGGGCGAGCAGACGCAGCGGCGCCATCGGATGGAGTATCATTGCGGTCACTAACCGGTTTTTTTCCTATGGCACTGATTTTCCCAATCATTGAAGGGGTGACCCTGGAAGCCTCCGGCGCCCTGATGGGGCGGCGATGCGCCCTGGGCGGTCGTTATGCGAACCGATCCGGAGCATTTTGCTGATGGAGTGGTTGTTCCTGCTCCTGCCGGTCGCGGCGGCTTCGGGCTGGTGGGTCGCCCGCCACGGTCCGGCCGCGCGTCCGTCCCCAGGGGCCATGCCTGACGCCACCTTCCTGCGAGGCCTCAACTACCTGCTCGATCAGCGTCCGGACAAGGCCATCGACGTCTTCCTGCGTCTCGCCGAGGTGGACAGCGAAACCGTCGAGATCCATCTCGCCCTGGGGAGCCTGTTTCGAGGCCGCGGCGAGGTTGAGCGGGCCATCCGCATTCATCAGAATCTGGTCGCCCGCCCGGGGCTCGATCCGGCGCAGCGCGGCTTTGCCCTTTACGAGTTGGCCCAGGACTACATGCGTGCCGGGCTGTTCGATCGCGCCGAGAGCCTGTTGCTCGAACTTGCCGAGATCGAACCCCAGGGGCGCCGTGCCCTCAAGGCCCTGATCGAGATCTATCAGCAGGAGCGCGACTGGACCAACGCCTTGGCCGTGGGCGAGCGACTCCAGCGGCTGACCTCACGGTCCATGGCGGCGGAACTTGCCCAGTATCGCTGCGAGCTCGCCGAGGAGGCCCTGCGCAGTGGCGACGTCCAGCGCGCCGGCGATCAACTCGAGGCCGCTCAGAACGTCTATCCCCAATGCGTGCGGGCACTGATACTCCAGGCCCGTATCGAGATGGGGCAGGGCGAACCGGCGGCTGCCTTGGGTCTGTGTCGCCGGGTGGCAGAACAGGGGCCCGGATTCATCCCGGATGTGGTGCCGCAATACCTGGAGGCCCTGTCCGGGACTGCTGGGGCGGATGTCCGGGCCGAGTTGGAGCGCCTCTACGAGGTCCAACCCAGTCCGGTCCTGGTGTTGGCCCTGGCGGATGTCATCGAGGGCGATGAGGGCGCCGGGGCGGCCCTGGCCCTGCTCTCCCGGCATCTCCAGCAGCATGCAGATCTCGCTGCCCTGGGTCGCTTTTTGGAGATCCAGGCAGGTGTGGGTACTGCCGGTGCCGAGTTAGAGACCGTGCGGCGTGTCGTGCGGCGACTGCATGACGCCGAAGATGCCTACCGGTGCGATCATTGCGGCTACGTCGCCCGGCGTCTGAATTGGCAGTGTCCAAGTTGCAAACACTGGGGCACCATCAAGGCCACCCACCCGGTGCCCATGGTCTCGGCACCGGAGACCGATCCGCCAGGCGCAGGGCCCTGACGTTACTATCCTTAGGAACGGTTCAGAAACAGCCGAAACAAGCGCGCGGACGACAAGAAACTACGAAATACACGAAAGTCGCGAAAACACAGCAAATGCTCCTGTGTATATTGAGCCTTTTCGCGTTTTTCGCATGTTTCGTAGTTCCAAGAAGATGTACTGGTTGTTCTTGAATCGTCACTTAAACATCCTCCGCCAAGGGATTGGATCAACCCGATAAAGAGCCCCCCGTGACAACAGCACCCAAGATCATCGTCGCCCTGGACTACCCCGCCGCCGCACCCGCGCTGGCACTGGTGGAGCGACTGGACCCGGGCCGGTGTGCCCTCAAGGTCGGCAAGGAGCTCTTTACCCGGGTCGGTCCCGGCCTGGTGGAGACCCTGGTGGGGCGTGGCTTTCGGGTCTTTCTGGACCTCAAGTTCCACGACATCCCCAACACAGTGGCCGCCGCCTGCGATGCCGCCGCGGACCTCGGGGTCTGGATGGTCAACCTCCATGCCAGCGGCGGTCGGCGTATGATGGATGCTGCCCGTGAGCGGCTCGCAGCGCACAGCAAGGCGCCCCTATTGATTGCCGTCACGGTGCTGACCAGCCTCGATCGGGACGACCTCGCCGAGATCGGCTGTCCGGACGAGCCCTTGGACAGGGTGTTGCGCCTGGCGCGCTTGACCCACGAGGCGGGGCTCGACGGCATCGTCTGCTCGCCCCTGGAGGCGGCTCCGGTGCGTGAGGCCCTAGGCCCCGGCTTTCTGCTCGTGACCCCAGGAGTGCGTCCTGCGAGCGCGTCGGTTGGGGATCAGCGGCGGGTCATGACCCCCCGCGACGCCCTGGTCGCCGGCTCGGATTACCTGGTGATCGGCCGGCCCATCACCGCTGCGGATGACCCCCTGGCTGCGCTGGCCGCCATCGAGGCCGAGATGGTCGTTATGTGAACGGGCTTTCGCCCCCCAGCGGGGTGCGCCCAGACTTTGGAGAAGTGCATGAACGCTAAGGTAAGAAAGGCCGTATTCCCCGTCGCCGGTCTCGGCACTCGCTTCCTGCCCGCTACCAAGGCGAGCCCGAAGGAGATGCTCAACATCGTCGACAAGCCGCTCATCCAGTACGCGGCGGAAGAGGCCGAGGCCGGTGGCATCGACCAACTGGTGTTCATCACCGGGCGCAGTAAGCGCTCCATCGAGGATCACTTCGACAAGGCCTACGAGCTGGAGGCCGAGCTCGCGAGTGCCGGCAAGGAAAAGCTGCTGCGCATTGTCCAGAGTGTCCTTCCCCCGGATGTCAGCTGCATCTACCTGCGTCAGGCCCAGGCCCTGGGCCTCGGGCACGCAGTCCTGTGCGCCAAGCCGGTAGTGGGTAACGAGCCCTTCGTGGTGGTCCTGGCCGATGACCTGGTGGACGCGGAGCCGGGTGTGGTCGGGCAGATGATTGCGCAGTACGAGCAGCACCAATGCAGCATCCTGGCGGTGGAAGAGGTGCCGCACGACGAGACCAACAAGTACGGCATCGTTGCCACCAAGGTAGGTTCCAATGGGGAGCTGCTGGTGACCTCCATCGTCGAGAAGCCCGCGCCTGCGGACGCCCCATCCAATCTGGCGGTGATCGGGCGTTATCTCCTGACGCCGCGCATCTTCGAGAAGCTCGAAGGGATTGGGCGGGGGGCTGGGGGTGAGATCCAGCTCACCGACGGCATTGCGGCCCTGTTGGAGGACGAGCCGGTCGTTGCCTACCCCTTCCACGGTAAGCGCTACGACTGTGGCAGCAAGCTCGGTTACCTGGAGGCGACGGTGGAATTGGCGCTTGCCCACGAAGAGCTGGGCGAGGAGTTCCGGACCTATCTGAACCACCTGGCTGCTTCCGGCGGCTGCGATTAGGCGACGGCGGTGGGGCTAGGATCGCCCTACCGCCGCTGCTTTGGAGCCACGCCGAACGGCACCATCGGAGCCGGAAGCTGCGTTCGAGGCCTACTTGGTCAGGGCTTGCTCCACCGCCGTCAGATCGACGGCATCCAGGTAGGCCTGCACCTCCTGTTGGTCGGCGATTCGTTTACCTTTGGCCTGAATCAGGATACGGCTGCCGATCATCAGGCTGATCTCCCAGGAATCACTGCCGTCCTCGTGTTGGATCATCCCCTGGTGCCCGCGGTTGGTGTAGACCCGCATCTCGTTGGACGCCTGCATCAGGAAGGGCGTCTGCATCATCATGGTCATCATACCCAGCATGGGGGAGTCCGCCATCAGGCGCAGTTCTACCTCGGCGCCGTCGGGCCTATGGTAGGTCCGGCTCAGCATGGTGCCGACGACCATGGCGGCGATGCCACCCGCCTCGCTCTCGGGGGCGTCCGCTTCCCAGCCCGTCAGGGGTTCGGGGAGCAGCTTGAGCAAGCGGTCGTTGATCTGCTCTTGGATCTTCGCGCTGGCGAAGTTCAGGGCCTGGATGGCGCTGCGCAGTTCGCCGGCAGCGTAGGCCGTCCCCGCGGCGGCCAGTTGGTCGGTGACCTCGTCGGCCTGCGCGCTCGGGGCCAGCAGGGCCAGGATCAGGGTGATTACGGTGAAAATCGGATGTAGCGCGCTCAATATCGCCTTCTCCCCTGGGAAGAGGGCCTGGGTGAGGGTGAGGGGAAAGGCCATGGTGCCGGCGCCTCGCATAGTCCTGGGTTGCGCGAGAATTGTGGCCGTCAGGGGAGCGGTTTTAGTCATCGTTTTCAGCCTCTCTCATTGATCGTTTTTTCAGTGTCGGCAGCATCCGTTCTTCGGCATCGCGGTTAGGCACCTGGACCCAGGCCGCTAGGCCCCCGTCGGGGCGGTTCTCGAGCCAGACCCGCCAGCCGTTGGCCTGGGCGAGCTGGCGTACGATGGCCAAGCCCAGGCCGGTGCCTCCGGTGGCCGGATCGCGGGACGCGTCTACCCGATGAAAGGGGTTGAACACGGTCTCTAATTGGTCTCCTGGGATGCCTGGACCCCGGTCGAGAATGCCAATCTTGCAGCCATCCGCCAGTAGCTCGACCCGGATCTCCACGGGCCCGGTCCCAGCGTGGCGTTGGGCATTGGCCAGCAGATTGCCGAGTAGTCTGCGTAACGCGGCCGGCGGAACGCTGATGTGCAGCATCGGACACCGGACCTGGACCTCGGTGCCTGTCTCCCACGCCCGGTCTGCCAGGTCCCCTAAGAGTTGTGCCAAGTCTACCGGTAAAGCGGCATCCCGGCCCAGGCCGCGGGCCAGATCCAGGACATCTCCGATCAGACGGTTCATCTCCTCCAAATCCGCATCCAGCCGCTCGATCCAGGCTGGGTCGGGGCGACGCTCGACCATCTCCAGAGCGAGTCGCATCCGCGCCAACGGGGTGCGCAGATCGTGGGACAGACCGGCGAGCAGGGTGGTGCGGGCGTCCAGAAGTTCCTGGACCTGTCGGACCAATCGATTGAACCGCCGCGCCAAGGCTGCTAGCTCGCGAGGCCCGGTCTCGGGTAGCAGACCTGGGGTTTCGCCCCGTCCCAGGGCCGCTGCGGCTGCATCGAAGCGGCGGATGGGGGCCACCGTTCGCTCGCCCAGCCACCAGGCAGCGAGGCCGGCCAGCACAAGGGCTGCGGTCAGGGTCAGCAGGGCCGTGGCCAGAGGCTGGGTGCCGATACGGCTACGTGGGAAACCCAGCCAGAGGGTCCGTCCGCCACCGGGCAGCCTGGCCCAGAGCCAGCGCCCCTTCTCGTCCCGGGTACCGGTCAGGTCCGCGAGCCCGTCGGTGCGCTCCGCCAGCTGCACCGCCAGCTCGCGCAGGTAAGGGCCGCCCCAGGCCAACGGGATGGCCCCGGCGGGGGGCTCTTCGCTTAGGGTTAGGCCATGGGAGCGGGCTAATTCCTGCTCGAAGGCAGCCCTGGTCTCCGGCGGTAGCTCGTTCCAGGTCTGGGCGGAGAGCACCATCAGTCCGGCCAGGTCGCTGGTCGCCCGCTGGGCCAAGGGCAGCATGAGCAGAAAGACCACCGCGAGCGCTGCCAGCACCTCGAACAGCACGAAGACCAGGGTCAGGCGCAGGGCGTTCTGCTGACTGAGGCTCAGGTTGAGCGCCACCGCGCCTAGCCCTCGGCGCCACGGGGATTGAACAGATAACCGACGCCGCGCACGGTGCGGATGTAGATCGGGTTGGCCGGGTCCGGCTCGATCTTGCGCCGCAGGCGCGCCACGCGAATGTCCACGGTGCGGTCGTAGGAATCGCGCTCGTAACCCTTGAGCAGGTCGAGCAGCAGGTCCCGGGACAGGACCCGATTGGGCCTTTCCAGGAAGACCTTGATGAGGTCGAACTCGGCTCCGGACAGGCCAAGGTCATGGTCCTCTAAAAGCAGCCGCCGTGCCGCCGTATCGAGCCGGTAGGGGCCGAAGCGCTGGCCGTCTGGCTCTGCCGGAGTTACGGACATCGCCGCCTGGCTGCGCCGCAGCAGGGCGCGCAGGCGGGCGAGCAGTTCCCGCGGGCTGAAGGGCTTGGCCAAGTAGTCGTCGGCACCCACCTCCAGGCCCACCACCCGGTCGATTTCCTCGCCACGGGCGGAGAGCATGAGGATCGGCACGGCGGAACGGGCGCGCAGCTCGCGGGTGAGGGCAAGGCCATCGACCTTGGGTAGCATAAGGTCCAGGACGATGGCATCCGGCATGGCCAGGTCCATCGCGCGGCGCATGGCCTCCCCATCGCCGGCCAGGTCCACCATGAAACCAGTGTCGGTCAGGTAGGCATGGAGCAGGTCCCGCAGTGCCGGGTCGTCGTCCACCACCAGGATGCGGGGTTCAGGGCTCATGGAGCTGAGTGTATCCGAGAACCTGGTGCGGGCGGCTTGCACGATACAAACCGATACAAACCGATACGCCCGTGACAATGCCCTGCTACAAGGCACCTCCAGAATGGGCACCGTCGGTACAGAGACACCCACGACCATGAAACGACCAATCCACTTTGCCCTGCTCTACACCCTCGTGGCCTTGGCCCCGACTGGGGTCATGGCCGAAGAGGGGGCTCAGGCCGGGCATCCGCCTCTGGACCTCTCCTTGCCAAAGGATACCCAGAGCCGGACCTGGGGCGAGCCTCTCAGCCGGGATGCCACGCGGCTTCCCGAGCTGGGGGGACAACCCGAAGGTTCCGGCAGTCGCGGCGGCGCCAGGGGCGCCGGTAGCGGGCCCCGAACCGATCTCCCATACGGCGCCGGCTACGAGGCACGGCATGGCACGGGTAGCGGCTGGGGTGCGGGCGGTGGTGCGGGCCGCAGAGGCGGTGGGCGCGGGCGCTAAGTGCCGAGGTTCCATTCTTTCCATTACGAGAGGTCAACAACATGAACAAGACAGCACTCATCGGCCGTATGGCACTGATCGCCCTGACTACTATGACCCTGTCCCTGGACGCCCAGGCTCGCGGTGGTGCTGGCGGCGGCGGTGCTGGCATGCACCAGAGTCCCGGAGGCTATGGACAATCGGGCGCTCAATCGGGTAGCGGTGGTGGCATGCGCCAAGGTTCCGGAGGCTATGGACAAACCGGCGGTCAATCAGACCGTGGCGTAGGCGGGCAGCAGGGTGACATGACCCGCACCCGCACCCGCGACCAGTCCCAGGTCGGCACCCCGACTCAGACCCGGAGCTTCTCGGATGACATGGCTCAGCGTCGCGGCTACTAGCACAGCGACCATGCCGGGGGTCCTGCCCCACTGTTCCCGCTGCGCAGCACGCGGGAGCGGTGGGACCCAACAAGACCCCCTGTTCTCATAGGGAGCGGGGCAAGGGGGCCTGGGATACTTGCGGGCCGCGTGTCTGATTCCGTGCTTCTGCGCCTGACCGGCCAAAGATGGGGGGGCTCTGCCGGTGCGAGCGGCGCATCGCCACGCCGAGACTACTCCTCTAGTTGGGGCATCGGCCCGAATGCCAAACGATGGGGATGTCGCTGCGATGGGGTGCCGGTTACCCTCACGCCCGGCGGTACAATTCGATACTCATCGGTCAAGCTGCCGAGCCCACAGGTATCGACCCTTCCCAACCTCCAGAGGCCAAGATGAGCGACAAATCCCCCCTGCGTATCGGCGTCGGCGGTCCCGTCGGTTCCGGCAAGACCGCATTGCTGGACGCCCTGTGCAAGCGTCTGCGCGGGCGTTTCGAGCTGGCGGTCGTGACCAACGACATCTATACGAAAGAGGACGCCCAGTTCCTCATTCGCAGCCAGGCCCTGGAGGAGGCGCGCATCGTCGGCGTCGAGACCGGCGGCTGCCCTCACACCGCTATTCGTGAGGACGCCTCCATGAACCTCGCCGCGGTGGCCGACCTCCAGGCCCGCTTCCCAGCGTTGGACGTGATCTTCATCGAGAGCGGCGGCGACAACCTGGCCGCCACCTTCAGCCCCGAGCTGGCCGACCTGACCCTCTACGTCATCGACGTTGCGGAGGGGGAGAAGATCCCGCGCAAGGGTGGCCCCGGCATCACCCGCTCGGACCTCCTGGTGATCAATAAGATCGACCTGGCCCCCTATGTAGGTGCCTCCCTGGAAGTCATGGACCGCGACGCCCGGCGCATGCGCGGCGAGCGGCCCTTCGTCTTTACCAACCTACGTGAGGGTCTGGGGTTGGAGGAGGTCGTCGCCTTCGTGCTGCGGGAGGGGATGTTGGAGTCGTAGGGTCCGCTGTGTGGAGCGCGAGGCTCCATGTGTCGCCGCAAGCTCAATCAGCCGGCCCACCAGGTGTCCTAACCCGAGGTAGCATCAGGTAAGGCCCCCGCGGTCCCGTCCCCCGCCACCGCCCTCGCCCCCAACAGCCGATAGACCATGGGTACCAGCACCAGGGACACCAGGGTCGAGTAGGACAGCCCCGCGACCATGGTCACCGCCAGGGGCTGGAGCATCTCGGCCCCCTCGCCCCAGGCCAGGGCCAGGGGCAGCATGCCGACCACCGTGGTCAATGTGGTCATGAGGATGGGCCTCAGGCGCAGCCGCGCCGCCTCCAGGATGGCCGCATCCCGGTCCAGTCCGGCCGCCCTCTGGATCTCGATGAACTCCACCAGCACGATGGCGTTGTTGACCACGATGCCCGCCAGCATGATGAGTCCGAGCCAGACCGGCATGGATACCGGCAACTCCGCCCATTGCAGCCCCAGCACCACCCCGGTCAAGGGCGAAGGGGACGCTGAGCATGATGATGATGGGGTTGCGCAGGGACTCGTACTGCACCGCCATGACCACCAGGACCAGGAACAGGGCCAGGCCCAGCAGCAGCTTGCCCAGATCCCGCCCCTCCTGGAGGGACTCGAGGCTGCCGCCCTCGTAGAGGGTGTACCCGATGGGCAGCTTCAGGTCCGCCACCGCAGCCAGGGCGGCGCCGATGGCGGCGGCCTGGGGCGTCCCCTCCGCGATGCCGGCGGTGATCTCGACGATACGTGCCTGGGCGTCGCGCTTTATCGAGCCTGGCTGGGGCAGGATCTCCACCCGCGCCAGGTCCCCCAGGTGCAGGGGTTTGCGCTCCGGCCCCTTGCTGAACAGGACGATGGATTCCAGGTCCCCGGGCGCGGCCACATCCAGCCGGTCCAGGCGCAGTCGCACGTCGATGGAGCGATCGTCCTGGATGAAGTCGGTGACGATCTTGCCGTCCAGGGCGAAGCGCAGGGCCGCGCCGACGTCTTCCACCCCCAGGCCGAAGGACGCGGCCCGCTCCCGGTCCACCTGAATGGACAGCTCCTGGGTCAGGTCCTGGGCCGAGTGCTGTAGGTTGGTCAGCCCCTCGACTCCCGCCAGACGTTCCAGGGCCTGGTCGGCCAGGCTCGCCAAGGTGTCCAGATCCGGCCCCTTGATGCGGATGCTCAGATCCTCGCTGCCCCGGTTGATCCGGATGCCGCGGATGCCCGGCTGGGTCAGGATGACCTTGAGGCCTGGGATCTGTAGGGCCGCGATCTGCTTGCGCATGCCCTGGATCCAGGCATCGACCGTGATCCCGCGCTGCGCCAGCGGGGCGAGCTGGATCTTGATCGAGGCGCGGTTGGTGTCCTCACGCTGGGTGCGTCCGAAGACGAAGCCCCCCACGGTGGAGAACAGACTCTGGACCTCGGGCTGTTGTCCGAGCAGATCCTCGATGCGGCGGGTCTGGGCGTCCATGGCTTCCAGGTCGATGCCGCTGTCGGCGGTGAGGCTGATCTGCACCTGGCCGTCGTCCATCTTGGGTAGGAACTCCTGTCGGGCGGTGTCCAGCATGGGCACCGTGTAGACCAGGGCCGCGGCAAAGGCGGCGATCACCAGCCAACGCACACGCAGCAGCACCCCAAGGCCGCGGGCATAGCCGTTCTGCAGCCACTCCAGCATCCGGTTCACCGCCCGTCGTCCCAGACCCTCGCGGCCCGCCGGGACCCGCCCCGCCAGCGCCGGGACCAGGGTCAGGGCCACCGCCAGGGAGGCGAGGATGGCCGCGGAGATGGTGAAGATCAGCTCCCGGAAGAGCAGCCCCACCAGGCCCCCGATGAACAGGAAGGGCAGTACCGCCGCCAGGTTGGTGGAGGTGGCGGCCACCACGGCGCTGCTCACCTCGGTCGCGCCCGTGGCCGCCGCCAGATCCGGGGCCTCGCCCAGGCGCTGGTGCCGGTAGACGTTCTCCAGGACCACGATGGTGTTGTCCACCAGCATGCCCACACCCAGGGCCAGGCCGCCCAGGGTCATGATGTTGAAGTTCAGCCCCGCCGCGGACATGAGGATGAAGGTCACCAGCACCGCGATGGGGATGGCGCTGCCGATGATCAGGGTGCGCCTCAGGCTGCCGAGGAACAGATAGACCACCAGCATGGCCAGCAGGGCCCCGCTGACCGCGGCGGCCACGGCGTTGTGCAGGGACTGGCGGATATAGCGGGCCTGGTCGCTGACTTGTTCGACCTGGACCTCCGCTGGGATCTCCCCGCGCTCGCGCAGTTGTGCCAGGCGCGCGTTCACCGCGTCCACCACCGCCACGGTGTTGGCCTGGGGCTGCTTCTGGATGGACAGCTTGATCCCGGGCTGATCGTTCACCCGGATGCGCAGCCGCTCCTCCGCCGATCCGTCGATGACCCGCGCCGCTTCACCCAGGGCCAGGCCGGGCCTCAGGGGCAGATCGGCGATCTCGGCCACGGCCTCGAAGCGACCCGAGGTGCGCCCGCTGATCTCTCCGCCGGTCATGCGCAGGCGCCCCGCGGGCACATCCAGGTTGCCGGCACGCAGGGCCCGCTCCAGGTCCAACACGTCCAGGCCCAGGCCCGCCAGGCGATGTTGGTCGGCGATCACCTGCACCTCACGCTCCAGGCCGCCCCCCACCTCCGCCGCCGCTACCCCGGGCAGGTTCAAGAGGGCACGGCTCAGGCCGTAGTCCACCCAGGCGCGCAGCTCCGTCGCGTCCAGCAGGGGCGAGCCGATGACGTACTCCGCTATGGGGATCTGGAAGGGGTCGCGCTTGTAGATGGTCGGCGGGTCGATCTCGTCGGGCAGGAAGCGCTTGGCCCGGTCCAGGCGCGAGCTGGCGTCGCGCAGGGCCAGGTCGATGTCCGTCCCATAGGCGAAGGACAGGTCCACGGAGCTGCGCCCCTCCTGGGTCTCGGACTGGACGGCGATGGCCCCTTCGGTGATGGCCAACTGCTCTTCGAGCTGGCGGGTGACCGCGTCCTCCATGATCTTGGCCGGCACCCCGGGGTTGACGATGCGTACCCGTACCTCCGGGTAGATCACATGGGGCAGCAGGTCGACATTGAGCCGCCCAGGGCGAAGCCGCCCAGGACCATGACCGCCAGGGTCAGCATCACCACCCCGATGGGGTGGCGCACCGACCAGGCGGCGAGGCTGGAGCTAGCCAGCGGCGTTACGGGTGGGGTAGGGGGCAAGGGGTCCTCTTAGGCCGCGTGCCAGGGTCGATCAGGGTCAGATCGGCCAGAAAGTCGAAGTCTGATCGGTTGCGGGTGGCAAGGTTTAGGGCGTTGGCAAGGGCAACCGAGGCGATCTGCGCGTCCTCCACCGACATCGGTCGCCCCAGGCGCTTGGAGCGCATCACGATGTCCGCGTAGAACGGGGTCGCCGCGCAATCGAACGCGAGGCAGCGTCCCTCGAATGCAGTGAATACTGCATTTGCTGCCAGCCGCAACTGGTCCTGCTTGCGACCCCTCGCCAGCAAGGCGACGCCGGTCTCGATCTCGGCCTTCGTCACTAGTCCTCCCCGGTTTCAAGCGCGTCGTCGCGGCGCGTGGGGCGTCGGATGCGCGGCGACCGGGACTCCCGGGCGTTGCACTCGACCACCAGATCGAAGCGGGAGGCCGCGGGGAAGGTCTGGGAGGTGACCCAGATCTGGGTAAAGTCCCGGCTCACCTGGGGCAAGACCGCCAGTGCAGAGGCGGTGCGGGACTCATCGAAGAAGGCGAAGGGCTCATCGAGGAACAGGGATTGAGGCCCCTGAATGACCGAATTGACCAGCTTCTGGGACAGGGCGAGGCGCACGGCCAGCATGATCTGGCGTTGGGTACCGCTGGAGATCTCGTCCAGGTCCATGAAGTCGTGCTTCTCCGCGGAGAAGGCCTTGACCTTCAGGTCCTGGTCGATCTGCAGGTGCTGGTAGCGCCCGTTGGTGAATTTGGGCAGCGAGTCGGCGGACAGGTTGCGCACCTCGGTGTTGAAGCGCTGGGAGATATAGTGGATGGCGCCGGCCAGCAGGTCGACGGCCAGGGCGTGGACCTGGACCCGGTGGGTGAGCGTGGCGATGCGGGCGCTCAGGCCCTCGGCGATGGTGGTCAGCTCGATATGCCGACTTTGGCGCGCCTGCTCCTGTGCGATCTGGGCCTCACGCCCGGCAATCTCGGCACTGCGGTGGCTAATCGTGTCGTGCAGGGCGTCGATGGTCTGGCCGGATTGGGCCTTGATCCGGGCCAGGCAGGTGGTCAGTTCCACGGCGGTTGCCTTGAAGCTCTTCTTGATCTCCGCCAGCCGCTCGGTATTTACCAGGTCGCCTCCAGGCCCGGCGAGGAAGTGCTGCAGGGCCTCGGAGATGCCGCGATCCCTGATCTCCACCAGCAGGGCAAAGGCCTCGGGCAGGGGCTGGGTGTCGAGCCCGTCCAGGGCCGCGTAGTCCCGCTCGGCGTCAAGGTGGGTACGGTCCAGGGTCGACCGTGCCTGGGCCTGGCGGACCAGGTAAGCCTGCTGCCGGGCCCCAAGGACGAACAGTCCGATGGCAAGCAGACCCAAGGTCGCGGCGATGCCGGGAAGCCAGGGTAAGGCAAGGTGCCAGTCGGTTCCCCGTCCGTCCAGGGCAGCACGCAGCGGGTCCGCGATCCGGCTCGGTTCGCCCTCCACCAGGACCCACCAGATCAGGGTTAGCAACAGCGCAAAGAGGCCGGCGACCAGGCCCCACGCCCGACTGGCGAACCGACCACGCCTGGCGTGGCGGGTGCGCAGCGCCAGCGCCGCGCATTCCGCGGCATAGGTCTGGTCGCCGTCCTGGGCCCGCTGCGCAGTCGTTGCAGCGGTGTCTTGGCCTGCTCCGGGGCCGGTCGACAATGGTGCATCCGACCCGAGCCAGCTCGCGAGTCCGGCTCGGTACCCCTCAGACCGGTCATGCAGCCGGGCGAAGCCGACAAGACGGGTCTCCAAGTCTTGGGATGCGCCTACCAGGTTGGCGTGGGCCTGGTGAGCTGCCTCGTCCTCGGCGACGGCGGGGCCGACCGCCTCCAGGACTTCGGACATGGCTTGCGCCTGCGCCAGCCGTTCGCGATAGCTGGCCCGTGCGTCCACTCCCCACCAGGTCGCGACCCCCTCCTTGACCCGCGCCAGGGCGCCGTCGGCGGCCTCTGCGGTGGACTTGAGGGTAATGATCCGTTCGCGATCCGCCGCCAGCGCGGCCTGAGTATCGGCCTGGTCGCGTTCCAGGCCTAGGCAGGTGCTCGGGGTCCAGGTTCAGGGCCTGTATCTGGTCGGCGACCTCGGAACCGGCGTGCTCCGCTTCGGCGCGTTGGGCCTCGGTCTGGTCGCATTCCCGACGACACTCCACGGCCACCCGTTCCAGGGCGTCGATGCCGGCCATGGCCTTGACCGCGTCGCTGTGGGGCTTGGGAGTGGAGATCTCCCGTTGGGCCAGGTAGAAGGACTCGATCAGCTCCGTATAGCCGAAGCCGATCAGCTCCCGCAGGCGTAAGGCCACAGGCTCTACGCCGCGCACCATGGGCTGTTCGCCGGGCCGGCTGATGCTGGCCCCGTGGTTGCCAAGTTCGTCGAGGAAGCGGGCCACCTGGTAACGGCCGCCGTCCGGGGTGCGGAGATCGAGCCGGATGGAGCACCGCGACTCGCCCCAGCGGATCACCTTGCCCAGCTCGTCAGGCCCCAGGGAGAAGGTGCGCCCGAACAGTGCGAAGCAGACCGCCTCGCCGATGCTGCTCTTGCCGGACTCGTTGTCGCCGACGATGGCAATCAGCCCGGCCGCGGGGATGTCGTCCAGATCGAGGCGGGCGTATTTGAGGACGTTTTCTGCCTGGATGCGCTCGATGATCATCGCCCTTCACCCGTCTTGCGGGCCTCCAGGCGTGCGAGGACCAGGGTCACCGCCTCGTCGAACAGGTTTGGGTCGAAGCCGTCGTCGGTGTTGCGCCGCCGCTCGCGGTCCAGCTCGCAAAAGGCGGCAAAGTCCCTCGCCGGGCCAGGTTGGCGAGCGTCCGGCGGTGGCTGCTGGTTGGGCTGATCGGTCATGGGGCCCCCGGTAGCTGGTGGATAGTGCGGTCGATCCGACCGAAACAGAGGCTTCATAGGGTACCGCAGTCAACCCCTGCGCATCAGGGGCTACCCATCCTCAGTCGCCCGAAAGCCTTCGGCATGACGCATTGCTCGGCGTAAGATGCCACCCGCAGCAGCCAAGCCAAAACAGGGAGTCAGATCCCAATGGTCTGCCGCCGATGTTCTATGATGCGAGCCATGTTTTGCAACCGCGGATAGTCCAATGAAGATCGTCCTGGCACCCAATGCCTTCAAAGGCAGTATGTCCGCCATGCAGGCCGCCTTGGCCATGGAGCAGGGGGTTCGCGCCGCCTTCCCGGGGGCGGAGGTCTGCAAGGTCCCGGTTGCGGACGGGGGCGACGGGCTCGCCGAGGTCCTGATCGATGCCTTGAACGGCGAGGCGCGGGTCTTCACCGTGCGCGGCCCTCTGGATGTACCCGTCCAGGCGGCCCTGTGCCAGGTCCCCGCCCTTGGGCTTGCGGCGGTGGAGATGGCCGTCGCCAGTGGCCTGGCCCTGCTTGCCCCCCAAGACCGCGACCCGACCCGCACCACGACCTATGGTACCGGCGAGCTGATCCGGGCCGCCCTGGACCTGGGTGCCCGGCGCATCGTGGTCGGGATCGGCGGCAGCGCGACGAACGATGGCGGCATCGGCATGGCCGCGGCCCTCGGGGTGCGTTTCCTGGACGCCGCCGGCGAGCCGGTTGCGCCCGTGGGCGGGGCCCTGGGGCAGATCCGCCGCATCGACGCCAGCGGGCTCGACCCGCGTCTGGCCGGGGTGCGCTGCGAGGCCATCTGCGACGTAGAGAACCCTCTGGTGGGCCCCCAGGGCGCGGCGGCGACCTATGGTCCGCAGAAGGGTGCGACCCCGGCCCAGGTCGCGTCTCTGGACGCCGGCCTGGCGCACCTGGCCGATTGCATCGCCGCCGACCTTGGCCTGGAGGTCAGGGACCTGGCCGGCGCCGGTGCTGCCGGTGGGCTGGGCGCTGGGCTGCACGCCTTCCTGGGCGCGGAGCTGCGTCGGGGCGTGGACCTGGTGCTCGACCTGGTCGGGCTGGACGCGCAGCTCGCCGGGGCCGATCTGGTCCTCACCGCCGAGGGCCAGATCGACTACCAGACTGCCTTCGGTAAGGCCCCGGCCGGTGTAGCGGAGCGCGCCAAGGCCCTCGGCATCCCCTGCGTCGCCATCGCCGGCGGCATCGGCGAGCGCATCGCCGCACTCCATCCCATCGGCATCGACGCCGTCTTCAGCCTCTGTCCCGGCCCCATGACCCTTGAGCAGGCCATGGCCCAAGGCCCCAGCTTACTCGCGGCGACCACCGAGCAGGTGGTGCGCTGCTACCTCAGTGGCCCGGGCGCCCCACGCGCCTGAGCACCCCGCCCGACCCCGACCATCCAAGAGGACATGCCCATGTGGCTCATTGCATTCACCGCTCCCACTCGTGACACCGCTCCTGCGGTGTCACGCAGCTGCCGGGCGCTCTGCGCCCCGAAGCTCATCACCAGTCGGTAAGCACGGCCACAACCCCGTTGTCCCGCTGAGCCCCGAGCGCTCGACCAGCGCCGATGCTGCGGCTCGTCGCCGAATGCGTTGAGCTTCAGGCCTTCGTGGGCCCGCTGGTAGGTCCATGTATCATACAGGATATGTGCCCCCTCGGGGCGGGTGAAGACCGGACAGGATGCCACTCGACGACGGTGCAGGTCGGGAAATGTGGCAGGTTGGACTGGGTAAAGTGGTCGCGGCTGCGGGACCTGGAGGGCCTGGGGTCGGGAATTTGGCGGTTGGGTGAGGATCGCTGCCAGAGGGGCCGGAGGTTCGCGGCGCAGAGCGCCTTGGATCTGCGTGACACCGCAGGATCGGTGTCACGAGTGGGTGGGGGCGGTGTCACGAGGGGAGGCGGTGTCGCGAGGGCGCAATTCACCCGCGGCGTTTTGGGTCGTCCATCGTCAAGGCAGTACCTTGCGGATTTGAGTCATTTCCAGTGGGTGGCGGCCCTGCATCGCCGTGCCCGGCACGCCGATCACCACTGCATTGCCGAGGGAACGCCTTCAGAACCAGTGTTTCCGGCGCAGCAGCCACAGTTGTAAGACGACGAACAATCCGATCGCGCCGCAGAGCAAGGCGAAGGCCCAGGGTGTCTCCGCGCCGGGTATGCCGCCCACGTTCACGCCGAGCAGCCCGGTGAGGAGGCCAAGCGGCAGGAACACGGCTGTGATGACCGACAGCAGGTACATGCGCTGCTCGGTCCTTTCGGAAAGGCGCTGCAGGAGTTCTTCCTGCGTCACCGCGGCCTGATCCCGGGCCGCTTCGAGCGCTTCCTCGAGGCGCGTGGTTTGATCCGCCAAGTCGCGCAGCCAACTTCGGTCGTCCTCCGGGAGCCAGGACATCTTCGCCCCAGCCAGACGCAGCAGTGCATCGCGCTGCGGGACAAGATAGCGGCGAAGCCCGATAAAGGTGCGACGCAGGTCGGCCAGCGCTGCATTGAGTTGCTGCGGCGGATGGCCACTGTCGAGTTGCTCTTCGATCGTGTCGGCCTGGTGCTCGAGGCCCTCGATGACGTCGTTCATCCGCTCGGCGAGGCGGTTCGCGATCGCTGCCAGGAGCTCAGAGGAATTTGTCGGTCCGAGTCCACTGGCGATGGATTGCTGCACGTCCTCAACCGCGCGCAGGCGAACCTTACGGCAGCTGATGACGAGACGCTCGCTCGCCCAGATCCGGATGGAAACCATGTCGTCCGGTTCTGCGCCGGCGTTGAAATTGATGCCGCGCAGGATCACGACCAATGCGTCGCCGAAGGGGACCATGCGTGGCCTGGTGCGCTCGGCCAGCAGCACGTCGGCCTCCACCTCGTCCAGGCCGCTTTGCTCGCGTACGAACTCGACGGTGCCAGGGTGGAGAAGGTTGAGGTGGATCCAGGTCACGCCGTCGGACGGCGGCGGTGCCTGAATGTCTCGCCAGTCGAGGGCTGTGCCGCCACCGGACCCGTCCAGGCGATAAGCCGAGATGAGTCCATTGTCGGGTGCTTGACTGCTATTGGGCATGGGTTCTGTTCCTCGATGGCATGGCAACCGCGACTGGGACGCCGGCTTTCGGTCATTCTGTTCGTGCATCTGTTCGCTTGGCGGCAATTTTGGTGGGTCCGCTTCGCTTGACCCACCCTACAGGCGCCGGGGTGCTCCGGCAGATCGGCATAGCCTAACTGCCCTGGCCAATGCCGAATGTCGTTTTGACCGGATTCGCACCAAGCCAGATCAACCTGGCGCCCTCTATCCGACTGCCGCTACCACCTGCGCCATTACAGCCTGATTCAGCGATTCGTAACTATGCTCGGCCGGCTTGATGGGGGGCAGGAAATCGACCTCGATGGGTGCGAAGAGCTTGGGTAGCCAGGCACCGCGGGGCAGGGCCTGCCAGGCGCCCTTGATGGCGACAGGTATCACGGGCACGCCGAGTTCTCTGCTGAGAATGGCGTAGGTCTTGCGGAAGGCGGCGACTTGGCCGTCCTTGCTGCGTGTGCCTTCCGGGAAGATGATCAGGTTGCCGCCCCGGTGCAGTGCCTCAGAGAGGTTGCGCAGGGCATGTTTCAGGTCACGCTCCAGGTCCAGCACGATGATGTTGTTGTGCCTCGCCAGAAAGCGCAGCCAGGGCTTGTTCACATGTTTTTCCTTGGCGAAGAAGTAGGTCTGTTTCATCGTGGCGTTGTCCAGGAAGGCGGTCACGAACAGGCCGTCCAGAAAGCTCTGGTGGTTGGGTGCGAGGATGAAGGGGCCGTCCGGCAGCTTGTCCTGACCCTTGGCGGTCAGACGGAAGTAGCCACGGGCGATCAAGGCCAGGGTACGGCGCAGCGGATTGTGGGCAAAGCCGCTGCGGGGCAGTTGGATCTCGCTGTGCTCCTTGAGGATCTCGGCCCATTCCACGACCGAGACGGCGATCTTGGTCTTCTTGGCGCGGATAAACTCGGCGATGCGCCCGACGGTCGGGTGTTCTATCAGGGTGTCCTCGGCCACATCGACGCCGAAGGTGGCGTGCAGGAAGGACTGCAGCCCCACCCGATCCAGGGAGTCGAGTCCGAGGTCCAGTTCCAGATGGTCGCTGGCGTAGACCTCCATGGACTTCTGCTCCTGAATAAAGCTCCGGATGGTCGTGTATTCGGGGTAATCGGGCTCTGGGGCATGCCTAGCCCCGCCGCCGCCCTGTCCGGCGACAAGGTCGGCCAACAGGAAGCGCTTGAGTTTGCCGAGGCGGGTCTTCGGCAACTCCTCGCCCAGCAGATGCAGCTTCATGACCTTCTTGTAGGGGGTGACCGACTGGTTGTAGGGGGCCAGTACCTCGGTCTTCAGGTACTGCTCCAGGTCGGTGATCTGCTGCTCCCGCACACGGCGGAAGTCGGGTACGACGACCGCCTGGAGGCTGTCCTGGGCGAGGAAGACGGCTACCTCGCCGATGGTGTCGGTCAGGCCGGCCAGTTTTTGTTCGATTTCCACCGGGTTGATGTTCTTGCCGCTCGGCAGGACGATGATCTCCTTCTTGCGCCCGGTGATGTGCAGGCGCCCAGCCTGGTCCAGATGACCGAGATCGCCGGTGTGTAGCCAGCCATCGCGGATCACGGCGGCGGTTTCCTCTGGCCGGTTGTAATAGCCCTGCATTACATTGCGGCCGCGGGCGATGATCTCGCCGTCGACGATGCGTACCTCGTTACAGGTCATCGGGCGGCCGGGAGAGCCAATCAACACCTCCCCGGGTCGTGTGAAGCAGATCATCGGTGCAGCCTCGGTCATGCCGAAGCCCTCCAACACCTCGAATCCCAAGGTGGTCAGGTCACGCCCCACCTCTTCGTCGAGCTTGGCACCACCGCTGACCAGAAAGCGAATGTGGCCCCCGAAGCGTTGGTGGACCTTATCGAACAACCGCCTGGAGAAGGTTGGCGAGTTGATCCGGGCGGCCAGGGCGAACAGCATGCGGGCCAGGGCGCTGGCGTCGATCTTCTCCCGGACCGATTTGCGAATCAGGCTGTAGAGGCGCGGTACGCCGATGATGATGGTGACCCGATGCTCACTCAGGGTGTGCAGCATATCCTCCGAGGCCATGGACGGGGAGAAGACGCTGGTACCCCCGACGTAGAGGGGTGCGATCAGAGAGCCGAGCAGAGGAAAGATGTGGTGCAGGGGCAGGAGCGCCAGTACGCGCTGCTCGGGCGTGTAGATGGCCACCTCCCCGGTGACCGATTCGATATTGGCCAGCAAGTTGTCCCAGGACAACATGACCCCCTTGGGGCTGCCCGTCGTGCCGGATGTATAGATCAGCAGCAGGGTCCGCTCGGGCGGGGGCTCGGGTAACGGTTCTGGATTGCCGGTTGGTCGGTCCGCCTCGATCTCGTCCAGAATCAGGAGATGGGGCTCGATGCTGGATAGTCCGATGGCATGCTCCATCACCGCTTGGGTCCCCGCCGAACAGAAGACCAGTTCCGGCCGGCAGTCAGCGAGGATATAGGCGAGATCTTCGGCGGAGCTCATGAAGTCGATGGGCACCAGGATGCTGCCGTTCTTCAGCCCAGCGAAAAAGGCGAAGACCCATTCGGGACGATTCTCGGAGAAGAGCAAAACCCTGGTGCAGGCCGCCTCTGGGAAGCGCTGGTGATAGCCGTCGATCCTGCCCAGCAACTCGCGATAGCTGATTGCATGGTCGCGCCAGATCAGAGCGGTGTTGTCGTGCCGTTGCAGGAGCATGGTCATGATGTGTGTGGCTGGACTGATCGGCTCGTCATGCGATTTTTTGGAGTTAACGCGGGAAGGCGTATCGGAAACAAATCCGCGGATAGACTGTCTTACAAACAATCAACTAGGAGTTGTTCTTCGCGTCATTGTTGAATCTCTGTCTGCGACCTCCCCTGCCGCGAACCCGTGCGCGGGGATGGTACGCCTTCGGGCGGAGATGGCAGTGCTGCGCATGAAAACTTCCCCGCATAACCCGCCCAAATCCCGTGAGCCCGGTGACGTGCTCATCGTCCAACCCCGGTGATCGGGACGAAGCGCACCGGCAGCACGTCGCGTTGGTCCAGGCCGCCATCCGCTCGTTTCGTGGCCACGATCAAGGTCTGGTTCTCCGTGGCGCTGCCCAGGGGCATCGCCAACCGCCCGCCAACGCGAAGTTGATCCACCAGAGGTTGCGGGATGTCCGGACCCGCGGCGGTAACGATGACGGCGTCGAAGGGGGCGGCCTCCGGCCAACCCAGGTAGCCATCGCCCTGTCGGACCCGGACCTTGGTGTAGCCAAGATCGGCGAGTACTCCGGCAGCCCGTTGGGCCAGTTCCGGGACGATCTCGACCGTATAGACCTCGGCGCCCATCTCCGCCAGGACCGCCGCCTGATAGCCCGAGCCCGTGCCAAGCTCATAGACCCGGTCCCCCGGCTTGATGGCGATCAATTGGCTCATGACGGCGACGATGTAGGGCTGGGAGATGGTCTGACCCTTGCCGATGGGCAGGGGGTGATTCCCATAGGCCTGGCGGCTCAGCGTCTCCGGGACGAAGCGCTCCCGCGGCACGACGCGCAGGGCGCGCATGACCGCCGTGTCCAGTCGGTTCGTGCCTAGGTAGGCACTGGTCCGGCGGACATCGCCCTCGACGTCCCGCATCAGCCGGTCCCGCGCCGCCTCTCGGTCAGGGCCTGGAGCACCACCCATGGCGAAGAGTGTCGGTGCGCCCAATACCAGTACAGCCGCGAGGCCGGCGGTCCCAGCCAATGGATGGTGTAGGCGTGGCATGTGCGTTCCCCCCAGCTTCGGCAAGGGGTGCGCGAAAGGCGTCGCCGGGCCCTGCCTGCCTGAAATGCGTGTATAGGACAGCGTTGATCGAGGTCCGGGACGGCACCAATCAGCACCTCCCTGAACACTATAGTTCGGGTGCGGCGGGAAATGGGGTGAGGCCCTGGTCCCACTTGCGTGGGCAACTCGAACGTAGTCCTCGGCCTCCGACTCAATGCCCCTCTGACCCCAACCCCGGGGGGCTTTCGTCTGGGTGCCGTTGGATGCGGACGTCCAAGGGGCGATTTGTGGTCAAGTGCACATCCCGCTGCGGGAAGGCGATGCCGATGCCGGCGGCGGTGAGTTTGTCGTAGATGCCCTGATGCAGCTCGGTGGCGACACCTAAGCGGCCGTCTAAGGCGCCGAGGTAGCAACGCAGGGTCAGGGTCAGGGCGTTGTCGCCAAACCCCTCGAAGGCGATCACTGGTGCGGGGTCCTTCAGGACCCTGGGGTGCTCCCGCGCCGCTTCGGCGAGCAGGGCCATGGCGACGCGGGTGTCGGCGCCATATTCGACCCCCACGGTGATGATGATCCGATTGACCTGATCGGAGAGCGACCAATTGAGCAACTCGCCGGTGATGAATTGCTTGTTCGGGACAAGCAATTCCTGCTGGTCATAGTTGCGGATGGTCGTGGCGCGGATCTGGATTTTGGAGACCGTGCCCGTGGTGCCGCCGATGGTGATGATGTCACCCACACGAACCGGGCGCTCGAACAGGATGATCAGGCCGCTGATGAAATTGGCCACGATTTCCTGCAGGCCGAAGCCGATGCCCACACTCAGCGCCGCCACCAGCCACTGAACCTGGGACCAGCTCATCCCCAGGGTGCTGAAGATGAGCAAAAACGCCGAGGCGGTGATGACATAGCTGGTCAAGGTGGTGGCCGTGTAACGACTTCCCGAAGACATCTGGGTGTACCGGAGAAGCAAGATCTCGAACAGGGCAGGGAGGTTGCGTCCGGCGATCGTCGCGACGGCCAGTGTGGTCAGGACCAGCAGTAAGTCCGCGAGGGTCACAGGGACCTGTTGTTCCTGGCCGTTGACCACCCCGGTGTGATGCCATAGGGAGAAATGCTCCAGGAAGGTAAAGGCGGGTAGTACCTCGGACCAGACCATCCACAGACCGATGACGCCGGCGGCGAGCACCAGGGCCCCGATGAGCTTGCGGGTCTGGTGGTCGAGAGAGGCCAGGTCCACCTTCGGCTCTTCGATCTGCATCGCCTCGCCGTCTTCGGTTGCTCGCTTGGTCGACTCGGCCTTGCGTGCGGCGGCACGTTCCAAGGCTCCTTCGAGGGCGAGGCTGCGGCGGGTCACCAAGAGCCAGCGGGCAATGGCCTGGTGTGCGACGATCAGCCCCAACGCGAGCCACAGGGAATGGATGATGGACTGCAGCAGGGTACCGGCGGTGTGCAGGTAGCCGGTCAGCGTCAGGCCAACCAGGGCCAGTGGGATGCCGACGACCAAGGGGTACCAAAGGTGACGCAATCGGTTGGCCCAGCCGTCGGGGCGGTTGGCGAGGATATATTTCAGGGGACCCGACTTGGGGTGCAGCAGGCGGGCAAAAAAGACCGCCATGCCGATCAGCAGGACCATCACGGCGATGCGCCCGAGGCTGCCGCTGTGTGTCGGTTCGTCACTGAAATAGACCAGCTGGGCGACGAACCCGACCGGTAGCATGAAGACCACCAGCCAATCGAAGTTGCGCCGCAGCTGGGCCAGCACGTCGCTCGGCCAGCGAAAGTGCTTGTCCGCGACCCCGCCGGGCATGCACAGGACCCGGAAACTGCGGAGGTAATAAAGGACCACCGCAATCTCGAAGAGGCTCCTTCCGACGGACTTGGTGAAGGGTGTCGCCTCCACCGAGATCGCCAGTTCCCAGCCGGTCAGGGCTAGGAGCAGGGACGCGGGGGCGGCAACCAGGGCGGATAGGGCGATGGCCTTGAGCGTAAAGGAGAATCGGTCGGTGCGGATGCGCCGGAGTGGTTCCGCCGTCGCCAAGACCGCCCGACGCAGGGCGGAGCGGCGCACCGTCAGCACCAGGATGGCTAGGAATAGCACCCAGCCGCCGGGGGCGTGGGTTGCCTGGTAGGCCAGGGACTCGACGACGTTCCACCAACTCCTGGGCGATAGCAGCCAGGCGATGGCGCCGGGTAGGCCGGCGATGCTGGCCCGACTGAAGGGCAGGACGCTGCGCACCCAGAGTAGTCGCTCGGACAAGTATTCATCATAGGCGTCGGCGGTGTCGAGCAGTTTGGTCGTGGCAAAATTCAGGTCGGCCAGGCCTCGTCCATAGGTCGCGGCGGTGTTTTGCAAGGATTCGAGCAGGTCGACGCGCCGTTCGATCAGGGGCTTCAGCTCGGTTTGTACCCGGGTACGGTCGGCCTCCGGGATGGTGACCGTCGTCGCCTCGAGATAGGCGTCTTGTTCGCGGAGTACACGCAGTTCCTCTCGGTAGCGAATCTCTGCCAGCGTCGCCTCGGCAATCTGGTCGTCGCGCTTGGCAATCGCTCTGCGGTAGCTGCGTAGGTCCGGGATCTGCCCGCGCTTGTCCGCCAGGAGTTGCCCCACCGCGCTGCTGCCGCCTCCCGCCTCAAGACGCTCCCGGGCGCTGGTGTAGCTTTCTGCGATGCGCTTGGTCTCCGACTGGATGGCGCTGCGCTGGTCGTCGATGTCGTCGAGGCGTGCGGCGAGCTCGGTCAACTCCTCGCCCAGGGCGCTGTTGTGCCGCGCCATGTCCTGGACTAAAGGGTGCTTGTTCGTGGCTGCCAGCTCGGCGGCCTGCGCCTCGGCCCTGGCCCGGGCGGCGGTGGTGCGTCGTCGCTCGTTCGCCGCAGTCTCCAGGGATTCGCGCTGCTGTTTCAGGGTCTTCAGAGTCAATGCGGAGCGGTCGCGTTGGGCAGTGGCGAGCTTGGCACGCGCACCGAGACTCGCCAGTTCCTGGTCGAGCATCAGTGCCTCGGCCCTGAGGGCATTGCGAGCCGTTTGCAGGGCCCAGCTGCGGGCCTCGGTCAACCCAGTGGCCTCGTCCGGGGTTGGCGGCGCATTCAGTTCGGCATCGAGTTGGTCGAATTGGCTTTTGACCTCGACCAGACGGGCCCGCGCCTCCCCGGGGCGCTTGGCGCCGGCCTCGATGGCCTGATCGATGGCCTCGATGCGTGTCTCCTCGAAGGTGATATCCGCCAGCCGCTTGGCCAAGAGCTGCTCGATCTCCGGCAGCGGAGTCTCAGGGGGGACTGGCTGAGTGTCGGTCGGCGCCGCCTTGGACTCCGTCTCGGCGTGCAACCGCGCTGTCTCTGTTGGGGCATCTTCCAGGGATTTGGCGAAGGCGGCGGCCTTGGCGTCGTAGGATTTCCTTGCCTCGATGCTGCTCAGGGCCTTGCGGTAGAGCTCCGTGAGTTTCGCCTTGGCCGCGTCGTCCAGGTCCGTAGCAGCCTCTACCTCCTTGAGTTTGCTATCCAGCAGGCCCGAGGTCACCGTCGGGGCACCACTGTCCGGCGACTGGGACAGGCCCGGTTCCGTGGGAGACCCCGTCGCCCACGCAGCCACGGGCAGCGTCCAAGCGAGAACACATAGCAGTAGTGACGGTATCCCTGGGAGTGAGGGCCTGCGGGGCAGGATTGAGGGTCCGCCGTGGCGAGATGGATACATCGGAATTCCAGATTGATGGGCGCTGATCGGGTGCTATCGTACTTTGCCGCGGTCCAGCCGGCGAGTGACGGCTAGCCTTGCTGCGGGGCCTAGCACCTTCGCCGACGAGTCGTCCCAACAAAGGGTGGATAAGCGAAGCGCATCCACGGAAGGTATACGAAGAAGTTGTCAGTTGGCAGTTTTCAGTTGTCAGTAAGAGGTTGTTGGCATTAGGGAAACCGCCGGAAAAAAACGGGAAACCCATGTGCGATGGGTATACCTTGGTGGATGCGGCGCGGATGCACCGCTCAGAAGATGTGCGGCCCGGTGGCACGCGCCTTATCCACACATGTATCCTCGCCCCAGTTCGGCGCGTCTGTACTAGCTCCGCGGGACGTGTGCAGGTCAGCTGTTGGGGCGTTGAACCATGATCCACAGGAAGGTCTCGCCGCCGATGTCACGATAAGAGGCACTGTCGCAGGCGAAGCCCGCTACCTCCAATTGGCGACGCAGCTTGAGCGGGGTGGTGTGGCTGTAGAACAGTGGGCGACCGAGAAACTCCTTGTAGCCTTCGAACTCATCCTGCCCCGTGTATTCCTTGGTGGCATAGGTGAACAATAACCGACCGCCGGGGTTGAGCCAACGGAACAGCTTGCCGAACAGGGCAGAGTGGTCCTCGCGGGGCACATGGAAGAGGCTGTAAACCAGGATCACCGCGTCGAAGCTTTCGGCCGGGAAGTTGCAGGCACGCATATCCGACAGCACCCGAGTCATCTCCGGGACCTGTTGTTCAGCCAGCGAGAGCATCCCCTGGGAGAGGTCCACCCCCGTGACCCGCCAGCCTCGCTCGATGAACAGGCGCGCCATGGGCTCCCCGGCGCCGCAGCCCAGATCCAGCAGGTGCCCCCCGTCAGGTCTGTTGCCGGCCAGGCGCCGATAGAAGGGCTCAAACACCTGGGTCATGTCGAATTGGTCACGACCGGCCTCGTAGTCCGCGGCCAGAGCGTCGTAGGCCGCTTCGAGGGCGTCTGCCGGGTTGGGCGAGGGTAGGGGCGTGGAGGGTCGGGATAACGAGGCGGTCATGGCGTTCGCTCACAGTGAAGGTCCACGGCCCCTCCGTTGGTCCGGCGCCTCGTTGAGGTCTGCTCGCGGTATTCCTTCCACGATCGCAAGCGTAGCACGGCAAACGCATCGTACAGGGCCGGTTTGGCCCTACGGTGGGTGGGGATAGGCTGGGCCTTGGGGGAGCGTCGCGTCAGACGGACGCGGCGCGAGGGATTCCCCGTCGCGAGAGTGCTTACTGCAAGTCCCTGCTTGCACGCATCAGGTCACGAGAAACGCGAGCAGTATCAGCAAATTGACCGCTCCAATTGCTGCCAGCATCAACAGTATCCGATGGTTTTGGCGAACCCGTTGGGAAAGCTCCGCCATCTCCCCGCTCAGGAGTTGTCGCTCCTGCTTCAGGGCGGCAACCGCGACCCACATCTCGGCGATCATGCGGGCGGCGGGGTCGTGGGCTTGTAGACCAGCGCGGGACGCCGAGTCGCGGATGTGATGGGCCGACTCGGCGTCCAAAGCCTCCAGGTGCAGTTGGAAGTCGTCCACTCAGGCCCCCAGGCGTTTGCCGGCCTTCGCGATCTCCGCGTCCATGATCCCCATCCACTGACTGATGCGGGTGCGGTCCTGGATGTGCATGCGGGGATCGTTCACCGCGTCTCTGAAACGCAGGGACCAGAGGTCGATCTTCACCGTGGTGGTGCGGAATATCTCCGGCATCAAGAGCTCCTTGGCCCTCGCGTTTTGGGCCACACGCCGAGCATCGCCGCCGGTCCGCTGACCCGTGGCATCGTTGAATCCGTCATAGACGATGAAGTCGTCCAGGGTGCAGCCGTTCAGGTTCTTCACGATCACGTACTGGGCCTTGTCGCCGAAGGCCTCGATGGTGGTCTCTACGGCTCGGGCGGAGGCGGTGTCCGTGTTGACGACGATCACCACTGTGGTCCAGTAGCCCATTTGTCTGGCCGCGTCCACCAGGGCCATGGCGCTCTGGCCGGTGACGTCGACGGCCTCGGTGATGGAGCTCAAGGCGCCGGCGGGCAGGTCGTGAAGCAGCACCGAGGCGTTAGAGTGCAACGATTCCAGCAGTTGCTCCCGGTCTCGCCGATCCCGCAGATCGTATCTCTGAACGCCAAGCAGCGGGTTCTGCGTCTGGGACAGTTTCCCGTTTTGCTTTTCACCATAGTATTGGTGCAAGTGGCCCACGGCCCCGTCGCCGTCGAACGCGGCCACACTGCGCCCCTGCCGCCGCAGGCTATCCAGCAAAATGCGTGAGAATGTGGATTTGCCCACCCCGCCCTTCTGTCCACTCACCAGAACCAACCGCTTCTTATCGATCAAACTCGTTCCTCCCTTGGGTGCGCTGCTGTGCTCGTTACACAGGCTATTCGGATTGGGCAAGCAGTTGCGAGGGACGCCCCGTAGCCCGGATGGAGCGCAGCGGAATCCGGGGGCAACATCTCAGTCTGTCAATACATCAATGGGTTAACCGCGAAGGCCTGGATTCCGCTGCGCTCCATCCAGGCTACGAGAGCCGGCTCCAGCGGATACCTGCACAGTCTCTATTGTTACGAAACGGTAACAAATTTACCGAATGGCCGATAGGGTGAGGATCAAGAGAAGTCGCCCGTCGCGGCCCCGGCCTCCTGTAAGCGCTGGGCCAGCCGGGTCAGTCGTTTGCCGGAGCCGGCCCGGTTGACGGCCATGGCCAACGCCTTGGTCTGGGCGATCAGCACCACCAGGCGGCGTCCGCGGGTGACGCCGGTATACAGCAGGTTGCGCTCCAGCAGGTTGTAGTGCTGGGTGGCCAGGGGGATGACCACGGCGGGGTACTCGGAGCCCTGGGCCTTGTGGACGGTGGTGGCGTAGGCGAGGGCGACCTCGTCCAGCTCGCCGAAACCGTACTCTACTTCGCGCCCGTCGAAGTCGATCCAGAGCAGGCCCTGGCCCTCGTCGATACGGGCGATACGGCCGATGTCGCCGTTGAAGACGTCCTTGTCGTAGTCGTTCTGGGTCTGGAGCACCTTGTCGCCGGGGGCGTAGGTCCAACCGAAGCGGGAGATGCGCGGGGTGGCGTCCGGGTTGAGGCGTTGCTGCAGGTCCACGTTGAGGGCCCTGGCCCCGAGACCGCCGCGGTTCATCGGCGTGAGGACCTGCACGTCGTCCACCGGGTGCAGGCCGAAGCGCCTCGGGATACGTTCCAGGACCACCTGGAGCAGCCTCTCATGGACTTCTTCCGGGGTCTCGGCGGCGATGACGAAGAAGTCGCTCTCCGGGTCCTTGGGGCGCTCCGGCATCTGGCCCTGGTTGATGCGGTGGGCGTTGACGATGATCCTTGATGCGGCCGCCTGGCGGAAGATCTCGGTCAGGCGTGCCGTGGGGATGGCCTGCGAGCCGATCAGGTCGGCCAAGACCGCGCCGGGTCCGACGGAGGGGAGTTGGTCCACGTCCCCCACCAGCAGGACTGCCGCGGTATTCGGGATGGCGCGCAGCAATTGGTTCATCAGGGTCACATCGACCATGGAGACCTCGTCGACCACCACCAGGTGAGTCTCCAGGGGCGAATACTGGTCGCGGCGAAACCCCATGAGCTTGGGATCGAACTCCAGCAGGCGGTGGATGGTCTTGGCCTCGGCGTCCGTAGACTCGCTCAGGCGCTTCGCGGCCCGCCCGGTGGGGGCGCACAGCAGCACCTCGACCCCCTTGGCGCGCAGGATGCGCAGGATGCTGTTGACCACCGTGGTCTTGCCCACCCCTGGGCCGCCGGTGATGACCCCGACCTTGCCGGAGATGGCCATGGCCACCGCGGCGCGTTGCGATGTGGACAGCGCCAGGCTGGTGCGGCCCTCCACCCAGGGGATGGCGACCTCCGCGTCGATAGCGCCCCAGGGCGGGGGCAGACGTTGCAGGCGTGTCAGGCCCAGCGCTACGCCCTGCTCGGCGCGGAACAAGGGGGTCAGGAACAGGGCAGGCCGCTCGGCGATGGTCTCGGCCGTCAGATTGCCCTCGCCGAGCTCAGCGGCGATGGCTGTGTCCACAATAGGAGCGGGAATCTCCAGCAGCTTCGCGGCGGTGGCGGTCAGGTCCTCGCGGAAGGCCGCGCAATGGCCCTGGCCGGCGATCTCTTGCAGGGTGTGGCGTACCCCGGCCTGGGCGCGTTGTGGGGAGTCGGTGGCGAAACCCAGGCGCTGGGCGACGGCGTCGGCGGTCTTGAATCCGATGCCGTGGATATCCAGGGCCAGGCGATAGGGGTTTTCGCGGACCTTCTCGACGGCCTGATCGCCATAGGTCTTGTAGATTCGCACGGCGCGGGCCGTGCCGACCCCGTGGGACTGGAGGAAGACCATGATCTCGCGGATGACCTTCTGCTCCGCCCAGGCACGGGTCACCCGCTCGCGGCGCTTGGGGCCGATGCCGGGCAGTTCGAGCAGCCGATCCGGGTTGTCCTCGATGATGTCGAAGACTCGCTCGCCGAAGGCGTGGACCAGCTTGCGGGCGAAGTGAGGGCCGATGCCCTTGACCATCCCGGAGCCCAGGTAGCGCTCAATGCCCTCCAGGGTGGCGGGTGGGATGACCCTGAGGGTTAGGGCCTTGAACTGGAGCCCATGCTCGCGGTCGTTGACCCAGACCCCCTCGCACTCGCAGTACTCACCCGGGGTGACGGTGGCGGCACTGCCGATGACCGTCACCAGGTCGCGCTCGCCGCGCACCTTGAGCCGCAGCACGCAGAAGCCGGATTCCGGGCTGTGGAAGGTGACCCGCTCCACCGAGCCGGCCAGGCGGGTGTTGGGGTCGGTGCTCATCAAGGTGCGACGGGCGTTCCGGCGGCTATTCCAGCGCCAGGATGAAGTCCCACTGCTCCGAGGTCACCGGCATCACCGAGAGCCGATTGCCTCGGCGCACCAGGGGAAAGTCGTCCAGAGGGCCATCGGCATACTGACGCAGCTCCGCCAGGGGAATAGTGCGCTTGAGGTGACGGACATAGCCCAGATCCACCAGGAACCAGCGCGGTTTGGCCGGGTCGCTCTTGGGGTCGTAGTACTTGGCCTCCGGGTCGAAGGCCGTGGGGTCTGGGTAGGCCTCGCTGGCCACCTCGGCCAGACCGACGATGCCCGGCGGGTCGCAATTGGAGTGATAGAACAGCACCTGATCCCCCACCTGCATCTGGTCGCGCATCATGTTGCGCGCCTGGTAGTTGCGTACCCCGTCCCAGGGCTCCGGGCGGGTCACGGTCGCCAGGTCGTCGATGCCGAAGGCGTCAGGTTCGGACTTCATCAGCCAGTAGGCCATAGGACTCTGATCTCTCTGCTGGGGAGGTTTGGGCTGCTATAGTGATCGCGCCTAGAAACGCTATCAGACAGTATGATAGATCATTTATTTAAAGTCCGATATAGGCCGCTGCATGCGGGCCTGAGCAAGGCCAAGTGGTGCGCTTGGCGCGGTGACCGAAATAGTACCACGCGCCTCAGGTGCGGCCTGACAGGCCCCATGGGCCAAGGATGGCCCGCCATTTTCAACGGCGCTAAGCCGTTGAAAATGGAGCGCCCCACGAGTCGCGCCTCGGGGCGCGCGAGCTGATTTAAGCCAGGGATGGCTTTAATCAGCATCTGCTTTGGGCGCCGTCATGGTCGTGAATTGATCATGAAAATGGTACTGTTGCGCTAGGTCTTCGGCCCTGGGGTGGCTAGGTGGAGACGCCTTCGCGGCGCTCCCAATCCCAGGCCCGCCGGCAACACCAGAGCGCGATTCCCATGCACTACCGAGTCTTCTACCTGTTTTCCCGTACCGGCGAGTCGGTGTCGTCCACCAGTGCAGTCGAGATGACTGCCAAGGCGGTGTGCGAACAACTCCTGCCGCAGACTTCACACCGAGGACGACTTCATCGGCCTCGTCGACAGCGCCGACAACATCCTCCAAGTCCTATGCGAGCCAACCCCAGACCGCTATTGGCTCGAGCTGCCCGTCGATGCCGCCCGGGCCTCCTATGGGCGCTATGTCAGCTTCGCGGAGCTGTCGGATGTCGTCTCCAGCCTGCCCCAGGTATTCGAGCGTTCCGATATCCCTGGGTTGGAATATCGGCCCTGGTAGCGCGGCATAGGGGGATGGCGCCATGAGGTGTACGGTCGAGGAACTGGTCAGCGAGGTCGCCGTTACCCTGGATGAGGGGGCGAGCGTTGCGCAGGCGGCGGCGGTCATGGCCGAGCGCGATCTGGGCTCCCTGGTCCTCACCCGAAACGGGCGGGTCAGCGGACTCTTTACCGAGAGCGATCTGCTCAAGCGCGTGGTCGGGTGCGGGCTCGATCCGGCCGCGGTCAAGGTCGGAGAGGTCTGTGCGCACAATCTGGTCTCGATCCCCTACGACAGCGAGTGTCTGCGGGCCATCAGCAAGATGCAGGCCCACAAATGTCGCAGGTTGCTGGTGTTTCGCGGCGACCAACTGCTTGGCCTGGTCCACATCACCGATCTGGCCCACGCCATGGCCAACAAGGGTCGTCGGAAGGACTTTCTGGTCAACCTCGTTGGCGCCGTCACCCTGGCGTTGGCGATCGGCGTCATCGCCATGCTCATCTACGAGTTCCCGGACATGCTGCGCCTGGCGGAGCGCGTGCTCGCACGCTAGTACGGTAGCGCTCTCGACGCTACCCAAATACCTGACTTTGCTGGGGGTCTCTCTCAGGCGTCGCCGCTGCGCTATTGCCGTTGCTGCCTTTGACGCGGCACGTCCCTGGTCACGTTGAGTAACCCTTACCGAGCAGTCGGCCAGCAGCAGCCGCCCAGGTGCCTGGAAGCACGGACTGCAATACGAGGTACAGCGGCCGCTTGGGAGATTGGGGCGAGGATATGAGGCAACTGCTCCAGTGATTTCGTGCCGTGGCGCCGGTTTCCGCCTGCTGCACCCTGTTCTCCTGCGTGCCGGGCCAGGCCAACCAATACCGGGCAACCCCTCCAAGGGGTCTTGCCGGGAACTACTCGCATCCACGCGGCCGCATTTACCGCCGCTGTTTGGTGTGCGCCGTCATACTCAAGCCACTGTCGGATCGGACGATGTTCCGAGGCAAGCAGGCCTCGGGCAGGGCCGATTTTCCGGCAAAATCGCCGGTAGTTTGGACATATTCGGCAAAATTGCCTGATCAATTGGGGTCGGAAGCAACGATCAAGCTGGCTCAACCCCTTGGCGCGGCGGCCGGTCTGTGATCCGATGCTCGTAGAGGGCCCCCACAGCAGGTACATGGTCCGTCGAAATCTAGTTATGCTCGATCTGGAGTTGAAGCGTGAGAGGTAATGTATTCAAATTCAAACTCGTTGCAGTTGAAGGCGTGTCTAACGAATCGGCTGCGGAAGAAATTATCAATCGCCTTGTTGAGCGTAGTCGCATTATTCCAACCAGTGTAAAAAGCTTGAAGTGTGGGCGCGCGATGGCGGTAAGTGTGTAACGTGCGGTGCAACCGACGAGCTCCACTTCGATCACATTCTGCCCTTTTCGAAAGGTGGCACGTCGCTGAAAGTTGAGAATGTGCAGTTACTCTGCGCCCGCCACAATCTAAGCAAGAGCGCCAAGATTCAATGAGAAATGAACATAACAAGTCGTTCCAGCGGATCGTCAAAAAGCTGCGCTTTTTGTCGCTCGCTAAACTCCAACGTTGTGCATAACCAACCATAGCTGGAACCGATGTCTATGCGAATTCTCCTCATCGGCGCGAATGGAACCATCGGTCGAGCAATCGATCAAGTGCTTTCACAACGGCACGAACTGGTCCACGTAGGCCGCACAAGCGGTGATCTGCATGCGGATATCTCACAGCCGAGTTCGCTCCGTGCCTTGTTCGGTGCCGTTGCGCCCTACGACGCTGTTGTCTGCGCGGCCGGCGAAGTCGCCTTTGGATCGCTCGTGGACCTATCCGATGACGACTTCCAACTCGGCCTTACCAGTAAGCTGATGGGTCAAGTGAATCTCGTCCGGCTAGGTTTGGCTCGAATGTCAGATGGAGGCTCGTTCACACTCACAAGCGGTGTGCTGAGTCAGCATCCAAGCCCGGACAGCTCGTCAATCAGTATGGTCAACGCCGGAGTGGAGGCCTTCTCGCGGGCCGCAGCGCTTGGGTTGCCGCGGGGGATACGCATCAACGTGGTCTCGCCACCCTGGGTTCGGGAGACGCTGGTTGCATTGGGCCGCGATCCCTCGCCGGGTTTATCGGCCGCGGTCGTAGCGAAGGCCTACAGAGCAAGTGTGGAAGGTGCGATGACGGGCGAAGTGCTCGACCCGCGCGACTATGCATAATTTACCCGTTGCTTGGCCACCCACTTTCCAACCCTGCAGCTAATATTCCACGGGCTTCCTCCAACGTCACTGGCTTAGCAACAGGTCCGTACTTGTCCTTCCCCTTCACGTCGTTGACATATCGCCCCTTTTTCTTGGAGAAACACTGTCTTACCGCATACAGTGCAGCGTTTCCTTCAGGGTCTTTTGAGACCGAGAAGGCATAGCGGATCTTGCCCTTTTGAATCTTGTTTCGGATCTTTTTTTTCATTTCAGAGTACCTCATTGTCAATTAACGTTTTTCACGAAGGCAGGTGTCGCGCCTTTAGGCGATAGGATACAGGAACTCCAATCACACGGCGGCTGGGATCGACGGAACAACCTAGCATCGAAGGAAGTCACTCTGCAAGGTCACAGTGCGAGTCGACCAGGACGAAGCTGCGCTGAACAAGATTTTCGGTCGCAACAAGATGTTGGCCTCGATGCTTTACACCGCCCGGCCAGGCGGGTAGTAAAGCCGTTCGACATTCTGCGGTCCGAGGCCCGGCGTTTGAGCCTGCGAGAGATTGTCGTACAGCCCGTTGCTGCGTTGGTTTCTGATTCTGCTTGAGTACCATGTGGCAAACCTCGCCTCGCGGGTGCTGGCCTTGAGCGAGCGCCGCCTCGTCAGCGACTGGCGGGCTACCCTCTCACTCCAACCCTCGCCCCCTCGGCACACAGGGGATCTGAACGGTTACCGGCTATCACCGCGTCTGAGGGGCCGTGGCATGATAGCCTTCTGAGCCATTCACCCCACACAACGACGCTATCGTGCCGATTACCGAGTTTAGAAGACCAATAGGCAGCAGGGCCTTTCCCCTGGCGCCCTCGATGCTAGGACTGCTGCTGGTTTGGCAGGTGGCCTTGTGCGAGGAACCTGCTGGGGACGTCCCCACGCCAGGTACGGTCACCGAAGAGATTATCGAGGCGAAAATCCAGGAGGTCGCCAGTGTTTCCTGCCTTTCGTATCTTGAATGACGTCACGCTCTGGTACCACGACGCGACGGTGGACGGCGTGGTCAAGATGTTGCCCGTCAGCCTAGCGGATGTCGCCCTGACCCTCATCTACGCGGTCGCCACCGTTGTGCTCGCGAAGCGACTCCCTGCAGCCTTGGAGATCGTGCTGCTCAGGCGATCGGAAATGTCGGCAGGCGATCGCTACACGGTCACCACCCTGACCAACTATACGGTGATCACCATCGGGCTTGTGCTGGTGTTCAAGAACCTAGGCACCGACTGGTCGAAGCTTCAATGGTTGGTCGCGGCGCTGGGTGTCGGGGTCGGATTTGGTCTCCAGGAGATCGTGGCCAATTTCATCAGCGGCATCATCATCCTGTTCGAGCGACCGGTCCGCGTGGGTGACGTGGTGACCGTGGGCGATACGGACGGGACCGTCACCCGCATCCGCATCCGTGCCACGACCATCAAGAATTGGGACGGCAAAGAACTGCTGGTCCCGAACAAGGAGTTCATCACCAAGCAACTGCTCAATTGGTCTCTGTCCGACCAGACGACGCGGCTGCTGATCTCGGTGGGCATCGCCTACGGCTCCAACGTCCGTCAGGCGATGCGTCTGCTGGAGGAGGCTGCCAGGGAGCACGAGACCGTCCTTAGCGAGCCGGCCCCTTCGGTAATCTTCGAGGCCTTCGGCGACAACGCCCTGACCATGGTCCTGCGGTGTTTTGTGGACTCGGTCGATGTTCGGCTGGGGACCGTCAGCGACCTAAACGAGGCGATCAATGAAAAGTTCAATGCTGTCGGGATCGTGATCGCCTTCCCCCAGCGCGATCTGCACCTGGACACGTCTGGGCCACTGCAGGTGGAGCTGCGACGCGGGAAAGAGGCTCCCCCGCTGGGTGGACACACGAGCCCGGACGACGGTGTAGCTCAAGCGGCGGTAAGGCCCGTGTTGGGATCGAGCATCTAGAGAGAAGCCACAGGAAAATCGCATGCCAACCACGAGCGAAGAACAGTCGCAGATCGCGGAGGCGCTGCTCCGGGTCACCGCTGCGATGGAGCAGATGCAGACTCGCCACGAAGCGGCGCGACGCGCTGACCGACGCGTCCGGGTTGGTCTATTCGTCGCTACCCTGGTCATCCTGTGCGGCATGGCCTACCTGACGATGTCACAAGTGGATCAGCTGCTTACCCGCGTGCTCCCGCCGAAGCTGGCGTCGACCGACCCGGAGGCGGCTGCGATCAGTCGGACCCAAATGCTTGCGGCGCTCCCGGACGAGGAACGCATGAAGCTCCAACGCTTCGAGCAACGGCTCGATTGGGTGAGCCGGTACCTCGACGTCTCCCCCGACTTCAACGCCGGTGCCGCGGTCGCCCACGTCCTGGCGGACATGAGTCGGTCCATGGATGTCATCCCAAGCATGGCCACCCAGATGGTCGCAATGAACCAGGAGATGCGTGGGATGAGCGCTAAGATGGACGCCTTGCCGGGGATAGCGAGCGACGTTCAGGGGATGAATGAAAAGATGAATGCCTTGCCCGTCTTGGCGACGGAGATCCAGGGGATGCACATGCAGGTGTCGGTCATGGCCAGTGGCGTGGACTCCACCATGGGGCGGGCGGGGCGCATGATGCCGTGGAATTGGTGATCGGGGGGGCGACCGGATGAAACGTGATCGGACCGGTGGCTGCGTTCATTCGCGGCTGAATTACTCTTCTTAGGTATATTCATTTTTTTATTCAGGCGGACCTGCTTTCAGCGTGAGTGCGGGCCGCCGGTAGGATCGAAACATGCGGCGTAAATTGTTGGTGTTGCGGCACGGGAAGTCGGACTGGAGTACGGGAAAGCAAGATTTTGATCGGCCCCTGGTGGAGCGGGGTCGACTTGGCGCGCAGCGTATGGCCGCCTGGATGCAGGCGCAGCATCTGGTGCCCGTGCATATTGTTAGTTCCTCGGCGGCGCGGGCGGCGGAGACGGCCGAAGCCGTCTGCGCGACGATTGGGCTGAAGTTAAAAGATGTGCGCTTCGATGGTCGGGCCTATGCCGCCGGGGTGGGTGAGCTGCTCGCGGCACTCGCCGACAGCCCCAAAGAGGCTGAGGCCGTGATGTTGGTGGGCCATAATCCAGGACTCGAGCAGTTGGTGCAGTTCTTGTCGGAAGAGCCGGTGGCGATCCCTGCCGACGGCAAGCTTCTGCCGACTGCAGCGCTCGCCCTGTTGGAGACCGACTCGGAATGGGCCGCCCTGGGCGCGCGTTGCGCCAGGCTGATCTCGGTGACCCGACCGGCCGAGGTGCCCGAGATGTTCCCGACTCCCTCGGGCAAGGAGCAGCGCACCGGCAAGCGCCCAGCCTACTACTACACCCAATCGGCGGTGATCCCGTACCGGCTGCGCAACGGCGGGCTAGAAGTGCTGGTGATCTCCTCGCGCAAGGGTAAGCGCTGGGTCGTCCCCAAGGGCGTCAAAGAGCCGGAGCTGTCGCCCCGGGAGTCGGCGGCGAAAGAGGCTTTTGAGGAGGCCGGTGTGCGAGGCAAGACCGGGACCGCGCCCTTGGGTACCTACGACTACGAGAAATGGGGGGGGCTGTGCAGTGTCGAGGTCTACCCTATGGAGGTCCATGAGGTCGTGGAAGACGAGCTGTGGGAAGAGCGATACCGTTCGCGCAAGTGGGTGTCGGTCGCAGAGGCCGGTGGCCTGCTCGATCATCCAGAGCTGCGTGACATGATTGGCGGGCTCGCACGCTCGCTTGGCTGCGGAGGGGGCGAGTGATGACACAGTCGGAGCGCTTTTCGATTGGTGCGTCTGAGCGGAGCAAGCGCTGGCGCAACATCGCCTGGGGGGGTGTCCTGAGTGCGGCGCTGGTGATCGTTGTGCTCGTGGCGCATGAGCGGGACCCCACAACCTACAACGTCACCTTGCTGTGGTCGGTGGTCGGCTTTGCGGTCCTTGCCAATCTTATTAACCTGGCCCGCTTCCTGCGATATCAGCGATTGATTCGCGAACATTACCTGGAGGTCGCTCCTGGGATGCTCCGATTCTCCACCCGTGGCCAGGTTACGGAGCTGGATCTGGGGCAGGTCGCCGCGATGCGACTTTTTCAGCGCAAAGGAAACATGCAGCACATCCAGTTGCGGCTGACAAATGGTCGAGGAATCCGCCTGGAGGGCTACGACAATCTTGCTGGACTCGCTCAGCTGTTGCGTGACGAGCTGCCGGAAGGCCGGGTGATGGACTGATCTCAGACCGAGTGCCTCAAGCGCTGGGCAGGTCCTCGACCGATGTAGTTGTGTATATGCATTAAGAGGGGGGAGATATTGGTTGTCCTTCCCCTAGGGGGCATCGCACTGATGGCATCCCAGATCCCGCCAGGCGGGGCGCTGGTGTGTTCCCCTAGGCCAGCCATGTGCAACCGCAGGCCTCCGCAATTGTGCGTTATGGAGGCCGAAGGTCATCTAGGCCCCCATAGCGACACGAATCAGCCAACAGCTTGAGGTGCGGCATCCGCGGCGACCACCCGGGCGGTTTCTCGGCTTTTGACCCGTTTGTCTATGACGTTCTTCAGGGCGATGAGCAGACCCAGGACGATGAAGGCACCTGGGGGCAGGATGGCCACCAGGGCACCATGGAAGTCCGGACCGAGGTTGATGCTGAGGGCCCCGCCGATAGGTCCGAGCATGAGGTCGGCCTGGGCGAACAGGGTCCCCTGACCGATGAACTCACGGATGCCGCCCAGGGTCATCAGGACCAGGGTCATGCCGGCACCCATGGCCAAGCCGTCCACCACAGCGCGGGGCACCGGGTTCTTGGAGGCGAAGGCCTCGGCGCGGCCGATGATCATGCAGTTCACCACGATCAGCGGGATGAAGATGCCCAGCACCTTGTACAGCTCGGGCACCCAGGCGTGCATCAGCAGCTCCACCGCGGTGACGAAGGACGCGATGATGATGACGAAGACCGGCAGGCGTATCTCAGGGCGTACCAGGTGTCGGATGATGGAGACCACCAGGTTGGACATGGTCAGCACCGACGTGGTGGCGAGCCCCATCCCCAGGCCGTTAGTTGCGGAGGTGGTGGTCGCCAGCAATGGGCAGAGCCCGAGCAGGGCGACCAGGGGCTGGTTATTGCTCCAGAGCCCGTCGCGGATCAGGTCGAGATAGGAACTCTGCTCGGCCATCAGGACGCCCCCCCGTTGGTGGCGGTTGGGGCTGGCGCCGGCGCATAGAGGGCGTCGCCTTGTTCTTGCACGAAGAGCATGGCGTTCTTGACCGCCTTGACCACGGAGCGCGGGGTGATTGTCGCCCCGGTGAACTGATCGAACTCGCCGCCATCACGCTTCACGCCCCACTTGGGCAGGGGAGGGTCAGACAGAGACTTGCCCGCAAATCCCAGGACCCAGACCATTGGGTCCCCTGCCGAGTCCCACTTGTAGGGGCGCTGTTCCTCGATGCGGTCACCCAGCCCAGGGGTCTCGTGGTGGGACAGGACCCGAACGCCGCCAAGGCTGCCATCCTTCATTACGGCGACCAGGAGCTTGATGGGGCCGGCATAGCCGTCTGGGACGATGGGGTTGAGGATGACCGCCACCCCCTCGCCATCCTTGCGTACCCGATAGACGTCGGTGGTCTTGCCACCGAGCAGCTCGGGGTCCTGGACCTCGATGCGATCCGCCATGGGGTCGTTTGCGATGCTGCCCTCGGGGACGATAGCCTGGAGCTTGGCGATCATGGCGGCACGCTCGCCGGCGGCGATGCGGCCGACGGTCATGGCGTTGGTCACCGCGACCAGGGACACGCCACCGATTGCGAAGGCGCCGAGGACTCCCCCGGCGATCAGGATGGGGATCATCTTCATCAACTGCCTCTCTGATGTCCGAATACCCGCGGCTGGGTGTAGTAGTCGATAGTGGGGGCGGCAATGTTCATCAAAAGCACGGCGAAGGCGACCGCGTCCGGGTAACCGCCCCAGGTGCGGATGATGAACACCACGGCGCCGATGGCAGCGCCGAAGATGAGCTGCCCTCGCCTGGTGGTACATGCCGTGACAGGGTCGGTGGCGATGAAAAAGGCCCCCAGGATGGCACCGCCGCTAAACAAGTGGAAGGCAGGGAACGGGTGGGTCTGAGGGTCCAGGGCCCAGAAGGTGCCGGCCATGAAGAGGAGCCCGACGATGAAGGCGACCGGGATGTGCCACGTGATGATGCGCTTCCACAACAGATAGAGCCCGCCGAGCAGGAACCAGTTGGCGACCCACTCCCAGCCGCGCCCACCGAAGTCGCCCCAGAGCGGGCTCTGGCGGATCTCGTCGATCATGTGGTTGAGGCCCAACTCGGTGCGCATCTCCCCAAGGGGAGTGGCGGCGCTGATGGCGTCCCAAGTCCCGCCCGGAGGCGCGCTGAGGAAGATGGCGCGCAAGGAGTCCGAGAGGCTCATGATGTGGTCCGCCAGCATGCTCGGTGGGAGCCAGGTGGTCATGGCCACCGGGTAGGAGATGAGTAGGAAGACATAGGCCGCCATGGCTGGGTTGAAGGGGTTATAGCCCAGGCCGCCATAGAGCTGCTTGACGATCAAGATGGCGAACAGGATGCCCATCAGCGTCAGCCACCAGGGCAGGATGGGTGGGATGGTGATGGCAAAAAGCAGGGCCGTAACCACCGCGCTCAGGTCTGAGATCGCCGGCATGATGGGCCGCCCGCGCAGGGCCATCACCAGGGCCTCGGCGCCGACGGCGAAGGTCACCGCCAGGGCGATGTTGATGAGCAGACCCCAGCCGAAGTACCAGGTCATGGCCAGGATGCCGGGGATCAGGGCCAGCACCACCTGGAGCATGACCCGATCGACGCGGTTGACCCGCGCGCTGTGGGGGGAGGAGACGACGTGGCCGGTCATGTCAGGGCTGTTCCTCTGTGGCGGCCTCAGGGCTGGCGAGCTCGGCCTTCGGGGCGGGCGTTGTGCCCTTGACAGGTGGTGAGGGGGGCGTTTCGGCGCCTTGGGCCGCCATCGGCGGGGCTGCGGGCTCTGGCCCGTCGGCCGCCTTCCGACGGGTCTCGGCGGCGGCCACCTGGCGTTCCTGGGCCGGGGCAAGCCCCTCGGTATTTTTCGGAGTTGCTCCCTGCTCGGCTAGGGCCGCCTTCTTGGCCGCCGCACGCTGGCGGGCCGCTTCGATGGCAGCCTTCTTCGGATCCTCGGCGGTGGCTGGGGCATCGCCCTTGGCGACAGCGGCGGGCGCAGGCTTCTTCCTGGCGCGCAATTTGGCCTGGCGTTCGCGCTCCAGACGCTCCTGGCGCTCCAGCTTGGCGGCGTGCCGTTCCTTGGCGTGATCGGCCTTCTTCTTGTCCTGCTCTCGCGCCCAGCTCTCGGTCTTGGCGTAGCGGTAGTACTGCACCAACGGGATATGGGAGGGGCAGACCTGGGCGCAGCAGCCGCACTCGATGCAGTCGAACAGGTTGTAGTCCTGCACCCGGTCCAGGTCCTTGGCGCGGGTGTGCCAGTAAAGCTGCTGAGGCAGCAGATTCGCCGGACAGGCGTCCGCGCAGCGCCCGCAGCGGATACAGGCCAGGGCCGGACCCGGGTCCGGGGATTCGGTCTGGGTCAGGGCCAACAGGCAGTTGGCGGCCTTGGTCATGGGGACCGCCTGGTCGTCCAGGGTGAAGCCCATCATAGGCCCGCCGCAGACCAATTTGCTCAGGTCGGCTTGGAGTCCACCACACTGGGCGATCAACGCCGCGGCAGGGGTGCCGATACGCACCTGGAGGTTCGCCGGCCTGGCGATGCCGCGGCCGGTGACCGTCACGGCACGCTCGACCAGAGGACGGCCCATTAGCACAGCATCCGCCACGGCGGCGACGGTGCCCACGTTCTGGCAGACGATGCCGATCTGGGCCGGGTAGCCGTGGCTTGGCACTTCATGCCCGGTCAGGACCTTGATAAGCTGCTTCTCACCGCCGCTGGGGTAGAGGGTGGGGATGACCACGATCTCAACCCGGTCTTTGATGTCGCTCTCCGCCCTGGCCAGGCGCATGGCCTCGATGGCCTCAGGTTTGTTGTCCTCGATTCCCACCAGGCAATGGCGGGCCCCGAGGAGGTGCAACAGGATGCGAATGCCCTGGAGGATATCCCCTGCGCGTTCGCGCATGACCAGATCGTCGCAGGTGATGTAGGGCTCGCACTCGGCACCATTGATCACCAGGGTGTGGATCTTGTGGTCCTTGCTCGGGTTGAGTTTGACGCTGGTGGGGAAGGATGCCCCACCCAGACCGACCACACCGGAGTTGCGGATGCGCTCGCGCAGCACTGCGGCGTCCAAGGACTCGTAATCCGCTAGGGGTTCGGGGAGCTCGGCCCAGGTGTCCTGACCGTCGGTCTCGATGACCACGCACAGGGCGTTGAGCCCCGAGGGGTGGGGGATCGGCCGGTCCTCGATGGCGATCACGGTCCCGGAGCTGGAGGCATGGACCGGGGCACAGACATAGCCTCTTGGCTCGGCGATGACCTGGCCCTTGAGCACCCGGTCGCCCACCTTGACGATGGGATTGGCGGGGGCGCCGATGTGTTGCTGGATCGGCAGGATCAAATACTTGGGGCAAGGTGTGGGTTGCACGGGGCCCGCGTTGGACAGGTCCTTCTCGTCCGGCACATGGATGCCGCCGTGGAACTGCCACAACCGGCGCTTGGAAAATCTGGGCTGAGTCGCTTGCACCTTGTCTGAACCTTATGGGTGTGGGAGCGCCGCCTCGGCGCGACCTTGGGGACGGGCGTGTCGGTCGCGCCTGGGCCTAGGCAGCCTCGGCCTGGGGGATGGCGATGGCCGGCTGTGGGCTTGGGTTGGCGGGGAAGGGCCACTTCCAGGTCCGCACCGTCTCTTCGATGGGGTGCATGTGGATGCACTCCACCGGGCAGGGCTTGAGGCACAGCTCGCAGCCCGTGCACTCGCTGGCGATGATGCCGTGCAGCTGTTTGGCTGCGCCCATGATGGCGTCCACCGGGCAGGATTGCAGGCACAGGGTGCAGCCGATGCACTCGTTGTCGTCGATCACCGCCACGCACTTGGGCTTTTCCACGATGCCGCCGGCCTCGCTGGGTTCGCGTCCAAGCAGATCCGCCAGTGCCAGCATGACCGCCTCGCCACCGGGGACACATTTGTTGATGCCCTCGTCGTCTTTGACGACTGCCTCTGCGTAGGGGCGGCAACCCGGGTAGCCGCATTGAGCGCACTGGGTTTGGGGTAGGACGGCCTCCACCTGATCGACGACCGGGTCGCCATCGACGTGAAAGCGCAGGGACGCGTAGCCCAGGAGGACCCCAATGACCGCGGCAAGGACGGCGATGGCGGCGACTTCGACGAACATGGCTGGGTCTCCTTTAGTGTGTCACGAGCCCGGCGAAGCCCATGAAGGCGAGGGACATCAGCCCCGCCGTCACGAGGGCGATGGCGCTGCCCTGAAAGGGCTCAGGTACATCCGCCACGGTGACCCGCTCGCGCACCGCAGCGAACAGGACCAACACCAGTGCGAAGCCGACGGCGGCGCCAAAGCCGTACACCACCGAATCCAGGAAGGTGCGTTGCTCTTGCAGGTTGAGCAGGGCGACGCCCAGGACGGCGCAGTTGGTGGTGATCAGCGGCAGGAAGATACCCAGCAACTGGTAAAGCATGGGGCTGGTCTTGTGCATCACCGTCTCGGTGAACTGGACGACTGAGGCAATCACCAGGATAAAGGCGATGGTGCGCAGGTAGTCGATCCCCAGGGGCACCAGGATATAGGCATTCACCAGCCAGGCCAGGACCGAGGACAGGGTCATGACGAACATGGTCGCGAGCCCCATGCCGAAGGCCGTTTCGAGCTTTTTCGACACCCCCATGAAGGGGCAAAGGCCGAGAAACTTGACCAGCACGAAGTTGTTGACCAGCACCGTGCCGACCAGGATGAGGGCGTACTCTGTCATGTGTGCGGATGTCCAGGGGGGGGCTGGGGGCCGAGCAAACGGCGCCAAGTCTCTATGGCTGTTCGGTCCTGTTACAACTACAGCGGATGCGAAAATGTCGGCGCTCATTGTATCAAGGACCCGGCCCGGGCGGGGATGACGATAGTCAGTTGTCGACCGCTTGCGTCGATGGGTCTGGTTATCCGAGCGCGATCAAGACCACCCCGGCGAGCATCAGGGCCCCGGCGGGGAGGTGGGTCTTGAGCCCGGGTTCGCCGAAGATCAGGGCCCCGAAGAGGATGCCGAGCAGCAGGCTCACCCGCTTGACCGAGATCATGTAGGCCACTTCGACCCGTTGCAGCGCCAGAAAGTGGGTATAGACCATAAGTCCATTGAGCCCGACGACCGCCAGGACGGCCCCGACGCGGGGCAGGGGGCGGTGCCCGTTGAGGCTCGGTGGCCCGTTCCCAGCCCTCCGATCGGCCCGCTTCAGGCCAAAGGCACGCAGCAGCCGTGCCGGTTGTGGCAGGCCGAATAGGACCAAGGCGGCGAGGCCCAACAGGGCGAAGTAGAAGGGACCGAAATGGCCTGGCGCCATGTGCTGCATGGCACCCTTGGACAGGGTGGAGGTGAAGGCATAGATCACCGCCACTGCCAGCATCATGCGTGATCCGGGCTCGTAGAAGATGGCCCGCAATGGCTCGGCCCAACTGCGCCAATCGTCCCGACGGGCATGGCGGACGTTGAGTAGCCAGGCGCCGCAGACGACCAGCAATACCCCACTCGCCCCACTCGGGGTCGGTTGCTCTCCCAGCAGGACGAAGGCGACCAGGAGCACAAAGGCCGGGGTGAAGGCCAGGTAGGGCAGGGTCAGCGAGAGGGGGTGATCGCGGATGGCGGCCATGTAGAGCAGCATGGCCGCTATCTCCAGGGGCACCATGACGGCGACCCAGCCCCAGAAAGCAGGAGGCAGGTCGCCCAACGGCGGCATCCCGACCAGCAGCGGGGTCAGCAGGAGCCCGGTCAGGGTGAAGCGCACCAGGGCCAGCTCCCGGGCGGAGTAGCCCGTCAGCCACGCCTTGGTCGCCGCGTCGGCGCAGGCCAGGCATAGGGCGCAGAGGAGCGATAGGGCGAGCCAGTCCATGTTGGGGGTTCCGCTATGGCGGGGCGGGGTCCCTTGGCTGGTCGCTGGTCTTGGCCCCGGCGTCCTTCAGGACCTCCACCCCGGCCCCGCGCCTGTGGGCGTTCTCGCTCAGATGTCGGCGCCAGGCACGTGCCCCTGGGCGACCTTGGAAGAGGCCCAGGATGTGGCGGGTCATGGCGATGAGCGGGACACCGGCGGCGAGATTGCGCTCCACATAGGGGATGTAGGCCGCTAGGACCTCATGGGCTGTCGGACCCTGGTCCGTGTCCCCAAAGATCAGGGCGTCGGCCTGGGAGAGCATCCAGGGGTTCTGGTAGGCCTCGCGACCGATCATGACGCCGTCCAGTCGCTCAAGCAGGGCGCTGGCCTGGGGCAGGGTGGTGATGCCGCCGTTGATGGCCATGGGCAGGGCGGGGAAGTCTCCCTTGAGTCGCTCGACCCAGTCGTAGCGCAGGGGCGGGATCTCGCGATTCTCCCTCGGGCTCAGACCCTGTAGCCAAGCCTTGCGGGCGTGAACGATCAGGGCGTCGCAACCCGCGGCGGCAACCTGGCGGACAAAACCGGTCAGCTCCTCGTAGCTGTCCCGGTGATCGATGCCGATGCGGGTCTTGACCGTGACTGGCACCTCGATCACCGCCTTCATGGCGGCCACGCAGCCTGCCACCAGCTCGGGCTCGGCCATGAGACAGGCCCCGAAGCGCCCGTTCTGGACCCGGTCCGAGGGGCACCCGACATTGAGGTTGACCTCGTCATAGCCGTAATCCTCGGCCATCTGGGCGCAGGTGGCGAGGTCTTCCGGCGAACTGCCGCCGAGTTGGAGGGCGACCGGGTGTTCCGTTGGATCGAAACCCAGATGGCGTTGCCGGTCGCCGTGGATGAGGGCCCCGGTGGTGACCATCTCCGAATAGAGCAGGGTGCGGCGGGTGATGAGGCGCAGGAAGTACCGACAGTGGCGGTCGGTCCAGTCCATCATGGGGGCGACGCTGAGTCGGCGGTCCAGGGGGGTGGACATGGCTGGGTGCGAGGGGCGTGGGCGGGGGATTTAGGTCAGGTCGGCTGGACTGGTCGCGGGGACCGGCAGCCATCGCCCGGGTTCACCGGTGACGGTAGGGCCTGGGCGGCGCTGACGCCGCCCAGGCCCTAGGTCTCAGTCGGCTTCTGAGTCCTTCGTTTCGGACGCCGTCGCCTTGGTCTCGACTTGGATCAGGCGCTTGCGCTCACCCTTCGATGGGCCCTTGGGGTTGGGGTTCCCGCTGGGAATAGGCTCGGCCCCTTTTGGTGCAGCCGCAGCCTTGGCGCGGCGGGGCCTCGGGACCGACTTGTGCCTTGGTCTTGACTCCGCCTTTCGTTCGGGTTCCTGTTCCGGCAAGGCGGCGGCCTCGGCTCTGGGTTCCGGCTCCGGTTCGGGCTGTGGCTCCGGTTCGGGCTGTGGCTCAGGCTCAGGCTCGGGCTTTGGCTCAGGCTTTGGCTCGGGCTTTGGCTCGGGCTTTGGCTCAGGCTCAGGCTCGGGCTCGGGCTTTGGCTCAGGCTCGGGCTCAGGCTCAGGCTCAGGCTTTGCCTCGGGCTGTGGCTCAGGCTCAGGCTCGGGCTCGTGGCTCAGGCTTTGGCTCAGGCTCGGGCTTTGGCTCAGGCTCAGGCTTTGGCTTAGGCTCGGGCTGTTGGCTCAGGCTCAGGCTCGGGCTTTGCCTCAGGCTGTCAGGCTCAGGCTCAGGCTCAGGCTTTGGTTCAGGCTCAGGCTTTGGCTGTCCCTCAAGTGCGCGCTCCGATTCTGGCTCAAGCTGTGCCTCGGGAGCACCGGGCTGCGCCTGCGTCGCGTCGTCGCCCGGCAAGTCACCTCTGGCCGGTTCGGCCTTGGCCTGGGCCGCGTCGGGGGTTGGTGCAGCGTCGGCCTCGGGCACGGTTACAGCGGGGTCGCGCTCGGCGGTTTGCGCTGCGTCTGGTGTGTTTTCTTCGTTCGCCGCGGCTCGGGCTGCGTTGCGGCGGCGGTTGCGTCCACCGCCACGCCGACGGCGGCGGGGCTTGGGGGTGTCAGTCGTTTCGGCGTTGGCCCCTTGCTGGTTGCCATCGGCCGTCCTGCCCGTCGAGCCGGTGGCTTCGGCAGCTTCGGGCCGACCGCGGGCCTCGATCGGTGCTTCCGCACCCGGCTCGTTGGTTGGGTACTGGTCCCCATCCTCTGGGGTCAGCGCCTGGACACCCGTGTCGGACGTGTCTGACGTGTCTGTCACGGCCTCATCGTGGCGTGGCGCTGGGGTGGCGGCAGCCGGGATGGTCAGGAGTTCGTCCGCGGGAGGCGCTGCCACAGCCGAGCTCTGCGGTGGCGTTAGGTCCGCCGATGCTGGTGGCGGGGCCGGGACTCGGGCGACGACCTGCCCAGGGGCACGCACGAGACGTTCCGCTCTGGTGGTGTCATCTCGCAGGGGCGCTTCGCGCCGGTTGCGGTCCTCGGTGATGGGGCGCTCCGGCGATCGCTCCTGGGACCGATCTCGGCCGCGGTCCGGCGTTTGGTCCTGCTCTGACCCGCGTTGACCGCCCGGTTGTGACCTGGCCTCGCCATCGCGGGGACCCTCGCCGCGGCGACCGCGACCACCCCGACGGGAGCCGCGTTCGCCCCGCTGGCGGTCTTGCTCCGTGCCACGAGCACCGCGCTCGTCACCCTGGGCTTGGCGCCGACCATCGCCGGATTGGGCCTGACGCTGGCCAGACTGAGTCCGTCCGCCGCGGTCGGGTTGCCGGCGGGCGTCCCCCGGGTGGTTGGCGCGGCTGGGCTCGGCCTGACCACGCTGCTGCCGACTGCTCTGGGATCCGGCCGCGCCGCCAGGCGGCGTCTGGGTAGTCTCCGCCGTCTTCGGCGGGAACAGGGTGGAGAAGATGCGCTTGAGCAGTCCATCCTTGTGCGGTTGGGCCTGTGCCGTCGCCGCGAGTGCCGGGGTCTCCACGGGTTCGGGCCTCTGTGGGGCCGGGGCGGGGGGCGTGATCTGCTTGACCGCCGGCTCCTCCGCCCGGGGGGCATCGCCGGGGCGCGTGTAGCTCACATCGTCGGCCCTGGCCTGGGTGGCGATTTGGTAGCTGGGATGTTCGTCGCTCTCCTCAGCCATGTCTTGGACCCGTACCCGCTCGATCTCGTAGTCCGGGGTCTCCAGATGCTGGTTGGGCAGGAGCAAGACCTCCACGTCCTGGCGATGCTCGATGGCGACGATGTTGCGTCGCTTCTCGTTGAGCAGGAAGGTGGCGACCTTGACCGGGACCTGGACGATGATGCGACCGGTGCTCTCCTTCATCGCCTCTTCTTCGATGATGCGCAGGATGGACAGCCCCAGGGATTCGACCCCGCGGATGGTCCCCTGGCCGCGGCAACGCGGGCAGACGGTCTGGCTCGACTCGCCGAGCGAGGGGCGCAGGCGCTGACGCGACATCTCCATGAGGCCAAAGCGCGAGATACGGGCAAGCTGAATGCGAGCGCGGTCATGCTTGAGGGCGTCGCGCAGCCGATTCTCGACCTCACGCTGGTTGCGTGCCGGGGTCATATCGATGAAGTCGATGACGAAGAGCCCACCCAGGTCGCGCAGGCGCAACTGGCGGGCAATCTCGTCGGCCGCCTCCAGGTTGGTGTTGAACGCCGTCTCCTCAATGTCCGCGCCCTTGGTGGCGCGGGCCGAGTTGATGTCGATGGAGGTGAGGGCCTCGCCAATGTCGAAGACGATAGAGCCACCGGAGGGCAGGTGGACCATGCGCTGAAAGGCCGACTCGATCTGGGTCTCGATCTGGTAGCGCGTAAATAGCGGGGTGTCGTCGTCGTAGAGGCGCAGTTTCTTCTGGTTGCCCGGCATGACCTGCCGGATGAAGGCCTCGGCCTTCTCGTACATGTTGCGGTCGTCGATGACGATCTCGCCGATGTCGCCGCGCAGGTAGTCGCGGATGGAGCGGATGATGACGTCGCTCTCCTGATAGATCAGGAAGGGCCCCTTGCGCTCGGCAGCGGACGACTCGATGGCCTGCCAGAGTTGCAGGAGGTAATCCAGGTCCCACTGGAGCTCTTCGAGGTTTTTGCCGACGCCGGCGGTGCGCACGATCAGTCCCATGTCCTCGGGGATCTGGAGCTGGCTCATGACATCGCGCAGGTCGCTGCGATCCGCCCCCTCGATACGCCGGGAGACGCCACCAGCGCGCGGGTTATTGGGCATCAGGACCAGGTAGCGGCCGGCCAGCGAGATGAAGGTGGTCAGGGCAGCGCCCTTGTTGCCCCGCTCCTCCTTCTCGATTTGCACGACGACTTCGCGCCGTTCCTTGAGCACGTCCTTGATGTTGATGCGGCTGCCGGGGCTGGCGGAGTCGGGCTCGAAGTAGGCCCGGGAGATCTCTTTGAGGGGAAGGAATCCGTGGCGGTCGGCCCCGTACTCGACGAAGGCGGCCTCCAGGCTGGGTTCGATGCGGGTGATGATGCCTTTGTAAATGTTGGCTTTTTTCTGTTCCCGACCGGGCGATTCGATATCCAGGTTGAACAGTTGTTGGCCATCGACGATGGCCACTCGCAACTCTTCCGGCTGAGTTGCGTTGATCAGCATACGCTTCATATTCTTGTTCTCGCACCTTGGCGCGTGCCCCGCGGGCAGGCCCGGGCGGGACACCAGGCACGGGCCGTACGCCCAAGTGGGGCGGTGCGGTCCGTGCCAGGTCCTTACCCGAATGGCCCCGGGTCGCGCTTGGGCGCCGACCTCGGGGTCTCGGGAAACGATCTCTGTTTCAGTCCCGCCCTAAAATTGCCGGGCGGGCACGCGCGATTTCTCAGTTGCCGCAGGCCCTGTTTGCGCCAGCGGCGTTGTGTGCTCGCCCGCAGTTACCTCGCGGGTCGGCAAATCTGCTCTTTGGGGGACGATGCCGGCCTGATGGTCAGGCTCCTGGCTCGTCCTCCGGTCATTCGGTGTAGAATCCGGCCCGCCGCATCGGTCGGTGCCTGGCTCTTGCCGTTTGCGGCCTCGGTTCTGCTCCCTAGACGCCCCGGAGTCGTCGGCCCTCGGGTGGACTCGTGCGTCTCGCCCCAAGGGGTCGATCATCGTTGGGCGGTCGGCATGGCATCTAGGGTTCGGTTCCGTGAACCCCCCGCTCTTAGGCTCTTAGATGGCGCCATTTGACGCTCAATCGCCCTTTTGGGCCCGAAATCCTTGGCCCATGCGGAAGCACCGAATGGTAGCAGCGTTCCCATGTGGCATCAAACGACATCAGCTCGCAGGAACTAACCCTTGTCTGACCATCCCCCCATGCCCTCCGCGGTCGAACTGGTCCGCGTCGATGCCGAGGTCGCCGGGCAACGCCTCGACAACTTCCTTATGGCTCGGGTCAAGGGTGTACCGCGCAGCCATCTCTACCGCGTCATTCGCAAGGGCGAGGTGCGTGTCAACAAGGGCCGCATCAAGCCGGATTACCGCCTTCAGGTGGGCGACCTGGTGCGTATACCGCCGCTGCGACAGGCGCAGACCGCGGTGCCTGGCCGCCCACCCGAGGCAGTGGTGCGTAGCCTGGCATCTGCGGTGCTCTATGAGGATGCGCGCCTGCTGGTGGTTGACAAACCCGCGGGGCTGGCGGTCCACGGTGGTAGCGGGCTCAGCTTCGGGCTGATCGAGACCCTGCGTCGGGAGCGCCCGGACACCCCCTTGGAGCTGGTGCATCGCCTGGATCGCGACACCTCGGGCTGTCTGATCCTGTCCAAGCGCCGCAGCACCCTGCGCGATCTGCACGAGGCGCTGCGTGAAAACGCCATGGACAAGCGCTATCTGACGCTCTTGGCCGGCACCCTGCCGCGGGTCGAGACCCTGGTCGACGCCCCGCTGCTCAAGAACACCTTGCGCAGCGGCGAGCGGGTGGTGCGGGTGGACCAGGCCGAGGGCAAGGCGGCGCGCACGGTCTTCCGGCGCCTGCGTCAATTCGGCGGGGTGACCCTGGCGGAGGTGCGGCTGCTCACAGGGCGTACCCATCAGATCCGGGTCCATGCCGCCCACCTCGGCGCTCCGGTGGCCGGCGACGACAAGTACGGCGATGCGGATGCTAACCGACGGCTGCGCGCACTCGGGCTCAAGCGCTTGTTTTTGCACGCAGCGGCCCTGACCTTCAAGGCGGACTATATGGCCGAACCGCTGCGGGTCGAGGCCCCCCTGCCGGCGACATTGGAGGCTGTTATTCGGGCCCTGGAGGCGGAATCATGCCCTACAAACTGATTGTCTTCGATTGGGACGGCACCCTCATGGATTCTGAGGCGCGCATCGTCGCCTGCATCCACGCCGCCTTCGCGGACCTGGGTCTGCCCCTGCCCAGCGCAGACGCTGCGCGGGACATCATCGGGCTGGGGCTCGACGAGGCGATGGCCGTGCTCATGCCGGAGGCCGGCCCCCAGGGGCGTCTGGCCTTGATCGAGCGTTATCGGCACCACTTTCTGGAAGATAACGAGACTCCCTCGGAACTCTTCCCAGGGGTCGGACAGGTGCTCGACTGGCTGCATACCCGGGAGTACCTGCTTGCCGTGGCGACCGGCAAGAGCCGTCGCGGGCTCGATCTGGTGCTCTCGTCCAGCGGACTCGGGGGGCACTTTGTCGCGACCCGGTGTGCGGACGAGACCTTCTCCAAGCCCCACCCGGAGATGCTGCTGCAACTCATGGACGAGCTGGGTGTGGGGGGGGGCGAGACCCTGATGGTGGGCGATACCGAGTACGACATGCAGATGGCGCGCAACGCCGGGGCTCATGCCCTGGCGGTCTGTTACGGGGTTCATTCTCCAGAGCGCCTGCTGGCCCAGGGCCCCCTTGGTTGCCTCGCGGATCTGGCCGATATGCCGGCTTGGTTGGAGGCCCGAGGGCTGTGAATTCGGGCAGGCACAGTCGCCCACAAACGAAATTCAATGAACGCAATTGAGCCCAATGGGTTGCGGGTCGAGGGGCCGCATCGCCCCGGGACCTTTGCCATCGCCGGAGACCGACCGACATGAGCTGGAAATTCTGGCGACGTACCCTTGACCCGATGCCCTCACCCGAGGGTGAACAGTGGGAGCGGGCCCTGATCAACCGCATGGCCCGGGAGTTCCTGCGCGACCAGCGCCGGGGTCGGTTCTGGGGCAACCTGTTCAAGATCCTCGGGCTGCTCTACCTGTTCGTGCTGCTCGGTGCCCTGTTCTCCCAGGATATGCTCGCTCGCCTGGAGCCCGCGGAGGAGCATACCGCCTTGGTCGAGGTGAAGGGGATCATCTCCTCCGAGACCCAGGCCAGCGCCGACAATCTGGTCACGGCGCTGCGCGAGGCCTTTGAGGCCGAGCAGGTCAAGGGCATCATCCTGCGCATCAACAGCCCGGGGGGCAGTCCGGTGCAGGCGGGCTATGTGAACGACGAGATCCGCCGCCTCAAGGCCAAATACAAGGAAGACAAGGGTCGCGATATGCCCGTTTATGCGGTGGCCGTAGACCTGTGCGCCTCTGGCGGCTACTACATCGCCGTAGCCGCAGACCAGATCTACGCCGACAAGGGGAGCCTGGTGGGCTCCGTCGGGGTGCGAATGGACGGCTTTGGTTTCCAGAAGACCATGGAGGACCTGGGCGTGGAGCGTCGCTTGCTCACCGCCGGTGCCAACAAGGGCATCCTCGATCCCTTCTCACCCTTGTCGGAACAGGACCGGGCCTTCGTTCAGACCATCTTGGATACACTCCACACCCAGTTCATTCAGGTGGTCAAAGATGGGCGTGGCGATCGCCTCAGAGGTGGCGACGAGGTCTTCAGCGGACTCTTCTGGAGCGGCGAGCAGGCGGTGGAGCTAGGATTAGTCGATGGGCTTGGAAGTAGCGGCTATGTCGCCCGCGAACTGATCGGGGCCGAGACCATCGTCGACTACACCAAGAAGAAGGACCTGCTGGAGAGCCTCGGCGAGCGTCTCGGCGCGGGGGTCAGCACGGCCCTCTTTCAGATCCTCGGCGGCGAGGCGCCGCAAGCCTCGCTGCGGTGACGCTCCGTCACCGCCGGGTCTCGGCGCTCCCGCCATCGCCAAGGTTCCGCTCGGGCGCCAAGGCGATTTCTGTCAAATCATGCACCAGCTTACTCGTCTTTTCGCCCGCCTTCGGTGTCGTGTCGGCAGTCACATAGTCCGACTATGCTCCTGCCGACGCTCCTTGAAGGCGAACGAAAATCCGTCGCAATCTGGTACATGATTCTCCGGCAATCGCCTAAGATTGGGGCCAGAGTCACCCCTGGAGCGCAGATCACCGAAGCATGGCGAGTTTCGCCACCCATCTCTACGGAGCGGCCCTGGTCAGCAGCGTAGCCGCCCTGAGCCTTTACGGCACTGGATTGGCTGGTGCCCAGACGACTCAGACCTGCTTTTTCCTCGGTGTGGCCGGTGGCCTCCTGCCCGACATCGATGCCGATGCCTCAAAGCCGGTGCGCGGCTTTTTTACCTTGCTGGCGGTTGTGCTGGCCTTCTTCGTCGGCTTTGCCCTGGTGGGGCGTCTGCCCCTATTGAACCTGTTGTTGGTCTGGCTAGGGACCTTCCTACTGGTGCGCTTCGGCGTCTTCGAGGCCTTCGCGCGGCTCACCGTGCACCGCGGCATCTGGCACTCATGGTTGGCGGTCGCGCTGGCCGCCTTGGCCACGACCAATCTGGCCCATTACCTGCTCAACACACCCGCCTGGGAGGCATGGCTCGCCGGTGGCTTCGTCGGTCTAGGATATCTGACCCACCTGTGTCTGGATGAACTGGCGAGCGTCGACCTTTGGGGGCACCGAGTGCGCCGCTCCTTCGGCACCGCACTGAAGCCGTGCAGCCTGGCCGCGCCCTGGGCGAGCCTGGGGATGCTGGCCTTGGTGCTGGCCCTGAGCTATACGGCGCCGACTGTCGAGCCGCTGTTCCAGGCGGGGCGGGCACAGGGGTGGGACACCAGGGCCCTAGAGGCTCGGGTCACGGGTGCGAGGACCTGGCTGCTGGAGCTGCGCGCACGCCTGAATTGATCGCCGCGTCTTACCAGCAGGGTGCGGCGATGCTGGACATGGCGCCCATGGCATCCCAGGGGGTCGGCATGGGCACGTCGCTCCAAGACCCGCCAGCCTTCACGCGAATCACGTATTCAGCCCATTGCAAGGGCCGTGGCAGATAGCCGAACTGGGCGGCCAGGGTACGAATCTCGCCGACGAAGGCGCGATCGCAATAACCGCCCGGGCCTGGCCCGGCGGTGCATAGGTCGTGGTGCATTCAGGCGGCATCGACGGCGTCGACCGGCGGCGGATACCCGCTCGATGGGTGGCCGGGTCCACACCAGTTGCCGTAGATGGGCATGCACTTGAAGAATGCCTCGGCCCCTGGTGCCGGCAGCAAGCCGGCCAGCAGGGTCAGGAGGGGTAGGGCGGGTAGGAGTTGGCGGGGCATCATCGGTCCTGGCGAGTGTGGGTGGTGTGGCTGGGGTAGGGCCGGAAAGGCGTCGAAAGGGTAGTACCCTGGGGACGCCCGATCAATTGCAGGGCTGGACATGGGCCTCAGCGTAACCTGCCTTGACGCAGCTGAACGACCCCACTAAACTCCCGCTTTCTCGCAGGCTACGTAGCTCAGTTGGTTAGAGCGCAGCACTCATAATGCTGATGTCCCCGGTTCAAATCCTGGCGTAGCCACCAATTATTTCGTGAGATAAAGCCGCTTTCGAGCGGCTTTTTTTTGGCGACAGACAAGGTTTGCACGCCAGATCGACGGCCGCGGCAGGTTGGCCTCGCGGCTGGGATGTTCGGACCCGATGTGGTCAATCCCGACGCGGCCTGTAGCGGCGGCATCTCTACCAGGCCCCGCGGAACGGTCGCGGATACGTTCCGAACACCAGGTACATCTGGCGTACCCTTTTGGTCAATCGGCAAGCTTGCCGCGGTGCGCGGGCCGGGCGCGTTTCTGGGATGAGATCCACTGGGTGCAGCAGCGGCCGGCTGGGCTTTTGTAGACCGTCACCTTGGGCCCCTCGGCGAGGGCGGCGGTACTCAACAGGGTAGAGGTCAGGAGTAGCCCCGGCCCCAGGGAAGAATGCTTCAATGTGAACCTGCATCGCCTCCTTCGGCGTTGGAACTGGATGATCTTCGTATTCTTTGGGATGAAGCGCCGCTGGTATGGACCTGGGCATCGCACCCGGATTCATGGCGTGGCCGTGATCGGAGCCGGATCTATGTGTGTGGCCCTAATGCCCGTGCTCGTGGATCTCGGCGTCGTCGTGGGTCCCAGGTTCGTGGTGATGGACGGAGGAGTCGGCCAGGCGCCGATAGGTGTCGCCGTCCATCTGCGGTAGCCGCTGTAGGAATGCCACGAGGTCCCAGATCTCCGCGTCCGAGTGCGTCCTTCCCCAGGCGGGCATGCCCGTCATGCGGATGCCGTGCCTGATGACCCAGAAGCGCTCTGCCGGGTCCAGTTCGGCTGCATCTCCCCGATCCAGGCGCGGTGGCGGGGGGCTCATGTCGTTGGCAGCCACGAAGGGGGAGCGTCCGGGTGCCCCGTGACAGTTGGCGCCCATGGCGTCGAAGGCCGAGGCTCCGGCCGCGACAAGGTGGTCCCCGGACAGGTCGGGAACTTGAATGCCTTCGGCTCGTCGCTTGATCGAATGCTCACGAGTCGTCGCCAGCAACCAGCGCACCGGACCAGATTCGGTGGCGGTCGCTACCACGTCGATTAGGCCCCCAAAGACGACCCCAGTCACCGGCTGCTGACGGCTGTGCCTCAGCGCCCAACGGCACGACTCCCGAGGGCCCCGACATCGACGTCGACCTCCTCTATGAGCTTGAGATTTCCGTGGATGTCTGGCGACTGCCTTTTTGTAAGCCCATGTAACAATGGGGCTCCCAATAGGGCTCCCGCTTATTCCGCCTTACGGTTCGGACACGGCGGGGCAGGTAAATCGGCTAGCGTGCAGGGCATGACCAACTCGGCAGACCATATCCTGGTGGTGGATGACGATCCCGAGATCCGTCATCTGCTCAAGCAATACCTGGAGAAGAACGGTTACCAGGTGACCACGGTCGGTGACGACGAGGAGTTGGGCGAGAAGATCCGGCGCGACGTGGACGACATGCAGGCCATGGTGGACGCCACGCTCGACTTCATGCGCGGTACCGAGAGCCACGAGGAGGCCTACCCCCTGGACCTCATGGCCCTGCTTGAAAGCCTGCGCGATGACGCCCAGGAGACGGGCGGTCGCGTCCGCCTGAGTGGTTTCATCGCGCGTCCGTACCGCGGCAGGCCCCTGGCGCTGAAGCGTTGCATCGGGAACCTGCTGGACAACGCCCTGCGCTACGGCGGGCGGGCGGACATCCAGGCAAAGGACTCGGACGAGCTCATCACCCTGACCATCGCCGACCGCGGCCCGGCTATTCCGTCCGATGCAATGGAGAGGGTCTTCGAGCCCTTCGTCCGGCTGGAGGGCTCACGCGCGCGGGACTCGGGCGGCACCGGCCTGGGCCTGGGCATCGCCCGCAACATCGCACGAGCCCATGGCGGCGATCTGGTCCTCAAGAACCGCGACGGTGGCGGGCTGGTCCCGGAGCTGAGCTTGCCGCGATGACGGTCGGACCGGCAATCGCCGCGTGCTGCGCTAGCTGATCCGGTCGTGGCGGCGTCGGCGCGTTCTTCAATCACGCTGCCCGCAGCCCGGTCCGACTTGCCACAGGCAGGAGGAATGCGCGGAGGGCGCGTCCGGTATAGGTCTCGCCGCTGCGAGCAGGGCGTTGTCATCGTGGCGGTCCGCGCGCAGTCCAGCCAGCATGGCCTCAGAACCGGCCCCTTCCGTTTGATATGAGCGCTCTTACCTCTGGGCTTCGTGTTGCGGGCCAGACCTGGAATTTTGGGGATATCCCCCCATTGTTCGCCCGTTAATCCGTTGTCATCTCACCGAGGTATCACCATGCCCTTTTATGAGTACCGCTGCGAGGCCTGCGGCCACGAGTTGGAGGCCTTGCAGAAGCTGAGCGACGCACCCCTGACGGACTGTCCAGCCTGCGGCAAGCCCGATTTGAAGAAGCTGATCTCTGCTGCCGGTTTCCGGCTCAAGGGCGGCGGTTGGTACGAGACCGACTTCAAGGGGGGCAGCAAGAAAAAGAACCTCCATGAGACCGGGGGGGAGAAGAAGTCAGGGTCGGGCGGGGAGGGCACCAAAACCGGGGGGGAGAAACCGGCTGCGGCTGCGAAGAAGGCAGATAAGCCGAGCGCTGCTTCTGGAAGTTGATCGGGCGCCGTCCCTGGCTGGTCCCTCGATTGCTTGGTCTGAGGGGATGAGTGCTCGGGAAAACTCAACCCTTGTGCTTGCGCCACGCTGGCCCGGTCAGTATCTTTCTCGCTCTTTTGTGGCCGGTTTTCGGTCGCCGTCCAGAGCGCCGCTCGGGGCTCACACATCACGCACACGGGGTTTGGTCGCATGCGCAGTCACTATTGCGGGGGGCTCGACGAAGGGCACATCGGGCAGGAGGTCACCCTCTGCGGTTGGGTGCAGAAGCGGCGGGACCACGGTGGGGTCATTTTCATCGACCTGCGCGACCGCGATGGCCTGGTCCAGGTCGTCTTCGACCCGGATACCCCCGAGATCTTCCAGCGCGCCGAGGCGGTGCGTGGTGAGTACGTGCTGCAGGTCCATGGCCGGGTTCGCCCGCGCCCCGAGGGCACCGCAGAACCGGGAGCGCTCCACGGGCATGATCGAGGTCCTGGGACTGGGGCTGACGGTCCTCAACAGCTCCGAGACCCCGCCCTTCCAGATCGACGAGCACTACGGGGACGCCTCTGAGGAACTGCGCCTGCGCTACCGCTACGTGGACCTGCGTCGCCCTGAGATGCTGGAGCGCCTGCGCCTGCGCAGCCGGGTCACCCAGTCCCTGCGCCGGTTCCTGGACGACCACGGCTTTTTGGATATCGAGACCCCCATCCTGACCAAGTCCACGCCGGAGGGCGCGCGGGACTATCTGGTCCCGAGCCGCACCCATCCGGGGCAGTTCTTTGCCTTGCCCCAGTCGCCGCAGCTTTTCAAGCAGCTGCTCATGATGTCCGGCATGGACCGCTACTATCAGGTGGCCCGCTGCTTCCGCGATGAGGACCTGCGCGCCGACCGCCAGCCGGAGTTCACTCAGCTCGACATCGAGGTCTCGTTTCTGAACGAAGACGCCTTCATGGCCATCATGGAGGACATGGTCCGCACCCTGTTCCGCGAGGTGCGTGGCGAGGAGCTACCCGCGCCCCTGCCGCGCATGACCTACGAAGAGGCCGTGCGTCGCTTCGGTTCGGACCGCCCGGACCTACGCTGCTCCCTGGAGTTGGTGGACGTGGGCGACCTGATGGCGGGGGTGGACTTCAAGGTCTTCTCCGGTCCGGCCCAGGACCCTCAGGGGCGCGTCGCCGCCCTGCGCCTGCCCGGTGGCGGTACCCTGACCCGCAAGGAGATCGACGAGTACACGAAATACGTCGGGATCTATGGGGCCAGAGGCCTCGCCTACATCAAGGTGAACGAGTGGGCGACCAAGGGGCGCGAGGGGCTCCAATCGCCCATCCTCAAGTTCCTGCCCGATGATGCCGTGGACGCCATCATGAGCCGCACCGGGGCTGTGGATGGCGACCTGATCTTCTTCGGTGCGGACAAGGCCAAGGTGGTCAACGAGGCCCTGGGGGCCCTGCGGGTGCGCCTGGGTCAGGACCGCGGGCTCATGGCCGAGGGCTGGCACCTGCTGTGGGTGGTGGACTTCCCAATGTTCGACCGCGATGAGCAGGCGGGTCGTTGGAACGCCATCCATCACCCCTTCACCGCCCCCAAGGAGGAGCATATCCCCCTGCTGGAGAAGGACCCTGGAGCCTGCCTGTCGCGCGCCTACGACATGGTGCTCAATGGGCGCGAGATCGGTGGTGGCTCCATCCGTATTCATCGCTCGGAGCTGCAAAGCAGCATCTTCCGCTTGCTCAACATTTCCGACGAGCAGGCCGAGGACCGCTTCGGCTTCCTGCTGCAGGCGCTGAAGTTTGGCGCGCCGCCCCATGGCGGCATGGCCTTCGGGTTGGATCGCCTGGTCATGCTCATGGCTGGGGCCGAGTCGATCCGCGATGTGATGGCCTTCCCCAAGACCCAGTCCGCCGCCTGTCCACTGACCGCCGCCCCCTCCGACGTGGACGAGGCCCAGCTCAAGGAGCTCGGGCTGCGGTTGCGCGCCCGGCCGGAGGCGGGCTAGTCGGATGTATGTTCGACCCAGAGACCCGAAAGGGAGTGGAGCGTAGGAGCCGCGGCTTGATCCAGGTTAAGGAGCAGGGGAGGGGCTGGGGGAATGATGCCCATGCCCTGAGCATGGCCTATGGCTGCCTCTGGGTGGACCCGCAAGGGGTCCGCGACTCGTCTCACCCTGCCTCACTCTGAAGGAGATCCCCATGACCCGTTTCTTGCCTGTGCTTTCTGCTGCCCTTCTGTGCTGCGCCGCGCCCGTCGTCGGGGCCGCCACCCCGGCGGATGCTTGTGCCAATCTCGGCGAAGCGCGTAGCGCCCTGGTTGCCATGGTCGGCGAGGCGGACGCGGCTAAGCTGGATGGCCATAAGGCCATGGTCCACGCGGCCAGCGCCAAGCTCGATGCGGACCTGGCCGCCATGGCCACAGGTCCGGATGCCGCCAAGGCGAGCGCCTTCAAGCCGGTGTGGGATGCCTTCGTGCAGACCCGCGAGACCGAGATCATCCCTGCGCTCTATGCCGGCGACAAGGAGAAGGCCAAGGGCCTGGCCACCGGTGTGCAGGCGGGCCGGATGAAGGAGATGAAGGCGGCGATGGGCTGTCAGTAACGGCGCCGTTCCGGCGTTGTGCGTTCGACCGGCGCCCTAGGCGCCGGTCCTCAGCAGACGCCGGGGTCCACCAATTCCAGCCAGTGCAGGATCGGCCGTCCGGCCCCTGCCTCCAGGTGAAGCTGACAGCCGATGTTGGCGGTGGCGATGATCTCCGGTTCGCCGGCCTCGAGGGCCGCGACCTTATTGGTCAGCAGTCGTAGGGCCAGCTCCGGTTGCAGGATGGAGTAGGTTCCAGCGGACCCGCAGCATAGATGCCCGTCGGAGATGGGTGTCAGTTCGAAGCCCAGCCGCGTCAACAGCCCCTCCACCACCCCTTTGATCTGCTGACCGTGTTGCAGGGTGCAGGGCGCGTGGAAGGCGACCCGCCGCCCGTCTCCCGGCTTGCCCAATGGGGTCAGATCCTCCGCGGCCAGCAGCTCCACCGGGTCCTGGGTCAGGGCGGCGATCTTGGCCGCCTTGGCGGCATAGTCCGGGTCCTGGGCCAGCAGGTGGCCGTATTCCTTGACCAAGGCCCCGCAGCCGCTGGCGCTGACCAGGATGGCCTCCGCCCCTGCTTCGACCAAGGGCCACCAGGCGTCGATGTTGCGGCGCATGGCGGCGAGCCCGCCCGCCTGGTCGTTGAGGTGGTAGGCGACGGCGCCGCAGCAACCGGCGGCCCTGGGTTCGACCAGATCGATGCCGAGCCGGGCCAGGATGCGTGCCAGGGCGGCATTGGTGACCGGGGTGGCGACGGCTTGGGCGCAGCCGGTCAGCGCGATGACCTTGCGCCCACCGAGGGGTTTGGGCCTGGTACCGGGCCTGCGCCGGGTCGGGACTTTGGCCTTGAGCCCGGCGGGTAGCATGGGTCGAAACACCTGGCCCAGTCGGATCAGGGGCCACATCAGCCGTCGGTGGGGGACCAGGGCGATGAGCAGCCGGCGCATCAGGCGCTCGCCGATTGGACGCTCGACCTGGCGATCGACCAGGGCGCGGCCGATGTCCGCCAGGCGCCCGTAGCGTACCCCGGAGGGGCAGGTGGTTTCGCAGGAGCGGCAGGTCAGGCAGCGGTCCAGGTGCAGCTGGGTGATGCGGGTGGGCTTATGCCCCTCCAGGACCTGCTTGATCTGGTAGATGCGCCCCCGTGGTCCGTCCAGCTCGTCGCCGAGCAACTGGTAAGTGGGACAGGTGGCGGTACAGAACCCGCAGTGGACGCAGGCGCGCAGGATGGCGTCGGCCTCCTGGCCCTCCGGGGTGGCGAGGATCTCTCTGAGGATCGCGGTTTGCATGGCTGGGACGCTACAGCTCCGGATAGAGGCGGCCGGGGTTGAGGAGCCCCTGGGGGTCGAAGGCGCGCTTGAGATTACGGTGGATGCGCATCAGGGCGGGCGGCAAGGGGTGGAAGATGGCCCCGCTGCGGGTGCCGCCGCGGAACAGGGTGGCGTGACCACCGAGGTTTGCCGCCGCATCGCGGACCTTGGTTGGGTCCAGGTTGGCGTGGGCCCAGCGCTGGGCGCCGCCCCACTCGACGAGGGTCGTCTCCGGGTCTAGCCCAGGCAGGCCAAGCGGTGGGGTGGCCGGGGGCAGGGACAGGCGCCACAGGGGCGCCTCGCCATGAAACAGGGGGTGGCGCTGCTCGCGGATCTGATCGCGCCAGAACGTGTCTGCCTCCTCCAAGGGCTCGCCGCCGACCTCCCGCGCCGCCTGGGCGACGGAGGTCTCGGCCCCGGACAGGCGCACTAGCAGCCGACCCTGGGCCCAGCAGGTGGCGGTGACCGGCAGGGGCCGGCCCGCCCAGGCGTTCATGGTGGCGATGGCCTCGGTCTGGTCCATCTCCAGGGCCTGGGTGCGGGTCGCCGCCGCCAGGGGCAGCACCTTGAGGCTCACCTCCAGCAGGGCCCCCAGCGTGCCCATGGCCCCGGTCATGAGCCGCGAGATGTCGTATCCCGCCACGTTCTTCATCACCTCGCCGCCGAAGCGCAGGACCTCGGCACGCCCGGTCAGGACCCGGGTGCCCAGCACGAAGTCCCGTGCCGAACCGGCATAGGGTCGCGCTGGGCCGGACAGCCCGCAGGCGATGGTCCCGCCGAGGGTCGCGCCGGGTCCCAGGCGCGGGGGTTCGAAGGGCAGGCCCTGACCGTGCTCGGCCAGGGCCGCCTCGATGGCGTCCAGGCTGGTCCCGGCGCGGGCGCTGATCACCAGCTCCTTGGGGTGGTAGTTGACGATGCCCCTGTGCCCGGCAACGACCAAGGGTTCGCCGGTCGCGGCACGCCCGATGAAGCCCTTGGAGCCTGCTCCGCGCAGGCACAGGGGTGTAGACGCCGCCGCCGCGGCGCGCAGGCGTTCCTGCAGGTCCTGGGTCTGGTCTTGGTCCATTGGGGTTGCCGCTACTTGCCCTCTGCGGCCAGGGCGTCGAGGTACTTCTCGGCGTCGAGGGCGGCCATGCAGCCAGTCCCGGCGGAGGTGATGGCCTGACGGTAGACGTGGTCCATCACGTCCCCGGCGGCGAAGACACCGGGGACCGAGGTGGCGGTGGCGTTGCCGTCGGTGCCGCTCTGGACCTTGATGTAGCCGCCGGACATGTCGAGCTGGCCGTCGAAGATGGCGGTGTTGGGCTGATGGCCGATGGCGATGAAGACGCCGTGCACATCGATGTCCTTGGTGGATCCATCTCGCACGTCCTTGATGCGCATGCCCGTGACCCCGGAGGGGTCGCCGAGGACCTCATCCAAGACATGGAACCACTCGATGGTCACCTTGCCGGCCTCGGCCTTGTCGAACAGGTGCTGTTGCAGGATCTTCTCGGAGCGCAGGGCGTCGCGCCGGTGGACGACGGTGACGTGCTCGGCGATGTTGGCCAGGTAGAGGGCCTCCTCCACGGCGGTATTGCCGCCGCCGATGACCGCGACCCGGCGGTTGCGATAGAAGAAGCCGTCACAGGTGGCGCAGGCGGAGACACCGCGCCCGCGGTACTCGGTCTCCGAGGGTAGGCCCAGGTAACGGGCGCTGGCGCCTGTGGAGATGATCAGGGCGTCGCAGGTATAGACGGCGGCGTCGCCGGTGAGGCGGAAGGGGCGGGCGCTCAGGTCCACCTCGTTGATGTGGTCGAAGATCATTTCGGTCTCGAAGCGCTCGGCGTGGCGGCGCATTCGGTCCATGAGGTCGGGGCCCTGGACGCCGTCCGGGTCGCCGGGCCAATTGTCCACGTCGGTAGTGGTCATCAGCTGACCGCCCTGTTCCATGCCGGTGACAATGACAGGCTTGAGGTTGGCGCGGGCCGCGTAGACGGCGGCGGCATAGCCGGCCGGGCCCGAGCCCAGGATGAGCAGGCGGCAGTGCTTGGTGTCGGTCATGGGATGCTCCAAGGGGACAAGGTGCCGGGGATACAGGGGCCGGCGGGACACTGGGGGCAGGCGCGTGTGGTTGAGCGCAGCCTGCCCGGTGCAAATTTTCCTGCATGGTAAGGTGTGGGCTGACCAGGGTAAACCCAGACCCGCCGGGTGCGTCGCGACGGTCCTTGGCGGCGGTGCGTCCGAGGCGATCCGTCCGGGTTCCGGGCGGCCGATACCGAATGGCCTGGATTGACAGGCTTTCGTCGGATTTGCAGGATCTTCCCCGCGGCAACAGGCATCATGACCAACCAGGTGCGACCACCTTCGGCTTTGGCCACAGGGTAGGCCGTGGCGAGGCCCTGAACGCGAAGTTGCACGAAGAATCGGAGCCAAGGCTATAATCGGGCGAACATTTGGAGGAGTTCAATAGTGGCGCAGGCGACCAGAATCGGTGAGTTGACCTTTGGTGACCGTTTTGAGCGGGTGGTCCGCGAGGTGACCATGCTGGGGGTCTTCGTGGTAGCCCTCTACCTGGTGCTGGCGCTGGTGAACTACACGCCCGAAGATCCGGGATGGTCCTACGCCGGGCCTGCGGATGGTGTCGTCAACCCTGCCGGGGTCGTCGGTGCCTGGTTTGCGGATGTGACCCTTAGCCTGTTCGGGGTCTTCGCCTACCTGGTTCCCGTGGGGGTCGCCTGGAGTGGGTACCTGGTGCTGCACAATGGGCGCCGCGAGGGCGAGAATCGCTTCTATCAGCTGAGCCTGCGTTGGGTCGGCTTTGTGTTGACCCTGGTCGCAGGGACCGCCTTCGCGGACCTACATGTGGCCGGCCACGCCGCAGAGGGCCTCCCGATCGGTATTGGTGGTGGCCTGGGCCAGATGCTGGGCGGTGCCATGGTCGGTGCATTCAGCATCAGGGGCGCGTCCTTGTTGCTGGGTGGCACCCTTTTGGTTGGCGTCAGCCTGTTTGTCGGCGTCTCCTGGGTGGCGGTCATCGATGGCATCGGCGGGGCGGTGCTCGACAGCCTCGACTGGCTCTATGCGAGGGTCGCGGGGCTGGGCGCCAGGGTCGGGGTCTGGTTCAGCGGCGGCCGGCGGGTCGACGATGATAATGACGACGGCGGCGATTATGCCTTCGACGCGGCGGACGATGGCGAGGATGAGCCGGCAAGGCGCCCCAAGCGGCGGGAACCGCACCTGTTGCCGGCGCCCGAGTCGTCATTCGGGGCGCCAATGGACATCGATGCCCTGCTGGAACGGTACGCGGATGGCGATCTGGACTCGAGGCACGCCGTCGATGTCGTCCCGGCCCCCAATGACGAAGTCACTCCGAGGTCCAACCCCAAGGCGTCCCTTCGGGCTCCCCAGCGCAGCAAGCCGGCCAAGGTCGACGAGCGCCAGCTTCCGTTGCCGCCGGGTTTCAACGCCGATACCGTGCACCCGCCCCTGGAATTGCTCGACCCGGCGCACAAGAGCGGGAAGGGCTATTCCCAGGCCAAGCTCGAAGACCTGTCGGCCATGGTCGAAACCATCCTGGCGGATTTTGGCGTCACGGTACAGGTCGTGGACGTGTTGCCAGGGCCTGTGGTGACCCTGTTCGAGTTGCAGCTGGCCCCGGGTATCAAGGTCAGCAAGATCACCGGCCTGGCCAAGGACATCGCCCGCGCCCTGTCCACGATCAGCGTGCGGGTGGTGGAGGTCATCCCCGGAAAATCGGTGATTGGGCTTGAGATCCCCAACGAACAGCGCGAAATCGTCTTTCTCAGCGAGGTGCTCTCGTCTGCGGTCTACCAGGAGGCCAAGTCCCCCCTCACCCTGGCCCTGGGATCGAGCATCTCGGGCGATCCGGTGGTGGCGGACCTGGGCCGGATGCCCCACGCCCTGATCGCCGGTACCACCGGATCGGGTAAGTCGGTGGCGATCAACGCCATGATCCTGAGCCTGCTGTACAAGGCCGGGCCCAAGGACGTGCGTCTCATCATGGTGGACCCCAAGATGCTGGAACTCTCGGTCTACGAGGGCATTCCACACCTGCTCACCCCGGTGGTCACGGACATGAAGGAGGCTGCCAATGCCCTGCGCTGGTGCGTGGGGGAGATGGAGCGCCGCTATCGGCTCATGTCCCGCTTGGGTGTGCGCAACATCGCTGGCTATAACCGCAAGGTGGCGGACGCAGAGGAGGCAGGCGAACCCATCGCGGATCCGACCTGGGTCCCGGCGGACAGCGACCTGTTTGGAGAGGAGGCCGTCGAGCCGCCGACCTTGGCGCACCTACCCTACATCGTCGTCATCATCGATGAACTGGCGGACATGATGATGGTGGTGGGCAAGAAGGTCGAAGAACTCATCGCCCGCCTGGCCCAGAAGGCCCGTGCCTCGGGCATCCACCTGCTGTTGGCCACCCAGCGGCCCTCGGTGGATGTGCTGACCGGACTGATCAAGGCCAACATCCCCACCCGCGTCGCCTTCCAGGTCTCTGCCCGGGTGGACTCGCGCACCGTGCTCGACCAAATGGGCGCCGAACAACTCCTGGGGCACGGGGATATGCTCTACCTGCCGCCGGGGACCAGTATCCCCCAGCGCGTCCACGGTGCCTTTGTGGACGACCACGAGGTCCATAGGGTGGTGGATTTCCTCAAACAGCTCGGCAAGCCCGACTACATCAAGAACATCCTGCAAGACCCAGGCGAGGCGATCCCCGGCATCGACCCTGAGCCCCGTGGCGGTGACGTGGAAGATCAGGACCCGCTGTTCGACGAGGCGGTGCAATTTGTAGTGGAATCGCGGCGCGCCTCCATCTCCGGCGTGCAGCGTCGTCTTAAGATCGGCTACAACCGCGCCGCCCGCATGGTCGAGGAGATGGAGCGCATCGGCCTGGTGGGCGCCGCGGAGACCAACGGCAATCGCGAGGTGCTGGCACCTGTCCCGGTGGACGATTAGTCCTGGCATCAACCCGCACCAGGGGCGCCGTCGGCAGAAGAATGGGCAGGATTAACCGGATTTCGCAGGATTCACAGGATTTTCTGAACTGACGGTCAGTAATCTGGTCCACAAGCCGAGGCAGTCGGGCGGCGGTAGGGTGGGTCAAGCGAAGCGGACCCACCATCCCAGACCCTCAGCGACGCATGGAGTATTGAGCAGTGTCCCTACGTAGCACCCAAAAATCTCGGCAAGGCACCCATGGTGCTTTGGCCCGTTTGACCCGCCTGGTCGCGCTGGCGTCCCTGTTGTTGCCGGCGTCGGCGGCGTTGGCGGCGGGCCAGGCCCTGGAAGATTACCTCAGCGGGCTCACCAGCCTGTCGTCGAAGTTCGAGCAGATCACCTTCAATGCAGACCACAGCGCCATGGCGGAGTCCTCGGGGGTCTTTTACCTCCGGCGTCCGGGCAAATTCCGTTGGGAGTACCAGAAGCCCGGCGAGCAGATCATCGTGGCCGACGGCGACCGGGTCTACGTCTACGACGTGGAACTGGAGCAAGTCTCTCATCAGGACCAGACCAAGGCCTTAGCCGGGACCCCGGCCCTGCTCCTGGCCGGGGGGGCACCGGTCGATAGGGACTTCACGGTCAAGGACCTGCCGACCAGAGATGGCCTGACCTGGGTGGAGCTGAAGCCCAAGGCCGTGGACAGCGAGGTGCAGATGATCCAGGTCGGCTTCGAGGGCATGGAGCTGCGCAGCCTGGTGATGGAGGACAGCTTCGGCCAGGTGACACGGCTCCTGTTCGTCGGCGCCAAGCGCAATCTTGGCCTCGCTGACAGCCTCTTCCGGCTCAAACCGAACAAGGCCACCGATATCCTCCAGTTCGACTGAGCGACCGCAGGGGGCAACGGTTCTCCGGCTCAGCGGTCCAACGCGCGGCTTAGTACCGTCGTGCGGTTGCACCAACCGCACGGCGAGAGCCCGTCTGGGCTATACTGGGCGGCTTTACGACGGGTAACCCATCTGCGGCCACGTCATTCGGCCGTCCGCCCAAGGCCCCCAATCACCCCCATACACCCCATCCAGCTCAAGCAAGGACGGTCCCAGGCTGGACCGCACCAGCGTTGCACCAACCGGAGTCCGGCCCTGTGATCGAAAACCTGCGCAACATCGCCATCATCGCCCACGTCGATCATGGTAAGACCACTTTGGTCGACCAACTCCTCCAGCAGTCCGGCACCCTCGGCGAGCGCTTCGGTCCCGTGGAGCGGGTCATGGACTCCAACGACATCGAGAAGGAGCGGGGTATCACCATCCTCTCGAAGAACACCGCCATCCGCTGGAACGAGTACCGCATTAACATCGTCGACACCCCCGGCCACGCCGACTTCGGCGGCGAGGTGGAGCGGGTCCTGTCCATGGTCGATTCGGTCCTGCTCCTGGTGGACGCGGTGGAGGGGCCCATGCCCCAGACCCGTTTCGTTACCCAGAAGGCTTTCAATCATGGTCTCAGGCCCATCGTGGTCGTGAACAAGATCGACCGCGATGGGGCCAGGCCCTCCTGGGTTGTCGATCAGGTCTTCGACCTGTTCGACCGCCTGGGCGCCAGCGATGAGCAGCTTGACTTCCCCATCGTCTACGCCTCGGCGCTGGGTGGCTATGCCGGCCTGGGTGAAGGGGTGCGCGAGGGCGACATGCAGCCGCTTTTCGAGGCCATCGTCGAGCATACCCCCCGTCCGCCGGTAGACCCGGATGGGCCCTTCCAGATGCAGATCTCGACCCTGGACTACTCCAGCTATGTGGGCGCCATCGCGGTGGGGCGTATTGCACGGGGTTCTGTGCGGCGTAACCAGCAGGTGGTGCAGATCTCCCGCGAGGGGGACGTACACCGCGGCAAGATCGGTCAGGTGTTTAGTTACATGGGGCTGCATCGGGTGGAGGTCGAAGAGGCGAGCGCCGGGGACATCGTCGCCATTACGGGCATCGAGGCGCCCAATGTCTCCGATACCTTGTGTGATCCCGAACACCCCCAGGGCCTGCCGCCTCTGACCGTGGACGAGCCTACGGTGAGCATGACATTCCAGGTCAACAGCTCCCCCTTTGCTGGGCGCAGCGGCAAGTTCCTGACCTCGCGTCAGCTCAAGGAGCGACTGGAACGGGAGTTGATCCACAATGTCGCCCTGCGCGTGGAGGAGGGCAATGACCCGGAAAAGTTCCGGGTCTCCGGGCGCGGCGAGCTGCACCTGTCCATCCTGCTGGAGAATATGCGCCGGGAGGGCTACGAGATGGCCGTCTCGCGCCCGGAGGTCATCTTCCGCGAGGTGGGTGGGGAGATCTGCGAGCCCTACGAGCAAGTCACAGTCGACGTCGAAGAGGCCAATCAGGGCGCCATCATGGAGGCCATGGGCGCGCGTCGCGGTGAGTTGCGCGACATGATCCCCGACGGACGCGGGCGGGTGCGGCTGGACTACATGATACCGTCCCGTGGTCTGATCGGTTTCCAGACTGAGTTTCTCACCCTGACCTCGGGCTCCGGGCTCATCTACCACGTCTTCGATCACTATGGTCCGGCCCAGCACGGGACCATTGCCAAGCGCCGCAACGGGGCCCTAATCTGCAACGGCCAGGGCAAGGTGCTGGGTTATTCCCTGTTCAATCTGCAGGAGCGTGGGCGCTTGTTCCTCGGCCCCGGCGAAGATGCCTACGAGGGCCAGGTCATCGGCATGCACTCCCGCGAGAACGATCTCACGGTCAACCCGCTCAAGGGCAAGCAGCTCACCAACATCCGTGCCTCGGGGACAGACGAGAACATCGTTCTGACCCCGCCGATCCGCTTCACCCTGGAGCAGGCCCTGGAGTTCATCGAGGACGACGAGCTGGTGGAGATCACCCCGGCGGCGATCCGCATCCGTAAGCGTCACCTCACGGAGAACGACCGTAAGCGTGCCGGGCGGGGTCAGTAAGGGACAAAAAAAACGGCCCCCGGAAGTCCCTTCCGGAGGCCGTACTGCCGGTGCTTGGTTGGAGAAGCGCTTTCCTAAATGCCGTGAGTCCGGTCCTGGCTTGAATCACTCCCTTGCGTCCATGATGGCAGCCAGCCGATAGTCGCACGATATCAAACACCAGAAGTGTGAATTTGTCGCATTGGAGCGGTGGCATCCCCCCCTGGCTCCAAGCAGGGTTTCGGAGTCCATGACTAGCTACGTCCCAACACCCTATCCTCCCATTGAGCCCTATGCCCGTCGCCGCCTGGCGGTGGGAGAGCGCCACAGCCTCTACGTCGAGGAATCCGGCAATCCCAAGGGTATCCCCGTGGTCTTTCTGCATGGCGGTCCAGGGGCCGGATGCGAGCCGGGTCATCGTCGCTTCTTTCATCCAGCCCGCTATCGCATCGTCCTGTTCGACCAGCGCGGCAGCGGACGCTCCACGCCCCACGCCGACCTCGTGGACAACACCACCTGGGATCTGGTGGCCGACTGCGAGCGCATTCGTGCCGCCCTGGGCATCGAGCGCTGGATGGTGTTCGGTGGCTCCTGGGGCTCGACCCTGGCCCTGGCCTATGCCCAGACCCACCCGGAACGGGTCATGGCCCTGGTGCTGCGCGGCGTCTTTCTGTGCCGCGAGGCGGAGATCCGCTGGTTCTATCAGGAGGGGGCGAACTGGGTCTTCCCGGACTGGTGGGAGGACTTCATCGCCCCCATCCCGGCAGCCGAACGTGGCGACCTGTTGCATGCCTACCATAGGCGGCTCACCGGCACCGACGAGGTGGCGCGCATGGCCGCTGCCAAGGCTTGGTCCATCTGGGAGGGGCGTACCGCGACCCTGTTGGCCAACCCGGACATTCAGGCCCACTTCTCCGATCCCCATGTGGCCCTGAGCCTGGCTCGGATCGAGTGCCACTACTTCGTCAATCAGGCCTTCCTCGAGCCCGACCAGCTCCTGCGCGATGCCCATCACCTGGCGGATATCCCCGGGGTGATCGTCCAGGGGCGCTATGACCTCATCTGTCCCCTACGCTCCGCCTGGGACCTGCACCGCGCCTGGCCGAGCGCCGAGCTGCACATCGTCCCCGACGCCGGGCATGCTGCCTTCGAGCCCGGTATCCGCTCGGCCCTGGTGGCTGCTACCGACCGCCTCGCCAGAACCCTGGGCTGATTCCGCCCATGATCGGGTTGCTACAGCGGGTCTCCAGCGCCCGGGTCGAGGTCGCCGGCGCGACGGTGGGGGCCATCGAGCGGGGGTTGCTGGTCTTGGTCGGGGTCCAGCGGGGCGACGATCCCGGGCGAGCCGACCGTCTGCTGGAGCGAATACTCGGCTATCGGGTCTTTCCCGACCAGGCTGGGCGTATGAATCTATCCCTGCGCGACATCGGCGGCGGGCTCCTGTTGGTACCTCAGTTCACCCTGGCAGCGGATACGCACAAGGGGACCAGGGCCAGCTTCACCGCTGCCGCGGCGCCCGGGCTCGGGGCCGAGCTGTTCGACCGTCTGGTCGCCGAGGCCCGGCTCGCCCACCCCCTGGTCGAGACCGGGCGCTTTGGTGCCGACATGCAGGTTAGCCTGGTCAACGACGGGCCTGTGACGTTTTGGATAGAGTCCTAACTCAGCCCTCTTCCCCATCCATCCGGGGACCGTGCAAATGGACCGGTGCTACACGGCTCTTGCGCATGCGGATATTGAGCATTTCCACGCCGACCGAAAAGGCCATGGCGAAGTAGATGTAGCCCTTGGGGATGTGCATGTCCAGGGCCTCGCCGATCAGGGCCACGCCCACCAGGGTGAGGAAGCTCAGGGCGAGCATCTTGATACTCGGGTGGGCATCGACGAAGTCGCCGATGGACTTGGCGGCCAACATCATGATCCCCACCGCGATCATGATGGCGATGACCATCACGGGAAGGTCGCGCGCCATTCCCACCGCCGTGATGACCGAATCCAGTGAGAAGACGATGTCGATGATGGCGATCTGGGCGAGGACCATGTAATAGCCCTGGACCGGTCGGATACTGGTCTCGTCGTCCACCCCTTCCAGGCTGTCCCAAATCTCTTGGGCGCTCTTCCACAGCAGAAAGAGTCCACCGAAAAGCAGGATCAGGTCCCGGCCGGACAACGCCTGCCCCAGTACCTCGAACAGGGGATTGGTCAGCCGCATCATCCACGCCAGCGAGAGTAAGAGCCCGATGCGGGTGAGCATGGCCAGGGCCAAGCCCTGGACCCGTGCGCGGTCGCGCTGGGCGGGCGGCAGGCGGCCCACCAGGATGCTGAGGAAGACGATGTTGTCGATGCCCAGGACGATCTCCAGGGCGGTGAGGGTGACCAGGGCCAACCAGGCCTCGGGGCTAGCGATCCATTCAAACATCTAGTCCACGAATCCGTAGACGGCGAAGAGCCCCGCCAGCAGTTCGGAGGGTTCGGCACCCTCGCCGAACCAGCGCGCAAAGATCCTGTCGATCGCCCGGCCGCGAAACACCTCGGCCAAGCTGGCGTTGACCGCCAGGCGGAAGTCCGCATCATTGCGGGGTAGGGCGAAGGCGTAGGGCTCCAGGGAGTAGTCGGCCTCCAGGACGGTGAGATCCGAGGCCCCAGAGGTCTCGATCTGGCCGAGGAGCACCAGGCGGTCGCCGGCCACCGCGTCCAGAGTCCCGGCCAGGAGTTGCTCCCGCCCGTCCTTGGCGTCCTTGATGGGAACCAGTTGCATATTGATGCTGCGTAGCCTCAGGACGCGTCGCAGGCGTCGCTCGGTGGTAGTTTCCGGGACGACGCCGAGGCGTCCCTCGGCCAGGTCGGCCAGGTCGGCGTAGCCTCTTGCGTGGGTGCGGGCCCCCTCCCGGATCAGGATGGCGCCGGACTCGATGAAGACGACGTTGCTGAAGTCGACCTGGCGTTGGCGCTCCAAGGTCAGGGTGGTGGTGGCGCAATCCAGGTCCGCCTCACCATTGACCACCGCGGCCAGGCGTCTGGGGGTGTTGCCCTCGATCCACTTGATGGCGAGTCCGGGCAGTCCAAGGTCGCGTTGGATGGCCGTTGCCACGCGGCGACACAGGTCGGGTGTATAGCCGGCGGGCTTGTCGAGATCGTCCTTGAAGGATAGCGGGTAGGCATGGGGATCATAGGCCACCGCGAGGGTGCGGCTGGCCTTGACCCGATCCAGTGCGCCCAGGGCGTTGGCCGCGAGGGGCAGGGCCAACAACGCCAGGGCGGCGAGTAGGCACCGGGTTGAGGACATCAAAAGATCCAGGCAATCAGCAGGGTCAGGATCAGGAAGAAACCGAAGAAGGAGCCGAGCAGGAACTGGACCTCGCCGATCAGGCTGTCCCCTGAGACCGTCGCGAACAGCACGAACAGGGCGACGGTGGTACCGAAGCCCCACAGGGCTGCGGCCTTGAGCCCGATGCCCTGGTCCATGACGGCGATCGCCTCCTGGCCCAGGGGCATCAGGATGAGCGCGGCCAGACCCACCAGCACCACCGCCGCGATGGCGATGATGGCGAACAGCTTGAGATCGGAGCGGTTCTCCCCTGCCATGCTAAGGCGTCCCGACCGGCGGTGCGCCCTTGATCTGGCGGCGGATCTCATCCGGGTCCGGCAGTCCCTTGACCACCAGCTCCGGGTTGTCACCGGCGGTGTAGATCTCCACGTCCCCGACGTTGAGGATGCGTTGCGTCAGGGTCTGACGGATGCGGGTGGTACGCACGGAGGCCATGCTGATCTCGGTGTAGCCCTTGTTCAGCAGACCGTGGGTCCAGACGATCTCGTCGTCCTTGATGACCAGATGGTCGGTCTTGGCGCGGACATACCAGGACAGGAGGGTGAGAAAGGCCAGGGCGGCAACGGCCAGACCGACCACCCCGACCACAGGCGCGGCCTCTGGGACCAGTGTGCCGCCCGATAGGGCGACGCCGATGCCCACCGGGATCAGGGCGAGGGCGAGCAGGCTCGTAAAGGGCCGGCTGCGAATCATCGAGGGGTGGGCATCGTATACGGCTTCGGACATGGCCGGCCTCCTGGCTGTGGTGTTGGGTGGTGCGGACCGGACTTGGCCTAGGGTTCGCACGGGTGGCAGGATGTTAACAACAACCCGCGTCAGTCGAAAGCGGGCCTTGTCGCTTGCGCTGGGTTGCCGCCCTTGAGTTGCTCCCAGGCCGCCAGGGCGTCGGCACGCCCCTTGACCAAGTCGACCACTGGGGCTGGGTAGTCTCGACCCAGGCGCACGCCGGCCTGGTGGAGGGTTGCGTCCGGGGCGGTCCAGGGGCGATGGATCCAGGGTGCGGGCAGGGCGGCGAGCTCCGGACACCAGCGTCGCACATAGTCGCCCTGGGGGTCGAAGCGCTCGCCTTGGCGCACGGGGTTGAAGATCCGGAAGTAGGGGGCTGCGTCCGCACCGCAGCCAGCGGACCACTGCCAGCCCAGGGTGTTGGCGGCCAGGTCCGCGTCCACCAGGGTGTCCCAGAACCACCTGGCCCCGGCCTGCCAGGGCAGGCGCATCTGCTTGGTCAGCAGGGCCGCGACCACCATGCGCACTCGGTTGTGCATCCAACCCGTTTGCCACAGTTCGCGCATCCCGGCATCGACCAGGGGGATGCCGGTGCGCCCGGCCTGCCAGGCGGCGAGCAGGGCCTCGGCCCCGTCGGTGCGCCAGGGGAAGGCGGCGAAGCGTGGGTCCAGGGGTTCCTGCGGGGTGTGTGGGTAGTGGTAGAGCAGGTGGTGGGCGAACTCCCGCCAGCCGAGCTCCCGCACAAAGGGCTCGGCTGCCCCGGTGAGACCGCCGGGGGCCTGTGCGGCCAGGGCCGCGACGACCTGGCGTGGCGAGATCTCCCCGAAATGCAGGTGGGGCGCCAGGCGCGAGGTCCCGCTTACAGCGGGTAGGTCCCGCTGCTCGACATAGTGCTCGGCCTGTCCCAGGAAGGCGTCCAGCAGGGCCTGGGCACCTGGCTCGCCGGGGCGCCACGCCTGCGCCAGACCCTCGGCCCAGCGGTGGCGGGGCAGTAGTCCCAGGGCTGCCAGAGGTAGCGACGGAATCCCCGGGGGCGGCGTCGGGAGGGATAGGGGGCTGGGTTGTGGGGGCGCGCCGTCCAGGCAGGGAGCGGCCTTGCGCCAGAAGGCGGAGAAGACCCGGTAGGGCTGGCCGGCGCCGGTGGCCAGCTCCCAGGGCTCGAAGAGCACCTGCGCCTTGAGGCTCTCACAGCGCAGTCCATCCGCGCGCAAGGCCTGTTTGATGCGACTGTCGCGGGCGACCAGGGCCGGGTCGTAGAGACGGTTCCAATAGACGGCGGTGGCGTTGGTCGCCCTGGCCGTGGCGCGCAGCATGGCCAGTGAGTCGCCGGCGGCGTGGATGAGCTGGCCGCCGAGCGCCCTCAGCCGCAGCTCCAAGGAGGCCAGGCTCTGGTGCAACCACCAGCGGCTGGCGGCACCCGGAGTCCAGGGGGCCTCCTCTTCAGGGGCGTGGATGTAGAGGACCAGAGGCAGCTCCCCTCGGGTCAGCGCGAGGGCCAGGGCAGGGTTGTCCGCCAGGCGCAGGTCTCTGCGCAGCCAGATCAGGGTGGTCGGCGGGTCCGTCGGCGTCCGCATGGTGGTGTTCCTCAACGGGGCCGAGGCCCAGGCCCGACGACTCTGGTCTGCGCCTGTATCAGCGGGTCAAGACCTCTTTCAAGAATGCCTGCATCGTAGCCCAGGAGCGGCGGTCCGCGCGCTCATCGTAGCGGACGTTGTCGATGCCGTAGCTCCCGGCATCCGGGTTGCTGAAGGCGTGGACGGCACCACCGTAGGAGATGAATTCCCAGTCGGCCTTGGCGGCCTCCAGGGCGGCCTTGAATGCCTCGACCTTGGCCGGCGGGACGAAGCCATCCGCCTCGCCGTGTGCGGCCAGGATGCTCGCCTTGATTTGCGTGCCCTCGCCCTCTGCCGGGGTGGGCAGGGAGCCGTGGAAGCTCACCACGCCGTCCAGGTCTGCGCCGGCGTAGGCCATCTGCATCACCGTCGAGCCGCCGAAGCAGTATCCCACTGCTGCCAGGTGTTCCGGGTCCACCCGCTCGTCGGCCGTGAGCACATCGAGCCCGGCCATGGCGCGGCGGCGCCAGGCGTCCTTGTTCTCGGTGATCTGGGTGGACCAGCCCTTGGCGTCCTTGGCGTGGGTGGTGACCTTATTGTCGCCGTACATATCCAGGGCGAAGGCCGCGTAGCCCAGCTTGGCCAGCATCTCGGCGCGGTGTTTGGCGTAGTCGTTGAGGCCCCACCACTCGTGGACGACGATGACACCGGGCCGCTTACCGGAGATGGCGTCGTCGTAATAGAGGTAGCCCTGCAGTTGGGTGTCGCCGTCCCGGTAGGCGATGGCCTCGGATTGGACCTCGGCCTGAGCCACCAGGGGCAGGGCGAGAAGGGCGGCGATGAGCGTGCTGGCGGGTGTGCGCATTGGGTGGTCTCCTGAGACTGGTGGGGTCGATTTTTTGCGCGTCGGGCCGATCAGGCCCAGCGTCGGCGTAGAAAGGCGAGGCCGAAGGGGATCAGTGCCCAGACGCCCGGCGCAGGGACGGCGATGGTGACGTCTCCGAGCGTGAAGTCTGCGTACGCAGCGAGTCTTCCCCTGGATTGGTGTTGGGCCTCTGGCCGCTACAGGCCAAATCTGAGTGGGATTCTGGGTGATTCCGAGGGCAGAGACAAGCCGGTCAGTGAACACTGAGCAGGGCCTCCAATCCCACTGGCTGCCAGTCACCGTGGCTGACCTGGAAGCCGTTTCCAGCGTCTGTCAGGTCGAGTTCGAAACGATACAGGTCGGCGTTGAGCCCTGCCAGGTCGTCTGGGCCGGACACCGGGCTCCCCGCCAGTGCGGCAAGGATCACCGCTCGGGCGTGGTGCGCGTCGTAGACCTCGATGTCGCGCACGCGGTGAAAGATGTGGATGCTGCGGTGGCCCAGGATGTAACGCATGACTACCCCCAGGGCCTCTTGGCGGGTCAGGCCGCGGGCGCCGGTGAAGTCCGTGGTGAGGTAGGCGTCGAAATCGCGCCAGGCGCGCGCCTGGGCCGAGGCGACCACCTGGTCGATGAAGGATCGCACCCGTTGCTCCGGGCCCCGATCATCCGCACAGCCGTTAAACAGGGCCAGGATCAGCAGGGCAGTGAGGTAGGTGGCGTGGCGGTTGGGCATAGACGAAGAAGTTGTCAGTTGTCAGTTGGCAGTTTTCAGTATGAGCTTGTTGATATTAGGGAAACTGTCGGGAAAAAACGGAAATCCCTTTTGCGATCGGTATATCGGTGTGCCGGGTCGGATGGTGTCTAGCCTGGATTCAGGCGATCAGCAGGATCAGGTTGTAGAGAAGACCCCCACCCAGGGCGCTATACAGGTAGACCCGGCCGAGGGGTAGGAAGGCCATGAGTGCGCCGATCAGCATGGCCAGGCCCAGGGCCGGCCAAGCCATCATAGAGGTGAACAGGGACTTGATGGTCCAGTCCTTGAAGAGCATCAGGACGGCGGCGCCCCCCAGGGTGACGGTGGCCGTCAGGGTCAGCCAGCCGATATATCGGGCCAGCCAGAGCAGCAGGCCGCTTAGTAGGCCTGGGAGGGCGGAGGTGACTCGGGACACGGCGGGACCTAATTGTGATGACCTGGGTGGGCGTGGCGCTCGGGCCTGCGCCACCTCCTCGTGCCGGTCCCCTGCGGCCTTGCCGGGGGTGCCCACCGGTCGTGTATTGTTGCACTGCAGCAGACGACGCGCCTGCTTGAATGCCTGACTTGTATGGACACGACATGGTGTCGCTCTAAGGCTCGTCCAAGAGGCATGCATCCTGGACCTGCCTGATCACGGCGGCGGGGGGTTTGAGACTGTCTCTGTCTATCCGTGCCCGATCAACTCATCGATGTGGGTGCTGACGGAACGCCCGAGGGAGGAAAGGTCGTAGCCTCCCTCCAGGCAGGAGACGATGCGCTGGTTGGCGTGCTTCACCGCCAGATTGTGGAGTTCGCGGGTAATCCAGGCATAGTCCGGTTCACGCAGGGTGAAATGAGACATGTCGTCCTCGGCGTGGCCATCGAACCCGGCAGAGATCATGATCAGCTGGGGCTTGAAGGCGTCCAGGCGGGGCAGCCAAGCGGCCTCTATCGCGGCGCGGAACTCTGGTCCGCCGGTGCGCGAGGGCAGGGGCAGGTTGATGATGTTGGGGGCGTCGGTGTCGGCCCCGCTGTGTGGGTAGAAGGGGTGCTGGAAGCTACTGCAGAACAGCACCCGGTCGTCGCCGATGAAGATGTCCTCGGTGCCGTTGCCGTGGTGGACGTCGAAGTCGACGATCGCCACCCGCTCCAGGCCGTGTTCGGCCAGGGCGTGGGCCGCACCCACCGCGACATTGTTGAAGAAACAAAAGCCGCCTGCCTGACGACGCTCGGCGTGGTGGCCGGGTGGGCGCACACAGCAGAAGGCAGCGTGGTGTTTGTCGCCCATGACCAGGTCCACCCCGAGCACGGCGGCACCTGCGGAGTGCAGGGCGGCCGGCCAGGTGGCTCGGCACATGGCGGTGTCCCCGTCGATCCACGCCAGAGTGCCGTCCTTGGCCGGGCGGCTGCGCTCGATGAGGCGGATGTAGTCCGCGTCGTGGACACGCCTCAATTGTTCGAACGTCGCCTCGGGCGCATCATAGTGGGTCACCAGCATCTCCATCCCTGAGGCGATCAGGCGGTCTCCGATGGCGTGCAGGCGTTCCGGGTTTTCCGGGTGGTGCCGGCCCATGTCGTGGTCCTGGCAATGCTGATGGGAGATGTAGGCAAGATTCATGGGTGCACCCCCGTTGATATTGCGATTCGGCTTGCCTGCTCGGGACCACAGGGGCCCCGTTGGCCGCCCCGCTTGATTTCAGGCCGGTGTGCTCCGTATGGCCGGCGCGAAACCGGCACTAGCTTAAACCAGTTCACGTCCCCAGGGGGCAGGTTCCCATGCGTTTGTCCGATGTCGATCAACTCTTTACCCCTAGCAGTATTGCGGTATTTGGTCCCAGCGACCGCCCCGACTCCATCGGTGGGCGGGTCTATCGCAACCTCCTGGCGGGTGGCTTCAAGGGGCCGTGCTACGCCATCAATCCCAAGTATACGGAGGTGGCTGGGCGGCCCTGTTACAAGCACTTGCGGGACATCGACAAGCAAATCGACTTGGCCCTGATTGCCATGCCGGCAGGTCAGATAGCGGCGATCCTCGATCAGTGCGGCGATTATGGCGTCAGGGTCGCGGTGGTCCACACGGGGGGCTTCGCCGAGAGCGGTGACAAGGGCGTGGCCGCACAAGAGCGCATCGTGGATGCGGCGCGGCGTAATCGCATCCGCTTGTTGGGCCCCAACTGCATGGGGGTGATGCGCCCCGCCAGCGGGCTCAACGCGAGCTTCGGGGGCGAGCAGGCGCTGCGCGGCAATGTCGCGTTGGTCTCCCAATCCGGGGCCGTTAGCGCCGCCATGCTGGACTGGTCCGGGCCACGCCGCCTGGGTTTCTCCTCGGTGGTCTCCCTGGGGGCGGCGGCGGATATAGGCTTCGGCAGCGTGCTCGATTACCTGGCCCTGGACAGCCAGACCCATTGCATTCTGCTCTACGTAGAGGGCCTGCGTTACGCCCGCCGCTTCATGAGCGCATTGCGTGCCGCGGCCCGGCTCAAGCCGGTGATCGTGGTCAAGGCTGGACGTCGCCCGGCGGGGTCCCGGGCGGCCAAGTCACACACCGGTGCCTGGGTCGGTTCCCCGGATGTCTTTTCTGCCGCCATGGAGCGGGCCGGTGCTGTGCAGGTGGACGCCCTGGACCAGCTCTTCGCCGCCGCCGATGTCTTTGGCACCGGTAAGCGCCTCGCCGGCGAACGTATCGCCGTCGTCACTAATGGGGGTGGCCCCGGGGTCCTGGCAGCAGACCGCATCGCCGAGTTGGACATGACCCTGGCACAGTTGGGTGACGAGACACGCCAAGCCCTGGAGACAGTCCTGCCGGAAAATTGGTCGCAGGGCAATCCCGTGGACGTCATCGGGGATACCCCGGGTGAAGGTTATTGCAAGTCGGTTGAGGCCTGCCTGGCGGACCCAGGCGTCGATGGGGTCCTCGCCATCCTCGCCCCCCTCGCTGCGGTGGACGCCACCGCCACCGCCCAGCGCATCATCGCGATTGCCAAGAAGAGCCCCAAGCCCGTGCTCGCCTGCTGGATGGGTGCGACCAGGGTGGCCGAGGCCCAGGCCCTGTTTGCCGAGGCCCGGGTGCCCCACTTCGACACTCCGGAGGCCGCCGTCGAGGCATTCTCGTTCCTCGCCAAGCACCTGCGTAACCAACGCCTGCTCATGCAGTCCCCCGGACCCATGTCCCACGAGTTGGCGCCCGACGTGGACGGGGGTCGACTCATCATCGAAGGGGTCATGGCCGAGGGGCGTAAGACCCTGGGCATCATGGAGGCCAAGGCCATACTGGCCGCCTTCCACATCCCCACCATGCAGGCGGTGCTCGCACGGACCCCGAACGAGGCCTTGATGGCCTCCCAGGTGCTGGGTTTTCCGGTGGTACTCAAGATCAACTCCACCGACATTACCCACAAGTCCGATGTGGACGGGGTGCGGCTTAACCTCACCGATGCGCAGTCGGTGCGCCGCACCTTCGCCGAGATCATGGAGCGCGCCAAGCGCCTGCGCCCGGACGCGGCCATCGATGGCATGACGGTGGAGCACATGGTTGCCAAGCGTGCAGCCCGGGAGCTGATGATCGGCGTTGTGCGCGACCCGATCTTCGGGCCCGTCATCACTTTCGGGTCCGGCGGCACCGAGGTCGAGGTGCTCGAAGACCGCGCCCTGGGCCTGCCTCCGCTCAATCGGTTCATTATCCAGACCATGATCGAGCACACCCGGGTGGCGCGGCTCATGGGCGCCTTCAAGCACATGCCGCCCATGAATCGGGAGGCCCTGACCAAGATCCTGCAACGCGTCTCCGAGCTAGTCTGTGAGCTGCCGGAGATCGTCGCCATGGACATCAACCCGCTGATCGGCAACGACAAGGAGGTGATCGCCGTGGACGCGCGCATTGAGGTCGCGTACCGGCCGCCGCAGATGGCCCCCTATGGTCACATGGCGATCCATCCCTATCCGACCCACCTCATCGAGCGGGTGCAACTCCCCAGCGGTCAGGATCTCATCATCCGTCCCATCCGCCCGGAAGACGCCGAGATGGAGCAGCAGTTCGTGCGCAGCCTCTCGGAGCAGACCAAATATTTCCGCTTCATGCAGGCGATCAAGGAGCTCACGCCGGAGATGCTGGTGCGCTTCACCCAGATCGACTATGACCGGGAGATGGCGCTGATTGGGGTCATTGAGCAGGACGATCAGGACGTCGAAGTCGGCGTCGCTCGCTACATGTCCCGTCCGGGCGGCGATAGTTGCGAGTTCGCCATCGTCGTCTCGGACACCTGGCGCGACCGCGGCATCGGTGCACGCCTCATGCGCGCCCTGATGCACAATGCCCGCCAGCGGGGCATGCGGCTCATGGAAGGGGAGGTCCTCACGGCCAACACCCGCATGCTGACCCTGATGGATTCGCTGGGCTTCCGGATCGAGCGCGACCCGGAGGATCTGGGGATACGGTTGGTGACCAAGGTGTTATAGCCCTACATGCCCAGCATCTTCTCCAAATAATGGATGTTGACCCCGCCCGCCTGGAAGGCCCCGTCTTTGATGAGCCTGCGCTGGAGCTTGATGTTGGTGCTGATGCCGTCGATGACCGTCTCGCGCAGGGCATTGCACATGCGCGCCAGGGCACATTCGCGGTTTTCGCCGTGGGCGATGAGCTTGCCGATCATGGAGTCGTAGTAGGGCGGGACCACATAGCCGGAGTAGATGTGAGTTTCCATGCGGATACCGGGGCCGCCAGGGGCATGAAACTCCTGGATGCGGCCCGGGCTGGGCATGAAGGTATCTGAGTCCTCGGCATTGAGTCGGCACTCGATGGCGTGGCCGCGCAGCACGACATCTTCCTGGCGAATCCGCAATGGCTCGCCGGCGGCGACGCGGATCTGCTCCTTGACGATGTCCACTCCGGTGACCATCTCCGTGACGGGGTGCTCCACCTGGACCCGGGTGTTCATCTCGATGAAGTAGAACTCACCGTTCTCGTATAGGAATTCGAAGGTCCCGACGCCACGATAGCCGATGCGCCGACAGGCCTCGGCGCACCGCTCGCCGATCCGGCTTCGCTGTTCCTCGGTGATGCCCGGGGCAGGGGACTCCTCGATCACCTTCTGGTGGCGGCGCTGCATGGAGCAGTCCCGCTCCCCCAAGTGCACCGCATCCCCGAACTGGTCGGCGAGGACCTGGAACTCCACATGCCGGGGGTTCTCCAGGTACTTCTCCATGTAGACCATGTCGTTGTTGAAGGCCGCCGCCGCCTCGCCCCTGGTCAGAGACACGGAATTGAGCAGGGTCGCCTCGGAGTGGACCACCCGCATCCCGCGTCCGCCGCCGCCGCCGGAGGCCTTGATGATGATCGGATACCCGATCTGCCTAGCCAACTCGATGGTGCGCTTCTTGTCGTCGTCCAGCGGGCCGTCGGAGCCGGGAACGCAGGGCACGCCGGCCTCCTGCATGGCCTTGATGGCGGAGACCTTGTCGCCCATCAGGCGGATCGTCTCCGGGCGCGGGCCGACGAAGATGAACCCGCTACGCTCCACGCGCTCGGCGAAGTCCGCGTTCTCCGAGAGGAAACCGTAGCCGGGGTGGATGGCGACCGCATCTGTGACCTCTGCGGCACTGATGATGGCCGGGATCTGCAAGTAGCTGTCCCGGGATGGGGGCGGACCGATGCAGACGGTCTCGTCGGCGAGCAGGACGTGTTTGAGGTCGCGGTCGGCGGTGGAGTGCACCGCCACCGTCTTGATTCCGAGTTCGCGGCAGGCGCGCAGGATGCGGAGCGCGATCTCGCCCCGATTGGCAATCAGCAGCTTTTCGATCATGGGGTAACAGGCGAGCCTTGGGCTGAAGGGACGGCGGGGACGCTTTGGGTCCTCCGGTCTGGCTGGGTCAGACGATGACGAACATGGGCTGGTTATATTCCACCGGCTGTCCGTTCTCGATCAGGATGCTCTTGATGGTCCCCGACTTCTCGCATTCGATCTGGTTGAGGATCTTCATCGCCTCGATGATACAGAGGGTATCGCCAGCCTTGACTGTCTGTCCGTCTTCGACGAAGGACTTGCTGCCCGGGGCCGGGGAGCGATAGAAGGTCCCGACCATGGGCGAGCGCACCAGGTTGGCTTCGGGCTCGCCGTCCCCTGGGGCAGAGGGCAGGTCCGGTACCGACGCCAGGGGTTGCTCCGGGGCCTGCGGTTGGCTCGGCATGCCTTGCGGCACCATGCCGGGTGCCATGTACATTGCCGGGCTCTGGGTGCCGTGGCGGCTGATGCGGACCGACTCCTCGCCCTCGTGGATCTCGATCTCGGCGATGTTGGATAGCTCAAGCAGCTCGATGAGTTTCTTGACCTTGCGGATGTCCATGTGCGTTCTGGTTCTCTTATTGGCTATGCGGGCTCGAGCCGCGCCAGGGCGGCGAGCAGGGCGAGGTCGTAACCCTGGGCGCCCAGCCCACTGATGACCCCCACGGCCACGTCCGAAAAATAGGACTGGGCGCGGAAGGGCTCGCGGGCGTGGACGTTGGACAGGTGGACCTCGATGAAGGGGATGGCCACACCCAGCAGGGCATCGCGCAGTGCAATGCTGGTATGGGTGAAGGCTGCCGGGTTGATGATGATGAAGTCAACGCCCTCGCGTCCGGCGTCATGAATGGCGTCGATCAGCGCGTGTTCGGCGTTGCTTTGAATGAAGTTCAGTCGATGTCCCGCAGCCTCTGCGCCTGCAACCAGGCGTGCCTGAATATCGGCTAGGGTGTCGCGCCCATAGTGCCCGGGCTCCCGGGTACCAAGTAGGTTCAGATTGGGTCCGTTGACAACCAGTATCGCCGACATCGCTTGCAGATCGCACAACAGGGGCAGGAATGGCGCTGGCGCACGCGGGGCGTGTCAGGGGCCAAAAACATGGTGTGATTGTCCGGTTTTCCGGGGGGGCTGTCCAGTTGCAGCATGCAGCCCTGTTGTGGGCAATTACCCGCCGTTGGCCGCCGCTTGGACTGGACTCGGGGGTGGGAGCAGCTTGGCGAGCTGCGCCTCCAGGGTTGCGGCGGTGACCTCGCCGACTTGGCTGAAGACGCGCCGGCCCTGACGGTCGAAGATCACCGTAAAGGGCAGGCCCTGCATACGATTGCCCAGGCGACGGGACATCTCCACTGCGTCTGCGTTGCCGATCAGGATCGCGTAGTTGACCGGGTGGTCGATCAAAAACTGTTCGACCGCGTCCGGGGTGTCAATGGCGATACCGACCACCTGGAACTGGCTCGGATCGTAGGCCTGTTGGGCACGGATCAGGGTTGGCATCTCGTTTACGCAGGGCGGGCACCAGGAGGCCCAGAAGTTGATGGCCAATACCCTCCCCGCCAGACTCGCGCCGGATATCTGGTGCCCGGAAATGTCCGGCAGGGAAAAGTCGGGCAGGCTGTCGGCACGCTCGCCTAGCGCCGGGCCGCCCCGGCCAAGCTTCGCCTCGCCAAGCCATCGTTCGCCGAAGATGGCGGCACCGACGCTGATGCCGCCGGCCAGGATGGTGACGAGGATCACCTTGACGCCGTTCATTTCAGCGCCTTCTGCAAATGGGCTGCGAACTCCTCCGCCGGCTTGAAGCCGACCACGCGGAAGCCGCGCAGCTCGGTACCGGCGGCGTCGAAGATCAAGATGGCCGGTGGCCCGGGGATATTGAAGCGTCCCTGCATGAGCGCCTGGTCCTCGGCATCGTTGTCGGTGACATCGGCCTGGAGCAGCACAAAGCGGTCCATCTCGGCGATGACGGCGGGATCGGAGAAGGTATAGCGCTCCATCTCTTTACAGGACACGCACCAGTCGGCGTAGAAGTCGAGCAGCACCGGTCGCCCGGCGCTGCGCGCTGCGGCCAGTTCGCGGTCCAGGTCGGCGGTACCCTTGATGCGCTTGAAGGTCGCGTGGGCCGCTTGCCCTGTGCTGCCCCCGGCCGGGGCTAGGCCGCGTAGGGGCTGGATGGTGTCTTTGCCGCCTGCCGCCACGCCCAACAGCATCAGGCCGCCGTAGACCAACAAGGCCAGCCCGAGCCCCTTCCACAAGCGCTTCCAGCCGCTGGCCTGGGCGGGCAGCGGATCGGTGGCGCCCATGTAGACCGCCGAGCTGATCAACAGTAGGCCCCACAGGAGCATGGACACCGCGGCGGGGAGGATGCGCTCCAGCAGCATGATGGCAACGCCCAGCAGCAGGACCCCGAAGACCGCCTTGACCGCGTCCATCCAGGCCCCGGCCCGGGGCAGGAACTTGCCCGCTGAGGTGCCGATGGCGATGAGCGGCGCGCCCATGCCCATGCTCAGGGCGAACAGGGCGACGCCGCCGAGGACCGCATCCCCGGTCTGGCCGATGTAGATCAGGGCCCCGAACAGGGGAGGGGCGACGCAGGGGCCGACGATCAGCGCCGAGAGCAGGCCCATGATGGCCACGCCGACGAGGCTGCCGCCCTGTTGTTTGTTGCTCATCTCTCCGATGCGGCTTTGCAGGGAACTGGGGAGTTGCAGGTCATAGAAGCCGAACATGGAGATGGCCAGGGCGACGAAGATCCCGGCAAACACCGACAGGATCCAGGGGTTCTGGAAGGCCGCCTGGATATTGGCCCCGAACAGTCCGGCCAGGACCCCTGCCACCGTGTAGGTCAGGGCCATGGCGAGCACATAGACCAGGGACAGGGTGAACGCCTTGCGGGTGGTGATGCCCGCGCCCTGGCCGGCGATGATGCCCGACAGGATGGGGATCATCGGGAAGACGCAGGGGGTGAAGGCCAGCAAGAGCCCGAAGCCGAAGAAGATGGCGACCACCGCCCAGAGGTTACCCTCGGCCAGGACCGAGGCGATCTGGTCTTGCTCCGAGACCATGGTGTCTGCCTTGGGTGGACCGGCCGGGGCGGCCGGCACCGCCGTGGCGGTCTGGACATCGCTAGGAAGGGCCGTGACCGCGCTCGCGGCGGGCAGATCCAGGGTCACCCGCTTGGTGATGGGCGGATAGCACAGGCCGCGCTCGGCACACCCCTGGTACTTGGCCACCAGCGTGACCTGGGTGGGTTCGGCGGAGGCACGCAGCAGCGGTACTCTCAGATCGATGGCGTGGTGATAGACCGGGACGTCACCGGTACTGCCATCGGGGAGGATGGAATCTTTCTTGATCTCGGCCTCCGGCCACTCATAGTCGCCCAGGGCGACACCCTCCGCCCCCTCAAGGGCGATGTGGAGCTTGTCGCGATACAGGTAAGTCCCGTCGGCGATACCCCAGAGGAGCTGGATCTGGTCCGGTGCGGTCACATCCGCGTCGAAGCGGAAGGCGTCCTCGGGTTGCAGGATGTCGTCGTCCATCCCCAGCCCAAGCGATTGATTGAGGGACTTGCGGTCGGTCAAGGGTGCCTGAGTCGCTGCAGGCTCGGGTGTCGGTTGGGTCACCGCCGCGGGCTGGCTGGGGGTCACTGCAGGAGCTGGGGCCACTGCCGGAGCCGGAGCCGCCGCGAGGGGCGGCAGTTCGAGGAGTAGCTTCTGCCGGTGGGGCGGGTAGCAGAGTCCCGCGTCTGCGCAACCCTGAGAGGTCGCCTCCAGGGTCAGGATGCTGTCGCTGCCCGGGGCCCGCTTCAGTGTGGCGGGGAGTTGCACCCGATCTCGGTAAATCTTGACCTCACCAAAGAACTCGTCCTGCTTGACCTCGGCCTCGGGTAGCGCCGGGGCGCCGATCTCGATGCCTTCGGTCAGGCTGCGCAGGCGGAACTTCGCAGCGTAAAGATAATAGGCATCGGCAATGTCCCAGGACACCGCGATGTCCTCGGGCCCAGTCGCCTGCCCGGAGATGCGGAAGGCCTCGTCCGGCTGGAGGAAATCGTCCTGCGCGCCGGGGGCCGGTCCGGCACCCAGGGCGAGGAGGGCGGCGAGCAGGGGGACTAGGCGTCTGGTGAGGTGCATGTGATGACCCATTGAAGGTAGTCGGGGAGGCCGCCGCTGACCGGAACGGCGATCAGTTCCGGCAACTCGTAAGGGTGGAGTCCGCGCACCCGGTCCGTCAACTCGGGTAGTCGCGTCTGGGTGGTCTTGATCAACAGCAGGACCTCGGCATCCCGCTGGATCTCGCCCTGCCAGCTGTAGACGGAAGTCAGGCCGGGCACCAGGTTGACGCAGGCCGCCAGCCCCTCGTCCACCAGGGTCGCGGCGATGCGATCGGCGGCGCCTGCGTCCGGGCAGGTGCACAGGGCGATGAGGACGGTCGGGTTCATTCCGCGGCGCTGAGGCTCCAGGTTCGGCGAGGGGCATAGGGTACTTGATGGAGGGGGGGATTGAAAAAGCCCTATCAAACCTCGAATTTCGTGGGACATTTGGCGCTGGCCACTGCTTCCGGTGATGCTGCGTTCTGCACAGGAGACCCCTCACGTGCCCCTATTCTTACTGCTGTTCGTCGGCGTCCCACTGATCGAGCTTTACCTGTTGATCCAGGTCGGCTCCGAGATCGGCGCCCTGTCGACCATCGCCCTGTCGGTCTTTACCGCCATCCTCGGCAGCTTGTTGGTGCGGGTGCAGGGGTTCTCGGTACTGCTGCGCGTGCGAACCCTCCTCGACCATGGCGAGACCCCGGCCCTGGAGGTCCTCGATGGGGCCTTGCTGTTGATCGCCGGTCTCATGCTGTTGTTGCCCGGGTTTCTCACCGACGCCCTGGGCTTCCTGCTCCTGATTCCGCCTGTGCGCCAATGGATGATTCGGCGCTATGTGCGCCTGGTGCCGGTAAAGCCCCAGGGTCCGGCCGGTCCCGAGACCAGGGTCATAGAAGGGGAGTTCCGCCGCGAGCGGGATCGGTAGGCCACTCAGAGCCGTGCCGGGTGAGTTGTTGAGCGCCATCGACCGTCGACGGTTGCTGTCCGGGTTGACACCCTAGACTTTGCCCCTATCATTGGCACTCCCCTGGCACGAGTGCTAACAATTTCCCTTTCATCCGGGTTTGCGGCCGACCTAGTCCGACTCTGGCGCCCCCTCCGGATGGTCCCTCACTCAAGGAGTACCCCTAAATGAATATTCGTCCCCTACACGACCGCGTTGTCGTCCGCCGTATCGAAGAGGTGCGTACCTCCCCAGGCGGCATCGTCATCCCGGACTCCGCCACCGAGAAGCCGGTGGAGGGTGAGATCCTTGCCGTTGGCAATGGCAAGGTCCTGGACAACGGTGACCGTCGCGCCCTGGACGTCAAGGTCGGTGATCGTGTGCTCTTCGGCAAGTACTCCGGAACCGAGGTCAAGCTCGACGGCGAGGAATACCTGGTCATGCGCGAGGAAGACATCATGGGTGTCATCGAGGCCTGAGCCCCACAGCCTCGTCGGGGGGCGACGATGAGGGGTGACCCTCGACCGACCTGCTGAGTCAGCCCCCGGACCACACCACCGAACACCCCTAACCACTGAATTTTTGGAAAGCTTATATGACCGCGAAAGACGTACGATTCGGCGACGATGCCCGTATCCGCATGATGAACGGCATCAATGTTCTGGCCAATGCCGTCAAGGTGACCCTCGGTCCCAAGGGGCGCAACGTGGTGCTGGAGAAGTCCTTCGGCGCCCCGACCGTCACCAAGGACGGTGTCTCCGTGGCCAAGGAGATCGAGCTCAAGGACAAGTTCGAGAACATGGGCGCTCAGATGGTGAAGGAGGTCGCCTCCCATACCTCTGATGTGGCCGGTGACGGCACCACCACCGCCACCGTTCTGGCGCAGGCCATGGTCCGCGAGGGCCTGAAGGCGGTTGCCGCCGGCATGAACCCGATGGACCTCAAGCGCGGCATCGATAAGGCCGTGACCGCGATCACCGAAGAGCTCAAGGCGATCTCCAAGCCCTGCTCCGAGACCAAGGCCATCGCCCAGGTCGGCACCATCTCCGCCAACTCCGACGAGTCCATCGGCGAGATCATCGCCGAGGCCATGGGCAAGGTGGGCAAGGAAGGCGTCATCACCGTCGAGGAAGGCACCGCCCTGCACAACGAGCTGGACATCGTCGAGGGTATGCAGTTCGACCGCGGCTACCTGTCCCCCTACTTCATCAACAACCAGCAGGGCCAGAACGTCGAGCTGGAAGAGCCCTACATCCTCATCCACGACAAGAAGATCTCGAACATCCGTGACTTGCTCCCGGTGCTCGAGGGGGTTGCCAAGTCCGGCCGGCCCCTGTTGATCATCGCCGAGGATGTCGAGGGCGAGGCCCTGGCCACCCTGGTGGTCAACACCATCCGCGGCATCATCAAGGTCTGCGCCGTCAAGGCCCCGGGCTTCGGCGACCGCCGCAAGGCGATGCTGCAGGACATCGCCGTCCTGACCGGTGCCACCGTCATCTCCGAAGAGGTCGGTCTGTCCCTGGAGAAGGCCACCCTGGCCGAGATGGGTAGCGCCAAGAAGGTCCAGGTGACCAAGGACGAGACCATCCTGATCGATGGGGCTGGTTCCGAGACCGATATCAAGGCTCGCGTCGAGCAGATCCGCGCCCAGGTCGAGGACACCACCTCCGACTACGACCGCGAGAAGCTCCAGGAGCGTCTGGCCAAGCTCGCCGGTGGCGTGGCCGTCATCAAGGTCGGTGCCAGCACCGAGATGGAGATGAAGGAGAAGAAGGCCCGCGTCGAAGACGCCCTGCACGCCACCCGTGCGGCGGTCGAGGAAGGCATCGTCCCCGGCGGCGGTGTTGCCCTGGTTCGGGCCCTGATCAAGATCAAGGGCTTGACCGGCTCCAACCACGACCAGGACGTCGGCATAGCCATCGCCCGTCGCTCCATGGAAGAGCCCCTGCGTCAGATCGTCGCCAACGCCGGCGACGAGCCCTCCGTCATCCTGCGCAACGTCGCCGAGGGCGAGGGTAACTACGGCTACAACGCCGCCACCGGCGAGTACGGTGACATGGTCGAGATGGGTATCCTGGACCCCACCAAGGTCACCCGCTCGGCCCTGCAGAACGCTGCCTCCGTGGCCGGTCTGATGATCACCACCGAGTGCATGGTGGCCGAGGAGCCCAAGTCCGATGCCGGCGGCGGCGACATGGGCGGCATGGGTGGTATGGGGTGGCATGGGCGGTATGGGTGGCATGGGCGGGATGATGTAATCCATCCCGGTCTCGCTTGACCGCTGGACCCAAGGGATTGGGTCAATGGAAAGGCCCCGCAGTTGCGGGGCCTGTTTTATTTGGGGATTGGCAATGGAGTCAGACCCCCTGCTCTCGTGGCGTCCGCCCTGGGCCACAGCCTTGCGTATGGCGGAACACTCAGAGTTTCGTCTGTGGCCTATCTGGGGCTAAGCTTGGCACCTGGCCCACCAGCGACGCGAGCACCATCATGTCCGATAAGGCAACCCTGATCCTGGGCGACGCACAGTACGATTTCCCGATCGTCACCGGCAGCGAGGGCGAGCGCGGTATCGACATCCACGACCTACGGGCCCGTACCGGGCACATCACCCTCGACCCGGGCTTTGGCAATACCGGCAGTTGCGAGAGCGCCATCACCTTTATCGACGGGGAGAAGGGCATCCTGCGCTACCGAGGTATCCCCATCGAGCAGTTTGCGGACAACCCCAACTTCTCCGAGGTCGCACAACTGCTGATCTGCGGCTCCCTGCCCACCGAGGCCCAGTACGAGTCTTTCTCCGCAGACCTCACCCGCTACTCGAACCTCGACGAGGGGATGAAGCACCAGTTCGAGGGTTTTCCCCGCAACGCCCCGCCCATGGCCATCCTCTCTGCCATGATCAATGCCCTGTCGTGTTTCCATCCGGAGTTGTTTGAGCTGGAAGATGAACGCGAGCTGCGCCACGCCGCGGCGCGGCTGGTCAGCAAGGTCCGGACCATCGCAGCCTATGCCTTCCGTCACTCGCGGGGCCTGCCCTATATCTACCCGGACCCCCAGTTGCGCTATGTGCCGAACTTCCTGCACATGATGTTCTCCCAGCCCTACAACCAGTATGTCTGTCCGGAGGTCGTCCGCAAGGCATTGAACCTCATCCTGATCCTGCACGCCGATCACGAGCAGAACTGCTCGACCTCGACGGTACGGGTGGTCGGCTCCAGCGGCGCCAACCTGTTCGCATCATGCGCCGCCGGGGTCTGTGCCCTCTGGGGTCCTTTGCACGGGGGGGCCAACGTGGAGGTGCTGACCATGCTGGATCAGATCCACAAGGGCAACATGACCCCGGAGGACTACGTCAAGCTCGCCAAGGACAAGGATAGTCAGGTGCGGCTCATGGGCTTCGGGCACAGGGTCTACAAGAACTTCGACCCCCGTGCCAAGATGCTGGGGACGGTGGCCGAGACCCTCTTGCCGCTGTTGTGCGGCAACGATCCCCTGCTGAATATTGCCCGCAAGTTGGAGGAGATCGCCCTGTCCGACTCCTACTTCATCGACCGCAACCTGTATCCGAACGTGGACTTCTACAGCGGTATCCTGCTCCGGGCCATGGGTATCCCGACCAACATGTTCACGGTCATGTTCTCCATCGGTCGCCTGCCGGGCTGGATCGCCCATTGGTGGGAGCAGCAGAGCGCCTCGGGGACCCGCATCGCCCGGCCCCGTCAGATCTATACCGGCGAGACCGAGCACCCATATATCCCGATGGATCAACGCTGATCCGCCTCGGCGGTTGGTCCCGACGGGGCCTGCCGCCGTCTCACCCAAGCACTTAACCTCCAACAGCCCTATCGCGCTCTCACGATGGCGCGGCGGGCCCTCGCTGGGATGCCATCCATGCGTTTTCTGCTGGCTTTTCTCCTGCTTTTGTCCGGGTGGGCCGGGGCTGCGCAAGCGTCCGACTCGGGCGCCCGACCCCTGCGGGTCTTTGTCAGCGTTCTGCCCCAGAAGACCTTCGTGGAACGGCTTGGGGGGGAGCGGGTCCAGGTGGAGGTCATGGTGAGGCCGGGGGACAGCCCACACACCTACGAGCCGACCCCCCGACAGGTCGCCGCCCTGGCCGATGCTGATCTCTATGTGGCCGTTGGCGGGACCTTCGAGGACGCCTGGATGGGCCGCATCCGTAGCGCCAATCCACACATGGCGATCGTGAACACCGGGGAGGGGCTGGACTTGCGGGCCATGCAGGCCCACGACCATGATCGGGACGAGGAGGTCGCACCCGAAGGGGGTCGGCACCAGTCCAACGATCCCCACCTCTGGACCAGCCCGACCCTGGTCGGGCAGATGGCCGCGCGCATCCGCGACGCGCTGATCGCGCTGGACCCAGCCCAGGGCCCGTTCTATGCCGCCAACTACGCCAGCTTCACTGCCGAGCTCGAGGACCTGGACCGGGATATCCGAGCCCAGCTGGCGGGGCTGAGCGATCGTCGTTTCATGGTCTTTCATCCCTCATGGGGCTACTTCGCCGACACCTATGGTCTGATCCAGGTCCCAATCGAGCACGAGGGCAAGGAGCCGGGCCCCAAGGCCCTGGTGGCCCTGATCGAGCAGGCCAGGCGGGAGCAGGTCAAGGTGATCTTCGTCCAACCCCAGTTCTCCCGGAAGGCCGCGGCCCAGGTCGCCGCTGCCATCGACGGGCGGGTAGAGGTCATGGACCCCTTGGCCCCGGACTATAGTGCCAACCTGCGCCGGGTCGCGGCGGTGCTCGCGGGGGCGGGCAGTCGTTAGGGCGCCTCGGCTCGTTTCTACGGTTTGAGATCTGTAGATCCGTCGTCTGGGTAGAGCGCAGCGAAACCCGGCAGTCAACTCAACTCATGCCCGCCGCAGCAAGTCCACCCGATGGGGCTTGCGGAATTGGGCCCCCGCCGGGGTCATGTGGGCAAGGAAGGCGCTGCGGACCCGCTCGTAGAGTCCGGCGTCGATGTCCAGCTTGGTGTGCGTGACCTTGAGGAAGCGGTCTTCGAAGGCCTCCCAGGTCGCGTAGGTCCCAGGGGTCTCGTAGAAGACCTCCGCCTCCAGGGCAAAGCGCCCCTGATCGAGGGCCCGGTTGAGGGCGCCGACCGCTGCGGTACGCACCTCGCCCTCATCGTTGAACAGGCGCAGTAAGTCGTTGAAGGGGCTGGCATAGACGGGCTCCAGGAACAGGGCATGCCCCCCGGGCTTGAGCACCCGCTGGATCTCGGCCAGGGCCCGATCCATCAGCGCCATGGGGACATGGTGCAGGGACTTGAACATCAACACGACGTCATAGCTTGCGTCCGGGTCGGCGATGGACTCGGCCCCCCCGTAGCGAAAGCTGACCCCGGGCAGGTCTGTGACCTGAAGATTCTGATTGTGCTGGATGCGGTCCACCTCGGTGGCGACGATCTCGGCCGGGGCCAGGCGTTGCATGACCTGGCGGGTGGTCCAGGCCGTGCCGCAGCCCAGTTCGAGGACCCGGGACCCGTGCAGGTCCAAGAGTTCCGCGACGACCTCGATGTCCTCGGCGGTGCGGTAGGGGCTGCTGGGGGTGAACAGGACTTGGGGGTTGGGGGACATGGTTGGGTCTCTGGATGTGATGGCGGAGCGCCCGGTCGTGGCCTTGGTCCTCAGGGATGGAGGCCATGCCGGGGAGGTAGGCGCATTTCCTGGCGCGACCATGCTCTCTCATCTCGCCAGCATGGGCGCCGCTGCATTGGCCGCATGTATAATCACGGGCTCCCGGATGCAAGCGCATCCGCTCTCAGGACTTGATCGCATGATCCTCCGGCTCTTCCTTGTTCTGCTCTTCCTGGGCGCCGTTCTGGGGGGCATCTTCGGTTGGAAGCACCTCCAGCAGCAACAGCAGGCGGCCATGCAGGGGCCGCCCCCGCCACCCGTGGTGGCCTCCTCGCAGGTGCTGACCGAGACCTGGGGACCGCACCTCTCGGCGGTCGGCAGTCTGGTGGCGGTGCAGGGCATCGAGGTTGCCAACGAGGTCCCCGGGCTGGTCAAGGAGATCCACTTTGAATCCGGTCAGACGGTCGCGGCCGGTGCCGTCCTGGTCCAGATCGACGATGCGGTGGACCAGGCCGATCTGCTTGGCCTCCTAGCCCTGCGAGACCTGGGTCAGATCAAGCTCAAACGCCTCCAGACCCTGCTCAAGGATCGCTCCACCTCCCAGTCGGACTATGACGAGGCCAAGGCCGTGCTCGACGGGGCCGAGGCGGCGGTCAGCGCCAAGCGGGCCACCATCGCCAAGAAGCGTATCGTTGCACCCTTCGCCGGGGAGTTGGGGATCCGCAAGGTGGACCAGGGTGCCTATCTGCCCTCGGGTTCACCCATCATTTCCCTCAACACCCTCGCGCCGATCTTCGTAGACTTTGCCCTGCCGGAGCGTGAGCTGACCCAAATCAAGGTCGGGCAGGGGGTCTCGGTCAAGGTTGCCGCCTATCCGGGGCGGGAGTTTCAGGGCAGCATCAGCGCCATCGATCCGGCCGTGGACATCAAGACCCGCAATCTGCGGGTGCGCGCAACCCTGCCCAATCAGGACCAAAGCCTGCGTCCCGGTATGTTCGCCGAGGTCGCCACCCTACTCCCGCCCCGGGAGGGGGTCCTGACCCTGCCTCGTACAGCCATCGACTATGCCCCCTATGGCAGCAGCGTCTTCCAGATCGAGGAGAAAGACGGCGAACCCCAGGTCCAGCGTCGCCCGGTGACCATCGGCGGGGCCCAGGCCGGGCGGGTCGAGATCGTCTCGGGCCTGGCGATGGGCGACCGGGTGGTGGTCGCCGGGCAGGTCAAGCTGCGCAACGGACAGGCGATCAAGATCGACGACTCGGTGATCCCGGCGCTCGGCGCCCCCATGGGGCCCTGAGCCCATGACCTTTACCGACATCTTCATCCGCCGCCCCGTCCTGGGGAGCGTCATCAGTCTGCTGATCCTGGTGGTGGGCTTGCGCGCCCTGTTCTCCATGGAGGTGCGCCAGTACCCGGAGACGAAGGACACGGTGGTCACCATTACCACCAGCTACCCGGGGGCCGGCGGCGACCTGGTCAAGTCCTTCATCACCGCCCCCCTGCAGCAGGCCGTGGCCGAGGCGGCGGGGATCGACTATCTCACCTCCACCAGCGTCCAGGGCCAGTCCACCATCGAGGCCCATATGGTCCTCGACTATGACCCCAAGGCGGCGGTGGCGGAGATCCAGGCCAAGGTGGCGAGCCAGCGCAACGTCCTGCCCAGGGAGGCCGAGGACCCGGTCATCGACGCCACCACCGGCGACGCTACGGCACTCATGTACATGGCCTTCTACAGCCAGGACATGGACCAGTCTCAGATCACCGACTACCTGCTGCGGGTGGTCCAGCCTCAACTCCAGGCGGTGCCCGGGGTGGCTAAGGCTGGTCTGATCGGCAACAAGACCTTCGCCATGCGCGTCTGGCTGGACCCACGCCGCATGGCAGCCCTGGGGGTGACGGCCACGGATGTCGAGGCGGTCCTGTTGGGCAACAACTACCTGGCCGGGGTCGGGGGGCTCAAGGACCAGTACTTTGCCGTGGACCTGAGCGCCGACACCGACGTGAGCCGGGTAGAGGACTTCCGCAACCTGGTGTTGCGAACGGACGGCCAGACCCTGGTGCGCCTGGAAGACGTGGCGACCATCGAGTTGGGCGCGCAGAACTACAACACCAGCACCCTCTACAAGGGCATCCCGGCGATTTTCGTCGGTATCGAGCAGGCCCCCGGGGCCAATCCCCTGACCGTGGCCAAGGCTATCCACGAGCTGTTGCCCGACATCCGCGCCCAGCTCCCCGCAGGGCTCAAGGTCTTCATCCCCTACGACGCCAGCGCCTTCATCAGCGACTCCATCGACGAGGTCTTTACCACCCTGGGCGAGGCGGTGCTCATCGTCCTGCTGGTGATCTTCCTGAGCCTGGGGTCTATGCGTGCGGCTCTGATTCCTGCGGTGGCCGTGCCCCTGTCCATCGTTGGCGGTGCCTCCCTGATGCTGGCGATGGGATTCTCCATCAACCTGCTAACGCTGCTGGCCATGGTGCTGGCCATCGGCTTGGTAGTGGACGACGCCATCGTGGTGGTGGAGAACGTCCACCGGCACATCGAGGAGGGCGAGGATCGCACTACGGCCGCGATCATGGCGGCCAGGGAGCTGGCGGTGCCCATCATCGCCATGACCACCACCCTGATCGCCGTCTATGCCCCCATCGGTTTCATGGGCGGGCTGGTCGGGACCCTGTTCACCGAGTTTGCCTTCTCGCTGGCCGCTGCGGTGCTCATCTCAGGGGTCGTTGCCCTGACCCTGTCGCCCATGCTCAGCGGTCGGGTGCTCAAGCCCGCCGGTCAGGCGGGGCGCTTCGAGCGTGCCGTGGAGCGCTTCTTCACCGGGTTGGCCAACGCCTATGGCCGTTCCCTGCATGGCCTGCTGCGCTATCCGTCGGTGATGCTGGTCTTCGCCCTGGTGATCCTGGTCAGCATTTGGTTCATGTTCACCACCAGCCGCAACGAGCTGGCCCCGACCGAGGACCAGAGCATCCTGTTCTTCCAGGCCATTGCGCCCCAGACCGCAACGGTGGACTACAGCACCACCTATGTGAACGAGATCCTCAAGGTCTTCGACACCATGCCGGAATACAAGGAGGGCTTCATCCTGGTGGGCATGGGGGGCGACCCCAGCGTCACCTTCGGTGGCTTTAAGATGCCGTCGGCCTCCGAGCGGGCCCGCTCCCAGATGGAGGTCATGCCGGAGCTGCAAGGCAAGCTCAAGGCTGTCAGCGGGGTGGACGTGGCTGTCTTCCCCCGGCCAAGTCTGCCCGGGGGCGGGCGGGGCTTCCCCATGCAGTTCGTCCTGACCACGGATGCCGACTACCAAGAGCTGGACAAGGTCGCCGGGGAGCTGGTCGGGCGCGCCATGGGTAGCGGTAAGTTCATGTTCCTGCGCAAGTCCGTGGACTTCAATCGACCTCGCACCCGCATCCTGATCGATCGCGATCGGGCCGGTGACCTCGGCGTCGATATGCGCGAGATCGGGCGCAATCTGTCCCTCATGCTTGGCGAGGGCTACGTCAACCGCTTCAGCCTGGACGAACGCAGCTATCAGGTCATCCCCCAGGCCGCCCGGGCCGACCGCCTGGACCCGGCCATGCTCGACGACTACTACATCCGCGCCGCCGGCGGCGGCTTGGTCCCGCTGGCCAGCCTGGTACGCTTCGAGGATCAGGTCGAGCCCAGCAAGCGCAGCCAGTTCCAGCAGCTCAACTCGGTGAATCTGGAGGGCATCATGGCCCCGGGCGTAACCCTGGGCGACGCCATTGCCTACCTGGAGCAACAGGCCAAAGAGGTCCTGCCCCGGGGCTACGCCTGGGATTTCATGGGGCAATCGCGGCAGTACGCCACCCAGGGCAGCGCCTTGGTTCTAACCTTCTTCATGTCCCTGCTGGTCATCTATTTGGTCCTGGCAGCCCAATTCGAGAGCTGGCGCGACCCGCTGATCATCCTGGTCTCGGTGCCTATGTCCATCTTCGGGGCGGTCGCCTTCCTGACTCTGGGCTTCGCCAGCATCAACATCTATACCCAGGTCGGGCTCATCACCCTGATCGGGCTGGTGGCCAAGAACGGCATCCTGATCGTGGAGTTCGCCAATCAGTTGCGCGAGCAACGCGGGTTCGGCAAGGCCCAGGCGGTGGAGGAGGCGGCGCGGATTCGGCTGCGGCCCATCCTCATGACCACGGTCTCCATGGTGGTGGCCATGGTCCCCCTGCTCATCGCCAGCGGCCCTGGTGCGGTGAGCCGGTTCGACATCGGGTTGGTGATCGCCTCCGGTCTGGGTATCGGGACCCTGTTCACCCTCTATGTCGTTCCTGCCTTCTATATGCTGCTGGCACCGGCTGAACTGGCCGCAGCGCCAGTGGTCGGCGACGCCCAGCCCCTGCTCGGCAGATCGGAGTAACACCACGATGCTGCGGTCCAGCGCAGGCGCGCCGCGGGAGCCCATCGCGTCCGACCCGGCTCGGCCTGCGGGTCAGGCGCCTCGATCCGGCCATCGCGTCGTGGGGCGAATGCACTGGGGGCACCGGTATCAGAGGGCTCCGGTGCTCTCCATATTCCAGTTTGCGGCTAGTCTTGGTACCAGGTTCCGCCAGCGACCCCTTCTCCGCCGCGGGTCTTTATGGACCAAAAGGCCAATGGTGGTACTTTGCCGCCGAGATACTTCGCCGAACCCGCAGTGCAGCACTAGCAATGGCAATGTCCGGCAGGCAACCGCGGGTTGCCGGCCGCCAATGATTGAGAGCCGCTCATGATCCTCGACCACAGTGGTCAGATCCCGGATAGCGCACCCGGCATCTTCTTCGTCTTTGACGAGGATGGGCGCTTTGCCGAGTGGAGCCAGGCCTGCCTGGATACCTTCGGGCTCAGACCGGAGGATCTGGCCGAGGTTCGAGTTCTGGACCGTGTGGCCCCGGATCAGGTGGAGGTTGCCCGGCAGGCCATCGGGACCATCCTTGGCGGTGCCTCGGTCACCCTGGAGCTGGATCTTATCGTCGCAGACGGCAGTCGCCGTTCCTTCTATGTGGCGGGTGAAAGGGTGGTGCGGGACGGGCGGCCCTACGTCAGCGGTGTGATCGTCGACTTCACGGAGCGCAAGCGGGCCGATCGGCAACTGCGACGCCGCCACGAGATCCTCGAATGCGTCAGTCGTCTACTCGCCCTCTACGTGGACGATCACGATGCGGACGCCGTCTTCGACACGGCCCTGACGGACATCCTGCGCCTCACGGGGAGCCAGTACGGCTTTCTCGCAGAACTCGGGCACCAGCCTGACGGCGCTCCTTTCTTACGGGTCCTGGCGATTTCCAACGTTGCTTGGGACGCGGCGACCCAACGTTGTTTCGGGGATCTCGGCGCCGCTGGCTTTGTGCTCGACCGGATGGACGGCCTGGCAACGGCCGCGGCGGTGACGCGGGCCGCGGTGATTGCCAACGACATCGCCACCGATCCGCGCAGTAGCAAGCGCATGCCGGCCGGTCACCCGCCGCTGACGAACTTCCTCGGCCTGCCGCTGATCCGGGGTAGCGAGACCCTGGGCAGTATCGGCTTGGCCAACCGCGATGGCGGCTACGATCAGGACCTGGTGGACGAATTGCACCCGGTGATCGGTGTCTGTGCTCAAGTCATTGCCGCCTGGCGCAACCGGCGGGCGCGGCGCGAGGCGGAGCGGGAGTTGCGTGAGCGTGAGCGTGAGTTGGACTGCATCCTCGAGAACATTCCGCTCATGGTCTGCGTCAAGGATGCCGCGACTGGGCAGTTTATCCGCTTCAACCGCGCCGGCGAGCAACTCTTGAGTATATCCCGCGAGGCATTGATTGGTCGGGCCGACTATGCGTTGCTGCCCAAAGAGCAAGCGGACTTCTTCGCCTCCTGTGACTGCCAGGCCCTGGCAAAGGGGCTGCCCCTGGACATCCCGGAGCAACCTCTCAGTTCGCATGAGGGCGTACGCACCCTGCACACGCGCAAGGTGTGTGTCCTAGACGATGTCGGCGAGCCGAGATTTCTGCTGGGTATCGCCGAGGACGTCAGTGAACGCAAAGGCTACATCGATACCTTGCGGCTCTATGAGCGCCTGGTCTCCGCTCTTCCGGATCAACTGGCGGTAGTGGGTCGGGACTACCGCTATGTGTCTGTGAACGACGCCTCTGTCACGCGTCATGGCCGGCCGCGAGACGCGATTGTCGGCCATAGCGTGGCTGAACTGCTGGGCCGGGGGCGGTTCGAAACCTTGGTCAAGGACAAGCTGGATCGCTGCCTGGCCGGGGCGATGGTGCATTTCCGGGAGTGGTTCGACTTCCCCAAGATTGGGGCGCGTTTCATGGACGTGACCTACACCCCCTATGTCGATGCTGGGGGGCGTATCTCGGGGGTCATCGTTGCCGCCCGTGACCTGACCGATCTCGAACAGGCGAACAACAGGCTGCGGGAGTCCGAGATGCGCTTCCGCCTGGTGGTGGACCAGGTGGCGGATGCCCTCTATGTGCATGATCAGGACGGCCGGCTGCTGGAGGTCAATCAGCGCGCCTGCGACGCCTTGGGTTACCCCCGCGAGACCCTGTCGGGCATGAACATCTTGGACCTGGAGGAGGATCTCAAGCTGGAAAGTGCCAGGGCCATGTGGCAATCCGTCCGACCAGGGGAGCAAAGGACCCTGGTGGGTCGGCACCGCCGCAAGGACGGCTCAACCTTTCCTGTGGAGACCCGTGTCAGTTGCTTCGATTTGCAGGGTCAGCGCCTGATCGTCGCATTGGCGCGGGATATCGGCCAGCGTCTGCGGGCGGAGGAGAAGCTGCGCCAGGCGGCTGTGGTATTCCACAATGCCCAGGAAGGCATCATGATCACGGATGAGCATGCGCGTATACAGGCGGTCAACCAGGCCTTTTGCGATATGACCGGTTACACCGAGGCGGAGGTGCTGGGTCAGACGCCCGCCAAGTTCAAGTCAGGACGCCACGATCCTGCCTTTTACCAAGAGATGTGGCAGGCGCTAACCGAGACGGGGCGTTGGCAGGGCGAGGTGTGGGATCGGCGACGTACCGGCGAGTCCTATCCCAAATGGCTGTCCATTAGCGCCGTGGCCGGCGCCGACGGGAAACCCGGGCGCTACGTAGCCCTGTTCGCCGACATATCGCGTATCAAGGAGTCCGAGGCGCGCCTAGAGCACCTCGCTCATTTCGACCCCCTCACCGATCTGCCCAATCGTCTGTTCTTCAACTCGCGCCTGGAGCATGCCATCGAGCAGGCACGGCGCGGCAGGCAGCGCATTGCGCTGTTGTTCCTGGATCTCGACCGATTCAAGACGGTCAACGACAGCCTGGGACACCCGGCCGGCGACCAGCTTCTCATTGCCGTCGCCGAACGCATCGGACACCGTCTGCGTGCCGGGGACACCATGGCGCGCCTGGGGGGCGATGAATTCGTCATCTTGCTGGAACAAATCAGCGACGCCGCGGTGGCCGCGGTGGTGGCTCAGGACATCTTAAAGACCTTTGCCGAACCGGTGTGTGTCGGGGGCGGCCACGAGGTGTTCATCGGTTGCAGTATCGGTATCAGCCTGTTTCCCGACGATGCCGATGACGGTACCCGCCTGGTGAGCAGTGCGGATGCGGCCCTCTATCGGGCCAAGGAGGAGGGCCGCAATACCTATCGGTTCTATACCGCAGCCCTCACCGCGGCAGCCAACGAGCGCCTGGCCCTGGAGACCAAGCTGCGCCGGGGTCTGGAGCGCAATGAGTTTCTCATCCACTACCAACCCCTGATCGACGGGCTCAGCGGTCGGGTGGTTGGGGTCGAGGCCCTGATGCGCTTGGATGTGCCTGGTGAGGCCCCGCTGTTGCCAGGTCGATTCATCCCCATCGCCGAGGAGACCGGGCTCATCGTGCCGCTCGGAGAATGGGCGCTACGCACCGCGTGTGCGCAGGCACGTGCCTGGATGGACGCGGGTATGCCGCCCCTGACCATGGCCGTGAACCTGTCCGGGCGTCAGTTCCAATCCGCCGACGTGGTGGCTATGGTGCGTGGGGTCCTGACCGACACCGGTCTGCCGGCCCATCACCTGGAGTTGGAGCTGGCCGAGAGCGTGATCATGAAGCAAGCAGAACAGGCGCCTTCTACGCTGACTGAGCTCAAGGCGCTGGGGCTGCATCTGGCCATCGATAACTTCGGTACCGGCTATTCGTCGCTGGCGTACCTCAAGCGGTTCCCCATCGACAAGCTCAAGATCGACCGCAGCTTCGTCGAGGGACTGGCGGACGACCCCAACGACCGTGAGATCGCCGCGACCATCATCGCTATTGCGCGCGGTTTGAACCTGTGGGTACTCGCCGAGGGTGTGGAGACGGAAGAGCAGCTCGCCTTCTTGCGCCGGCATGGTTGCGACCAGTACCAGGGCGATCTGTTTGGCAAGCCGGGTCCGGCAGATGAGGTCGGCCGGCTGTTGGGGCAGTTACGCTAGGGATTCCCGGCAGTGAGGCCCGGCGATGCAGCTTTCCTCCCAGAAGGTCGATGCCTGGGCGTGGTCCCCGGAGCCGGGACGTGGCGATTGAATGGACCGACAGGGGTGTGGCCCTGGCCGGTTTGGCCCTGGCCTTCGCCATCGGGGTGGGTGGCTTCCACCTCCTCACTGAGCCCTTGGACTGGACCTGGTTCCTGGCGCCTGCCCTGGTCCTGCTTATTGCTTGGCTGGCCTGCGGCCGTGGCCGGCGGGGTCGGGTCCTGGGGCTGGCTGCCGGCTTTCTTGCTGGCATCGCCTGGGCCCAGTTTCAGGCCTGCCTGATCCTCTGTCACCCCTTTCCAGAGGCCGATGTCAGGACCGATCTGGTCGTTGAGGGGCGCATTGCCTCATTGCCCACACCGAAGGGGCTAGCGCAGCGCTTTCTGTTTCGTATCGACTCGACCAGGCGTGGGGAGACGGACATCGGTTTCGCCGGTTTGGCTCGCCTGTCCTGGTATCGGGATGCCCCAGCGCTGATTGTGGGAGAGCGTTGGCGACTCAGGGTGCGGCTCAAGCCCCCCCACGGCTATGCCAACCCAGGGGGCTTCGACTACGAGCGCTGGCTGTTCGAGCTAGGGGTGAGCGCCACCGGCACGGTGCGAGAGGGGCCGGGCAATCTGCGCTTGGACTCGGGCCCCGGCCCCTATTGGCTCGATCGGTTGCGTCAGGGTCTGCGCGAGCACATCCGCGGGGTCTTGGGCGATTCGCCGGCCTCGGGCCTGGTCCAGGCCCTGGTACTGGGCGAGCGTTCGGCTATATCCCAGGACCAATGGGAGGTCCTCAGACGCACCGGGACCAATCACCTGATCGCCATCTCAGGGCTCCATGTCGGGCTCGTCGCCGGGCTCGCCTTCTTCGTCGGCCGTCGCCTCTGGGCCCTGAGCGCGCGCCTGACCCTGGTCCTGGCCGCCCCCCGGGCGGCGGCCCTGAGCGCCTTGGCGGCGGCACTGGCCTACAGTGCGCTCGCCGGTTTCTCGATCTCCACTCAGCGCGCCTCGGTCATGTTGGCGGTATTTCTGACCGCCCTCTACTGGGGACGTACACCGCGGCCCTTCGCGGCCCTGGCTCTGGCATTGGGGGCTGTGCTGGTGCTGGACCCACAGTCGGTGCTCTCCTATGGTCTCTGGCTGTCCTTCGGTGCGGTAGCCCTCCTGATCTATGCCCTGGGCTCCCGCCCCTTGGCCTGGGGCGGCGCCCCGGCTGCTGGTGAGCAGGACGTGGCGGCTACCCGCCATGCACCTGCCTATCTATGGGGACGCTGGGCGGCGCCCCAGTGGGCCATCGGGCTGGGACTCTGGCCGACGCTGTTGCTGTTGTTTGGCCGAGCCTCCCTGATCGCCCCGGCGGTGAACCTGGTGGCCATCCCCCTATTCGGGCTCATACTGCCTGCGCTGCTGGCGGCGGTGGTTCTGAGTCTGGTCCCTGGGCTGGTGTTGCCACTGGGGTGGATGGCTCAGCTTTTGAGTTGGTGTCTGGATGGCCTCGGGGTCCTGGCCGGGCTGCCCTGGGCGACGATCACCGTCGGGGAGCGCCCGGCCTGGGCTTGGGTGGCCGCCTTCGTCGGGGCAGCCATGCTGTTGGCACCCCGGGGTCTGCCCTGCCGGGCCCTCGGGGGGCTGGCCCTGTTACCCCTGACCCTGCTGCGACCACCGTCGCCCGCCCAGGGTGAGGCGTGGTTCAGCCTTTTGGATGTCGGGCAGGGGCTTGCGGCGGTCGTACGCACCAGGACCCATACCCTGGTCTACGACGTCGGGCCTGCCTATCCGGGGGGCTTGGATACGGGTAGCGCGGTGGTCCTGCCCTACTTGCAGCAGGCAGGGGTCGAGCGCATCGATATGCTGATCCTAAGCCACGCGGACCAGGATCATGCCGGGGGGATCGACGGGCTGCGCGCCGGTCTGCCCGTTGTGCGGCTGTTGAGCGGGGAGCCGATGCTCATTCCCGGACGGGATGCACGGCCCTGTCTGGCCGACGAGCGCTGGGACTGGGACGGGGTGGGTTTCGAGATCCTCTACCCGCCCGGCCCTGGGCTGGCGGGCAACGATAGCTCCTGCGTGCTGCGGGTATTTGCCGGCGGGTCGGGTGTGCTGCTCACCGGTGACATTGGCCTGCGGGCGGAGTCGGGGCTGGTGGAGGCATTCGGGGACGGCTTGGCGACGGAGGTCCTGGTGGCCGCTCACCATGGCAGCGCAGGGTCTACTTCGAGCCCCTTCCTGGCTGCGGTGCAACCCCGCTATGTCCTCTATGCCACCGGCTTCGCAGACCGCTTCGGCTTCCCCTCGCGGCAGGTGCTGGCTCGGGTGGCAGCTCTCGGTGCGACCCAGTTGGACACCGGGGACCTGGGGGCCATTCGTTTCCGCCTGGTTCCGGGCCGGGGCCTTGAGGATCTCACCTGGCAACGCCAGGATGATCGGCGGTTGTGGACACATGTTCCCGGCAAGCGGCCCTAGTCCGATGCGCGCGCGTCACTTCACCCCTGTTTCACCCTGACCTTGCGTCGTCAGCGAGGCACCGTGCCGGTACAGAGGTCCGATGGGTTCGGGTATGATTGCGCGAACAAAAACCGCGACCAGCCCTGGCATGACCCCCTAGCGGGGATCAAGCCGACCGCCCGCATCGCGAACCCTTTCCAACCGGAGGTCTTCCAAGCGTGCTGGACATCCTGCAAGCCGGCGGCTGGCTGATGCTGCCGATCATCGCCTGTTCTGTGGTGGCCATGGCCATCGTCCTGGAGCGCTTCTGGGCGCTTCGGCGACGGCGCATCATGCCGGACAATCTGGTCAGCGGCATCTGGCAGTTGCACCGCACGGGCCAACTCACCCAAGAACGCATCGAAAAGATCCGAAATGGCTCGCCCCTCGGGCGGATGCTCACCTCCGGTATCGTCAACCGCTTCCACTCTCGTGAGGTGATGAAGGAGGCCATCAATGACACGGGTCGCCAGGTGGTGTCCGGGCTGGAGCGTTACCTCAACACCCTTGGGACCATCGCCGCGGTAACCCCCTTGTTGGGCCTGCTCGGGACCGTGTTCGGCATGATCGACGTCTTCGGGGCGATCGTGACCGCTGGTGTGGGCAATGCCGGGCTCCTCGCCGGCGGAATCTCCAAGGCCCTGATCACCACCGCCGCCGGGCTCTCGGTGGCCATCCCGACGCTCATGTTCCATCGCTTCTTCAACAGTAGGGTCAATACCTTGGCGATCGCTATGGAGGAGCAGGCCCTGCGTCTGGTGGAGGTCATGAAGGGCGAACGCGAGGACGGGGAGGACGCCTGACCATGAACCTACGCCCGCGTTCGACCCCGGACCCCGACATCAATCTGGCCCCGCTGATCGACGTCGTCTTTCTGCTGCTCATCTTCTTTATGGTCTCTACCACCTTCAAAGACGATGTGCGCCTGGAGGTCAAGCTTCCCGAGGCCGGTGGCGAGCCGGCCCAGGCCCAGGAGCCGGAGATGTTGGAGGTGGTGGTCGACCGCGCGGGCCGTTTTTTCATCAACCGGGAGCAGGTAGTGGATCAGAGCGTCGGGACGCTCAAGCGGGCGCTCTCCGGTGCCCTGGCCGGTAAGGCCGACACGGCAGGCGGACCGGTCGCGGGTGCTGGAGCTGTTGCCATGCCTGTCCTGATCAAGGCCGATGCCCAGTCGCCTCATCAGGCAGTGATCACGGTCCTGGATGCGGCGGCTCAGCTCGGGCTGGTGCACATCGCCTTCGCGGCGTCCGAGCCCGCCCCGGCCGCCGGAAACCAACCTTGAGCGCGCGCCCGCCCGCGCCCGCCGGCGCAGCGCCGGATCTGCCGCTGATCTCGGGACGCACCATCTACCTGCGCTTGCTCGGATACGCCAGGCCCTACTGGCGGACCTTCGCCCTATCGGTCTCAGGGATGCTCTTCTATGCGGCCACCGAGCCGGCCTTCGCCGCCATGATGAGGCCGCTGCTGGACGGCACCTTCATCGAGCGCGACCTAGACACGATTCGGCTCATGCCGGTCCTGCTCATCGGCATCATGGTCGTGCGCGGGGTGGCGGGGTTCGTCAATACCTACTTCCTGAGTTGGGTGGGTCGGCGGGTGGTGGCCGATCTGCGTCAGGCTATGTTCGAGCACCTGCTGCGCTCGCCGACGCACTATTACGACAACCACGGTTCTGGCCAGATCCTCGCCAAGCTGACCTACAACGTCGAGAACGTGGCCATCGCCTCTACTCAGGCGGTGACCACCCTGGTGCGCGATGGCTTCAGCGTGATTGGGCTGGTGGCATACATGCTGTATCTCAACGCGGCCCTGTCGGCGATCTTCCTGGTGATCGGTCCGATCCTGGCAGTTGCCGTTCGCTATGCGACCAAGCGTTTTCGCAAGGTCAGTCGGCGCATCCAGGACCGGGTTGGTGACCTCACGCACACGGCTCAGCAGGTCATCGAGGGGCAGCGCGTGGTCAAGGCCTTTGGGGGCCAGGGCTATGAGTCAGCCCGTTTCGCGCTGGTGAACGAGAAGACCAGGGCGTTGCAGATGAAGATGATCGCCACCGAGTCCATCAATACCCCGGTGGTGCAGCTCATCCTGGCCCTGGTCATCGCGGCGATTGTCTACCTGTCCACCCTCCAAGGGGCGCGCGAGGGTGTGTCGGTGGGCACCTTCATGTCCTTCCTGGTTGCGATGGCCCTGTTGTTGCCCCCGATCAAGCGCCTGACCGCGGTGAATTCCCAGCTCCAAAGGGGCATCATCGCCGCCGAGAGCCTGTTCCAACTCCTCGACAGCGAGATCGAGCAGGACACCGGCACCCGCACCCTGGTTCGGGCCCAGGGGCGCATCGAGTATCGCGGTGTGACCCATGTCTACTCGGAGGACAAGGGTGCGGTCGTGCGCGACATCAATCTGGTGTTGGAGCCTGGGGAGACCGTCGCCCTCGTCGGCCGCTCCGGCAGCGGCAAAACCACCCTGGCGAGCCTTCTGCCGCGCTTCTACGAACCCAGTGCCGGCCAGATCTTGTTGGACGGCATCGACATCCGGGACCTGACCCTGGCCAGCCTGCGTGCCCAGGTCTCCCTGGTCACCCAGGACGTTGTCCTGTTCAACGACACCGTTGCCAACAACATCGCCTATGGACGCGGTGCCGAGGTAAGCCTGGAGGATCTGGAGCGGGTGGCCGAGGCGGCCCATGCCCTGGACTTCATCCGGGCCCTGCCACAGGGCTTCGATACCCTGGTCGGCGACCGCGGGGTCCTGCTCTCCGGTGGGCAGCGTCAGCGCCTGGCCATCGCCCGGGCCATGTTCAAGGATGCCCCCTGCCTGGTCCTGGATGAGGCGACCTCGGCCCTGGATACGGAGGCCGAGCGGCACATTCAGGCAGCCCTGGAGCGGCTCATGGTCCACCGCACCACCCTGGTCATCGCCCACCGCCTGTCCACCATCGAGAAGGCGGACCGCATCGTCGTACTCCAGGAGGGGCGTATCGTGGAGCAGGGGCCCCATGCAGAGCTTTTGGCCCTGGATGGTTATTATGCCCGCCTGCACCGTATGCAGTTCCAAAGCACTGTCGAGGAGACCTGAGAGGCCACGCGCGCATGGTGACCAGGACCCGTCTCCGGCCCCCGGACCCAGGGCGCATCTGGTACGGTCCGCCGAATGCCTGGTCCTTTGCCCTGTTGCCCCTGTCCTGGCTCTACTGCGGCGTCGTGCTCTTGCGGCGCCTGGGTTATCGGCGCGGCTGGTTGGCTAGTGAACGATTGCAGGTGCCGGTGATCGTTGTAGGTAACATCAGCGTTGGAGGCACCGGCAAGACGCCCCTCGTTTTATGGCTGGCGCAACGATTGGTGGCCCAAGGGCGGCACCCCGGCATCCTGACCCGCGGCTACGGCGGCAAGGCCCGGGACTGGCCGTGCCTGGTGCACGCGGACTCGGATCCGGTTGCCGTGGGCGACGAGCCGGTGCTGCTGGCCCGGCGCGCGGGTTGCCCGGTCGTCGCCGGGCCCGACCGCATCGCAGCAGGGCTGCGCCTGGTGCGGGACCTTGGCTGCGACATCCTCATCAGCGACGATGGGCTCCAACACTACCGGCTGCAACGGGATCTGGAGATCGCCGCGGTGGATGCCCAACGCGGTCTGGGTAACCGGCGCTGCCTGCCTGCCGGTCCGTTGCGTGAGCCCCCAGGGCGGCTGGCGCAGGTGGGGCTGGTCGTGCACACGGGGGCGCCTGGCCAGGTACAGGCTCGGGGCCCGGGTCATCGCCTGGAGCTGGTGCCCGGGGCTGCGGTGAATCTGGCCGAACCCGGACGGACGCGGCCCCTGGTCGCCTGGTGCGGAGAGCCGCTGACCGCGGTAGCGGGTATCGGCAACCCCGGGCGCTTCTTTGCCCTGTTGCGCTCAGCCGGTCTGGACCCCGTGGAACGGGCCTACCCGGATCACCACCCATTTCGCGCCGAGGACGCCGCCGGTTGGGGCGAGGGCGCGGTCCTGATGACCGAGAAGGACGCGGTCAAGTGTGCCGGCCTGGCCCGGCCAAACCATTGGTATCTCCCGGTGGAGGCACGCCCGGATGGCGCCTTCGTCACCGCACTCGATCAACGCCTGGAGGGGCTGATACGTGGACAAGAAGCTGCTGGACATCCTGGTGTGCCCCCTCTGTAAGGGGCCCCTGTACTACGACAAGGCGGCGGCAGAGCTGATCTGTCGCGGTGACCGCCTGGCCTTCCCGATCCGGGACGACATCCCGATCATGCTCGAAGAAGAGGCGCGTACCCTGGCCGCAGACGAGGAGGTCCCCAAGGGATGAGCCGTGTCCAGTCCAAGGGCGGCCTCCCCGAGTCCGGGTTCAAGGTCGTCATCCCCGCTCGGCACGCCTCTACCCGCCTCCCCGGCAAGCCACTGCTGGCCATCGACGGTCGCCCCATGATCCAGCACGTGTGGGAGCGGGCCAGGGCGAGCGGGGCAGGGGAGGTGATCGTCGCCACGGACGACCCGCGCATCGCAGCCGTCTGCCGCGGCTTCGGCGCCGATGCCATGGAGACGCGTCAGGATCATCGCAGCGGCTCCGACCGCATCAGCGAGGTCATCCAGGCCATGGGTTGGGGCCCGGACACCATCGTCGTCAATCTCCAGGGCGACGAACCCTGCATGCCCCCGGGCTTGATCGATCAGGTGGCCGCCGGGCTGGTCGGGCACCCCGGGGTCGGGGTGGCGACCCTGGCCCACCCCATTGTCGACGCCGAGACCCTGTTCGACCCGCATGTGGTCAAGGTAGTCACCGACGCCCAGGGCATGGCCCTGTACTTCTCCCGAGCGCCCATCCCCTGGCATCGCGATGCCTTCCAGCGCGAGCGAGCGAAATTGCCCCGCGGCGTGCGTTTTCTGCGCCACATCGGCCTTTACGCCTACCGGGCTTGCTTCCTGGCCCGCTACATCGCCTGGGCCCCGGCGCCCATCGAGGTCACCGAGTCCTTGGAACAGTTGCGCATCCTCTGGCATGGCGAGGCCATCCATGTGGGCATTGCTGCCGTCGAACCCGGGCCCGGGGTTGACACCGCCGAGGACCTCCGACGAGTTTCGGAGCTAATCGGTAAGGGGAGTTGCGGCTGATATACGAAGAAGTTTTCAGTTGTCAGTTGTCAGTAAGAGGCTGTTGATATTGGTCTCTTACCCCGGAGATCTTGAACAATCTGTCCAAGATATTTTTAAATCGTTGTCGTTGTCGTTGTCGTTGTCGTTTTCGAGTATCCGTGCGACCACGACCACGACCACGACAACGAGGCAAATCTTCAACCAGAATTACGGTTCCGGATCTGCCGGGTTAGGGGAACCGCCGGCGGAAAGCGGAAATCCCCTGTGCCATGGGTTCACGAGTCGCACCTTCCTGTTGCTCTTCGCGACTTGGTGTCGTGGTGTGAGCAATTGCCGATCCCAATGGCCATGTCCGCAGCGCCTTCGTGCTCACACTTGATGGACATCAAGGTTCCTTAGCCATTGGCCCGGCATCGTCCTCGGCGGCAAAAAAAGACTGCGGCGCCGCCCTCGGCGGTAACAAGCCGCGCCACTGTCCCGCTGAGGAGGAGCACATGATCAGACCCCCACGGCTGCCGCTGGCAGTCTTTCTTTTGGTGGCGGGCATCGGCGCCAACGCAGAGGGCGTGCGCACCGCGCCCATGCTGGCCAATACCTGCGCCGGCTGCCACGGGACCAACGGTGCCAGCGCCGGCGAGTTCATGCCCAGCATTGCGGGTATGGACCCCGGCTATCTCTACTCCGTGATGAGCGACTACAAGAGCGGCCTGCGTCCGTCCACCATCATGGGCAGGATCATGAAGGGCTATACGGAGCAGGAGATCTGGGCCATTGCCGGTTTCTATGGCGCCCAGCCCTGGACCTCCACCGACCGCGTGGCATCGGGCAAGGCCATCGCCCAGGGTCAGGCGGTCCACGACCGCCTCTGTGAGAGTTGTCACGACGACGGTGGGCGTGAGCAGGACGACGAGTCGCCGCGCCTGGCCGGGCAATGGGCCGGATATACCCAATACGTCTTGGATATCTGTCGCGCCCGCGGGGCCCGTTGTCGGCCGACCAAGATGGGGAAGAGGGTCAAGGGCCTCTCCGACGAGGAGATCGCGGCCCTGGCACGTTTTTACGAGAGCGAAAAGTGAGGGGAATGGGCATGAGTGGCATCACACGCAGGACCTTCCTCCAGGCAACCGGCGCCGCCGCGGCGGCCACGACCCTGGGCCTCCCCACGCGCTCGGCTGCCGCACCCCCGAAGGCACGGGTGGTCGTGATCGGCGGCGGGTACGGCGGCACCATTGCTGCCAAGTACATCCAGATGGCGGACCCGGACATCCGGGTGACCCTGATCGAGCGCAATGCCCCCTACGTCTCCTGCCCGCTGAGCAACGAGGTGTTGAGCGGCGACCGGGACATGGACAGCCTCACCTTCGATTACCGTGGCCTGAGCCGGCGCGGCATCGCGGTGGTCCAGGACGACGTGGTCGCCATCGACCCGGACGCGCGCGAGGTCCAGGGTGCGAGCAAGGCCGTCTATCGCTACGACAAGCTGGTGATCTCCCCAGGGGTCAGTTTCCGCTGGGATGCCATCCAGGGCATGAGCGAGGCGGCCTCGCAGACCATACCCCATGCCTGGAAGGCGGGGCCCCAGACGGTGCTGCTGCGTAAGCAGTTGACCGCCATGCCGGACGGTGGGGTCTGCATGATCGTCGCCCCGCCCAACCCCTTCCGCTGCCCCCCAGGGCCCTACGAGCGTGCCGCTCAGATTGCCCACTACTTCAAGCAGCACAAACCGAAGTCGAAGGTCATCGTCCTCGACGCCAAGGACGCCTTCTCCAAGCAAGGGTTGTTCATCGAGGGCTGGAAGCGCAATTACGGGGACATGATCGAGTGGGTCCCAGCGGCCGCGGGCGGGGCCATTGAGGCCATCGATCCGGCTACCCGGACCCTGACGGGTTTGGTGGAGACCTACAAGGGCGACGTGGTCAACCTGATCCCTGCCCAGAAGGCCGCCAGCCTCGCGGATGTCGCGGGACTCACGGACGACTCCGGCTGGTGCCCGGTGGATCAGCAGACGTTCGAGTCGTCGTTGCACAAGGACATCTATGTCATCGGTGACTCGGCCATTGCCGGGGCCATGCCCAAGTCCGGCTACGCCGCCAACTCCCAGGGCAAGGTCTGCGCCGCCGCCATCGTCGCTGCGGTCAACGGCCAGCCCGTACCGGTCCCGTCCTACCTCAACACCTGCTACAGCATCATCGCCCCGGACTATGGCATCTCCGTGGCCGGGGTTTACGAGCTGAAGGACGGCAAGATCGTGAGTATCCCCGGCTCCGGTGGGTTGTCGCCAGCCAACGCCGATGCCCGCACCAGGGCCATCGAGGTCCAGTTCGCACTAGGCTGGTACCGCAACATCACCTCGGACATGTTCACCTGAGGCTGATCCCAAGGCCCCCGCCCTTACCCCGCCGCGGCGCGCCCGCGGCGGGCATCGTTCTGAGACTGCGTGTCGAGCGGGTATCCCCGATCAATCGGGCAGTGACCAGGCGAAGGACTCCCACGCATGGGTGGGTGGCAGGTGCTGCCGTGCCACTGCTGCGATGTACCCGGGCTGTGGGGTGAAGTGGGCGATGTCCAGGGCAGGGGCAAGAGGGTCGGGCGGGTGAAACAGGCCCCTTCCATCGGCCTTGACCTCGGCCTCCAGGGCCGTCCAGGCAGCAAAAAAGCCATCCAGCCGCTCGTCCTCCGGCGTTGCCTCCAGGGCGCGGACCACGTCTGCCGGGAACATCCGCCGCGCTATCGCCATGGTTGCGCTCCGGTGGGCGATGCGTTCGCAGTCCACCCCAACAGGGTAGCCAGAGGAGACGGCGACCAGCGCCAGGTCGTGGGTTCCGGTCAGGTTGAACTCAATTGTTGCGTCAGGCCAAAGGCGGTCCCGAGTGATACCAGGTTTTCCCGTGCAAGATTTATTAAAAACAATATCCTGTGGTTGTTGTCTAAGGTAAATTCCGAGGATAGAGCGGAGCCCTCCGTGGGCTCGCACAAAGCGCCCCCGGAGGGTCTCGGTAGCGAAGCGACGGGCCCGATGCTGCTCCTCTGTGCAGAGGAGGGGCCACAGCCGGTCTGGATCTGCACCGCTGGACCCAGCGTGGATGTGCCATAGGTGCAAGGCACCCTGCGCAAGGGTCGGGGTGGGGGAGTGGGAGTCCCACCGGGCGAAAGCGTGGATCTGGGTCAAGCGCGGTTGCCCCTGTTGGTCATAAAATGGACGTACCGACCGAGCCGGCTGTCCCCCGTCAGTCCGCTCATGCATAGCCTCATGAGGAGACCAGCGTGCAATCCCGTCCAGCCCTTAGTCCTCAGGGCCCGGTGCTGCCATCCCGCCACCGCCCTGACCCCCTCATCGAGGCACGCCTGGAGTCTCTCTGTGAGAAGGGTTGCCGCCGCGTTTGGGGGGATATCGCCGCCCTGGAGCGTGGCGAAGCCTTGCCGGAGACCCAAGGGCTCACGGTTGCCGAGGTGCGCCGATTGCTCGCCGAGCTGAAACAGGTCATGGCCGTCTATGGTGCCCGCTGCTCGGCGGATTGAACACCGCGCCACCCTCGACGAGCACCGCTCAAGCCCCGCGTGGCAGCTTGGTCCGAACAGCGATTCTCCCTTTACCCTGGAAAGAGCACGCAATCCGTAGGCTGGGCTGAGCGCAGCGAAACCCAGCAATCGACGGCTTAGGGACTGTTCAGAAACAACTTGAACATCCCGTAGGGTGGATGAGCGCAGCGAAATCCACCGACGCCGCCGGTGGACTGCGCTGCGCTTGTCCACCCTACAGCTCCCCTGTTTCGGTTGTTTCTGAATCGATCCTTAGGTTAACGGGTGTGCGGCGAGGCACCTTGCCCAGAACAAGACCACAGGCCTTCCCTCCCGCAACACCGCCGGCTGCGACGGTCGTCGGATGCTGCGACAATGCCGCCCCGATCTTGGACCCCGCCCGTCGACACGTCGTCGCCTGTGCCCCGCTACCAGAAGAAGTATCGCATGACCACTATTACCCAGATCATCGCCACCGAGCTCAAGGCCCACCCGTCCCAGGTGGATGCCGCCGTCGGGCTCCTGGACGAGGGAGCGACCGTCCCCTTCATCGCCCGCTATCGCAAGGAGGCCACCGGCGGCCTGGACGACATCCAATTGCGCCACCTCGAAGAGCGCCTGGGCTACCTGCGCGAACTCTGGGACCGGCGCGATACCGTGCTGCGCAGCATCGAGGAGCAGGGCAAGCTGACCGAGGCCCTGCGCGCGGACATCATGGGGGCAGACACCAAGCAGCGTCTCGAAGACCTCTACCTGCCCTACAAGCCCAAGCGCCGCACCAAGGCCCAGATCGCCCGGGAGGCGGGGCTCGAACCCCTGGCCGATGCCCTGCTGGCCGACCCGACCCTGGACCCTCAGACCCAGGGCGCGACCTACGTGGATGCGGCCAAGGGCGTAGCCGACGCCGCCGCAGCACTGGAGGGCGCACGGCAGATCCTCATGGAGCGTTTCGCCGAGGACCCGCACCTGGCGGGGCGTCTGCGCGAGCACCTGTGGGAACAGGGAATCCTGGTCTCCCGAGTCATGGAGGGCAAGGAGCAGGAGGGCAACAAGTTCTCGGACTACTTCGACTACAGCGAGGCCATCCACAAGATCCCCTCCCACCGGGCCCTGGCCCTGTTCCGCGGGCGCAATCAGGGGGTGCTGAACCTCGACCTGCTGGCAGGCGAGGGGGAGGACCCGGATGCCGTCTGCCGGCACCTGATTGCAGAGCGCTTCGGCGTCCAGGACCTTGGTCGGGCGGCGGATGCATGGTTGGTGGAGACGGTGCGTAAGACCTGGCGGGTCAAGCTCGCCGTGCGCCTGGACCTGGATCTGAAGGGGCGCCTGGGCGATGCGGCGGAGGAGGAGGCGATCCGCGTGTTCGCCCGCAACCTCTCCGCCCTGTTGCTGGCGGCCCCGGCGGGGCGCCTGCCCACCCTGGGGCTCGACCCGGGGCTGCGCACCGGGGTCAAGGTCGCGGTGGTGGACGGCACCGGGCGGGTGGTCGCCACCGACACCATCTATCCCCATGTGCCCAAGAACCAATGGGACCAGTCCATCGCCCGCCTCGCTGTCCTGGCCGCCAACCATGGAGTCAAGCTCATCAGCATCGGCAACGGCACCGCCTCGCGGGAGACCGACCGCCTGGCCCGGGAGCTGATCAAGCGGCACCCGGAGCTGGGCATGAAATCCCTGGTGGTCAGCGAGGCCGGGGCCTCGGTCTACTCCGCCTCCGAATACGCCTCCCACGAGCTGCCGGACCTGGACGTCTCCCTGCGTGGCGCCGTCTCCATCGCCCGGCGCTTGCAAGACCCCCTCGCCGAGCTGGTCAAGATTGAGCCCAAGGCCATCGGCGTCGGCCAGTATCAGCACGACGTCAACCAGGGCAAGCTCTCCCGCTCCCTGGAGACGGTGGTGGAGGACTGCGTGAATGCGGTTGGGGTAGACCTCAATACCGCTTCAGTGCCCCTGTTGGCCCAGGTCTCCGGACTCAACCGGACCATCGCCGAGAACATCGTGCGCCTGCGGGAAGACCAGGGCGCCTTCGCCAATCGTGCCGGCCTCAAGCAGGTCCCCCGGTTGGGGGACAAGACCTTCCAGCAGTGTGCCGGCTTCCTGCGGGTACCGGGTGGGAACGAGCCCCTGGACGCCTCCGCCGTTCACCCCGAGGCCTATCCCGTGGTGCGGCGCATCCTGGCCAAGGCGGGCAAGGGCATCGGCGAGCTCATCGGCGACAGCGCGACCCTGCGGCGGCTGAGTGCCGCCGAGTTCACCGACGACCAATTCGGGCTCCCCACCGTTCAGGACATCCTCGCGGAGTTGGAGAAGCCGGGGCGCGATCCACGCCCGGAGTTTCGCGCCGCCGAGTTCATGGAGGGCGTCGAGACCCTCGCCGACCTCAAGCCGGACATGATCCTCGAGGGCACGGTGACCAACGTCACCAACTTCGGCGCCTTCGTGGACATCGGCGTCCACCAGGATGGCCTGGTACATATCTCCCAGCTCTCAGACCAATTCGTCAAAGACCCCTATACGGTGGTCAAGACCGGCGACCTGGTGAAGGTCAAGGTGCTCGAGGTGGACATCCCGCGCAAGCGCATCGCCCTGACACGGCGTCTGGCGGAAAAGGCGGACCCGGGTCAGCCCAGTCAGCGGGGCGAACGAGACGCCCAGGCCCGGCCGCAGCAGCGGCGTACTGGTAATCAGCGACCCGAGCGCCGGCCCGCAGAGCGCTCGCCCCAGCCGCAGCCCGCAGGCGGCGCCATGGCCGACGCTCTGGCCAAGGCGTTCAAGCGCTGACAACCGTACGCGCCGCTTGGGCCTGTGAGCCCAGGTCGGTTGGGGGTGCGCCCGAAAACCCACCTGCACCACCCATGCGGCTCACTGTCGCATGGGTGGCGCAGGTGGAAGTTCGCGTTTTGACGGCGGCCTAAGGCGCCTCGGGCCCGGGTGGTGGTCGGCTAGATTCCGGACACGCGGCCCTTGGTTGCAGCCTTTTCCTTTTTGGCTGCACGTTTTTCCTTGAGGGTGTGCTCAGGTTTCTTCTTCGCTTCTTTGGTGGTGCTGCGCTCTTTGGTCATGGTCTCTGTATCCTGGTGGGGGCGCCGGATGGCGCCGGTGCTGCGCTGTTATCGCTCGCCGCCGGTTACGGGGAACCCGAGCAGCGAGACGCCCCCAGTATAGTCCCGGCGGCCCCGTGGCCGGTGCTCTAACAGCGACGATGAGCGATGGCGGTGCGGGTCCGCAAAGCGGGCGTCTCCCTGGGCTCGACCCGGCCCAACGGCAACCGTGCCTAACTTGGTTCGCAAGCGGCATGATAGGCTGACACCGTCCTATAGCCGGGCCAGCGGCCAGGGCGGCGATGCCCAGAGATTGAGTTCTGGAGCGCGATGACCAAGAAGCTATTGCTGATCCCCCTGCTGCTTGCCGCCGCGGGTGGCTATTGGGGCTTACACAACCGGGTGCCATCGAGCCCCGGCGGTGATCTCATCCTCTATGGGAACGTGGACATCCGCGAGGCCAACCTCGCATTCAACGCCAGCGAACTCGTCCGGGAGGTGCTGGTGCAGGAGGGGGATCACGTCGAGCCCGGCCAAGTGCTGGCACGCCTGCGCACCGAGAAGCTCGAGGCGGCCCTGGCCGCGGCCTCGGCCGCGCGGGAGGCACAGGTCCAGGCCCTTGCCCGGCTCCAGGCCGGTAGTCGCCCGGAGGAGGTGCTCCAGGCCGGCGCCCAACTCGATGCCCTCAAGGCCCGCGCGCATAGCGCCGAGTTGAGCTACGCGCGCCTGCAGAAGCTGGCCGCGCAGAAGCTCACTTCGCCTGAAGAGCTGGACCAGGCTCGTGCCGCCGCGGACGCGGCCCAGGGGGAGATGCGCGCGGCGGAGCAGACCTACGCCCTGGTAGTGGCTGGACCGCGCAAGGAGGACATCGCCCAGGCCCAGGCCGAGCTGGCCGCCCGCCAGGCGAATCTGATCCTGGCCCGGGAACAGCTTGCGGACGCCACCCTCCGGGCCCCGGCGGCGGGGGTCGTGCGCGACCGCCTCTTGGAGCCTGGAGACATGGCCTCCCCTCAGAGCCCCGCCCTTACCCTGGCCCTGTTGGACCCCCTGTGGGTGCGCGCTTATGTCCCCGAGCCTGATCTCGGGCGCGTCGCGGAGGGGATGCGTGCCCAGGTCCGTACCGACAGCTTTCCGGACAAAACCTACCCTGGTTGGGTTGGTTTCGTCTCCCCCAGTGCCGAGTTCACCCCGAAGAACGTCGAGACGACGGACCTGCGCACACGCCTCGTCTATCAGGTGCGTATCTTCGTGTGCGACCCGCGGGGCGAGCTGCGCCTGGGGATGCCTGCGACTGTGACCATCCCCGCTGGGCAGGTGCCGTCGGATACCGGTAACCGGGACCGCTGCGCGGAATGAGGCGCTGCCCGCCCGCTACCCCAGACCCAGTGCCTAACCCCATTCTCCCTCGCCCGGCACTGACCTGCACCGGCCTGACCAAGGGATTCAAGGCCGGGGGCAGGCACATCCAGGCCCTGGACGGGGTCTCCCTGAGCGTCGCACCTGGCCAGGTCGCCGGGCTCATCGGGCCCGATGGGGCCGGCAAGACGACCTTCATGCGACTGGCCGCCGGGCTGCTGCGCCTGGATGCTGGGAGCCTGGAGGTCCTAGGCCTGGACCTGGCACATGAGTCCCTGGCGGTCCAGTCGTCCATCGGCTACATGCCCCAGCGCTTCGGGCTCTATGAGGATCTGAGCGTGGCGGAGAACCTGGACCTCTACGCCGACCTCCAGGGTGTGCAGAAGTCCGACCGTCCCGGGCGTTATGCGGAGTTGCTCCACATGGTCGGGCTGACACCCTTCACCAAGCGCCTGGCCGGGCGCCTGTCCGGGGGGATGAAGCAGAAGCTCGGGCTCGCCTGCACCCTGGTGCGTCCGCCACGCCTGCTGCTCCTGGATGAACCCACCGTGGGCGTGGACCCGGTCTCGCGGCGGGAGCTGTGGGCCATCGTCTACCGTCTGGTGCGCGAAGAGGGCGTGAGTGTGCTGCTGAGCACCGCCTACCTGGACGAGGCCGAGCGTTGCGACGAGGTGATCCTGCTCCATCAGGGCCGGCTCCTGGGGCAGGGGCCACCCAAACAGTTCAGCGCCCCGCTCGCCGGGCACAGCCATCTGGTTTTTGCCGTTGATATCCCCAAGCGCGGTCTTCAGCGCCGGCTGGCGGCGGCCCCAGGGGTGCTGGACGCCATCATTCAGGGAGAGGGGGTGCGGGTGGTTACTCGGGACCCGCGCCCGCCCGACCTCGCTGCCCTTGGGCTGGCCGGGGTCGAGATCCGCCCGGTTGCGCCCAACTTCGAGGACGCCTTCATCACCCTCATACACGCCCAGGTGGATAGTTCGTCCGTTAAGGCCCCCGATCCCGTGCGGCTCGCGGCTGTTGGCGCGATCCTTGGTCCCAACGCGATGCCGATCACGACCTCAGCCGCAGATCCGAACCAGCCGGTCATCCGGGTCGAAGAGGTCCAGCGACGCTTCGGCGACTTCTTTGCCGTCAAGGGGGTCAGCTTCGAGGTCCGCCGGGGCGAGGTCTTCGGCCTGTTGGGGGCGAACGGGGCGGGCAAGTCCACCACCTTCCGCATGCTCTGCGGCCTGCTCCCGCCCAGCGCCGGGCACCTGACCGTGGCCGGCCACGACCTGCGCCATGCCGCCGCCAAGGCCCGCGGGCGCATCGGCTATATGGCCCAGCGCTTCTCCCTCTACGCCAATCTGACGGTGGCCCAGAATCTGAACTTCTTCGCCAGGGCCTACGGCCTCTCGGGACGCAATGGTCAGGGCCGCGTTCGCTTGGCCCTGGAGGGGTTCGACCTGACCGAGTTCGCGGATACCGAGAGCGGTGACCTGTCCCAGGGCTACAAGCAGCGCCTGGCCATGGCGGCGGCCCTGATGCACGAGCCCGAGATCCTCTTCCTGGACGAGCCGACCTCCGGGGTCGATCCCCTGGCGCGTCGTGAGTTTTGGCAGCGCATCAATGCACTGGCCGAGTCCGGAGTCACCATCCTGGTCACCACTCACTTCATGGACGAGGCCAACTACTGTGACCGCCTGGTGATCATGGCCGAGGGTGAGGTCCTGGCGGAGGGGACGCCCGCGGACCTGAAGGCACGCCTCAAGGGCCCGGGGCGACCCGACCCGACCATGGAGGATACCTTCATCGCCCTGATCGAGGGACGCGCCGACACCCTGGGGGCATTGCCGTGAGCGGTCCAGAGGGCGTTGCACGCGGCGGGGCGGCCATGCGCCTGCGCGGCATGATCCGCAAGGAGTCGCTGCAGATCCTGCGCGATCCATCGAGCATCGCCATCGCCTTCGTCATGCCGGTGGTCCTGCTGCTGCTGTTCGGCTATGGGGTCTCCCTGGACGCCAAGCACATCCCGTTGGCCTTGGTGGCGGATCAGCCCGATGCCCAGACGGCGGCCTTCGCGGCGAGCTTCGACGCCTCCGAGTACTTCGACCCCCGCACCATGGGGAGTATCCAGGAGGCCGAGCAGGCCATGGCGCTGCGCCAGGTGGACGCAATCCTGTGGTTGCGCCAGGACTTTGCTCGGGGCCTGCGATCCCCGGACGGGGCGCGTATCGGAGTGATCGTCAACGGCGTGGACGCCAACCAAGCCCGCATCACCAGCGGCTACATCCAGGGGGCCTGGCAGACCTGGCTCGCGGCCTATGCCGCCTCCCAAGGGCAAGAACTCAGGCTCCCGGTGCGGGTGGATCAGAGGGTCTGGTTCAATCCGGCCCTGCGCAGCCGTAACTTCCTGGTTCCCGGGCTCATCGCCGTCATCATGACCCTGATCGGGGCACTGCTCACCGCCCTGGTGGTCGCCCGGGAGTGGGAGCGCGGGACCATGGAGGCGCTGATGGTCACGCCCATCCGCATCTGGGAACTGCTGTTCGGCAAGCTGGTGCCCTACTTCGTCCTGGGCATGGGGGGCATGCTCCTGAGCGTGGCCATGGCCCGCTGGCAGTTCGGGGTGGTCTTGCAGGGGTCCTTCTGGCTCCTGATCCTGACATCGGCCCTGTTCATGCTCGTGGCCCTGGGCATGGGGCTGCTGATCTCCACGGTGGCCCGCAGCCAGTTCGTCGCCGGTCAGATTGCGATCCTGGCGACCTTTCTGCCGGCCTTCATCCTGTCCGGGTTCATCTTCGACATCGGCTCCATGCCCGCCCCCATCCAGGTCATCACCCATGTGGTGCCGGCGCGCTACTTCGTCGCCATCCTCCAGACCCTGTTCATGGCCGGGGACGTCTGGGCCGTCGTCCTGGCCAACGCCGCCGCCCTGCTGGCCATGATGCTGGTCTTCTTCGCGCTGCTACGGCGCAAGGCACGCAAGGACCTGGAGTAGGCGATGTTCCAGCACATCCTCGCCCTGGTGATCAAGGAACTCCTGGCAGTGCTACGCGACCCGCGCAGCCGCTTCGTGCTGATCGGCCCGCCCATCGCCCAACTCATGATCTTCGGTTTTGCCGCGACCTTCGATCTGAACCACGCTGCCCTGGCCATCTACGACCAGGACGGCGGGGCCGCCGCCCGCGAGCTGATTGCCCGCTTCGAGGGGTCGCGCAACTTCGATATCGTCGCCCGTCTTGATCACGACGGCCAGGTCGCTCCGCTGGTCGACGGGCGCAACGCCCTGCTGGTGCTGCACATCGGCCCGCGCTTTTCCGCGGACATCCATAGCGGCGACGGCGGTAAGGTCCAGGTCATCCTCGACGGGCGCAACTCCAATACCGCCATGCTGGCCCTGAACTATGTCCAGTCCATCGTCACCGACTACAACATCGCCTGGGCCGAGCACCACGGCGGCCAGAAGCCGCCGGCACAGCTCCAGATTCGCCCCTGGTACAACGCCAACCTGGAGTCGCGCTGGTTCATCGTCCCGGGGATCGTCGGGCTCCTGACACTGGTGGTGACCCTGATCGTCACTGCCCTTTCCGTGGCGCGAGAGCGGGAGGCGGGGACCTTCGACCAGCTCCTGGTGACGCCGTTGCGCCCCGTGGAAATCCTCATCGGCAAGTCGGTCCCCGGGGTCCTCATCGGCTTGCTCCAGGGGAGCCTCATTGTCCTGATCGCGGTCAAGGGGTTCGGTATCCCATTGCGCGGCGACATCGGCGCCCTGTACCTGGGCATGGGGCTCTTCCTGCTCTCCGCCGTGGGGGTAGGGCTCATGATTTCCTCCCTGGCCGTGACCCAGCAGCAAGGGCTCCTGGGCGCCTTCCTGTTCCTGGTCCCGGCGGTGATCCTCTCCGGCTTCGCCACCCCCATCGCCAACATGCCCGTTGCGGTGCAGCTCCTGACCTATCTCGACCCGCTGCGCTACTTCCTCATCGTGCTCCGCGGGGTCTTCCTGGAGGGGGATTCCTATGCCCTATTGATGGATCAGTATTGGCCCATGGCCCTGATCGCCCTGGTGAGTCTCACGGCCGCGGCCTGGCTCTTCCGGCATCGAATGTATTGATCCTGTGGGCGGGAGGGGGCCGATTCCGTTCCTGGCACAGATTCCCCCTCGTGACACGGCACCGAACTCGTGACACCGCTCCTGCGGTGTTACGAGGGGAGCCGGTGTCATGAGGGGAGTGGTTGAAATAGTCCCATTACGGGACTAGCATGCCGCCATGAGAATCGTCGCCACGAAAGTGCTGCGCGACTTCTGGCAGCGCCACCCGGGCGCCAAGCAACATCTGGAGGCCTGGGTCGACGAAGCCCGCAAAGCGGACTGGAGGCAGCCAGCGGACATCAAGGTGCAATTCCGCAGCGCCAGCATCCTCAAGAATCGACGGGTGGTGTTCAACATCAGTGGTAACACCTACCGCTTGATCGTCGCGGTGGCTTATCGCTACGGCGCGCTCTACATCAAGTTCATCGGTACCCACGCGGAGTACGACGCCATCGATGCAGAGACCATCGAAACCGAGTTATGACATGAGCATTCGACCGATCCGCACAGAAGATGACTATCGCGCCGCGATGCGGGAGATTTCCGCCTGCTTTGAGAATGAACCGGAATTGACGACACCAGAAGGAGAGCGTTTCGAAATCCTACTGACGCTCGCCGAAGCCTATGAAGCCAAGCACTTCCCGATGGATTTACCCGACCCGGTGGAGGCGATCAAGTTCCGCATGGAACAGGCCGGCCTCACGGCGAAGGACCTGGAGCCTATGATCGGGCGATCTAACCGTGTGTATGAGATCCTCAACCGCAAGCGCCCGCTGACGCTCCCCATGATTCGTAACCTGCACGATCAGCTGGGAATTCCGGCGGAGAGTCTGATCAGACCGTCAATGCTTTAGCCCGGAATCGTGCATCTTCCGGGCGCTTTTGCGCCCCGAAAGCCCCTCACCAGTCCCTTGTTCGCCCTCATCCTGCCGCCCCATGTTTAAACGCGCCTACCATTGGTTCGACCGCAACGTCCTGGAACTCGGGCGGGAGCTGCGGCTCTCCTATCTGCCCCCGCTGATGGTCTATCTGGCGGCCGGGGTCTCGGGTCTGACTGCCATCGTCGGGACCTTCTTCGTCAAGGACTATCTCGGCCTCTCGGCGGAGTTCCTGGCGGCCTTGGGCTTTTGGGCCATGATCCCCTGGGCGCTGAAGATGCCCGTCGGGCACCTGGTGGACCTGATCTGGCGCTACAAGTCCGTCCTGGTCTATCTGGGGGCCGGGCTCATCGCTGCGAGCCTGCTGATCATGCTCGGCCTGCTCGCCCAACCCGATGCCATGGGTGCCCTCATGCCGGTGTCGGCCTGGTACGTGCTGAGCGTGCTCCTGGCGCCTACCGGCTATGTGGTGCAGGACGTGGTGGCCGATGCCATGACGGTGGAGGCGGTCCCGACCATCGACGGCAAGGGCAATCCCTTCCCCCCCGAGGCCAAGCGCCTAATGCACACTACGATGCAGACCCTTGGGCGGGTCGCCATCATCGGCGGCGGCGTCTTCGTGGCCCTACTCAATGTCGTCCTGTTTCAGGGCGTGGACGGCATGGACGAGGCCCAGAAGCTCGCCACCTACATCCATATCTACGAGCTTGCGCTCCTGATCCCGGTGGCCTCCGTCTCCGGCGTCATCCTCGCCGGGGTGCTCAAGCGGCGTGAGCTCAGGCGCCTGCGCACCCACGGTTACGACGCGGCCGCCGCCCGGGACATGGTCCATGGGCACGCGTCGGCGACGACTCCCAATTGGTGGATCCTCGGCGGCAGCCTGGTCTTCGTGGCCTTCACCCTGGCCATGGGCCTTGGGGATGTGCCGTACAACGAGGAGGTCGTCTTCCTGGGCTCCCTGTCCATCGTGGTGTTCCTGATTACCAGGCTCATGGGTGAGCTGGAGCCCGAGGCGCGGCGGGTGCTGCTCGGGACCGCCATCGTTATCTTCGTCTTTCGCGCCACGCCCAGCCCGGGCGCGGGGCAGACTTGGTGGATGATCGACGCCCTCAGCTTCGATCAGCAGTTCCTCTCCATCCTGTCCCTGATCGGGAGCGCCATGGCCCTATTTGGGATGTTCATCTTCCGTCGTTTCATGGCCGACCACTCCATTGCCTACATCGTGGGTTTCCTCACACTACTGGGCACCTTGCTGGCCTTGCCCATCATCGGCATGTTCTACGGGCTTCATGTCTGGACCGCGGCCCATACGGGGGGGCTGGTGGATGCGCGCTTCATCGCCCTGGTGGACACCGCCGTCGAGTCGCCCCTGGGTCAGGTCGCCATGATCCCGATGCTGGCGTGGATCGCCAACTCCGCCCCCGCGCACCTCAAGGCCACCTTCTTCGCGGTCATGGCGTCCTTCACCAATCTGGCGCTGTCGCTCAGTCAGCTCCTCACCAAGTACCTGAACCAGATCTTCACGATCACCCGTGAGGTGACGGACCGCACCACTGGCGCGGTCACGGTCCCGGCAGATTATTCGGAGCTCGGCTGGCTCTTGCTGACGGTGACGGGGTTGGCGCTCTTCCTTCCGTTTGCGGCCATCGGCTTGGTCAAGCTCACCCGGCTGCGCAGCGCTTAGATATAGGGGAAAGTTTGCAGTTTTCAGTTGGCAGTTGTCAGTAAGAGTTTGTTGCTGCTGGAAAAGCTGGAATTCTGACACCGAAGTAACCGACGCGCAGACGCTGGCTAGCGAAATCCGGGAGCGGCCTCGCAGACTAGTTCCATCAATAACCTTCGCACTGAACGAAATAATGTTTGTTCTTAAATTCCTTGAATACGCCGAAGTCGAGTAAACCGGAGCAATCAGTATTTTCCACTCGCCTCCTCCATTGGTAAATACTAGAGACAATTTATAATCATGCGAGGGAAATACTTCTGTTACTCGTGGGATGCATTGTTTTATCTCAGCGGATCAATTTTATTAAGGTTGCTTCACCAGATATGGCTAATTCCCAATCAGCCATGAGTTCCTTCTTTATGTATTTCTATCCACGCTTGAAGCAGTTTCATTTTGGAAGAAGGAATTATTGCCTTCAAGAACATTGCCCTCCGGTATTGATACTATGACTTCCTCTCCGGAATACTTGACGTGGATATGGGGAAGCTTGTGTTGTTTATTGTTCCATAAAGTACATGTAAACTATGATTCCGTAGAATGCTGATATTGACGGCATGATTTCCTCTGTTTAGTTATGCGTGACGCCGACATAAATCGCCGAGCGGTTGCGAGGTTCGTTTGATGTTTTGTGTACGCCCGGCATGGGCATGATCTGATGGGGTGCAAGTTCCCTGTAGGAGTACCTGAGATGTCCGCGAAGCGGACGGGAACAACTACTAGCCGACGGCAAGGGCGGTTCTGAAGATGGGGTCCTGGATTTTGTGCAAAATACAAGACTTGACCCCATGCTTCTCTGGAACTTCTTCAATCCACCCCACCCACCAGTCATCTTCTTGCTTCACAACAGCTGTGTATTCACTTTTCACAATCGTACCTCTTGAGATAGTTTCTTGCAGCCGCCAACGATACGCCAAGTCTGACCCATAACTCCTGGCACGAGCTTGTAGGATAGCGTAATGCGCGCGAGCGCAGTATAGGGTCGGGCTGTGGCGTTCATGTTGACGGCGACGTCCTTGATTGATTTCGCTTGGCGCGCAGCGGAATTAAGTAAACTGTCCCCGGAATTCGGTATGCTGAGTGATGCTCCGCGAAGCGGACGGGAACAATTACTAGCCGATGGCAAGGGTGGTTCGGAATATGGGGTCTTGTATTTTGTGCAAAATACAAGACTTGATAAGCATCTAGCCGCCCCCACACCGTCGTCTGCACTCGACAGTGCGCGCACTGCCAGTATTTGCGCCCATCGGCCAGGAACGTGGAGTGCGCCGACGCCCCGCACTCCGAACAGACGAAGCCCGTTGGCCAGCGTGCCCGTTCCAGGGCGGTCTCGCACTGCGCCTCGGTCCCAAACCGCTCGATGAGCTCGCTCAATGGCATACCAGGCTGAAACTGAATCTTGTTCTGGGGCATCGCCGGATCCTCGGTCATGGGGTGACGAGGATTCTGCGCCCGGCACAGGCTCAGACCGTGAGCCCGCCAGCTGAGCTACAGCGCTAATCGCCTTACTGGTTACGTCAATGTGGGGTGTCGGTCTTCCTGCTCCTTATTGTCCCAATTTAACAGGCAGTTTTGCCGCAGATGCTCGAACTACCGGCGATTTTGCCGCGTGAGGTAAGCAATTATGGACCCGCTTGCCTCGGTAAATCAGCCATGAAACAGCGGGTTGGGGGTAACCGCGTGCCTCTATTGCCGACGGCAAATCGGGGGCCACGTTGATGGGAACAATGCCCATCTGCCGCTCCCCCAACCCCTCAAGCAGTCAAGCGAGCATAGAGCAACGGCAGTTGCGCCGGCAGTTCGGCGGGCCGGCGGATGACCACGTAGCCGCCGCTGCCGAACAGGTGGGGCAGGTAGTCGTTGCCGTGCTCGTCGATGGTTACGCAGAAGGGGGTCAGGCCCAGGCGACGGGCCGCTACGACGGCCTGGCGGGTGTCCTCGATGCCGAAACGGCCCTCGTATCGGTCCAGGTCGTTGGGTTTGCCATCGGATAGCAACAGCAGCAGGCGCCGGCCGCCGGGCTGGGCTGCTGAGGAGGTTGGTCGCATGGCGGATGCCGGCCCCCATGCGCGTGTAATAGCCGGGCTTGATGGCCTGGATGCGCCCACGCACGGCACCGGTATAGCCCTCGTCGAAGCCCTTGAGGGTGTGGAAGCGCACCGGGTCCCGGCGGCGGGAGGAGAAGCCGAAGACGCCGAAGCGGTCACCCGTGGCGGACAGGGACTCGGCGAAAAGGAACAGGCTGTCGCGGATGACATCGATGACCCGGGACTGGTCGTCGATGTGGCTGTCGGTGGACAACGACAGGTCCGCCAGGAGCAAACAGGCCAGGTCTCTGGCGCCGCTGCGCAGGTCCCGGTACAGGGCGTCGCCGTGGGCCCCGATGCCCGCCCGACGGTCGGCGGCGAAGCGCAGGTAGGCATCCAGGTCCAGCTCTTGTCCGTCGTCTTGGCCGCGGTGCCAGACGCGTGCCGGGGCCAAGGCCTGGAACTGGTTGCGCAGCCGCTTGGCCGTGCGTCCGAGGTGGGCGGGTAGGGGGCAGGGGGCCGCGTCGTGGGCGAGCAGGGAGACGATGCGGCAGCGGTCCGGTTCCAGGCGCTGGCGCCGCCAGTCCCACTCCGGGAGCAGGGTGCCGTCGGAGAGGACCAGGTCGTCCTCGGACTCCGCCGGCAGGTCCAGGTCAAAGCGTAGCCGCGCCCCGGAGGCGCGGCGGTCGCGGGCGACGCTGATGCGGTCCATGTCCGAGGCGGCGGTCTTGGCCCGCTCCAGGTCCTCCTCCTCGTCGGTGCCGCGGTCTACCTGGACGTGCTCGCCCCAGGTCAGGATGTTCTCCATGCGGATCGTGACCAGGCCCTGGTCCTTCTCCGGCATCGAGACGCGCTCGGCGGCCCGACGACGGCGCTCGCCCAGGGACTCGACCCGGTCGTCGCGGGAGGATTGTTGCTCCTCTCCGGGGTCCGTCTTGGCGGCTCCGGTGGGTTGGTTCGGGTGCGGGTGTAGCCAGAGCGGCACCGGGTGGGGAGGGCGTTTGGCCAGGGGGAGTTGGCTGACGCTGCCGGGGTCCGCCAGGGCTTGGCGGATCAGGCGCTCCCGCTCGGCCTCCGCCGCGGGCAGGCGCGAGGGCTCGGGGCGCAGGGCCAGGTGGGCAGCCACCAGGCGCCGATAGCGGGGCCTGAGGCCGGGGAGGTCCGCCAGGGCCCGCCGGGTCAGCCACTGGTTGGCCAGGAGCCAGGTCTCGACGGGGTTGGTCGGGTCACCGGAGGCGGCGCCGGGCTGACCGATGGCCAGCGCGGTCAGCCACAGGTAGAGGTCGCGGTTGAGCCCCGGGTCCGGGAAGCAGTCGATGACCTCGGGCAGGCGTAGGGAGCGCTCGTCCCGCCAGGCCAGCTCGGCCTTGTCGCCGGTCCCCGCCAGCCATTGCAGGAAGCCGCGGCGCGCCCCGTGGGCGGTGGCATCCGCCGTCTCGACCTGGAGGCCGCCGTCGCCGCCCAGGGCACGGAACAGGATGCCCAGGGTTGGGGCGAGTTCTTGGAGCCGCGCCCCGGCTTCGGGGTAACGACGCCCCTCGATGCGCTGGGCGAAGCGGGTAATGGCCTTGTGCCAGAGGGCGCCGACCTGCTCTTCCATGGCGTCAGGCGCCCTCTACTAAGAAGGGGGCAGGTCCCTTTTTCTGTCGCACTGAGCTGTCGCCAAACACATCTGGGGTGGGAAGGAGGCCTGCCCCCTTTTTAGAGGGGCGGCCCGTCACCACCGGCAGGGCTGCATCCCCCTCCACCCAGCGCAACAGGGTCTGCCGTGGGTCGCCGCCCTGGACCTGGGTGCAGGCGGCGATGCACTCCCCGCACTCGGTGCAGGTGAACATCTTGCGCTTGAGGGTCCGGGGCTTGAGGCGCATGGGGCAGGACTCGTCGCAGGCATTGTCGCAGTCGGTGCAGACGGAGGCTCGGCGGGTGTCGAAGCCGACCACCATGGCCCGGTCGTTGGCCATCCAGGCGAGGCTCTGGAACAGGCCGACGGCGCAGGCGTAGCGGCAGAAGAAGTGGCGGGCGAGCAGGAACTCCACCGATAGGGCGAGCGTCGCCGCGGTGAGGAAGACCCCCTGGTTGCGGGTGAGGGTGCCGTGCAGCAGGTTGTGGTAGATCTCGAAGGGCGGCAGCAGATAGGTCAGGAAAGCCAGGGCCCAGAGGAAGGCGAAGCCGGCGACCGCGAGCAGGGTAGGGACCCAATACCAGGCAGTTCCGGACCCCTTTGTTGGGAGGGCTTGCTCCCACAGGCTCGGGCTACCGGAGGCGCGCCGCATCAGGCCGTTGATCAGTTCGACCACGGAGAAGTGGGGGCAGAGCCAACCGCAGTAGAGGCGTCCGTAGCGCCAGGCGATCCAGATGAACAGGGCTGCCCCGCCGAATAGCGGCAGGAAGCCGCGCAGGAACAGGTTCAGGGTCGCGTCGCCGATACCGCTTCGCCCGGCCAGGAAGTCGTCGATCCCCAGCGTCCAGGCCTGTCCCAGCAGGATGGCATGGCCCTGGGTGAGGTCGATGCGCAGGATGTCCAGGGGCGGGGCCAGCAGGAACAGGCTGAAGAAGCCGACCTGGGTCCAGGCACGGACGCGTTGGAGACCGGTCCTGGTCATGGTCGGCGACCGGGGCAGTCGGCCGGCAGCGGCCGACCGATCAGGGGATAACGCCAACACTGTGCGGCCATGGCCTTGGTCAGTCCGATCACCCCGAGCAGGACCAGGGTGGAATGGCAGACAGTGAAGTACAGGATCAGTACCACCCAGGTGTGGACTCCCTGGTAGCCGCCCAGTAGGACGATGGCCAGGTTGACCACCACCAACAGGCCGCCGGCCCAGAGGCTGGCGAAAAAGGTCTGCGCCAGGTGAGCGGCGGCCAACGGCGGTGCCTGGGGCCCGGCACGGCGGCGCAGATAGAACAGGAGCAGGAAGGCGGCCCCGGGCAGGACCAGGAGATTGGCCAGGTACAGGGCCTCGGCGGCGATGGCCAGCCCGAAGCCCGGAACGGTACCCGGGTCCTCGCCTGGGGACTCTTCGATCTCATCCGATGGTCGCATCGATCACCTCGGTCAGGGCTGCAATGGTGTCGGCGTCGTCGGTAAGGGGCTCTACCAGGGCCGCCCGGCAGGCATCCGCCTCGGCCATGCCACTCTGGATCAGGGTCGCGGCATAGACCAGCAAGCGGGTGGAGGCCCCTTCTTCGAGGTCGTGATCCTTGAGTGCCCGCAGGGCCCCCGCCAGGCGCACCAGGCGTTGGGCCTGGTCCGGGTCGATGCCGGTCTCGCCCACCAGGATCTCCAGCTCCAGTTTGGGGTTGGGGAAGCCCAGGCTCAGGGCCACGAAGCGCTGCCTGGTGCTCGGCTTCATGCCCTTGAGCAGATTTTGGTAGCCGGGGTTGTAGGAGACCACCAACATGAAGCCATCCGGGGCGTGCAGGGTCTCGCCGGTGCGCTCCAGGGGCAGGATGCGGCGGTCGTCGGTCAGGGGGTGCAGGACCACTGTGGTGTCCTTGCGCGCCTCTACCACCTCGTCCAGGTAGCAGATGGCCCCCTCGCGTACCGCTCGGGTCAGGGGTCCGTCGCTCCAGAAGGTCCCGCCGTCGCCGATCAGGTGGCGGCCCACCAGGTCGGCGGCGGTCAGGTCGTCGTGACAGGCGACGGTGTAGAGTCGCCGGCCCAGGCGCTCGGCCATGTAGCGTACGAAGCGCGTCTTGCCGCACCCGGTCGGGCCCTTGATCATCATCGGCAGGCGGTTGCGGAAGGCGTGCTCGAACAGGGCCACCTCCCCGCCCTGGGCGCGGTAGAAGATGGGAAGGGGGGAAATCTGGGGGATGGCGCTCATGGGGCCTCCGTGGTTAGGGCGTGGCCAGGGTGAAGGCGATGCCGATCAGGGCGCCGGGCAACAGCAGCCAGAGGGCAACCACCCAGCGCCAAGGACCGCGCACGGCCTTGAGCCCCATAAAGTAATCGCCGACCAGTTGGCCCTTGAGCAGGGCCAGGCCCAGGACCGACAGGGACACCGTCAGGCCGCCGAGCCCGGCCGCGCCGATGGCGAAGGTGACCAGGGTCAGGCTCAGCATGGCCAGATAGACCCAGGTGCAGGGCCTCAGCCAGCGGCGTTGGGCCTGTGCTGGGTTCAGCGCATCACGTAGATCAGCGGGAAGAGGATCAGCCATACCAGATCAACCATGTGCCAATAAGAGGCCCCCGTCTCCACCCCGTCATGCTCCGCGGCCGAATAGCCGCCGGCCCTGGCCTTCAGCGCCACTGCAGCCAGGATGACCATGCCCAGTATGACGTGCATGAAGTGAAAGAAGGTGAGCGAGAGATAGAACATATAGAAGGTGTTGGTGCTCAGCGTCACGCCTTCGCCGAAGTGGTGCGCGTACTCCGAGACCTTCACGACTAGAAACAGCAGGCCCATGCCCAGGGCTGCCACCAGCCAGCGGACGCAGCCGCTCTGGTTGCCCAGGCGGATCGCCGCCACCGCCCGCACTACGAAGTAGCTACCCGTGATCAGGGCCAGGGTGTTGATCAGGGCGGCGCGCCTGTCCAGGGTGTCCTGGCAGGCGTTGAACAGGGCCACGTCGCCGACGCGGGCGAAGGCATAGGCGGCGAAGAAGACCGCAAAGACGCCAAGCTCCGCCAGGATGAAGATCCAGATAGCCAGGTCCCCGGGTGGGTAGCGGGTGACCGGATCGGCAGTGGAAGTTGCGATGTTGGCCGTGGGGACTGACATGGCGCCTCCGGCAGAGGGGTTCGGGTCCCCCGGTAGGCGCTGATGCTAGGTGAGGAAGGGGGGCTGCGCTTTGACCGATATCAAAGCCCTACGGTAGGACAAGGAGATGCCGATTAGAGCCATCCCTGGCCCGAATCCGTTCGTGTCCCTCCCAGGTGCGATCCTCGTGGAGCGCTCAGTCGCGTTCCGCGACCTCCCGTGGCAGCACGACCTTGGCGATCCGTTTTGAGAGTGTGTAGATGCGCCGCATTTGATCGACGAACGACATCTCCAGCCTCACCCGCTCCAGATGGTCCGGATCGTCCACCGAGAGTCGCGAAGCCTTTCTCTCCAGCAGGCGATCCGCTTGCTCACGCAGGGTGTTCTTCATCATCAGCACGGACTCGGCCGCGTGTTGATCGTTGTCGCGGATCGCTTGTACGGCATACCCGACGGCCTCGACCACGGAACCGTAGAGTTCGGTCAACATCTTGCGGGCCAGCTCCAGGCGTACTTGTTGCAGCGCGATGGATGGCGCCTTGAGCGCCGCTTCGTCGAGAAATTCCGGTTCTATGATGACGCCCGCCTGGAGCTCGCGCTCCGGCACGATGCGCTCCGCGAGTTTGGCGAACCAGCCCGTGAATCCGATGAATATCAAGGTGTTGAGGACATTGAATAGGGTGTTGGCGTTGGCGATCTGACGCGGCACCTCTGCGGCGGCCCTCGCCGTCCCCTCCAGCCCGGGGCTGGCTGGGGAGATCCAAATCGTTATGTCCACCAACAGCCAGATGATGGGCAGCCAAATCAGGGTGCCTATTACATTCATTGAAGGCGACGTGCACCACGGAGGCCCGTACGGCATCGGTCGACTTGCTGCTGAGAATACCCATCACAGCGGTCGTTGCGGCCGTGCCGATGTTCGCTCCGAGCGCCAGCGCGATGCCCGCCGGCAACGCCAGCAAGCCTTCGCTGGCCATGGCGATGGCGATACCGACCGTGGCAGCGGAGGACTGCACAACGGCGGTGAAGGCCGCGCCGGCGATGATGCCTGCCATCGGGTTCTCCAGGCTCCTGAGCAGCCCCAGGAATGGCTCATAGCTGCGCAAGGGCGTCATGGCCTCGCTCATCAGGCCCATCCCGAAGAACACCAGGCCGATGCCCATCAGCATCATGCCGTAATACTGCACCTTCTCCCGCTTGGCGTAGGACAGCATGAAAAACCCGATCGCGACAGGGCCTAGGGAGTACGCCGCCAGGTTAAAGGCCAGCAATTGGGCGGTCAGGGTGCTGCCGATGTTGGCGCCCATGATCACACCGACCGACTGGGCAAGCGTCATCATGCCGCCGCCGATAAAGCCGACGACCAACAAGGTGGTGACGGTGGACGAGTTGAGAATGCCGGTCACAAAGGCCCCGGTCAGCGCCCCCTTGAAGCGGTTGGTGGTGAGTTTTGCCAACACGACCTTCATGGTCTGACCTGCGGCCTTTTGCATGCCCTCCGACAGCATTTTGAGTCCACCGAGGAAGAGGGCCAGTCATCTCATCTCCCTCAGTTGACTTCGACGGGACGGCTGAACCTCAACGCGTCCGCTCTCGCTCGCGACCGAACCGGATTCTCAGTTCTCAATCGAGAATCCTCCGCCTGCGCTCTTTTGTCGAATCCATCACGAACGTCCCTTTTCCGGCCACTTACCCTAGACCCCGCCAGCATCCGTTGGCCGGGGGCGGAAACCCTCCGATGAAGTCGCGCCTTTCCTTTCTATTCAAGAGCATGGATAAGGACGCGGCAAATAGTGAATCAACGCAATCAGCCGGGGTAGCGAAATGGCAACTCGAAATGCCATGGAGGGTGAAACGCTTCTTGAGTCCCTGCACCAGCGGGGTGTTTCACGCCGAGCCTTCCTTAAATTCTGTTCCATTACCGCCACCTCGCTGGCCCTGCCGCAGGATATGAACGTGTGGTTCGCGGAGAGTCTGGCGGCAGCCCCGCGCCCGGCGGTGATCTGGCTCTCGGCCCAGGAGTGCACCGGCTGCAGCGAGTCCCTGCTGCGCTCCTACGAGCCCACCATCGAGAACCTGATTCTCGATCACTTCTCGCTGGACTACCACAACACCCTGATGGGGCCCTCGGGCGAGGCCGCGGAGCGCTCGCGCGAGGAAACCGTCGCCGCCGGTGGCTACGTATTGGTGGTGGAGGGTTCGGTACCGTTACGCGACGGTGGCGCCTGGTCGGCGATCGGCGGGCGCTCGGTCTTGGATGTGGTCAGCGAGGCGGTAGGTAACGCCGCGCTGGTGCTGGCGGTGGGCAACTGCGCGTCCTTCGGCGGGCTGCCGCGGGCCTACCCGAACCCGGGCGATGCTCTAGGCGTCGACGAGCTCATGGACCAGGGACTGATCCCCGCCCAGACGCTGATCAACCTGCCCGGCTGCCCGCCGGTGCCGGAGGTCCTGACCGGCACCATCGCCTGGTTTCTGGCACACGGGACCGCCCCGGACCTGGATGCCCATAAACGCCCCCTCGTGTACTACGGCAATTCCGTCCATGACTCCTGCAGCCGCCTGGTGCATTACCAGAACGGTGAGTTCGCCAAGTCCTTCGATGACGAGGGCGCGCGCGCGGGTTGGTGCCTGTTCGAGCTCGGCTGCAAGGGCCCGAGCACCTACAACGCCTGCAGCACCCTGAAGTGGAACCAGGGCACGAGCTATCCGATGCACTCGGGCCACGGCTGCATCGGCTGCTCGCAGCCGGACTTCTGGGACCGGGTCGACGCCGGCGTGGCCGGCTTCTACGACCTCGGCTTCTAGCGCCGCCGTCGCGGCGAATTCATGAACCCTTTCTCACAAAAAGCAGCCCGGCGAGGCGACGCCTTCGCGCTCGGGCAGGGGTACACAAATGACTAGGCTAGTGGTTGACCCGATCACCCGCATCGAGGGCCACCTGCGCATCGAGGCGGAGGTCGACGGCAACGGCGACATCACCCGCGCCTCCAGCTGCGGGACCATGATCCGCGGCATCGAGATGATCATGCGCGGCCGCGACCCCCGCGAGGCCTGGGCCTTCTCCCAACGCATCTGTGGGGTCTGCACGACCTCCCACGGCATCACCTCGGTGCGTGCCGTCGAGGACGCCCTCGGCTACCCGATTCCTGAGAACGCCGAGATCATCCGCAACCTGATGAACGGCGCGCAGTACATCCAGGATCACGTGGTCCATTTCTATCACCTGCACGCCATGGACTGGGTGGACGTGGCCTCCGCCCTGAAAGCCGATCCGGCCCTCACCGCCCAGGCCCAGCGTTGCATCAGCGACTGGCACAACAACAGCACCGCCTATTTTGCCGAGGTCCAGCAGAAGCTCAAAAGCTTCGTCAGCGCCGGCCAGCTCGGCATCTTCAAGAACGCCTACTGGGGTCACCCCGAGTACAAGCTGCCACCGGAGATCAATCTGCTGGCCTTCGCCCATTACCTGGAGGCCCTGGGCTGGCAGCGCAGTATCGCAAAGGTGCATGCGATCTTCGGCGGCAAGAACCCGCACCCCAGCTTCGTGGTGGGCGGCATGCCCTGCGCCATCGACACCCGCGGCGCGGCCACCGCCGTGAACGGCACCAACCTGGCCCTGGTCGCCGACCTGATCGCCGAGGGGCGCGAGTTCGTCGACAAGGTCTACCTACCCGACCTGCTCGCCATCGCCCGGTTCTACAAGGACTGGGCGAGCAAGGGCGAGGGACTGGGTAACTTCCTGTCCTTCGGGGATTTCCCCCAGTACGACATCGCCGACCCCGCGGACTTCTTCTTCCCGCGCGGGGCCATCCTGGGGCGCGACCTGTCTCAGGTCCTGGAGGTGGACCTGAACGACGTCAACCAGATCCAGGAATTGGTCAGCCACTCTTGGTACGACTACAGCACGGGCAAGGACACCCCGCTGCACCCCTACGACGGCGAGACCCGACCCCATTACACCGGCCCGCCGCTGCCTTACAGCCAGCTGGATCTGGACGCCGAGTATTCCTGGGTCAAGTCCCCGCGCTGGTACGGAAACCCGATGGAGGTCGGCCCGCTGGCGCGGGTCGTGATCATGTACGCCCAGGGCAACGAGGCGGTGCGCGAGGGCGTGAACCGATTCCTCGGTGAGCTGAAAATGCCGCTGAGCGCGCTCTATTCCACTCTCGGGCGCACCGCGGCCCGCGGCATCGAGTGCAGCGCGCTGGCCGGTCAGATGGAGCTCTGGTACCGGCGCCTGATGGACAACATCGCCGCCGGCGATACAACCGTGTTCAACGACGCCCTGTTCGACCCGGCCAGCTGGCCGGCCCAAGCCCAGGGGGTGGGCTTCATGGAGGCCCCGCGCGGTGCCCTCGCCCACTGGGTCGTCATCGCCAACGGCCTGATCGAGAACTTCCAGGTCGTGGTACCCACCACCTGGAACGCGAGCCCCCGAGATGCCCTGGGCCGGGAGGGCCCTTATGACGCCGCCCTGCGGGGACACCATCTGCACGACCCCGGCCAACCGCTGGAGGTCCTGCGCACCATCCACAGCTTCGACCCCTGCATGGGATGCGCGGTGCACCTCGCCGATCCGGCCGGTAACGAGCTGCTGAAGATTCGGGCCATCTAGCGGGGGCGACGAACATGCGCAACAAGACAATCCTACGGTTCGCGGTGACCGTCCTGCCGGTGCTGCTTTACGTCACGCCAACCACAGACGTCCAGGCGAAAGACAGCTCATCATTCGGCCCGGCGGTGGACGCGTACTGTCAGCCGAGGAACGGGCAGCGCCCGTTCGCCGACCAGGGCTGCGCCCTGTGTCATGTCTCGAACCTCAAGACCCGGGTGACTCCTGAGTGGGACTGGTACGACGCCCGGGACTATGCGCAGTTCTGCCCGGACCATGTGAACAACGCGCCGAACGGCACCATCACCGCCCCCGCCGGCGACCGCACCGTCATGGAAGGGGATCGGGTGCTGTTCCAGGGCACAGGCAGCGATCCCGACGGTCACACCCCCTTGGGCTACAGCTGGGACTTCGGTGGCGCGGCGCCCGCCTCCAGCCAGCAAAACCCGGGCGAGGTCACCTTCTCCACGGCGGGAGTCTACCTAGTGCGGCTATGGGTCAGCGACAGCCTGGGCCTCACCGACCCGACACCGGCCCAGCGCCGGATCACGGTGGAGGCGCCGGCGCCGGTGTGCTCGGATGGCGACGGCGACGGGTCCAGCCCCGACGGTGGCGTCTGCGGTCCGGTGGACTGCGACGACCGTGACCCCGCGGTCAATCCCGGTGCCGAGGAGCGCTGCAGCGACGGGATCGACAACAACTGCAACGCCTTGGTCGACGAGGATGACCCCGGCGCGGTGGGCTGTCCCGTGAGCGCGCTCTGCAGCGACCTCGACGGCGACGGCTTCAGTTTCGAAGGCGGGTACTGCGGGCCCACTGACTGCGACGACGGCGACGCCTCCGTCAACCCCGGCGCGCCCGAGGCGTGCGGCGACGGCTTCGACAACGACTGCGACGGGCTCACCGACAGCGCCGATACCGAATGCGACGGCAGCGACTGTATCGGGAACCTGATCGGCGGCTACGAACAGGTCCGCATCGACAAGGCGGTCTGGCGCGTCAAGCTCACACGGCTACTGGTCGGAGGCGACGGCGTGCCGGTCGGCGAAACCGTGCTCATCCGCAATGCCTACAGTCTCGAGCCGATCGCCACGGCTATCGTCAACAAGAAGGGGATTTGGGTCTACCGGGCTAACAACCCGACCAATATCCCGTGCGCGGTAATGGCAGAGTACGGCGACTCCACGGACACCCTGGCGGTCGCCCGGGCTCCGACCGACTGCGACATGGGCGCCAACGCGCCGCCGGTGGCATCCGACGACAGCTACGGGATCGCGCAACAGGGCGTCCTGCTGGTCGGTACGCCCGGCGTCCTCGGCAACGACACGGACCCGGACGGCGATACCCTCGAGGCGATCCTGATTCAGACCGCTGCCCACGGCTCGCTGAGCCTGCGCCCCGACGGGGGCTTCGAGTACCGCCCCGATGCCGGGTTCTCTGGAACGGACGGCTTCACCTACCAGGCAAGCGACGGTGACGATGAGAGCGGTCCGGCACGGGTGACCCTCGATGTGCAGGCCGCCCCGGAGCCGAAGCCGGAACTGCGGGTGGATTTCCGAGACGTCACATGGAAGTCCAGCGACCGTAAGCTCACCGGAAAAGGCACGAACGCGCCTTCGGAAACCACGCTGGAGATTCTTGACGCAGACACCGCCCAGGTGCTGGGCAGCGTCAGAACGGAGGACGATGGCAAGTTCGAGATCGAGCTGAAGCTGCCCTCGGCGCCGTGCAGGATCCAGGGTCGGCACGGCGGCAAGACCAGCGCTCCGCATCCGGTGCAATACGCCCGCTGCAGCGACGACGACTGAGACCCCGGTAGCCAAACACGGGACAAAGCCCCCGGCCACTGACACCCCCGGTGGCCGGGGATTGGAACCTCCGCGGCAAACAGAACCTGAACGCACAGGGTCAGATGACCTGATCTCCCGGAATTTACGTCGAGCCCAATTTCAGCACCAGGCGCAGGTTCGTACGCGGGAAAACCGTTTCCGTCGCATTGAGTTCCGCACAGAGTTTCTCGATGGCCTGATCGGTCACGGCATTCGCCCCGTGGTGCAGGCGTACCGTCAGGGTGCCCGCATCGGGGTCGGGCAACAGGTCGGCTTCGGTGGTGTAGAGGGCGCGTAGCAGGCGCCGCGCCTCGTCGGGCCGTTTGAGGTGTTCGCGCAGGCTGTTGGCCATCGCTGTCTCGGCCCGATAGGCGATCATCTTGATGGTATCGACGAGGTGCTTGCTCTGGGTGCTGAGCTGGCGAAAACGCGCCTCCTCGGGGAGTTCGTCGATGGTGATGTGGTGTGGCGTCTCCTTGCGGCTGGCCTTGAGCGTCGCGAGCGCGTGTTGCAGGGTTTCGATCTCCTCTTGCAGCGCCGCCTTGCGGCGCACAAACGGCTCGACATGCTTGGGCTCGATGGGCTCTTCGAGGGTCATGGCGGCGAACTTCGCCAGGCGGCGGGTGAGCTTGCCGGTGGCGGAGCGGACCTGTCCGTCGAGCTGGCGATAGTCGGGGTTGACGACCCGTAGGGGGTCGGAAATGGCCTCGGTGCGATAGTCTGCCAAGCGATCCAGGGCGAAGTGTTCGCGGGCATATTTGAAGAAGTTTTCCTGCGACCAGCGAGGCGAACATGGCCGCGGCCAAGGGGGCCGCCTGCGAGCGATAGTCGGTGCACAGGATGGCGGTCTGATGGCCGCGCTCGGTGCGCTTGCGCAACTCCCGTACCCACAACCCGTTGCTCAGGCAGGTGCCCCGTTCGGCCAGGTCCATGGTCACCACCTCACCGTTGGCCAGACGCACTCGATAGGGAGCGAACTCCTCCTGCGACCAATCCTCGCCGGGGAATTTGTGGTAGGTCAGGCAGGCGATGTGCTGGGTTTTCATGCGATCGAGAAACGCCGGCGAATAGCCCTCGCGGTCGAACACCAGGGTGAAGCGATGGCGCAGCGGATCGGTTTGCAGCTGCCGATCCGCCGGGGCGGGCAGGCTCTGCTCGATGCGCGGCACGATCTTCTGCTCGATGACCTCGATCAGCACCGGGTCGACCACCTGATTGACGACAAAAAAGGGCTGACCGTCCATGGCGTTGACCCAGTAGTCGGTGGTGGCCCGCTGACACAGGCGCTGGCGGGCGACATAGTGGCGCGGCCCCTGTGCGGATGATGGAGGCAAAGATGGCGATCTTCCCCGAGCTCGTAGCAACTGACAGCGACGGCACTCAGCAATTCATCTGGATGCAGCAGCGCGGGGATACCTGTGGGCCGGCCTGTGTCTACATGGTCGAGCGCATCCTGCGGCAGCAGTCCATCGTCGGCGGCGAGGTACGCGTCCGGCAGGTGACGGAATTGCTGCCGGACGGCTATCAGGAGGGGCATGGCACCCAATCTTATCGCGCACTGGCCGACGTGCTGGTGGCGATCGGGGTCCCGGCGAGCGCGAGCCACACGACCAATGTTGCGGCCTTCGTCTCATCGGCCAGCTTTCCATTCATCGCGCGGGTCGGCTGGGCATCCGGCGGCGGGCACTTCGTCGTGTGCGCGAGTGTCAACGACAGCAATGGGATCATCTGTCTGGATCCCTGGTATGGCTTGGTCGAACCGTCGCGCGCCAGCCTTCCGGCCTACCGTGTGACGCGTGACTATCGGGCCGAGCGCTCGCTCGGGTCGCCGGTCATCGGGACCCTGTCGGGCCACATGGTCAGCTTGTCGTCGTTCTGAGTCCTAATGCCGCTTTGCGGCAGGGCTCGAACGCTACAAGATCCAACCTGACGGTGTTGGCTTCGCCAGGCAATCCTTCAGAATGGGTCGGGCCTCTCCCAATCAGCTGGAACCGCGCCATGAACGACACCGAAACTCTATCCCAACCCGTCGCCGCGGGTCGCGGACCCCAGGAGCCACACCCCCCGTCTCAACGCCAGATTAGGGGATAGGGGATAGGAAATCCAACCGCACGGCAGCTGGGGTCAGGGGTGAACGCAGCATCGAAGGAAGGTGCTCTGCAAGGGCACAGTGGGGCCGGCGGGGAGGCATGCGCGGAGGAAACCGCCGGTTGGGAGGGCACTGTTGCGTCCCTTGGCGCTGCCTGGCCGAGGCACGGGCATAGCGGGCATAGAGGGTGGCGCGTCGCCTGCGCGACCAGGCGACGGGAGGCGGCTACCACTGCACCTGCTGGTCGAAGACGTACTCGGCTTGCGGTTGGGCCAGGGCGTCCCAGTCGGGTACGGCCTCGACGGGCGGGTCGTCCCAGGCGGGCGGCCCGCGGGCCGGGCTGATGGGCGGCGCCACTACGGGCTCGCCGATGTGGTTGAGGATTCGCCGCACGGGGGCGGTCTCCGTGCTGAAGGCGATGATGCGCATGTCGGCGCCGCAGCGGGGGCAGACGAGCGGCAGCGTGAGGAACAGACGGGCGATGAGCAGGGCCCACGGGTAGTGCGCAGAGGAGCGGGCCTTGGTGGCTGCGGCGGCGGGGGAGGCAGGGGCTTTGGCCGCTGGCGGCGCGCCGCCGAGGTTCGCATCGCGCCCGTAAGTGGTGGCGGCTAGGCGTAGCGGCGCATTGGGTGCCAGCACACCGTGGTAGCGATGGCGGTGCAGGCGCGGGGGTGGGATCAGGGCGGCGAGGTGGCCGATGAACTCCAGCGGGGTGAGGGACAGCGCGGTGCGTCCGTTGCGCTGTGGCTCCGGCAGACGATAAACGATCCGGTCTTCGTTGACCTGTTCGATCCGCTCAAGGCCGAACGGCGGGCGTGCGCAGTAGCGTAGCAGCCGTTCCAGTCCGGCCCGGTCGGGTCCGGCGATGCACACCGAGGCGTCGAGTGAGAAACCGCTATTGGCCCCCAGGGATGGGGGACATGCCGGGGGCGCAGGAGCGGCCCCCGGCTAGGCCCAGGCGAGCATGTCGCGGGCGTCATCGGGATCGAGCAGCCCGTGGCGGGAGAACCAGCGCAGCACGCGGCGGCGTACCTGCTCGCAGAGCCCAGCAACCTCTTCTGGCGTCAGTGGCGCGGCTTGTCGGAACTGGACCCCACCGGCTCCGAGCGGCTCGAACACCCCGTCGAGGATGCAGCAGTGGTAATGCAGATGGCGGTTGAGAGCCGCCCCGAAGCGGTGGACGAAGCTCACCGGCTCGAAGCGCGCCTGCACGGAGGTCCCCGGACAGCTTTTCCGCAGATGGGCCTCGACCACGCGCAGGAGGATGTGCAGCACGGCGCTGGCCGCCGCCGGCTCGCGCTCCAGGTACCAGCGTAGCCGCTTCTGTTGCCGTGCCTGGGGAACCGTCCCTGGTGCCGCGGTCCAGTCCGGACATCCTGTCCGGCCGTTCGGAGCGCTGCGGTTGTCCACTGGACAACCGATCGCTCCTCACCCCACTGCCTCACCGGCAGGGGCGGGAAGACGTGATCGACCAGGTGGGCGGCGGTCTCGGCCATGCACCGGGCGTTGCACGATGGGCAGACGGCGCGCCCCTTGCACGAGAAGGCCACCAGGAAATCGTGGCCGCACGTCGGGCAACGCGCCCTACAAAAACCACAGGCCAGGATGCCGCATTCGAGATAGCGGCGGAATTCCCGCTCCGCGGCTGCCGGCATACGCTGCCCGTCCCAGTCCCCTTTGCGCGCCAGCGCGAGCTAGGTCTCCAGGTGCTGCTGGACGAGGCGGTAGAGGACGGTTTGCTCGGGGCGGCGACGGGCGTAGGCAGCGGAGCGGCATCCCTGTGGGTTGGCGGCCATGTCGGAAGCGCGGCTTGATCACGCGGACAGCTGTTTTTATATACAGCATGGCAGGGTGATGTTGGAGGGCTAAGGCGAACGTCCGTTGTCCGTTGGACTGCCGCCGTTGAGATTCAGGAAATGGATGTCGGCTCCTGGCCGGCAGGAGTCATTGGCCCCAGAACCAGAGGGATAACCGAGAGGGCGCCCCTGACCGACCTGTGTTCGACGTGGGTGACTGCTTGGCGGGAAACTGCCCGGTGGGGCATGATGCGCGACGATACTGCCGCAACGGCTTGCCCCTCAAGGTGGCCGATGCCCTAGGCCGAGAGCGGCGTCGTGGCGCGCCTACTGACGCTAAGAGTTTGCGGTTGACCTGCTCCGTCATAGGTCGGAAGCGCTTCGCGGCCATTCTCCGAGTCCTCTGCCACCTTGCGCAAACTACCAAGCGACACCCCAGGACCGGTCTCGCGCGCCATACTCTGTTGTCCTTCGATCCTCGTGGAGCGCTCAGTCGCGTTCCGCGACCTCCCGTGGCAGCACGACCTTGGCGATCCGTTTTGAGAGTGTGTAGATGCGCCGCATTTGATCGACGAACGACATCTCCAGCCTCACCCGCTCCAGATGGTCCGGATCGTCCACCGAGAGTCGCGAAGCCTTTCTCTCCAGCAGGCGATCCGCTTGCTCACGCAGGGTGTTCTTCATCATCAGCACGGACTCGGCCGCGTGTTGATCGTTGTCGCGGATCGCTTGTACGGCATACCCGACCGCCTCGACCACGGAACCGTAGAGTTCGGTCAACATCTTGCGGGTTTCTTCCCCCGAGGCCGAACTGACGGCGGCCGCCTTGCGGGCCAGCGAGACGATGTCGGTCTCGATGACATCCGCCAGGTTTTCCAGATTGTCCGTTGCCATCATCAGGCCTTGGAATTCATCGCTCTCCTGCTCGCTCAGCAGACCGCGGCGAATTTTTCCCAGGTACCGCAAGATCTCGGCCTCCAGGATATCCACCTCGTCGTCGCGACGGGCAATGTCTTCGAGCCGCGCCATGTCTCGCTCTCGCAGGGCCGGCCCAACGTCTTTCAGCATGCCGAGGGTAATCATGCCGACCCGGCCCAGCTCCAGGCGTACTTGTTGCAGCGCGATGGATGGCGCCTTGAGCGCCGCTTCGTCGAGAAATTCCGGTTCTATGATGACGCCCGCCTGGAGCTCGCGCTCCGGCACGATGCGCTCCGCGAGTTTGGCGAACCAGCCCGTGAATCCGATGAATATCAAGGTGTTGAGGACATTGAATAGGGTGTTGGCGTTGGCGATCTGACGCGGCACCTCTGCGGCGGCCCTCGCCGTCCCCTCCAGCCCGGGGCTGGCTGGGGAGATCCAAATCGTTATGTCCACCAACAGCCAGATGATGGGCAGCCAAATCAGGGTGCCTACTACATTGAAGGCGACGTGCACCACGGAGGCCCGTACGGCATCGGTCGACTTGCTGCTGAGAATACCCATCACAGCGGTCGTTGCGGCCGTGCCGATGTTCGCCCCGAGCGCCAGCGCGATGCCCGCAGGCAGCGCCAGCAGGCCTTCGCTGGCCATGGCGATGGCGATACCGACCGTGGCAGCGGAGGACTGCACAACGGCGGTGAAGGCCGCGCCGGCGATGATGCCTGCCATCGGGTTCTCCAGGCTCCTGAGCAGCCCCAGGAATGGCTCATAGCTGCGCAAGGGCGTCATGGCCTCGCTCATCAGGCCCATCCCGAAGAACACCAGGCCGATGCCCATCAGCATCATGCCGTAATACTGCACCTTCTCCCGCTTGGCGTAGGACAGCATGAAAAACCCGATCGCGACCGGGCCTAGGGAGTACGCCGCCAGGTTAAAGGCCAGCAATTGGGCGGTCAGGGTGCTGCCGATGTTGGCGCCCATGATCACACCGACCGACTGGGCAAGCGTCATCATGCCGCCGCCGATAAAGCCGACGACCAACAAGGTGGTGACGGTGGACGAGTTGAGAATGCCGGTCACAAAGGCCCCGGTCAGCGCACCCTTGAAGCGGTTGGTGGTGAGCTTTGCCAACACGACCTTCATGGTCTGACCTGCGGCCTTTTGCATGCCCTCCGACAGCATTTTCAGTCCACCGAGGAAGAGGGCCAGACCGCCGAACAGACCCAGGAACAACTGGAGCCAGTCCGGGGAGTCCACCACGACGCCCGGCTCTACCGCGAAGGCGTAAAAGGCGATCATCAGGAGCGTGATCGCGAGGCCGGTGCGTACCAGGAGTAGACCGACCCCTTGGGGCAGCGTTGGTTCAATCGGCAGTGTTCTCATCGTTCTCCTCGGGGCAGATTTGGTGGTGGGGAGAGTCAGTGGAGCTACCGCTATCCGTCACTGAAAACACCGTAGTGATACGCCCCTTCGATGACGCCGCTGGCATAGAAACCATTCAGTCCCTGGAAGTCGCCCTTCGCGAAGTAGACCTTGAGCTCTGGGTTTTCGGCGACGGCTTGCTTGACGCTCGCGACGAGTTGGTCGTCCGCATTGCGTACGAGGACACCGGAAAATCCCGCGGTGAGCGGGAAGACGTCGTTGCCGCTGTCGCCACAGAAGACGACATCGGCCTTCTTCTCACCGAGCTTGGTCGCCAGGTATTCAAGCGCGGTCTGCTTGGTCGCGCTCTGCGGCAAGAAATCGAGTAGGCCGTTTCCGGTTTGGGAGTCGAAGCTGTAAACGATGACCTCATCGAATCTGCCTTTGACCCGCTCCTCCACCGCTTTCATCACGGCCTGGTTCCGGTCATGGTCGACGTAATAGCTTTGCTTGAATGCACTACAGTGCTCCCGCTCCTGTTCCCTCAGGCCATCGATTCCTGCGACCGTGCTGCGGATCAGCTCCGCATCCCACTTGGGGCTGGTGCGCATGACGTGCGCATCCCAACCGGCAAGGGGCTCCCAGCCGCCTTGTTCATAGGTCCTGATGGATGTACCGACGTCCCCGATCAGCACGTGGGGATGCCGGATACCGAACTGGGCGATGGCGCTTTCAGCCAGACTCAGGTTCCGGCCGGTCACATAGACGACGAGTACCTGATGCCGTTCGGTCAGCTCGTTGAACAGGGCGATGGCGCCAGGGTCTGCCGGCCAGCTACCATTCGGCAGTAGTGTGCGGTCCAGATCGGTGGCAAGAATTCTCATGCTGGTGCTCCAGGTTGGGGGGCGGTGGCAGTCGGCGCAATGTCGTTGTCGGGGCCTCCCACCGCTAGCAGAACGACCTCAGAACCAGCGCCACCCTCGTACACCGTGAAGCTGTGACTGCGCAGATCGGCTTTCAGTGTTGCGGTGGCCTTCGGGTGCTGCCAGGCGATGTGCAGCAGGTGGGGCTCCGTCTCAAATACCTGCATCTCGCCATCGAAGGCGGGCGACATATTTCGCAGTCGGATCAGATCGATCTGATCTCGCACCACGGGGAGGCTGAGTCGGGCGGCGACGTCTTCTCGGGTAAGTGTGGTGCGGTTGATCTCCTTGTGTCCCGCGACACCCCCACGGTCCGCGGCCTCGTAATCGTTCTTTCCGGCGAAAAGGTCCAGGTACCAGACCTGCGGAATGCCGGGCATAAACATCTGGATGGCCCGCGCCAGCAGCAGCTTGCGTTCGTCCTCGCCGAGGGCGCTGAAGAAGGTCGCATTGACCTGGTAGTAGGCGATCTGCTTGCCGTCGTGGCCGAAAAGATTCTTGACCCTTCCGCCTCTGCCGATGATCCGCTCCATGGTGGCTTCGATCTGTTCATCCTCCAACAGTCCTGGCCTGAAGACCCCGTTGACCTGCTTGCCCCTGAGGTCGAGCACCGGAATTCCGTCATGGCAACCGAGCATGTTGATGGTCTGGAGCCCTTTTGCCTCGATCTCGGCTATCCAGCGCAACAAGGCTTCATTGGTCCCACGATCCAAGGCGTCGATGACCAGGCCGGGAAAAAAGAAGTCGTAGATCGGGAAACCCGTGTCGGCGACCTCTTCGTAAAGGCCCGTACCGTATTCGGCATGGACCTCCGGGAAGATGATCAGGTCATACTTCTCTGCGATCTCCTTCAATCGTTCCAGGTAGTTCCAGGTGCCGGGCCGGTTGAAAAAGTTGGCCGCGCCGGGCTCTTTGTGCAGGTATGCGAACGCGTCGAGGCGGATGATCTTTGCACCGTGGTCACGGAGCTTCTTCAGGGTCTCGTCGTAGAACTGCCAGACCAGGTCGGATCGCGCGTTCATGTCCATCTGCCCCAGGTATTCCCGTTTGCGACAGACGATGGCCAGTACCTGTGCCTTGTAGGCGGAGAGATCGCCTAGGTCTAGCTCTTCTAGGTCGGATTGGTCTTGAATTGCTTTCTGCACCGCGGCCGCAATCGTCGTCGCTTGTTCCAGATGGATGCCTGGGATGCCAACGAAGTCGTGCGGCGCGATCTCGATGAACTTGACTTCCTGATAGAAGGTGTTCCAGTAGGTCCGGTGGGAGCCGTCTGGAAAACACACCCTCAGGATGGGCAGGCCGGGCTTTCTCATGAAGAGCTTCTGCAGGTGCTCTTCCTTTGGGGTGACCGTCCCATTCGCTCCCTTGATGCCGTGTTCCAGCCAGAACTGGTTCCAGTCGAGAAAGAAGTCCTTGTAGGGCGAGGCGTCACCGGATAGCAGCAGGTCCTGGAATTGGGGCGAGCGCACGGACAAATGATTGAGTACCAAGTCGAGCTTGAGAGTGACACCGAGTGCGCGCAGCTCCTCCAGATCTTCCGGGCTCACCAGTTGCTCGTTGATGTCGTAATCGATGATGGAAAAGCCGCGATCCAGGTCGCTGTTGAAGAAGGTGGGGAGGATGTAGAAGAGCGAAAAGGCGTCCTTCAGCTCGGGCTGCGTGAGCAGCTCCACCGTGTCGGCGAGACCTGTACCGATGCTGTCAGGGTAGGCGTTCAGCATGACCCCGCGGGGGAGGGCGTTGGTCGGGGCATCTGGACGTTGATTCATGACTGATCCTACCTACTGAGTTGTGGCGGTTAGCTGCGTATCAGCCGATGCCATTCACGGATGAGGGGAGGGCGAGATGGAGGTAAACGCAATACCGGCCGATACCGAATGGGGCGTTGGCTGTGGGCAACAGAGCATCTAAGCAATGAGCTTGCGTCTCGTCAACCTCAACGCGGTGGTTGGTATCACCACCGCGAAAAAGGTTGAAAAAGGGGTTAGTTTTAGGTGCCTCTACCGACACCTGAGCTTGTTCCGTAGGGGCACTGGAATCCTGCTCATCATGGTCCCACGTTTCGCTTATTTCGATGTGGGTGACCCTTCAGCGTCTGCGTCAGAAACCCACCGACGCACCTTGATCAGTGAGCCAATAAAAGCGGCCGGGCGGAACCACCAGCCGCCCCTCGAACAGGGCGGGACTACGGCCGCTGGCCAGGTCCTGGACATGGCCGACGCGGAAATAGCCTCGTTTGCTCAGGCTCTCCAGGTCCAAATACTGGGGGGTGACGTCAAAATTGGCAACCACGAGCACGCTATTCCCCTGTAAGGCGGGGTGGGTCCGCAGGAAGGCGAACAGGTGCGGATTTTCGACGTCGATGAGTTCCCGGTTGTTGAAGTCCGCGAAGGTCGGAGTCGTTTTGCGTACGGCGATCAGGTGTTTGAGTCCGTCGAAGATGCGCTGCTCCGGCGTTCCGTGGTTGTGGCGTTGATCGGCCCGCTCCCAATTGATGCGAGGGCGGTGGACCCAACGGGAATCGCCGGCCTTGTTGGCGTCATTGAGGAAGGAGTCGTCGTTGCGCGTGCCAATCTCGTCACCGTACCAGATCAGCGGGATACCGCCGAACGATAGAATCATGGCGTGCAGGGTGAGGATCAGATCGATGGCGTCACTGATCCCTTGCGGGTCCTCGCGCTCCAGGGCGAATTCAAGGCCGGAGAGCGAGGCGAGTGCCCCGGCGATGCGGGCATCGCCCGTCTTGGGGTTGACACCGAATGGACGCCCTCGGGCAGGGGAGTTCTCGAACCGGCCGGTGAACCAATCCACCAGGAAGCGACGGTGGGCCTGGGGGTCATAGTCGCAGGCGCGGATGTCGCCGTCGTCGAAGCCCAGGCCAATGTCGTCATGGCAGCGAACGTAGTTGAGCCAGGTGGCCCGATCCAGTTTGTTCGGAAGGCTTTTCAGGCCCTGGGTCAGCAGCCTGGCGTTCTTCGTGGCCACAGCATCCCACAGCAGCGCCATGAAGGTGGCGTTGTAGGCGATCTCGCACTCCTTGGCGATCACCGCATCCTCACCGAAGTATTTGATGATCTCCGATGGGGAGACGATGGCCTCGGCGATGAACAGGACGCCGGGGGCCACCACCTGACAGCAGTCCTTCATCATCTGCAGGATCAGGTGGGCCTCGCGCTGGTTTTGGCAACTGGTGCCGAGCTTCTTCCACAGGAAGGCGACCGCGTCCAGACGGATGATGTCGGCGCCGCGGTTGGCCCAGAACAGGATGATGTCCACCATCTCGATGAACACCGCAGGGTTGGTGTAGTTCAGGTCCCATTGATAGCTGTTGAAGACCGTCATGACCCAGCGGGCCATCTGTTCGTCCCAGGTGAAATTGCCGGGCGATGTCTCCGGGAAGATCTCCAACATGGTCTCCTCGAACATGTCGGGTAGATCCCGGTTGGGGAAGCAGAAGTAGAAGTCCTGGTAGGCAGTATCCCCGGCGCGGGCCTGTTGGGCCCAGGGGTGCTCGTCGGAGGTGTGGTTCACCACGACGTCCAGGGCAAGCAACATGCCACGCTTGCGCATGGCGGCGCCTAGCTCGCAGAGGTCGTTCAGGGTGCCTGCGCGCGGGTCGATGTCGCGAAAATTACTTACCGCGTAGCCACCGTCGCTGGCGCCCTGGGGGCATTTAAGGATGGGCATCACATGAACCAGGTTGACGCCCAGCTCGCTGAGGTAGGGCAGTCGCTCCCTTAGCCCTGGGAGGTCGCCGGCGAAGCCGTCCGTGTAGAGCGCCATGCCCACCCACTCCTCGGACAGGAACCAGGTGTGATCCTCCTCCCGGGCCATGTCGATTTGCTTGAGGGGCGCTGGGCGGTCGATATAGGCCTGGGCCAGGCGCTCGGTGAGATGCACCATTTGTTCCTTGAAATCCGGCCGGCGACCGTAGAGTTGCTGGAACAGTGTGTGGATGGCGTAGAAGTTGGCGCCGAGCCTGGTGTAGAAATGGCGCAGGTCCTCGGCCTCGATCTCGGGGCGGAATTCGTCCAGGACGTCGTTTAGCAGGGCGTGGGAGACTTGCTCGTACATGGGGGCTCGTGGTGGTGGATCGCTGGTTGTCGGGACAGGGGCGGATGTAGGTGTCTCAAGTGCCCAGGGCGACTGCCTATGACACCTGTTCCAGTCCCCATTGATCGATGAAGGGTTTGTAGAGGGCCGGGTCGGCGGCAGTGGCACCGCGCTGACCGACGATGCGAGCTGCGAAGGATTGGGCACGTTCCAGGGTGGTGCTCAGTGGCCAGCCGTGCCGTATCCCCAGGATGGATACGGAGGCGAAGGCGTCGCCGGCGCCGACGACGTCCACCACCTGGATATCGGCTGGGGGCGCCACGGTGACAGGGGGTTCCGCGGTCGTCACGCCCAGCGCGCCCTTGGCACCCAGGGTGAGGATCAGCCCCTGAAGCCTGTGGGTCTTCACGAAGGCGGCGGCGCGGGCCTGTAGGTCCCCTTGGGTCTGGGACCCGCCGAAGCCGGACAGCAAGTCCAGCTCATCACGATTCAGCTTGACCCAGTCCGCCCCATCCACCACGGCGAGGACTTGCTCCCGGCTCCACCAGGGATCGCGCAGGTTGACATCGAGGAAGATGCGCCCCGGCGCCCCGAGCCTGATGGCCGCCAGCGCCTGGGCCGACACGGACCCGCGCAGGGCAAGGGTGCCGTGGTAGAGGAGATCGCAGCTCAGTGCGCTACCTGGCGGTTGGATGTGGTCGTAGGCGCGTTCGGGGACGATGTCGTAGCTCGGCTCGCCATCGACCAGGGTGATGGTCACCTCGCCGGTGGCGTGGTCCGGGTCGGTGGCCAGCCCCCGCAGGTCCATCCCCCAGTCGCCCATGGCCGTGCGGATCTGGCTACCGAGTGGGTCATCGCCCACGGCGCTCTTGAAGTACGGCTTCTCGCCGAAGGCGTTGAGATGCCAGGCGACGTTGAAGGGGGCGCCGCCGAGCACGGCATGGCCGTCGGGAAACCGGTCGAACAGGACTTCTCCGAAGACACAGATGGGGACTTGGCGCATGGCTCGATCTCGTGAATGTTTGCAATGGGCGTTGGGGCCGGATGTGGGCGCACGAAGGCGCGCCGAGGGTGGCGCGACGTCGGGGCTAGGGTTCTTTGAACGACTAAGACCTTCACATCATGAGTCAACTTTTCGGGGTTCCCTGCGGCACGTGACAATTTCTCCAACTACCTCGTAGTCAGATTGGGCAAGTATTCGTCTGGGACCGGTCCCAGGCCCGATCCTAGGGGGATACTTGCCCAGTCTCAGTGCCCTGACTGATTGAGAACGCACATGCGCGTCGGGCGGTCACGGCTCGACGTCCGGCACCCGGCAGGTGCGGAAGAAGTCGTAGTGGTCGATGGCCTCCAGGATACCGAATGCATAGGGGCGCTCGGCGAAGTAGACCCGCTCCATGTCGGCGAGCTGGGACAGCTCCTCGTGGTGGCGGTTGGCGACCACCACGGCCAGGGTGTTGCCGCGCATCATGTCCTCGTCTGCGCCCGAGCCGCCTGCCACCAGGATGTGCTCTAGCGGGATGCCGAAGCGATGGGCGACATAGCGCAGTGCCTGCCCTTTGCTGGCGCGCGCCGGAATAATGTCCAGATACTGGCCGAAGGAGTGGATGACGTTGGCGTTGAGGTCCCGAGTGCGCAGCAGCGTGACGATCTCATCCACCGACGGTGCGACCGACGGGTCGTAGTGATAGGAGATCTTGAAACGGCTTTGCTCAATTTTGGGTTGTCGCGTGAGGCCCGGCAGGTCTGCAAGGACGCGGCGCACCGCGGCCGGTTTCCACAAATGATCCACATGCTCTGACCAGTGACCGTCCGGCACCAACTGGGCGGTATAGTGGATCTGGGTGCCGAGGCTGGTGATCAGCACGTCCGGGATGGGGATGCCGTGGCGCTTGAGGACCGCAAGGGCAGCATCGAGCCGCCGCCCGGTAGCGATGCCGAAGTTGGTGCAGCGCCGGTTGGTGCGCATGGTCTGGGCAAACTGCTCCACCCCTTCCGTGTCGCCGAGCAGACTTTGGTCCAGATCCGTGAACAGCGCCCGGTCCCGGTAGATGAGGCTGCGCCGCATGGGTCGGGTGTCCGGGATGGGGGCCTGGTGCTCCAACAACGGCCGGACGCGCTCCAGGTAGGTTTCGGCATGGGCGGCCCAGGCGTAGTGCTTGCGCACGCCGGCGAGCCCCTGTTTCGAGAAACGCTGCCAGGTCCTGGAGTCGCCGAGGATCTTGGTCAGGGCGGCGGCGATGGCGCTCGTATCGAGCGGGTCCACCAGGAGACCGTTCTTGCAGTTACCGATGATGTCTACCGGCCCGCCGTTTTCGGTGGCGACCAGGGGCAGGCCGCTGGCGGCGGCCTCCAATAGGGTCAGACCGAAGGGTTCGGTCAGGGCGGGATTGATGAAGACGCCCTTGGACGCACTCGCCAGGCGGTAAATCTCCGACACCTGTTCGGCACGATGATGTTTGGGGATGGCGACCCGTCCGTAGAGGTCACAGGCATCCACGAGCAGCAAGAGCTCGGTCAGGACGCCGGAGGCGCCTTCGTCCAGATCGCGGATGTCGTCCCGGTTCCCGGCGATGATCAGCAGGTTCGCGAGCGCCTGGAGCTCGGCGGATTCGCCGAATGCCTGGACCAGGGAGGCGATGTTCTTGCGCGGATCGGCACGCGACAGGGCGAGGATCAGCGGCTTGGATGGGTCGTCGAGGAAGCGGTCGACCTCGGCGGTGAAGTCGGAGCTCGGCTCGCCCGCGGCCGGGGGTCGGAACTGGGTGAGGTCCGTCCCAGGTGGGATGACCACCATGCGGTCCGGCTGATAGTAGTCGTAGAGGCCGTATTGCTCCTCGATCTCGTTGTGGGTGCTGGTGATCACCAAGTCAGCGGTGGCGAGGGTCTCCTCCTCTGCGTCGATGCGCCGCACCATATTGTAACGCCGGTCGATGTCCTCGCCGTCCATGCCCGCTGCCAGCAGCTGCTGACGCTTGTCGCGCCCCAATGAATGGCCGGTGTGGACCAGGGGCACCCCAAGCAGTTGGGAGAGCCGTACCCCCACATAGCCCGCGTCCGCGTAATGACTGTGGATCAGGTCCGGCCAGCGGCCCTGCACGCGCAGCCAGTCGTGGAGGTTGTCTACCAAGGCGTCAAGGTGGTCCCAGAGCTGCTCCTTGGGCAGATAGCCATCGGGGCCGGCATCGATGCGAACGATGCGGGCCTTTTTTGAGAGCGCTTCGATGGGGACCGCATAGTCCGGGCTCACCGCTGGGTCCAGCACCCGTCGGGTGACCAGGTCCACCTGGGCGACGTCCGCCCGCTCCCCCAGGGCGCGTGCCAGATCCACCACATATTTAGTCTGGCCGCCGGTATCGGCGTCGCGCCCCAGCTCCAGGTCATGACCGCGAATCAGGCCGTGGATACTGAGCAGCAGGATGTACATCGTATGTCCCCATTGGTTGTGCTTACCGGGGTGATGATACCACGCGCACCGTGAGCACCTCCCGGGGGGTGGCACTGCGGGCGAGCTAGTCGACCTCACCCCGCGCCAACCCCGTTGCCAGCCGATTGTGCCTGAGTACCAGCGCGGCCAGATCCAGGGTAGTCAGTCGGCCCCGGTCAACCACCATTCGGCCGTTGACCAGGGCATAGGCGACCCTACCAGGGTTGCAGAACACCAACGCCGCAAGGGGGTCGTGCCAGGCGCCGGAGAACTCGATATGGTTGAGGTCAAAGGCCACCAGGTCCGCCGCCATACCCGGTGCCAATTGACCGATGTCGCTGCGCCCCAGCACGGCCGCACCGCCGCGGGTGGCCAGTTCCAGCGCCTGGCGGGCGGTGAGGGCGGCGGGTCCATGGGCCACCCGTTGCAGGAGCATGGCCTGGCGTGCCTCGCCGAGCACATGACCGCCGTCGTTGGAGGCGGCACCGTCGACCCCGATGGCGACCTTGACCCCGGCGTCCAGCATCTTGCGGATGGGTGCGATCCCGGAGGCGAGCCGCATGTTGGAGCAGGGGCAGTGGGCCACCCCAGTCCCGGTGTGGGCAAACAGTTCGATGCCGGGTGAATCCAGTTGCACGCAGTGGGCGTGCCAGACCTCCTCGCCCACCCAGCCGACACTCTCGGCATACTCCGCCGGGGTCATGTTGAAGTGTTCGCGGCTATAGGCCACATCCTTGGCGTTCTCCGCGAGATGGGTATGCAGGCCCACTCCATAGTGACGGGCCAGGGCGGCGGATTCGCGCATCAGGTCCACGCTCACCGAGAACGGGGAACAGGGTGCCACGGCGATGCGCTGCATGGCATAGGGCGCGGGGTCGTGATAGGCCTCGATCAGGCGGGCGGTGTCCTTGAGGATCGCCGGCTCCTGCTCCACCACCCGGTCCGGGGGCAGCCCCCCCTTACTCTCACCCAGGCTCAGGCTGCCTCGGCAGGCATGAAAGCGCATGCCGATCTCGGCGGCGGCCTCCAGGCTGTCGTCCAGCCGGCACGCACCGGGATAGATATAGAGGTGGTCGCTGGAGGTGGTGCAGCCGGACAGCAACATCTCGGCCATGGCGGTCTGGGTGGACACCCGGATCATCTCCGGGGTGAGCCTGGACCAGAGTGGATAAAGCGTCCGGAGCCAACCGAACAGCTCCGCATCCTGGGCGGCGGGTACGGCCCGGGTAAGGGTCTGGAACATGTGGTGATGGGTGTTCACCAGGCCCGGAAGGACCACATGGTCGTGCAGGTCCAGTACGTGGTCCGGGTCCGGTGCCGCGGTCAGCAACTCGGCGCTGGTGCCGACCGACTCGATGACGTTGTCGCGAATCAGCACGGCGCCGTCCGGGATCTCCCGGCGGTTGTCATCGAAAGTCGCGAGCAGTCGCGCGTTCTTGATCAGAAGCGTAGCCATCGAAATCGTTGTTGCCTCTAGGTCAGTCGGTCCGCGTGCTCGCGACCTCACCCAAACCGCGCCCGCAGCCCCTTCAGCGCGCCGGCGCGGGTCAGAACCACTACCTCGTCCTCAGGCTGGAGGCGTGTGTCAGGTTCTGCGAACAGGAACTCGTTGCCGTTGCGGTAGATGCAAATGACACGGGCGGCGCTGGGCAGCGCGAGGTCTTGGATCGGGACCGCTTGCGCCTCGCCAACCTGGAAGGAGTAGATGCGCGCCTCGCCGCGCAGGATGTCGGAGATCTCAATGATGTTCTGGCCCTCTGCCATGTCCGCCAGATAGCGGCCGACGGTGTGCATGGGTACCAGGGAGTTCGCGAGGCCCAACTCGACACAGATGTGCTCCAGCTCCGGGTCTTCGATCTTGGTCACCACCCGGGCGTAGCCCAGAGAGCGCGCCACCAGGCTGGCGATGATGTTGGACTGGTCGTCGTGGGTGACGCAAAACAGCAGGTCCGTGGCCTCCGGGCCTGCCTCACGCAGAATGGCCGGCCGGGTGCCGTCGCCGTGGAGGAAGCCCACGTCCAGCTCCTCCTGGAGCGCATCGATGATGGCTCGGTCCTGTTCGATGAGGATGACCTCATGGCCACGCTCGGCGAGCATGCGGCCGGTGAGGACGGCTAGGCTTCCGCTACCGATGAATACAAAACGCATGCGCCGACTCCCCTGGTTTAGGTCCTCTTGTACCAGGTCCCAGGATACAGGAGCACCAGGAGGGCGAGGATCTCCAAGCGACCCAGCAGCATGGCCAGGGTCAGCAGGAGCTTGAGACCCGCCTCCAGGTCTGGGCCTGTGATGCCCGTGGACAGGCCTACGGTGCCCACGGCGGAGACCACCTCGAAGAGTGCGTCCAACGGCGGGTAACCGGCCAGCAAGAAGGGCAGCCAGCAGAGCACCATTACCAGGGGAAGCAACAGCACCAGGAGGAGCGCGTGCACGATTTGATCGGTCTCCAATCTGTGCCCTCCAAGCTCCGCATGGACGACCGCGTGGCGGGGAACCTCGACCCTCAGGATGGCGAGTTGGATGACCCGAATGAGGATCAGGACCCGCAGCAGCTTGATACCCCCAGCGGTGGAGCCCACACCTCCGCCAGTCGCCATAGACAGAATCAGCGTCCACTTGGCAGCTGGATCGAGGCCGGCAATGTCGAGCGTCGAGAATCCGGTGCCCGTCTGGGCGAAGACGGCTTGGCCGAATGCCTGGATCGGTGGGAGCCGGCCGAGCGACCATAGGAGCAGCGCCGCGAGCACCACCGCTGCCCCGAGTGCGCGCAGCTCCGGGTCCCGCCAGAGCTGATCGAAGCCCCGCGCATGGGCCCGATAAAGCAGGGGCAAGGGCAGGGCGCCCACGCAGGCCACCGCCATCAGTGCCATCTGGGCTTCCCGGTCAAGCCCCGCCAGGCTGTCCGCGAAACCGGAGAAGCCACCGGTGGAGATGGCGGACAAGGTGTGGATCAGCGCATCGAAGGGGCCGAGACCTGCCGCCCAGACCAGGGCGAATGCCAGAGCGGTCGCGACGGCATAGACGGCCAGCATTCGTCGGGCGTGGAGGCGCACCCCCTGGCCCAGGCCCTCGTCGTCGCCCGCCGCGTCCGAAAGACGGCGCATGTCCGCCGGCCGGCCCACTGCGAGGGCTAGAGACAGCACCACGAAGCCCAGCCCCCCAATCCACTGCATCCAGGCGCGGGTGAACAGGAAGGCGGGGGAGCGGTTCTGCGCGTCTGGAACCATGCTGAGTCCGGTGGTGGTGACCCCCGATACCGCCTCGAACCAGGCATCCACGAGCGGGAGGCCGGCCGCGGTGAGGCCAAGGCTGAACAAGGCAGCCGCGCCAATGAAGGTGAAGGCCGTGATCACCAGGGCCTCGTTGGCCTGCAAAGTGCGGTCCCCGGCCGGGATCAGGGCACAGACCCCGAGCAGCATTGCCGGGAGCAGGGCGTTCAGCAACAGGCCCACAGCGAGTGCCTGGTCGCCGCTCCCATAGGCGAAGAGGGTGGGCACGGCGATCAGCGGCGCGAGGACCGTGGCGAGCTGGCCCAGATGGCGGCAGACGAACGCTGGCCTGGCTGGCTGAAGCAGGGGTCTGAGGTTGTTGCCGACGCTCATGGCTGCCGTGCCTCATTGGCGCGGATTTGTGCCGCGGCGTCATGCATCTCCTCGACGGGGTGGATGGCGCTGCTGCCGGCCTGTCGGGCAACGCCCCCCCGCGTTGAAATCCGGCGGGCAAGTGGATTAGGCATGATGAATGGCTTCGCTCGCGATGCGGGCTCTGGTTCCGGGCGTCCCCAGTAGACTAGCGCAATGTGCGCTCTTCGACGGGGTGACCGCCGGCCTCGAGCAAACCCGTTGTGGTTGCTCACCTGGTGATTCAGGCGGAGCCGACGACATGCTGGCTTGGGGCGACGGGGCCCAGGGGCGTGGCATGGGATCGGCGTGGAACCATACGTCGAGGTGTGGTTCCCACTTGACCTGAGCGGGCGAACGGCACGCGTTTGAGGACGGTTGCCGTTTGTCCCGTGTCCAGGCGGCCCCCGGGATCTGGCATCACCGCGTGTTAGGATTCTGTCCACGCCTCGCCCCTGCTCAGACCCGAAACCCGCCGCATCGCGGCGGTGACCCGATGCAGTACCGACGCTGGAGCAATCGCACCGTGAATCAAAACCTGCTCATCCTCGCCGCCACCTTTGGCGTCTATTTCGTGGCGGTCCTGGCCATCGGCTGGTATGCCTATCGGCGGACAGCCACCATCGCCGATTTCATGCTAGGTGGGAGGAGGCTGGGCAGCGGGGTGGCGGCCCTGAGTGCCAGCGCCTCGGACATGAGTGGCTGGCTCCTGCTCGGGCTGCCCGGGCTGGCCTATGCGGCGGGGGTCGAGTCCCTATGGCTGGCTGGTGGGTTGTTGGTCGGGACCTGGCTCAACTGGCGCTTGATGGCGGCGCGCCTGCGGGTTTTCACCGAGGCATTTGGCGATGCCTTGACCCTGCCGGAGTATTTGGCCAATCGATTCGGCGACCCCAGCGGCGTGCTGCGGAGCATCTCTGCCTTTGTCATCTTGCTGTTCTTTCTCGTCTACACGAGCTCCGGGCTGGTGGCAGGTGGCAAGCTTTTCGAGGCGGTCTTCGGGCTGCCCTATGTCTGGGCGGTATCCGTGGGTGCAGTCTCGATCATTCTCTACACGGCGGTGGGTGGATTCCTCGCCGTGTCCTGGACCGACATGCTGCAGGGGCTTCTGATGGCGGCAGCCCTGGTCGCCGTGCCGATCGTCGCCGTTGCCCAACTTGGGGGTGTTGAGCCCACGGTGGCGGCCATTGCCGCGACGAATTCCCATCTGTTCGACCCATTCACGACCCGGGACGGGAGTTCTCTGGGGTTGATCGCCGTCGTCTCTCTGGCGGCTTGGGGCCTTGGTTATTTCGGGCAGCCGCACATCCTGGCCCGCTTCCAGGGCATTCGCTCCGCGCAGGCGGTGCCTGCCGCACGGCGCATCGCGCTGACCTGGGTCGCCATCACCATGACCGGGGCCGTTCTGACAGGGCTCGTCGGGGTGCCGTTGCTCGACCCGCCCCTAGTCGGTGACGAGCGGGAGAAGGTCTTCATACACCTGGTAGAGCTGCTGTTTAACCCCTGGGTGGCGGGGGTCTGTCTCGCCGCCATCCTGGCCGCCGTGATGAGCACGGCCGACTCCCAGCTCCTGGTTGCGAGCTCCGCCTTCACAGAGGATTTCTATCGGCGGGTTCTGCGACTTAAAGCGAGCCCGAGCGAATTGGTTTTGGCCGGGCGGATATCGGTCATGGTGCTGGCTGGATTCGCCTTCGTGCTGGCTATGGACCCCAAGGCCATGGTGCTCGATCTGGTGGGTTACGCCTGGGCTGGATTCGGGGCCGCCTTCGGTCCGGCGTTGCTGCTCTCGTTGTACTGGCCACGGATGACTGGCCGCGGGGCCCTGGCAGGGATAGTGGTCGGCGGGCTCACGGTCATGGTTTGGAAGCAGCTCTCAGGCGGAATCTTCGACCTCTACGAGCTGGTTCCCGGCTTTGTCCTTTCTTGGACAGCGGTTTGGACCCTGAGTCTGTTGGACCGGGCCCCAGGCGCGGAGATCGCCGCAGACTTCGACAAGGCGTTGGTGCGGAGTCGCCGAACCTGAGCCCTCGTGACATCGGAGGTGCAGCAGGCCGAGGCTACCGATCAGATCCAGGATGTTTGGCCTCAGTCAGGATTTTGCAGGATTACCAAACTCGGGAAATCCCCCGGCTTTTCCGGGGGGTCGTAACTCGGCGTTTGCCTAGCGCCTGGCCCCGCGTGAAACCCGGGGCCAGTGCTTGCCGCTTACTTGGCCGACGAGCTGGCGGGCGCGGCAGGGGCCACGGTCACCGGGGCAGCCGCATAGGGGTAGCCGTAACCATAGCTATAGGGGTAGCCATAGCCGCCCCAACCACCGCCGTAGCCGGGATAGCCGCCCCAGCCGCCGTAGCCGGGATAACCGCCGTAGCCGTAGCCGCCGTAGCCGGGATAGCCGCCCCAGCCATAGCCGGGGTAGCCGCCGCCCCAGCCATTACCGTACCAGGGGCCACCGCCGTACCAGGGGCCACCGCCCCAGAAGGCGCTGGCGCTTTGGGTGGCGAACAGGGTTGCGCCGGCCACAAGGGCGACGGCAAGTGCGCGGGTCAGAGTCTTCATGGTGTTCCTCCTAGACTGGATTTGCCTGGATCTCTCGTCCGACCCCGGAGGCAACCCTAGGGCCGGTCAGAAGATTATAGGCATGGGGAGGCCATTCCGGTATACCGGCCAGCCGGCGGGGCAGGGGCAGATCTTTTATCCCGTCAGGGGCTTGAGCGGACTCATGGGGTATCCAGGAGTGCGGCGCCGGCGCTCACTCAGGGGGGAAGACAAGTCGAATGCCGGCGAAGCCGTGGCGTTCGTCCGGCTTGGCCCAATGGCGCAGGCTGGCCCGGCGCAGGCACCGCTGGGTGTGCAGGCTGGCCCCACGCAGGGTGGTGTAGCCTTGCTCGAAGACCGCTGCGCCGCTCGGGTCCGGAAAAGGCGCGAAGTCCGGGTAGGGGTGCAGAGGGTTGGCACACCACTCCCAGACTCGCCCCAGGCCCTCGATTTCCCCGGCGCGGGCGGCGACCTCCCATTGATACTCGTGCTGGGGTAGGGCGCCCGCACCCGGGGCCCCATGCGCACCCGCCTGGGCCGATACCCAGTTGGCGTAGGCCTGGGCCTCGTGGCGATTGACACCGGAGACCGGCTGCTCGGGTGGTAGTTCGCCGGGTCCGGCAACGCCCACCGCGTACCAGTGCCCGAGCGGGTCGCGCCTCCAGTGCACCGGGGCTCGGGCCGGGTTGGCGTCCAGCCAGTCACGACCGGCCTGGTCCCACAGGCCGGGCTCCGCATAACCCCCTGCCTGCATGAAGCCCAGGTACTGGGCGTTGCTGACCGGTAGCCGGGCGATGCGATAGTTGGCCAGCTCCACCCCCTGGGGCGGCAGCTCGTTGTCGTAGGCGAAGGGCTCATGCCGGGCGCCGATGCGGTAATGGCCCTGGGTCACCGCCACCAGCCCATCGGGTTGCACGGGCGCTTCGGGCGTTAGGGGTGACCGGACCAGGTAGTCCCCCGTGTCTGAGCTCACGAGTCGGCGTGCCAGGCGCACCGAGAGCATCCGTTCGAAGGCCTTCGCCGCCTCCTGAAGCAGGTACCAGGGGAGCCGGTCCTCGACCAGCAGAGGGTGCGAGGGCAGGGCGCCCGGGGTCGCCAATCGGCGCAGGTTCTCGTCTTGGGCCTCTTGTGCCCAGCGCAGCAGATGGGGCGTGGGCGGGAGCTGGGCGCACGCCGTGTCCAGGTCCACGTCGGCGGCGAAGATATGCCGGACGCGGCTGGTCAGGTCCGCGTCGCCGTCGACCACCTCCCGTAGCCAGTAAAGTTCGCGGAAGACGCAGCGACCCAGGTGCCAGCCTAGCGTGCCGAGGCCAGGGATTGGGGTGGTGTCGTCGGGTTCTTCGTTCAGGAGGTCGCGCAGCAGCCCGTGCAGGCTGCCGAGTTGGGACAGAATTTGGGGATTGGGCATGGTTTCTGTAGTCAATGGTGGTGCTGTGCAGACTGCGGGCGGGTGCTGGGACATTCACGCTGGAATGCGTCAAACATCGGTTGGGTTGGATAGGGTCTGTAGTCTGAGGCTGGGTAGAGCGCAGCGAAACCCAGCAACCAATAGTTCAGGTAGGCGTAATCGATGGGTCTCGCGACGCTCTACCCGTTCGGTTGTTTCTGAACCGTTCCTTATCCATCCATTCCTGGTTGGGTTTTTGGCGCGTCGGACTAATCGATGGCCTGGCTCAGCGCCTCCAGGGCCCGGAGGCGTGTCCGCAGGGCCTCTATCTCGTCGAGCAGATCGAGGGCCAGGGCGGTGCCGGCGAGGTTCAGCTCCAGGTCATGTTGTAGGCGCACGGCGCGGCGGGCCCGGCGGATCTCGATGCCGCTGAAGCGCCACTCCTCCTGGCGGGTGCCGAGTGGGTGCAAGACACCCTCGGCGACCAGCAGGCACACCACCTGGTCGTCGGCGTAGCACAGTTGGGTCAATTCGGTGAGGGTGACGGTGACGCGCTCGTCGAGCACGACACCTTCGAGGTCGCTCGCTGTCGCGGTCATGATCAAACTCCGAGCTTGGCGCGTGGGTTGAAGGCGCAGGCCTTGGCCAATGAGGCATAGGCCTCCTTGGCCGCATCGTTGTCGGCCTCCGGGGTGACGATTTCGATCTGCACATAGGCATCGCCTGGCGGGTTGCCGGGCAGGCCGCGGCCCTTGAGCCGCAACCGGCGTCCGGTCTGGGTGCCCGGCGGGATCTTCAGGCTCACCGCGCCGCCGAGGGTTGGCACCGGGACCGTGGCCCCAAGGGCCGCCTCCCAGGGCGAGATGGGCAGGTGCAGGTGGATATTCTTCCCCTCTGGGTGCAGGAAGGCGTGGGGCTCGAATTCGATTTCCAGGAACAAGTCACCGGCGGCGGCCCCCCGGTGCCCCGGCGACCCCTGACCGGCCAGGCGGATCTGTTGACCCTGGGTGATGCCCGCGGGGATGCGCACGTTGAGGGTGCGGGGGCGCGAGACGACCTGGCCATTAGGACCCATCTCGGGTATGTCCAGCTGGAGCTGGCGGGTGGCGCCCTGGAAGGCATCCTCCAGACGGATGCGCAGTCGAGCGGTCTGGTCCTGTCCCCGGCGAGGGCGTGGTTCGCCCCGGTGGGAAAAGCCACCGCCGCCGCCGAAGATGCTGGAGAAGAAGTCGCTGAACTCCGCCGCCTCTCCCTCCTGGAAGCGGAATTCCTGGTGGCGGAAGCCTGGTCCCGAGGGCGGTGGCCGGAACTCTTGGCCCGCCTGCCAGCCGCTGCCCAGTGAGTCGTAGGCGGCGCGTTTTTCCTTGTCGTGCAGGACCTCGTGGGCCTCGTTGACCTCCTTGAAGCGTGTCTCTGCGTTAGGTTCTTTGCTCACGTCCGGGTGGTACTTGCGCGCCAGCTTGCGGTAGGCGCGCTTGATGTCGTCCTGGGAGGCGTCCCGGGCCACGCCCAGGACCTTGTAATAGTCCTTGTACTCCATACGATCTCGACTCCGGGTTGTGTTCTAGGTTTGGACCCCGTATGGGCGTTTGGCGGTTGGCCAAATCGTTGGACGGAGAAGCCATGGGCTCAGATTCCGTCCGATGGCTCGGTCGGGTGATCACCGACAGGCCCATGGGCGGGGACGGTACGCCCCCTGGCCCAGGCGCGCAGGGCTGCGATCTGGTGGTCCATGACCACGGATAGGGGTTGGGTGCGCTCGATCTCCGCGGCGATGGCCCCATCGTTCAGGTCTTGGTTTCGCGCCTGGGCGGCATACAGGGCCGAGACCACGGCCTGCTCGATACCCGCCCCTGAAAAGCCCTCGGCAAGCCTGGCCAGCTGGTCCAGATCGAACCCGATGGGGTCGAGGTCGCGGTGACGCAAGTGGATGGCGAAGATCTCCCGGCGCACGCGTAAATCCGGCAGGTCGACGAAGAAGATCTCGTCCAGCCGCCCCTTGCGGATGAGCTCTGGGGGCAGTCGGGCGATGTCGTTGGCCGTGGCGACGATGAAGACCGCCGCCGTGCGCTCGGCCATCCAGGTGAGCAGGGTGCCGAGGATGCGGCTGCCCAGGCCGTCGCCCTCGCCGGCGGGGGCCAGACCCTTCTCGATCTCGTCGAGCCACAGGACGCAGGGGGCCATGACCTCGGCGGTTTGCAGGGCACGGCGCAGGTTGCGCTCGGTCTCGCCATAGAACTTGTCGTAGAGGCCGCCGAAATCCAGCCGCAGCAGCGGGGCCCCGAAGCGTCCGGCGGTGGCCTTGGCGGCAAGACTCTTGCCGCCGCCCTGGACCCCGAGCAGCAGGACTCCCCGCGGGCGGTCCTTGAGCCCACTGCTGCCGTGGAAGGCCGGGCGGCGTAAGTCCAGCCAGGCCTTGAGGTTGTCTAGGCCGGCGAGGTCCGCGTAGCTGGCGGTGTCATATTCGAAGGCAATGGCCCCATCAGGGCTCAACAGTTCGTACTTGGCGCGGGTGGCGGTCTGCACGTCGTCATGGGTGATGGCCCCGTCGTTGCGAATGGCCTGGCGAACCAGGCGGCGGGCGTCAGACTCGGTGACCCCGAGGATGTTGCGCGACAGCAGATCCACGGCCTCACGGTCGGCGCGGAAGCGTTTTGTCGCCTCGCGCTGCCAGGTCTGGGCCTCCTCGCGGATCAAGGCCAGGATGCGGTTGCGGTCCGGTAGGTGCAGGGTGAAGCGCGCGCTCAGGTGGCGCACCTCGGGTGGGATTTCCAGGGCGTGACTGACGAACACCAGGGTGCGTGCCGTGTCCCCGTGGCCCTGGGCAATCTCCTTAATAAGACGCACATGCAGGGGTTCGGCCAGGAAGGGGTGGAAGTCCAGCAACAGGTAGACCCCGTGCTGGGGCGTGACCTTGATGTAGCGAAGTACCTCTGCGGGGTCCGCCAGGCGCTCGATAGGTGGGTCGTCCATTTCCACCCGATGTAGCCCCTCTGTGACCGTCCAGTAAAAGGCTGGCCGATTGAGGCGCAAGGCCAGTCCGGCGAACAGGCCGACGATGCGCGGCTCCTCCACCGACTCGATGGAGAGGATGGGACGGTCCGAGCGCAGCAGGAGTTCCAGGTCGTGTAGGTCGGTCATGGTGCTGCATCGATCCAGCTGCTGTTGTCAGGGGGAGAGGGTCGCGCGCAATCTATCAGGATTCGCCGGGCGCGGCAGCCCTTAGGCGGCAAGCCACGCACGCAAGAGGACCCAAGGGTAGGAGCACGCGGCCTGCACGCCCCCTGTGTACGCTTCGGAGGCGGGACCGCCCCCGCACTACGCAACACTCGGTTCCGGTGGATCAGGGTTAACTTCGGTCGTTGGGCCACGGTGCCATAGTTCGAGGAACGGAAGTTCAGGCCATCGTTGGTGCTATGGTCGTAGATCGCGAAGCCCTGATTGTCCACGCTGCCATCTACCCATGCCCGCACCTGCGCCAATCCAGCCTCGTTGAGGAACGCGGTGTAGCTTCCTTTGGCCCGCGGCGACAGGATACCGAGCAGGGTGCTGCCCGCCTGGCTGACGCCGCCAACCGTATTCCAGGTCAGCGACGCGCCCTCGCTCCAGTCACCGTTCATGGCATATAGACCGTATTCGCCGTTGGTCGGACCTGCTCCCCGGTTCCCGGGGCGGCCAGAGTGGTGGCGCTGATGGTGTTGGACCAGGCGGAAAGGCCGGCGCTGTTGGCCGCGGCCGCGCGGTACTCGTAGGTGGTCTCCGGCGTCAGGCCGGTATCGTCGTAACCCGTCTGATCGACGCCCGGCGTGGCGATGGTGGCCCAGGCGCCGCTGCCTACACGCCGCTGTACCTCGAAGCCGGTCTCATTGTCGGCGTTGTCGGTCCAGCCCAGGTCGATGCTGTTCTGGCCGCTCGCTGCCGCCGCCAGAGCACTTGGTGCGGCCGGCACGGTCGGGGCGGTGCCGCTCTCGAAGTTCACCTCCAGCACGGCGGCACTGCCGCCTTCACGGGAGGTGATGTCCACGCCATCGGTGCTGCCGGTAGTCACGAGCACCAGGCCGTTGTTACTGCCGCCATCGACCCAGCCCTGCACCGCCTGAACGCCGGCTGCATTCAAGGTGATGGTGTGGGTACCTGTGGTGGACGGCGACAGGGTGCCGACCTTGGCACCCAGACTGGTAGCGTCCGCCCAGGTAACGTCCGCCTCGGTCCAGACGTTATTGACCAGGTACAGGTCATAGCTGCCGCCGGAGGGGTTGACGACGCTGAACTTTACGCTGGCGCTGGTAACCTGGGCACCGGCCGGCAGGCCGCTCGGTGTCCACTGGAACAGGCCGCGCAGTTCGAGGCCGCCGTCGCTGCCGTCCGCGTTGACGGTGTTGCCGTCGTCGTGGGTGTCGTTGCTGCGCACGTACACGTCGGCGCTGGCGATGAACTCTTCCGAGGTGCTCGGCGGAGGCTGATGGTTCGGGTCCTTGGTGATGGTGAATCGATCCAAGATGTTGCCATTGTTGGTGACGAAGCGGGCGTCCAGGTTATCGCCGTTCACATCCAGCACCATCGAGCCGAGGGTGGGGGTCGAACGGATCATCACCGGGTGGTGGCCGACCATGCTGCTGGTCTTGCCGGAAGAGCCGGCCACGACGTAGACCGACCCATCGTGAGGGCCGATGCCCTTGGCGTAGGCGCCGTCGCCGGTCTCGGCGCCGTCGCCGCCATCGACAAGGTGGCTGCTGCCGAAAGTGCTGGATTGGCCGTAGTGGCCGTCGATCAGGTAGGAGCGCTCGTAGGAGTGGCTATGGCCGCTGAGGATCAGGTCGACGCCGTAGTCCTCCAGCAGCGGGTTGAAATTCTGTCGCATCTGGACCTATGCGGGCATATTCCATGTGAGTCTCGATTGGTATTGACCATCGCAATCAAAAGGGGCTAGGAGCATATGAGAAGCAGGTTCTTCGAATACGTGACGCGCTACACAAAAAAGTACCTGAATCCGAGACGTTATTGGTGCGGCCCTTGGTCTTCTGGTGATTGTTGTCATGGAGCGCCGAGTCAACTCGAATAATGACGGTTGCGCCGGAAACAGTGGAACCGTTTAGCCCCATCGTGCGAACATAATTATTCTCTGCCCGCTGCCGGCCCCGCCAACACTGGGCTGGCGCGGCCATGCTTCTGGGCTGGCGGGCGCGGCATGCCCTTGGCACCTGCCCGGGGCTTGGGTTATATTCGACCCGTCATCAAGTCAAAGACCGACATGAACCCCATCGCCCCACAGACCGTAGCGTTTTGCACCGCCTTCCAGCCCCGTCCGGGCCAGGGGGCGTCCGTGCCTGCGGTTCTGCTCCGCTCAGCCCTCGCGCCCGAAGCGCTTACCGACCGGTTACCCGCCGATCAGGTCCCCGGCGATCTGTACGGCACCTTCCTACCCGGTCTGCTGCTGCCCTGACGGGCACATTACGCAGCCAAGCCCCGGCGGGGGTAGAGTTCACGCAACAATCCAGCCAGTTAGAACAACCCAGGCGAACGCGCCTGGCCAGTTGCTCTCCGTCGAGCGACGGCCAGGGTGGCGATATGAGAGGCATTCCATGAACCAGACAACGAGCGACAGCATGAGCGAACGCGACCACTTGATCGTCTTCGACACCACTCTGCGCGATGGCGAGCAGAGCCCCGGTGCCTCCATGACCAAGGACGAGAAGGTGCGTATCGCCAAGGCCTTGGAGAAGCTGAGGGTGGACGTGATCGAGGCCGGCTTCCCCATCGCCAGCCCCGGCGACTTCGAGGGCGTCAAGGCAGTGGCCGCTGCGGTGCGCGATAGCCGGGTGTGCGGCCTGGCCCGCGCCATGGATAAGGACATCGACCGGGCCGGCGAGGCCCTAGCCGGTGCCAATGCCGGGCGCATCCATACCTTCATCGCCACCTCTCCGATCCATATGGAGAAGAAGCTGCACATGACCCCGGATCAGGTGGTCGAGCAGGCCGTGCGGGCGGTGCAGCGGGCGCGCCGCTATACGGACGACGTGGAGTTCTCCCCGGAGGACGCGGGTCGCTCGGAGATCGACTTCCTGTGTCGGGTCCTGGAGGCGGTGATCGACGCCGGGGCGCGCACGGTGAATATTCCCGACACCGTGGGTTACAACATCCCGGACCAGTTCGGCAGCCTCATCAGGACGCTGCGCGAACGTGTACCCAACGCGGACAAGGCCATCTTCTCGGTGCATTGTCACAACGATCTGGGTCTGGCGACGGCCAACTCCCTGGCCGCGGTGCGTAACGGGGCCCGTCAGGTGGAGTGCACCATCAACGGCCTGGGCGAGCGCGCGGGCAATGCGGCCCTGGAGGAGATCGTCATGGCGGTGCACACCCGCCGCGACCTGTTCGCCTGCGATACGCGCATCGACACCACCCAGATCGTCAACTGTTCGCGCCTGGTCTCCAGCATCACCGGCTTTGCCGTGCAACCGAACAAGGCCATCGTCGGCATCAATGCCTTCGCCCACGAGGCGGGGATCCACCAGGACGGGGTGCTCAAGAGCCGCGAGACCTACGAGATCATGCGCGCCGAGGACGTGGGCTGGACCGAGAACCGCATGGTGTTGGGTAAGCACTCGGGCCGGAATGCCCTGCGCGCGAGGCTCCAGGAGCTGGGCGTGAGCTTTGCCTCCGAGGACGAGCTCAACGCCGCCTTCTCCCGCTTCAAGGACCTTGCGGACAAGAAGCATGAGATCTTCGATGAAGACCTCCAGGCACTGGTCAGCGACGCCAGCCTCAATGCCACTAACGAGCGGGTCAAGCTGGTGTCCATGCGCGTCTGCTCCGAGACCGGGGAGACCCCAAGGGCCGACCTGGTGCTCATGGTGGACGGCGAGGAAGAGCCCGGCACGGCCGCCGGCGGCGGGCCGGTGGACGCAACCTTCAAGGCCATCGAGTCCATCGTCAACACAGGGACCGTGCTGCGCCTCTACTCGGTCAACGCCATCACCAGCGGCACCGACGCCCAGGGCGAGGTCACGGTGCGTCTGGAGAAGGGCGGGCGCGTGGTCAACGGCCAGGGGGCGGATACGGACATCGTCATCGCCTCGGCCAAGGCCTATATCAACGCCTGTAACAAGGTGCTGCAACCCCTGGATCGGGCGCACCCCCAAATCAGTGATCTCTAAGGGCGGTGGCCTTGGACGCTGACTTGCGCACCCGCTACCTGCAGGCCATGGGGATCCAGGTATGGCGGACGCGGGACTGGGATGCTGTCGAGGCGATGGATGTCGCGCCTGAAGTGGGGCAGGGCGGCGAGTCCGCTGAGGCCCCGAGTCAGGCGGGGGTGCCCGCTCAGGCTCAGGCACTTGCCCAATCTCCCGCGACCACGGAGGCCCAGGTACAACAGGCAGCGGGGAGCACGACCGCCGCGACCGAGTTTGCCTGGGACAACCTCAGGGTGGAGGTCGCGGGTTGCCGCGCCTGCGGCCTGTGCGAGACGCGCACGCAGACCGTCTTCGGGGTCGGTAACCGGAACGCCGACCTGATGATCATCGGTGAGGCGCCAGGGGTGGACGAGGACCGTGCCGGCGAGCCCTTCGTCGGACGCGCCGGTCGGTTGCTCAATCTGATGCTGGCCGCCATTGGGCTGCGGCGCGATCAGGTCTATATCGCCAATATCCTCAAGTGTCACCCTCCGCGCAACCGGGACCCGGAGCCGGAGGAGGCCCAGCGCTGCGAGCCCTTCCTGCTCCAGCAGCTGGAACTGGTGCGCCCCAGATTGGTGCTGTCCGTGGGGCGGATCTCCGCCCAAAACCTGCTGCGGACCGGGACCGCGGTCGGCCGGTTGCGTGGCCAATGGTTCGAACTGGGCCCCGAAAAGCTCCCCCTCATGGTCACCTACCACCCCGCCTACCTGCTCAGGTCACCCGCTCAGAAGCGTTTGGTCTGGCAGGATCTACAAGGGGTTGCGCGCCGATTGCGCGAGTTGCAAAATTCACCTGCGGGGCGCGGCGTGGGCTGCTGACGCCGAGTCGCAGCCACCCCGTAGGCTATCTCGCCAGGGAGCGCGATTGAAAAAAGATATTGGTTATTTAATGAAATGCTTATATTATAGGCACCACGAAAGCGCAACGCCGCGCCTTCGCTTGCTGCATCAGACCATACTCACACTTTTTTGGAGAGACCAAATGAAAAAGCTTGCTACCGCTGTTGCTATCGCCGCCCTCATGGGTGCTTCCGCTTCCGCTTCCGCCTGGTGGGGTGGTCCGGGTGGCTGGGGTGACCGTGGCTATGGGAACGGCTGGGGCGACGGCATGGGCGATTGGTTCAGCGACATGTTCGGTGACGGCTACGGCGACTTCAACATGAACATGAGCGGCGGCGGCTCCGGTCGCGGCTATGGTCGCGGTCGCGGCTACGGCTATGGCCGCGGCTACGGCGACTACTACGGCTACGGCTACGGCGCCCCCTACGGTTACGGCTACGGTGCTCCCTACGGCTACGGCGCCCCCTACGGCTACGCCCCTTACGGCGCGCCCCCGGTCGCTCCGGTTGCCCCCGCTGCCCCGGCTCCTGCCGAGGCCAAGTAAAGTCAGACCCGCCGACCCTGTGCCGGGCCCTTTGGCCCGGCCGGTCGGGTTCTCTGCACAAGGATGTGCATCCCTCCCGCTGTCCCCTTTGCCTACCCCATCCGTTCGTCCCGTTTCTACACGGCCTTTGCCCTCCGAATCGCCTGTCCAGGCATCTAGCGGTTCCGCTACCCTCAATCGGACGACGTCGGTCTCGTCGGCCCCGAACGCGCCCCAACAATCGTCGCGACCCTCCCCTGGACCGCACCGAGTCTGGCGTTCGTTTCCCAACTGGTATTTGCCTTGGTGTATGGAGATGGCTGCTGCGATAGAAAAAAGCAATTGGCTAAATAAGTGAAATACTAATATTATAGGCCCCACGAAAGCGCAACAACGTGCCTTCGCTTGCTGCATCAGACAATATCAAACTCTTGGAGAGACCAAATGAAAAAGCTTGCTACCGCTACCGCTATCGCCGTCCTCATGGGCGTTTCTGTCTCCGCATCCGCTTCTGGGGCGGTGGTCCCTGGGGCGGCGGTGACCGTGGTTATGGAAACGGCTGGGGCGACGGCATGGGTGACTGGTTCAACGACATGATGGGCGACGGCTACGGCGACTTCAGCATGAACATGAGCGGCGGCGGCAGTGGCCGTGGCTATGGTCGCGGTCGCGGCTATGGGCGTGGCTACGGTTACGGCCGTGGCTACGGTGACTACTACGGCTACGGTGCCCCCTACGGCTACGGCGCCCCCTACGGCTACGGCGCCCCTTACGGCGCAGCGCCCTTACGGGCTGCCCCCGGTTGCTCCGGTTGCTCCCGCTGCCCCGGCTCCTGCTGAGGCCAAGTAAGATCGAACCCGCCGACCCTGCGTCGGGCCCTTTGGCCCGGCCAGTCGGGTTCTCTGCACAGGGATGTGCATCCCGCCCACTCCCCCCTTCGCCTGTCCGATCCGTTCGTGCCGTTTCTGCACTTTTTCGCGTTCTTGATCCCATATCCGGCAGTTGGCTCCACCGTCGCCGTATGAGGCGCTGAGCAACGGCAAGTTCCCGCCCCAATTCTTCTCCAGTGGCTTGGTCCCTGGTCGTCCTCTGTACGTCCTCCGATCCGCCTGTCCAGATATCAGCTGTATCCCCACCTCCTAGTGCGGACATCCCCACTGGATCTTGAGCATGCCTCAGCAATCGTCGCGACCCTCCGCTGGACGGCACTGGTGTACTGTGCGTTGATGTCTTGTGGGGATTAGCCTTGGTGCATGGATCCCTGGCTTGCGATAAAAAATTGATATTGGTTATTTAAGCAAATGCTAATATGATGTCCACCACGAAAGCGCAACGCCGCGCCTTCGCTTGCTGCATCAGACAACACTCAAACTCTTTTGGAGAGACCAAATGAAAAAGCTTGCTACCGCTACCGCTGTCGCCGTCCTCTTGGGTGCTTCCGCCTCCGCTTCCGCCTGGTGGGGTGGTCCGGGTGGCTGGGGTGACCGTGGCTATGGGAACGGCTGGGGCGACGGCATGGGCGATTGGTTCAGCGACATGTTCGGCGACGGCTACGGCGACTTCAACATGAACATGAGCGGCGGCGGCAGTGGCCGTGGCTATGGTCGCGGTCGCGGCTACGGCTATGGCCGCGGCTACGGCGACTACTACGGCTACGGCTACGGTGCCCCCTACGGCTACGGTGCCCCCTACGGCTACGGCGCCCCCTACGGCTACGCCCCTTACGGCGTGCCCCCGGTCGCTCCGGTTGCCCCCGCTGCCCCGGCTCCTGCCGAGGCCAAGTAAGATCGAACCCGCCGACCCTGTGCCGGGCCCTTTGGCCCGGCCAGTCGGGCTCTTCGCACAAGGATGTGCATCCCTCCCGCTTTCCCCTTTGCCTCCTCCCTCAGTTCTTGCCGTTTCTGCACGGTTTCGCGTCTCTGCCCCCTGATCCGCCTGCCCAGGCGTCCCTCCCTGGCGTTGCCCTCGTTCGTCTGAGCACAATCTACCCGTCGTCCTGCTGTGCCCTGCATTCCTGGGTCGGCCGTTAACCCTGTTACGCGGTTTTCTTTTTCCGTCGGTGGCAATTATCCTCGCCTGTCTTGTCAGGCGGTGCGGGGGTGGCTATGTCCGAGGCGCAGGGGTTGGAGGAACGGGTCGCAGGGCTGCGGCTGAGTTGGGAGGGGGCCCTTGCGGATCATGGCCTGAGCTCGCTGACGGACGGAAGGCTGCTGACCGAACTGGGGCGGGTGTGGGAGGCCAGCGATTATGTGGCCCAGGCCTGTGTTCGCCACCCGGCACTGCTGCCGGGGCTCAGCGAATCAGGGCGGCTTGTTCGATCCAACGCCGCGGGCGAGGTTGCCACGCTGCTCGAGCAGGCACTGGCCGAGGCGACCGATGAGACGGTTCTGGCCGCAGTCCTGCGTCGTTTCCGCCGCCAGGAGATGGTCCGCATCGTCTGGCGCGACCTGGCCGGGAGCGCGCCCCTTGCCGAGACCCTGGAGGATCTGACCGCCCTCGCAGACGCCTGCGTCTGCGCCGCCCTGAAATGCCTGGAGGCCTGGGCCAGGGCCGAGCTGGGAACGCCCATCGATGCGGACGGTAGTCCTCAGTCCCTGATGGTCCTGGGGATGGGCAAGCTCGGGGCGCGGGAGCTGAACCTGTCGTCAGACATTGATCTGATCTTCGCCTACCCGCACAACGGGGTGGTCGAAGGCGCTTCGAGATCTCTGACCTGCGAGCAGTTCTTTGTCCGCCTGGGGCAACGCCTGGTCCAGGCCCTGGACAATAGGACCGTTGACGGCTTCGTTTTTCGGGTAGACACCCGGCTGCGGCCCTTCGGCAGCGCAGGACCCCTGGCCATGAGTTTCTCGGCCATGGAGGACTACTACCAGTCCCAGGCCAGGGAGTGGGAGCGCTACGCCATGATCAAGGCGCGGGTGGTAGCAGGGGAGCCGGACGCTGCGGCCCAGATAGAGGCCATGCTGCGCCCCTTCGTCTATCGCCGCTATCTGGATTATGGGGCCATCGACTCCCTGCGCGAGCTCAAGCGCCTCATCGCCAAGGAACTGCACCGCAAAGGTATGAGCACCAACATCAAGCTCGGGCCGGGCGGCATCCGCGAGATCGAGTTCATCGGTCAGGCCCTGCAACTGGTGCGCGGTGGGCGTGATCCGGGACTCCAGATCCGTCCAATCCTGCCGGTGCTGAAGCGGCTTGGCGCCCTGGCCCTGCTGCCGGCGCAGACAGTGACCGACCTGACCGATGCCTACTGCTTCCTGCGCCTGGTGGAGAACCGACTCCAGGCATGGAAGGACCAGCAGACCCATGTCCTGCCGGGCGAGTCCGAGGCGCGCCTGCGCCTGGCTAGGTCCATGGGCTTCGCCACCTGGCCGGCCCTGGCGGATGTCCTCGATGGCCATCGCGCCCGGGTCCAGGCCGAGTTCGACCTGCTCTTCGGTCCCCCCCAGCCCGGGTCGGCCACTAAACCGGAGGATGAGGAGCGCCCAAAGGCCAAGGCCGAGCACCATGCTTTGGCCCAGGTGTGGGCTGGGACCGCGGCAGACCTGCGTGCTGCTTCGAGGGCCGCGAGCCTGGATCTGCTTCAAGAGGCTCATTTCCGCGAACCCGAGGACATTCTCGATCGCCTCGACGCCTTTCGCGGGGTAGCCGAGCGCAAGGGGCTGAGCACCAGGGGGGCGGACCGTTTGGCCCAGATCGTCCCGCCGATGCTGGAACTGGTTGCGGGGGTGGCGGATCAGGGCGGGACCCTGGAGCGGATCCTCCGCATCTTGGAGGCCGCGGTGAGCCGCACCGCCTACCTCTCCATGTTGGTGGAGGGCAGCGAACTCCTTCCCCACCTGGTGCAAATCACCTCCCTGAGCCCCTGGGCGGCGGGCCAGATCGCCCGTCACCCCATCCTGCTCGACGAGCTGCTCGATCGTCGCCGCACCGAGCACATGCCCGACAAGGGTGAACTGGTGGCGGAGCTCGACGCCTTGCTCTCCGTGGTGGGCCCGGACGACCTGGAACAGCAGATGGACCGGCTGCGCCAGTTTGCCCGGGGCAATATCCTGCGCGTGGCCGCGGGCGACCTAGGCGGTTGGGTGCCGCTGATGAAGGTGAGCGACTACCTCACGTGGATCGCCGAGGTCGCGGTGGCGCGGGCCCTGAACCTGACCTGGAAACACCTGGTCGAGCGTCACGGGCCGCCGAGTGGCGTCGTGGGGGACAACACCGGCTTCCTGATCCTGGGTTATGGCAAGCTGGGTGGCATAGAGCTGGGCTATGGCTCGGATCTTGATCTGGTCTTCCTGCACCGGGCCAGCCCGGTGACGGCCATGACCGCCGGTCCCCAGGAGATCGCCGACCAACAGTTCTACGCCCGCCTGGGTCAGCGGCTTATCCATATGCTTAACACCCAGACCTCCGCCGGCGCCCTCTATGAGGTGGACATGCGCCTGCGGCCGGACGGCAACAAGGGCGTGCTGGCGCGCTCCATCACCTCCTTTGCGGACTATCAGGCCAAGGACGCCTGGACCTGGGAACACCAGGCACTGGTGCGGGCCAGGCCCGTCGCCGGGGATGCGATCCTCGCCGAGCAGTTTGCCGCGGTGCGTCGCTCCATCCTCTGCCGCGAACGGGACCCCGACACCCTGCGCCGCGAGGTCCGGGAAATGCGGACCCGGATGCGTGCCCAGTTGGACAAGAGCAGTGCCGACCGCTTCGACCTCAAGCAGGGGGCCGGTGGTATTGCCGATATCGAGTTTATGGTTCAATACGCCGTCTTGCGCTGGGCTGCGACGCACCCGCAGTTGGCGCGCTGGTCAGACAATGTGCGCATCCTGGAGACCCTCTCTGGGCTCGACCTACTCCCGTCAGGCACGACGGAGGAGTTGACACGCGCCTACAAGGCCTTGCGCTCGGTCTATCACCGCAGTTCCCTGCAGGACGAGCCCACGCGCATCCCCGCCGACCGCCTACAGGGCGAGCGGTCTAGGGTCAAAGCCGTGTGGCATGAATTGATGGAAGACGACCCTGAGAAAAGCTGACAATCGTTTTGTGTTTCATCGGCCCGCGCGCCTTTGGCGAGACCCGCGCGGTGCAGGGAAACGCAACTGCATCAGCATTTCCCTCCCCTGACACCCCCTTACCGCACGGCATCACCGCCGTGCGCCGATGCGGAGTACGACAATGATGACGATGGCAGACCGCGACGGCTTCATCTGGCTCGACGGCGAGATGGTGCCCTGGCGCGAGGCGACCACCCATGTGCTGACCCATACCCTGCACTACGGCATGGGGGTCTTCGAAGGGGTTCGGGCCTACCAGGGCGAGCGCGGCACCGCCATCTTTCGGCTCCATGAGCACACCGACCGGCTGTTCAACTCCGCCCACATCCTGGGTATGCAGATTCCCTTCGACCGTGACGCCATCAGCGAGGCCCAGCGCGCCGCGGTGCGCGAGAACGGGCTCGACTCCGCCTATATCCGCCCGATGTGCTTTTATGGCTCCGAGGGCATGGGCCTACGCGCCGACAATCTTCAGGTGCATTGCATGGTCGCCGCCTGGTCCTGGGGCTCATACCTGGGCGAAGAGAACATGCGCAGCGGTATCCGCATCAAGGTCTCCTCCTTCACCCGGCACCACGTCAATATCACCATGTGCCGGGCCAAGGCCAATGGCAATTACATGAACTCCATGTTGGCCCTGCGCGAAGCCCTGGAGTGCGGTTACGATGAGGCTTTGCTGTTGGACGCCGAGGGTTATGTGATGGAGGGGAGTGGCGAGAATATCTTCATCGTCCGCGATGGGGTGCTCTATACACCGGATCTGACCTCGGCCCTGGACGGCATCACGCGCAAGACGGTCATCGCCCTGGCCGAAGAGCTCGGGCTCAAGGTGATCGAGAAGCGTATCACCCGCGACGAGGTCTACATCGCCGACGAGGCCTTCTTTACCGGCACCGCCGCTGAGGTCACACCCATCCGGGAGGTGGACAGGCGCACTATCGGCGCCGGCGGTCGCGGTCCCATCACCGAGCGCTTGCAAACCCTCTATTTCGATCAGGTCCACGGCCGGCGGGACACGCATTCCGAGTGGCTGACTTCCGTCTAGTCTCCCCGGTCTAGTCGAACGCTCACGCCGAACCCAACCCCAAGGAGTCACCCATGAGCGAGGTTGCCACCCAAGCCCGCCCTGTCCAGCCCGTCGTCAAGGTCAGTCGCAAGGCGCTGCCCCTGTCCTGTCCGCGGCCCGAGGATGCTCTGTGGAACATGCATCCTCGGGTCTATCTGCCCCTCGAGGCGGGTGCCGAGGCTGTGTGTCCCTATTGCGGGGCCAGGTACATGCTGGAGGACTGACCCGGAGCGCCGGCATCTTGCCGGCCCTGGGATCATCGGCGCCTCGCCGGGGGGGGGGGAGATGGCCCAGCAGGCGCGTGTCAAATCGACGGCTTGCGCTAGATTGATGTGGGAACGGGTAACTGTGATTCACGCTGATGGGGTGGACAGGCGAAGCGCATCCACAGGCGGTCCGTTTTGCCGACAATCTGGACGTCCACACAGTGCTCACTGTGGATACCCCGCCCATCGGGCCGACCGGAGAATTTGTCCCGCAGCCAGTCCTCGGAACTCTCTGCGCAAGGCGTGCTAGTCTCCACTGGAATTTCAAGCCCGACCGGCATTTGGATGTGGGCTACCGCGCCCTCTATCAGGACGACGAGTCGGGTAGGGGTCGGCCTAACAAGTTCGCCTGATGACGCGACGACGCATCGCCCGCTGTTCGGGGTGGAGCACCGATTTTAAGGTGGCCAGGGTCCCGTATTCGGCCTGGTACGAGCATTGACACCGCAAGACCGCCGAGGGCACCGAATGAAGGCTCCGAAATCGATCTCTCTGATTCTTGGCAGCGGCGGCGCGCGCGGATTGACGCATATCGGCGTGATTCGCGAGTTGGAAGCGCGTGGGTATGTGATCTCCTCCATCGTCGGCTGCTCCATGGGTGCGCTGATCGGCGGTTTCCATGCGGCCGGACAACTGGATGCCTACGAGGCCTGGGTCACAAAGCTCTCCGAATTTGATGTGTTCCGCTTCGTGGATATCTCGTTGACCAGTCGCTCGGGGATGATGAAGGGAGACCTCATCATGGATGAACTGCGCACCCTGGTCGGAGACATCCAGATCGAGAATCTGCCACTGCGGTTCACGGCCGTCGCCACGGATGTAATCAACCAAAAAGAGGTCTGGCTGAGCAGAGGGGATCTCTTCGACGCCATTCGTGCCTCGATCGCCATCCCCGGCATCTTCACACCGAAGATCATCGACGGCCGCACGCTCGTCGATGGCGGTTTGTTGAATCCGTTGCCCGTGGCGCCGGCCACCGACGACACCACAGACCTCACCATTGCCGTGAGCCTCTCCGGGCGCGACGTCTCAGAACCCTTGGGACCGAATCCGCTGCCGGCACGATCCGGCGCCATCGAAGACTACCGGTCGCGAATCGAGGGATTTATCGATTTTGTCCAGACCAAACTCGGTGTCGAACAGGCCGGCGGGCAGGCAGAGGAGCGCCCGATTCCTTTGACGGATGTGCTGATGGGCATGTTCGATACCATGCAATCTGCGATCTCGCGTTATCGACTGGCCTCTTATCCGCCGGATATTCTGATCGATATTCCGGGAAACGTGTGCAAGACACATGAATTCTATAAAGCGGAGCAACTGATCGAGGCTGGTCGTCACTGGGCCCGCGAGTATCTCACCCGATGATGTGAGTCTGCACGATCCGCCGGAGTGGGGTGTAACTTTGTCTAGCTTAGGCGACCCCGACAAAGCTGTCAGCTTCTGTATCGGGGCTGACTACATACAGCACAATCCATTGGTCGGTGATGGAAAAGACGCATTCGTCGAGTGCTTCTATGAAATGGCGAAAGAGTGTCCTGATAAAGATATAGAAGTTGTACGTGTGGTAGCGGAAGGCGATTGGGTTGCACTCGATACATATCAGGCATGGCCTGGGAATGAAGAATACGTCACTTAGGAGCGGTTCGCTAATAAGCTGAACAAGTTCATTAGCAAGTACCTTTGGCGCCGTTGTCGTAATCGGAATCGAGGGGTTCATAGCGGCCAGGATTCTCCCGCACCTCGTGGTCTCGCTGTCCGAGGGTTGTTAAGCATCGAAACGATCCTAATCAACATCGTCTTGCCTTGCGCGTTTTCAGCTGCAGTCAGCACTGCGCAGGCTTCCAGACAGTCTTGGATCGATCCGCATTCCAACGCCGAACCGCGGCAAGTCTTCAACCAGAATTACGGTTCCGGATCTGCCGGTTTAGGATTTCTTTCGATTCGACGAAAGCGGCAGAATTGTGGAGCACTAGGATTCGATACAACGAGTGCCAAATGAAAGAAAAAACGGCAACTCAATGTATTGGCTAAGCACCTGGTAAGGGAGCATCACTCGGACGTCAAAAAGAGTTGCACCGCCGTTTTCCTCTTTTGTCCCCCGTGATTTGCAGCGTTATCGACTCATCGGTCCGCAGCGGGGGCGATAGCGGTTGCTTCGGATCCAAGCGCCTGCGGTAGCGGTCGTGTGCCGCCGGTGGAACCCGCGCCCCGTCCGCCTCGACCTCAGGCGCATCTGACGGACAACAATGGGCTAGGTGAGCCCGCTCGCCGGTCTGCGATGAGCGGTTGCTTGATCCGCTATGCGGGCACTACAGGTCCTGAGTCGGAACGAGTAGAACCGAGCCGGTTTCGGCTCTCCTCTAAAGCCTTGCAGAGCGACAGCAGTGTCCCGCTTGCGCTCATCAAGGCTAAAGAAGCGTAACCCAAGTTTACTGCGAAGTCCGGATCACATTGTCCGCGAAATGTGGTTCGCAATCGAACACATGGTGGACACTTGCTGGTCCGGTGTTTCTCCACTCTTCGCCGAAAACGCCGATGGACTCCTCGGCCCTAACCCACTCCGTTTTGTCTGCGCTGATACGCGCATCGGGACCGCAGATGACGAATTTTCCGCTTTGCTCAACGCGACGGGACAGCATCGGTGGAGCCATTTTCCCCGTTCTCAACGGCGGATGTCACGGCTTCCTGGATGCGATGCCCTTCCTTCGCGCTTTTCACCGCCCGTTTGACGGCGTTCTCCACGTAGGCCTCCTGCGAGAACCCGATATAGAGTGAGTAGACGCTGACCAAGAGCACGATCGCGAAGGGCAGGCCGGTACTGACGGATGCCGTTTGCAGGGTGGCCAGTCCCCCTCCAATCAGCAGCACTGCGGCAATGACGCCTTCCATTATCGCCCAGAAGACCCGTTGCGTTGTCGGTGAGTCGAGCTTTCCGCCGGATGTCAAATGATCCACGACCAGTGAGCCGGAGTCGGAAGACGTCACGAAGAAGATGGTGACCAGCACGATGGCAGCGAAGGACAGCACATTGGAGAGTGGGAAGTGGTTGAGCATCACGAACATGGCGGTGGCCACATCAGCATTCACTGCGGCTACGATGTCCTCAGTCCCATGGGATTGCACGAAGAGCGCGGAGCCACCGAAGACCGACATCCAGATGAAGGACAGCAGCGTAGGGATCAGGATGACCCCCAGAACGAACTCGCGAACGGTACGGCCCTTGGAGATGCGAGCGATGAACATGCCCACGAAAGGTGACCAGGAGATCCACCAGGCCCAGTAGAAGACGGTCCATGATCCCTGCCAATTGCTGTCCCGGAAGGTCTCGGTCCACAGACTGAGCTCGGGGAGGATCGTGAGGTAGTAGCCGAAGTTCTGGGTGAATCCGCTGAGGATGAAGATGGTCGGGCCGACCAGGAGTAGGAACATCACGAAGGCGGCTGCCAGGATCATGTTGGCCTGACTAAGGAACTTGACGCCTTTGTCGAGCCCCGACATCACCGACAGGGTCGCGAAGGATGTGATGACTGCGATCAGTAGTACCTGCGTCGTGGTGCCGATCTCGAGGCCAAACAGGGCGTTCAACCCCGCGTTGATCTGCTGGACCCCTAGCCCGAGGGACGTGGCGAGTCCCACCAGGGTGGCCAGTACCGAGAGTATATCGATCAGGTTGCCCCAGAACCCGTAGATCCTGTCACCCAGGAGCGGGTAAAACACAGAGCGGATCGTCAGTGGTAGGCCTCGGTTGTAGGCGAAGAAGGCCAAGCCCAGCCCGACAATGGCATAGATGGCCCAGGGATGCAGGCCCCAGTGGAAGTAGGTCACACCCATGGCTGCCTGGGCGGCTTCCGGGGTCAGGGCTTGCACTCCAGCGAACATGGGCGAGGGCGTGGCATAGTGAAAGATAGGCTCGCCGACGCTCCAGAACATCAGGCCGATGCCCATTCCCGCGCTGAGCAGCATGGCGAACCAGGCTTGGATGGAGAACTCGGGCAGAGCGTCGCTACCGCCGAGGCGAATCTGTCCAAAACGGCCGAAGGCGAAATAGAAAGCAGCCAAGACAAACACGTTCGCTACGAGAATCAGGAACCACCCGGTCGTCGTGGTGATGAACTCCAGGGCGGCCTTAAAGATCGCGCCGGCGTCCTGCTCGAACATGAGGGTCATCAGAATAAAGCCGACCAGTACAAAGGTGGACAAGAAGGTGACGTGGGGATGCACGTCGAACCCGTAGCCGGTCCAGTTCTGGTCGCCCGGTTCCCTCCCGTCTGCGTCGTCCTCAAACGAGGCCGTTGGCGCGATCTGCAGACCCCGGAACTCCTGCCGGTCTTGGATCGCCTTCCTGCGAGCGTTCTCCTCGACGCGCTTTAGCTCCAGTGCGAAGGCGCGCTGTTGGTGCGCGGTCTGTTCGTGTGTGAGGTGGCTCATGAATTGACCTGATCAGAAGTAGTAACCGAGGTTGATATTGAAGCGGTAGTTCCACTCGTCGTTACCATCGACGCCGAAGTCGCCCACGCCGTTGTAGATGTTGGCGTAATCGTCGCCTTTATCGCCGACGAAGTAGTTGCCGTTGGAGTAGACCAGGTCGCTGTAGATGTACCAGCCGCCGCGGGCCCAGGCCGCTCCCAGTGTCCACATCTGACTGTCGTTGAAGTCGCTCTCGTCCTTGATGATGCTGCTGTACTCCAGATAGGGCAGCACATAGTCGAGCCAGGGGATCTGCGTGGTCTCGTACTTGTAGCTGAGCGAGACTGCCGGGATCCAGGCCTTGGTGGCAACCGGCCAGGCGAAGTCGTAGGCGCCCATGGGGATCAGCGTGTCCGTACCCCATGGGTTGTTGTCGTCGATGTCGATCTCGTACCGGGTGATCTGGCTGGCGACCTTGAAGTTCCCCAGTTGGTTGACCATGTGCGCCGAGGCCGCCCAGTGGTGACCGTCGTCCGCGCGCTGGCCCTTCAGCTGGCCGTACTGGAGTGAAACGCCGAGATCAGTCGGAACGGCCACGTCATCGAAGCCGTAAATGGCCCGGACGTTGACCTGATTGCGCTCCTCGTATCCGTTCACGGGGGCACTGACTACATCGCCATTCTGGTCCAGCCCCGAGCGCCACTTCACCGCGTCATAGCCGTAGCGGGCGCTGTCCTCGCTGGTCCCGTTTCCGTTCCACTCGCTGCTGTAGAAATAGGCGAAATCCAGGTCCCAATTTCCCAGATGGGTAACGTACTTGATGCCCAGATCCATGTCGTCGGCGAGCCCGACGTAGTAGTGTTGGTCAAAGAACCAGCTCTGGGAGACACCGTAGGGACCGGGCCCGAAGGGATTGCGGAGCACCCCTGCCTGGATTTGGCTCCCGTCTTTGAATTCATAGCCGAGCCAGCCGGTGTGGATGAAGTTGTAGCCGTTGTACCAGCGGTACTCCACCTTCCCGATGACCTGCTCGTAGTCGAGGGACATATTGATGCGGAAGGTGTCGAGCTCGAAGTTGCCACCGTTTCCGCCCCTGGACGGGCCGGACCCCCCGTTGGGATAGCTCCCCAGCACGTAGTTGACCCGCATAGCCCCGCCGATGGTGACCGGACCGACCTTGATCTTGGCCGGTTCCGGCTCGCCGCGGGTGTCTAGCTCCGCTTCGGCCTTGGCGGTCTTCGCTTGCGCGGCGAGCTTCTCCTGCCTGGCGACCGCCAGGTCCGTCTTGGCGCGTTCGAGTTCCTGGTTGAGCTCGGCGATGCGCTGCTTTAGCGCGGCGACATCGGCGCTCTTGGCCCGTGCCGGTGGGGAAAGACCGATCATGCCGGCCGTAAGGGCGATCACGAAAGTCGCGATCCGAGGGGAACATTGGCCCCTTTGTTCCTCGGTTTCTCTGGTGCATCCGGTCTCCCGTTGTGTTGGCGCAGCGACCGCATCCGGCGGCGTGGCGATCACCGGCTGGACGGCCGGAAATCGCTGACACCAACGAACACTGCATTTCCGCCGGCCTTGTCAGTCGGTGGGCAGGTTGAACGGCGCAAAGCGGGGCGTGCCCCGGCATGGGCCTCGTTGTGTGGAACAGACTTGCTGCTCCCCTTCTCAAGCGTTGATTGTTCGTGTTACGAGGGGACCGATTCGCGCGGTCCCCGAGTTAGCGGAGCGTTCAGCTCCAGCTATCTGATATTGATGTGTCGGGACGTAGTCCGACATCCAGGTTTGCGGCGAGCAATTGCCGCTTGTTCCGACCGACCGGCAGGCATGAGCCCAGGATCCGGCGGGCGTCGGAACGATGAATTACCTTTTTACCGTGCCAGTTGGTCACCGCCGGTCGCAAGTTGCCGCCGGCCAGGGACCTCAGCGCCGAGGCGTTTTTCCTCGGCAGGCCGGGGCACCTCAGCGCAGCGGGGTGCGTCCCATACCTGTGGTATTGGCTAGATACGGCCGAACTGGGTGAGATTCGGCCGGGAAGTGGCCGGTATGCCCGAATTGTTGTCTGACGCACGTAGTTGGAAAACACGGCCAAGATGATTCTCAGGCCTCCCTGGAGGCCTTTGGGGCTTGCCCTAGGCGTGACCGGCTTAGCGATCCGCCGAGTGCTCCATCCGGGGCCTCAGCTATCGAGGCACGGCCCCTCGTGCGCAGAAAACACCTACACTGCGGCTTACGCGGCGCTTCGAACCCACGCATCGACCAGGATCTGGAATCGCTATGACTGATTTACAGGCGCCTTTGCGCGACAACGTGAAGCTACTGGGGCAACTGCTTGGTCATACCATTCGACAGGATCTGGGGGAGCATTTCCTCGGCAAGGTGGAAGCGATCCGCGGTCTCGCGAAGGCAGCGCGCAGCGGCGAGGGGAGCATCACCGATCTGATCGGCGCACTCCGTGGTCTGGATGATAACGAATTGGTGCCCATCTCCAGGGCCTTCAGCCAGTTCCTGAACCTGGCCAACCTCGCGGAGGAGTATCACCGGGTGCGCCGTCGTCGCAACCTAGTGGTGGCCAAGCCCGACTCCCATGCCCTCGATCAGGTCATCGACGAGATCCTGAAGACAGGAATCCCCGCGCTGGACCTGGCCACCAAAGCCGCCGGGCTGGATATCGACCTGGTGCTGACGGCACACCCCACCGAGGTCAATCGGCGCACCTTCATCCAAAAGTATGAGTCCATGGCCGAGTGTCTGGCGAGGCTGGATCTGCTCCATCCCCATGGCAGCGAAGCGCTCGACGAAACCGCCAGATTGCAGCGGTTGATTAGCGAGGCCTGGTACACGGACGAAATCCGCGACCGGCGCCCGACGCCGGTTGACGAGGCCAAATGGGGCTTCGCGGTGATCGAGAACTCACTGTGGGACGCGTTGCCGCGTTTTCTGCGCAACCTTGACCGGGAACTGGTGGCGATTTCGGGAGAGCGACTGCCCCATGGCGCGGCGCCGATACGATTCGCATCCTGGATGGGGGGTGATCGCGACGGCAATCCAAATGTGACCGCGGCCGTCACCCGAGAGGTCTTGCTGCTGTCGCGCTGGATGGCCGCCGACCTGTTCCTGAAGGACATCGCCCAACTGCGCGGGGAGCTGTCCATGGGGCGAGGCAGCTCGGAGTTGTTGGCTCGAACCGGTCCCTGTAAAGAGCCCTACCGGGAACTGCTGCGCGATGTTCGCAGCCGCCTGCTGCAAACCCGTGACTGGGCCGAGCGCAGCGTTCGACAGGGTCAAGGTTGCCTCCAGGCCGAGGGGATCTATTTGCGCAACGACGAGCTGCGCGATCCCCTGCTTCTGTGTGATCGTTCTCTGCGTGCCTGTGGCATGGATGAAATAGCCGATGGCACCTTGCGCGATACCCTGCGCCGGCTCTCCTGCTTCGGTCTGGGTCTGGTGCGGCTGGACATCCGCCAGAATTCGGAGCGCCACGCCCAGGTCTTCGATTGCTTGACCCGCTTCTATGGTCTGGGCAGCTACGCCTCCTGGTCGGAGGCGGACAAACAGGCGTTTCTGTTGCGTGAACTCAACGACAAGCGACCACTCTTCCCCGTGGCCTGGGACCCGGAGCCGGAGGTGCGAGAGGTGCTCGACACCTGTCGCGTGATTGCCGGTCAAGTGCCGGAGGCCCTGGGTAGCTATGTGATCTCCATGGCCTCGCATCCGTCGGATGTGTTGGCGGTGGTGTTGATGCTGAAGGAGTGCGGCGTCGCTTTCCCCATGCGGGTGGTACCCCTGTTTGAGACCCTGGCCGATCTGCGCAATGCACCGACCTGTATTGATGCACTGCTCTGCATTGACTGGTACCGCGGCTACACCGGTGGTCACCAGGAGGTGATGATTGGTTATTCGGATTCCGCTAAGGATGCCGGCGCATTGCCCGCGGCTTGGGGTCAGTATCAGGCCCAGGAGGCCCTCAAAGAGGTATGTCAGCGGCATCAGGTTGCGCTGACGCTGTTTCACGGAAGGGGCGGCACTGTGGGCCGAGGCGGTGGCCCGAGCCATCTGGCCATCCTCGCTCAACCACCGGGCTCCGTGGACGGCAGCCTACGGGTCACCGAGCAGGGGGAGATGATCCGATTTAAATTCGGCATTCCCGACATTGCGGTGCGCAACCTTGAGCTCTACGCGGGGGCAGTGTTGCACGCAAGCCTGGTGCCGGCGGCGGCACCCAAGTCCGCGTGGCGCGAGCTGATGGAGGGGATGGCAGGGGAGGCGCATCGTCATTACCGGGCACTGGTCTGGGAAGATCCGGACTTTGTACCCTACTTCCGTCAGATCACACCCGAACAGGAACTGGCCAAGTTGCCCCTGGGCAGCCGCCCGGCAAAACGGCGTTCCGATGGTGGTGTGGAGAGCCTGCGGGCGATCCCTTGGGTCTTCGCCTGGACCCAGATCCGACTCATGCTACCGGCCTGGCTCGGCAGTGCCCCGGCGCTGGAGCAGGCCCTGGCCCAGGGCCACCAGGCGGAGCTCGATGAGATGCGCGCGGGCTGGCCCTTCTTCAGCACCTATTTGGACATGTTGGAGATGGTCCTGGCCAAGGCGGAGCCGGACATCGCCCGTTACTACGAACAGCGCCTGGTGTCCGCCCCGCTGCAAGACCTCGGGGAGCGGTTACGACAGCATCTACGCGAGGCAAGAGAGCTGTTGCCCCTGCTCAAGGGCCAAAAGCGGCTACTGGAGCATAATCACGTCATCAGGCAGTCCATGGAGGTCCGCAATCCTTACATTGACCCCCTGCACTATCTGCAAGCTGAGTTGTTGAACCGGGATCGCAACCACCCGGATGACATCGTCGAACAGGCGCTGATGGTCACCATGACGGGCATTGCGACCGGGATGCGCAATACCGGATGATCCTCAGGCGTAGGCTTGGCCGTTTCGGCACTTCTGCTGGACGTGTGCTCAAGTGACACCTGAAGTTGTCCCCTGACCCGAGACAAAAGAGACTCTACCTATGCAATTGGCATCAGGCTTCTCCCCAGCCGCACGCTTCCTCCTGGTCGCCGGCGCCTTCGTTCTCGTGGTGGCCGGGATGCAGGCGGCTGCCCCCCTTATCACGCCTTTCCTGCTCGCGGTGTTCATCGCCGTGATCGCGGCCCCTCCCATGTTCTACCTGGTGCAGCGGGGCTTGCCGTCGGGGCTGGCGATGCTGGCGGTGATCGTGGTGATCGCAGCCATCGGCGCCATCATCGTCGCGATGGCGTCCGGCTCCCTCGCTAGCTTCACCGCCAACCTGCCCGAGTATCAACTGAAGCTCAACGCGCTGACGGTCCAGTTCGAGGACTGGTCGAAGGGTATGGGCGTGGTCGTCCCCCACGAGTTCCTGGCCAGGTCTCTCGACGCCGGCAAGGCGATGAAGATGGCAGGCGCGCTGCTTGGCAGCCTGGGCGACCTATTGGGCAGCGCCCTGTTGATTCTGCTGACGGTGATCTTCATGCTCCTTGAGGCCTCCAGTCTGCCCGCAAAGCTGCGCGCCGCGCTCAAGACGCCTGGCGCATCTTTGGACCACCTGTACCAGGTCTTCGAGAACATCAATCGCTACATGATCTTGAAGACCTCGATCAGCCTGCTCACCGGTTTCCTAGTATGGGGGTGGCTGTGGTTTCTGGGCGTCGATTACCCACTGCTATGGGCCCTGGTGGCTTTCCTGCTCAACTATGTCCCGAACATCGGCTCGATCATCGCGGCCGTTCCGGTCGTCTTACTGGCCCTGGTCCAGCTAGGCCCCGAGACGGCCTTCTGGGTCGCGGCCGGGTATCTGGTCATAAACTTGGTCATCGGCAACGTGATCGAGCCCAAGTTCATGGGCCGGGGGCTCGGGTTATCCACGCTGGTGGTGTTTATGTCCCTTGTATTCTGGGGCTGGGTCCTTGGTGCCGTCGGCATGTTCCTGTCCGTGCCCCTGACCATGGCCCTGAAGATCGCGCTCGACGCCAACCCGGACACCCGCCCCATCGCCATCATGCTGGGACCGGAGTTCGCCCCCGTCGGAGGTGACGATGCGCCGCCGCCGAATGAAGCAGGGGGATGACCGTTACTTCGCATCGGAGGCCAAGGCAGCGATAGGGGCTGCACTGGAGGAGAAGGCCAAAGAGTTGCAGGGAGGTGGGGAAAAGCCCGCGCCGTAACTGGGGACTTCGTTTTCGATGATCTCTGGTGGTGATTGACGCAATAGCTCCTACCAGGCAACGTAAATAGTCGATTCGAGTTCGCAAACCCAAGGAGATACTGGGTTAATCCATCTCTGGTCTAAATCAGCATCTCCTTAGTCAGCGTTTTCCGAATGTTCTGGGTTAAAAATTGCACAATTTCGGGAGGTACCGATGTCGCGCCTACTCACTGTTTTACTGACGCTCACCGTCGTATTCCTAACGGCGTCATCTGTCGCACTTGCCACGGGAGATCCATCGGTGGGAGCCAAGGGGATGCCGGGGGCAAAAGGCACCTTTGAGTTCAAGCCAGAAGACTTCATGGAAGGCCAGCAGACTTGGTGGAAGGATTCCGACGGGGTTGATCCGGCAACGGCGGGGTGTCATCTCGGCACGGACAGCAAGGGCGAACCCAATGGGCGGATGTTCGGGGAAGCCTGCTTGCCCAATGGACTCTTGGTCGAATCCAATCCAGGTGCCGACGAGGTTCATTCGCAAGCACCGGTCTCTGAAATGATCTTCTTCAGCTCTTTCAGACGCTTGCCGCGAAGTTCCGTAACGATTCAAAGATTCGGGGCGGTACCGGCATTGTAGGGTGGGTCAAGCGAAGCGGACCCACCAAATACCCTGCTATCGGTGGATCCGTCGCTGCGCTCCTTGATCCGCTTCAGCAGCCTGTCGGACTTAGGATGAACCGGCTGCGGAAGCGGGAGAACGGTCCATTTCGCCCCGTTTTTTGTTACATAGAGCCCACTATGCGCCTCAAACCCGGAACAAAATGGCCTCGCCCTCCCACTCCCTCGCATCGACCCACCTAAGCCCGACAGGCTCCCAGCCCAAACTCTAACCGCCCCCTGGGGCCAGCCGATTCACATCCACGGCAATGGTCAGGTTGTGGGCCCCGCCCCCGTAGAAGACCCCCCGAACCGGTGTCACGTCCTGGTAGTCCCGCCCAACGGCCGTGGTGATGTGTTGCTCCGCCGGGATCTGGTCGTTGGTCGGGTCGAAGTCCACCCAGCCCAGTTCCGGGATAAAGACCGCAAACCAGGCGTGGGAGGCGTCACTGCCTTGCAGTTTGACCTGCCCAGGCGGTGGCAGGGTCTCCAGATACCCGCTGACGTACCGGGCCGGCAGTCCGAGCCCGCGTAGGCACGATAGCGCCAGGTGGGCGAAGTCCTGGCAGACCCCGCGACGGTGCTCGATGACCTCCGTCAGCGGCGTGGCGATGCTGGAAAACTGTGGGTCGTACTCGTAGTCCCTGAAGATGCGCCCCATCAGATCTTTAGCTGCCGCCAACAGGGGCCGCCCCGGTGTAAAGGACGGCAGTGCATAGTCCAGGGCCATGGGGTCCAAAGGCACCATGGGTGAGGCCAGGGTGTAGATGCGTGCGTCGATGAGGGCCTCGTCCCGACCGGCGTGGATACGTTCCAGGGCCAGCTCCCAGGGGGTGGTGGACTCGGGATCGGGCAGGGTGCGTGCCACGACCTCCACCTCGCTTTGGGCGGTCACGTCCAGGTGCGAATGGGATTGTTGGATGGCGAAGTAGCTCACCCGGTTGCCGAAATAGTCCGTATGGTCCCGCGACACCGCCGGCCAGGGGTCCACCCGGATCTGGCTGGACAGGCAGATCTGGTGGGGTAGATCCCGGGGTTTGAGGTAGGCCAGGCTGTGGCACAAGGACACCGGGTCGGTGTAGCGATAGCGTGTGACGTGGCAGACGCGATACCTCATTTGGCGTCTCCACCGAGGAGCTTGGGCGACTCGGAGCGACCCTGACCGACCAGGCTGTGGGGCAGTTCCTCGTGGTGGAAGAACTGGGCGCTCAGGGCGTCGGACAGGGCCGCCAGCTCGTCCTGGATCTCTGCCAGGGCCGTGTCGAGGCCGGTACGCCGGGCGGCCTCACCGTCGCCAGGGGGCTCGACGCGGACCAGACGGTCGATCTCTGCCAGACGCACCCCGGTGAGGGCGCGCAGCACCACCTTCTCCGCCGCGGTGCGACCGGCCACCAGCTCGCCGCGGGGCATATGGTTCACCAGCCGGTCGAGCTGCACGAATTGATAGGCCAACGACCTGGGGTTGTTCTCGTCCTGGAAGACCAGGTCGAGCAGGGCGCCGACCCGGGTGCCGGCCTGGTAGCGCCGTCGGTAGGTGATCAGACTGTCGGTCACCCCGAGCACGGCCTCCACCAGGAGGTTCTCCTCTGCCGGGCCGCCCACCGGTGCCAGGGTCGAGCGCAACAGGGAGGCGATGTTGACCCCACGCTCCAGTCGCCGCCCCGTCTCCAGGAAGTGCCAACCCTCGTTGTGGGTCATGTTCTCGTGGGTGAGCGCGGAGAAGGCGACCAGGGAGGTCACCAATGGGTCGAGGATGTCCAGGGCCCTGGCGAGCTCCCGGGGCGGGTGGCGGGAGAACTCGCGCATGCGCAACTCCACCTCGTTGACGACGCGCCAGGTATCGGTGGAGAGCCGGTCGCGCACCGACCAGGCGGCCTGGCCCAGGGCCCAGAGGGTCTGGGGCAGCCCGCCGATGCGCTGCGGGTCGGAAATCAGGGAGAGGATCTCCGGCGCCGGGTCGGCGATGCGCGCATCAGCGCCCTCACCGACGAAGCCCGGGAAGCTTAGACTCTGGCGGGTGAGGGCCTCGAGCAGGGAGCGTAGGCAGCACTCGGCGGCCGCGCCCGGGGCATGCTCGGGGCGCTCGTCGAGCTTGAAAATGGTGACCCGCAGCAGACGGACCAGGCCTTCGGCCCGTTCGGCATAGCGTCCGATCCAGAACAGGTTGTCCGCCACGCGGCTGGAGACCTCGCTGTCCTGCACCACCGCTGGGCTATGAGCATCGCTCGTGACCAGCAGGGTCTCGCGCAGCTCAGGTTCCGAGGCCAGCACCCAGGTGTCCTTGCCTAGCCCGCCCAGGGAGAGGCGACCGCGGGCCGGGTCTCGCGGCGGCACGATCCGGCTCAGGCCCCCAGGCATGACCGTGTAGCCGGCGTCTTCGGCGATCAGGAAGCTGCGTAGAATCGTTGGCTTTGGCTCGATGCGACCACCGACCAGGGCCGGGGCCGTAGAGGGCGAGACCCGCTCCTGGGCCACATAACGCTTAGGGTTGGCGCGCAATTGCTCGCTCAGGGCGGCGCGCTGGGGCGCGTCCATGTCCCCAGGGAAGAGGGTCTTATTACCGGTATCATCGCCGGCGTCCTTGATGACCAGGTTGTCGAGGTCCGACAAGGCACGTTCCTGGCCCTCCGGAGTGCCGCACCACCAAGTGGGGACGTCGGGCAGGAGCAGTTCCTCGCCGAGTAGTTCCTGGCACAGGGAGGGGAGATAGGCCATCAGCGCCGGGTGCTCCAGCACCCCGCTGCCCAGGGCATTGGCCGTGCTCAGATTGCCGGCGCGCACTGCCTGGAGCATGCCGGGTACGCCCAGGATGGACGACTCCTGCAGTTCCAATGGGTCGCAATCGGTGTCGTCAACCCGTCGCAGCAGGACGTCGATGCGCTCCAGGCGACCCAGGGTGCGCAGCCACAGGGCCCCGTCGCGCACCGACAGGTCGCTGCCCTGGACCAGGGTATAGCCCAGGTAGGTGGCGAGATAGGCATGCTCGAAGTGGGCAGGATTCTGCGGCCCCGGGGTCAGCACAGCCACCCGGGGATGACCCTCGGGGTGGGCGGCCAAGCCGGTCAGGGTGCGCCGCATGGTGCGATAGAAGCCAGCCAGGCGGTGGACGTGGCTGTCGCGGAACAGGCTCGGCAGGACACGGGACAGGACCACCCGGTTCTCCAAGGCATAGCCGCCGCCGGCGGGACTCTGGGTGCGGTCGGCAATGACCCGCCAGCGCCCGTCCGGGGTGCGGGTCAGATCGGCGGCATAGTGCGTCAGTGGGCGGTCGGAGGCGAAATTGACGCCGTGGCAGGGGAGCAGATACCCGAAATAGCCCTCGATCAGCTCCGCCGGCAACAGGCCCTTATGAATCGATGTTCGAGGGCCATAGAGGTCGAGCAGCAGGAGGTTCAGCAGCTCCGCCCGTTGCATCAGGCCGCGCTCCAGGGCGGCCCACTCGTCGCTGCGGATAAGCACCGGCAGGAGGTCAAGGTCCCAGGGTCGTGACACCCCCTGGTGGTCGTCGTGGAGGTTGTAGGTCACGCCATTGTCGCGGATCAGGCGTCGTGCCTCGCGTCGGCGCGCCTCCACGGCCTCCGGTCCCAGGGTGCGCAGGGCCTCCAGGAAGTGCTCCCAGTGGGGGCGGATCTGCCCGTCATGGCCCCGCAGCTCGTCGTAGCTGCCGGGCAGGGGCTGGTAGCTGTCTACCAGACCGGGCGGCGCGAAGCTCTCCGGGGCCAGGGTGTCTTGCGACATGGGCGCACCTCTATCCAATCGTCGGGCCGACATGGGGCGCCCGGGTGGGGGCTGCCTATGCGGGGGTTCAAATGCCTGTGGCGGACGTGTCTTGTTGGTCCAACCTGTCGTTTCGGATTGCGCTTACACGCGATCTAGCCCCTCCGCCGGTGCGCGGTAGCCGCGGCCAGCTCGCGCAGCAGGGTGACCGTGTCGTCCCAGCCGATGCAGGCGTCGGTCACGCTCTGTCCGTAGGTCATGTCTCCAGTGATGCACAGGTCCTGGCGCCCGGCGATGAGGTGGCTCTCGACCATGGCCCCAATGATGCGTCGATCCCCACGGGCGACCTGTCCGGCCACATCGCGTCCGACCTGGACCTGTTTCTCCGGCTTCTTGCGGCTGTTGGCGTGGCTGAAGTCGATCATGATCTTCGGGGTCAGGCCCGCAGCCTGGATCTCCTCGGAGGCGATGTTGACGCTCTCGGTGTCGTAGTTCGGGCGTAGGCCGCCGCGCAGGATGATGTGGGTGTCCTGGTTGCCGCTGGTGGTGAAGATCGCGGAGTGTCCGTCTTTGGTCAGGGACATGAAGACATGCGGGCGGGCGGCGGCGTGAATGGCCTCCACCGCGACCCGGACCGTGCCGTCGGTACCGTTCTTGAACCCCACAGGGCAGGACAGCCCCGAGGCCAACTCGCGATGGCCCTGGCTTTCGGTGGTCCGCGCGCCGATGGCCCCCCAGCTCACCAGGTCGGCGATGTACTGGGGGCTGATCAAATCGAGGAACTCGGTCCCGGCCGGGATGCCCATCTCGTTGACGTCCAGCAGCAGCCCGCGGGCCATACGCAGGCCCTTGTTGATCTCGTAGCTCTCGTCCAGGTCCGGGTCGTTGATCAAGCCCTTCCAGCCGACGGTGGTGCGAGGCTTTTCGAAGTAGACCCGCATGACGACGAGTAGATCGTCGGCCAGTTCCTCGCGCAGGGCGCGCAGGCGACCGGCGTACTCCATGGCGGCCTGGGTGTCATGGACCGAACAAGGCCCTACCACCACCAACAGGCGGTCGTCCTGACCGTGGAGGATCTTCTGGATCTCCGCACGGCTGTGGTGGACGGTAGTCGACGCAGCCTCGCTGATGGGCCTCTCCGCGTGCAGGTCGCAAGGAGCGATCACCGGAGTGATCTTGCGGATGCGCAGGTCGTCGGTCTGGTAGGTCATGGCTCACCGGGGGCTGGGCGGCAAAAGGTGGGAGTATACCCGAAGGGGCCTGGCCCGCCGGATTTGGCGGTGCCTGTTCCAATGGGGTAGGGGACTGGCATACTCACGGCACCTCGTGTTTGCACTGGGCACGGGTTCCCGCGTTCGATCCCGAATCGCATCCGCTGTAACAATCTCGTAACATCCTGCAGCAGCAGTCTTGGCGCGCGGCCCGCGCACCAAGACCTGTCGTAGGACCACAAGCTGACGCCTATGCATCAAGCCGCCACCGATAAAGAGGAGACTGAATCAGCATGTCTGCCAATGACAAGTCACTGAAAACACTGGCCGTATTGGTCAACGAACTGGCCGAAACCGCGAAAGCCCAGATCGAGGTGGCCCAAGCGCAGGAACGGGTGGCCCGGGCGCAGGCCGATGCCCAGGCGGAGACCGCGACCGCGAAGGCGTGTGCTGCAAAGGCAGAGGCCCTCGCTGCGCAGATGCAGGCCGAGGCACAGGCTAAGGAGGCGCAGGCCCACGCACAGGTCTCCGGCGCCCTGAAGCAAGCGGCCGATGCCAGGGATCAAGCCGAGTCCGCACGCAACGAGGCGCGCACCATGGTCGACCGCATGAAGCAGGAGACCCAGGCCGAAATCGCAGCGATCCGAAACGTCACGGCGTCGGAGATCGAGAAGAACCGAAAGGCCATCATGGCGGAGGCTACGCGCAGGATCTCGGATGCCCAGGCCCAGTTGGAGAAGGAGGCGCGGGCGCAGGCCGAGACTGCGGCCGCACAGGCCGAGACCGCCCGCGCTCAAGCCAAGACCGCTGAGGCGCAGGCGCGGACCGCCCAAGCCTTCGCACACGCGAGTACGAAGGAGCAGGGCGAGGCCGCGCGTGCGCTCGATGAGGCGAAGGCCGCGCAGGAGCGGCTTGCGGCAGCCGAGGAAAAGGCCAAGCAGGCATTGGATCGGGCAAAGGAGCTGGCAATGACGGATGTCGGCGCGGGGCTGGACGGGGACCAACCAGCCAAGGCGGACGGGGCACCGGCACCGGCGAAGAAGACGCGCGCCAGAACTGGGGCGGCGGGCCCAACGCCGACGCCCACCAACAAGGCTGATGAGCCCGCTCCAAAGGCCGCGCCCCGTGCTGCCGCCGACGGTGGGGCCAAGGCGAAGTGACAGGCATCCTGCGACGCTCCGGAAGCGACCGAGGCGGCGATCGTGCGGGAAGCATCCGCGGTTATTCGCCGGGTTCTTGCCACGCAGGGAGACTAGCATGTTGCTAGAAATGCAACGATGCGAGACCCCATGACTCTGGGATGCCGTCCGTCTCGTCCCGCGTCTACGAGACTACATACTCAGCCAGGTTGGGTCGGGAATCCGGTGCGAGGACCCATGTCGAATCGGTCGCGTGCGAACAGCGTCGGGCTCTGCATGTAGACGCCGACCAGATGCGCAAGGCTCTCCAGGGCGCTCATGTGGATGCGTTCGTAGCCATGGGAGGCATCGATGCCGAAGGTGACCAGGGCGGTGCGCACGTCGTTGCCGGCCTCGAGCGCGGCGGCGCTGTCGGAACGGTAATAGCGGAAGACGTCGCGCTGGTGTGGGATCTGGAACTCCTTGCAGAGCTGGATGATCCGATGGGTCAGGTGGTAGTCGAAGGGGCCGGTCTGGTCGGCCATGGCGATGGTGACGCCAAACTCGCTGGAGTTCTGACCCGGGGCCGTGGTGCCGTTGTCGATGGTGAGCATCTCGGCCACGTCCTGGTGGAGGGCGGCAGAGGCCCCGGAGCCGATCTCTTCGGAGATGGTGAACAGGGGGTGGCAGTCCATGGGCAGTTCCAGGCCCTGGCGCTTGACGGCCTCTATGACGGTGAGCAGGACAGCGGCGCCGGCCTTGTCGTCGAGGTGGCGGGAGTTGATGAAACCGGTGTCGGTGATCTCCGGCGAGGTGTCGATGGCGATGAAGTCTCCCACATGGATACCCAGGCGCAGCAGATCGCGGAGGTTGTGGCTCACCGCATCGATGCGGAACTCTACGTGATCCCAGCCGCCGGGTTGGTTGTCGATCTCCGGGGCGAAGGTGTGGCCCGACGCCTTGAGCGGCAGGATGGTGCCGCGCAGTTGGCCGGTGTCCATGAACAGAGTGCCACGTGCGCCCTCGGCGAAGCGGGCGTTCCAGTGACCCACAGCGACCAGATTTAGGCGGCCATTGTCTTTGAGCCCCTTGACCATGGCCCCGAGGGTGTCGATGTGGGCCACGATGGCTCGATCCGGTTGCGAAAGTTTGCCGTCCAGGGTGGCGCGGATGGCCCCGCGGCGGGTCAGCTCGAAGGGCACCTCAAGGCGCTCCAACTCCTCGCACACCAGATGGACCACACGATCCGTATAGCCGGCGGGGCTCGGGGTGAACAGCAGTTTGAGTAGGGTCTCGATCAAGTAGTCGGAGTCGATGTCGGGCAGCTTCAAGGGACCTCCTCCCGTGCGGCGGTCAGTGGAAACAACAGGTCTACGAAGCGCTTGGCCGTTGGCTGGGGCTCGTGGTTGGCGAGGCCCGGGCGTTCGTTGGCCTCGATAATGACATAGTCGGGCCGGTCGACGGCGGGGACTAGGAAGTCCAGGCCGGTGACCGGGATGTCCAGGGCCCGTGCCGCCGCCACCGCGTCTGCGGCCAGCTTAGGGTGTAGCTCCGCGGTGACGTCATGGATGGTCCCGCCGGTGTGCAGGTTGGCCGTCTTGCGCACTTGGAGCATCTGCCCGTCGGGCAGCACGTCGTCCCAGCCGAAGCCAGCCTGGGCGATGCAGCGCTCGGTCTCGGCGTTCATTGGGATGGCGCTCTCGCCCCCGGTGGCCGCCCGGCGCCGCTGGCTCTGGGCCTGGGCCAACTCGCGGATCGTCTGGCGACCGTTGCCGACCACCTGGGCCGGACGGCGGATGGCGGCGGCCACCACCTTGTAGTCGATGACCACGATGCGCAGGTCCTCGCCCTCGACGAATTCCTCCAGGATCACCGAGTCGCAGACCCGCCGTGCGGCCCGGATTGCCTGCTCCAGGGTCTCGGGGTCGCGCACGTCCACACTAATCCCAGCCCCCTGTTCGCCCTTGCTCGGCTTGACCACCACACGGCCCAGGCGCGACAGAAAGGCCTCGGCCTGGTCCATGGACTCCACCCGAGTTTGCTCCGGTACCCGCAGGCCGGCGCGGTGCAGCACCCGGTGGGTCACCGCCTTGTCGTCACAACGGCTCATGGCGATCGCCGTGGTCAGTTCGCTGAGGGATTCGCGACAGACGATGCGCCGGCCGCCTAGGACCAGGGCGAAATAGCCGTTGGCTGCGTCCAGCACCTCGATGCCGATACCGCGGCGACGCGCTTCGTTGACGATGATAGCCGCATAGGGATTGAGGTCGACCTCTGGGGTCGGACCCATGAACAGGGGTTCGTTGTAGGCGTTCTTGTTCTTTAAGGCAAAGGCCGGGATACGTTCGAAACCCAGCCGCTCGTAGAGGCGGATGGCGCGCGTGTTGTCGTGGATCACCGACAGGTCGATGAAGGCCCGGCCGTGGGCTTGGTAGTACTCGATGACCTGGCGCACCAGGTTCTCGCCGATGCCGGGGTAGGGGGCCTGAGGGTCCACCGCCAGTGCCCACAGGCTGGCGCCGTTTTCGGGATCCTGGAAGGCGGCGACATGGTCGACGCCATTGACGACCCCCAGCAGGCTCCCATCCTGTTCATCCTCCGCCACCCAGTAGGTGAGGATGCGTGAGGCGCGCTGATCCCAGATGAAGTCGGCCCCGGGCGGCACCATGCGTCGACTCACATAGAGGCGTTGAATGGCGTTCGCGTCCTCTCGGCTATTGAGCAGTCGGATGTGGTATCCCTTGGGTCTGCGTGGGGAGGGTTGGTAGCGCTCCAGCCAAAGACGAAAGGTATGGGAGGGGTCGAGGAACAGGTCCTGGGGGGCGTAGGACAGCACCACTTGGGGGTCGTTGAGATAGAGGGCCACGTCGCGCTTGCCATGGCGCTCCTCTTGGAGCACGGAGGCCAGGTGGCGCGGGTCTGTAAAGGTCTGGCCGAACAACAGCCGGCCCCAACCGCAGTCCACGGCTGCAGCTATGTCCAGATCATGATCCGCACGCGGCTTGCGGTCCCAGTTCTTGACCGATGGGGCGCGACTGCGTTCCAGGCGGTGGTCGGTACGCTCTCTCATGGGCCTGATCCTGCTCCTATGTTCTGGCGAAGGTTCTGGGGTTCGCTTGTGCCTGGGTCAGACCCCATGGCCCTGAAGCCACAACTCCAATAGGGCTACTTGCCAAAGCTTAGAGCCACGCAAGGGCGTGATGTGGTCGTCTGGGGATCGCCAGCAGCTCGTCCACATAGGCGCGCTGGAAGAGCCCGCGGGACTGGGCACGCTCGGAGTGGACCACATCACGGACCATGTCCAGCACATCGCCACGCAGGTACTTGAGCGCCGGCACCGGGAAGTAACCCTTGGGCCTGTCGATGACCTCTGCCGGGATCACCCGTCGGCCCACTGCCTTGAGCACGCACTTGCCCTCGTCGCATAGCTTGAATTCGTCGGGCATGCGCGCCGCCAGCTCCACCAGTTCGTGGTCCAGGAAGGGCACCCGCGCCTCGAGACCCCAGGCCATGGCCATGTTGTCGACGCGCTTGACCGGGTCGTCCACCAGCATGATGAGTTGGTCCATGCGCAGGGCCTTGTCGACCGGGGCCTCGGCGCCCGGGCGGCCGAAGTGGCCGGCGATGAAGGCGCGGCTGAAGTCCTCGCCGTGGAAGCGCGGGGTCACCGCCCGGCGGAACTCTTCATGGCTGCGGTCGCAGAATGCACGGGCATAGTCGGCGACCGGGTCCGTGCTGCCCACCATAGGCGGGTACCAGTGATAGCCGGCAAAGACCTCGTCCGCCCCCTGGCCGCTCTGCACCACCTTGACGTGCTTGCTGACTTCCTGGGAGAGCAGGTAGAAGCCGATGACGTCGTGGCTGACCATGGGCTCGGCCATGGCGCGCACGCAGTTGGGCAGCTCCGGGAGCAGGCGCTCGGCGGAGCTGACGCGGATCTTGTGGTGGGTCGTGCCGTAGTGTTGGGCGATCAGGTCCGAGTACTGGAACTCGTCGCCCACCTCGCTGCCCACGGTCTCGAAGCCCACGGAGAAGGTGTTCAGCCCGCGCTGGCCCTGCTCCGCCAGCAGGCCGACGATGAGGCTCGAATCCAGCCCACCTGAGAGCAGTACCCCCACGTCCACGTCGGCGACCAGGCGGCGTTTCACCGCCAGACGCAGGGCGTCCAGGGTCAACTCCTGCCAGTCTTCGAAGGACAAGTTGCGCTCTTCGTCCGGGGTGACAAAGCGCGGCTCCCAGTAGGTGCGCTCGCGGGTCTTGCCGTCGGGCTCGATGGTGCGGATGGTTGCCGGCGGCAGCTTGCGCACCCCGCGCAAGATGGTATGGGGCGCCGGTACCACGGCGTGGAAGTGCATGTAGTGGTGCAGGGCCACAGGGTCGATGTCGGTATCGATGCCGCCCGCGGCCAGCAGGGCGGGCAGGGTGGAAGCAAAGCGCAGGCCGCCGCGGACCTCGGCGAGGTAGAGGGGTTTGATGCCCAGTCGGTCGCGTACCAGGGTCAGGCGACCGGTGTCGCGCTCCGCCACGGCGAAGGCGAACATGCCGTGGAAGCGGTCCACACAGGCCTCGCCCCAGGCGTGGAACGACTTGAGGATGACCTCGGTGTCGCCGTGGGAGAAGAAGCGGTAGCCCTTGCCCTCCAACTCGGCGCGCAGCTCCTTGTAGTTGTAAATGCAGCCGTTGAAGGCGACGGTCAGTCCCAATTCGCTGTCCACCATGGGTTGGGCCGCATGGGTGCTGAGGTCGATGATGGACAGGCGCCGATGACCCAGGGCGATACGTGCCTGCTGCCAGGCCCCGTGGCCGTCAGGGCCTCGGGGGGTCATGGAGTGGTTCATGGCGCTCAGGGCGCCCAGGTCGATGGGTTGTTCGTCGAAGCGGATCTCTCCGCAAAAGCCACACATGGCGCGCTCCTGTCGGTGAAGCGAATGGCGGCGAGCGGGCGTCGTGGCCCCAATGCCGCCGCGGGGCGGTCCCCCAGAAGGGACCCTGGATTGGGGACGAATCGGCTAGTGGCAACGCACCGCGTAACGCTGGGGCGCCCAGTGGCGGCGGTAGGGGCCTGGATAGTGGCCGGAAAATAGGGCGGGAGCGATCGGCTGAATATGCATGGCCTTTCGTCTGCGCATCTTCGGTAGGCTGCGGCGTGGGAGGAAACCCTCATCGAGACGGTTTCACACCAGTAGGGTGTCACCTTAACCGATGATCGCGCCTGGTTCCAGAAGGTACCTGCTTCAACGGCAAAGGGGCAGGCATCCTCGGGCCCCCGTATCTGCACGACGCTGGAAGCACTTCTCGTCGGTCTGTGCCAGGCAGGGCTCGCATGGTGCATAGACCCTCATGCCACGCCTGTGCTTTCACTGGCACTTCAGCCTGGCCTCACCCGGAATGCGGAGGTGGTGCTCGTATACGCCAGCGCCCCGTGCTTCCATAATCGCGCCTCAGACATTTCTGTAGCTCTGGCGGAGGTCGTGTGGTGAAGGGACTCAACCCGAGTCAACAGGAGGCGGCGTGCTATGTCGGCGGGCCCTTGCTGGTGCTCGCTGGGGCAGGCTCCGGCAAGACCCGGGTCATCACCCGCAAGATTGGCCACCTGATCGGCGAGTGCGGGATCCCAGCGCGCCACGTCTGTGCCCTGACCTTCACCAACAAGGCCGCTCGCGAGATGAAGTCACGTGCGGCCAAGCAGGTCAAGGGCCGCGAGGCCCGCGGCCTGACCATCTCCACCTTTCACACCCTGGGGCTGGACATCCTGCGGCGACATGCCGCCCGGGCCGGCCTGCGGCCTGGGTTCTCGCTCTTCGACGCCCAGGATGCCGAGGCCTTGCTCAAGGAACACCTGCGCAAGACCGCCCGCCAGGACGCCAACTCCGCCGCCGGGGTCCTGTCGCGCATCTCCCGCTGGAAGAACGATCTGATCTCGCCCCAACAGGCGCAGGGTCTGGCCGAGGACGACTACGAGGCAGACCTGGCCCGGCTCTACGGCGACTATGAGCAAAGCCTTCGCGCCTATAACGCGGTGGACTTCGACGACCTGATCCTGGCCCCGGCGCGCCTGTTTCGGGACCACCTGGACCTGCTGGAGACCTGGCAGGCCCGCATCCGCTACCTGCTGGTGGACGAGTACCAGGACACCAATGGGGCCCAGTACGAGCTGGTTCGCCAGTTGGTGGGTCCCCGCGGTGCCCTGACCGTGGTCGGCGACGACGACCAGTCCATCTATGCCTGGCGCGGTGCCCGTCCGGAGAATCTCGCCCGGCTCAAAGATGACTACCCGCACCTCAAGGTGGTCATGCTGGAACAGAACTACCGTTCCAGCGGGCGCATCCTAGGGCTCGCCAACGCCCTGATTGCCAACAACCCCCATGTCTTCGAGAAGCGCCTGTGGAGTGCGCTGCCCCCAGGCGACCCGCCTCGGGTGCTCACCTGTCGCGACGAGGCCCACGAGGCCGAGCGGGTGGTCTCCGAGATCCTGCATCGCCACTTCACCCAGGCGGAGGACTTCGGGCGTTTCGCCATCCTCTACCGGGGCAACCACCAGGCACGCCCCTTCGAGAAGGCCCTGCGCGAGCACAATGTCCCCTATTTCCTCAGCGGCGGGACCTCGTTCTTCTCCCGCACCGAGGTCAAGGATGTCATGGCCTATTTGCGCCTGCTGGCCAACCCGGACGACGACGCGGCCTTCCTGCGCATCGTCAACACCCCGCGCCGGGAGATCGGCCCCAACACCCTGGAGGCCTTGGCTGGCTATGCGAAGGGGCGCGAGATCGGCCTGCTCATCGCCTGCGACGAGCTGGGTCTGGGGCAGCATCTGGGCGAGCGGGCCCACAAGCGACTGAAGAACTTCGCCGGCTGGCTGCAGGGCTATGCCCGGCAGGCCGAGACCGAGCCGGTCGCCGCCGTGCGCGCCATGGTGGAGGGCATGAGCTACGGGGCCTGGTTGCGGGAGAACGCCTCCAGCACCCAGGTCGCTGAGCGGCGCATGGAGAACGTCACCGACCTGATCGACTGGATCGGTGCCCTGAACAAGGGCGAGCTACAGGAGAAGACCCTCGGCGAGATGGTCAGCCACCTATCGCTTATGGACGTGCTGGAGCGACAGGCGGAAGAGGAGGGTGGCGAGCGCGTCGCCTTGACGACCCTGCACGCGGCCAAGGGGCTGGAGTTCCCTCACGTCTTCCTGGTCGGCATGGAGGAGGAACTCCTACCCCATCGCACCAGCATCGACGAGGACACCATCGAGGAGGAGCGCCGCCTGGCCTATGTCGGCATCACCCGGGCCCAGGTCAGCCTGACCTTCACCGTGACCCAGCGCCGCAAGCGTTATGGCGAGGTCATCGAGAGTGAGCCCAGCCGTTTTCTAAACGAACTACCCCCTGACAAGATCGACTGGGACACTCGCCGCGAGGTCACCCAGGAGGAGCGCCAGGCCCGCGGTAAGGCGCACCTGGCCAATCTGAAGGGAATGTTGGAGGGGTGACCCGAATGCAGCGTAGCCTCAACTCTGAGTCCGAGGTTTGAGTTTGCCGACACCGGACATCACTGCCGGCGCGCCTTTCGTGGTCACGTCGCGTACCTGACTTCCTGGCTTAGGACGCAGGGCTCGCGTCGGCGCCTGGCGCTCTGACAGGGGGCACGCTACCAGCAATGCCCTTTGGTTTAATCGTTGCGAATGCTTGGTGGTGACCGTGGTTTAGTTGGAACCACTATTCCTCAGGTTGCGTGGCCAAGGCAATCCCCTGCGTGCGTTGCTCGCAGTTGGCATAGTCCGCTGCTCCAATGTGGCGGGACTCGTCTGTTGGCTCTAGCTCTAGCTCAGGGCTAGCTACAGGAGCGATCATGCCCAGCAACGCGGGCAACGGATTACAAGAACAAAGGCCCTCGCGGGGGCGGAGCCACAGGTCTATTTCTTTGTAGTGTGAAGAAGCGTTGCGCGGTGGTCGTGCCGTCGGGTCGGCGTATAAAGTAGTTGTGGATGGTGGTCAGCGCCGTGAGCGCGCGGTCCAATCCTGCAACGTGCTGCGCGCAACGCCCACCCGCTCAGCCAACTGACGGTGCGAGAGCCCCGCTTCCAGCAGCGCCATTGCCATGATGAGCCTTGCCGCCGGCTCATGGCGTCCGTGTCGCGCCATCAACTCGCCCCGATCCGCCCAGCCACAACAAGTGTTGGCACGCGGCAGCGGCCTCGGGTACAGTCTTTCACCGTAGATCCTCCGTTTGTTACTTCATACCCTGGGCTAGCTTTCACTTCCAGTGGTACGGAATGACGGAGGTTCGGCCTATATCGAGAGTCCACGGCCCCATGCGCCGGTACCTCGCTGAATTTCGTCGGCGCTTGAGGCGCCGTATGCCCAGTCCAGGGGCTGGACCACGACCTGGGGTTGCAGTGCACGCCCAAGTCCCGCCAATGGCCCCTCAATCACGCACCGAATGCTGGGTATTGGCCGGAACGATGATCAAGGACTAAGTGACGATATGTCGCAAATTACGCCTCTCCTGAATACGTCCATCTTCGGATCAGCCCGGGATCGCCGTAGTCTTCAGCGTTTTTCGGTGTGGCTCGATGGGATGGCGGACCTGTCCGGTCGGCCAACGCCGTGCAAGATCCAGAACGTCTGTGCCGGGGGACTGTTCATGACGTTTTCCCAGGCCCCGGATCCGATAATTCCCGAGTCTGAGATCACGATTCACTGTTCGCTGAAAGAAGGACGATTCAGGTCCGATGTCTGCTTGACGGGGCGTGTCGTCCATTCCTCGCCCGATGCGGCAGGCGTCGCCTTTGTCAGTCCCGATCCCAAGGTCCTGCGCGCATTGTTGAGTTTCGCCACGAACCGGCCGCAGCCGAGCCTCCGGGGTCCAGGCGATGCTCAGGACGAATTGCCATCTCGAATCGATGCAGCCGGACGACACCGCCTGCTGGAGGAGTGCAACAAGCTGGCGACCCAGAGCCTGCAGCCAATTCTGAAAAGTGCGCTCTTGACCCTCGGACACCGTTTGTTCCATGCCGCTCGCAGCACGCAAACCGTGACAGACCAGGATGCCTGTTTCGCCGCGATGGACCAACTAAAACTATCCGAGGGGCGGTTACTTTCCTCCTTCGGCGATGCTCTGCAGCGGCGCTGGCGCAGCCTCGGCTCCCCGACCGCACACCCCGACGAGGACCGACACAACACAACAGCCGATGACCTGCACCTAGTCGATGATGAATCCCTAGAGAACTGGCTTGCAGTCTCGGAAATCGCCAGCGGCGCAGAGACTCGACACAGAGAGCAGCTGGCTGGGTTGGACCAGCGTTTATCCGTCGTGCTCGGCACCCATATCGACTCGGCTGCCAATCCGTATGGACCGCGGCTTGTCGCCGAATCCTTTCAAGAGGTAATCCTTGCCGAATGCTACCTCCCACTGGTCAACAGGCTGGCATGCCGAGCCTTTCACGATATTCTTACCGAACGCGCAGGTGCCTTGTACGAACGACTCAACCAGTTCTTGATCGGAGAAAAGGTTCTGCCGGAGCTCAAGCTCTACAGCTTGAGGAGGCAATCTTTGCCTGCACCGACAATCGCTCCGCAGAAAGAGCACTCACCCAAGGAAGTCACGGACGTCCCGCCCCAGACGGGAGGGAGAGGCCGGCCCGCTCAGTGGATACCGGCTCTCCCTGCGTCGGCTAGGGGGGCAAGTTCTTCGACCGACCGTCGTCCTGACCTCTATCAGCTGGTCGGAGAGCTGCGCGGACTGCAAAGCCGCGTCGTGCCAGATTATGCTCACCATTCCCAGCTGAGGGTTGCCGAAGCGCTATCCGAGGCATCCCCAGGAGCGGTGTATACGAAGCAAGAGTTGCTGGATGCGCTCGCAAGCTTGCAGGGCAGCACGACGGGAGACCTGTCCTCGGATGGTCCCCGCGACGTCCGCTCTCGATTGCTCCAGCAGCTGCCCGGGAGCTCCGGTGGCGGTGCTGGTCGGCATGTGAATGACCGCGACGACAATGTGATTGCCGTCGCGGAGAACGTGTTCGACGCGATGCTACAGGATCCAGCGGTCTCTGACAGTGTCAAAGGATGGCTACAGCGTCTGGAAGTGCCCCTGATGCGTTTGGCCTTGCAGGATGGCAGCTTGTTCGAGGACGACTCTCACGTCGCGCGACAGGTTATCAATAAGATTGCGCAACTCGAATTCTCCCAGCCTGCAGGCTCTGGCGAACAGACTTCCCTTCGGTCCATGGTCGATCATCTGGTCGACAACACCATTCAGGAGTTCGATGGCGGAGCCAAAGCTCTTGGAAATACGCTCGGCCGCCTGGATCGGCTCGTCCAGATCCAGGAGAAGGCATATGCCGACAACGTCCGGGAGGTGATCGATTCGTGTCAGGTGATCCAGCCTGTTCCAGAGACGATATTCACCGAGGTAGACTGGGACGAAGAACAGCACGCGCAGTGGGTTAAGCGAGCGCAAAGACTGCGCGAAGCCGACACGCTGTTGCTGAAAGGAGAAGGAGAAGACCTTAGACGAGTAAGACTGGCTTGGACGAGCAATGATCGTCAGATCTTTGTCTTCGTCAATTTGCTTGGCAAGAGGGAACGCGTGCTGGACATCGATTCCCTGGCGCAAATGCTGTCCGCCGGCACCCTCGCCCCGGGAGCCGAGACTGACGGTCCAGCCATGGACCGTGCCCAGTATGCCATGTTGAAGTCGTTTCACAACCGGGTGCGGTACCAGTCGGTTCACGATCCACTGACGGGGTTGATCAATCGCCACGACTTCGAAAGCGCGCTTGGCCGCAGCTTGGCCGAGGCGAAGCGCAACGGCAGTCGGCATGTTCTTTGCTATATCGACATCGATCAATTCAGTGCGATCAATACGTCTTGCGGCTATGCCGCCGGAGACGACCTGCTCAAGCAGGTCGCGACGATGATCGCAGAGGAGGCAAAGGACCAAGGTACCCTCGCTCGGCTTGGCAGCGATGAGTTCGGCTTACTGCTGGAGAACTGCTTGCTGGATGACGCACTAGCGGTTGCCGAGAAGCAGATTGAGGCCGCTAGCCAATTCCGTATCGAGTGGGAAAACAACCGCATGTCGATCGGTCTGAGCATCGGGCTTGTCCCCCTGAATGCGCGCACGGAAAGCGTAGCGAATGTCTGGCGAGCGGCTGAATCCAGCTGCAGGCTGGCCAAGGAAGTCGGCGGCAGCCGACTGCAGGTTTATCACTCCGGCCATGCCCGGCTGTCCCACCAGGACGAATTGGCCAAATGGATCGGCAAGATCGACCATCTCATCGAGGACAATCAACTGTTCCTGCGCTGCCAGCGTATCGTACCGATCCAGAGTGGGTTGGCCAGACAGCCGCGGTTCGAGATTCTGCTGGGCGTAACGGATGATTTTGGACAAGTGCATTCGCCCCAGCAATTCATCGAGGCCGCGGAATGGTATCATCGCATGCCAGCGGTGGATTTCTGGGTTATCCGCAACGCGCTGGACTGGATGGCAAGCAATCTAGACGTGGTCGCGCGGGTTGGGGGGTTTGCCATAAACCTGTCTGGGCAGTCCTTGATCGACGACCGGTTCGCGACTTTCATCATCCGAGAGCTTGGCCGCACGCAGGTGCCGCCCGATAAGGTTGTCTTCGAAGTAACCGAGACCGTCGGCATCACCAATCTGTCGGACGCGGCGGCGTTCATACAGCAAGTGAAGGATGCCGGTTGTAAGTTCTCTCTGGATGATTTCGGCAGTGGCATGTCATCCTATGCGTACCTGAAGAACCTGCCGGTCGATGTGCTCAAGATCGATGGGGCCTTCGTACGGCAAATGGATAGCAATGCCAGCGATTATGCAGTTGTTAAGTCGATGTGTGAAATCGGGCACTTCATGAAGAAGATGGTCGTGGCAGAGTACGTTGAAAGCGACGCGATTTTCCAGCTGCTGTGCGACATCGGCGTGGACTATGCCCAGGGCTATTTCATCGAGCGACCAATGCTTCTCGCAGATCTCAAGGCCATGTAGCGCTTTGATTCTTCTCGTGTCCGGACATGCTTTCAATCATGCAGTGCATACCTGTATTTGCTATTACAAACGGTGAACCGATGCCGGTTCAGCGGCGACATCCGGAGTTTCGGCCATGAACGATACGACCCAGCAACAACGCTTCGTCAGTCGACTTACCCGCGATACGCTAGCGCTCGTGCTCGCCGGGGGACGGGGATCACGGTTGCATGAGCTGACGACCTGGCGGGCGAAACCCGCCGTTTACTTCGGTGGGAAGTTCTTAATCATCGATTTTCCCCTTTCAAATTGCGTGAATTCTGGCATTCGGCGCATCGGCGTGCTGACACAGTACAAGGCGCACTCGCTGATTCGGCATCTGGTTAAGGGGTGGAGCCACCTGAACTCCGCCACGGGCGACTTCCTCGAGATCCTGCCGGCGTCGCAACGCGTCGGCGGCGAGTGGTATCAGGGTACTGCCGATGCCATCTATCAGAACCTCGACATCATTCGCACCCACCGACCGAAATACGTGCTGGTCCTGTCCGGTGATCATGTCTATAAGATGGATTACGGCCCGATGATCGCATTCCACGAGGAGAGCGGCGCTCAAATGACGGTGTCCTGCCTCGAAGTTCCGCTCGAGGAAGCAGCGAACGACTATGGTGTCATGGCAGTCGACGAGGGTCAGCGCGTGATCGGATTCCAGGAAAAACCGTCTGCGCCGGAACCGATTCCGGGTCAGCCTGGATTATGCCTCGCATCGATGGGTAACTACGTTTTCGACACCGAGTTCCTCTATGAGGAACTGATTGCCGATGCGGACAACCCTGGCTCGGCACATGACTTCGGCAAAAACATCATCCCATCGTTAATTGACCGCTGCAAGGTAATGGCGTATCCATTCCGCGATCCAGAGACCGGCGCACGGGCCTATTGGCGTGATGTGGGGAACCTCGATGCGTTCTGGATGGCGAATATGGAGCTGATCGATGTGACGCCGGAGCTCAACCTCTACGACGACGTATGGCCGATCCTCACCTATCAATCGCAGCTTCCACCTGCGAAATTCGTATTCAATGATAACGGCCGCCGTGGCATGGGCGTCGATTCAATGGTGTCCGGCGGATGTTTGATCTCCGGCGCCTATCTTGAGCGTACGCTGCTCTTCTCGAACGTGCGGTTACATTCACATGCGGAGGTTCGCGCCTCGGTCGTGTTGCCTGAGGTCGACATCGGACGGAACTGCCGCATCACGAAGGCGATTCTTGACCGAGGGTGTCGGATTCCCGCGGGCACCGTGATCGGCGAGGACCACCAAGCTGATCGGGCGCGTGGGTTCCGGGTGACAGATCAAGGGGTCGTACTGGTCACACCGGATATGCTTAGCCAGTCGATCCATCTAGCGCGCTGAGGACTTGGGCGATTTCTGTCAATTCTCATACCATCCTGCTTGTCTTTTCGCCCGGCTTCGGCGTCGCGACAACAGTTGCATAGTTCGACTATGCGCCTGTTGTCGCTCCTTGAACCCGAACAAAAATCCGGCGCAATCTGGTATTAGAATCTCCGGCAATCGCCTTGAGACGCAGACGTGTCGGTCGCACGCGCACCCAAGACACGGCGCACCTCTTTTTCGACTGCCATGCTCATGTTGATGGGTGCGATGGTCAGCTCCGGGTGGCGGGCGGCGAAGACGCGGAAGACCTCGTCCACGAAGGAGCGCCCTACGGTATCGACGCCTTCGAAGTCCAATATCACATTCTTGAAGCGCTCGACCCGGTTCATGATGCGCTTTGCTTGAGAGCGGGAGACGAGTTGGTCGCCTTCGTAAAGGGCCAGGCGGACAGGGACGACGGTCTTTGAAAAGTCCAGGGTTTCGGCGTCCGTGTAGGCGTCGAAGACGGACGCAGGGGTTCGTTCCGTTGTCGGCGACAACCCCATCACTACGTTCGTACCGATGCGGTCGCCTGTACTGTGGGCAACTAGGACATCTCTGGGCAATTCACCCGTATGGGCGAATACCAACTCGCCGGAAACGATGAAGAAATGGTCAAAAATGCGCGATGTGAAGAAGATACCTTCACCGGTGTGGCGCGCTGGGTCGGTGGTCAGTTTGCCTTTGCTAAGCTCCAGAATCGCCTCTCTAGGATCGCCTAGGTCCATCAGGCGCGCGATGCGTTTGAATATGCCCTCGCCATCGTCCTTTATAACCAGCAGGAGAGTAGCCGGGGTCCGTTGTGCGTGAATCTTAACTTCGGTACCAGCGGAGTGATCGATGGCGTTGTTCAGTATTTCGGTAAATCCGTAGTGCCAGATATCTTGAATATTCTTCGGTAACCCATCGACGATGAAGGCAAAGTCGCTGGAGTAGACGCGATCCTCGGTGATCGCGGAGAGGTCGTAGATCCCATCTTGCCGTCGGTTGTCTCCAAGCCGATAGGTTCGACCGCGCGTCGTGCCGACCGATTGCAGGAATCCTTCCTCGATGAGATGGGTTAGGTGCCGGTGGACTGCCTGCCGGGAGAGGGAGAACTGCTCACAGGTGTCGGTGACGATGTTCTTCTTGCCGGATCTGACTGCGTCGATCAGGAAGTGACGAACTGCCTGGGACCGTTTCGTGCGACCTAAATTCATGGGGCGAGGCTCATCGGGTGGATGCCGATGATTGTAAACTTCTGACAAACGGATTGTAACGTTTGTACTAACGCTCAAGGCGGAGTACGCAGGGTTGGTCCCCGCGAAATGCAAACGGCCGGCAATTGCCGGCCGTTTGCATCGCCCAAACCCGGATCAGGCGGCGAGCTTGCGCAGCACGTACTGCAAGATCCCGCCGTGGCGGTAGTAGTCCACCTCGTTCGGGGTGTCGATGCGCACCTTGGCCGGGAAGGTATTGACCGATCCGTCCGCGGCGGTGGCCCGCACCTCGACCTGCTTGGCCTCGGCGTTGTTCAGACCCACGATGTCGAAGGTCTCGGTGCCGGAGAGGCCCAAGGACTGGGCATTGGCGCCGTCCAGGTACTCCAGGGGCAGGATACCCATGCCGACCAGATTGGAGCGGTGGATGCGCTCGTAGCTCTCGGCGATCACCGCCCGCACCCCCAGCAACCGCGGGCCCTTGGCCGCCCAGTCGCGGGAGGAGCCCGAACCGTACTCCTTGCCCGCCAACACGATGGCCGGGGTGCCCTCGCTCTGGTACTGCATGGCGGCGTCGAAGATGGACATCTCCTCGCCGCTGGGCTGGTGCAGGGTCACCCCGCCCTCGGTCCCCGGGGCCATGAGGTTGCGCAGCCGGATGTTGGCAAAGGTGCCGCGCATCATCACCTCGTGGTTGCCGCGGCGGGAGCCCAGGCTGTTGAAGTCCTTTTGCTCGACACCCTTGGCGATGAGGTACTTGCCGGCCGGCGAGTTGGGCTTGATCGCGCCGGCGGGGGAGATGTGGTCGGTGGTGATGGAGTCGCCCAGCACCGCCAGGCAGCGGGCGCCGAGGATGTCGCCGGCCTCGCCGACCTCCATGGTCATACCCTCGAAATAGGGCGGGTTGCGGATGTAGGTGGACTCGGGCCAGTCGTAGGTCTGACTGGCGGGGGCGGACAGGGACTGCCAGCGCGCGTCGCCGGCGAAGACGTCCTGATAGGCGCCGGAGAACTCGGCGGTGGTGACGTTGGCCGTGATGGCCGCATCGATCTCCGCCTGGGTGGGCCAGATGTCCTTGAGGAAGACCGGCTTGCCTGACGCGTCCTGGGTCAGCGGGTCCTTGTAGGGGTCGATGTCGATGCGCCCGGCGATGGCGTAGGCGACCACCAGGGGCGGGCTGGCCAGGTAGTTCATGCGCACCTCCGCATGCACCCGCCCCTCGAAGTTGCGGTTGCCGGAGAGGATGGATACGGCGCACAGGTCATGGTCGGCGATGGCCTTGGAGACCGGCGCGGGCAGGGGCCCGGTGTTGCCGATGCACACGGTGCAGCCGTAGCCGACGTTGTGGAAGCCCAGCGCCTTGAGGGGCTCGATCAGGCCGGCACGCTCCAGATAGCGGGTGACCGCCATGGAGCCGGGGCCCAGCGAGGTCTTGACCCAGGGCGCGGCCTTGAGGCCCAGGGCGGCGGCCTTCTGGGCCACCAGGCCGGCACCGATCATCACCGAGGGGTTGGAGGTGTTGGTGCAGGAGGTGATGGCCGCGACCACGATGGAGCCGTCGGAGATCTCTACCTCCTGGCCGTCGATGGTCGTCTTGACCGGCCCCTTGCTGGGGATGTTGCGCTCCTGCTTGAGCGCCGCCAGGGCCTTGGGGAAGTGCTCGGCCATGGCGGTCAGCTCGACCCGGTCCTGGGGCCGCTTGGGTCCGGCCAGGGAGGGGACCACGGTGCCCAGATCCAGGCCCAGGGTGGAGGAGTACTCCGCCTCGGCCGCATCGGCGCTGTGGAAGACCCCCTGGGCCTTGGCATAGGCCTCGACCAGGGCGACCTGGTCCTCGGAGCGACCGGTCAGGCGCAGGTAGTCCAGCGTGACCGCATCCACCGGGAAGAGGCCGCAGGTGGCGCCGTACTCCGGCCCCATGTTGGCGATGGTCGAGCGCTCGCCCATGGCCAGGGTGCCGATGGCCGGGCCGTAGAACTCCACGAACTTGCCCACCACGCCATGCTTGCGCAGCATGTCCACGATGGTCAGGACCAGGTCCGTGGCCGTCACCCCCTCGCGCAGGGCGCCGGTCAGCCGGAAGCCGACGACCTGCGGGACCAGCATGGAGACCGGCTGGCCGAGCATGGACGCCTCGGCCTCGATGCCGCCCACGCCCCAGCCCAGCACGCCGATGCCGTTGACCATGGTGGTGTGGGAGTCGGTGCCCACACAGGTGTCGAAGTAGGCCTGGGTCACATCCCCCATGGGCTTGGGGAAGACCACCCGGGACAGGTACTCCACGTTGATCTGGTGGACGATGCCGGTGTCCGGCGGGACGACCTTGAAGCCGTCCAGGGCGTTCTGGCCCCACTTGAGGAACTGGTAGCGCTCCTGGTTGCGCTCGAACTCCAGGGCTGCGTTCTTGGCGAAGGCCTCGTCGTTGCCGAAGTAGTCCACCTGCACCGAGTGGTCGATGACCAGTTCGGCCGGCTGCAGGGGGTTGATCTTGTTCGGGTCGCCGCCGAGCGCCTGCATGGCGTCGCGCATCGCCGCCAGGTCCACCACTGCGGGGACGCCGGTGAAGTCCTGCATCAGCACCCGCGCCGGGCGGTACTGGATCTCACGGGAGGGCTCTGCCTTGGCATCCCAATCCAGCAGGGCCTGGATGTCCTCGGGAGTGACCGTGACCCCGTCCTCGTTCCGCAGCAGGTTCTCCAGCAGGATCTTGAGGGAGAAGGGCAAGCGCTCGGCGCCCGGCAGGGCGGAAACGCGGAAGATCTCGAAGGACTTGGCGCCCACCTGGAGCTGGGTCTTGGCCTGAAAACTGTCTTGCATGGGGAGACTCCGCGTAAGGGCTGGGTAGGAAAAGGGTGGATTCTATACCCCGACCGGTAACCGCAGCACCGGCGGGGGGGCAATACAAAGCTTTGGAGTTGTATCGATGGTCTCAGGACAACACCGCCGAAGAGAGGTATTTGCGGGCCGCCTCCAGCAATTGGCGTTGCCGGAACAGGATATGCCAGCGCCTCCCGCCTACCTGGCGCCAGAGCATGGCGGCGCGGATACCGGCGAGCAAGACCGAGCGGATGCGGTGCTGGTTGTCTTGATTCTTCAGGTGCAGCGGCTCGCCCTTGACCACGATACGTGGGCTCAGGTGGCTGATCGTGTCGCTGTAGATGGTTGCCAGGGAAGCGAGTAGGGCAGGGTCCAGGAGTGGTTGGTCCCCGCGCCCTGCCGCGATGGCCTCGATCCCGGCCCGGATGGCCTCCAGCATGTCCCGACGGTCTGCCAGGGCACGTTCCAGCTTGACGATGGTGACGACGGTCCTGAGCAGTTCCTGATCCCGCGGTGGCCCACCGTTGGCCCCGGCAGTGAGCTGGGCGACGATCTGCCGTGCCCCACTAGACACGGCCCCGGTTGGGCCGAAGGTGTCGGCGACGGTCGGGGTATCGAGCTGGAACAGGCTGTAGATGCATGGCTCCATGATGCGGGTGTCGACGGTGCCCTGGCGGGCGATCTGGCGGACACAATAGGCCGCCTGATAGACGCCGGCGAAGGCGGTTAGCCGGTCCAGATCGGTGTAGCTCATGCAGTATTCCCTCGATGGTGGATGCGCTTCGCTTATCCATCCTACCGTCGTTGGGAGGACTTGCGCGCAACGGTACTAGATCAAGGGGCGTTTCCGACGGGCCCCGTCTCCGAGATGATCCCGCCCCCTAGGCACTCATCGTTCAGGTAGATCACCAGGGATTGGCCCGGGGCCAGCGCGCGCTGGGGCGAGCGGAAGCGCACCCGGGCGCGGCCCTGATCGTACCCCAAGACCCTGCAGGCTTGCAGGGGCTGACGGTGCCGGGCCCGGGCCAGACAGTCCAGCGGACGCTCGGGCGGACGGCCGCTGATCCAATGGACCTGCTCGATGACGGCCCCATCCGACAGGAGCATGGGATGATCACCCCCCTGGACTACGACCAGGGCGTTGCGTCCCTGGTCCTTGGCGGCGACGAACCAGGGCGCCTCGGCACCGCCGCGCAGTCCCCCCACGCCGAGCCCCTGGCGCTGGCCAACGGTGTAAAAGGCCAGGCCCTTGTGCTCGCCCAGGGTCAGGCCCTCCGGGGTTTCGATGGGGCCAGGATCATGCGCCAAGTAGCGGCTCAGGAAGTCGCGAAAGCGCCGCTCGCCGATGAAGCAGATCCCAGTGCTGTCGCGCTTGCCGGCGGTGGTCAGGCCGAGGCGGGTCGCGATCTTGCGCACCTGGTTCTTGCGCAAGTGCCCTAGGGGGAATTGGCTGTGGGCCAGTTGGTATTGGTCGAGCAGGTATAGGAAGTAGGTCTGGTCCTTGTCCGGGTCGGCGCACAGGCGCAGGTGCCAGCCGGTGGTGTCCTGCTCCACCCGAGCATAGTGGCCGGTGGCGATACCCCTGGCCCCTAGCCCCAGGGCGTGGTCGAGGAAGGCGCGGAACTTGATCTCGCGGTTGCAGAGGACATCCGGGTTGGGGGTCCGTCCGGCCCGGTATTCGGCGAGAAACTGGGCGAATACCCGGTCCCAATACTCTGTGGCGAAATTGACCGCGTGCAGGTGCAGTCCCAGGTGGTCGGCTACTGCGCGGGCATCCGCCAGGTCGGCCGCGGCGGCGCAATAGCCCTCGCTGTCATCTTCTTCCCAGTTCTTCATGAACAGGGCCTCGACAGGTAACCCCTGCTCCAGCAGCAGGGCGGCCGCCACGGAGGAATCGACACCCCCGGAGAGGCCAACCATGATGGGTTGCTTTGCGGCCAAGGCGGCCAGATCGGACGAGGGTGCCGGGAAGCTGTCGATGACTTGGGATGCGGGTGGGGCTCGATTCAGTCCGCGCTTTCCCACAGGCCCTCCTCGCAACGGCCGCTGGCCCTGTACTTCGCGCCCAGGTGCAGGCGACGGAAGATCTGACAACGGTCCAGGTATTCCCGTGTGCTGACCGGCATAACGACCCGGGCGCGTACGATGTTGGCGATGAGGTTGGTGCCGTCGGCAATGAGGCGGCTCCCCGCCTGCGCCTCGCGGATCTCCGCCCGGGAGGGAGACGGCGTCAGGCGTGGCTGGATGCGCCGGAGATGCTCGGCGGCAACCACGAATGCAGGCCAGACCTCGAAGATGATCGGGTCCGTGCGTAGGATCTCGCACTTACGCTTGGCCGCCTCGATCAGGCTGTGGACCTTGGGGGCGATGTTCGGGATCTGGGTACTGCCCGCGAAGGTGTCGATGATCCCTGCGCCGATGCGGTCGATGTCGCGCAGGGCTTGGGCCATCTTGATGTAGCGGCTGGTGTAAAAGGCCTCGATGGGCTGGGTAAAGATCTTGAATGGCTCGCCCCACAGCTCGTCGATGCCCTCGTCGCCGCTGCGGTGCCTGACGATCTTGCCGAGGTCCAGGGCCTCCAGCAGGCACTGACCGCATTCGCGCATCAGGGGGTCGTCCGAGGCGACCTCGACCCCAAGTGCCTTCAGCTCCGTCACCTTGGTGAAGATGTCTCCAGCCCTATTGAACAGCGCCCCCGCGAGCATGGCCCCATTGACACGCTTGCGCTCGGAATTGGTCTCGCGCTCATAGGCCTCGCGACACTCCTTGAGGCGGATGCCGGGGATGTTGATACCGTGTTCGACGTGGTTGAACAGGCGGCGGGTCAAGGCCTTGATCAGGCGGGTGCGGGTTGCCTCCGTGTCCAGCGGCGGGTCGTACCATTTGACCCAGTACCCGTCGTAATAGACACAGGGGCGGCCGTCGATGTCCCGGCGGGTACCGTTGGCGATGGTCTCGGACATGGCAATCTGCGGACTGCGGTAAGCGTGAAGGGTGCTAGTGTACGGAATTTCGACCCGTTCGGCGCCTCCCGTGTGTCGGTTGGGGTTGCCGCCCTGGCCGCGAGGCCATCAACCTGGAAAAAACAATCCGGCCGCAAATTGTGCAAAGTAACGCAAATGGTTCAGTGACTTAGGAAAAGTCTGGAGGCCACCCGCAGGGTGAGTCGGTCGCCGACACCAAGCCCTTGTTTATTTGCGTCTATTTGCGTTCATTTGCGGCTAAACTGCTCTTCTTATGATCAAAGGGGGCTGATAGGAGGGGGCGACGAGCCTGTGCGGCAGCACAGCCCCAGATAGCACGACAACGCAAGCCCTCCGCAGCCCGCCATGCCGAGCAGCAAGGGCGCCGCGCCGACGCCGCTGGGCAGGCTGGCCATGGCGCCGCCGAGGGCGCCGAGCCCGAATCTCAGTGCCCCGGCCAGTGCCGAGGCGGTGCCCGCCAGGTCCGGGAAGTAGGCCATATACCCGGCCATGGCGTTGTTGGGTACCAGGCCCAGCATGGATACATAGGCGATGACCGAAGCTACGATCAACCACAGGGGCGGTTGGCTCGGATCTGCCAGCGCCCAAAGACCGAGCCCCAGCAAGACCGCTGTGGCGGCGCTCTGTACGCTCAGGCCCACGCGCAGCAGCCGGTCGGCCCCAAGGCGTCGGACCAGGTGCGCATTGACCCCGTTTGCGACCACGGCGGCCAGGATATTGGCGCCGAAGAGGACGCCGAACCATTGGGGACTGATCCCATGTAAGGCCATGTAGACCGCTGGCGAGGTGGTGATGAAGACGATCATGCCCGCGAAGCTGAAGGCGCCTGTCAGGAGATAGCCCAGTCCAGCCCTGTGGACCAGCAGGGCGCGGTAGTTGCGCAGGATGCCGCCGACAGCGAAGGCGTGACGGCGGCCCTGGGGCAGGGTCTCGGGGACGCGTAGGTGGAAAAGGGTGCCGGCCGCCAGGGCGATGGCGGTTAGCGCAACGAAGACCCACCGCCATTGGGCGAACACGACGATGGCGCTCCCTATGGTGGGAGCGATCAGCGGCGCGACCGCCATGACCATCATGATTAGGCCCATTACCCTGGCATAGTCGTCTTTGGTGAAGAGGTCGCGGACCAGGGCCGGGATGGTCACCGCCACAGCCGCCCCGCCCAGGCCCTGCAAGGCGCGGGCGGCCAGCAACCAGCCCAGGCTCGGGGACAGGATGCAGGCGAGGTTGGCCAGGACGAACAAGGCCGTCCCGCCTAGCACAGTCGGGCGCCGGCCCAGAACGTCGGACAGGGGCCCAAGCAGTAGGTGGGCGACGGCGAAGACACCCAGATAGACGGATATGCTGAGCTGGGTGAGCTCCACCGTGGTGCCGATGTCCGCCGCGATGGCTGGAACGCTCGGCAGGTACATGTCGATGGCGAAGGGCGTCAGGGCCGTCATCAGGCCGAGGGAAAACAAGAGTGGCAGGCGGATGGGCACTAACGCCCGCCTGCTGCCGGTCGGTGCAGCAGCTTGCGACCATCGAACAGCCAGACCAGGGCTAGGAACAGACCCAGCAGCAATGTCCCGGTGGGCGCCGGGTGCCAATCGAGCCCTGCGACCAGGAAGCGGCTGGTGCCGTAGATGCCCAGCCCCAGCAAGATGTAGCCCAGCACCCGGCCCAGTTCGTAGGGTACGGGGTAGTACCGGCGGCCCAGAGCGTAGGACAGAGCGACCATGGTAGTGTAGCAGGCCAGGTGGGCCCAGGCAGCGCCGGCGTAGCCGTAGATCGGCACCCACCAGAACAATAGGGCCACGGTGACCACGGACCCGACCAGGGTCACCCATGCCCCCATGAGGGTGCGATCCGTGAGCTTGTACCAGATCGACAGGTTGATGTAGACGCCGAGCAGCAGGTTGGCCAGCAACAGGATCGGCACGACGCCAAGCCCCTCCCGGTAGGCGGCCCCGACGAAGTACTGGAACAGATCCAGGAACAGGGTCACCAACAGGAAGATGAAGACGCAGAAGATGACGAACCAGTTGAGGACCAGGGCGTAGGTGCGCCCGGCGTCCGCCTCCTTGGCGTAGGCGAAGAAAAAGGGCTCGCCGGCATAGCGGAACGCCTGGATGAACAGGGTCATGAGCACCGAGAGCTTGTAACAGGCGCTGTAAATGCCGAGCTGGGCCATGTTGGTGGCGTCATCGAATGGCAGCAGGTACTTGAGCGCCGCGCGGTCGAGCATCTCGTTGACGATGCCCGCCAGCCCGATGAGGACCATGGGGAGCGAGTAGCGCATCAGCCGACGGAACAAGAACTGATCGAAGCCCCCGAGGGCGCCGCGCAGTTCGGGCGAGAGCAGCAGGAGCTTGAAACCGCTGGCCGCCAGGTTGGCCAGGAAGACGTACCCGATCCCTATGGCCGGGTTCCAGAGGCCGCCGAGCAGCGAGTCCGGGTCGGCCTCGAAGGCCTGGCGGCAGAGCACGATGAAGAAAAGATTCAGCCCGATATTGGCGCCGATCTCCGCCACCTTGACCAAGGCGAAGCGCAGGGCCCGGTTCTCTGCACGCAGGCGGGCGAAGGCCACGGCACCCACCGAGTCCAGGGCCAGGATGGCCGCGCACCACCAGATGTACTCGGGGTGATCCGCATGACGCAGCACATCCGCGATGGGCTGGCGGAACAGCCACAGGCCCACGAAAAAGGCCAGATTGCCCAACACCAGGACCCGCAATGTGGTGGCATAGACCAGTTCGGGGGCCCAATCGCCCTTCGAGCGAAACCGAAAATAGCCGGTTTCCAGCCCAAAGGTCAGCAGCACGGCGAGAAAGCCCATGTAGGCGTAGAGCTCCGCCACCACGCCGTATTCCGCCGGGGCGAAGGTGTAGGTGAACAGAGGCACCAGCAGATAGTTCAAGAAGCGTCCGACGACGCTGCTCATGCCGTAGACGGCGGTCTGGGAGGCGAGGCGCTTGAGGGGGTTCACGAGGGACCTGCGTCGGCGGTGGGGAAGGGCGGCGGCGGATTGTATACCCGCGAGGCCAGCTGGGCGGGTTGTATGCGTGCCCCTAGGAAGATGCTAATGACCGCGAAAGTCGCGCCGGGCTTGTAGGGTTCTGTGAGGGACGAACCGCAGCGTGGCAGCGACCTGCGAACGACAGGGGGCAGACGCCTGCGAAATTTGGCTCATCTGCACAATAATCGGCCCCTCAAGAAGTCTAGGCTCCCGGCCGGGTTTCCTGCGCGGTCTCGAGAGCGTGGGAACGAGGTCAACGAGGATCTAGGCCCCCGCGACATGACGAGAGGCGACCTCCGGCAATGAGCACGCCAGCTTGATGATGAAACCGAAGCACTACTTGAGGACGGTGTGGATTCTGATCCTCGTTGACCTGCTGAGCGCTCTCCTCAGTGGCTTCGGTTCCCCCTACCTTTCGATCCTGTGGCTGCCGCTCCATCTCGGAGCTGGGGTTTGGGTAGGCGGGATACTCAACTGGATTACGAGACCCGATGCGCCGAAGTGGCGCCCAGCGGTCATCGGATATTGGATACTCTTTGTGCTGTCGATGCCGGGAGCCGGGATCTTCGCCTCCCTACAATGGCTCATCGCGATCGTTGTCACCATGAAGTGCACCCTGGTGGACGGCTCGCAGCCAGACACAACGCAACAACCACAACCGGTCATCACGCGTGACTGGGAGACAAGCCCCAAGGGCAAGTGGCCCGTTGTGGTGTCCGTTTTCCTCTTATTCGGGATCGTTCTCGTCGGTCTTGTCATGGCGCTTGCGGACAAGTCCGAGTTCAGGGGGCTTGGGCTGTTCTTCCTCCACCTTTTGGTGATCACGCCCTTTTTCCTGGTCGCCCCGGCACTGCTCAGGATTCCCTCCGACCAGGCGACGAAGCCCTATGTGGTCTTTCTTCAATACCTGATCTACGGCCTACTGGCGCTGTCCTGGCTGCTCCTGTTCCTGGCCGAATAGGTCGTGTCGAGTAGTTTTTACGACAGCAACCGGAATTCCGGGGAATTCCGGGGACAGTATATGTAACTCGCGGACGTGCCGAGTGTTGGCTGTCCACTCAACTGGCTGGCTCCGGCCGTCCGGACTAGGCCAATCACGGAAGTCGTCGCGTTGAGGGCACCCCAGCAGCTGACCAGGGTTCCGGCTCAACTCTCAAGCACGTCACATTCTGCCGCTTCGCGTCAAAATTTCTGAATTATTAGCCGGATGTCGGAGTCTCCAGGGCTGAGACGCAGTTCAAAAAATCCCCCACTCCGCGATGCCAGTTCCGGGCTAGATGCTGACACGACTTCCTCAATTGGCACATAGACATAGAGCAGATTCTGAATGTTGGGCCCAGAACATCCTCCGAGTGCGGCACAGTTTCTGCTTAGGAAGAGACGACGCTTGCACGTACACAATGGAGCGAATTGAGATTCAACGCCAACGGAGTAGCACTTGCCCCAGATGGGGCAGGTAACATCAAGCGGGCACGTCAAACGAAAAAGGACACCGACTATTTCAACTTGGGGGATAAAAAATGTCAGCTCCTAAAAAGATCATTGTCTTGGCAATCGGGATTCTCTTGAGCTCCTTGGGGACATCGGCGAACCCGTCGGCCGGAGCCGACGGCGACATGCAATCGCTCATCGTCCAAGGGACAAATCGGGCATCGGTCGCGGCGGCAGTGGAGGCCGTCGGCGGCCAGATAACAAACGAATTGGGAGTCATCAACGCCTTCGGCGTACGCCTCCCGGAGAGCCAGCGAGAAGCGCTGGACACCCAGCCCGCCGTGGAGAAGGTCTCTGTCAACCAGCATCTCGGAATCACGACGAAAGACGGCTTACGACAGGCATCTTGGCAGTCGGTGCAAACGCACGCCATACACTCCCAACAGATCATGGGGACGAGCGTATACGTAGCGGTGCTGGACAGCGGTCAGAAGGCGAGCGTCGTGGTCGTTGATGCCACCGGCGCCCCGGATGGACCGAGCTATATCGATGCCATCAGCGTGATCGACTGGGCCATCGCGAACAAGGACCAGTATGGTATCCGGGTACTGAAGCTTCCCTTCAATGCCTTGCCGCCCTCCGCGGACGCGAGTAACCCATTCTACCAGGCGGTGCTCGCGGCAAGTGAGGCACAGATCGAGGTGTTGGCCACAACCGACTCCACCATTGGAATCTGAAGCGCCAGCCCATCGGCACGCCGCGCGGTCCCTAGCAGCAGCCGGCGTGCCTGATTCCGCTGTAGAACGTTACGCGGAGCAGGCCTCGTACCTAGCATGAGCAGCATTTTCCATGAGAGTTGAATGGGGTTTCCCGGCGGTAATATAGTCGTCATCCCAACCGCCCGAGTCGGAGGCCGCCCGTGCACCACAAGATCTCCCTCATCGTCCAACCCGGCGACAGTTTCTTCCCCATGGTGCACGCCATCGACCGGGCCGAGACCTCCATCAACCTGACGGTGTTCCGCATGGACGACCCCATCATCCACAAGGCCCTGGTGGAGGCATGTCGGCGAGGTGTAAAGGTGCGGCTGCTGGTGGCCACTAGTGCACGGGGCTGGGAGGAGGCCAACCAGAGGCTGCTCAAGGAGGCCACGCGGGAGGGGATGGTCACCCGGGAGCCAGCCGGGGACAGCAAAAAGACCCGCTACCACTACAAGGTCATGACCCTGGACGGTGCGGCGGCCCTGATATTCACCTTTAACCCCACCCGGGAGAACCTGCACTACACGCGGGACTTCGGGGTGGAGGTCCACGACCGGGCCGTGGCGGCGGAGATCGACCGCCTGTTCGACGCCGACTGGCACGACCGCCCGTTCGAGCCCGACGCCGACTCGCCCCTGCTGATCAGCCCCTATAACAGCCGGTCCAGGATGCTGGCTTTCCTGGGGAGTGCCGAGGCCTCGATCCAGATTGCGGACGCCCGGGTGCAGGATCCGGAGATCCTGGAGCTGCTGAAGCACAAGGTTGCCGCGGGGGTGTCGGTGCAGGTCCTGGGGGACGAGAACCACGCCTGCGATCTGCCCCAGGGCATCCGCTTCCGCGTGGTGCCCCGGTTCCACCAGCACGCCAAGTGCGTCATCGTGGACGGCCGGCGAGCGGTGCTCGGCAGCATGAATCTGCGCACCACCAGCCTGGACCGGCGCCGGGAGCTCAGTATCCATGTTCAGGATCGAGACGTGGTGGGGCGGCTGGTGGCGGTATTTCAGAGCGACTGGGAGCAAAAACCGCCGCCCTCCGCCAGCGCCGACACCGTGATCGTGCATCTGGGAGACACCCGGATCCGGCAGCATCTGCCGGTGGACCTGGCCACCGCCGGCTTCGTCCTGCTGTCGCGCACTGACGCCCTGGAGCGCTACCCCCTGCGTCCAGGCAGCACCGCCATCGGCCGTAGTGAGGACAACGACGTGGTGGTCCTGGACCCCCAGGTGAGCCGTCACCACGCCCGTATCCGCCTGGCGGGGGACGTCTGCTCCCTGGAGGACCTGGGCAGCGCCAACGGTACCCGGGTGAACGGCGAGCCTGTGGCGGGCAGCGTGCCCCTGGCCCCCGGGGACGTCATCCGCGTCGCTGGGGGCGAGGAGTTCCGGCTGTTCAAGCTGTAGTCCTGAAAACTACCGTTGGAACCACTAAGGCGCGGAGGATGCCACGGACAGCGCCCAGATGGGGCAAGCAAGGACTTCATAGAAGACGAAATACCTTCTGGAACGACACCCGGCGCGCCGGATACGCCCCCTTCCCTCGGGGTGTCCTTGCCACGCATGGGCACCACTTTAGTCGGCGTTCCCCTCACACTCGCGCTTCAACTGAACGCGATAGGTCAAAGTGCGGCAGAATGACGACGCTAGCTTCCCAGTTCCGAGGTACTGCAGATGACGTTTCAGGCCCTGTTCCACTCCCCCACGCATGATCCCGAGCGATGCCAGGCGGTGCTGTCATGAAGGGCCTTTGGCAGCGCCTGGCGCTCGCGGCGGACACGCTCTGGGGACAATTCAAGGTACGTGGGGCGGAGCGCCGCCTCCATGTCAGCGCCGTCAGCCAGGCCGTCGAGCGGGTCGTGGATCAGGCCAATCCCCGGCTGCGCGGCCTGATGGGCTATCGCAAGGCCCTGTTCCCGGTCGTCGAGCGCGGGCTGGCCAGATGCGAGGAATTGGCTGCGTCCCTACCCGGTCCGGTTCGCATCGATCGAGCGAGCTGGACGGCGGATTCACTGGTCAATGTGCTGTTCGCCGACCCCGATTCCCTGCGGCGCGCCATCAGTGGGGCTGAGGTGCGGGCCTGGGTGAAGGCCAACCCGATGGCTCAGGGGGACTGTTATGGGGTGCTCTTGGCCTGGCCCAGGATACGCACTCAGCTCGGGACCGAGTTGAACGGCGAGACCCTGAAGCGGGACGTGCAGCAGACCACGCTTGGCTTCGCCGATCCAGATGTGGTGCTGCCCGCGGAGGCTCCCGAGGAGGTCCGCCGGTTGGCGGTGCAGGGCATCATGGATGTCCTGGTGGGGGAGGCCATCGGTGCGCTGGCGAAGCGGGAGACCGGTATCGCCGAGATCGAAGAGCGCCTGCATATCCTACGCCTCAAGCGCAAGGTACTGAATCCGGCGGGGCGGGGTCGGGATTTTCTGGTCGAGGGCAGTGGCGCCCATGTGGCGGAGGAGGAGGCACTGACCAAGCGCATCGACGAGTTGGAGCAGCAACTCCTGGTGGCGAACGTCGGGCTCAAGACCCTGGACGACTACCTGGCCAGACTCGTTGAGCGCTTAGGCGACGCTATCGAGCACTTGTCCGTCCGCCGGGAGCGGGTCACGCTCGATCGTATGAATATCGTCCGTACGGCGGCGGATGCTGCTGCGGATTCCGGCCCGACCGGGCCCAAGGAGTTCGAGTTTGCCGTCGGTTACCGCGGAGAGACCCGCGGCCGGGTCCTGCTCCTGGTCGCGTTCCCCTGTGCCGAGATCATCACCGCCGATGAGCGCCTGGCCGACTTGAATCGCTATCTCACGACCTGATTGCACGGGTGCCCCGGTACCGGCTTTCGACGGCAACATCGGTACTGGGTTCGGACAACGCCTGTCGGAGCTTGCTTGCCCCGCTTGATATCGGGGCGCATGATGCCCCGCCTTCCCCCCGTCCGTGTCAATCTTGGAGTTCCCCATGCAACAACTCACGCCAGATGGTCAGCAGATCATCGCGGGCATCGCCCAACGCTACGGATTCAGCACCGATGCGGTCATGAACATGCTCCAGGCGGTGCTCAACGGCAACGGCGGCATGGCCCAGTTCAGCCACCCGGAGTTTGGCGGCTCCGGTCAATGGATGTCCGGGGGTATGACCATGATCGGGGACATGTTCAACAATGGACTCAAGAACAGCGTGGCCAACCTGGCCCAGGAGCTCGCCAATCTGGTCGCTGGTCAGCCTGGGCTGCTCCAGACCGGGAGCTTCCAGTCCCAATCCCAGGGTGGCCAACACTCGGGGGGCCAAGCCCAGTCCCAAGGGGGTCAGTATCCAGGGGATCAGTATCAGGGTTGCCAGAGTCAGGGGGCTGCGGGCAACGCCAGCCTGTTCGTGCCCGGGTCGCCAGGGGGCAATCAGTGGTGGCCGACGGACCTGGGCAACCCGAACTCCACCGGGTCCCAGAACAATGTCCGCTATGCCTATTTCTCCTGGCCGCGCCGTTTGGCCATCGACATCAATGGTCAGATCACGGTGTATGACACCCTCGATCACCAGATCGGCGGCGTCTCACAGCAGCAATCCGTGGGCGGCTCCATCACCTTCACCAGCCAATACGGCACGGTGAGTGTGGCCGACCTGCCGATCGTCTCGGTCAACGGCAACCCGCCACCCCTGCCGCCCCCGCCAACGTCGCAGAACGCGGGCCTCAATCAGGGCGGTTACTCCAACGTCGGGTCCACAGGGCCCCAGGAGTCCGACATCTTCACCGCCATCGAGCGGTTGGCGGACCTGCGCGGGCGCGGCATCCTCTCGGACGATGAGTTTGCCGCCAAGAAGGCCGAGCTGCTCAGCCGGCTCTGAGGGCAGGCGCTGGCTGCGGGGCTCTTGGAACGGTGCCCAAGTCCCTGCCTACGGAGAGACCCATGATCCATAAGCGTCAGGTCCTGGTGGTCGTTTCCGCTGCTGTGTTTGCGACCACCACCCGCGCGGGCAGTCTCCAAGTGAAAGGCATCCCGGCGCCCGGCTTCGCGCCGAGTGTTGCCGCCGATAGGCACCTGATCCTGTCTTCGGACCAAGCCAAGGTCAACGGCGGCTGGATCGCTACCGGCTACAAGATCCTGCTACGCAGCGGTGACGAGCTGCCCCTGCTCGGCGGCACCCCCGGACAGACGGTCAAGTTCGGCACCATCGTGGACGCCCTGGGCCACCCGGTGCTTGATGGCGGTGCCCCGCGCATCTCCAACAAGAACGACTTCAACTCCCTGATCCAGGGCGGCGACCGCAACCTCTATCTGGTCTCCCACTTCGAGGCCCGTCCTGGTGCGGTCTACCAGACCCTGCTGAACCAGGCTGGCGATGGCACCCTGACCCCGGTTGCGACCCGCCCCATCGATTTTTCCGCGGTGAAGGGCGGCTGGGTCCACTGCGCCGGCAGCGTCACCCCCTGGGGCACCCATCTGGGGAGCGAGGAGTACGAGCCCGATGCCTCAATGTGGACCAAGCCCTGCGGTGTCGGTGGTCCGGGCAGCCAAGAGTCCGCCATGGTCCAGTACCTGGTGGACGGCAGCGGCGCCCAGTATGCCCCGAGCTGCGAGCATGCCCTGGCGTACATGAACCCCTACGACTACGGCTATCCCATCGAGGTCAGGGTGCCCCCCGATGGCGTCGGCGTGGTCACCAAGCACTACGCCTTGGGGCGCAGCGCCAACGAGCTGCCTTACGTCATGCCGGACCAGAAGACCGTCTACATCACCGATGACGGCACCAATACCATGCTGCTCATGTTTGTCGCCGATGTGGCCGGCAACCTGGACGCGGGCACCCTCTACGCAGCCAGGTGGACCCAGCTCCCCGGCAACGAGGCCATAGGCGGGCGCGGCGCCCTGTCCTGGGTGAACCTGGGCCATGCCACATCCGCCGAGGTCCAGGCGGCCATCGCCAGCCAGACCTTTGGCAACCTGTTCGAGGTTGGCGCCACCGACGGCAGCGGGTGCGCCGACCCGAGCTACACCTCCATCAATGCCGGGCACAGGTCGGCCTCCCACCAGTGCCTCAAGCCGACCGGTAGGGTCCGTGATGCCATCCTGGCGCGCCTGGAGACCCGTCGTGCCGCAGCGCTCAAGGGTGCGACCACAGAGTTCCGCAAGATGGAAGGCTTCACCTTCGACCCGGAGCGGAGCATCGCCTACCTGGCGAGCTCCGAGGTCGGTAAGGGCATGGAGGACGATACCGGCAGTGACCTGGGCGGCCCCAACCACATCCGGCTCGCCAAGAACGCCTGTGGTGCCGTCTACGAGCTGCGCATGGCCGGTCGGGTACAAGATCTGGACGGCGACCCCATCGGCAGCGGCTATGTCGCGGTGAAGATGAACGGGCTCGTGGCGGGTACCGCGGTCTCCGGCGACCCTAAGAACACCTGCGACCTGGACGGCCTAGCCAATCCGGACAACCTCACCTATCTGCCCAGCTACGATGCCCTGATCATCGGTGAAGACACGGGCTCCGGTCACCAGAACGACGTGATCTGGTCCTACGACCTGCGTGCCAAGACACTGACCCGCATCCTTTCCACCCCCTATGGGTCCGAGACCACCTCGCCCTATTGGTATCCGGACCTCGATGGTCATGCGTACCTGATGGGTGTCGTACAGCACCCCTACGGCGAGTCCGATTCCGGCGAGGCGGTCAACGCTCCGGAGGGCCCTATCGACAGCCTGCGTGGCTACGTCGGCTACTTCAAGTTTCCGGTCCTGAAGTAACGAGGCTCGGGTCAGGTGCGGTAGATAAACGAAAAAAGGCCGGGCTTGCGCCCGGCCTTTTCTAGTTACGCACCAACCTCAGGTGCCTCGGCCTTCAGGCGGCCTTGGCCTCGCTGTCGATGAGCTTGCCGGGTGCCTCGGAGCGGATCTCGATCCTGCGGGGCTTGACCGCCTCGGGGATCTCACGCACCAGGTCGATGTGCAGCAGACCGTCCTTGAGGGCCGCGTCCTGCACACGCACATAGTCGGCGAGCTGGAACTGCCGCTCAAAGTTGCGGGTGGCGATGCCGCGATACAGGTATTGGCCGCTGCGGGCCTCCTCGTCTTCCTTCTTGGCCGCTGAAACGGTCAGGATGTTCTCTTTGACTTGCAGATCGAGGTCGCCTTCGGCAAAGCCTGCCACCGCCATGGTGATGCGGTAGCGATCCTCGCCGGTGACTTCGATGTTGTAGGGCGGATAGCCGCCGGCCTCGGCCCGATAGGCGGATTCCAGGGTGGACGCCAGCCGGTCGAAACCGATCATGGAGCGGAACAGGGGAGAGAAGTCGATGGTCGTCATGGTCATATCCTCTGATGAGCAATATGGATTGGGTGTGCGTTCCGAAGAACCGCGTTCTTGCAGACCCCTTATGGGCTTCTGCATTATGTAAAGTAGCGTGCCGTATCGGTGGTTTCAAGGGCGCAGATCGTTTTTTTTCGAGCGATTCCGACTGTCGCAAGTGCGAGATGCCCGACAATATCGGCCTTCCGCATGAGCCCGCGAGGTTTATAATGCGCTGGTTTGTGTGGTTTTTCACCAGGGGGGCCGATGATCGTTTCAACGATGTCCGTGGCGACCGATCTGGTCGCTGCTTCTCTCGCCCGGCTCGGGCCAAATCCCGAGTACCTGCTGCAACACCTAATCGAGGTTCAGCGCCACTTCTCATGTGTCCCGGACACGGCGGTGGAGGCCTTGGCCGCTGGCTTGGACGTGACCCGGACCCAGGTGCGCGCGGCCATCCGCTTTTACGCCTTCCTGCACGAGTCGCCCCGGGGCGCCTTCGATATCCTCCTGAGCGACAACATCACCGACCGCATGCTGGGTAACCAGCGCCTGTTGCGCCTCCTGTGCGAGCGTCTAGGGGTGCAGCCGGGCGTACCGCGGGCAGATGGACGGGTGACGGTGGGCCTGACCTCCTGTACGGGCATGTGCGATCAGGCCCCGGCCCTCTTGGTCAACGGCATGACGATCACTCGGCTCGACGCGGCCCGCGTCGACCGCATTGCCGACCTGGTGGAGCAGGGGACGCCGGTGGAGCGTTGGCCGGGGGACTGGTTCCAGGTCGATGACAACATCCGTCGCCCGGGTCTGCTGTTGAGCAACCCGGTGACCGACGCCGCCGCCCTGCGCACCGTCCTTTCGAAGGGCGCGGATGCGGCCCTCGTGGAACTGGAACGTGCCGGGCTGCGTGGGCGGGGCGGGGCGGGTTTCACCACGGCGCTCAAGTGGAAGTTCTGTCGCGATGCGGCGGGCGACGAGCGTTTCGTGGTCTGTAACGCCGATGAGGGTGAACCGGGGACCTTTAAGGATCGGGTCCTGCTGACCTCCTATGCAGATCTGGTGTTCGAGGGTATGACGCTCTGCGCACGGGTCGTTGGAGCTAGGCAAGGCTTCGTCTATCTGCGCGGCGAATACCTCTATCTCAGGGACCACCTGGAGGCGGTCTTGGCCAGGCGGCGCCTGGACGGGCTTTTGGGTACGGGTATCCTGGGTGAGCCGGGTTTCGACTTCGACATCAGTATCCACCTCGGTGCAGGGGCCTATATCTGCGGCGAGGAGTCGGCCCTGATCGAGTCCCTGGAGGGTAAACGCGGCGTCACACGCAAGCGCCCGCCCTTCCCGGTCACCAGCGGCTATCAGGGCCGCCCGACGGTGGTCAACAACGTCGAGACCTTCCTCGCCGCCGCCCGCATCGTCCAGTGGGGCGGCTATTGGTTCCGCGGCGAGGGGACGGACAAGTCCGCCGGCAGCAAGATCCTCAGCGTCAGCGGGGACTGCCGGCATCCCGGGGTCTACGAGTACCCCTTCGGCACCCCGGTGCACCAGGTCCTGACCGACTGCGGGGCCGAGCACACCCAGGCGGTGCAGATCTCCGGGGCCGCCGGTGCGACCCTGGCCCCGGCCGAGTTCGACCGCATCATCGCCTTCGAGGACCTGCCCACCGCCGGGTCCTTCATGGTCTTCGACCACAGCAGGGATCTGCTGGATATGGTGCGCAACTTCGCGGGCTTCTTCGCCCACGAGTCCTGTGGCTTCTGCACCCCCTGCAGGGTCGGCTCGGCCTTGCTGCGCAACCTGGTCGAAAAGGTTGCGGCCGGGCAGGGGTCCAGGCACGACATGGAGGAGTTGCGCCACATCGGCGGGGTGATGCGCGCCGCCAGTTACTGCGGCCTGGGGCACACGGCCCCCAATCACATCCTCAACACGATGGAAAAATTCCCGCAGACCTGGCAGCGCTACCTGCGCAGCGCCGAGTACACCCCGTCCTTCGACCTGGATGCCGCCCTGTCCGAGGCACGGGCGCTGACCGGACGCGACGATGCCGGGGCACACCTGGAGGAAGAGGCATGATCCCCACAGGCACGATCCCTACAGGAACGATTCGATTGGATGGCCAGGTTGTCCCCTTCGCCACCGGGCAGACCATCATGGACGCGGCCCTGGCGGCCGGCGTCTACATCCCGCACCTGTGCCACAACCCGGAGTTCGCCCCCCACGGCAGTTGCCGGGTCTGTGTTGTCGGGGCCAACGGGCGGCACGTCTCGGCCTGTACCGCTCCGGCGGTGGACGGCATGGTCGTCGACAACGCCAGCGACGAGATCCAGGCCCTGCGTAAGGCGGTCTTGCAGATGCTCTTCGTGGAGGGCAACCACGTCTGTCCCGGCTGCGAAAAGAGCGGCGCTTGTCAGCTCCAGGCGGTGGCCTATTGGGTCGGCATGCTTAGCCCGCATTTCACCCACTTCTACCCGCGCCGGGAACTGGATGCCTCCCACCCGGACTTCGTCATCGACTTCAACCGCTGCATCCTCTGCGAGCTGTGCGTGCGCGCCAGTCGGGATGTGGACGGCAAGCGGGTCTTCGCCATCAGCGGGCGGGGTCAGGACAGCCACCTGGTGATCGACTCCCAGTCCGGCAAGCTCGGCGACAGCAGCTTCGCAGCCACGGATCATGCGGCTCACGTCTGCCCTGTGGGTGCCATCTTGCCCAAGACCCGAGCCTATGCCGCCCCCATCGGGCAGCGCCTCTATGACCGCGAGCCCATCAGTCAGGTGGGCGACGTGGCCGCCAACGAAGGGAGGGGCTAGGCCATGGCCGAGAAGCTCAAGGTTGCCACCGCGTCCCTGGCCGGCTGTTTCGGCTGCCATATGTCCATCCTCGACATCGACGAGCGCATCCTGCAACTGGTGGAGCTGGTGGAGTTCGATCGCAGCCCCATCACCGACATCAAGACCGTCGGTCCCTGCGATCTGGGTATCCTCGAGGGCGGCGTCTGCAATGCCGAGAATGTCGAGGTCTTGAGGGAGTTCCGCCACCACTGCAAGATCCTGGTCGCCATGGGTGCCTGCGCCGTCAATGGTGGCATCCCGGCCATGCGCAATCAGTTTTCTGTGAAAGACTGTCTGGAGGAGTCCTACGTCCACGGGGTCGGCATCCACAATCCCGGTATCCCCAACGACCCGGAGATCCCCTTGCTGCTCAACAAGGTGCATCCGCTGCACGAGGTGGTGAAGATCGACTACTTCCTGCCCGGCTGTCCGCCGACGGCGGACGCCATCTGGACCTTCCTCACAGAGTTGCTGGCGGGCAAGCCCATCGGCTTCCCCTACACCCAGATCCATTACGACTGATCGAAAGACGCTGTCGCGTCTTTCGATGCGATGAAGCGTCTAATTCGTCGTTTTCCGGGCATCGAGCGCCGAAAAGAGATTATTTCCATGACTAGCACACTCGAAACCGCCGGCAATCCCCAGGGCCTCAAGCGCGTCTGCATCGAACCCGTCACCCGGGTCGAGGGCCATGGCAAGGTCACCTTGCTGTTGGACGCGGACAACCATATCCACCAGGCGCGGCTGCACATCGTCGAGTTCCGCGGCTTCGAGAAGTTCATCCAGGGCCGCCCCTACTGGGAGTTGCCGGTCCTGGTGCAGCGCCTGTGCGGTATCTGCCCGGTGAGCCACCACCTGGCCGCCGCCAAGGCGACGGATCAACTCATCGGCGTGGATGTCCTGACCCCGACGGCGGAGAAGGTCCGTCGGCTCATGCACTATGGGCAGACGCTGCAATCCCACGCCCTGCACTTCTTCCACCTGTCCTCGCCGGACCTGCTGTTCGGCTTCGATGATGCGGTGCGCCACCGCAACATCGTCGGCGTCATCCAGGACCACCCGGACATCGCCAAGCAGGGGGTGTTGCTGCGCAAGTATGGCCAGGAGGTCATCCGCGTCACCTCGGGCAAACGCATCCACGGCACCGGGGCCGTCCCCGGCGGGGTCAACAAGGCCGTGAGTCCGGAGGAGCGCGACTATCTGCTCGCCGACATCGAGCAGATGATCCAATGGGGTCAGGCTGCTGTCGGACTCATGCGCAAGGTCTATCTGGATAATGCCGATTTCCACCGCGAGTTCGGTCGGGTCGAGGCCAATACCCTGAGCCTGATCGGTCCGGGCGGTGCCCTGGAGCTGTACCACGGCGGTCTGCGCGCCCAGGACCCGGACGGTGAGACCATCTTCGACCACATCGACTACCGAGACTACGAGCAGCATGTGCGTGAGGGGGTCAAGTCCTGGAGCTACATGAAGTTCCCCTTCATCGACAAGCTGGGGCCCGAGCTGGGCTGGTATCGGGTCGGCCCGCTGGCCCGGATCAATAATTGCGACCGCATCGACACCCCCTTGGCGGAGGCCGAGCGGCAGCGCTTCGTAACGGAGGGGGAGGGCGGTCGGCCCCCGCAGGCTGCGCTCGCCTACCACTGGGCCAGGCTCATCGAGCTGCTCTATTGCGCCGAGGCCATCCAGGCCCTGCTTCACGACCCGGATATCGGCGGCAGCGACCTTCAGCTCCGCGGTGAACTGCGCACCAAGGGTATCGGTGTGGTCGAGGCCCCCCGCGGGACCCTCTTCCATCACTATGAGATCGATGGGGACGGCTTGGTCACGCGGGCCAACCTGATCGTCTCCACGACCAACAACAATCAGGTGATAAACGAGTCCATCCGCCAGGTCGCGGCGACCTATCTGGATGGCCAGGAACTCACCGAGCCCCTGCTCAACCAGATCGAGGTCGCCATCCGTGCCTACGACCCCTGTCTGTCCTGCGCTACCCACGCGGTGGGCAAGATGCCCCTGGAGCTGACCCTGGTGGACGCCACGGGCCAGGTCCTCGACCGACTGGAGCAGCACCCCTCCGGGGAGGTCCGCCGCTGATCCTTGGGATGGAGGCCGACAGGCCTGGGACCAGGCCTGTGTTGATCTTCGCCTGCGGCAACCCCTCCCGCGGCGACGACGCCCTGGGTCCTGCCCTATTGGAACGGCTGGCCCAGCGCCAGGCCGAGGGCGGCCTGACCAATTGCGACCTGCTGACCGACTTCCAGCTCCAGGTCGAGCATGCCCTGGACCTGGTTGGGCGTGAGCAGGTCATCTTCGTCGATGCCGCGGCCTCCGGCCCCGAGCCCTGCGCCCTGACCCCGGTCCTGCCTGAGCCGACGCTGACCTACAGCACCCACGCCATGAGTCCGGGCGGCGTCTTGCGCGTTCTGACTCAGATCTATCCGGGCCCGCTACCGCCTGTCTGGCTGCTCGCCATCCGCGGCTATGTCTTCGAACTCGGTCTGCCCCTGTCCGATGGGGCCCAGGCCAACCTGGACGCCGCCCTGGCCCTGGTCGAGACCCGTCTGGGGTAGTCGTTCCCCAGAGGCCCCGCTCCACGCGATGCGGGTGCAGCGCGCCTCGACAGTCATGGATATGCTGGACATCGCACGGGACATGACGCGCTTCCAGGGCCCCGCCCTCCTGCGCCAGTTCGAGCCGGCTGTGGATGGCAAGACCGCAGGCGGGGCCTACCAAGCGAGACCGGCGCATCGTCCGTTCGGGCTGTCGCTTCCCGCCCATTGATGCACCTCGCTCCTTGGCGCATCCTATCGGCGCGGGGCGTCGCTTGAGGCGTTGGGGTGAGTCGCGGCGTTCGGGTGTGTATTCAGACAGATAAGATCGGTTCCTACCATGACAAGAAACGACATCTTGAACCAACTGAGCGACCGTCGTCGGGAGATCGCCTCCCGGTTCGAGGTGGAGCGGCTTGGGCTGTTCGGCTCCGCCGCACGCGACGAGCTGCGGGATGACAGCGATGTGGACCTATTGGTTGCGTTTCGCGGTAGGGCGACACTGGACGGCTACGTCGGTCTCAAGACCTACCTCGAAGGGCTGCTCGGTCGCAAGGTGGACCTGGTCACCGAGTCTGGTCTGAAGCCCCGTGCCAGGGCCCATGTGGAGCAGGACCTGATCCGTGTCCCGTGATTGGCAGTTGTTCATCGATGACATCATCGAGCACGGCGAACGCATCGGCCGGTTGCTGGCTGGGCATAGCTTCGAGTCCTTTTGTGCTGATGAGCGCGATTTTCAGGCGGTGTTGTTTAGCCTGCTGACCATCGGCGAAGCGACAAAAAACCTACCCGAACATTTGCGCGTCGCCAATCCGGAGGTCAACTGGTCGGGTGTAGCCGGAATGCGCGACATCATCGTTCATCGCTATTTTGGTCTCGACGCAGAAATCGTTTGGGACGTTAGAACCGACTCACAGCAGGTGCAGGCCCTTCGGGCACAGGGCCTCGATCCGCCGACACATCGCCTCCCAATGGGTCCCTCTCCAGTAGATCCGTGCGCACCCAGGACAACGCCAGTAATCCTGGTGGCGGTTCGCGACCGCCGGTGGGACCAGCCCCCGGGCCTCCGCGGCGGGGAGCAGGGCCAAGGTGCCGTTGCAGGCGATACAGCGGGTGAAGGGGGCGATGTCCCCGCACAGTTGCAGCCGCTGCATCAAGGCGGCGAGTTGGGCATCGGTGCGACCCTGGGGGACATAGCACCCGTGGGTGACGCCGCGGCGCATGAGCAGACGCCGGTCCCTGGTCAGGACCGTACGCCCTTCCTCCGTCGCTAGGCGGACTAAGGCTGCATCCCCCATGTCGTTGTGCCACAGGGTGTCGAATCCGAGCATGCGCAGGCCGCGGGCCAGTGCCCCGAAATGTGCGTCGGCCAGGAAGCGCGGCTGGCGCAGCGGTGCCGGGCGCAGGCGCAGCAGGGGGCGTACGTCGAAGGCCTCAAACATGGGATAGACGGCGATGCGGTTGCCGTCTGCCGCCCTGGCCTCCAGGCCGATGGACTCCCCGTTGCGCAGGATCAGCTCGACCTCGGTATGGGGGACACCGCACCCCTCGATGAGGTGCCTGACCGGGGCTCGGGCCTCACAGGTCAGGGTCCAGTCCCGCGCCCGCCGCTCCGGGGGCAGGAAGTCGTTCAGCTCGGCGTAGAAGCGCAGGGTGACTTGGGGCATGGTTTGGCAGCAAGCAGCAGGTTGAACCCTGCCTAGGCAATCTCCTCGATCCGCGCCGCCTGGATGCCGCTGTCCAGCCCACTCCAGGGCGCGACGTCCTTCTGATAGCGACGCATGACCAGGTTGGCGAGCAGCCCGGTCCAGCCGGTCTGGTGGGCGGCGCCTAGCCCCTGGCCCGTCTCGCCGTGAAAGTATTCGTAGAAGAAATACAGGTCCTTCCAGAGGGGGTCCTTGTGGAAGGGTGCATCGCGGCGCAGGGCCGGCACGGCCTCATGCTGGTCGCGGCGGTAGAGGTTCACCAGGCGCTCGGCGATCAGGTTGGCGATGTCGCCCAGGTGGCGGGCCTCGCCGCCCAGACAGGGGACCTGGACCCGGTACTTCGGGCCGAGAAAGCGGTGGTACTTCTCCAGGGCCTGGATCAGGGCATAGTTGGTGGGCATCCACACGGGCCCGCGCCAGTTGGAGTTGCCGCCCAACATGGGCGACTCGGCCTCACCAGGGACATAGTCCATCAGGGCCCGGCCGATGCCCGGAAGGTTGCCCAGGTCGGTCTCGCCGGCGTGTACCCGGCTGACGCTGCGCACCCCATGGGGGGAGAGGAATTGGTCCTCGTCGAGCAGACGCTCCAGTACCAGGGGGAGCATGGTCGGGTCCACCAGGGCCAGGAGGTGCTCGCCCTGGTCGTTCTCCCAGTCCGGACAGGCGCACACGGTCCTGCCCAGAAAGCGCCCGCCCTTGTGGGCCTGCATCAGGGACACGAAGCGCGGGGCGCGATCCAGCAGACGCCGGTCGACCACCTCGGTGGCGAACAGCGGGATGAGCCCAACCCACGAGTAGACCTCGATACGCTGGGTGGTACCGCCCGGGCAGACCAGCAGGTCTTTGAAAAACCCCGCCTCTTCGTCCCATAGAGCGGGGGTGCCGCTCTCCTCGCTGCCGGCGATGGCGGCGGCGATGGCGAGGAATTGTTTGAAGCAGTGGATGGCCATGTCCTCGAAGGCCGGGTCCTTGGCGCACAGCTCCAGGGCCATAACGGTCAAGTTCAGGGAGAACATGGCCATCCAGCCGGTGGCGTCCGCCTGCTTGAGGCTGTAGCCCGGGGGCAGGGGCTGCGACCGGTCGTAGACGGAGATGTTGTCCAGGCCGAGGAAGCCGCCCTCGAAGAGGTTGTGGCCCTCGGCGTCCTTGCGGTTGATCCACCAGGTGAAGTTGAGCAGCAGCTTGTGGAAGATGCGCTGCAGAAAGTCCAGGTCCCCGGTGCCGCGTTGTACCCGCTCGGCCCTAAAGACCTTCAGGGCCCCCATGGCATGGACGGGTGGGTTGACGGCGCTGAAGTCCCACTCGTAGGCCGGGATCTGGCCATTGGGGTGGAGATAGCGATCGGAGACCATGAGCTCGATCTGGTCCTTGGCGAAGTCCACGTCAACCAGCGCCAGGGTTGCGCAGTGGAAGGCCAGGTCCCAGGCGGCGAACCAGGGGTACTCCCAGGCGTCCGGCATGGAGATGACGTCACGCGCCTTGAGGTGGCGCCAGTGGCAGTTGCGCCCCTGGCGGCGGCCCTGCGGTGGCGCGACGCGGTCGCCGATCAGCCAGCGGTCGACGTCGTATTGGTAGAACTGCTTGCCCCAGATCATGCCGGCCAGGGCTTGTCTGAGGATCAGATGATCCGCGCTACTGGCCTCCGGGAGCAGATCGTCATAGAAGACCGTGGCCTCGGACTGGCGGGCCGACAGGGTCCGCTCGGTGCGGCCGAAGGGGTGCTCCAAAGGGGCTCGGCTCAGGACCAGATCCACCTGGGCGTGGCGGCCTGGGGCGATCTCCCAGTGGCTCCAGGCGGTGAACTTGGTGCCGCTCTGGGTCGGGTTGACCGCGGCCGTATCGTCTTCGACGATGCGTCGGTGGAAGGCGTCCTTCACATAGGGCCCGGCGTTGGGGCTACCCCAGAGGTGCTCGACATTGGATTCGTTCTCTGTGAACAGGCCTGTGGCGGGCTGGGCCCCATAGAGGTACCAGGTGCCGAACCCCTGATGCTCCGCGCGCACTGCCCACTGGGCGCCATCGGGTGGGGTATCGGCGGTCAGGTTGGGTCGCTCGCTGTCGCCACCCCAGGACCAGGTGTTGCGGAACCAGAGGGTCGGCAGCAGGTGGATGGTGGCCGGGTCCGGGCCTCGGTTGTGCAGGTAGGCCCGGACATGGATTTCTTCCGGCGTCGCCTTGGCGTAAAAGAGCTCCAGGTCCCAGTAGCGGTCTTCGGCAAAGATGCCGGTGTCGATCAGGCCGAAGGGCGGCTCGGTGCGGCTGCGGCGGGCGTTTTCCGCGATCAGCCTGGCATAAGGGAAGGCCGCCTGGGGATATTTGTAGAGGTAACGCAGGTAGCTGTGGCTGGGGGTGGCGTCGCGGTAGAAGTAGCACTCCTTGACGTCCTCGCCATGATTGCCCTGACGGCCGGTGAGCCCGAAGGCGCGCTCTTTGAGGTGCGGGTCGCGACCGTTCCACAGGGCGAAGGCCAGGCACAGGCGCTGCTCGTCGTCGCAGATGCCGCCCAGGCCGTCTTCGCTCCAGCGGTAGGTGCGGGCGCGGGCCTGGTCATAGTTGAAGTAGTCCCAGGCGTTGCCGCCTGGGCTGTAGTCCTCGCGCACGGTGCCCCAGGCACGTTCGGCGAGATAGGGGCCCCATAGGCGCCAGTTGGCCAGGCCGACGCGTTGTTCGTCCAACCGGGCGCGCTCGGCATTGTCATGGCGGGGCCCCGGCACCTGGGGTGCAGGGGCTGTGGTGGTTACCGCGGTGCTAGTACCCTGTTTCACCCTATTTTGCGTACTCAGCGAGGCGAGAAGCGCTCAGATGCAAGGCACGCGAGCGCAGGAATAGCTCATTCTATTTCAAACTCGCGTAACGCCGCAGATGGCCGCTTCTCGCCTCGCTCCGCAGGGAGCCCCCCAAAGGTGCCAAGCCAGCGTTACAGCCCTTGGCCATAGGGCCGGCTATGCCCTGCGGACTGTGCCTTGGCTTGGCGCGTTTGGGGGGCTCTGACGATGCAAAATAGGGTAAAACGGGGTACTAGGGCCGTCCGGCGCGCGGGATCGGGACATTGACCACCTCGATGCGACCGCTCGGTTCGCGCAGGGCTTGGGACGGGTTGTGACTCTCGGCGGTGCAGACGTAGAGGATGTTGCCGTCCGGGCCGCCGAGCGTGCAGGCATAGGGGGCGCCGAAGGTGCGTACCTGATCGAGCACCTCGCCTCCCTCGCGCACCCGTAACAGTTCCCTGGTGCTGGGGCTTGCCACCCAGAGGGCCCCCTCGGCGTCCAGGCAGATGCCGTCCGGGGTGGTCGCACCGAGGTCCGCCCAGGTGCGATGGTCGTTGAGTTCGCCCCCTGGGGAGACGCTGAAGCTCGACAGGCGGTGGGCGTAGGTCTCGGCGACGATGAGGGTGCCGTCGTCCGGGGTCATGGCCATGCCGTTGGGGAACACGAGGGGGCCGCCGATCGCCCGGGGCCGCCCATCCGCATCGACGCGGATGAGCTTGGTGGAGACCGTCGGTGCGCCGCCGATCATGTCGTAGCCAAACTCGCTCACATAGGCCCCGCCCTGGGCGTCGACCAGTAGGTCATTGCAATGGAAGGATGCCAGGCCGGACAGGTTGGCGTAGACCTCTAGTCCCTGAGGGGCGAGGCGGTGGAGCAGTCGTTCGGTCATGCCCACCACCAGGAGGGTGCCGTCTGGCAGCCAACCGATCCCACCGACGTGGTCTGACAGGGTAGTGATGATCTCCACGAGGCCATCCAGGCTCAGGGTTAGGACATCGCCGGTGAACTGGTCCGCGAACCAGAAGCGGTCCTGATGCCAGCGGGGTGACTCGGGGAAGACCAGGTTGTTGACGACAACATAGGTGGAATAGGTCATCCGGGGGACTCCTCGCGCCGCGGCGCGGTTGGGGATGTTAGCTTGGGTTGGGCCCTGGGGACTGCCAATCAATCGGCACGCCTAGCGCGAGCGGCGATTGGCACTGGCCTGGTTGTTCAACGGCGTAGCGCCGTTGAGTAAGGCCGGGCCTAACTGCCTCGCACGGCAAGTGCTCCGATCAGCGCTGCCCTAGGGGCTGCAAGGAATTCATAGTAAACCTTGTGTGGGGGCGGTGTGCAGCCATCCCATGCGCGGTCTGCGTCTGTGTCTATCGGTTTTCCGGCATCGCCACGGCATCCGATCAGCCGTCGGCCCTGATACCATGCGGCACCTTCCAGATGCCAATCATGCGAGACGCCATGCCTTCCAACCCCATCGACGACAAGCTCTTCCTATCCCGGGTGGTCGAGGCCACGGTTCGCATCGGGCTCATCGCCCTGTTGGCGGTGTGGTGCTTTCGCATCATGGAGCCCTTTGTGGTCCCCATGATTTGGGGCCTGATTATCGCTGTGGCGGCGCATCCCGGCTATGTGCGGCTCCGGCAACTGCTCGGCGGTCGGCGGGCACTGGCAGGTGTCCTGGTGGTGCTCATCGGGCTAGTGGTGTTGGTGGTCCCAACCATCGTACTGAGTGGGACCCTAGTCAATGGGGTCAAAGACCTGATGGATGCCTTCGATCACGGTACCCTCAAGGTCCCGCCGCCACCAGCCTCGGTGGCTGAGTGGCCGGTGCTCGGCGAGCCGGTCCACGCCTTCTGGTCCTCGGCGGCGGACAATCTGGAATCGGCCTTGCTCGATATCGCCCCGCAGATCCGAGCGGTGGCGTCGTGGTTGCTGGGGGCGGCGGCAGGCATGGGGGTTGGGTTGCTGCAATTCGTCTTTGCCATAGTCATCGCCGGGGTCTTGCTGACCCAGGACCATGCAGGTCAGCGGGTGACCTTCGCCCTGGCTCGGCGTCTGGCCGGTGAGCGGGGGGTGCAGTTCGCCGAATTGGCAGAGGCGACGGTGCGTAGCGTGACGCGGGGGATCCTCGGCGTGGCCCTGTTGCAGTCGATCCTCGCTGGGTTGGGCTTCCTGGTCGTGGGCGTGCCCGCCGCCGGCCTCTGGGCCCTGCTATGTTTGCTGCTGAGTGTGGTGCAGATCGGCATCTTCCCGGTGGTGCTCCCGGTGCTGATCTATGTCTTTTCCCAGGTGGATACGATGACCTTCGTGATGTTCCTGGTCTGGAGCCTGTTCGTCGGGCTCCTGGACAACATCCTCAAGCCGATCCTGCTCGGGCGTGGCGTGGCGGTGCCCATGGCGGTGATCTTCATCGGGGCCATCGGGGGTTTCATCACCTCGGGGATTATCGGGCTCTTCGTTGGCTCGGTGGTCCTGGTGTTGGGCTACAAGTTGTTGTTGGCCTGGCTCTATGAAGACGAGGCGCAGGTGCTGGCTGAAGATGCGATGAAGGACGGCACTGAGGGGCCAGCGGCCTAGAAAGGCAAAACTACGCGCCTGTTGCCTCCATTGTTCCGGGTAGAGGCTCCGGCGCGTAGTCGGGGTCATCACTGCCGGGCTCGTAGACCCCGCTGGTCAGCGGAAAGCGGCAGGCGAAGGTGGCCCCTCGCCCGGGCTCGCTGGCGATGGTCAGCACCGCGCGGTGCCGGTTGAGGACGTGCTTGACGATGGCGAGCCCGAGACCGGTCCCTCCAGACTCCCGAGAGCGGGCCTTGTCGATCCGATAGAAGCGCTCGGTCAACCGCGGGATATGCTCGGGGGCAATGCCCTCACCGTTGTCTTGGACGGAGAACAGGGGCCCGTGGGCCTCCTTGCGCCAGTCGATGCGAATCAGGCTCCCAGGTGGGGTATGCCTGACGGCGTTATAGATCAAGTTGGAGAAGGCGCTACGCAACTCCGCGGCGTTGCCGACGAGCCGCAGCTCCGGGTCCAAATGGACCTCGAAGCGGTGCTCCCCGGCGCTTAGGACATGGGCCTCGTTGAGGATTAGGCGTAACTCCTCGGCTACGTCCACCATGCCCACATCGGGCGGGCTCTCGTCCATTTCCAAGCGCGACAGGGTGAGTAGGTCGTCGATGATGGTGCGCATACGCTTGCTCTGTTTGCGCATGAGTTCCATGGGGCGACGGTGGGCCGCCGGGGTGCTTGGGGCGTCGGTCAGGCTCTCCAGAAAACCGGCGATCACCGTCAAGGGCGTGCGCAGTTCGTGGGAGGCGTTGGCTACGAAGTCGCGGCGGATCATATTGATGTGGTAGAGCTTGGTGGCGTCACGCGCTACGACCATGCGCTGGCGTTTGCGGTCGCCGAAGGGCGTGACCCTCAGGGTGAGCGTCAGGGTGCGGTTGTGCGGCGGCGAAAAGTCCGTCGCTCGGCCGCCATCTCCTGCTTCGATGAGCCTGGCGAGCTGACGATCTGCGGCCGCCAGGTTGAGGGGGCGCCCGCTATCCCTAGGCCATTGCACGTCCAGCAGGGCTGCAGCCGCCGGATTGGCCCACTCGATGCGCTGGGTTCGGTCGAGCACGACCAGGGCGTCTGGAATGGAATTGGCTGCCTCGCGGAAGCGGCGGGTGAAGCGGATCTGGCGCTTGCGCCACTTGCGCCGCTGGGCCTGATACTGGGCAACAGTGCGGAATATCTCCCCCCAAAGACCCCGTGGGAAGGGTGGCGCCAAGCGGTGGCGGCGTCGGATCAAGACCGCAAGCCGCAGCAGAAAATAGAGGTGGCGGCCTAGATAGGGCAGCAGCACGGTCGGCCAGATGAGGGCCCAGGGCAGGCCGGCCAGGTGCAGCAAGGGTCCGGCACAGGCGCTGACCACGGCGAGCAAGAGCTCGACACGTACCGCGTCGCGCATGGACGCGTCGGGTGTGCTTCGACCCTGGGCTTGATCCAACGTCGGACGCATCTCGGCAGTGGGCGCCGGCAGGCTAGGTTTTGTCGGAAAGGCGGTAGCCAACACCGCGCACCGTTTGCAGCAGCCGGTCATGACCGGTTGCTTCCATGGCCTTGCGCAGGCGGCGCACGTGCACGTCTACGGTGCGCTCTTCCACGTAGACCTGATCGCCCCAGACCTGATCGAGGAGCTGGGAACGGGTGAAGGCGCGATCGCTGTGGGTCATCAAGAAATGGAGCAGCCTGTATTCGGTGGGGGCCATGTCGATCTGGTTGCCATCGGCTTTGACGCGATGACTGATGTTGTCGATGGCCAGTCCGCCGATCTCGATCACGTCCGCGGCGTCGCCCGGCTTGGCGCGGCGCAACACCGCGTTGACCCGGGCGACCAACTCACGTGGGGAGAAGGGCTTGGTCACATAGTCGTCGGCCCCGGTGTCCAGGCCGCGGATGCGGTCTTCCTCCTCGCCGCGGGCGCTGACCATGATGATGGGCAGGGTCCGGGTCTTGGGGCTCTGTTTGATCTGCTGGGCCAACTCCAGGCCCGAGCGGCCCGGGAGCATCCAGTCGAGCACGAGCAGATCCAGGGTCTCGGCACCCATGAGTCGGCGGGCCTCCTCGGCATGGCCGGCCTCGAGCACGCGAAAGCCCGCATCCTCCAGGGCGAAGCGGATCACCTCGCGGATATCGGGTTCGTCGTCGACGATGAGAACGGTGGGCATGGGCATTGCTTGCGTTGCGGCGAGGTCTTCGCCAGGGCGTTCATGGTAGGGACCAGCAGTTACCGCATTGTGACGGCCTGAGTCTGCTCAAGCTCGGGTATGCTGCGGGTCGGGTGTCGCCCCCCTTACTTCGCGTGGGGCCGACTCTGTTACAGGATAGCAGGAGTGTTGGCATGTCCGGACTTGCATTGAGGTTTCTCGGCGTCGGCAATGCCAATGCCCGGTCGCTGGGATCGTCCGCCGCGGTCCTGGAGTCTGCTTCGGGACCACTCCTGCTGATCGACTGCGGGCCTGATACCCTCGACGCCTATCTGGGGCGCTATGGGGCCTTGCCACCCGCTCTGTTCATCACCCACGCGCACCTGGACCATGTCGGCGGCCTGGAGGGGCTCTTCTACCGGGTTGCAACCGCTCATCCCGAGCCGGAACCGCCACGCCTGTTCGTCCCCGTCACCCTGGTGCCCGTGCTCCAGCGCCGCCTAGCGGACTATCCCAACCTGCTTGCAGAGGGCGGGCGCAACTTTTGGGACGCCTTCCGACTCATCCCGGTAGCAGAGCGCTTCTGGTACCGGGACCTGACCTTCGATTGCTTTCCGGCGCGTCACCATGACTGGTTGTCCGCCTTCGGGCTGGCCCTGGAGGGGCGCTTTGTCTACACCGGCGATACCCGCCCTATCCCAGAGGTCATCAACCGCTACGCTGCCCACGGCGAGCCCATCTTTCACGACTGTGCCCTGAGCGCAAACCCTTCCCATACCGGGCTTACGGACATCCGCGCCCAGTACAAGGAGGAGCAATGGCGGCGCATGGTCTTCTATCACTACGAATCCGAGGCGGCCGGGGAGGGCATCGCCGGGGAGGGGCACCGAATCGCCCATCCTGGGGAGCGCTTCGCGTTGGGGCCGGGTGTGGAGGATGGTGAGAGCATTCCCGTTTCTTAGTCCCTTACCTCCAAAATGTTGAACAAGACGTTAAAGAGTTCAAAGCGCATTTCTGACCAGTGTTGGCTGCACGAAATACTCGCGGATGACCATCGCGGTGACGACGACGCGGCGACCGAGCTTGGTGAAGAAGTACTTGTAGGCATGTCCGAGCTTTTTTATCAGACCGTGGGTGCGCAACCGCTTGAGCAGGTAGGACGCGCGCGACGGGGAGAGATCCGGCATGTACTTGCGCAGATCGCCGGCGCGGAAGCCGGAGATGGTCCACTCGCCGCGTGACAGGTTCAGGAACAGCCGGTAGTCGGGTTCGAGGAACAGGTCGAAGCCGCGGAAGGAGCGTCCGTTGACCTTGCTTGGCGCGGCCATCTTGGCGATGGCCTTGTGTGGCGCATCGGGGTTGTCGAGACAGGCCATGAAGGCCAGGTAACGGTCGTTGGCGGCGCGCATAAGTTGGCGCAGGTCGTTGAGGCTGTATATGTTTTTGCGTAGTGGGGCGAGCTTGAAGACCCGTTCGCCATTGCGCTGTTCCACGTAGCGGTGGTGCTTGAAGAAGGAGACGTCGTTGGCGGTACACTCCACACGAGCCATCAGCCCCGCCTTATCGTAGAGCTTGATGCTGACCGGCCCCATGTGGTGGCGGATGCGCGTGCCCTGGATGCGGGTGGAGAAATCGTTGCCGACCTCGCCTTGGTAGGTGCCGGTGAGCTTGTGACCAAGAAAGGTAGCGACGTGTTCTGCCTTGACGATATGCACGGCGGTGCGAACGATCGCCTCGTAGAGCGGCTGGAACTTGGCCTGCTGACGGAAGACCACATCGGTGGCGTACTCGACCTGCATGAAGCTCCAATGGGCGCCGTTGCGGAAGTGACGCAGGACGGGACAAAAGCGCTGCGCCCAGCGGTCGAGGTGGCGGTGCAGGCTCGCAGCATCCATGGCGTCGGCAAGGCGCTGTGCTTCACGCGGGTCGTCCACTGTCACGAAGGCGTTGTCAGCCATCTGGAAGCCGATCCCGGCCGCACCCAGTTGCTGTGCTAGCCAGGAGTGACCGTTGAAGTAGAACTGCAGGCGAAACGGCGCCCAGGTTGGCACCCGCAGGTAGCACAGACCGAACTGCTCGTCGATGAAGTAGAAATAGTAGTGCAGACATTGGCCGGTCCTCGGCTTGAGCAGTGCGTGCCCACTCGGCTTGTCGTACCAGGGCCGATACGAGGAGCAGGTCTCCATGGCCGAGAAGATATGCACCAAACCGGGGTGCTCGCCGCGTTCGGCCAGGATCGCCTGGATCCGGTCTTCCTTGCGAAATGCCTTGAAACGACGGATAAACTCGATCTGTAAACCCGCCTCGGCGGCGAGGCGCTCGGCGTTGGCACGCAGTTCGTCGCGCAACGGCCCAGCCCAGCGGGGGTAGTCGAACAAACGGATGTTGCGGTAGCCCAGGAAGCCAGCCATGGCCTTGGCGTGACAGATGTCCGGCAAGGTGCCGCTGATGACCACTCGGTCGAAGCACGACAGGACACCGGCGATATCGTCTTGATGGCGCTCGACAAAGGGGTTCATCGTCTTGCTCCCGCGTCCACAGTACTTACCTGCAACGATAGCCGATCCGACCTTTTTGGTTCCGGCTACGCCGGGTTAGGCTTTGCCAAATTCGCGTTGTAGGAACTTTTGTATCTCAACTAGCACGTCACTCGGACAATTATGACGTATTCTGAAATGTAGTCGGTTCGTAGTCGTTAATTCAAAAGCATCATCCGTCAAGTTGCAACGGAGAACTTCTGAGCCTCCGTCGTAGCCTTTGCAATCATGCCATTCTATGGTCGGTTTACCTGGAAACTCATAATTCTGCGAAATGCAGATATAGCGCTTGGTCCTTTTGAATGGATCCTCGGTTTCGTCTTCATCAAACGTTACCTGAACAATTTCCCCGTCGATAGCCTCGCTGTACTCGACCTTGATGGCATCAAAATTAATGTTCGTCATAAAAGTTTGATTCTATGCCGAACGCCGCAATTCAACGGAGGCAAAAAGCATAGCGAGGAACGAGCGGCGCTTCTTGCCGTCCGTGTGAAATTGCCTTGTTAGCCACTTTCATCACCAAAAAGCCGTTTCTCAAACCTCAAGTATCTGTAATGACTGATTAACGCTGATACGCCAATAACGAATAAAAGAAGGGGTAAGTTCCGGGGGACAGTTTACTTAACTCCAACTGTTCGGAGCAATTAAGTAAACTGTCCCCGGAACTCCCGGAACTCCCGGAACTCCCGGCCGGAATTCCCGGCCGATCCCCACGGGAGGTCGCGTGATACAGCCCACCAGCGAGCTCGATGCGGAGGGGTCTTGCCATGCGGGAAACCGTAGCTCAGAAATGCTAGATTGCAAGACCTGAGAAGCATCTAGCCGACGCCGCCCGCCGGCCTACAGTTGAGGTAGAGAACAACCGTTGCTGTAGCCCCGGCGGGCGGGAGTCGACGGTGAAACTCTACGGCGGAATCGACCTACATTCAAACAATAGTGTCTTGGCCCAGGGCGAGCACGTATAAAATTGCGCAAGGACAATCTGTTGCGGCACGATACCGAGAAACTGTCTTAGGAGTTTCTCATGTCGACCAGCTTCATCGAACATTTTTCGCAGCTTCGGGATCCTAGGGTTGAGCGCAACAAGCTATACCCTTTGATGGAAATCCTGCTACTGGCAGTCTGTGCGATGCTCAGCGGAGCGGAAGGCTGGGAGGCGATGGAAGAGTTCGGCAAGGCGAAACTGGATTGGCTGCGCAAGTTTGCGCCGTTTGCCAATGGGGTGCCCCCGCACGATCGCATTGCCGAGGTGCTCTCGCGGCTGAACCCGAAGACGTTTCAGGCGTGTTTTTGCAGTTGGACGCGCACGGTGGCTGAAGTCACCGACGGCGAGGTCGTCGCGGTCGACGGCAAGACGGCGCGCGGCTCGCGTGATCGGCGCCGCGGCAAGCATGCGCTGCACATGGTCAGCGCCTGGGGCAGCAGCAACCGTCTGGTGCTGGGGCAAGAAGCCACCGAGGAGAAATCCAACGAGATCACGGCCATTCCCAAGCTCCTGGAGCTGCTGGAGCTCAAAGGCTGCATCGTGACCATCGATGCGATGGGTTGTCAGACCAAGATCGCCGCGCAGATCGTCGATCAGGGCGGCGACTACGTCCTCGGACTCAAGGGTAATCAGAGTGCGCTGCACGAGGAGGTCAAGGAGTTCTTCACCACCGCGACCGCGGGGGGCTTCGCCGGTGTGGACTATGACTACACCGAGGAGACCGACAAGGACCACGGGCGCCTGGAAGTGCGCCGCTACTGGATTACCGAGGAGTTGGGCACCTTATCCGACACCGAGCGTTGGCAGGGGCTGCGCAGCATCGGCCTGGTCGAGCGCGAATGCTGGATCGAGGATCGCCACACCGTGGAGCAGCGCTTGTTCATCAACTCCATCCCCGCTGAGGCCAAGCGCTTCGCCCAGGCGGTGCGCGGCCACTGGGGCGTGGAGAACCGCTTGCACTGGCGCCTGGATGTCGTCCTCGGTGAAGACGCCAGCCGCATCCGCAAAGGCGACGCGCCGGCGATCCTGACCTCGATTCGCCATCTGTGCATGAATCTGTTCGAACAAGAGCCCTCCAAGCTGCGCTTGGCGCAGAAGCGCCGCAAGGCCGCTTGGGATGATGACTACCGCGCTAAGGTCGTCTTCGGCTGATGATTTATACGCGCTCGCCCTGTGTCTTGGCCCTGCTCGACGAGGACGAGCGGCTGGTCTACCGCAGGCGTCTGCCCAATGACGCAGCGGCGATCCTGGAGGCCCTGTCGCCCTACCGAGAGGCCATCGTGGGGCTTGTGGTGGAGTCCACCTACAACTGGTACTGGCTGGTGGACGCCCTCATGGAGACAGGCTACGGGGTCCACCTGGCCAACACGGCGGCAATGGTGCAGTACACGGGGCTCAAGTACAGCGATGACGACTCCGATGCTCGCTGGCTGGCGGAACTGCTGCACCGGGGGATGTTGGCCGGAGGGCTATATCTACCCCAAGGAGGACCGTGCGGTGCGCGATCTGCTGCGCCGACGCAGCCGTCTGGTGCAGCAGCATACCGCCAACCTGCTGGCGGTTCAGAACCTGTTTGCGCGGGACCGCGGTCGGGCGCTTGAGCGCCAACGAGGTCAAGCATCTGACCCCCGAGACGGTGAGCCAACTGTTGCCGGACCCCAACCAGGCCCTGGCGGTGCAGGGGACCCTGTTAGCGATGCGCGGGCTGGAGGGGGCGATCGACCTGTTGGAGCGCGCGGTCAAGGGCCAGATCCGGCTGCGCCCGGCCTATCAGCCACCTGCTCAGCGTCAGCGGCATTGGCCAGATACTGGGGCTGACCATCATGCTGGAGACCGGTCCCATCGAGCGCTTCGCGATGGTGGACACTACGCCTCCTACTGCCGCTGCGTGGGCAGTGAGCGGTTGAGCAACGGCAAGCGCAAAGGCCGGGGCAACACCAAAAACGGCAACAAATACCTGGCCTGGGCTTACCTGGAGGCGGCCAACTTCGCGGTGCGCTACAACGCGGCGATCAAGCGCTACTATCAGCGCAAGCGGGCCAGAGCAATGGCGTGGTTGCCATCAAGACCGTTGCCCACAAGCTGGCCCGGGCCTGTTACTACATCCTGCGCGAAGGTACCGACTTCGACGTCAAGCAGTGCCTTCGCCTGAATACGGATCAGGGCAGTGGCGGCGACCGCGCGAAGGGGTTGGCCAAGAGCCACCAGAACTGATTGGGACGCCGCCACTTCCCCCCACGCGCCATGGAGAGACGGTTGTGACCGATGACGCCCCTGCCATCGAGCCGGCCAAGGGTTGGACGGCGCCCGCGTGGAGTCGAGCCACCGTTCTGTGAACCTGCGCGTGGTGCGCCCGGCGGCGATGAAGCCCCGCCTCCGTGGACCACTTGGACACTTGGATGGCGGGTACTGACGATTTTCTGGGGCTCGATCGAGCCAGGGGCCGGGTGTCCATGCCCAACCGGGGCATGGCCCCATCGCCTTGATCCAGAAGGGTGACTGGTGCGGATCGGAGCTGATCCGTCACCGTTGCAGAGAGAACCGACGGCGCGCCTTGGAACGTATCAGGACGAAGTGGCAGGACACAAAGCGTGTTCGGGCACGAGAAAATTGTTCGTTCCATTGACCGGGATCAGCTAAATGGTGACCGGGATCAGCTAAATGGTGACCCCGGTCTTCTTCTTTTTCTCCGAATTAATTGAGCCTGGCCCCTTTTCCTTTTTCCTCACCTTTTCCTCATGGCCCCTTTTCCTCATATTTAGTTTTTTTCATTTTCGGTGAGTGTCTGGGTTTGAGTTAGTTAAGCAACATGGCAAAGAAGGCCTTGCGCTCGGTATCAGACATCGCGCGATAGGTATCGAATGTGACGTGCTCGTTAGGTGCGTCAAGGTGCAACTCGATCCCCCAAAGCGGTCGGATGCTGGTCGGCAGCATAGCGTAGCGTACATCACCCAGGACATTGGGGCGCTCCGGGTGCCAGGCCAGAAATCCGTCAGAAAACAATTCAAAGCGCTCGATGTCACGATAGACCATCATCTGATCCGTCAATTGAGGCAGGTCACGATTGATATCAAAGGCCTGCACCATATTACCCGTAAAAACCTTACCATTGTCGGGTAGGCCCACACGCACTGCGTCGACGTAATACATGCCATCTGTCTCATAAACCGAACGCCATAGCAGCAGGTTGCCCATGGTGGGTTTGACGATCAGGCGCTCGGTGATGTGGCCACGTTGCTGGGCCTGTAGATGTGCAAGAGATTCAGCACGGTCATGCTGAATCGCGCCGAGGGATAGATAGGCGGTAACGAACATCATACCGACCCGCGCTGCGAGCGGTTGATATTTTACAACACCAATGACAATGGCCGCGATCAGCGCCAGGGAGAATATCGGATCGAAGATGGAGATGATGCTCAATGCGATTCGGTCGTCGCTGAATGGCCAGAGCAAGTGGGTGCCGTAGCTGGTGCAGGCATCCAGAAAACCGGCCGTGGCGTATCCGAGAAGAGCGTAAATATATACCCTCTTAAATGCCAACCGCTTTCTCAATAATGGCCAGAGCAGAAATGACGCAATTAGGGCGCCGACGGGAATAAACAAAAGAGCATGGGTGAAGTAGCGGTGATACTCCAGAAACAGGAGTGGATCTTCGACCGAACGAATTAGCGCATCGGCATCGGCAAGCAGTGGCGCACAGAAGCCAACTAAAGAGGCCAGCCGCACCTCATTGGGCTTCGCGCCCGCTTGTGCAGCCGTTGCACCGATCAAACCTTGGGTGACTATGTCCATTTCACCAGGAGTGTTGTGTGTTTCGAGTCATCGGCGAAAAACAAGGATTACGGTGGGATTGCGGATTACCGTGACACTTTACCATCTACACCAATATTTGTTGTCTCGGGTCATTCTTCTGCGAAGGGGGCCGGCCACGCTTGCCTGGACGTAGGGTTCGGCCAAGTCGTTTCTCGAGCTCGCCGAGCTCTTGGTCACCCATCAATGGTCGCCCTATAGTTTGACCCTTCGTGAGAGCGGCAACCCGTTCAGGATCCGCTGGTACCTCCAAGAAGTCCGCGAAACTATCGACGCGATCTAGCAGGGGACCAACAGTAACCAAGCCATCGTCTTGGCGCCGGAGATGTGCTGGCGTGCTGGACCAACGCCAATCGGCAGCCGTCGCAGCCAGCTGCGCCTTGACGGGATTCAAAGCCACGTAGCGGAAAGCTGCCATCAAGTGAGATTCATCCATTGCCACGCAGCCGAACCGCCCTTGAAACAAATGGCCAGTTACCCGCAATCGTGCGTTGATGTACCCGCTATATCGACGATGCGTTTCGCCGACGGCGCGGGACAGCCCGGTCTCGTCAGAGGGTACGAGAATCAAGTGAACGTGGTTCGGCATCAGGCAGTAGGACCAGACTTCCACGTCGTTTGACCGACACGCCCGGGCTAGCCAGTCTCTGTAAAGCGCATAGTCGTCATCCTCCATGAATACCCGTTGGCGCCTGTTTCCTCGTTGGGTCACATGGTGGGGGATGCCAGGTACGATGATTCGTGGGAGCCGAGACATGCGCCTAGCATAAGCCGACAAGGAAATGGTGTAAATAGTAAAGTGTCACCGTAATTACTGAATCTTGAATCTTGATGACGTGCACGGCGGTGCGCACGATGGCCTCGTAGAGCGGTTGAAACTCAGCTTGACGCAGAAAGACCACGTCGGTGGCATACTCGACCTGCATGAAGCTCCAGTGGTAACCGCAGCGGAAGTGGTGCAGTACCGGACAGAACCGCTGCGCCCAAGCGGCAAGGTGCTCGTGCAGCGTCTGTGCGTTGAGTCCATCAGCAAGTTGCTGCCCCTTTTCAGGGTTGGCGATGGAGACGAAGGCGTTGTCGAGCATCTGGAAGGGAATATCGGCTTGGAGCAGTTGGCGGGCCAGCCAGGAGTGACCATTGAAGTAGACCTGCAGCCGGAACGGTGCCCAGGTCGGAACACGCACGTAGCACAGGCCGAACTGCTCGTCGATGAAGTAGAAGTAGCAATGCAGGCACTTCCCGGAGGAGGGCCTGAGGAAGGTGCGATGGGTGGACTTGTTGTGCCACGGTTGATAAGACGAGCACGCCTCCATGGCTGAGAAGATGTGGACCAACCCCGGTTGGTCTCCGCGCTCGGCGAGGATCTCCTTGATCCGCGCCTCCTTGCGGAATGCCTTGAGCTTGCGGATAAATTCAATCTGCAACCCCGCCTCGGCGGCGAGCCGCTCGGCGTTCTCCCGTAGCTCCTCGCGCAAGGGTTCGGCCCAGCGTGGATAATCGAACAGACGGATCTTGTGGTAACCGAGATACCCGCCCATCGCCTCGGCATGGCAGATGTCGGGCAATGTGCCGGTGATGACGACCCGGTCGAAGCAAGAGAGGACGCCGCCGATCTTGTCTTGGTGACGCTCGATAAACGGGTTCATCGCAGGAGCCTCTATCGTTCGAGATCTACCCGTAACGATAGCCGCTCCATCCTGTTTGGTTCCGGCTGCGCCGGGTTAGGGTAGCTCTTGGTTACTATATGAAATAGCGATAATAATGTTTTCTTGTTCATTTTTGATCCTCTCTAGCCTTTCCTTAAGTTCTTGCTCTCTCTCCATTAGTTCTGCCAGACGGGGACACAGTATAAATTTCACTGAATCATGACCCGGTAAGGTCTTCTGCATCCATTATAGGCATCCATATATGATTCGCTTTCCGAACAAGAAGCCAACAGGAATATTGCTGCAATTAAGAACGCAAACAAACATAAGCTTGGCTTTGTATTCTTTTCCAAGGTTATATTCGTTAACATTTCATTCTGGGCAACTTGTCCCCTAACCCGGCGTAGCCGGAACCAAAAAGGTCGGATCGGCTATCGTTGCAGGTAAGTACTGTGGACGCGGGAGCAAGACGATGAACCCCTTTGTCGAGCGCCATCAAGACGATATCGCCGGTGTCCTGTCGTGCTTCGACCGAGTGGTCATCAGCGGCACCTTGCCGGACATCTGTCACGCCAAGGCCATGGCTGGCTTCCTGGGCTACCGCAACATCCGTTTGTTCGACTACCCCCGCTGGGCTGGGCCGTTGCGCGACGAACTGCGTGCCAACGCCGAGCGCCTCGCCGCCGAGGCGGGTTTACAGATCGAGTTTATCCGTCGTTTCAAGGCATTTCGCAAGGAAGACCGGATCCAGGCGATCCTGGCCGAACGCGGCGAGCACCCCGGTTTGGTGCATATCTTCTCGGCCATGGAGACCTGCTCCTCGTATCGGCCCTGGTACGACAAGCCGAGTGGGCACGCACTGCTCAAGCCGAGGACCGGCCAATGTCTGCACTACTATTTCTACTTCATCGACGAGCAGTTCGGTCTGTGCTACCTGCGGGTGCCAACCTGGGCGCCGTTTCGCCTGCAGTTCTACTTCAACGGTCACTCCTGGCTAGCACAGCAACTGGGTGCGGCCGGGATCGGCTTCCAGATGGCTGACAACGCCTTCGTGACAGTGGACGACCCGCGTGAAGCACAGCGCCTTGCCGACGCCATGGATGCTGCGAGCCTGCACCGCCACCTCGACCGCTGGGCGCAGCGCTTTTGTCCCGTCCTGCGTCACTTCCGCAACGGCGCCCATTGGAGCTTCATGCAGGTCGAGTACGCCACCGATGTGGTCTTCCGTCAGCAGGCCAAGTTCCAGCCGCTCTACGAGGCGATCGTTCGCACCGCCGTGCATATCGTCAAGGCAGAACACGTCGCTACCTTTCTTGGTCACAAGCTCACCGGCACCTACCAAGGCGAGGTCGGCAACGATTTCTCCACCCGCATCCAGGGCACGCGCATCCGCCACCACATGGGGCCGGTCAGCATCAAGCTCTACGATAAGGCGGGGCTGATGGCTCGTGTGGAGTGTACCGCCAACGACGTCTCCTTCTTCAAGCACCACCGCTACGTGGAACAGCGCAATGGCGAACGGGTCTTCAAGCTCGCCCCACTACGCAAAAACATATACAGCCTCAACGACCTGCGCCAACTTATGCGCGCCGCCAACGACCGTTACCTGGCCTTCATGGCCTGTCTCGACAACCCCGATGCGCCACACAAGGCCATCGCCAAGATGGCCGCGCCAAGCAAGGTCAACGGACGCTCCTTCCGCGGCTTCGACCTGTTCCTCGAACCCGACTACCGGCTGTTCCTGAACCTGTCACGCGGCGAGTGGACCATCTCCGGCTTCCGCGCCGGCGATCTGCGCAAGTACATGCCGGATCTCTCCCCGTCGCGCGCGTCCTACCTGCTCAAGCGGTTGCGCACCCACGGTCTGATAAAAAAGCTCGGACATGCCTACAAGTACTTCTTCACCAAGCTCGGTCGCCGCGTCGTCGTCACCGCGATGGTCATCCGCGAGTATTTCGTGCAGCCAACACTGGTCAGAAATGCGCTTTGAACTCTTTAACGTCTTGTTCAACATTTTGGAGGTAAGGGACTAACGCCTAGTATCACTGGCATTGAAAAGCAGAGCGAGGAACGAGCGGCGTCTGCAACAGGCGGCGGGGCTCGAAACAGGCGGCGGGGTCTAAAACAAGCGGCGGGGTCAGGTCTTCCCTTTTGCCCCTGGCCACAAGGTGGTGAGGTCTACCCTATAGCCTCTCGCCGCGTGACATCCGCCGCTTGAACGATCTTGCTAACGCGCGAATAGTGTATGCCGAAGAAGTCTCCAATGTCCTGCAGCGTATATCCCCCGCTGCGATAAGCGGCGACGATGGCCTCGTTGCGCCGCGGGTAGTCGCGCACATACTCGGGTAACGGCTTGGGGGGAGGCCGGCGCTTGGACTGCGGGACCTCGCGGAGGTCGCGGTTCTTCGGCAACTGTCGCCGCAGAGACTCCACGAAGCTGTCCGAGCCGAGGAACACTTGGTTTTTCAGTTGCTCCCAGGGGGCAGGTTGGCCCTTCCCTTCAGCGACGAATCGGGCGTAATTCGCGACGGCTTCGGGCTCCGTCTCACCGAAGGCCGCGAGGAGGGTTCGCGTCTCCAACCACTCCGGCGCCGGTTCCTCGCCGATCATGGCCCGGTAGCTGCTCCACGGCCAATCGGCTGCCGTGCGCACCATCCGCGCCCGCACCGGATTGAGCACGACGTAGCGCGCCAGCTCCAGCAGATACGCCTCCTTTTGCGCCAGGATCGCCTTGTAGCGTCCTTGAAACACGTGGCCCGAGCGGCTGTACGTGCGGTTAAAGCGCTGCGTGTAGACGCCGTTCAGCTGCCGCATGCCCTTGGACAGGTTCGCGTCCGGGGTCTCCACCAACACATGGTAATGGTTGGTCATCAGGCAGTAGGCGTGCAGCGTCCAATTAAAGCGGTTCCAAACGCCAGCCAGGACCTCCAGAAACAGGCGCCTGTCCCCATCGGCGAGGAAAATCGCCTCGCGGCCGTCTCCGCGACTGGTCACATGGTACAGCGCACCGGAATATTCGAGACGGAGGGGCCTGGCCATGTCCCCAAGTCTAGCTTAAGAAAGGCAAAAGGGAAGACCTGACCCCGTTTTGAAGAAGCCGGAGCGGGTGCCGGTCGTGTTGACCCGCCAGGAAATCGTCCAGGTGCTGGAGCAGATGCGTGGGCGCGACTGGCTGATGGCGAGCCTGATGTACGGGACCGGGCTACGACTCATGGAGTGCGTACAATTGCGGGGGCAAGACCTGGACTTCGGGTATCGCCAGATCACGGTCCACAATGGCAAGGGCGCCAAGGATCGCTTCGTGCCGTTGCCGGAGTCCCTGATCCCAGGCCTTCAGGAACAGCTGCGGGCGTCGGAGCGGCTACTGGCGGCGGACTTGGCGGCTGGTTTCGGCGAGGTGTCTATGCCGGAGGCCTTGGTGCGAAAGTACCCGCGGGCGCCGTTCGAACTCAAGTGGTGGTATGTATTCCCGGCCTCGGACCGGTCCAGGGACCCCATTACGGGGCGGATCAAACGGCATCACATAGACCCGTCGGTCGTCCAGAAGGCAATGCGGTCCGCCGTGCTGCGTGCGGGCATCCGTAAGCGGGCGACTCCACATACCCTGCGACACTCCTTCGCGACCCATTTGCTGGAGGCGGGCTACGACATTCGGACGGTGCAAGAGTTGATGGGGCACAAGGACGTGGCGACCACCCAGATCTACACCCATGTCCTGCAACGGGGGAGCGGGGCGGTACGCAGCCCGGTGGATGCCCTGCCGGCCGCTCGTGCTGACCCCCAGGTGAGGGCGGCATAGCGCCATGGGATGGGTCCGGGCGGAAAAATGGGTTGGAACGTTTTTCTTTCCCTCCAGCGCGGTCTTGATCTCTCTTGTCTGTGTGCCCTTGTCGCCGCGGGCCTGAAGGATGACGACCTCCATGCCGCGCTGGGTCAGTACCCCGCAAGGTGCCCACGCAACGCCACCGCCGTAGGCCAATCCCCGCCGGCGGTGACCTGGGCTGGCGTCCCCTCCGCCACGATCCGCCCACCGGCGGCCCCACCCTCTGGCCCCAGGTCGATGAGCCAGTCGGCCTCGGCCATGAGGTCGAGGTTGTGCTCGATGACCACCACGCTGTGTCCCGCGTCCACCAATCGGTGCAGGGCCTGGAGCAGACGCTCCACGTCGGCCATGTGCAGCCCGACCGTGGGTTCGTCCAAGACATAGAGGGTCGGTCGGTCGGTGAGACCATCGGCGCCGGTCCTCGCCTTGGCCAGTTCGGTGACCAGCTTGATGCGTTGTGCCTCGCCGCCGGAGAGGGTGGGGCTGTGCTGGCCCAGGGTCAGATAGCCCAGACCGACGGCTTGGAGCAGGGTGAGGGCCTGATGCACGGTGGGGTGGGCGGCGAAGTGGGGGGCGGCCTCGTCGACGCTGAGTTGCAGGACCTGGCCGATGTCGAGCCCTTTGAACCGGACCTCCCGGGTCTCGCGGTTGAAGCGGCTGCCGCCGCACACCTCGCAGGGGACCTTCACGTCGGGCAGGAAGCTCATCTCCAACCGTTGCAGGCCCTGGCCCTCGCAGGCATCGCAACGCCCGCCCGGGGTGTTGAAGGAGAAGCGCCGTGCGCCCCAGCCGAGCATGCGTGCCTCGGTGGTGGCGGCGAAGAGCCGCCGGATGTGATCCCAGAAGCCGACATAGGTGGCGGGGCAGGAGCGCGGGGTCTTGCCGATGGGGGTCTGGTCCACCTCCAGGACCCGGGTCAGGGACTGCCAGCCGGTGAGGGCTGAGCAGGCCACCAGTTCGGCCTTGCGGGTTCGGCTGCCGCGGCCCCTTCGCCGCTGGGCCGTCGGTGCCGATCAGGTTGCGCAGGCTGGGGGCCAGGACCTCGCGGATCAGGGTGGACTTGCCGGAGCCCGAGACCCCGGTGATGCAGACCAGTCGGGCCAGGGGCAAGCGTAGGTCCAGCCCTTGCAGGTTGTGTCAGCCTCGCACCCTTGACGATCAGATGTTGCGCCCCCGTCGCGGGGCGGCGCGGGCGCCGTGTGCCGAGACGGCGACCGTGCCAGGTAGCGTCCGGTGATGGAGTTGGGGTCGGCGATCAGCTCGGCGGCGCTGCCCTGGGCGACGATGTACCCGCCCTGGACCCCTGCGCCTGGGCCCAGGTCGATGACGTGCTCGGCCCGGCGGATGGTCTCCTCGTCGTGCTCGACGACTACCAGGGTGTTCCCTCTGGCCTCCAGGGCCGCGAGGGTGTCGAGCAGCAGGGCGTTGTCCCGGGGGTGCAGGCCGATGGTGGGCTCGTCGAGGACATAGCAGACGCCGCGCAGGTTGGAGCCGAGCTGAGCGGCGAGGCGGATGCGCTGAGCCTCGCCCCCGGACAGGGTGGGGGCGCCCCGGTCGAGGCTGAGATATCCGAGTCCCACCCGGTCCAGGAAGGCGAGCCGGTCGCGGATCTCCGGGAGCAGATCACGGGCGACGATAGCCTCGCGCTGGTCCAGGTCCAGTCCTGCCAGGGCCGCGGCGGCCTGTTGCACCGTCAGGGCGGACAGGTCGGCGATGGAGTGGTCGTGGAAGCGTACTGCCAGGGCCTCGCGGCGCAGCCGTTGGCCGTCGCAGGTGAGGCAGGGCTGGGAGCCGGACGGGTCGGCCTCCTGCCACTGGGTTTCCTCGCCGGTTTGTTCTGCATCGAAGCCCGGCAGCCGGTTCCCGGTGCCAAAACAGGTGGGGCACCAGCCGTGCTTGGAGTTGTAGGAGAAGAGCCGCGGGTCGGGCTCCTCGAAGGCCTGCCCGCAGCCGGGGCAGGCGCGCTTGGTCGAGAAGGATGTCTCGGCGCAATAGGCCCCGTCCAGGACCTCGACCAGGCGCACCAGCCCCTTGCCGATGTCCAGGGCCTGGGCCAACAGGGCGCGTAGCTCGGCCTCCGCCGCCGGGTCGATGGCGAGCTCGCCCAAAGGCAGGTCGATGTTGTGCTCGCGGAAGCGGTCGAGCTTGGGCCAGGGGTCGGTGGGGACCAGGGCGCCGTCGACCCTCAGGGTGTCGTAGCCCTTGCCCTGGGCCCAGCGTGCCAGCTCCGGGTAGATGCCCTTGCGGGCGACCACCAATGGGGCCAGCAAGGCGATCCGGCGTCCGGAGAAGCTGTTGAGGATCTGGTTGAGGATGACGTCGGGGCCCTGGGGGCGGATGGCCAGGTCGCAGTCCGGGCAGTGCTGGGTGCCGAGCTTGACGAAGAGCAGGCGCAGGTAGTGGTGGACCTCGGTGAGGGTGCCGACGGTGCTCTTGTGGCCGCCGCGGCTGGTGCGTTGCTCGATGGCGACCGTCGGTGGGATGCCGAAGATGGCGTCCACCTCGGCCCTGGCGGCGGGTTGTACGAACTGGCGGGCGTAGGCGTTGAGGGACTCCAGGTAGCGCCGCTGGCCCTCGTTGAAGAGGATGTCGAAGGCGAGGGTGCTCTTACCGCTGCCGGAGACCCCGGTGATGACGGTGAGCTTGTGGTGGGGGATGGTCAGGCTCAGGTCCTTGAGGTTGTGTTCCCTGGCGTGGCGGATGTCGATGGTGTTGGGGGCCGGTTCGGACGCTGTCGCTGTAGTGGGCCTTCTCCCCTCACACCAACCCCTCTCCCCGATGGGGAGAGGGGCTTTTTGCGTCGGGCTGGGGCTTGGCCCTTCCTCCCCTCTCCCTGCGGGGAGAGGGGCTGGGGGTGAGGGGGGGAGTTGGTAGGCGGATCGCGCCTCGGCGACCTGTGCCTTCGCGTCGGGGGCGCTGCTGCCAGGGTGGGCCTCGGCCTGGTCTCGGGCTTGGTCGCGCAGGGCCTTGCCGGTGTGGCTCGTGGGATGGGTCGCGACTTCGGCGGGGGTACCGGTGCAGACGATCTGGCCACCGCCGTCGCCGCCCTCGGGACCCAGGTCGATGAGCCAGTCGGCGTGGCGAATGACATCGAGGTTGTGCTCGATCACCAGTAGGGAGTGGCCCTGATCGAGCAGGCGGCGAAAGGCCGTCAGCAGGGTGGCGATGTCGGAAAAGTGCAGTCCGGTGGTGGGCTCGTCGAGGATGAACAACAGCCCAGCCGCAGAGGCCCCTTTCTTGCGGGAACGCGCCTTGACCAGGTGTTCGGCCAACTTGAGGCGCTGGGCTTCTCCGCCGGACAGGGTCGGCACCGGCTGGCCCAGCCGGACATAGCCCAGGCCGACCGCCTGGAGGGGCTCCAGGGCGCGCAGGACCTCGGGTTGATCGGAGAAGGCGACAACGGCCTCGGTGACCGTCAGGTCCAGGACATCGGCGATGGACAGCCCGCCGTCCTGGTGGTTCAGGTCCAGGCTCACCTCCAGGATGGCCGCCCGATAGCGGCGCCCGTTGCAGTCTGGGCAGCGCAGATAGACGTCGGAGAGAAACTGCATCTCCAGGTGCTCAAAGCCGGAGCCGCCACAGGTCGGGCAGCGCCCGGTGCCGGCGTTGAAGCTGAAGGTGCCGGCGGTGTAGCCGCGCTCCTTGGCCAGGGGCGTTGCGGCGAAGCGCTTGCGGATGGGGTCTAGGGCGCCGACGTAGCTCGCCGGGTTGGAGCGCGAGGTGCGGCCGATGGGCGACTGGTCCAGCAGCAGGGCGTCGGCGACCAGCTCGTGGCCCTTGCAGGCCAGGTGCTCGCCGGGTGCCTCGATAGGCCTGCCCTTGGCCTTGGCCAGGGCGCGGTAGAGCACGTCCTCGACCAGGGTGGACTTGCCGGACCCGGAGACGCCGGTGACCACCACCAACCGATTCAGCGGGACCTCCAGGTCGATTCCATCCAGGTTGTTCGCCCTGGCCCCGATCAGGCGCAGCAGGGGTTCGCCCGGGGTCGGTGGCATGGGTTCCCGCGGCTCGGCCACCGCCAGGCGGCCGCTGAGGTAGGCCCCGGTGAGGGAGTCGGGTGCGGCGAGCAGTTGCGCCGGCGTGCCCTGAAAAACCAACTCTCCGCCCTGCTCGCCGGGGCCTGGGCCCAGGTCCAGGATGCGGTCTGCAGCCAGCATCACCTGGGGGTCGTGTTCGACCACCAGCAGGGTGTTGCCCGCGTCGCGCAAGCGTCGCAGCAGGCCGACGATGCGGTCCATGTCCCTCGGGTGCAGGCCGATGCTCGGCTCGTCCAGGACGAACAGGGTGTTGACCAGGGCGGTGCCCAGGGCAGTGGTCAGGTTGATGCGCTGGACCTCTCCCCCGGACAGGGTGCGGCATTGCCGGTCCAGGGTGAGATAGCCCAGCCCCACCTCGCACAGATAGCCCAGGCGTTGGCGAATGCCGGCCAGCAGCAGGTCCAGGGACTGGTCTAGACCGGCGCCTAGGTGCAGATGCTCAAAGAGGTCCCGACAGCGCACCAGGGGCAGGCCCATGAGGTCATGAACATTGAGCCCTGGCAGCGCCCGCCAGACGCTGGGCTCGGTGGTTACACGGGCGTGGCGAAAGCGCAGCGCGGGCTCAAGGGCTTGGTCGGCGTCCGCCCGGCCGCCCAGGCGCCAGTCCAGGGCGTCGTCCTTGAGTCTGGCCCCGTTGCAGACGGGGCACTGGTCGTAGGATCGGTACTTGGAGAGCAGGACACGGATGTGCATCTTGTAGCTGCGCCCCTCCAGCCACTGGAAGAAGCGTCGTACCCCATACCAGACCTTTTGGTCCCACTCTCCCTCACCCTCCAGGACCCATCGGCGGTCCTCGTCGGTCAGCTCCCGCCAGGGGACATCCGTGGGAATGCCCCGGCGGTAGGCGAATCCCATCAGGTCTTCCTGGCTCTCTGAGTAGCTGTCCGTCTGGAAGGGCTTGATGGCCCCCTCGATGAGGGACTTGGACTCGTCCGGGATGACCAGGCCCCAGTCGATACCGATGGTGCGTCCGAAGCCCCGGCAGGTCTCGCAGGCCCCCACCGGGGAGTTGAAGGAGAACAGGTTGGGCAGTGGGTCGCGGTAGGCGATGTCGCAATCGGGGCAGTGCAGGCCGGTGGAAAACGACCACCAGGGATGGGGGAGTCCCCCGGGAGGCAGGATGCCGGAGGGGGACGACCACCAGGGATGGGGAAGTCCCCCGGGAGGCAGGATGCCGGAGGGGGACGACCACCAAGGATGGGTGAGCCCCCCGGGAGGCAGAATGCCGGAGGGGGAGCGCCAGCGGGTGGCAGGTTCGCCGTCGGCGTCGAGTGGGTAGACCGTGACTTGGCCGTGGCCATGGTCCAGGGCGGCTTCGAGCGCCTCGATGACACGGCCGCGGGCGTTTGCGGTCAGGCGGACGCGGTCTTGAACGACCACCAGGGAAGGGGGAGTCCCCCGTGAGGCAGGATGCCGGAGGGGGGCCACATCCAGTGCGTCGGGCGCTTCGCGCAGGATGCGGATGTAGCCCTGCTGGGCGAGTAGGGCCTTGATCTCCTCCACGGTGAAGTTCGCCGGGATCGGCACCCGGAAGGCGATCAGCGCCCTTGGGCCTGCGCCCTCGGTGCGGGCCAGCAGTTCGTCCCAGATACCCTCCGGGGTGTCGCGGCGCACCTCCCGCCCGCAGCCACGGCAGAACAGGTGCCCGGCTCGGGCATACAGCAGCTTGAGGTGGTCGTTCAGCTCGGTCATGGTCCCCACGGTGGATCGCGAGGTCCGGACCGGGTTGGTCTGGTCGATGGCGATGGCGGGTGGGATGTCTTCGATACGGTCGGCCTGGGGCCGATCCATGCGGTCGAGGAACTGGCGGGCATAGGGCGAGAAGGTCTCCACATAACGTCGCTGGCCCTCGGCGTAGACGGTATCGAAGGCCAGTGACGACTTGCCTGAGCCAGAAACGCCGGTTACCACGATGAACTCCCCCAGGGGCAGATCCAGGTCCAGGCCCTTGAGGTTGTTCTGACGTACGCCGCGCAGGCGCATGGCGGGGGCAGTGGGCGGCTGGCTTGACGGCATCGGGGGTCACTCGGGTTAGGGAGGCGAGGGCGTGGGGGTGTGGCAGAGGGCGGAGCGCAACGGCGTCGCGAAGGGCGGGCGATGTTGCCCCTCAACTCGGACCGAAGGCCCGGTCGCTCGATTAGGGACTGTCAATTGTGGGATAGAGCCAGACTATAAGGCTAGCTGCTGACAGGGCGCTGCAAAGCGGGTCCGTTGTGGGTGTCCACAGGCTCGGGCTTGGTCGTCGACTGAGTGTCGCGGTCTCAAGCTCAAGCCCGCGTTTGGCGAGATCAGTTTCAGTGGTGACGGTGCGGTTCGCGGCGGAGTGATGTGCGGGATTAACCGGATCTTGCGGGCTTGGTAGTGGGCTCTTGATCGGATACGACAAGGAAATCGGCATCGCTGCGGGCAGGCCCATGGCGGGCCTGCCCGCAGCGAGGTCCTTACCGGGTCGCCTCGATGACGTAGACCTCCACTCGCCGGTTCTGGCTGCTGCCAGCGCGGGTCTTGTTGTCGGCGATGGGACGTGCCTCGCCGATACCGACCGCCTCCATACGTTCCACCGGGATGCCTCGCTCAACCAGGGCCTGCATGACCGCGTCGGCTCGCTCCTGGGAGAGGTCGAGATTGGTCTCTTCGCGACCGGAGGCGTCGGTGTGGCCCTCGATGCGAGCAGTCAACCTGGGGAACTGGGTCATGAGCGCGGCCATGCGGTCCAGGCTCGGCAGGTCCCCGGACGGGAGTGTCGCCTTGCTCACCGGGAACCGCAGGTCAGCTTCAGCGAGGGTTAACAGCAGGCCCCGTTCCGTCTCCTTGCCGCCCAGGGCGGAGACTTGGACCAGCAAATTGTGCTGACGCTCCATGGCGTCGACATGGGCCTGCTTGGACGCGGCTAGGGCAGCCTCTGCCTGTTTGCGCTCGTCGGCGAGGGTCCCTTCGAGGGTGGCGACATGGTCCTTGGCCGCGGCGATTTGTTGCTCGAGGGAGGTCTTCTGCTCCGCCGCTGCCTGCTGGGCCGCGCTGAGCTCAGAGCGGATGCCGGTTAGGGTTTGCTCGGTCTCGGACAGCTTGGCGTTCAAATCCGAGCTCATGTTGTCGTGCTTGGTCTGAAGGGCGGCAAGGGCCGCGGTCTCGGCGGCGAGGTTGGCGGTCAGGGTCTCGATGCGGCCCTGGGCCTGACCGATCGCGTCGGCATGGGTGGCCTTGGCCTGGGCCAGTTCACCTTCTAGGCCAGCCTTGAGGGCGGCGGTCTCCTGGGCAGCCTTATCCAAGGCCGCGGCATGGGCCGCCTTGAGGTCGGCCTGTTGCTTGGCAGCGGCGTCCATGGCGGCGGCATGCTGGGTCTTGAGGTCGGCCTGCTGCTTGGCTGCTGCGTCCATGGCGGCAGCATGCTGGGCCTCGAGGTCGGCGTGCTTCTGAGCAGCAGCTTCAATGGCGGCGGCGTGTTGAGCCTTGAGGTCGGCCTGTTGCTTGGCAGCCTGGTCCATGGCAGCGGCATGTTGATCGGCCATGGCGGCGCGCTCCGCGGCGGCCTTCTCGACGGCGGCGTCATGCTTGGCCTGGAGAGCGGCCTGATCGAGGGTCGCCTTCTCCATAGCTGCGTCGTGCTGGGACTGCAACTGGGACAGTTCGCCTCGGGTTTGGGTGAGCTCCGCCTGGGAGGCCTGCATCTGTTCCTTGGCCTTGGCCAGGGCCTGGACGTCGGCCTCAATGGTCTGGTTGGCTGTGTTGAGTTGGTTGGTCAGGTCGGCCTTGGCCGCTTCCAGGTCTGCAATCGACGTCTGGTTGGCCTGGAGACGCTGGTCAAAACTCGCGAACAGGGCCGCGCGCTCGGGGTCCGTTCCCTCCAGAGTCGTCTGGAGTGCTGCGATGCGGCCATTGAGTTGGTCTTCGACTTCCTTGAGCTTGGCTTGCTGTTCCTGCGACAGGGTGGCCATCTGGGCCTGGTGGCTTGCAGCCGCATCTACCTGGGCCTGTTTGAGCTGCAGGATCTCCGCGCCCATGGCCGCTGCGGCTTTGGTCGCCGTGTCGAAGCGTCCCTGCAATTCGGCGTAGGCCTGGGCAGCCTTCTCTTGCGCGGCGGCCAGGGTGCTGGCTGCCTCCTTTTGCGCGGCCGCCAAGGTGGCCGCGGCCTCGGTCTTTGCCTTGTTCAGGGCATCAGCCGCTTCGGCTTGGGCAGCGGTGAGGGTTGCCGCGGCCCCGGTCTTTGCAGCTGCGAGGGCGTCCGCCGCTTTGGCCTGTTCGGCGGCCATGGAATCGGCGTGTTGCTGCTTGAGGGCCGCAAGATCGGCCTCAAGGGCCTGCTTGGCTTGAGTGGCGGTGTCGATACGCCCGGTGAGGGTCTGGACTTCGGCGCGCAGTCCCTGCTCGGTCTGGGTGGCGAGGGCGAGTTTCTCCTCATGTTGCTTCAGACTCTGGGTATGTGCGGCGACCATGCCCTTTTGGGCAGTCAGGTCGTCCTTGAGCCTGCCGCTGTACCAGAGGTGCAGGGCGTAGACGCCGATGACGATGAGCAGTAGGAGCCACGCCAGTCTCTTGTAGGCGCTCATTGGCTGTGCTTGCATGGAGTTTCTCCTTTGGGTGGCCTGTTGGGCGGCCTGGCGGTCGGCCTATCGGCCCACGTCTTTATGATGCGGTGGTTTGCTTGGGTTAGCAGGAAAGTGTGCCCAGCAGGGCGTTTTTTACCATAAACAGGGTGCGGCAACGCGGCGGATTTACCCGACGGCAACGCTTGGGTAGTTCCTTGAGGGCGGGCCGGTGCCCAAACGACCAGGGCCACACGAGGGGTCTCGTGCGGCCCTGGGGCTGCGCGACCCTGGGTACGATCGCGGTGCGGCGTCAGGTTACCTTGACCTGGATCTGCTCGCCACTCTCCGGGTCGGTGAGGTGCACGGCGCAGGCGATGCAGGGGTCGAAGGAGTGGATGGTGCGCAGGATCTCCAGCGGCTGGTCGGCAACGGCGAGCTGGTGATTGTCCTGCAGGGCCGCCTCATAGGCCCCGGGGACGCCATCGGGGTCGCGTGGTCCGGCGTTCCAGGTGGAGGGCACCACGGCCTGGTAGTTCTCGATTTTCCCGTCGTTGATGACGATCCAGTGCCCCAGGGCACCGCGCGGTGCCTCCATGAAGCCCGCGCCTTGGGCGTGCTTGGGCCACGTAGCGGGGTCCCAGAGTGCCTCGTTGAAGGTCGTGGTGTCGCCGGCCTTGATGTTGGCGATGAGGTTGTTGTACCAGACCTGCATGGCGTCCACGACGATCTTGGTCTCCAGGGTGCGGGCGGCGGTGCGCCCCAGGGTGGAGAACAGGGCCTCGACGGGGATATCCAGTTTGCTGAGGGTCATGTCCACCAGTTCCTTGGTCTGGGCATGGGCAGCCGCCCCCGTGTCCGCATAGAGCAACAGGACCCGGGCAAGGGGGCCGACCTCCATGGAGTGCCCCTTCCAGCGTGGCGATTTGAGCCAGGAGTAACCGTCGTTGACGTCGAGCTGGGTGTAGGGGGGCTTGACCCCGCCGCGCCCGTCGTAGTCGAAGCTGGTCTCGCCGGCATAGGGGTGGAGGCCCTCCTCCTTGCCGCCAGCGTAATCGTACCAGGAGTGGGAGATGAACTCCTTGATCTGGGTGTCGTCGTGCAGGTCGACCTCATGGATGGTGCCCAGGTCGCGGCCGAGGATGGCACCACGCGGGAAGAGCAGGTTGGCGGTGTCGCCGGGCTGCCCGGTTGCCGGCAGGTCGCCGTAGCAAAGGAAGTTGCCCAGGCCCTCGCCGCGGCTGCCCCAATCCTTGTAGAAGCTGGCGATGGCCAGCGTATCGGGGACGTACACCTGATCCACGAACTGGACCATGGTGGATATCAGGGTCTGGACCTGGGACAGCTTCTTGGAGTTGATGGCGGAGTCGGAGTTGAGGTCGATGGGACAGCCCACACCGCCGACGACGAAGTTGGGGTGCGGGTTCTTGCCGCCGAAGATGGCGTGCAGCTTGGCCGCCTCACGTTGCCAGCCCAGGGCCTCCAGGTAGTGGGCCACGGCCATGAGGTTGGCTTCCGGCGGCAGCTTGTAGGCCGGGTGACCCCAGTAGCCGTTGGCGAAGATGCCGAGCTGTCCCGATTCGACGAAGGTCTTGATGCGCTTTTGCACATCCGAAAAATAGCCGGGGGACGACTTGGACCAACTGCTGATTGACTGGGCCAGTTCCGAGGTCGCCTTGGGGTCGGCGCTCAGGCTGCTGACCACGTCCACCCAGTCCAGGGCGTGCAAGTGGTAGAAATGCATGACGTGGTCATGCACATACTGGGCGCCAATCATCAGGTTCCGGATGAGGTTGGCGTTGGCCGGTACCTCGTAGCGTAGGGCATCCTCGACCGAGCGGACCGCTGCAATGCCGTGCACCAGGGTGCAGACGCCGCAGATACGCTGGGTAAAGGCCCAGGCATCGCGTGGGTCTCGCCCCTTCAGGATGGTCTCGATGCCGCGCACCATCGTCCCGGAGGAATAGGCCTGGGCGATGTTTACACCGTCCATCTGGGCCTCGATGCGTAGATGGCCCTCGATGCGGGTAATGGGGTCGACGACGATCCTTTGATTCCCCGCACCTGGGTTCGTGGCACTTTCACTCATGGTGTCTGTTCTCCAGCGCGGGACCTGTGCAGAGGTCCCGCCGTCCGATTAGGTGTGGGGTGTTAGGCCTTGGGTGGGCCCTTTTCGACCAAGTGATCAGCGATCATCTCGGTGAGGCCGACCACGGGGATGTCCATGTTGAACTCTTCCAGGCCCTCTTCGAGCTGGGTCCGGCAGGTGGCGCACATGGTGACCATGCGTTCGGGCTCGACCTCTTCGATCTGCGCCTTCTTGCGCTTGAAGGCGGCCATCTTGAGGGGCTCGGCGCGTTCGTTGCTGCTTACTCCGCCGCCGGCGCCGCAGCACCATTGGTATTTGCCGTGCTCCTTGAGGTCCACGAAATTCTCCGCGACCAGGTTCATGAGGTTGCGCTGCTCCTGGATGCAGCCGCTCTTGCGGGCCAGGTTGCAGGGGTCGTGCATGGACAGCCGGTCGGTTTCCTTACCGTCTGTAAGCAAGCGACCGGACGCACGCAACTCGTCCAGTACCTCGATGATGTGGAAGACCCGGAAGGGGTAGGAGCGTCCGATGAGGTTGGGCCCCTCCCAGCGGATGGCGGTATAGGCGTGGCCACACTCCGGGCTGATCACGTTCTTGACGCCAAGCTTGGTCGCGGCGCTGACGACGCGTTCCACCAGTTCCGCGGCGATGTCCTTGGACCCGATCTGGATGCCCGCATTGGTGGCCTCGAAGCAGTCGGTGCTGAGCGTCCAGCTCACCCCGCAATGGTCGAAGATCTTGGTGATGGCCTCCAGATACTCGGGGAAGTTGATGATCTCCATGGACGAGAGCAGGACCAGGTAGTCCACGCCGGCCTTGTCGACAGGGACCGTCAGGCCGCTGCTACCCTCGACATGACTGATCTGCACTGCAAGGGTCTTCCATTGCAGGCCCATGGGGCTACCGGTGCGGATGGCCCGGCCGGCGGCCCCGACCAGACCCTCGGGGGTATGACCGGAGGCGACCATACCCTCGCGGGATTTGCGGACCATGTACTGGATGTCGTTACCCACAGGGCAGACCACGGAGCAGCGCCCGCACATGGAGCAGGAGTCGTAGAGCAACTCCTCCCACTCTTCGAGCATGGCGTCGGTGACCTTTCGGCTCAGGCCAAGGCTCGACTTGATTCGACCCCAAATGGTGTACTCGGCCTCCCAGACCAGGCGCAGGGGCTCAAGCTTGAGGATCGGTGTGTATTTCGGGTCGCCCGTCTCGGTGTAGAAGGGGCAGGCCGTGGCGCACAATCCGCAGTGGACGCAGCTCGAGAAGAACGCCGCGACCGGTGCGTCGATCTCCGCGCGCAGGGCGTCGAGGCCGCGTTGTAGTGAGAGCTCGCTCATGACTCAACCCCTTTACGACCAAAGATGGCGCCGTTGTACCAGCGGGCGATGAAGGCGGTGAAGGCATGGGTCAGTTTCGTGAAGGGAAACACCACCAAAAACAGTTCCACCGACAGGATGTGCAGACCCAGCACCAGGGGGTAGGGATTGATCAGGCGATGGTAGGCCAGATAGCCGGTCAGGACGGGCAGAAAGGTCACCGCCCACACTAGATAGTCCTCCGGGGTGCTGATGCGCTTCTTCACCGGGTGTTGCAGGCGGTGGACCAGGGATGCGACCAGGCACAGGATGGTAATGGCCGTGACGGCATCCACCACTGGGTTGGGCAGGCCAGGCCAGGCGATGCCCAGCAGGCCTTTAAACAACTCGACGTGGGGTATAAAGAGGAACAGCGCGATCAGGAACCCAAGGTGCCAGATCCAGCCCACCACGACATCGAACGGCGCCCGGGCGAAGGTGCCCGGGTCGGCGATGGACCGGGTGAGGATGGTCTTGAAGCCGGGACCCCATTCGCCGCCCTTGGCCTCGGCGTAGTTCTTTTTTCGGCCGAGGATGAAGATCTCGACGATGCGTGCCAGCATGCCGAGGGCGAAGATGGCCAGCGCCCAGTCGAAGGCGGGGCCTTTGACCCAAAGCAGAAAACCCATTGGATCGCTCATAGCTTCTGCTCCAATTCCTCGACCGTGACGGGTTGCCGATCAGCGACTACCGTTGCGGTCCGCTTCTTGGCCAGTGCCGCAGCGGCACCGCCGATAATGGCACCGGTCACCCCAGCGCCCAGGAGGGTGCTCGTCGGGGACCCCAGCGGGCTCGACAGCGGGGCGTAGAAGCTGCCGGCGTCCCAGAACTTGGGTTCAGAGCAACCCAGGCAGGGGTGGCCGGACTCTACCGGCCAACTGGTGCCGGAGTTCCAGCGCATGGTGGCGCAGGCGTTATAGGTGCTTGGCCCCTTGCATCCCAGTCGGTACAGGCACCAACCTGCCTTTGCGCCCTCGTCGTCGAAGCTCTCGGCGAAAAGGCCCTTGTCATAGAAGGGGCGGCGATAGCAACGGTCGTGGATCGACTGGCCGAAGAAGGCCAGGGGGCGATGGTACTCGTCGAGCTCCGGCAGCTTGCCGAAGACCAGATACTGGGCGAGGACCCCGGTGATGACCATGGGGACGGGCGGGCAGCCGGGGACGTTGATGACCGGCTTGTCCTTGACCACATCCAGCACCGAGACGGCCCCGGTGGGGTTGGGGTCGGCCGCCGGTAGACCGCCGAAGGCGGCGCAGGTGCCAACCGCGACCACCGCCTTGGCGCCGGCCAGCGCCTCTTCAAGCATCTGGTGATTGCTGATGCCGGCAATGGTGGAAAAGCCGGGGTTCATGTCCGGGCCGGGCAGGGAGCCGTCCACCACCAGCAGGTACTCGCCGAAGTTCTCCTTCATCGCCTGCTCGCGGGCGGCCTCGGCCTGGTGACCGGCGGCGGCCTGCAGGGTGTGGTGATAGTCCAGGGAGATGATGTCGAGGATCAGATCCTCCACCGTCGGCGAGAAGCTGCGCGTCAGCGACTCGGTGCAGCCGGTGCACTCCTGGAAGGACAGCCAGATCACCGATGGCCGGCGGGCCTGCTCCAGGGCGGCCGCGATGGCCGGTACCATGGACGGTGGCAGGGCCATCATGGAGGCGGTTGCGGCGCAGAACTTGAGGAAGCCGCGTCGCGACACCCCATGTTCCCGCAGGCTTTCGCCCAGGGTCTTTCGTGGAGCCATTCTCCCTCCTAAGCGTCTATCGGGGATGGATACGGGGCGTCCGCACCGGAGCCGATGCGGGCGTCGAGCCGGATGAGTGCATCGGCGACGTCCGCGTCCTGGGAGCGCAGGATGTCGGGGATGCGGGCGATCTCGATATGCAGAGCGAGGCGCTCGTCCTGAGCGTTGCGGTGGTCGACTATCCAGACGCCGGGAAAGGAGGTCTCCCAGATCCGGGTCGGGCCGAGGGCATGGATCTCGGCCTCGACCTCACCGCGCCCTAAGGTGGCGAGCAGGTGTTCCTCGTCCCCGGGGCCGAAGGGTAGAGCGTGCAGGTCGATGAGCGTGGGTTCGTCGGTTTCGGCCAGGCGCTGTAGGCCGTGGCGGACCTCGTGCAGGATCGGCAAGGCATTGCCCCAGGCGGCACCATCCGTCTTTGGCGCCTCCACTCGTACCCCAATGTCGTTCAACCCGGACATGCCGTTACCTCGTGGCGATCAAAGCAAGTCTACGCGGCTTCCCGAGTGTGAATATTGACGCAGCGCAGAGAAAGCGCACGTTAGACCCCCGTAGCAGCATCCGTATTGCAAAAAATGAGATTTAAAAACAGTTGGTTGATAAATTATAATGAAACGATAAAATAATTAAATACGAAAGTATCTCCGCGCGCGTCGGCGCCTCGATTGGCGATGGGGCATTCGCTGGCTGGGCGACTTGCTGCCCCCATCGATCCGCTTGATCAGGCAGCCTCTGCGTCCCAGGCTGCGATCAGGTCGTGGACCCGGGCCATGGCCTCGGGGATGGCGGCCTGTACCACAGGGGTGGGTTCGCTGCCCCAATCCACCACCGCCGGCTCGATGCCTACCAGGGCGCGGCGTTCCGGGAGGGTGTCAGTGAGGCGGGCGATGTCGAACAGGTCAGCCAGGCTCACCTCGTGGACGGTCTTGGCATGCAGGCTTAACTGGCGGTCCATGGCCATCCCCTCGAAGACCTGAACAGTGCCCGGCGGGGTCCCCATGGCGGCGGCATCCACGACGATCAGGCGCTGGCAATCGGCGATGGGGCCGGCGAGGGTGAAGCTCAGGGTGCCGCCGTCGAGGTAGAGTATCCGGCCCTCCGTCTGATCCTCTGCCTTCAAGCGCTCCACTACCAGTGGGCCGGCGGCCTCGTCGGTGAGCAGGGTGTTGCCAAGTCCAAGGAGTAGGGTGGTTGGGGTCAAGGCAGGGTCTCCAGGGTCGGCCTGCCGCTTGCGGGGCGGGCATGTGTGGGCTTAGGCTGGCGGTTGCCCGAGCCACTTGGCGGGGCGTCGTCATTGCGGAGGTCTTCCCTGATGTGTCTCGGTATCCCTATGCGCGTCTTGTTTATCGATGGCTACCTCGCCCGCTGTGAGGCCAAGGGCGTTGAGCGTGAGGCGAACCTGCTGATGGTGGAGCATGAGGAGATCGCTGTAGGCGATTATGTCGTGGTTCACTTAGGTTACGCCATGGACAAGGTCAGTGCGGAGGACGCCGCCGCTGCCTGGGAGGTCTACGACCAACTCCTGGCTGCGGGCGACGCCTTCGACGCTTGTCGGACCTAGCTCGGCTCGGGTTCGGGTCGGCGTCCAATAGGGCAGGGTTAGCGAGATTTCTTTGGTCTTTAGGACGACTTCCAAAGCATCCTTGGAACCCTGCCCCTATTGGTCGGCGAATCGGAGCCGCAGAGCGGCATTTCAGCCCAGATAGGCCTCGGCGATCCGGTACTGGCGCTCGGGCTCGCCATCCAATGCATCCTGGTCGTCCTCCATCTGGGCGCAGTTGATCGCCATGCGTGCCTGGACGGCGGCCTTCCAAGCACGATTCTGGCGCTCGCCGGAGTCAGTTGCCAAGGCCGCAGCTGCGGCGGCAGCGACAAAGTGGTCTGCTTGTGCCAGCCAATCCGTGTCTTTGCCGCAGTCGGTGTAGGTCTTGGTGGCGTAGCTCTTGGCCGCCCTAAGCGCGTCTTCCAACTCTGCCGGGCTTGCGTCGATGTTCGAGGCTGTTTCCACCGCCCGGGCGACGCGGTCGTCGCGGTTTAAGGCGATGACGCCCTTGGTGAACTGGGCACCGAGGACACGCGCTCGGTCCGCAGATAACCCTTCGAGGGCGGCGCGTAGTTCGTGATCATTGCTGATCTTTGCCATGGTAAGCCTCCTTAAGGCTTGATGGGCGGGTACCGGCCCCTGCTCACTGGCACGCCCTGGACTGGGGTGGCGAAGGGACCTAGCGAGCAACTATGGCTGAAACTCCCTAGGGAGCGCATTGACATGTGTCAGCCCGCGGGTCCAAATGCGAAGCGCATGCGACGCACCGGGCAGTCGTTCGTTGAACCTGCGCTGTGGCTGTATCTGAATGGTCAGGAGCGGGTCCGATCCTAGGCTTGTACTGGTCGTGTACAGACCGCGCCTTTGCCGTGCGGTAAGGTAGCGCTGCGAGCGGCGCCTCGCCGAGATCGCACACCGCAGGGAGGACACATCCAGGCTTTTGGCTACGGCGACGATTCGTCTACACCACGCCTACAGCAGCAGGACACCCCCAAGCCGTGGAGCACCCATGAAACGCACCGTCTATTTTGTCTCGGAGAGCACCGGCATCACCGCCGAAACCCTCGGCCACAGCCTGCTCTCACAGTTCGACAATGTGGACTTCGAGCAGATCTACATGCCTTTCATCGACACGCCGCTACGCGCAAAGGCACTGACCCAGCGCATGCAGGAAGCGGCGGATCGGGATGGGGACCGCCCCATCGTCTTTGCCACCATGCTCGACGCGGTGATCCGTGACATTCTCAAGTCCGGCAATTGCTACTACCTGGAGCTGTTCGACGGCTTCATCGACCCTCTGAGCCAGGAGTTGGGTGTGGCGCCTAGCCGCAAGTCTGGGCGCAGCCACGCCATCACTAAGCCAAGCTCCTACACCAAGCGCATTGAGGCCATCAACTTTGCCATGGCCAACGACGACGGGGTCCGCCCGGACAACTTTGCACACGCCGACGTGGTCCTGCTCGGGGTCTCTCGCTCGGGTAAGACCCCGACCTGCCTGTATCTGGCGATGCACTATGGGCTACGCTCCGCCAATTACCCGGTCACCGAAGAAGATTTCGAGCGAGGCGATGTCGCTCCCGCAGTTTGGGATGCTCGCCACAAGGTTTTCGCCCTGACCATTGATCCACTGCGTCTGCAGCGTATTCGCGAAGAGCGCCGGCCCGGCAGCCCATATGCCTCTCTGGAGCGTTGCAAGGGGGACATCCGCCACGCCGGGCAGATGTACCAACGGCTTGGCGTCCCGGTACTCAACACCACCAGCCAGTCCATCGAGGAGATTTCCTCGCATATCCTCAAAGCGGTCAAGACCCAAGTTGACTGAGGGGACTATCCATCGGTGCGGCCTCCTTGTCCGCAAGGCGCCCACTACTAGGGCCAGGTGCCCTCCGCGGGCCTGACCGAACACCAGCCTTCGGTACCCCCGCAGGGAGCAATATAGTGGCCTTGATGGCCTGTGGTTGGCCCCGCTATCGGGAATTTCAGCCAGTACCCGATAGCCGGCAGGCGTACGTGGTTCGTTTGGTCTGTGCGCCGTTGTCATCCAGGAAACCGAACACAATACCCAGACATCCTCTGTTGCGTCTGCCGCTGGACCGCCGCTAAACCCCTAGCCAGGCAGTAAGGATTGCAGTCAGTGCGAGCAGTCTCGCTGCGTGCAGCGGGAATCCGATTGGGCGAACTATAGTGCCGGGCCGGGAAACGAAGAGGCACGATTTCTCTGGTGTACTGCGGATCGGCCGGAGCAGAGGCGGGGGCTGCTTCGTGGCCAGGGCAGCGAGGTGCTTGTCCGGAATCGCCTTTTCGGGCGCCGCCCCGCACCCAGGGTCAAAGGCCGTCGAGATCACCGCTCGTCGTAGTGACCGCCGATAGCGAAGATGCAGATGGCCGCGTCGTCGAAGCGGTAGATCACGCGGTCCTTCTGCGACAGGCGCCGGGACCAGATGCCTCTGGGGACGTGCTTGAGGGGTTCCGGCTTGCCGGTGCCGGTGGCCGGATCGCCGCGCTGCATCTCTTGGATGAGCCGGCAGAGGTTGCGGTGCAGTTGCTTGTCTCGGTTCCGCAGGGCCTCGTAACGGCCCCGGGTGTCGGCCTCAAAGACGATGGATCTCACCCAGCTCGTCCTCGGTAGGTCTGTATCCGGCGGTCTCAGCATGGGACTCGGCCGAGCCGGCGATCTGGTCCTTGAGGGATCGGTTCTGCAGGACGCATAGGGTCTCCTGCTCGCGCTCCGAATCTTCGGCACCAACCACCACAAAGGCGCCGCCGTTGCGGCGGGTGACCTTCAGGGGCTCGTGGTCGGTTAGGACTTTCTCCACGTGCCCCCGAAGGCTGTCGCGGAACTGGTTGACGGTGACGGTCTCCCTGTTTGCCTGCCTCAGACGTAAGGGATGGCCGTACAGCAGAGGGAGAAGCTCCCAGAAAGCAAGAAGCAGTCTGCTTGTACGGGGCTGACCAGGGTCGGAGGCAGTCAGGTGGAGACGAGGTCGGGACCGCGCTATCGTCGCAAAGGGTTAGCCCTGTTGCGGAGAGTGGCCATGAAGTCTGTCGTATCTACTGGCTCGGCGAGCATCGCAGAGCTTCGGCATGATCCTGTGGCCGTCCTGTCCGCCGCCGGCGGGGCCCCGGTCGCCATCCTCAATCATGACGAGCCGGCGGCCTACCTGGTCCCGGCTGCCACCTATGAGTGGCTTATGGAGCGGCTCGAAGACGTAGAGCTTGCCCAGATCGTCAGGGAGCGGCGGCCCCAGCTCGGCGACGCGGTCGAGGTCGATTTGGACGAGCTTTGAGGAGGGAGCAGGGATGGCCTATCGGCTCAAGTTCCTGCCAGTCGCGCTGAAGGAGTGGGAGAAGCTGGCCCCGCCGCTGCGCGAGCAGTTCAAGAAGAGGGGTGAGGACTGACGTGGTTACCAAAAACAAAGGCCCACGGATGCGGGCCTTTGCGTGAGGGCGGGAGACTCGGCGGGACGCTATTTGCCCGCCAAAGCCTCCAACTGCTTAGCCGGAATCACCTGCCCATTAAGCGCAGCATCCTTGGCGCTACGCCCATAGGCGACCGCCATCAGCGTCGAGTAATACACCACCGGGATCTTGAACTTGGTGCCGAAGGTGGCGTTGATCTGATCCTGGTAGACCTCGACGTTCATCTGGCAGACGGGGCAGGGTGTGACGATCATGTCGGCGCCGTGGTCGTAGGCCGCCTCGATGATGCCCTTCACCATCTCCTGGGACTTCTCCGGCTCGGAGAAGGCCAGCGCGCCGCCGCAGCACTGCACCTTCTTTTCGTAGTCGGGGATGGAGTCGCCGCCCAGGGACTCGACCAGCTTGTCCAGGTACTTGGGGTTCTCGTAAGACTCGCCGGCGATGCCGAAGGGCCTGTTGGTCTGACAGCCGACATAGCCGGCGATCTTGATGCCCTCCAGGGGCTTCTTGACCTTGGCCTTGATGGCGTCATAGCCGATGTCCTCGATCAGGACCTCGGCCATGTGCTTGATCGGCACCTCGCCCTTAAACTTGAGCCCGGCCTCGGCCAGGGCGGTGTTGCACTCGGCCAGCAGGGACTGGTCCTCGTGCAGGCGCTCCTGGGCCTCGCGGGTGGACAGCCAGCAGGCGGCGCAGGTGGCGACGATCTCCTGACCGGGGTTGTGCTGCTCGGAGAGCGCGATGTTTCGCGCCGAGAGCGTCACGCGAGGCAGCTCGCCGCCGCCGGCATAGCCGATGGAGGCGGCGCAGCAGTTCCAGTCCGGGATCTCGTTGAGCTGGATGTCCAGCTCCTCGCACATGGTCTGCACCGAGATCAGGTAGTTGGAGGAGGAGGCGCCCTTCTGGGACGAGCAGCCGGGGTAAAACGAATATTCACGCTTGGCCATAGTTGTTTCCTCCTCAGGCGCCGTGCTTTGCAATACGGGCGTCTTCCAGCTCCTGGGCCTTCTTGATCGCCTTCTGGAAACCGCTCAGGTCCTTGACGCCATGACCGCCGAGGATCTCCATGGGGTTCATGCGCCCGGTCTTGGTCATGCCCAGACCCACGTCCTTCATCTTGAGCGCGGTCTTTACGCCCTCGCCGAAGCCGTTCATGAAGTACAGGGACATACCGAGCTTCAGCTCGTTGACGCGGCCCTTCTTGAGCAAGTTGTCCCAGAACATCTGGGCGAATTTGGCCGTGGGGTTGGACTGCGGCACCAGACCCAGACGCTTCGCGTAGTGGGCCAGGCCGTGCATGATGTGGGTGATGGGCAGCTGGCGCGGGCAGCGCACGATGCAGTTGTAGCAAGAGGTGCACATCCACATGGAGTCGGACTGCAAGACCGCATCGCGCTTGCCGGCCCGGATCATCATGAAGATCTTCTGCGGGGAGTGCTCCCAGTGCTGGCCAAGTGGGCAAGAGCCGGCACAGACGCCGCACTGCATGCACATCTTGACCCATTCGCCCTCTTCGACATTCGCCTCGACCTCCTTGAGGAAGCTGCTGCGATACTTGTCGACCATTGCTGTGTTTAGGTCGCCCATTGGTCAGGTCTCCGAATCTGGTTGAACCGCGGCGGATTGGTGGATGCGCTTCGCTTATCCACCCTACGCGACCGCGACGCCGGGGCGTCGCGGCCGCACCCGGGTTTTAGAACTTGAACGGGCTCATGCCGATCTTCTCGACGGTCGCGGCCATGTCGTTGACCAACTGGGGTGCGCGTTGGATGTCCGTGATGGCGACCTCGTAGACCACTACTCGCTCCGGCTCCAGGTTGAGCTGGGTGAGGGTGTCGCCGACCTTGGACAGGCGCTCCGCGGCCAGGGCTGAGCCCCGTACGAAGTGGCATTGGTAGTCGTCGTCGCGCCGGCAGCCCATGAGCACCACGCCGTCGTAGCCGGAGTTGAGCGAGTCGGTGATCCAGGACAGGCTCACCGAACCCAGGCAACGCACCGGGATGACGCGGGCGAAGGGGGTCATGGTCTCGCCGGCCTGGGCGGCCATGTCCAGGGCCGGGTAGGCGTCGTTCTCGCAGGCCAGGACCAGGATGCGCGGTTTCTCGGAGAACTCGTCCGGGACATCCACGGCCTTGAGCTGGTAGCCGACCGAATCCACTGAGTAGTTCTCGAAGGAGATGACGCGCACCGGACAGGCGCCCATGCAGGTACCGCAGCGGCGGCAACGGGACTCATTGAACAGCGGGTAGCGCTGCTCGTCCTCGTCGATGGCGCCGAAGGGGCACTCCACGGTGCAGCGCTTGCACTGGGTGCAGCCTTCCCTGCGGAAGCTGGGGAAGCTCAGATCGCCCACACGCGGGTGGACGGCGGAGCTGCGCCCGGCGTTCTCGGCGGACTGGATGGCCTTCATGGCGGCGCCCACGGCGTCCTCCATGGCCTGCTTCATGTCCATGGGGCGACGCACGGGACCGGCGGCGTAAATGCCGGTACGACGGGTCTCATAGGGGAAGCAGATGAAGTGGCTGTCCAGGTAGCCGTGTTTGAGCTGCGGCAGGTCGGTGCCCTGGCGGTAGTCCAGATTCAGGATGGACGGGGGCGCGACGGCCAGCTTCTGGCGCGCGGCCTCCTTCTCCTCTTCGTCCTCGGCCATGTCCACGGCGAGCTGGGCGTAAGGGTCGGGGCCGATGTTGGGCACCTGGCCGGTGGCGAGCACCACCAGGTCGCAGTCCATCTGGGTCTCTTCGTCCAGGATCAGGTCGTTGAACTTGACCTGGAGGGTGCTGCCCGCGACAACCTCGGAGACCTTGCCCTTGGAGAAGGTCACCTCGGCCTGCTGGCCGGAGCGGTAGAAGTCCTCGCCTGCGGCACCCGGGGTGCGCAGGTCGTCGAACAGGACGGTGGCGTCACAGTCCGCGTTCTGGGACTTGAAGTACATCGCCTGCTTGATGGACTCGGTGCAGCAGAAGCCGGAGCAGTAGGGCAGGTGGCCGGGCTTGGTGGAGCGCTGACCGGCGCACTGGACGAAGGCGACGGACTTGACCTCCTTGCCGTCGGAGGGGCGCTTGATGGGGCCGCCATTGGCGGCCTTGACCAGACGCTCCAGCTCGAAGTTGGTCAGGACGTCCGGGGACTTGCCATAGGCCAACTCGGGGAGCTGGTTGGCGTCGTAAGGCAGGAAGTCGCTGGCCTGGATGATGGCGCCGAAGTTCTCGGTCACCGTGCCGCCGGACTCGGTGGTGATGTCCGCGGCGAAGCGCCCCGGGGCGCCGGTAGTTTTGGTCAGCTTGGCGTTCAAATGCACCGTGATGCGGGCGTCGGCCTCGCAACGGGCCGCCATCTCGTCCACACCCGGGTCCTCGGGCAGGGGGAGGTCCTCGTTGTTGCCGTTGGGCACGCCCGCGGCTGCGGCACGGAAGGGGACGCGCTTGTATTGCTCGCCCCAAATGCCACCCAGCTTGCCGGATTGTTCCACCAAGTGGACCGGATAGCCGGCGGCCGCGGTCTCCAGGGCCGCGGTCATGCCGGTGGCGCCACCGCCGACCACCAGGATCGACTTGTTCAGGGTCTGCTGCTCGGAGGGTTTGGGGACATTGAGCATCTTGAGCTCGGCACAGGCCATGCGGACATAGTCGTCCGCCATCTCCTGCGTGGTCTCCTGGTGCTCGTCGCCCTCGGGACGCAGCCAGATCACGCCCTCCCGCAGATTGCCGCGGGACATGGCCACTTCAGGGAAGTTGAAGGCCTCGATCTTGGCGCGGCGCGAGCAGGCCAGGATGGCGATGTGATTGAGGCCGTCGTTGGCGATGTCGTCACGGATCATCTGGACGCCTTCCGCGGAGCACAGCATGGCGTGCTCCTTACAGGACGGCATCTTGCTCTCGCGGGTAGCCACCATGGAGAGCTGCTTGGCATCTAGGCGCTCGCCGATGCCGCAACCGGTGCACAGGTAGGCGCCGAATTTCTTGTCTGCTGCCACGGGTTAACCCTCCACTCTGGCGACGCTGTTGACAACCTGGATCGCGCGGAGTGCCGCGCCCGTGGCGTGCTGAACCGCGCGGTTCACGTCCAGGGCATCGGAGGCGCAGCCGGCGGCGAAGACGCCGCCGTTCTGACTCTCGCCCGGAAGTGCCGCCTCGATGAAGCCCTCGCGGTTGAGCACGACGTCTACCGGGAAGCTCCCCGCATCGACGCTAGGCTCCATGCCGACGGCCAGGACCACCAGATCGTGTTCGTTGGCATAGCGCTTGTAGCCCTCGGTATCCACGCCGTGGATCACCGGGTTTCCGTTGGCCTTGTTTTCGACGACGGAGGCCGGCTTGGACTTGATGAACTTGAGCTGCGGGATGGCCCGCACCTTGTTGTAAAAGTCCTCGAAGCGGTCGATGGCGCGCAGGTCGATGTAATAGACGCTGATGTCTGCGGCGTCGGCAAAGGCATCGCTCACATAGGTGGCCTGCTTCAGCGAGGCCATGCAGCAGATGCGCGAGCAGTGCAGCAGGTGGTTGCGGTCACGCGACCCGGCGCACTGGATGAAGGCGACGCTCTTTGCCTCCTTACCGTCGGAGGGACGCACCAGCTTGCCGGCGGTGGGACCGCTCGGATCGGCCATGCGCTCGAACTCGACGCTGGTGATGACGTTGGCGATGCGGTCGTAGCCATAGGGCTGGATCTTGGCCGCGTCGTAGGGGCGCCAGCCGGTGGCCCAGATCACGGAGCCGCAGGGGAAGTCGATGGTCTCCTCCTGCATGTCCAGATCGACGGCGTCGTACTTGCACGCGGCCTTGGCCTTGTCCGCGTCCGGGGTGCCGATGATAGCCGGGTCCAGGACATAGCGGGCCGGCTGAGCCATCCGGTAGGGCAGGTAGGCGCCCTTGCGCTTGGATAGGCCGTAGTTGTACTCGTCGTCGAACTCGGCCTCCACGACCTTGGCGCAGTCGCCGCAGGATGTGCAGTTGTCGTTGACGAAGCGGGGGGAGATCTTGACGGAGGCGGTGTAGTTGCCCTTGTCGCCCTTGAGACCCGTCACCTCGGCCATAGTTAGGATGGTGAGGTTAGGATTGGTGCGGCTGCGGCGCTGGTTGATCTCCAACCCACAGGTAGGGAAACAGAGCTTGGGGAAGTACTTGTAGAGCTGGGAGACGCGCCCGCCGAGATAGGGACGTTTCTCAACCAGGACGACCCTCTTCCCGGTCTCGGCGGCCTCGAGCGCAGCGGTCATACCGCTGATGCCACCACCGACCACCAGGATGGTCTCGTTGGTTGCGACGACTTCCGTCATGGACTTTCCTCCGACTTCGCGGACTGGACTTGGCAAAAACCTAGCGAGAACAACGAGCGCTTGCCGGGTTGCCGGTTGGACGGGGCCGCAAGGGCCACCTGCATATCAGAACTCGTTAAGATACCTGCCTTGAAGATTTATCGCCACTGCCCATGCCTGGGAAGTGCACCGTATTTTTCGATCTTTGGATAGAGGGCCGTTATGCGTCCGGTCGTTTTGCCTGGAAGGCGGCGATTGCTCCGTGATCACCAGGTCCGCTTCAGGGTATCGGAATAGTACGCAATGTATCAGAGCGTTACATGAGAAATGGCGTGTTCGCTCGCCTCAGTTTGGGAGGCCGGAAGGGGCGCGGCAGGGGGCGACGGGGGGCCGGGAAAATAGTATTTTCATGGGCCTTTTGGATGGCGGTGAAAACCGGTGGATCCTTTACGGATGACGCGGGCAAGCGCTGGAGAACCTGGTGTCTGTGTTGGACAGGCTCCTAGGCCCGGATCCCAAGCCTGCGGGTATGCGGGTGTAACAGGCGAGGGATGCCTTGCCCCTAACGAGGCTCAATCCGCCTTGGATGGTTGGTCAGGACGGATAGTGACGGCGTCATCCGGGGGTGGAAGGCGCTTGACGACCCCGTCGGGCACCTCGCCGTTATCGGCTTGTGCCAGAGCACCGGATTCAAGTACCGCCAGCACCATCACGGAGATCAGCATGGGGGCTACCGCGACGCGCACCAGGGCGACGAACATCAGTTCCTGGAGCTTTGGATTCGACAGGGAGATCAGCCAGCCCAAGCCCACCAGCGTGGCCCCAACCAAATAGGCAATGATCAGGAACTTGTAGCGGCTGGTGGCGACGGTCCAATGTGCGGCAACGAACCAGGGTCCGGCAGCCTTGGCCTCCCTGGACTGCCAGAAACTGTAGCCAATGACGCATAGGGAAAGACACAGCGGAACCGTGATGCTCCAGAGTTTGTAATGCTCCAGAACAGACCCTTGTGGCGCCATGGTTCCTGCAAGAATTGCCATGCAGAACAATAGGTTAAAGACCAGTAAGTTGATCATGGCCAACTCATGGGGTGCGCGGCCCTGTCGACGGATGCTGGGGTTGATTTCAAACTGCATGGCTGTTGGATCCAATGGCTGCCATTCGATAAGTCAGGTTCGGACAGAAATCGCCTTAGGCGATTGCCGGAGATTCTCATACCAGATTGCGCCGTATTCTCGTTCGGCTTTAAGGAGCGACAACAGGCGCATAGTCGGACTATGCAACTGTTGTCGCGACGCCGAAGCCGGGCGAAAAGACAAGCAGGATGGTATGAGAATTGACAGAAATAGCCTTAGCTCAGGGCGTCCCGGTTTGGGGTGTCGTTTGGGCGGGTACCCGGAAATCGGCCTGGTTCCCGAGTTCATCCGATTCCGGCGGGAGGGCTGCCTCGAGTTTTTCGATTTGTTCCTGGATCGCGAGCGGCATCACGTCCTTGAGTACATTGAGTTTGTTCACGGCGCGCCGTGCGAGCTCCGGCTTCTGCTCGTCGATATAGGTCTTGGCTTCTGCGATCAGCTCTTTCGCCTTTTCAAGTGCGGCATCGACGACTTGACCGGCGGCCTGAGCCATCGCGGCGCCTTTCTCCGCGGCCTGGTCGAGCCCTTGTGCGGCGCTCGTTTGAGCGGCATCGATCACCGGCCGCGCCTGTTCCGCCAGCTCTCGACCCTTGTCCAAGGCTGCCTGAGCCGCCTCTTTGCCTTGCGCGATGGAAGCCTTTGTGACCGCGCTGGCTTGCTCTGAGACCGCCTTGGCGCGCTCCATCAGGGTGGCATCCTGCGCGGCGGACTCCTGGGTCTTAGGGTCTGCCGAGTCACTGCTGGGCCCACAACCGTTGAGAATCATAGCGCTCGTTAGGGCGAGGCCGACTAGGGACCGGTTGGTCATGCTTTGCTCCTGTTGCCGGGCGGGTCGTGCTCGGATAGGTGTCTAGGCTTGGGGTGATTATTCGCCCTTTCCGGGGCCGGGAGAAGGGGCGGAGGGTAGCCGCAGTCCCTCTGTTGCAAGCCAGGGACCTCTTTAGTCAGCGTCATCCAGGACGAACAGTCGTAGAATGTCCGTGTGCAAAGCCTCATCGCCATCTTTTCCTTACTGCTGCTGGGCTGGTTCTGGCTTGATAGTCTGCGGGCGCGGGAGCTCGCCACCGGTATCTGTCGGGAGGCCTGCGCGCGCCAACAGTTGCAGTTCCTCGACCAAACGGTCGCCCTATATCGGCTCGGCCTCAGTCGAACCACGCATGGGCTGCGTTTCAGGCGGGTGTTTCGGTTCGAATTCAGTGATGACGGTGATGATCGGCGTAGCGGTTATCTTGTGCTCAGGGGGACGGAGCTCGAACTCCTGAATCTGGGTCGACCGGATTCCACGAGCGACGCATGAGTCGAACCCCGCTCTGCGTTTTGCGATAGACCGGCAATCCTTTCTCTATCAATCAAGGTATGACAAGCGCCGCCTGGCGCTGATCACTTAACGACCTTCAATGTCGGCTTTTCCCGCGGGGGGGGCGGCGGTCTTGGCTCGTCATCCGGCGCGGCATCATCGTCCGGCATGCCTTCTTCGTCGCCAAATAACATACCGCGTCCGGTCTCCTGGGCGTAAATGCCGAGGACTGCGCCCAGCGGCACCAGCACCTGCATGGATACGCCGCCGAAGCGGGCGCTAAAGGCAATTTGCTCGTTGCCGAGGATGAGGTCGCGGATGGCGCTGGGGCTGATGTTCAGGACGATCTTGCCGTCTTGTACGAATCCGGCGGGCACCTGGGTCCCAGGGTAATTGGCGTTGACCATCAAATAGGGCGCCATCTGGTTGTCGAGGATCCAGTCGTAGAGGGCGCGGATCAAGTAGGGGCGATTCGGGGTCATCGTCGGCCAGTTCCAACCTAACGTAAGTCGGCGATCATTTCGTGTTCGGCCTCTGTAAGGCTGGCTTTGAACGCGGGCCACTTGAACACCCGCTTGGTGTAATCCTGAATTTCCTTGGCGCTGGGTGGGAGCTCGATCTTCAGCACCGGCAGGCGCCAGAGTAAGGGGGCGATACAGCAGTCCACCAGGGATAATTCATCGCTCATGAAAAAGCGTTTCGCACCGAAGACCGGGCCGGTGTGGATGAGGCTCGATTGCAGCTCCTGACGCGCTTGTTCGGCCTGCTTGGGGTCACCCTTCACGATACGTTCCATCAGCGCGAACCAGTCCCTTTCGACCCGGTACATAAACAGGCGGGCATTGGCTCGGGCGACTGGATCGACGGGTAGGAGCGGGGGATGCGGGAACCGCTCGTCGAGATATTCCATGATGATGCGCGACTCGTACAGTCGCAGATCGCGATCGACAAGCGTTGGCACCGTCCCATAGGGGTTGAACTCCAGCACCTCGTCGGGCAGATGACTGGCGTCGACATCGACAATGTCCACACTGATGCCTTTTTCGGCAAGGACGATGCGGACGCGGTGACAATAAGGACAGGACGGGTCAGAGAATAGAGTCATTACGGATCTTCTGTTTGCAGGCACTGCGATGGGGTCCAGGTTCCCTTGGGAAATGCAGATCAGAACCATCTCTGGCCCTAGTTGGCTCGTGCCCTTGCCAAGGGTTCGTAGCCAACGGCAACGCCAAGGTATTCGCGCCCGGGCAAGTTCTGCTGCCGTCGGCGGATGCTCGGCCCAAGGGCCGCCCCGCCGAGAACCCTGGGGCGCAGAGCCAATTCCTTGGCTGTCTTGAGCAAGAGCGCTGCGGGTTACACTCGCACGCGCCAGCGGCAACTGGGGATGTCCTGGGTCCGTTCGGCCCGGCAAGACGCTCCCTAGGCTCGCGAAGGCCGTTCAGAGGCGTTGCGGGCATTGCGATGACAAAAGTGCGGCTCTCCCAGGTCGGCCGACAGTATACCCGGTCGTTGCTGGCTGTGGTGGGTCGTCAGCGATCATACCCGGTCCCCCCGCGGTGAATGGGTGCCGCGGGCGTATTTACGGTGCGCCCATCGCAACACGGCAGGACGCTGGGCTTAAGGTTGCAGGGCATCCTGTCCGTGGCCGAGCCGTTCCATAGGTGTTGGATTGTGGGGGCCGCGGAGCCCCAGTTCCTCCCGTCACACGAAGTCGGGGGCCATCTTTTTGCGGCTGCCCGGGCGCCCGGCGTCGCTGCGACCCTACGCGGACGCTCCGACGAACTACTTCTTGACCGCTGTGAGCAACGTGGCCAAGTGCTCCGGGATGTCCAGTGCCTTGGAGAAATCTGCGCCTGCCACATTGGCGTTGGGGAAGCGGGCACCCTCGAGGCGAGCGCCGTGGAAGATGGCGCCAGCCAGATGGGCGCCATTGAGCAATGATCCACTGAGGTCGGCACTCGCAAAGTCCGCGTCTTCCAGCCCAGCGCCGGTCAGGACCACTTGGCGCAGGCTTGCATCGCTCAGGCGGGCACCGATAAGGACGCCGCGGAACATGAAGGCACGATCGAAGCGGCTGCGTGACAGGTCTGCACCCTCTGCCAAAAAGTCCTTCATGTAGGCCCCGGTGAAGTCCGCGCCCTGGGCACGGACCTCGTTGAGGTTGGCGCCGAACAGGTTTGCGCTGGAGAGGTTGGCACCATCGAGTACGGACCTGTCCAGTACGGCATGGAAGAGGTTGGCGTCGTGGAGGTCGGCGTCGGTCAGGTCCGCGTCGGCGATCTTGGCCCACTGGAGGTTTGCCCCAACCGCACTGACTCCCACCAGTTTGGTCCCCGACAGGTTGGCATTCTCCAACCGCACCTTGTCCAGGCGCACACCACTGAGGTTCAGGCCGGCCAGGTTGGCGCCGGCAAGGTCGCAGTGGCTAAGGTCGGTTTCCGGTCTGGGCTCCTTACAGTCTCCGCTCGGCAATTGATCTGCGGCCCGGGACGCGGTCAAAGTCGCCCCCAGCGCAAGGACGACCCAGAGGGCGATTAGAGGCGTGCTCAGCGTCGTCGACATGGTAGCAACCTGCGGAAAGTGGGGTGGACGAGTCCACACCAGGATGTGCCTCGAAGGAGAGCGGTTCAGCGAATGAACGCAAATAGACGCAAATCAACAGTGGATCGGTGTTGGCCGCCGGCTCACCTTGGGGGTCGCCTTCGGACAATTCTTAAGTCTCGGAATGATCTGCGTAATTTGCGGCCGAATAGCTTTTGTTCAGGTTCAAGGGCCGGTGCGGGGTGGCTGCGCTGCCGAGTCAGTCGTCGACCCGGGAGAGGTAGGCGAGGATGTCACGCAGTTCCTCCTGGGTGAAGTCCGGGAGGATGTCGTCCTCCGGCGCATCCGGGTCATGGATGCGGACGCCGTTGCGGTACTTGTCGATCTGGCGCCACAGGTACTGGGTGTACTGACCGGCGAGTTGGGGGATACCCTTGTCCGGTTTGCCCCAGCCATCGGCCCCGTGACAACTGCGACACTCCTTGGCGTAAAGGTTGCTGCCTGCGGCCACGTCGCCCTCGTAGGCAGGAATTTGCACGATCCGCTTGAGGGCCATCATGCGCTCGTAGGCGTTGAAATTGGGGTCCGTTTCGTCCATGGGGACGAGACGGGTCTGCAGTTGGATGCCGGTTAGGTAGGCGGAGATATCGAGGATCTCTTGATCGCTGAGCTGACGCTCCTGAACGTGTTCCAACATGGGCATGTTGGGGCGCGTGTTCTGTTGGAACATCTTCACCTGCCGGTATATGTACGTCATGGGCAGCCCGGCGATGCGGGGGTACTCGCCCTCCTTGCCGCCTTGTCCATCGTCGCCATGGCAACCGGCACAGACGCCGTTGATGTCCTTGCCGGTGAATAGATCCGGTTCGGTGGAGGGCAGGGCGAATTCCTGGGCGCAAACAGGCAGCGTGAACAGCGCGGCTGCAAGCCACCCTGCCAAGGCGAGGCGGTGTCGGACGGAGACATTGGGCATGGTCATTGGGTCCAGGCGCGGTGCCCTCGGGGGGGGCATGTGAGGAACTCCAGAGCATGGCGCACGTTTCAGTAGTTTTCCAGGGCACACCTGGAGCCGTACGTCGCGTAGGGTGTGGTGAGGCACGAACCGCACCATGGCACCGGTAAGGTGGATCGTTTGGGTGCGGTTCGCAAGCTCACCGCACCCTGCGACTCTGAACGCGGAGCGACCTTGACGCCCAAGCGCCGGCGCATTGCCGGCCAAGCAAGGCGAATTTCGCGTCCGATTGCGTTTGAATTGTCCGAATGAGGCTCATGCCCCAGGAGGGTCTTCGTCTTGGTCGAAGCGCAGGCTCGGCAGGTTGGCGAGGCCCATCACATGCAAGACCACGCCGGCCCCGACGAAGAAGACCGCTGAGGCCCCCAGACTGGCAATGATCGGATGGTTTCCACCCAGGTCGCCCACCCAGACTCCCAGTCCGACCAAGCAGGCAAAGGCCCCGCCGTAAAACAGGAAGGCCGCGAACACGGTGATCTTTTGCCCGAGCCCGCGGGGCTTGGGTGCAGGCAGGCTTGATTGCTGGTCCTGCGGTGTTTCAGGTGCGCTCAAGTCGTCACCCCGGCCCTTAACGGCGCGGCGGTGTTGGCCGGCGGGCCCAAGCCGATCTCCGCATCCGTCAGGTAGCAGCCCGGGTCCTCTGCCCAGGGGTCGCCGCTGAGCTGGAATGCGCGGGTGCGGGTATTGCCGTTGCAGGTGTCCAGATAGGTGCAGGCAGCGCAGCGACCCTTGACCGGGCGCGGACTCTGCTTGAGGCCGTCCATCAAGGGGTCGGAGCGGTCCTCCCAGATCTGCGAGAAGGGGCGGTCGCGCACATTGCCCAGGCCATGGGTCCACCAGAAGGTATCGGGGTGGACCTCACCCAGATTGTCGATGTTGGCGACATTGACCCCGGAGGCGTTGCCGCCCCATCCCCGCAGCACGGCGGCCAGAGCTGCGACCCGCTCCGGGTGGCGCCGCCGCGCCCAATGGAGCAGGTAGACGGCGTCGGCGTCGTTGTTGCCGGTGACCAGCTCCATGGGGACGCCGGCCTGGATGCGTCCCCAGCAGGTATCGAGCAACAGGTCCATGGCCTCCCGGGTCAGGCGGAAATGGGCATCGTCGCCCCGATTGGTATTGCCGCGCCCGGCGTAGTTGAGGTGGGACAGATAGAACTTGTCGATCCCCTCGGCGGCCATCAGGTCGAGCAGGCCGGGTAGGTCTTCGGCGTTGTCCCGGGTCAGGGTAAAGCGGATACCGACCCGGATGCCCGCGTCGCGGCACAGCCGCAGGCCCTGCAGGGACTCGCGGAAGGCCCCGTCGCGGCGGCGGAAGCGGTCGTGGGTTGCCTCCAGGCCGTCCAGGCTGATCCCCAGGTAGTCGAAGCGGGCCTCGCGGATGCGCGGGAGCAGGGCCTGGTCGATCAGGGTTCCGTTGGTGGACAGGGCGACATAGAAGCCCAGGGCCTTGGCCTTGTGGGCCAGGTCGAAGATGTCCGGGCGCATTAAGGGCTCGCCGCCGGAGAGGATCAGCACTGGGACGCGGAAGGCGCGCAGGTCCTCCATGACCCCATAGACCTCGTCTGTCGATAGCTCGCCCGCGAAGTCCTTATCGGCGGATGTGGAATAGCAGTGCCGGCAGGTGAGGTTACATCGGCGGATCAGGTTCCAGATTACTACCGGGCCGCTGGGTTTAGCCGGAGGCGCGGCGGCGGCCCGGGCGAGGGCCTCGGGATCGGCAAGGAGTTGTAGATAGCGACTGATGCGAAACATGAGGTTCCCCGGGGGTGGCGGATCAGGCGACGAAGCGTAAGCCAGTCTTCTTCAGGATGGCCTCGCTGAACAGGATGCGATGCCCACGGGAGTGCCCGGCGACCAGGGCCTCGACCCGGGCGGCGGCGACAAGCGCCTCATCCCGGTCCCGTCCATGGACCATGGCGAAGAGATTGTAGGGCCAGAGGGGCAGGCGGCGCGGGCGGCAATAGCAGTGGCTCACGCAATCCAGGGCGCCGATGCGTTCGCCCAGTGCGTCGACTTCGGCGTCGTCGATGTTCCAGACGGACATGCCGTTGCCGCGCAGGCCCAGGCGGTAGTGGTTCGGTACGGCGCCGATGCGCCGGATGGCCCCCCCGTCCAGCAGTCCCTGCAGGCGGGCGATGACGGTCTCGGGGTCCGAATCGATGCGCTCGGCCAGCTCGGCGAAAGGCTCGGGTTCCAGGGGGAGACCCGCCTGGGTGGCTGCGATGAGGGCGCGGTCGAGGGTGTACGGCGCCAGGTCCTGGATAGGGTCTGGTCGATCGACCCGGCGGATACCCACCGAGCCGGAGTCCTCCAGGTGCAACCAGAATCCCAGGTGATACTCCTTGAGCTTGGGGAAGTCGTAGACGATCAGACCCGTCTCGGACTGGAGGCGGCGAATGGCGGTGTTGAGACCGTCCTGGGTGGGCGTGGCCAGGACGAACCACATGTTCAGGGCGTGGTCCCGGCGGTAGTTGTGGGCGACCTCGGGGCTTGCGTCCAACATCTTGGCGACGCGCTCGAAGTCCCCCTCCGGTACCGTCATGGCGGCCAGCGTAAAACGCCCGCCAAGGCGCTCGGCGTTGTAGAGCGGGCCGAACCGGGTCAGCAGACCCGTCTCCAGCAGCGCTCGGATGGTCTCGATCAGGGTCGATTCATCCGTGCCCAGTGCTTGGGCCGCCTCCAGGTAGGGGCGCGGGCACAGCGGAAAGCCGCCCTGGTAGCGGTTGATCAAGGCGCGTCCCAGCGGGCTTAACGACGACATCATTAGGGTTCCTCTCGACTTACGGCCGGCTCATTGCGCCTGTGAGCCCAAGCTAACCGGCTGGTATTCCCCGGGCCCTTGACCCAGGTCAATAATGCCCCGGTGCCTCTCGGCAGCGGGCACGGCTGGGGCCGACCCGGCGCCAGAACTCCTGAGCAGGCGACTCGTTCGCCATGCCGTGCATATGACCGATGTCAAGGCAGCGGAGCAATAGCGGGCCACAATCGAGCCACCACCCAGTATGAGGAACCGACCGTGACTGCACACTTGTCCATCGCGTTAACCGAAGACCACCGCCGCTGCGATCACCTACTTGCCCTTGTGGAGGGTGCGGCGGACAGTGGCGATTGGGGGGCGATAGGGGAGGAGGAAGCACGGTTTCGCGATGCGACCCTCGGCCACTTCAACTTCGAGGAGACTGTGCTCTTCCCCGCCCTGGAGGCCCAGGCCCCCATGGCCGCTGGACCCACCGGGGTGATGCGCATGGAGCATACCCAGATGCGCCGCATGCTCGACGAGCTGGCCAGCGCGGTCACGGCGCGCTCCGCGGACGATTGCCTGGGGCTGTTGGAGACCCTGCACCTGATCGCCCAACAGCACAATGCCAAGGAAGAGGGCATCCTCTACCCCATGGCCGACCGTGCCCTGGCCGCCGAGGCCGCGGGTTTACTGGCACAATTGGCGCCCTGTTGATCCTGTCCATTTCCTGTTAGCCGCTCGGAATCTTGCCGGATCGTTTCGTGCGTCGCCGATGACCCTGAAGACTTGACGCAATTGCGACGATCGCGTCAGCCCAAAGAACCCTAGCCCACCCGTAGAGAACCACCATGGATCACGTCATCGATGCCCGTGAGATGGAGCCGCCAGAACCCATGGAGCGGACCCTAGACGCCCTGGCGGCCCTATCCGCCGGGGACCGGGTGGTCCTGCGCCTGACTCGCCAGCCCTTTCCTCTATTCGATCTGCTGCGCCGCATGGGTTACCTGTGGGAGGTCAGTGGTGGGGATGGTGATTACCAGATTCTGATTCGCACCGCCGATGGCTCACCGGCCTGACTGACCCATGGTCGATACCGCCGGGCTGCGCCTGGATCAGGCCCCGCCCATCCACCTGCCGCTACGCCTGTTGCTCACCGCGCCCTGGTTTGCCGTGGCCGCGGGGTTGCTCCTGATGGTGTCGGGTGAGGCCGCCCTGGCCTCCCGTTGGGACCCGATTGCCCTGGCCCTGACCCACCTGATCGTCGTCGGCTTCCTCGGGCAGGCCATGTGCGGTGCACTGCTTCAGATGCTCCCGGTGATCGCGGGTGCCCCTGTGTCAGGGGTCCATTGGGTGGCACCTGTGGTGCATGTCGCCCTCGCCGGCGGGTCCGGGCTCATGGCCGCCGGGTTCCTCGGTGCAGGGCCCTGGACCCTAGGGGTGGGTGGGCTGAGCGCGGCGCTCGGGTTTGCGGTCTTCCTCACCGCGGCCGGCACCGCCCTGGTTCGTGCTCGGGGGGCACCGGCGACTCTAACCGCCCTGCGGCTGGCGGCCCTGGCCCTGGTTCCAACCCTGGTCTTGGGCCTCGCGTTGGTCGGAATGCTGCTTGGCTGGGGTGTGTTGCCGGACTTCGGCGCCTGGGTGAATCTGCACCTGACCTGGGGGCTGTTTGGCTGGGTGGGGCTGCTCATCCTGGGCGTTGGGTACCAGGTGGTCCCCATGTTCCATGTCACCCCGGCCTATCCGTCATTATTGACGAAGTGGCTGAGCCCGGCACTGTTCTTGCTGCTGGTCGGCGTCAGCCTGGCGACCCTGCTCGATCGGCAGGACCTGGCCTGGTTTGGCCGAGGCCTGATTGCCCTCGGGTTCGGCGCCTTTGCCGTGGTCACGATTCGCATCCAGAGGTATCGCAGCCGCTCGCGCCGCGACGCCACCCTCTTGCACTGGTGGACGGCCTTGGGGGCCGGGCTTGCCGCGGCCCTGGCTTGGGCCGGCGGGGCGCCGGAGACCCTGGTCGGGGTCTTGCTGCTGGTGGGTGTGGGGGTCGGGCTGCCCAGCGGCATGCTATTCAAGATCGTTCCCTTCCTGTGCTGGTTTCACCTGCAACAGCGACAGATCGCCGCCGGGCGCTTCGAGGTGCGGGTTCCGCACATGGGTGCCCTGATGCCCGAGCGTCTGACGCGCTGGCAGTGGGGTCTGCACCTGGCGGCACTTGCCACCCTGGTTGCCGCGTCCCTTGAGCCGCGTCTGACTTTGGTCGGTGGTATCTTCCTCGTGTTGTCGACACTGTTGCTTGCGGGACTGTTGCTGAAGGTCGTCTGGCGTTACGGGCGAACCCGCCAAGCCCTGGAGCCCGCGCCCACCACTCAGGCATCAGCACCTTGATCTGAGCTAAGCTTTGCAAGCGTGGAATCGGGGATGCTGCCGGGCTACCGGCAATCCGTTGGCACAGGAAAATGTGGAGGCACCGAGATGATCCAGCGATTGCGTCAGGCCCCCCTCCTGTCGGGCCTGAGTCGCGAACAATTGGACCAGGTCGCCGCCATGGCCGTTTCCATCCATCTGGATGAAGGGCAATGGCTCTTCAGTCAGGGCGACCCCTCGCGCCGTTTCTATTTGGTGGAGTGTGGGCAGATCCGGCTGTTTCGGCTCTCCCCGGATGGGGCGGAGAAGATCATCGAAATTGTCTCCCCGGGCCAGACGTTCGCCGAGGCCCTGATGTTCCTCAATGCTCCGCGCTACCCGGTGTGTGCCGCCGCCCTGGACCCGACGGAGCTAATCGGCATCGATGCCCGCTGCTTTGCCGCCATGCTGCGCGAGTCCGTGGACACCTGCTTCGTGGTCATGGGTGCCCTGAGCCAGCGCCTGCGGGGTCTGGTCGGCGAGATCGACAACCTGACGCTGCACAATGCCAAGAGTCGGGTGGCCCGCTATCTGCTGGCCCACCTGGCCGAGGGGCGGCGCAACTTCGACCTGGACATCCCCAAGGGGGTGTTGGCCTCGCGCCTGTCGGTGACGCCGGAAACCTTCTCACGGGTCATCAAGCAACTGACCCTAGATGGCGTGGTCTCGGTGCACGGTGTCCACGTCACCGTCAACGACCGTGCCGCCCTCATCGCCCTGGCAGAGCTCGATGACACCCGCGAACTCGACCTCATGCCCTGCGACCCACAGGGACGTGGGAGTCCCGCGTGAGGCAAGGACAGCCGGAGGGGGACGACCCACAGGGACGTGGGAGTCCCGCGTGAGGCAAGGACAGCCGGAGGGGGACGACCCACAGGGACGTGGGGGAAGTCCCGCGTGAGGCATCACTCGCTGCTCCTCGCAGCCGATCCGGGTCCGATCAGTTCCACCCGCGTCAGCACGATGGGCCCCTGGGTCCTGAGACGCAGAAACACCTCAGTGGGTTCCTCGACCTGGAAGCGCAGCCCTTGGCGTTCGCCGCTCGGTGCGACGCCCTCGTGCCTGACGAAGTCGAAGTCCGCGGCAATCAACTCGGCGCAGACCCTCATACCAGGGGCCATCCCGTCCATCCACAGGCGGTATGCCCCTGACTCCAGGTGACCCAGGGGCAGGAAGTAGGCGGTCCCGTCGGGGTCGCGCAGCCGGTCCAGGGTGTTCCTGCCCCAATCGCCATCCTGCGCCAGGGTGAGCGGGATGGGATAGAAAGCACAGCGTTCCTTCGTGTAGCGCAGTAGGTCCGCCAGGTCCTGCACCGTCTCCTGGGGCAGGTCCCCACCGTGGCGGCGGATATGCTGGTCCGCCGCGTTGGCCGCCAAAAGGAAGCTCATGCGCCCGCTGCATTCGCCCTCATGGCAGTGGGCGCAGCGGGTACTGAACAGCACCGCGGACCCGATGGGCAGGCCGTCCGCGTGTGCAGGGACTGCAGAGGCCGACAGGATGGCCAGCAACGCGAGGCTGGCGCTAGCACCTGCGTCGTTCATGGGTTTCGCAGCCTGGGCCGGCAGGGCTCAGTGACTGGTCCCCGCCGACCGCGTGATCTTGTTGAAGACGTTGTATTTTCCGGACGGCTTGTTCATGGGCAGCCGCTTGACCTCCTCCAGGGTGTTTGCGTCATAGATGACCAGGGCCCCGTCCGGGGCCGTCTCGGAGACGCTCAACAGCACGTACTTGCCGTAGCGGTCGAACTCCACATGGGCCGCGGTCTTGCCCGGGACTGGGCGCAGGGTCCTGGCAATCTCCAGGGTGGCCTTGTCGATGACGTGCACCGCGTCCTTGTTCGGACCGAAGAAGACATCCACCCAGGCGTAGGGGGATGCCTCGTGGCTGCGCATGAAAAAGCCCGGTCCCAGGGTCTCGATGCGCTTGATGGTATGCCAGTCGCGCATGTCGATGACGCTGACCTCGGCATCCTTGAGGTTTGGCGTGGCGAGCACCCGGCGCCCCTGATAGTCCCAGACGATTCCGGAGCCAAGGTGCGGCATGCCCGCCAGGTCCAACTCGGCGATCTTGCGTCCGAGGTCCAGGTGTACCACCTGGCCCGGCTTGCCGTCGCGCGACGCCCCCAAGACCATCCGATAGTCGGGGTCGAAGAAGAAGTCGTCCAGGTAGTCGGCCAACTGGATGCGCCGTACTGGGAAGGGGCCGGTCTGGCGCGCGATGCCCTCGTCCATGCGGTAGTCGTGCATGGGGCCGTTGTAGACGGGCAGGGGGTCGTCCCGGTACTGGATCTCCCATAGCTCGGGGATGTCCTTGAGCGCCGCGACGAAGCTGTGCCGCGGTGCGGCGTCGTAGACGGCGCTCACCCGCGAGGTCTTGCCCTGGTCGTCCTCGACGGGGATGACCTTGATCGGGGTCAGGTCGGCGGCGTTGAGCAACACCAGGCTGTGGGGCAGGGTGTTGGCGACCATGGCATAGCGGCCATCTCCGGAGACGGCTAGGTTGCGGGTGTTGATCCCGGCGCGGATCTCGGCGACCACCTGCAGGCTGTAGAGGTCGAACTTGGTCACCCAACCGTCGCGGGAGGCGAAGTAGACGAAGCGCCCGTCCGGGGAGAACTTGGGCCCGCCATGCAGGGCGAAGCGCGTGGCAAAGCGGTGGATGGGTTCGAGCTTGTCCCCATCCAGGATGGTGGCGTGGTGGTCGCCCAGTTCGACGACTACGAACAGGTTCAGGGGGTCCGCGTCAAAGATGGGTTTGTCCGGCAGGGTCGTCGGGTCCACCGGCGTGAGGCGCGACGCCTGGATCTGCTCCATCCCCCATGTCGGGACCTCCGGCAGCGGCGTGTAGACCAGCTCGACCAGGGCCTGGATCTCCTCGGTGCTCAGCTTGTCGGCGAAGGCCGGCATCTGGCTGGCAGGGCGCCCCTGGGCGATGGTCGCGGCGGCCTCGTCGCGCTTGAGTCGACCCAGATTCTCGGGCAGCAGGGCCGGGCCGATGCGCCCCAGGCGGTCCGGGCCGTGGCACTCGGCGCAGTGGAGCAGGAAGACGTCCTGCACCGGTTCGGCCTGAGCAGATCCCCAGGCCAGCACACAGGCCAAGCCAAGGAGGGCGAAGCCGAGGGCGCTACGGCTGGGGTGCAGCATGGTTAGGTTCCTCAGGGCTGGACGGGATCGATGCGGAACGCGGCATGACAGCCCACGCAGTTGGACATCAGCTCGCCCAATGCGGTCAGGGTCTGGCTTGGGTCACCGAGGTCGGTCGCGTCCAGGGCGAGCCGGTCGAAGCGGCTGTGGGTATCGAAGCCGAGCTGCTTGAAGCCAAGGGGGAGCTTGCCGATCAGGGTCGCCGGCACGGCTTGCTGCGCCGCTGCACCCACCGCCCGGGCCGCCGCCGCTGCTGCGGTCAGGTCCCCTGCGTTCGCCGCGACCAGGACCGACTGGGTCGCCTGGAGGAAGGCGCGCATCTCGGCCAGGACCAGGTCGCGTTCGGCGGGCTCCAGCAGGATGGCGGTACGGCCATCGCTGGCCGGTGCCACGGACCCCCGGACCAGGAACAGATACAGGGTCGCGGCGAGCCCGAGGGCGAGCAGGGTGGTCAGGGTCCAGCACAGGCGCATGGGGTATTGTCTCCGAGGCGGGGTTGGAGGGAGCGTTAAGGTCAGGATGACCCATCGCCGCCGGGCATCGCCGCGACGCGATTGGGGAGGTCACCCGGCCAGCGGGTGGGCCACCCTGAGTAGGGTCAGCGCGTGGGCTTAGGTGTGCAATTCGCGCTGGATGGTCGGGGCCTGGGGTCCGGAGGCCACCGCGTTCGATTCGGGGGTATTGCTGCGTGTCATGTCGCAGTCGTCCGCAGATCTTCCACAAGTAGCCCCGTAGCGGGCACCGCGCTGCTTGAACCGGCGCCCGCTGAAGAGCACTGCGCTGTCCACCGCCTGGAGCCCGCAGGTCTCCTTGATGCGGTCGACCTGGGCCAGTACGGCGGCTCGGTCGCGCCCGTGGATCATGGTGAAGAGGCTATAGGGCCATCCCGGGCGCGTGGGCCGGCGGTAGCTCAGGGTCACGAAGGGCAGGGCGCCGATACGCTCCCCCAGCTCCGATACCCGCTCCTCCGGCAAGGCCCAGACCACCATGGCGTTGGCCCCGTAGCCCAACTCCTGGTGGCGCACGACGACGCCGAGGCGGCGGATGGTCCCGTTCGCCAACAGGCGTGTCAGGCGCTCGCGCACCTCGGTCTCCGTCATGCCGAGTCCTGCGCCGAGGGCGGCGTAGGGTCGAGGCACCAGGGGCAGACCGTCCGCGACCGCGTCCAGCAGGGCCGCATCGGCGCCGTTCGAGGCTAGGTGATTCATGACCATTGCAGTGGGAACCCCAAGTCGATGTGGTATTCCTCGAGCATCGGCAGATCCATGACCTCGATGCCCGTGTAGAGGGCGATCTCGCCCAGGACGGCATTCAGGCGTGTCTGATTCGGGGCGGTGAGGACGAACCACAGGTTGAAGCGGTGCTCGCGCTCATAGTTGTGGTTGACCTCGGGATAGTCGCTGACCAGTTTGGCCACGGTCTCCAGACGCCCAGGCGGCACCGCCATGGCGGCCAGGGTGCTGACCCCGATGCGCTTGGGGCGCAGCACAGGCCCGACCCGGCTCACGGCCCCGGCGGCACTCAGTCGGCTCAGGCGCGCCAGGACCTCGGTCTCGTCGATGCCCATGCTCTCCGCGACCTCGGCATAGGGCCGGGCGGACAGGGGGAAGCCCTGCTGAAAGTCGTTGAGCAGGTGCCGGTCGATGGCGTCCAGGGCCAGGCCCGAGTCGGGTGCCGATGTGTCGCTCATAGCCCGATCCGGTTAGCGCGGTCGGTGAGGAAGATCCCGCTGGGCTTCTCCGCCGGCAGGGTCGCGGTGCGGGCCAGGGTGGCGGTGTCATAGACATCGACGCGGTCGGCGTCGCGCACCGAGACCCAGACCTCTTCGCCACGGGGCTCGAACTCCATATGCAGGACGGCGGGGCCTGGCTCCAGGGTGGTGACGACCTGGAGGTTCAGGGTGTCGATGATCTGGATCTTGCCGTTGTCCGGCGGCGCGAAGTTGACCCAAACCTGGCGTCCGTCGGGCCGGGCCATGACGAAGACCGGCTGACCGAGCACATCGAGCCGCCCGACCTCCTGCCAGGTCTTGGTGTCCATGACCAGCACCTGGTGGCGGCCCACGGCGGGGACCAGGGCACGATCACCTGCAATGGCCCAGCCCTCCAGGTGGGGCATCTTGTACACGGGAAGCTTCTCGCTGCCGTGACCGTAGTTGGGCAAGATGCGCCGCACCCCGGCATCCAGGTCCCAGAGGTCGAGCAGGGCCATGCCGTCCTCGCCGAAGAGCCCGGCGATGTAGTAGCGCCCGTCCGGGGTGATGAGGGCATCGTAGGGCTGGCGGCCGATGTCCTTGAAGCGGCGGACATCGGGCTTGGCCGGGTCGCTCAGGTCCGCGACCCAGATCTCCCCCGCCTCCCAGAGGCTGAACACGAAGCGCTGCCCGGGGGCGTCCACGAGGCCAACGGTCTTGGACAGCTTGGGCCCATCCGGGGCTTGGTAGCTGGCAGGGATGTCCGCCACCTGGGCGAGGGTCTCGGCGTCGAAGACCCGCACCCCGCCCGGCTCGTAGTTGGACACGGCTACCAGGCGCCCGTCCTGGGAGATGGCCCCGCCGATGCTGTTGCCGCCCTGCACCACCCGGCCGGCTAGGGTGCGGGTCAGTAGGTCGACCTTGGACAGACCCCCGTCACGGCCGAAGACATAGGCATAGCGCCCGTCACGGGAGAAGACGGCGGAGGCGTGGGACAGGTCGCCGAGCCCTTCGACCCGGCCCAGGGCCGTATTGTGGCTGGTCTCGATGACTTGCACGCTACCGCGGGCGCGCTCGATGACCAGCCCCAAGTCACCCGTGCCGCGTAGTGGCTCTGCCGCGCTCGGCGCAGGTCGCGCCGAGGCAGAGCAGACCGATCAGGAAACCGTGGATCATGGGTTCACCCCGCGTTGCAGCGTCTCGACCAGCCAGGCCGAGTCCGCGTCGCTGAGGAAGGGCCGCCAGGGGGGCATGGGTGTCCCGGGGCGACCGTAAAGAATCGTTGCCTGGAGATAGCTCGCAGGTTTGTCCGCCAGATCGGCGGGGAGCAGGGCGGGGCCAAGCCCGCCGCGCATGGTCAGGCCGTGGCAGGAGCCGCAGTCCTGTACCAGCAGGTTATGCAGTGCCGCCTGGCGCTCGGGGCTTAGGTCCTCGGCCAGGGCCGAGCCCGCTGCGGCAAAGACCAACAGGGGGATCATGCTTAACAGGGCCACGCGAATCCAGAACATGAAGGGGCTCCGAGGTGTAGCGCCGGGACGGGACCAGCGGGCCCCGTCCCGACTAGGCTCAGTAGACGTCGTGCATAGTGTTGTGGACGTTGAACTTACCCGTGGGGGTGATGAGCCGCTCGTCCTTGATCACCTTCTTGACCTCAAGGGTCTTGTCATCCAGCACCACCAGGGCCGACTTCTGGTCCTTGCCGTTCCAGACCGAGAACCAGACCTCGTCGCCGGCCTGGTTGAACTCCGGCTGGACCACGCGCTTGGGCCCGTCGCCCAGGTCCGCCATGGCGGCGATGTCGAGCTTCTTGAAGCCGGCACCCAGGTTATCGATGTCGAAGACGGCGATCGCCTGGCTGATGTCTTCCACCGGGTTGAGGGCTGCGTCCACATAGAGGTGCTTGGACTTGGGGTGGGTCTTGATGAACAGGGACCCGCCGCCCAGCCCGTCGAACTTGCGCACCACCTTCCACGCCTGGTCCGGGTGGTTGACGGGATCGGTGCCGATCAGGACCACGGAGGCGTCGCCCAGGTGACTGGTCGCCCAGACCGGGCCGAACTCGGGATCGACGAAGTTGGCGCCGCGCCCCGGGTGGGGGATGGAGCCGACCTCCACCAGTGCCGAGAGCTTGCCCTCTTTGGAGTCCACCACGGCAATCTTGTCGGACTTGTTGGCCGCCGTCATGAAATAGCGCCGGGTGGAGTCCCAACCGCCGTCATGCAGGAAGGGGGCGGCCTCGATGTCGGTGATCTTCAGGTTGTTGATGTCGTCATAGTTGACCATCAAGACATGTCCGGTCTCCTTGACGTTGACGATGAACTCCGGGTGCTCGTGGGAGGCAACGATGGCCGCCACGCGGGGCTCCGGGTGGTACTCCTGGGTATCCACGGTCATGCCGCGGGTCGAGACGATCTTCAGCGGCTCCAGGGTATCGCCATCCATGATGACGAACTGGGGCGGCCAATAGGTCCCGGCGATGGCGTACTTGTCCTCCGTCCCCTTGAACTTGGACGTCTCCACCGATCGGGCCTCCATCCCTGCCTTCATCGTGGCGACCGTCGTGGGGGTCTCCATCCACAGGTCGATGAGGTCGAGACGCGCGTCGCGCCCGATGACGTAGAGATAACGCCCGGAGGCGGACATGCGCGAGATATGCACCGCGTAGCCGGTGGGGATGATTTTAATGATCTCCTTGGAGTCGCCGTCGATCAGGGCGATCTCGCCGGCGTCACGCAGGGTCACCGAGAACAGGTTGTCCAGGTTGAGCTTGTTCATCTGCTTGGTGGGCCGGCCTTCCGGCGGCACCAGGACCTTCCAGGACTCCTTCATCTCCTTCATACCGAACTCGGGCGGCTGGGGTGGCTCGTGCTGGAGGTAGCGGGCCATGAGGTCGATATCGGCCGGGCTGAGCTGGCCCGAGGTGCCCCAGTTGGGCATACCGGCCGGGGAGCCCATGTTGATGAAGGCTGAGAGGTAAGGCGTGCCCAGGGGGCGGGTCTTGTCGGTGGTCAGGGGCTTGCCGGTGGCGCCCTTGCGCAGCACGCCATGGCAGCCGGCGCAGCGCTGGAAGAAGATCCCCTTGGCCTTGTCGAACTCCGCCTTGGTCATGGGCGGGCCTTCGGTGTCGATCATGTCCTGGGTCTCGCCGGCCTTGATCGCGCTCGGGGCCCCTTCATAGGCGGCCTCGGCCTTGCCGGTGCCATGGCCCGCGTCCTCCGCCCAGACAGTGGTCATGGCGAGTGCAAGGGCAGATAGGGTCAGGACCCCCACGGCGTGTTTGGGTTGGAACCTCATGGTCGAATTCCTCTGTTTTGATCTTGGGTGTCGAGCGGCTGTAGGTCGGGCGTCGCGGTGAGCATGAAGCTACGGGGCGCCGACGGGGCAGGCTTTGACCCAGATCAAATGGGGGAATTGTCCGGCGGGGACGGCATCCGCGAGCAGCGGTCGTCAGTACCTGCTCCCAGAACCCGAACACCCGATTGTCCGTCAAGAGCACCACGGTGAACATGGCGCCCGGCCTCGCAATCGCCGGAGTGGCCAGTGGGTACACGGCCAGAGAATGGATACCGCCCTCGACCGCCTCGACGCCTGCGCCCGGCGCAGTGGCGCCAAGACTCATTTGGATGCCGTATGAGGCGCTGCGGACAGGTACGGAGCTGAAGCGCGCCGGAACCCACCGACGCTCGGACTGGATGCTACCCGACGGAGATGCTGAGCGGTGCATGTCGAATAAATCCATTACAATCCGGCGAAGTACGGCTGGGTAAGTGACGATTCAAGAACAACCGGTACATCTTCTTGGAACTACGAAACACGCGAAAAACGCGAAAAGGCTCAATATACGCAGGAGCATTTGCTGTTTTTTCGCGACTTTCGTGTATTTCGTAGTTTCTTGTCGTCCGCGCGCTTGTTTCGGTTGTTTCTGAACCGTTCCTAAGGGCCGTGGCGCTTGGCCGTATGCAAGTTTCGACCGCATTGTGCGGCTGCGTCTGTAGCCGTCGGACTAGGCCGCACCGGACAGGGTGTGGCGCGAGATTACGCGTGACACAGGACTAAGGCGCGCTGTATCGCTGAAACCGGGGCGCTGCCTTAGGGTAGGGCCTGGCGCCAGTACCCCTCAGCAACCCAATCAACACCACGGGAGTCGCACGATGAGCATTCTCTGGAAGATCCTCATTCTAGCGGTCGTCATAGCGGCCGGCCTTGCTGTCGTTGTCAAGATGCAGTCGGCAGAGAAGCCGATCGCTGTGCCGGGCCCCGTAGAAGAAGCACGTTACCTGGATGCCATCGCACCACCAGACCCGGACGCACCGATCTGGAGTCGGCGGGACCCGACGACGGCCGACGCGACTGCTGCGGAAGGACCCGGCGTTCAGCGCGATGTGCCCGTTCCGGCATCGATGCCGACCGCGACCAACGCGCCCCAGTACGCGGTGCCCCCGGTTCGTTCGGTACTGGCGACGCAGACTGGCGTCCCATCGACAAGCCCCGAGGCGATCCCGAGCGAGCCGCAGGCGGCAGTCGAGCAGCCTGCTGCGCCGAAGATTGTCGGCTCCAGCCCCGAAATGGAGGCTCTGTCACAGCAGGTCGATCAGGCGCCGCCCGTCCCGGAGAGTACGGTCCCTCCTGTCAGCGACACGGAAGGCGAGGCCACGGGGATGGCGGAGCAGCCAGCCGCTGGGTCTGGTGCGCCGGGGGGACCCCTCGCCGTTCACCGCGTTGGCCAAGGTGATTCCCTCTATAAGCTGGCCGGCAAGTATTATGGCGATTCAAAACGTTGGAAGGTGATTCTGGATGCCAACCCCTCGCTCCAGGGCGGGCTGCGGGACATGCGCGTAGGGACGGAACTCATCATTCCGGCCCTTCCCCAGGCGAATCCATAGCCAGCGTAGATGCTCTGATCGGCCGCAAGTCCTTTTGCATAGGTCTACTGCTTCAACATCCTGTGGTTCCGTCGGGAGGCCAGGATGTATTGGGCCCCCGTTACCCTGGGTTTTCCCCATTCGGCCCGTTCCCCTTACTTAGCCGATCCCTGGCGAACAGTACCCCCAGGGTTACGGCGGTCAGCGGCAGGACGAACCAGAGCATGGCAGTGCTGAAGACCGGTAGGGCAGGGTGTTGCATTGCCGCCAGGATGAGATAGACGGTGTAGGCGATGTAATAGCCGAAGAACAGCGCCCCCTCCCACCGCGCAATCTCAAGGCCCGTGACGAAGATCGGCAGGCAGCCGACCGCGACTACGACCATGACCGGTAGGTCGAACTGGAGGGCCTGGCTGGCGACACCGATGCCGGATGGTGCGACGAGGGCGGCCACTCCGAGGACTCCCAGCGAATTGAAGACGCAACTGCCGACCGCGTTGCCGACGGCGATGTCTCGCTGACCGCGCAGGCTTGCCACGACCGATGTGGCTACCTCCGGCAGGGAGGTCCCTACCGCGACGATGGTCAACCCGATGATCAATTCGCTCACCCCCAGGGCCTGGGCGATGGTCACCGCGGCATCCACCAGTAGCCGCGATCCCAGCACCAGGATGACGAGCCCGCCGAGGACGAGCAGGGGGTCCAACCACGAGTATCCGGTACCCTCCGGGATCTCTTCGTTGGCCAGGGTGTCGGCCCGCTCGCGCCGGCCCTGACGAACCTGGAAGCCCAGGTAGAGCACCAGGCCAATGAACAGCGCGGCCCCCTCCAGACGCCCGATGTGTCCGTCCAGGGACATCAACAGGACCAGGATCGAGGCGCCGACCATCAGGGGGACATCGACGCGAACCAGTTGGTTATGGATGACCAGGGGCGTGATCAGGGCGGAGAGGCCAAGCACGAACAGGATGTTGAAGATGTTGCTGCCGATCACGTTGCCAAGGGCGATGTCCGGCTGACCGCTCCATGCGGCCCCCAGACTGACGGCAAACTCGGGGGCGCTGGTGCCAAAGGCGACGACGGTGAGCCCAATGATCAGCGGCGGGATGCCGAGTCGAGCGGCAATGCCGGAGGCACCGCGCACCAAGGCCTCTGCCCCGGCGGTGAGGAGGACGAAGCCGAGAGCGAGCATCAGTAGGGTCATTGTGCCTCCGGGCTTTGGCAGGTGGAGTCGGTGGGTGTGGGGCTCGTCCCTCGCGGCATAGGTGTGCGTATTGGGCTGCCCAGCCAACCCCGGGCGTCGTTGATGTGCGCCAGGCGGCCTGGCACGGTTACGCGACCCCCAGGGGGGCGATCATCCGACCACATGGCCACGAAAGAATAACTCATAGAGGGATAGGCCGATCTCGATGACGATCAGGATGACGATGTACCACTCGACGCGCAGACTGCGCCGACTCTGGAGCAGGTCCAGCAGGGTCGATGCGGCGTAGGTCCAGGTGGCGCCCGATGAGTGCGGCCTTGGCCGTGCAGCGCTCGGGCAGCGCCGTTGCGGGGGACATGGGGGTCTCCATAGGGTCGATCGTTGGGGTTCGTTACAGACACAGAATACCGCGGTCATAGCGCGATTGGCCCTTGGCGCAGATGTGTAGACCGCGATGACTGCTGTGAATCGGGACGGGATGGGTGGAATTCGTCATGTTTAACATAATTATATAGATGATATTCAAACTAAAAAACATGTTAATCCTGCAAGAACCGGTTAAATCAGTCTATTTGTCGTCGGCCGCTCCGAATCCTTTTGGATCGCTGGTCGTACTCCACGGACAAACCCGAATCTCGGCTCGGTGAGTGGAGACCCTGGCGACTCAAGGACTTCTCAAAGCCCCAGCAACAGCTTCAGAGATACCGCCAGGGCCGCGATGACCAACACCGGGCGGATCAGCGATGTACCGTGGCGCAGCACCAGGTGGGCCCCCAACCAGGCACCAAGGAATTGCCCGGCCGCCATGGGTAGGGCCAGGGTCCAGACGACATGCCCACCACCGATGAAGAACAGCAGGGCGGCCAGGTTGCTGGCGAAATTGAGCAACTTGGTGTGGGCAGTGGCGCGCCTCAGGTTGTAGCCGACCAGTGCCACGTAACCGATGGCGAAGAAGGTCCCGGTGCCGGGGCCAAAGAAGCCGTCGTAGAAGCCGACCCCGGTTCCGACTAAGAGGGCGAAGGCCAGGTCGCCCATGCGGCGATGGCTGTCGAGGTCCGAGACTCTGGGAGAAAACAGAAAATATAGGGCGAAGGCCATGAGCAGCAGCGGCACGATGCGCGCCAGGGTCTCGCCACCCAGCACCTGCACCGACAGGGCCCCGGCGGCGGCACCGACGAAGGTGCAGGCCACCGCCGGCCAGGCCCGGCGCAGGTCGATGGCCCCCTGGCGTGCGAAGTGCAAGGTGGCGGAGGCGGTGCCGAAGACCCCCTGGGCCTTGTTGGTCGCCAGGGTGGAGACCGGGTCCAGGCCAGTCCAGAGCAGAGCGGGAACCGTGATGAGGCCGCCACCCCCAGCGATGGCGTCCACCAGTCCGGCGAGGGTCGCGACGAGAAACAGGGGCAGGGCGAGGTCCATGTCCGGCTGGCTTGCCAATTGGGCGTTGGCTGGTTAGCTTACCGGGTTCCCACTTCGTTCATTGGACTTCTGTCGCACGCTCATGCCAGCCCTGGCCGTCTCTGAACTCGTCAAGACCTATCGCGGTGGCTTCCAGGCCCTCAAGGGTGTGGACCTATCGGTCGAGCAGGGCGATTTCTTCGGGCTACTTGGCCCCAATGGGGCGGGCAAGTCCACCCTGATTGGCATTATTGCCTCCTTGGTGAACAAGACCTCGGGGCGGGTCGAGGTCTTCGGTCACGACCTGGACCGCGAGCCGGAGGCGGTCAAGGGTTGCCTGGGCCTGGTGCCCCAGGAGTTCAACTTCAATCTGTTCCTGCCGGTGCTGGAGGTGGTCGTCAACCAGGCGGGCTACTACGGGGTGCCGCGGCGGGAGGCGCGGGTGCGCGCCGAGCGCTATTTGCGCCAGCTCGATCTCTGGGACCGCCGCGACACCGAGATGCGTCAACTCTCCGGCGGACTCAAGCGGCGGCTCATGATCGCCCGGGCCCTGGTGCATGAGCCGCGCCTGCTGATCCTCGACGAGCCTACCGCCGGGGTGGACATCGAGATTCGCCGCTCCATGTGGGCCTTCCTGCGCGACATCAACCGCGCCGGGACCACGATCATCCTCACCACCCACTACCTGGAAGAGGCGGAGAGCCTCTGTCGCAATGTGGCCATCATCAATGGGGGCCAGATCGCGGAACGGGCCGATGTGAGCGACCTGCTGCGCCGGCTGCGCACCGAGACCTTCGTCCTCAACCTCAAGGGGCGGGTAGCGGACCTGCCGGAGCTGGGAGGCTTCGTCTTGCAGCACATCGACGACTGTACCCTGGAGGTGGAGGTGAGCCGCGCCCACACCATCAACGGCCTGTTCGAGGCCTTGTCGCGCAACGGTATCGAGGTCATCAGCCTGCGCAACAAGCAAAATCGCCTGGAGCGGCTGTTTCTGGACATGGTGGATCAAGCCGGCCCGGACGCGGGGACCCTCGCATGAGCGACCGTTGGCAGCGCTATTGGGTCGCCTTTACCACCATTCTGGTCAAGGAGGTGCTGCGCTTCTCGCGCATCTGGGTTCAGACCATCCTCCCCTCGGCCATCTCCACGGCCCTGTACTTCCTGATCTTCGGCCGACTGATCGGAGAGCGTATCGGGCCCATGCAGGGGTTGGGCTATCTGGACTTCATCGTGCCCGGGCTGGTCCTGATGGCGGTGATCACCAATGCCTATTCCAACGTGGTTTCATCCTTTTACAGCAGCAAGTTCTCGCGCTATATCGAGGAGCTACTGGTCTCGCCCACGCCCAACTGGGTGATCCTGGCCGGTTATGTCACCGGTGGTGTGGCCCGTGGTCTGACGGTGGGCATCGCTGTGACCCTCGTGGCCCTTGCCTTTACCGACATTCAGGTCCACAGCGTGACGGTGAGCCTGGTGGTCTTTGCCCTGACCGCGGTCCTGTTCTCCCTGGGCGGATTCATCAACGCGGTCTATGCAAACAGCTTCGACGACATCTCCATCGTACCGACCTTTGTACTGACCCCACTGACCTACCTGGGTGGGGTCTTCTACTCTATCGATCTGCTGCCCCAACCCTGGCACAGCCTGTCGCTCGTCAATCCCGTGCTCTATATGGTCAACGCCTTCCGCTACGGCCTCCAGGGTGTGAGCGACATCCCGCTGTGGATCGCCTTTGCCATCATCCTCGGCTTCATTGGGGTCTTGGCGGCCTTTAGCCTGCGCCTGCTCAGGCGTGGGGTAGGCATCAAGACCTGAGGCCCGGGTGCACCTGCCTCCCGTCATTGGTGTCTTCTCACGTGCGGCTGGCGCCTCCCGGAGTTGGCTGCGCCGCCATCGGCCACGGTTGCGTACCGAGATATCGCGACGCTCCTTTTTCTACCGCGTGCTGCGGGTTACTCCAATGCCGGTGGTGGCCATGGTCATGGCCCTGGTCGCCGGTTTCACGGTGTGGGCAGTCCTGGATCGTGTTCAGAGCGCCAAGATCAAGGAGGTCTTCGCCAAGGACCTTCAGTCGCAGCTCGATATGCGCTCCCGGGAGAGCCTGATCCGTTTCGATCAGTACATGAGCGACTACGCGGCGACCGCCCGCCTGCTGGCAAACCACCGCCGCCTTGGGGAGTACCTGGAGCCCTTGTTCTGGTCGCCGAGGCAAAAGGTCAAGCCGGTCATTTACAAGAATTTTCCGCCGTTTTGGTTGCCGGATTTCTTCGCCCGCAATGGGCTCTCTCCGCCCAGCCATGTCTTGCTGGCGGACACCATCGGCCAGGTACGGGAGATCTACCAGGCGGGCGCCGCGCCACTGCCCGCAGACCTGGCCGCGGGCGTGAGTGGGCCTCTGACGCCTGGGCGCGGGGAGGTGCGCACCGTGCTCACCCGCTTTGAGGATCAGCCTTACCTGTTGGTCGGCGACTCGGTGGAAGACAGCAATGGCTTCCAAATGGGTAGTCTGTTGGTGGTGGTACCCGTCAACGACGCCTTTCTCAAGGCATCCCAGCGGGGTGTCATTCCGGGGCAGGTGCTGGTCGCCCTGGTGGACCCGGACGAACAGCGGATTTTGGCCAGTATCGACCCCGGGGTCGTGTTTCCGGGGACCCTGATCGAACAATGGGCGGATCGTTATTTGATCACCTCACAATCCCTGTCGCAGTACGAGGGGTCGGACTGGAACCTGTTGTTTGCGACCTTTATCCCCCACGACAGCGTGAAGCGCATGACATCGAGGGTGCGCAACCTGGAGCGGCGTCAGCGCACCATCGCAGCCTTGATCTACATCCTGGTCTTCTCCCTGATCGTCTACCTGATCTCCACGCGCCTGAACAAGATCTTGAAGCGGATGTCCCGCTTCTCCCAGCGTGCCCTTGGTATTGCCGAGCCGAACTTTCAACGTGGCGGCAATCAATTGCTCCTGCTGGAGGACTGGATCAAGGATTTTACCCAGTTGGTGCTCAGGGCACGGGAGGAGATGAGTCGTCGCCACGAGAGCGAGATGCGCGAGAGTGAGGCCCTCAAGGCAGCCATGATGGAGGCGTCCCTGGACTCCATCGTGACCCTCGATCGAAGCGGTGAGATCATCGAGCTCAATCCCACGGCCGAGCGGGCCCTGGGTTTCACCCGCAGCGAGTCTGCAGGCTGTGTCTTTGCCGAGTCCTGCGTGGCCCCGGCGGATCGGGATCTGTTTGTCCAGCTCCTGAAACAGTCGCGCAGGGCACGCACGGTCGGGCGTGAGCCGCCGACCCGGCGCGAGCTGACGGCACTGCGCCGGGATGGCTCCTCGGTGCCGGTCGAGCTTTCTATTGTCCCCATCGATCTGGACGACGAGCTCTTCTACACCCTCTATATCCATGACATCACCGAGCGCAAGGTAGCTGAGCGACAGATTAAGAGTCTCGCCCGGTTTGCCGGCGAGAGTCCCAATCCCATCATGCGGGTCAACCGTGCCGGCAGTGTTGGTTACGCGAATCCCGCCAGCGCGCCTCTCTTGGCGGCCTTTGGGATGCGTCTGGCAGACCCGTTGCCGGGGGACTGGACCGGCGAGGTGGTCGCAGCCCTCGATACCGGTGCGCCGCGGGAGCGCGAGGGTGACTTTGGCGACCAGGTCTATGCCCTCCTATTCGCCCCCATTCGGGAGCTGGGTTACGTGAACATCTATGCCCGGGATATCACGGCGGTGCGCCGCGCCGAGCAGGAGGCGCGCCAGCACCAGGCCGAGCTGGTCCACGTCTCGCGTCTGAGCACCCTGGGTGAAGTGGCCACCGGGATGGCCCATGAGCTCAACCAACCGCTGGCTGCCATCGCCAATTATGCCAATGGGGCCAGCCGGCGACTCCAGGGCGGGGTTGGGGATACCGGCGAGCTCGTGGCGGCCATGGGGCAGATCACCACCCAGGCGCGCCGCGCCAGCGAGATCATCCGTCGCCTGCGCGCCCTGGTTGGCCGTCAGCTACCCAGCCGCAGCGAGGCGGACCTGAATCAGATGGTGCGAGAGGTGTGCTCGTTCGTCGAGTTCGAGACTGCCAGGCTCGAGGTGCAGATCGACCTGGACCTGGCCCCGGGACGTATCCCGGTGGATGTGGACCTGGTCCAGATCGAGCAGGTCTTGCTCAACCTGGTCCGTAATGCCCTGGATGTCCTGGACGAGGTCCCCGTCGGGGCCCGGATACTGCGGATACGCACCAGCCTGGGGCCGGAGGGGGCCCAGGTCCAGGTCGAGGACAATGGACCCGGGATCCCGCCCGAGCGTATGGGGCGGCTGTTCGAGCCCTTCTTCACCACCAAGGGTAGCGGCATGGGCATGGGGTTGCCGATCAGCCAGACCATCGTCGAGGACCACGACGGCCATATCTGGGCTGAATCGACGTCAGGGCAGGGGGCGGTCTTCCACGTTACCCTGCCTATCGCCTCGTCCTCGGGGGCATCCGCGTCCGACGACGCACCTGCGGGACGCAATGGGGCAGTCGGGATGGAGGCCTGATCCATCGTCATTCCGGCTCGGAGGTCGGCGTAGGCTGCGGTGCGCTTGCGAACCCGATCGACCGTTGCCGTTGCGCTTCCTATGCCGCTCCACCGGACGCCTGTGATCTGACCCTCCTTTTGCAGAAGGGGACCTCGCTAGGTGTTACCGGGTCCAGGGCAATACGGTTATGCTGTCGCCGCTGCCTGCCGGTTCGCGGTGGGACTGGTTCGATGAGAGAGTTTTCGCTATGGATATCGCTGAGCTGCTCGCCTTCAGTGTCAAGAACAATGCCTCGGATCTGCACCTGTCCGCCGGCCTTCCGCCCATGATTCGGGTGGACGGGGACATGCGCCGCATCAACGTGCCCCCCTTGGAGCACCGTGCCGTGCACGCGTTGATCTACGACATCATGAACGACAAACAGCGTAAGGAGTATGAAGAATTCCTGGAACACGACTTTTCCTTCGAGATCCCCGGGGTGGCGCGGTTTAGGGTCAACGCCTTCAATCAACATCGCGGCGCTGCGGCGGTGTTCCGCACCATTCCGTCCAAGGTACTGACCCTGGACGACCTCAAGGCACCGGAGAGCTTCAAAGACATTATCAATGTCCCGCGTGGCCTGGTGTTGGTGACCGGGCCCACCGGATCGGGAAAGTCCACCACCCTGGCGGCCATGGTCGACTACCTCAACGACCGGGAGTATGCCCACATCCTCACCATCGAGGATCCCATCGAGTTCGTTCACGTCAGCAAGAAGTGCCTGGTCAACCAGCGCGAGGTTCACAAAGACACCTTGGGCTTCAGTGAGGCCCTGCGCTCGGCGCTGCGCGAGGACCCGGACATCATCCTGGTGGGCGAGATGCGTGATCTGGAGACCATCCGCCTGGCACTGACCGCGGCAGAGACGGGTCACCTCGTCTTCGCTACCTTGCATACAACCTCCGCGGCCAAGACCATCGACCGCATCATCGATGTCTTCCCAGCGGCGGAAAAAGATATGGTCCGCTCCATGCTGTCGGAGTCCCTGCGCTCGGTCATTTCCCAGACCCTGCTGAAGAGGATCGGCGGTGGGCGGATCGCCGCCCACGAGATCATGATCGGCACCGCGGCGATACGGAACCTGATCCGCGAGGCCAAGGTCGCCCAGATGTATTCTGCGATCCAGACCGGGCAGGCAGTGGGCATGCAGACCTTGGATCAAAATCTCAGGGACTTGGTCAAGCAAGGCCTGATCACGCGCGCGGACGCCAAGGTTAAGGCGCAGCACAAGGACTCGATCGACTAGGCAATTATCTCTACGAGGTGCTTTGTGGATTTCAAACAACTGTTGAGGCTGATGGCGGAGAAGAAGGCATCCGACCTCTTCGTGACGGTCGACTGGCCGCCGAGCATCAAGGTCGATGGCATTATCCGACCGGTCGGTAGTACGCCACTGACTCCCGAGGCGGTACGCGACCTCGTGCTCGGTGTCATGAACGCCAAGCAGCGCGCCGAGTTCGAGGGTACCAACGAGTGCCAATTCGCCATTGACCCCAAGGGGCTAGGGCGCTTTCGTGTCAGCGCCTTTGTGCAGCGGGACCACCCGGGTATGGTGTTGCGTCGCATCGAATCGCGCATCCCGACCATGGAGGAGCTGCGCTTACCCCCGGTGCTGCGGGACCTGTGCATGGCCAAGCGTGGCATGGTGATCTTCGTCGGCGGCACGGGCACAGGTAAGTCCACGTCGCTGGCGGCTTTGGTGGGTTACCGTAACCGCCACACCACCGGGCATATCATTTCCATCGAGGACCCTATTGAGTACGTTCATGAGCACGATGGCTGCATCATTACCCAGCGCGAGGTCGGGGTTGACACGGAGTCTTTCGAGGTGGCGTTGCGCAATACCCTGCGTCAGGCCCCGGACGTCATCCTGATCGGTGAGATTCGTACCCGCGAGACCATGGCCTATGCCATTGCCTTTGCCGAGACTGGGCACCTCGTGTTGTCCACCCTCCACGCCAACAACGCCAACCAGGCCCTTGATCGCATGATCAATTTTTACCCTGAAGAGGCGCGGAATCAGCTCCTCTTGGACCTGTCCCTGAATCTCAGAGGGCTCGTGGCCCAGCAATTAATTCCGCGTAAGGGGGGCAAAGGGCGGCTCGCCGCGGTCGAGGTCATGATCAACACGCCCCTCGTGGCCGAGAACATCCGGCGGTGCGAAATTCACAATATCAAGGATTTGATGAAGCGCGGTGGGGAGCAGGGCATGTCGACCTTCGACCAGGCCTTGTTCCAGCTCTATAAGAGCGGCGAGATCGGCTATGACGATGCGCTGACTTACGCCGATTCGGCCAACGAGGTCCGGCTGATGATCAAGCTCCAGCCGGGTGGACCCAATGCCACTGGACCGGACCGCGGCCCTCCCAGCGGCAAGATCTCGTTGGTGGATCTCAACGAGCGATAGACAGCGGGGGCTCGCCGCAGCCCCCGTGGCGTCGGATCGGGTAAACCGCATTGAAAAATCGTTGGCGTTCTTGGCGCCGTGGCGTCACGACGGCGCTTTCTCGGTTCAGTGAGTTAGGACAGTCCTGTGGCCCTCGCAGGGTGAGTCGGCCGCCTATACCAACCCTTGTTCATTTGCGTCTATTGGTTCGTTTGCGGCTGAACTGCTCTTCTCAAAGGGGCGCGCGTGCGGCTTTCACCGCACACGCGTCTCCCAGGCACCCGGGTCGGCGAGCTCCTGGACTCAGGCCAGCACGCCGCGGGAGAAGCTGTAGCTGTCGAGGATGTTGACGTAGTTGGCGCGCTCGAACTCCGCTGGGTTGGGAATGGCCAGGGCGCTGACTCGGCCGCGCATCTCCTCCAGGGTCTCGAAGCCCTGCTCCTCCATCCAGTCCCCGATCCCGTCGAGGACGTGCCGCGCCTGGGCCGGCCCCTTGGTGAGCAGGGTGCTGCACAGGTGCACGACGTCGGCACCCGCCAACAGCAGCTTGATGGCGTCCTCCGGGGTGTGGATGCCGCCGGTAGCGCCCAGGGACAGCCCGGTGCGGCCGTAGAGCAGGGCGATCCAACGCATGGCGAGCAGGGCGTCGGCGGAGGTCGAGGGGTGCAGGCTGGGCTGGAGGCGCAGGCTGTCGATGTTGATGTCGGGCTGGTAGAAGCGGTTGAACAGGGAGACGCCCTGGGCGCCCGACCCTTCCAATTGGCGGACGAAGTGCCCCAATGAGCTGAACGATGGGGACAGCTTCATGTTGATCGGGATCTTGATGTGCTGCCTCAGCTCGCGCAGCACGTCCAGGTAGCGTGCCTCGACCTGGGTGCTGCTCTGCTCGATGTCGGCGGCGATGTAGTAGACGTTCAGCTCCAGGGCGTCCGCCCCGGCCTGCTCCAGCTCGCGCCCGTTCTGTATCCAGCCACCCGGGGTGACGCCGTTGAGGCTGGCGATCACCGGGATGTCCAGGGCCTCCTTGAGGCGGCGCAGGTTGTTGGTGTAGACGTCGAGACCGTGCTCGTAGTCTTTCAGGTCGGGCAGGAAGGAGTTGGCCTCTGCGAAGCCGACGTGCTGGTCGGTGACGAAGCGGGCGGTGTTCTCGGTCTCGGCGGTCAGGGCCTCCTCGAAGAGGGAGTACATGATGACGGCCGCAGCCCCGGCGTCTTCCAGCTCGCGGGCCATCTCGACGCTGCGCGTCAGGGGCGAGGCGGAGGGGACGATGGGGTTTTTGAGGGTCAGGCCCAGATAGTTTGTGGTCAGGTCCATGGGGGTCTCCGGTCAGGGGTTCGGTTCCGATTGGCGATGGGGATCAGGGTCCTGCCCGGGGCGCTTGCGCCCCGGGCAACAGGTCCCTAGCCCTTGTCCGCCGGGTCGGCAGCCTTGGCTGCCGCCTGCTCCGGGGCCTTTTGGACCGCCAGGTGGGCGAGCTGCTCGTAGAGGCTGAACTTGGTGTGGACGTGCTTCTGGGCCAATTGGAGGTACTTCTCGGCGGCGTCCGGGTGGATGCGGCTGAGGACGCTGAAGCGTGTCTCCGTGGAGATGAAGTCGCGATAGGGGATGCTCGGCGGCTTGCTGTCCACCAGCAGCGGGTTTTCGCCGCGGGCGGTGCGGCGCGGGTCGTAGCGGAACAGACCCCAGTGGCCTGAGTTGACCGCCATGTCCTGCTGGCGCAGGTTGTTGGACAGGTCCACCCCATGGGCGATGCAGGGGGAGTAGGCGATGATCACCGAGGGGCCATCGTAGGACTCGGCCTCCATGAAGGCGCGGATGGTCTGCACGTCCTTGGCGCCGAAGGCGACCTGGGCGACGTAGACGTTCTCATAGGCCATGGCCATCATGGCCAGGTCCTTCTTGAAGGTCGGTTTGCCGCCGGCGGAGAACTTGGCCACGGCGCCCAAGGGGGTGGCCTTGGAGGTCTGGCCGCCGGTGTTGGAGTAGACCTCGGTGTCGAGGACCAGGATGTTGACGTTGCGCCCGGTGGCCAGGACGTGGTCCAGGCCGCCATAGCCGATGTCGTAGGCCCAGCCGTCGCCGCCGACGATCCAGACGCTGCGCTTGACCAACTGCTCGCAGACCCCCTCCAGGGCGCGGGCGTCCAGACCCTCGATGTCGTTGAGCTTGGCCTTGAGCGCAGCGACCCGCTCGCGCTGTTCGAAGATGCCCGCCTCGCCTGTCTGATCCGCGTTCAGCAAGGCCTCCGCCAGGTCGGTGCCGATCTGGTCGGCCAGCGCCTGGACCAGATCCCTGGCCTGGTCGGTCTGCTTGTCCACCGCCAGGCGCAGCCCGAGGCCGAACTCGGCGTTGTCCTCGAACAGGGAATTGTTCCAGGTCGGGCCACGGCCGTCCGGGTTGACGGTGTAGGGTGTGGTTGGCAGGTTGCCGCCATAGATGGACGAGCAGCCGGTGGCGTTGGCGATCAGCATGCGGTCGCCGAACATCTGGGTGGCGAGCTTGATGTAGGGGGTCTCGCCACAGCCCACGCAGGCACCGGAGAACTCGAACAGGGGCTGCAAGACCATGGCGTGCTTCATCTTGCTGCCGTCGAGCTGCTTGCGGTCGTACTCGGGTAGGCCGAGGAAGAAGTCCCAGTTGGAGCGCTCCTGCTTATGGTAGGCCTCGTCCGTAACCATGTTGAGCGCTTTGCGGGTCGGGTCCTTGCGATCACGGATGGGGCAGACCTCGACGCAGAGACCGCAGCCGGTGCAGTCGTCCGGGGCTACCTGGTAGGTGATGTGATGTCCAACCGGGAAGTCCTTGCCCTTGATCTGCACATGCAGGAAGGACTCGGGGGCCTCCGCCGTCAGGCTATCCGGGAAGACCTTGGAGCGAATGGCCGCATGGGGACAGACGAAGGGGCACTTGCCGCAATGGGTGCAGAGATCCATTTCCCACTTGGGCAGGGCCAGGGCGATGTTGCGCTTCTCGTACTGGGTGGTGGCGGTCGGCCAGGTGCCGTCGGCGGGCATCAGGGAGACCGGCAGGGAGTCGCCGCGATTGGCCATGAGGGTGGCGGTGACCTTCTGCACGAACTCGGGGGCCGCGACCGGGACCGCTGGGGGCCGCTCGAAGGTGCTGGTGACCGCGCCGGGGATGGTTACCTGATGCAGCCCGGCGACGCTGGCGTCGATGGCGGCGTAGTTGCGATCGAGCAGGCGCTGGCCCTTCTTGCCGTAGGTTTTCTTGACCGATGACTTGATATGGGCGATAGCCTCGTCACGCGGGAGTATCCCGGAGATGGCGAAGAAGCATGTCTGCATCACGGTGTTGATGCGCCGGCCCATGCCCGTGTCGCCGGCGATCTTGTAGGCGTCGACGACATAGAAAGAGAGGCCCTTGTCGATGATTTGGGCCTGCATCTTGCGCGGCAGGTCGTCCCAGACACGGTCCGGGGGCGTGGCGGAGTTGAGCAGGAAGACCCCGCCCGGCTTGGCCATGTCCAGCATGTCGTAGCGGGGCAGGAAGGTCGGCTGATGGCAGGCGACGAAGCTCGCCTCGCCGGCACCGACCAGATAGGTGGAGTCGATGAGCTTGGGGCCGAAGCGCAGGTGGGAGATGGTCACGGCCCCGGCCTTCTTGGAGTCGTACTGGAAGTAGCCCTGGCCGAAGTTGTCGGTCTCTTCCGCGATGATCTTGATGGAGTTCTTGTTGGCGGAGACGGTGCCGTCGGAGCCCAGGCCGAAGAAGACGCAGGCGGTAACGCCCTGGGTGGCGTCGGGGCGGAAGTCCGGGTCCCAGGCCAGGCTTAGGTGGGTGACGTCGTCGATGATGCCGACGGTGAACTCACGCTTGGGGGCGTCCTTAGCCATCTCGGTGAAGATGCCCGCCACCATACCAGGGGTGAACTCCTTGGAGGCTAGGCCGTAGCGTCCGCCAAGGACGCGGGGCATCGTCGCCATCTGTCCCTCGGCCACGGCCTGGGCGAGACCAGTGAGGACGTCCTTATAGAGGGGTTCGCCGTCGGAGCCGGGTTCCTTGCAGCGGTCGAGTACGGCGATCTTCTTCGCCGTGGCCGGCAGGGCGGCCAGTAGATAGGACGGATCGAAGGGGCGGAAGAGTCGGGCGTTGATCAGCCCGACCTTCTCGCCGCGAGCCACCAGATGCTCCACGGCCTCCTGGGCCGCGCCGACGCCCGAGCCCATGAGCACGATGACGTGCTCGGCGTCCTCGGCCCCGATGTACTCGAAGATCTTGTACTGGCGCCCGGTCAGGCCGGCGAACTTGTCCATCTGCGCCTGCAGGATGGCTGGGACGGCGCTGTAATAGGGGTTGACCGTCTCGCGGCCCTGGAAGTAGACGTCCGGGTTCTGGGAGGTCCCGCGCAGCACCGGGTGATCCGGGTTTAGCGCGCGGCTGCGGTGGGCCAGGACCAGGTCCTCATCGATCATGGCCCTAATGGTTTCCGTCGGCAGTTTCTCGATGGTATTCACCTCATGAGAGGTGCGGAAACCATCAAAAAAGTGCAGGAAGGGGACACGGGACTCCAGGGTCGCCGCCTGGGCGATCAGGGCGAAGTCCATCGCCTCCTGCACCGAGGCGGAACAGAACATGGCGTAGCCGGTCGCCCGGACCGACATCACGTCCGAGTGGTCGCCAAAGATCGACAGCCCCTGGGCGGCGATGGCGCGTGCGGAGACGTGCAAGACGGTCGGCGTCAGCTCGCCGGCAATCTTGTACATGTTCGGTATCATCAGCAGCAGGCCCTGGGAGGCGGTGAAGGTCGTCGCCAGTGAGCCGCCCTGCAAGGCGCCATGGATGGCACCGGCGGCGCCGGCCTCGCTCTGCATCTCGACCACGTCGGGCACCGTGCCCCACAGGTTCTTGACCCCCAAGGACGACCACTCGTCCGCCCACTCGCCCATATTGGACGCCGGGGTGATGGGGTAGATGGCAACGACCTCGTTGGTCATATGCGCGACGTAGGCGGCGGCCTCGTTGCCGTCGATGGTTACCATGTGCTTGTGGGACATCGGTCGGTCCTGGGGTGTGACTGAAGGGAGACCTGGGTCGGCGCTGGTCCGAGCCGGGGGCGGAGTGGGAAACCGGGCCCTTTGGGCGGTTATCGCCGGTACTATATCCCGAACCGGATGCCCGATGCTGACGTTGCGGCCTCGGGTTGAGTTAGATCAGGGTCCCCGATGCCGGAAGGGCCTTTACCATGGGGGCAGAGTCGATGCGAAGCGAATCGGGCGAGTGGGCCGAGGTACTGTGGGTGCCATGACCCCCGGCGCCGGGTTCGTCTTGCGGCGCATGCATGAGGCGGACCTGCCCGCGGTCCTGGCCGTCGAGAACGCCGCCTATGTTTACCCCTGGACCGAGGGCATCTTCCGCGACTGCTTGCGGGTTGGCTACCATTGCCTGGTCGCCGAGGCACCGCCAGAGGCCGCGGTGGCGTCGGGTGTTGCAGGAGGTGTGCCCTTGGTCGGCCACGCGGTCATGTCTGCCGCGGTGGGGGAGTGTCACATGCTCAATCTGTGTGTCCACCCGGCCTGGCAGCGGCGGGGCCTGGCGCGTCGGCTGCTCCTGCGGCTGTTTGCCATTGGACGCGCCAACAACGCCGATACCGCCTTCCTGGAGGTCCGCAGTAGCAATCGGGGCGCGATCGCCCTCTATGAGTCCGAGGGTTTTTGTGAGGTTGGCCTGCGTCGGGGCTATTATCCAGCGGGGGAGCGGAGGGAGGACGCCATCGTCATGGCCCGGCCCCTGGTCTAGGGAGGCTGCATTTCAGCGATGGCGGGTCGCCATTCTGCCGTGTCGAGCCATCGGTCGGCGCCTGGGCCTGTAAACTGCTTAACCGGTTGGGCAGCGGTACGGCTCTGCCCGAATAGCCCAGCCTGGCTACGCGGGTTGTGGTAGTTCAGGGACAGATCCGCAGCGCAACAATTGCGCCCCGTGGCCAGCCAGTCGGAGGCGCCGCCATCACCCACTTACGCCCTGTCCCCTGCGTGTTCCGTCAAATCCCCCAAGTTGCTCTGACCCGTGTCAGGTAAATCCCAGATTCCGATTGCTTCCCGCCGGGCCTGACTACACTCCGCCGCATTCGTGTTTTTCGCAACAGGTGCAGGGGTAGGGCAGATGATGGTCAGGCGGCAGTTGTTCGTGGCGGTACTAGGGGTGCTTGGGGGGCTCGGGGCCTGGGCAGTGGCGGCCGAAGAGGCGACCACCCTGGGGGAAGTCGTGGTCACGGCCCAACGAGACCTTCCACTGGGGTCCGGTTCGACCACCCTCAATGCGGCAGAGATTGCCCCGAAGCGCGCCCGCACCAGCGACACCGCGGGTTTGCTCTTGGGCATCCCTGGTGTCAGTGTCTACGGAGCCGGGGGCGTGTCGAGTCTGCCGGCCATCCGTGGCCTGGCGGATGATCGTCTGCGCACCAAGGTCGACGGTATGGATCTGGTGGCCGCCTGTCCGAACCACATGAACTCACCCTTGTCCTATATCGATCCCACGGCGGTCGACCAGGTGCAGGTCTTCGCCGGTGTCAGCCCCGTGAGTGTCGGCGGTGACAGCATTGGCGGCAGCATCCTGGTCGAGTCCGCGGCCATGCCCTTCGCCATGCCCGGCGAGCATCTCGTGCAAGGCAGCGCGGGCGCCTTTTATCGCAGCAATGGCGATAGCTGGGGCGGGAATCTCTCCGGCACCTATGCTACCGACAATCTCAGTCTCAGGTACACCGGTGCCTACGCCCAGTCGGACAACTATAAGGCAGGCGGCAATTTTAAGGACTACACCTTCACCGGTCGTGCGGGTCACACCCTACCCCTGGATGAGGTAGGCTCGACGGCCTATGAGGCCATCAATCAGTCCGTCCAGGTCGCATGGCAGGGAGATGGCCATGGGTTGGACTTCACTTATGGCCAACAGCACATCCCCTACGAAAACTATCCCAACCAACGCATGGACATGACGGAGAACCGCAGTGACCAGTTCAACCTCGGCTATACCGGCAAGCAGGGATGGGGCACGCTGAAGGCGCGGGCCTATTACGAACACACGCAACACGAAATGGATTTCGGCGACGATAAACGCTTTTGGTATGGGCCGGGCAAACCCCCAGCCGGCTCGGGCGGGAGTATGGCGCTCAATGGCATGCCCTGCGCGCCTATCTCGGGTACCAAGATGGTCAATGGGATGATGGTTGGTTGCGCCGCCGGCATGCCGATGGATACTGACGGCAAGAACGGCGGGATCACCGTCAGTGCCGATATTCCCCTGGCCGATGGCGACCTGTTGCGTGTCGGTGGCGAATACCAGAACTACCGATTGGACGATTGGTGGGACCCCTCCGGTGCGGGAATGTGGCCATACACCTTCTGGAACATCAACGACGGGCAGCGTGATCGCTTTGCGGCCTTTGGCGAGTGGGAAATCCACAAGGACCGCTGGTCGCACATCCTTGGAGTGCGGGCTGAAATTGTGGACATGGATACGGGCCAGGTGCATGGCTATAACCTAGACAGCTACCCGACCAGCGGGGTGGGTGGCATGGGTAACCAAACCCGTGATGCGGCGCTCTTCAATGCCCAGGACCATGGCAAGACCGACCTGAACTGGGACCTGTCCTGGCTTGCCCGTTTCACGCCGGCACCCACCCAGACCTACGAGATCGGTCTGGGCCAAAAGACCCGCTCGCCCAATCTGTACGAGCGCTATACCTGGTCCACCTGGCAAATGGCCGCCTTCATGAATAATTTTGTCGGCGATGGCAATGGCTATGTAGGTAACCTGGGTCTGGACCCGGAGGTCGCCGGTACCCTGAGCCTCACCGCCGACTGGCACGACGCCAATCAGCAGCAATGGGGCATCAAGGTGACGCCTTATTACACCTATGTGTGGGACTATATCGACGCGGTGCAATGGGACTCTACGACGAATACGCCTCGTATCGTGCCCGTGGTCGATGACTTTACCGTGCTCAAGTATTTCAACCAGTCCGCCACGCTTTACGGCATCGACCTCTCGGCCCATTACTTGGTAGCAAGCGGCACCGGCTTTGGCGATTTCACGGCTCAGGTCGGGGCAAGCTACACCAAGGGTGAAAACCAAGATACCGGGGACAACCTGTACAACATCATGCCGTTGAATGCCACGCTGGCGCTCACCCAGGAACTGGGACCCTGGCGCAATACCCTGGAAGGCGTGTTTGTGTCTGCCAAGGACGATGTCTCCCAGGTTCGCAACGAAATGCAAACCGCGGGCTATGGGCTGGCCCACCTGCGCAGCCGCTATGAGAAAAAGACCTGGAGTGTCGAGCTGGGCATCGAAAACGTGCTTGACCGCAACTATGACCTGCCTCTGGGTGGGGCCTATGTCGGCCAGGGCACGACCATGACCATCCCGCCCTTTCCCAACGAACCTCAGTGGGGAACCCCAGTGCCGGGTCAGGGCCGATCCTTCTATGCCGGGGTCAACGTCAAGTTTTGACGTCCGGGGAAACGCTGTACGCGGCGTTTCCCATACCCTCCCGACTTGCACGTCAGGGAGCGGCAGCGGCACAAACCCTTTTTCGGCGAGGTGCGGCCTCGCATATACTGGGGCCCCGCCTGGCTTGCTGACCCTGTGACGCCATGACCCGTGGTATCCACCTCAAACACCTCACCGCCGCTGACCTGGGCCTGCTAGGTCTCCCTGAGGAGTTACTGGGTGAGGGGCATGAGCCACTCGAAGCCGTGAGTTTGGCGGATGCCGATGGGGAGGCAGAATGCCCTACCGGGCAGGATGCGCTGCTGTTGGGCATTACCCGCGACGTACGGGTCACCCTGGAAGAAGCCCTGTCGTTGCTCGACCAGGCCCTGGCCATCGGCCAGCAAGGGGCGAGCCTGGGCAAGCGTTTCTTGGGCTGAGGAACGAAGCCGGACCCTGGTGGCGTAAGTACTTGCCCAATCTGAACGTGCGAGAACCAGGTCTGGAAGAGACGCAGCCCACCTCGTGGACCGACACAGATCAAGGCAACCCCGGGGCCAGGCTGGGATAACCTGCATGGCCCGGCCGCCAGAGACCCAGAGTCCAGTCGGCCGGCCGATTCAGTCCCAAGCCCATGGAGCATCCCATGCCCGAGGCCCGCCTGTCCGTCGACATGAACCCCGACCGTCGGGGTCTGACCCCCTTCGCCCTGGGGTTTCGTCCCTTTTTCCTCGCCGCCGGGGTCGCCGCCCTTGCCTTGATGGGTGTCTGGCTGGCAGTCCTCGGTGGCCACCTGCCGCCGCCTGGGTACTACCAAGGTACCGCCTGGCATGCCCATGAGATGCTCTTCGGCTACATCGCCGCCGTCATCGCCGGCTTCCTGCTCACCGCCGTGCGTAACTGGACAGGGATGCCGACCCCTACCGGGGCCAGACTGGCGGGGCTGTTCGCGCTTTGGCTGCTGGCTCGGATTGGCCCCTTCCTGCCGGTGCCCGGGGTCCTGATCGCCGCCCTGGATCTGGCCTTTTTCCCCATGCTCGCCCTAGGCCTGGCCAGGCCCCTGTGGTTGGGAGACAACCGGACCAACCGGGTCTTCCTGGCGCTCTTCGCGGCCATGACCCTGGCGGCCCTGTTGGTCCACCTGGACACTCTGGGCCTGGTGGCCGGGACGGCGCTCGCCGGGGATAGGCTGATGTTGGATTTGGCCCTATTGACCCTGCTCATCGTCGCCGGGCGGGTCATGCCCTTCTTCACCGAGCGGGGTGTGCCGGGCACCAAGGCCCGGGTCTGGCCGCAGGTGGAGGTCATGACCTTCACCATCGCCCCGGCCCTGGTCCTGGCCCACCTCCTGGCCGGACTGCCCGGTCCCTGGACCGGGCTCGGCGCCAAACTGGCCGGTGGCCTCGCGGCAGCGCTGGCCCTGGTACAGGTGCTGCGCATGGCCGGTTGGCACGCCGTCAGGGCCTGGCGCAACCCCATGCTCGCGGTGCTCTATGCCGGCTACCTGTGGCTCATCTTCGGCCTGGGCCTGGATGCCCTGGCGGGCTTCGGCCTGCTCGCGCCCTTCCCGGCTCTGCACGCCCTCACCGCGGGGGCCTTTGGGGTCTTCACCCTGGGGATGATGGCTCGGGTTACCCTCGGCCACACAGGGCGAGAGGTCGCTAGCTCGCCGGCTACCAACGTCGCCTTCGTCCTGATCAATCTCGCCGCCCTGGCGCGGGTCTTGCCGCCGCTCGTTGCACCCGGGGGCTACCCCACGTGGCTGCTGATCTCCGGGGTGCTGTGGATGCTGGCCTTTGGGGTCTTCGTGTGGGTCTATGGGCCGATGCTGCTGCGCCCGCGGGTCGATGGGCGAACTGGGTGATGGAGCGGGCGACGGGGTACGGTCTGGATTCGCTACCTGTTGAATCGGGGCATTTCGGGTGAAGACGCGCTTCGAGACCGTTTCGAAGGTCTGTCAGGCACTTGGGATGGGACCTTAGATTGGTCGGCTCAAGTCTTCGGGGTCCCTGCCACGATGAATGTTAGGATCTTCCGGCCTTACCGAGCAGCCTTCCTCGCCGAGGGACATAGACCGTGAAGTTTATCCATGCCGCGGACATTCACCTGGACAGCCCCTTGTCGGGGTTGGCGGCATACAGGGACGCCCCAGCCGAGCTGCTGCGGACCGCAACCCGCGAGGCCTTCTCCAGGCTGGTCCAGGAGGCCATCGACGAGGCCGTGGACTTCATGGTCATCGCCGGCGACCTTTACGACGGCAACTGGAAGGACTACAACACCGGACACTTCTTCTGCCGGGAGATGGGACGCCTGAACCAGGCGGGTATCCAGGTCTATCTGCTTTTCGGCAACCACGACGCGGATAGCGAAATGACCAAGCGTCTGGTGCTGCCGCCCAATGTGGAAGTCTTCCAGGCGCGCAAGCCGAGCAGCTTCCGGATCGAGGCGCTGAAGGTCGCCCTGCATGGCCAGAGCTATCGGGTGGCGGAGACCCGGGAGAATCTGGCCACCGGCTACCCGCCACCGGTCCCCGGTTGGCTCAACATCGGGGTCCTGCACACGGCGCTGGAGGGCGGGTCCGTACATGCCGACTATGCACCATGCTCCCTGGCGGAGCTGACGGCCAAGGGCTATGACTACTGGGCCCTGGGCCATGTGCACGGTTATGCCGTGCTTCAGACGGACCCCTGGGTGGTCTTCCCCGGCAACCTTCAAGGGCGTCACATCCGCGAGACGGGCCCCCATGGCGCGGTGCTGGTCAGCGCAGACGAGACCGGCATCCTGGGGGTCGAGCGCCTGTTGGTCGATGTGCTGCGCTGGGAGTTGGTCGAGGTGGATGCCGGTCCGGCCGCGACCCTGGACGAGGTGGTGCGGTTGGTCGGGCGGGCCTTTGATGGGCTCGTGGATGCCAACCCCGGCAGCCTTCACCTGTCTGTGAGGGTGCGCCTCACCGGCAAGACCGCCGCCCACGGGGAACTCTTCGGACGAGAGGGGCATCTGCGCGAAGAGGTCATCGGTCAGGCGGCGGCGGTGGGCATCGAGCGGCTCTGGGTCGAGAAGGTGCGCATCGAGACCGAGCCTGCCGCCGATGCCGCTGCCCTGCGTGCCCGCTCGGACGCCATCGGGGACCTGGATGCGCTTCTTGCCGAGGCACCCCTCGACCCGGTGCTGCTCGCATCCCTGGCCGAGGACCTGCGCCAACTGGTGAATCGTGCCCCCCGGAGTTGGGCCAGGCCCTGCCCGAGTTTCAGGCCATCCGCGACGGCGACCTGGTGGACCTGGTTCGGTCGGTGTCGCCGGGCCTGCTGGCGCACCTGGCCAAGGCCGGCTGAGGCTGCGATGCGCATCGCCCGACTCGATCTGACCCGCTACGGCAAGTTCACCGACTGCTCCGTCCCCTTGCCCCATGCCCAGAGGGACTTTCACCTCATCGTCGGTCCCAACGAGGCCGGCAAGTCGACCCTGCGCAGCGCCATTCTGGATGTGCTGTTTGGCATCGAGACCCGCTCGCGCTTCAATTTTCTGCATGTCTACGGCGAGATGCGCCTGGGCGGGCTCCTGGAGCAGGGGGCCGAGGCCCTGGACTTGGTGCGTATCAAGGCACGCACCAAGACGCTGCAGGATCCGGCTGGGGCGGCACTGCCTGACCTGGCTCTGGCCCCATTCCTCGGGGCCGTGGACCGCGGCTTCTTCGACCAGATGTTCGGCCTTGACCATGGCCGGCTGGTCGCCGGTGGGCAGGAGATCCTCAAAGCATCCAACGACGTTGGGCGCATCCTGTTCGAGACCGCCGTCGGCATCGCTAGCTTCGGTCCGGTGCGCGACGCCCTGGAGACCGAGGCCGACGCCCTTTGGGCCAAGCGCCGTTCCGGGGAACGCGAGTACTACATCGCCGCCGATGAGCTGGAGCAGGCCGAGGCGGCCCTGAAGCAGGCAACCATCCGCACCAAGGATTGGGTCGCGGCCCGGGACCGGGTCCAGCGCCTTGAGCAGGACGGGGCTCAGGCGCGGGAAAAGTACCGGGAGTTGGAGCAGACCAGGCAGCGGCTGGATCGGGTACGGCGTGTGGCCCCGTTGCTCGCGACCCTGCGTGACGCGGAAGCAGACCTGATGGCCCTGGGCAGTGTCGTCGAGTTGCCGCCCGAGGCGCGGCAACAGTCTGAACGTGCCGAGCTGGCCATGGTCAAGGCAGGACAGGCGCGCCAGGTGTTCGAGGAGCAGATTCAGGGTCTGGAGACCCGTATCGCCGAGATCCACCCGGATACCACCTTGCTGGCTCGCCAGGCAGACATCCAGGCCCTGTCCGAGCAACGCCAGCAGTTGCGCAATCACCCCAGCGACATCGGCAAGCGTCAGGAAGAGGTCGGTGCTCATTGGAAGGCCCTGGTGGGTCTGATCCGGCAGCTCGGATGGGCGGTGGCGGACGAGGCGGGGCTCGAGGCACGGCTCCCCTCGGAGCTGCTGCGCTCGGCCACGGCCAAGCTGATCCGCAGTCACGACACCCTGGTTCAGGCCCTGGCCGCGGCGCAAGAGCAGCGTGCCGCCAAGTTGGCGGAGATCCAAGCCATGGACAATGAGCTTGCGGCCCTGCCTGGACTCGACGCCTCTCCGACGCTCAAGGCGGCACTGAACGCGGCCCGTGACCTGGGCGATGTTGCCGCCCAGGATCGTCGGCAGGCCGCCCAGTTGGCCCGCGCCGAACGCGACCTCGCCCACGCGACCTTGGAGCTGGGGGCCTGGCGACTGGATCTCGACGCCCTGCGGCGCCTGCAACTGCCGACCCAGGACGAGCTCGGCGCCTTGCTGCGCCGCCAGTCCGAGCTGGAGACGGCAGGCTCTGCCTTGACCCAGCGCAGGACCGACCAAGAGGCCACGCTCCAAGAACTGGCCCTGGAGATCGTCCAGTACCAGGCCGTGCATCACCCGGTCAGCCTCGCCGACCTTGCCCAGGTTCGCGGCCTACGCGATGCCGTGTGGCAGGACCTTAAAACCGGGGCACGGGCGCTGGACGAGGCCGCCCCGGACTACGAGGTCAGGGTGGTCGATGCCGACGCCCTGTCCGACCAACGTCATGACAAGGCCAGCGAGGCCGGCACCTACCAGGCCAAGCTCGATCAGCGCGAGCGTCTGACCCAACAGCTCAGTGTGCTTCAAATCCGCGAGCAGGAATTGTCCCAGGCCAGGGCCGCCTTTGATCTGGAGTGGGACCATCGGGTTGCTGCCCTGGGCTTGCCCGACATGGGCCTGACCCAGGCGAGTGCCTGGCGGTCGGCCCGGGAACGGGTTCTGATCGCCGCCGAGGCCCTGACCGGGGCCTGTGAGGCCCTGGACGGCTTGCGGGCCCAGGCCGATCAGGCGCGCTCTGCCCTGGCTGGCGAGTTGCGGGGGCTAGTCCCGGCGGACCAGCTTTCGACCTTGCCGCTGTCGGCCCTGGTTCTGCGTGCGGCGGAGTTGGTGGACGGTGCCGGCCGAGCCCAGGAAAGGCGCGCGACTCTGGCGGCCCAGCGCGGTCATGCCCAGGTCGCCTTGGGAGAGATCGAACGTAAACTCGCCCAGGCCGAGGCAGCCCTGGGAACCTGGCAGGCCGACTGGGACCAGCGCTTGGCGGCACTGCATCTGCCCCCAAGAACGGACACCGGCAGCGCCGAGGGGGCCTTGATCCTGTTCGCCCGTATGGACGACCACCTGCGCCAGATGCGCGAGCTGCGCAGTGCCCGCATCGACCTCATGCAGCGGGACCTGGACAAATTTTCCCGCGACGCCTTGGCACTGGCTCAGGCTTTGGCCCCGGAGCTGGCCGAGCGGGCAACCGACGAGGTCGCCCGGGTCCTGGTGCAGCGGCTGGTGGACGCCACCGAGGGCGACAAGGAGCAGCGCCGCCTCCAGCGGGACCTGGAGCAGGCCCGCGGACAGTTCGCCAAGGCACAGGGACACATCCAAGAGGCGCAGGCGGAACTAGGAAGCTTACTCCACCAGGCGGGGGCCGCCGACAACGAGGCCCTGCGCGACGCCATCGCCCGCTCCGACCAGGCCCGCGCCCTGGGTGCGGAGATCCGCGCCGCCCACCAGGCCCTGCAGGATGGGTCCGACGGGCTACCCCGGGAGCTGGTTGAGGCCGAATGTGCCGCCGCGGACCTGACGGCCATCCCCGCCGACTTGGCCGTGCTCAAGGCGGAGGTCGATGCGGTCGTGACCCGCCAGAGCAGCATTGCGGCGGAGCTGAACGCAGCGCAGAACGACCTCGACCGCATCGCCGGCCAGGATGCCGCCGCCCAGGCCGAGGGTCGCCGCCAGGAGGCCCTGGCGCGCATGGCCAACGCCGCCGAGCGATACATCAAGGTTCACACCGCCGCCAGGTTGCTGCGTTGGGCCATCGAGCGTTACCGGGAGCAGAAGCAGGGCCCCTTGTTGAGCCGGGCCGGCGACATCTTCGCCGCCCTGACCCTGGGCTCCTTCGTCAGGCTGGCGGTAGACTATGAACGAGACCCCCCGACCCTCTACGGCCAGAGGCCCGGGGGCGAGCGGGTCGGTGTCGAGGGCCTGAGCGACGGCAGCCGCGACCAGCTCTACCTCGCCCTGCGCCTGGCCGCCCTGGAGCTGCATCTGGAGCAGGCCCAGGCCATGCCCTTCATCGCCGACGACCTGGTGGTCAACTATGACGATGCCCGTGCCCGGGCAGGCCTGGAGGCGCTGCGCCGAATTGTCCGAGCGGACCCAGGTGATCTTTCTCAGTCACCATGAACATCTGGTCCCTGTGGCCGAGGCAGTCTTCGGGGTCGGGCTGAATGTGGTGCGGATGGGGGAGGGGACTGCCTGATCCCTGGGGGCTGCGTCCGGCGGGCGCCGATCGGTGCTCTGGTCTGAACTCGAACGTCGCGGGCGTTCGGTTGCAGGAAGGCGGGATATGCCGGGGGCAGCGGTCAGCCTGGAAAAGGCAATTTGGCCGCAAATCACGCAAGTTTCTCCGAGTAAGTGAGCGGGCCAGACGGATTTGATCGTGTTGAGCTATAGCGGCAGATACATCGGACACCAGCCCACCAGGCCGATGACGAGCGGAACGAGGCCGACCGCGGCCCACCCGCTCTGGGTGTAGAGACCCCCAACCGATCAGCACAAGGCCCGCCAGGATGCGGTATTTACCCGCCAACGTTCTTGGTCAGTGTCGCGCGCACTCTCAAATTTGTGGCTCGAAACAGCGGGTCGCCGACCGGAATGCAGGCCGTGTACGACCGTGTGGCGGCTATTCAGGCCAAGGTCCTCCCCTCCCCGCATTGACAATTGTCGGAGTGCAACGGTCGGGAAATATGGTTCACTTTGCCCGGGACGGGTGTCTTCCCGGGTGGAAAGCAGATGACAGTACGAGGTCGCAACGACAGCCGCAGCAGCCAGGTCACGCCCACGGAAAGACCGGGCCAGACCGTCTATGTGGGCATCCCGGCCTCGCCGGGGGTGGTGATCGGGACGCTCTTCGTCGCGCCCTCGGCAATCGCCTTGGACGCTGTGCTGGACAAAGCATCGGCAGATCCCGACGCCGAAAGGGCAGCCCTCGAAACAGCCATGCATGCGCTTGGCGAAGAGTTCCGAATGAGCCGCAACACGCAGGCCTCTCGGCTACCCGAAGCCATCGGGGCCCTCTACGGGGTAAATGAGATGATTCTCGCGGACCCCGACCTGTTGGGTGAGATCACCCACCGCATTTATGCGGGCCAGTCAGCTGCCGCCGCCGTTCGCGACACCGTGGACATCATCGCACGCCAGTTCGAGGCCATGGAGAACGCCTATTTGCGAACACGCGCGGAAGACGTTCGTGCTGTCGGCCGCCGCATTTTGCGGCATCTGATGTCCCGCGACGCAGATCGCCATGCCCTGCCGGAGCGAACCATCTTGCTGGGAAAGGGACTTGGCCTCGCCTGTCTCAGCGCAATCCCCGGTGAACAGCTCGCGGGGCTTATCTGTACCGGCGGCTCTACGCTGTCTCACGGCGTGATCCTCGCTCGGGCACTGGGAATCCCCGCGGTCGTGGGTGTCGCGACGATGCCGCTAGACCAAGCGGACGGTCGGGAGGTCATCCTGGACGGCTACCGCGGTCGGGTGATTCTCAATCCGGAGCCAGCGGTACGTGCGGAGCTCGTCAATCTGCAGCAGGAAGGCAGCCTGCACACGCAGGCTCCGGCGGACGAACACGAACTTTCGGCGCGCACGATTGACGGGGTGCAGGTCGCCCTGCACGCAAATATCTCGCTACGGAGTGAGATACGAGTCGCCAAAGAGCAGGGCGCCGAGGGCGTCGGACTCTATCGGACCGAGTGGCCTTTTCTGCTCGGTGACGACGCACCCGCCGAGGACGCCCAGTACGCGATCTACCGCGAGTTGCTGGAGGCCTTCTTCCCACACCCCGTCACCATGCGCACGCTCGACGCCGGCGGCGACAAGCCTTTGCCCTATCTTCCGCAGGATGAGGCCAATCCCGCCCTCGGTCGACGCGGCATCCGGCTTTGTCTCGCCCACCCGAAGCTCTTCCTGACACAGCTGCGTGCGCTGCTCCGAGCGAATGCGAGCCTCGGGAACCTGCGCCTGATGCTGCCGATGATCACCCTGCCCTCCGATATCTCTCAGGCGCGCGTTTTCATAGAACGCGCGCACGGACAACTCCAGAGCGCTGGCCAGGCAAGCACTTTGCCGCCGGTGGGAATCATGGTCGAGGTGCCGGCGGCTGTCTTCGGCATCGACACCCTAGCGGACATGGTCGACTTCATCTCGATAGGGACCAACGATCTCGCGCAATACGTCCTTGCCGCGGACCGCACCAACCCGGCCCTCGAGAACCTGTGCGATGCGCTGACCCCGGCGGTCCTGCGGGCCATCGGCATGGCGGCTGACGGTGCTGCACGCCGCGGCATTCCGGTCGGCGTCTGCGGCGAGCTGGCCGGAGATCCGTTTGGCGCACTGTTGCTGCTCGGTCTCGGGGTGGACTCCCTGAGTCTGTCCGCGGCCGGGATTCCGCACATCAGGCGCCTGGTACGCCGCGTCTCCCGCAAGGATGCACGCGCGCTCTGGAAGGCGGCCTTGAACCTCGGCAGCGCTGGGGCTGTGCGGTCCATGCTCGCTGAGGCGTTGGAAGTGAGAGGGTTGGGGGCTGATTGCGGCAGGCCCTTGGTAACCGTTGGTTCAGGCCCGTAACCCAAGGTGCGGCTGGCCGCTGGCGGCAATGACAGCGCTTTTGTCGATCGAATGACAAATCGCAATCGGTTTGTCGATGATTCTGATCCGATCAAGCGATTTTATCGGCACATATGAAAAGACTAATCTATTAACCAGCCCATAAGGGCAGCCCAGTAACCTGACCCAGACAAATCGGAGATATTCTGATGAACACAGACACAAGTGCCATACCCGCAATGCCCCGTTTGAACGAGCCGGCACCGGCTTTCGAAGCCCCTACGACACACGGCGTGAAAACGCTCGAGGACTACCGGGGTAAGTGGCTGGTGCTGTTTTCGCACCCGGCTGACTTCACCCCGGTGTGCACCACCGAGTTCATCGCCTTCGCCAAGCGCCATGCCGATTTTCAGGCGCTCAACTGCGAGCTGCTCGGCCTGTCCATCGACAGCCACTACTCGCACATCGCGTGGGAGCGCAACATCAAGGAGAAGTTCGGCGTTGAGATCGGCTTCCCGATCATCGCCGATCTGTCCATGCAGGTAGCCAAGGCCTACGGCATGATCCAGCCCGGCGCCAGCGACACCTCCGCGGTGCGCGCCACCTTCATCATCGATCCGGAAGGCGTCCTGCGCGCCATGGTCTACTACCCCATGAGCAACGGCCGCTCGATCGACGAGTTCGTCCGCCTGGTGAAGGCCATGCAGACCTCCGATGAGCACAAGGTGGCCACGCCGGAGGGCTGGCAGCCCGGGGATAAGGTCATCGTGCCGCCGCCGGCCACCGCGGAAGCCGCCGCAGCGCGGATGGACGAGGGCTACGAGTGCACCGACTGGTACTTCTGCAAGAAGACCGTGTAATTCAATACGACCTGTCACCCGTCCCGCCTGGGGCGGGTTTCCCGACCAACGAGGACCTCATGTTCAACCCCATCACCCTTGGGTTCGGCAGCAAGGTGCTGTTCAACGCAGTCAAGCTCAAGCCGAGCGTGCCAGAAGATTGATGGCTTGTACGACATGTTCCCTCACGGCCCAATCCAGATGCTGTGCAAGTTGGCGGGGCTGCCGAACCCCGGCGTTGAAAACCAGAGCTAAGACGATCCGGGTGAGAAGCACCCTTACGCGTCCCCTCTGAATTAATAGGTCCACTCCTTGAACCCAATTTGGCAGGCACTCTTTTTTCGGCCTGCTGGGCAGCGTCGGCGCCATGAGCGGCGCAACCCTGCTGCTGCTGTTTCCGGATGCGACACGGCAACGGCTACTGCCTTGCCTGCTGTCCTACGCCACCGGCACGCTGCTGGGTGCCGCCTTTCTGGGTATGCTGCCCAAGGCGCTGGAGAAGACGCCGCCGCTGGCCATCAACGGCACGGTCTTGGCCGGCATCGTCGCGTTCTTCGTGCTGGAGAAGCTCGTCATCTGGCGCCATTGCCATGACCCGTCCTGCGAGGTCCATGGCCACCAGGGCGGCGCCCTCATCCTGCTGGGCGATGCCTTCCACAACTTCGTCGATGGCGTGGTCATCGCCGCCGCCTTCCTGACCTCGCCGGCCCTGGGCGTGGCCACAGCCCTGGCGGTCATCGCCCATGAGATTCCCCAGGAGCTGGGCGACTTCGCCATCCTGCTGGCCAGCGGCCTTTCCAAGATGCGGGCCTTCGCCTACAACCTGCTGTCATCCCTGTCCACCCTGCCCGGCGTGCTGGTGGGCTGGTACTGGCTGGCGGAGGTGCGCCGCGCCATCCCCTTCGTGCTGGCCATCTCCGCCGCCAGCTTCATCTACATCGCCGTAGCAGATCTGGTGCCCGACCTACATCGCCGCACTGGCGCCAAGGCGGTGGCCGGTCAGACCCTGCTGATCCTGGCGGGCATCGCCACCATCGCCCTTTTCCGCTTCGGCCGCTGACATTGAGAGATCGAGCCATGAGCAACCTGAGCGAAACCGAAATCCACGCACTCCACGAGGCACTCGATGACGAGTACCACGCCTGGGCAACCTACGACAGGGTCATCGCCGACTACGGCGATACGCCGCCATTCAGCAACATCCGCGAAGCCGAGGCGCGCCACATCGAGGCGCTGCTCACGCTTTTTTTGTGTTACGGGCTAGCCGTTCCCGAGAACGCCTGGCCGGGAAAGGTCACGCGCTACAGCAGCCGGCAAGAAGCCTGCGAGGCCGCAGTAATCGCCGAGATTGCGAATGGCGAACTATATGATCGCCTGCTTGAGGCAACCCAGCGCCCGGATATCCTGGCGGTATTTCGCAATCTCCAAGAAGCGTCCCAGCAGCGCCACCTGCCGGCTTTTCAACGGTGTGCACAACAACCCGCGGGTAACGCAAGCGGCTTAGGCGGGCGCCGGCACCGGGGCGGAAGGGGACATTCATGAGCGCCACCACCGGCACGGTACTGGCCGATACCATCACCTTGTTCCGCCGCGGGCATTAAGCATGGACATCGCCTTCGGCCCCGTCCCCTCCCGCCGCCTGGGCCGCAGTCTGGGGATCAACAACATCCCGCCCAAGCATTGCAGCTATTCGTGCCTCTATTGCCAGGTGGGCCGCACCGGCGCCCAGGAGATCAGCCCCCGAGCCTTCTACCCGCCGGAGGAGATTCGGGACAGGGCACCCGGCGCCTGGAGACGGTACGCGCTCGGGGCGAGGCGGTGGACTACCTGACGTTCGTTCCCGACGGCGAGCCCACCCTGGACATCCACTTGGGGGCCGCCATCGATGGTCTGCGCGGACTGGGCCTGCCCATCGCGGTCATCTCCAACGCATCCCTGATCTGGCGCGAGGACGCCCGCGCCGCCCTGGCCCGGTCCGATTGGGTCAGCCTTAAGATCGACAGCGTGGACCCCGCCACCTGGCGGCGAATCAACCAACCCCACACAGACCTGGCGCTAGCCGACATCCTGGCCGGCATCCGTACCTTTGCCACCGGATTCAAGGGGAGCCTGGTGAGCGAGACGATGCTTTTGGCGGGGGATCAACGACAGCGCGGCCGCCAGGAGGATCACGCGGCTGAGGACTGGCAG
>CAWJRN010000015.1:0-44678 GCA_963845265.1 uncultured Gammaproteobacteria bacterium | reverse complement strand
CCAGCGCGGGAGCACGGCGTGACCGAAGTGTGACGCACTGTGGTCACGCCTGAGCCCATTGAGTCACGTTGAGTCACAAAAGCGCGGGGCGTGATGCGCTAACTTGTTGATATAAAGCCGATTACTCAGCGGTAGCAGGACTCGAAATCAGGTGTACGCGCGAGCGTACCGTGGGTTCGAATCCCACCCTCTCCGCCAGATTGACAACAACAAAACGCCTAAGATTCCATATCTTAGGCGTTTTTTGTTGGGGCGACCCCTTCACTCATTTCATCAGTGGTCCGCAAACACCCCCCGAGGGTCTATTGTGACCGAGGGCGCAGGGAGAGTGACTGTCTAAGTCCGACAGGCTCCTAGGCCACAGTCGAGGGGTCCGGGCAGGTTCGGCGAGCCTCTCCGGCACCCAGCGCGTCGATGGTCCGCATCTCGTCGTCGCTGAGTTCGAAGTCGTAGATATCGCGGTTCTCCGCCATGCGCTCCGCCTTCGAGGTCTTCGGCAGGGCGGTGCGCCCGCTCTGTACGTGCCAGCGCAGCACCACCTGCCCCGAGGTCTTGCCATGGCGTTCGGCGATATTGGCGAGCGCGGGGTCCCGCAACATCCCGAAGGCGCCGCTGGCGAAGGGGGCGTATGCGGTGACCACGATGCCCTGGTCGCGGCAGAAGGCCTCCAGCTCGGGGTCCCGACAATAGGGATGGATCTCCAGCTGATTGACGGTGGGGCGACGCGCCGGGTCGGGGATGTCCTCCATAAGCTGACGCAAGTGGGTGATAGTGAAATTGGAAACGCCGATGGCACGTGCTGCACCCTTGTCGGCAAGCTCACAGAAGACGCGCCAGATGGTGGCGCGGGCCTTGCGCGGGAAGTCGGGGTCGCTGCTGCTGTTCCGCCCGAAGCCACCGGGCCAGTGCATGAGCAGTAGGTCCACGTAACCGAGGCCGAGATCGTCCAGGGTATCGACCATGTCGTCGCGGACCTTTTGGGCGATGTCCTCGACCTTGTCGGCGTCCCAGGTGCGGCGGTGCGAGATGTTGATATGGGGCGGTGCCGCGGGGTGCGCGAGTTTGGTGGTGATAAACAGCGCGTCGCGGGTCAGTTGGCCGCTGGCAAAACGCTGACCGAGGAGCGTACCCAGGATGCGGTCCGTACCATAGGCACGGGCCCCGTCGAACGCTCGGTAGCCGCCGTCAAGGGCCAGCGAGACGGCCCGCCAGGCCTGTTCGGGCAGGAACCCCTGAAACTCCGTAGCCCCCACCCAGTCGCCGAAGGCGCAACCAAAGGCGAGGGTGGGCATGGTCACGCCATTGTGCAGCGTGATTTCTCGTGCGCTTTCTGCCGTATCGTTCATCGACCGCAATCCGAATAATGGTTTGACGGCCACGAGGCTAGCATAGTGGCTGAACGAAAACCGCCTTCCTGGTGGTCTAGGAAACCGCACCGATGACATTGAAGGGACTACTGAAAACCAACCAGGCGTCGTCAGACGAAGCTCCGGTCGACTTCCGGTAAATAACGGTTCAAAAAAAACCGAAACAAGCGCGCGGACGACAAGAAACTACGAAATACACGAGAGTCGCTAGCGCGGCCCCGACGTTTTGGCGCCGCCTAACCCGTCGCTCACCTCCTCATGCCCATGCCGGTGTGGCGGGACCCCCGCTCCGTGCTCATGGGCGACCTCGGCCAGCGGATGGACGTGCAAGTGGTTGTGGGCATGGGTGTGGGGGTGGCTATGCAGGGCTCCGTCCAACAAACGCCCATCGGCGAGCAGCAAGGCCCGGTTGGCCAGACGCCCAAGGAACGCGCGATCGTGAGAGACAATGATCATCGCCTGGGGCAGACCCGCCAGGTGCGCGGTCATGCGTGCCTCGGTGGCCTCGTCTAAGCCACTGGTGGGCTCGTCGAGGAGTAACACCTCGGGGTGCATGGAGAGCACCGTGGCGAGTGCCACGAGCCGCCGCTCCCCGGTGGACAGCCGATGGGTGACGCGATCGGCAAAGCCGGTTAAGCCCAGCACCGCCAGGGTCTGGTGCGCGTCCTCCCGGGCCTCGGCCGGGCTGCGGCCCAGATTGAGCGGACCGAAGGCGACGTCCTCCAGGACCGTGGGGCAGAAGAGTTGGTCATCCGCCTCCTGGAAGAGCAATCCGACCCGGCCACGGACCTCATGAAAATCGCGCTCCGACCGGCGCACGCGCCCGAAGGCGCGGACCTCTCCGGCGGTCGGCCTGTGCAGGCCGACCAGCAGGTGCAGCAGGGTGCTCTTGCCCGCCCCATTGGGGCCGACCAGGGCCACCCGGTCCCCCGGCATCAGGGTCAGATCGATCCCCGCCAGGACCCCCCGCCCTGGGTAGCCGAAGCCGATGCCACGGAGCTCCAGCAGAGGGTCGCTCATGGCAGATGCTCCAAGGCCAGCAGGATCGTCAGGGTCAGACCCACGCCGAAGGCAAGCCGGGTGTCGGCGGCTTGCCAAGCGAAGTCGTCCAACAGGTAAAGCCGGCCCTGAAAGCCCCGGCAGCGCATAGCGGCCAGGGTCCGACGGGAGCGGTCCAGGCTGCGCACCAGCAGCATGCCCATCAGCCAACCCAGGGTATTCCAGGTGTGGCGGTCGCTGCGAGGGACGAAGGCCCGGGCCCGCATGGCCTGGCGCAGCCGGGCATACTCCCCGTACAGGGCGTGGATGTGGCGCAGGGTGAACAGAAACAGATGGACCAAGCGGTCCGGGACCCCAAGACGGGCCAGGGAATGGCCCAAGGCCACGGGCTCCAGGGTGCCGATCAGAGCGGTCAGGGTCAGGACCACGGTGCCCGCCCTGACCAGGATGGTCAAGCCGAGCACGAGCCCCTCGCGGCTGGCGGTCAAGGGGCCCAGATACCCAATGGCCTGCCCCGGGACCGTAAACGGCAGAGTCGCCACCAGCACCAAGAGCAGCCCACCGAGCACAGACAGGCGCCGGGCCAGGACCGCCCCGCTCAGCCCGGCCGCAAGGGCCAGGGAGAGGGCGATGACCAGGGCAAGCGCCAAGGGCGTCGGACGGGACAGGCTGACGGTGACCAGGGCGAATCCCAGGGCCGCCAGCACGCGCAGGCGCGGGTCCCGTGCCCCCAACCAGGGGGCGGCGGTGAGCCCCGCGAGGGCCGAGGCGCTCAACTCGGTCCGCCGGGCTTCGGCCGCCGCCTGCCACCCCACCAGAGGGCCAGCCCGACGATACCGAAAATAGTCCCTACCCCACCGAGGATGTCGTGCAGGCGTGCCTGGTCCTGAGCCGCATCCAATTCCTCGCGGAGCGGGCGGATCTGGCGGGCAAGCAGTGTCTCGATCGCCGCCAGCGTTGCTGGATCAAGCTGGACTGGCGCTTGCCCCGTGGCTGTCTGCGGCTGTATCGCCGAACCGATGGGTTGCGCATCGGCTGGGGACACCTGCCCTGCCGAGCTTGCCGCAAACGCAGCGCCCGGAAAACTCCCGGTGAGATCCGTCGCCGCAAGGGTCCATCGGGCCTCGTGTCCATCGTCGCTCACTGCCACCAGCATGTGGTCCATCGGGGCCTGAGCCTGGTAAGTAAAGCGACCCTCTCGGTCCGGACTGAGCGTCGCCAGGACCCGGCCCTCGAAATCGCGCACCTCGACGTGGCACCCGACCGCGGGGCCGCCCCCGGCGAAATAGACCGAGCCCCGGATATCCCGCCCCTCAGCCGTTGCGAAGACCTTGAGCTTGTGGGCAAGAGTCGGGGTCGAGACCAGCAGGAGCGGTAACAGCGAGGTCACCAGTAGGCGCCACGATACGACCCCGACCCTAGTCATGGGTCGCCTCCGCGACACCCAAGAGCCCGGGCTCCACACGCTGCAAAAAGGCAACCACAGTCCCGGTGATCAGCGCCTCCACCAGCGCGAGGGGGACATAGGCTAACAGGATCGCCCAGGCCGCGGGCAGGAAGGCCTCGCCACTCGCCGCCAGAGACAATGCCACCAAGACCCCGGACAACAGGACCCCGAGGAGCCCCGCCAGTGCACCGATCCAGAAGACCTGCCTGCCAGCCGCCCTCGCCAACCATGGGGACAGCAGCAGGGCGCAGATCAGCGCGGGCAGGGCCAGGTTGAAGGTGTTGACCCCGAGCACCAGGGCCCCGCCATAGCCGAAGAAGACCGTTTGCAGGGTCAGGGCGACGAGGAGTGCCGGGACCGCGGTCCAGCCCAACAGGAGCCCCATCAGCCCATTGAGCAACAGGTGAACGCTGGTGACCCCGAAGGGGACCTGAATCAGGGACGAGACAAAGAACCCCGCGGCCAACACCGCCGCCTGGGGTAGGCGATCGTAGTCCAGGCGCCGCAGGGCGACCGCCACCAATCCGGCCGATGCCAAGGCCCCGGCAATCAAGACCGGAGCGGTGAGGACACCGTCTGGGATGTGGGCCAAGGTGCTACTCCAAGATCGCCGTATAGACATGCGGCCGCGGGCGCGCTTGCGTGCCACCTTCGTCGCCACAACCAGCGGGTTCATACATCTGGCGCGGATCGCGTGAATAGGCGCCCAAGCTGATTGCTGAGCTCCCAAAAAGCCAGTTTCCGACTGCCGCAATTGGTGGTCTCTGCATCAACGCATGTCCCGCGCATGGACCCAAATCAGGCCACCCAACTCCACCGTGGCAGGCTCACCGCTCGGCCCCGGCAATGAATCGCCCTCCAGCAGGGCGGCAAAGCCCCACCAGCCGGCCCGTGGGATGGCGTAGGCGAAGACGCCGTTGGCATCGGCCTTGACCATCTGGGTGACATAGGGGTCGGAGGGCGGGCTCATGGAACCGTCGTTGTGCCACTCGACCTCGACCCGTGCAAAGGGCGCAGGGGTCCCGCCCCGCTTGACCACACCACGAAACAGATTGCCGGTCCAAAGACCATAGGGGCGCGTGAGGGGGGCGATCTCCACGGGCAGCCCCAGCTCGGCGCCCCAACCCTGAGCCGGCCCGTAGGCGTCCACGATCAGCTTGGTGTAGTGGATGATCCAGGCACCCTCCGCCGCATCCCAGTACGGGGCCGGCTCGACGAAGAAGATGTAGTCGCCGGGGGCCTGAACCCGATACTCCGCGGTGTAGGTGCGCCTGTCGTCCGGCTCCGCGGGATGGAGAAGTGACTTGAGGTCCGCCAGCCCATCGGGGCCCAGGACCCCGAAACGCACCGGCTCGCCCATGGGCATCACCGGGCCGCGCTCCATGGGATGGGTGAACGTCAGGTTTAGACCGATCAAGGGCCCGGTCGCCTGGGTGACGATTGGGGTGGAGGGGATCAACTCCTGGAAATGGGCCGATGCAGGTCCTGTTGCCAGCATCAGGGCGAACATTGCGGAGCAAGAGAACGGGTGCTGCATCTTGTGGGGAGGGCCGAATGGAGTGATGAAGACTTGGTCCACCGCCAGGGTTCCAAGTCTGAGCCGCCTAGGCGCGCATTCTAACAAGATTGGGCCGCCCACCCCTCAGTAACCCGACCTCGACCTACTCCGAGTGCCAAAGCGGCGATCAGCGCTGCGCCGAGAGGTAACAGATCCAGGCCGCGTCCGCCGGGGCCTGGCGCACCGGGCGAAAGTCCCCGTCCGGTTCGCCCTGCTCTGTCCACCCTTGCCAATAGCATTCCACACGGGAGAAGCCCGCCTCGGCGAGCAACTCGTGCAGCTCGGGCAGGGTCCACAGCCGCCAGTCGTAGCTGAAGGCCCGCTCGACCCTGGAGCCGTCCGGGAATGCAAAATGGATGTGGCAACCCAGACGCCCATCGATAGGGTTGTACTCCGCCTGCTCCCAGATGTAGGAGAAGCTGCCCTCCCCGTCCGAGCAACTGCGTTCCTCGGTGCACACGCGGAAGGCGTCGTACCCACCGAAGGCGTCCAGAAAGAAGACGCCATCGTCCACCAGTCCGGCCCGTACCCTTCGAAAATAGCCCAACAGGGCGCGTCGCTCCCGAAACAGCCAGTAGCTGAAGTTCATGGCCAGGACCAGATCCGCCGGCTGAGGGCGGACCCGCCGCACATCGCCCCTCACCAGGGTGCAGCGCTTCCGCGCCTCGGCCTGCAGGGCGGACAGGTTGTGACGGCGAGCCCAGGCGAGGACCGATGGGTCCAGGTCGACTCCCACCCCCCGGCGCTCAGGATCGCTGAGTACCCAGGCGCAGCTCACTGCCGCCGTGCCGCAAAAATCCTCACGCAGGAGCCTGGCATCCCTGCCGGTGAGCTGGCGAAAACACCGAGAGACAAGCTCAACCTCTGCATCTGGGCACTGGACGGCACGCTCGTAGAGCCGGTGGCAATCAGCGGTCTCGGCCTGGCTAGGCACCGGATTGCGTGCCTGGATGGTTGGTTTACGGTGGGTCATAGGGGGCAGGTGGCGCGGACTGGGTCAACTGGCCGTCCGTTGGACATCCGCACGATTAGGCGGGCCTAGGGGCCAAATCGTAGATTTGCACCCAGGCCCAAATTTCGGCTATTCTCCCCGGCTCGCAGCGCCTGGGGAAGCCCGTAACCACCCCCACCGCCGCCGCCCTGGTGCGGCAAGCACTGCAACCTCCCGGAGAGGTGTCCGAGTGGCTTAAGGAGCACGCCTGGAAAGTGTGTATAGGTTAACAGCCTATCGAGGGTTCGAATCCCTCTCTCTCCGCCAAACACTGCAACAAACCTCGATCAGCTCAGCCAGAACAGCACCGCGGCCACTGGCACCGTGGGCGGATACCAGGCCGTCCAGCTTGGCAATGGTGTCGGCGGGCAGGTGCACTTGCAGCGACCTCAATCCCCGCCTCGCCCTCGATGCCGCGGTTGCTCTGGTGCGTGCTGCGGTCGTTGACACTGCCGGTGCTCCTTCAGGGTGTGGGTATACCCATATACCCTAGCCCATCTTTGTCACCTAACCCAACAGCTTCTCATGTTTTCAACGGGTTGCGCTTTTCAGATGGCGATGTTGGTCACTACATTTGGGAGCACTCAGCGCTCGGATCGATGAGGGTCGTCTCGGTCTTTCCCAGCAGATGGGGTAGGCCCAGGGCGTTGTAGAGATCTTGCTGGTGTGGCTCTGGGCGGGTGGCCTTACGGACGTGGTAGATCTTCCCGTCGTCGCGGTGTAGGACGACAGTCACGCGCTCCTGACCGGAGAACTGATTGCGCAGGCTCTCCCAGCTCAGATGGATACCCTGGGCCTTGAGCTGCATGCGCAGGGTGTGGACCAAGTGATAGGCCAACACCGAGATAAACAGGTGGCCGTCGACCCGTGCGCTCTTGTGGTGATAGATCGGACGCAGGCCAAGCTCGGACTTCAGCAATCGGAACACCGATTCCAGATCCGTGAGCATGGTGTAGGTCTGCCAGAGGGTCGTCTCGTCCCATTCGGCTTGATTGGTGCGTAGGCAATAGACGCCGGATTCCCGGCTCTTGATCGTCGTGCGGCGAATAAACATGCCCGAACCATAGCCGCTCGGCGCGCCCCGATCAATGGGGCTATAGCATATTATGGCACTACACGGCGCCGGTGTCCGCTAAGGGACTGATCTGGCTTGGGTCGGGCGTCACTCAGGGGGGGAATATCTGGATTGTCGGCCGAATCCGGCGGCTAAAATGTCAAAGATGGGCTAGGGTGGTCAGGTTGACCATGCGGCTGACGTAGCTGCTGTCGACGCCTTCGCGACTGGCGATCTCACGCAACGACCTCACCTCGCCCGAGTTCAGCATCCCGAGCCAGCGGTGGCCCCGGGCGAGCGCGAGCTGCAGCGCCGTGGGCGCCGTGTCCCAGGGCCTGGCCGGCAGCGCCTCGCCGGTGGGGAGCGTGACCAGCTTGCGCCCGCTGCGCCGCTTGATACGGATCGGTACCGACAGGGTCAACCGCCCGTCGCTGGCCTCGACGACGGCGGGTTCGCCGGTCTGCTGGATGCGGGTCTCGCTCATGCGGCCTCCTGCGCACCGCGCACGGTCTGCTGCATCTTCGCCCTTCCGTTTTCCGGTCAGCGCTCGATGCTGTCCCCATCACGCCAGTCCGTTCTGAGGAGGGCCTGCAGAACGACGTCCTCGAACACCCCCCACTTGCGAACCCGCTCCCGCAACACGCCCTCCACGCGGAAACCGTGGCCGGCAAGCACTCGGCGGGAGGCCGGGTTCCGGACCATGTGGTAAGCATGGATTCGGTTGAGCCCCAAATCCTGGAACGAGAGGCGCAGGACCGCGCCGATCGCCTCGCTCATGTATCCGAGGCCCCAGGCATCCACGGCCAACCAAAAGCTCAGCTCCGCCAATGCGTGCTCGTGGTCGATGGCGCGCAGCTCCACGAAGCCGCAGAAGGCCCGCTCGCTGCGCGTCCAAATGCAGAGCGCCACCCCTCGCCCTCGCCGCATCTGTCCGAGCCGGGTTCGCACGTAGCGCTCCGCATCCCTTGCCGAGAACGGGTGGGGAATGGAGATCATAGTGTCCGCGACCTCGCGTCGGCGCGCCGCAGCCTGGATCAGTGCGCAGTCCCGGAGACTGAGGGGGCGAAGGATGAGCCGCTCAGTTGCGATCTCTGCCGCTACCATGTCTCTTTCCCAACGAAGGCGAAGACTCCACTTTAGCATTAGCAATCGAGGCACCGGCACAAGCGCTCGCGTCGCCGGCCCAGTAGCACTATTGCGCAACGAGCCGCCCCCTCTGCTCCTCCCACAGCACCGGTGGATTAATCGCCAGGTCCAGCAAGGTGACGTGGCCGGGCACCGCGTCCTCCAGGGTGGCTGCGACGATGTCCGGGGCCAGGGTGGTCAGGTTGAGCATCCGCCCCCCGTAGCTGCCGTCCACGCCTTCCCGGGCCGCGATCTCCTTAAGCGACTTGGCCTCGCCCGACGTCAGCATGCCCAGCCAACGGTGCCCCCCGGGCCAGAGCGAGCTGCAGCGGACTTGGCGCGGTGTCCCAGGGCCTGGCCGGAGTCATCTCTCCGTTGGGGAGCGTCATCAGCATGCGACCACTGCGGCGCTTGATTTGGATTGGTGCCGACAGGGTCAGCCGACCGTCGCTGGCCTCGACGAGGGTGGGCTCGCCGATGTGGCTGAGAATCCGCTGCACTGGAGCGGCCTCGGTAATGAAGGCGACGATGCGCGACGTGTCCGCTATCGGTTGAATTGCCGCCGTTCTTGTTTACAGGGCCAGCGTCCGTTCCGGGTCGGTGACCGCCCACGGCGTGCGGACCACGGCGACGCTGATCTACCGCCGGACGAAGAACCTACGGGCCGTTCAACTCCTGCTGGGCCACACCAAAATTGAGAGTACGGTGCGTTGCCTCTGGGTATCGAGGTGGACGATGCCTTGGAGACGGCGGAGCGGACCGAGTGCTGAGCTGACGGAAGCGACACACGCGCCCCCGGCCCCGGGGGCGCGTGACGGACCCAAGGAACAGAAGTCACTGAGAGAAGGCAAAAAGGACCAGGAGGTGCTGCTTGACGGTGACAGAGCGCTCCGGAGAAACGCCTTTCAACCGCTCGGTCCTCTCTACGGCTGAATTCTCCGGTGCCGGGAATTGGCGCCATGCCTAAAGGGTTAGGCTCTGTCTACAGCGCATGCCGATCAAGGTCGTCCTGACTTAGATCCTCTGCCCCAGCAAGCCCCGACAGCAACCAGAAGACGAGCGTCATGCAGATTGCCGAGCCGAGACACCACAGGCAGGTTGCGCCGAGCACGAAGGGCTCCAGTGCCGTAAGACGCAGCGAGAAGAGCACTCCGAGGAGGGCGATTGCCCAGGCCGCCCAGTACCAGCCCCTGGCCCACGGCGACCGGCGCCTGGCAAACAGCCAGGCGACCAGGATGAGCAGATAGCCGACGATGCCGAGGACACCTAAGGGGACGCCGAATATCTTGGCGTACTCGCTCGCCTGAACCTCGGCACAGCTGCCGATGGGACCGCACGCCATGGGGGCGTGGGCGAGGGCCGTATATGCCGTGTAGCCGGAGATGCCGAGCCCCAAGAGCAGGGCCACCGGCAGTAGCCAGGTGGTCCCAGTGCTGGGTCTGACCCCTCGACGCCGCAGCCGTGTCAGTGCGTGAATGAAGACTGCCACCATGCCGATGAGCACCAGCACGGCCAGAGCGTTGGCGATGCGCTCTCGCCCCTCCCTCGAGTGGGCGGCCGGGTACACCTCCCCTGATTGGGGCGCCTCCCTCGCTCGAGGCACCCCTTGGCTGGCCACCCGCGCAGCGATCTCCCGTATCCCCTCGGGCAGCAGCGCATCGAGCCCAGGGACGGATGGCCAGCTGCTGGCTTGGGGGTCTGTTGCGAGCCCCTCGACATCGTCCCCCAGGCCCCTGGCAATCTCGGGCAGTCCCACCAGGGCCCGGTCGCCGACCAGGACCACCGGAACTCCATCCTTCGCAGACGGGAGCGCCCAGCGGTTGGCCGCCGCACGATAGACGTCGGCACCGGGTGGTCGGGAGATGTCGACGCCAGCGACCTGGAGACGCGGCCCCCAGCGTTCGATGAGTCCGGGCAGATAGAAAGCGAACAAGTCGCGGCTTTGAGGCGCGCCCGGATCGTAGCAGAGTACCGCTCGCACTGCGGGCGCACTGCCCCCGGGTTCCACGGCCCCAACCGGGAGCGCGGCGATGGCCACGAACACGAGGCAGAAGCGCAATATGGTGTTGGTCTTTGGGGGCAATTTAGTGTCCATCGGTCGCAGTCGCCAAAGCTGAGGCCACGCTCGCCGGAGGGATCTCCACCGAGGTCCGGGTTCGTGGCCAACGGGAGGATCATACCCCGCCGCTCCGTTCATGCTGCCACAACGGTACGAAGATGTGGTCGCAGCCCCCCGCCCCTTGCTCCGCCGCTTTGCCAGTCGCGCCTTTCGGTGATCGTGCAGGGTTCAACAGACCGCTAAGGACTCACCTTTCGGCGACTGTCGGCGGCAGACACTCACTCTCTGGAGCGCAGGGGCAGGTCCACGCTGGGAGCGGACATTGCTGTTTCTGGGGTGGCTGGGGATGCTCGACCTGATGCCGGGGCCCTTCTTGCGCTTAGTCGGCGGCGGCAATAGCCGTTGGAGCAGACTCTCACCAGAGCCAAATCATCTAGGATATTTTTACGTCGCGTCCCTACGTCGGCTTGTCCACGAGAAGAATGGAACCGGTTGCGCGACGCAACGGAACGATGGGAGCCGGCAGCAGGATTGATGCTGAAAGGTATGACTATTCGACATATCGCAGGTACGTGGGGACCCCTTCTCCCGTTATGTGCAGGCCTGCGACTTCAGGTTTCCTGGGTGCTGGGGCAGGTTTACTGTACGGAAGCGCAAATCTTCTAGCACGAACTCAAGGCTGGCGACCAGCGTCATCAATCGGACAATAGGCCCCGCGACGTCGAAAATGTCGGCAGGTCTCGGTATCCAAATACTTGCCCCGCCCGGTGGGCCGGGTCTGCTCGGCAAGGGAAAACAAAGCGGCGGGCACGGCGCGGGCTTGAGCAACCGCGACGGCTTGATCCCTGCGAACGCGATGGGTCTTCAACACTGGCTCGGGCATCCGCTTGCATTCGCGCACGGCCACCCGCACTCAGCCAGGTTAAACAAATACGTCGCTACAGCGTCGGTTCCTGTCCGGAACGGAGAAAACCCTCCCCCGGCGTCAGGCTTGGCAAGTCCAACCAGCTCGCTAGCCGGCGTAGCGATGGGCGGGATGCCAGCGGATTTTCGCTCAATCGCGCAAGCCTGGTCTCGCTGTTCGATGATCTGGAAAACGGTTTGGCACGGTAACCGTAACAACTCGGCTGATCTTTCCGAAAACCGACACGACCTTTTTTTCTTCAGGAGGCATGTTTGATGCAAACGCGGATCCTCACCACACTGGTGGTTGCCCTGTTGATGCTGCTCGGCGGCGCTGCCACCGCGCCTTTCGCCGCCGAGGAGGGGACCGCGGAAAAACCCGTTGCCTTAACTACCGAGGATCCCCAGGTCCCCGCCGCAGAGCTGCAACTGATGCTCAAGGCGTTTACCAAGGACGAGTTGCTGGTGGAGGCGGATGGCTGGCAGGCGTTGCTGCGCGCCAAGGTGGTCGAAATCGGCACGGCAGAGGTTGCGGTCATGCGCCAAAACCAGGAGATCGAGAAGGCTGAGGAGATCCAGGAGCAGACCCAGAAAGCCAAGGAGCAACTCCAAGAGCTGGAGGAGAAGGTCGCTGAAGCCCAGGCTACGGGAGATGGGAAGAAAATTGAGGAGACGGAGCAGGCGGCTGCGGAGGCTCAGGAGACGATCGACGAGATAAGAGCCACCGTGGACGAGGCCGCAGAGGCCGCGCAGAGAACCGCCGAGGTCCAGCAAGAGATGGACCCGAAGGCCCAAGAAGGCCTGGAAGAGACCACCGATGCCGCGGGCGAGGCGCAGGAGGCATTGGGCCGGGTTCAGGAGGCCGCACAGGGAATGGGCCCGGGCAGCCGAGAATCCGTCCGCGCGGCCGCCGAGAAGGCCCAGGTCGCGACGCAGGACGCACAGCAGGCCACCGCCGTGGTGGAGGAAAACGTTGGCAAGGCCCTGGAGCGTGCTGAGGCTGATGCGGCAAAGGCCAGCACCATGGAAAAAACCGCGACGGCCATGGAGAAGGCGGAGGAAGAAAAAAAGGAGCAGAAAGTAGACCTGCTCGAGACCGTCAACCAACTGCGTGAAGAGCGCACGCTGCTCATCGATAACCTTGAGGCGGTCCTCGATGAGCTCGAGAAAAAGACCGACAAGGAAGATACCGACACCCTGGCCACGATGAAGGATTACCGCCTCTACATCAGTTCGGTCCAGGGTATCCGGGTCGACGTCAAGGACACGACCTCCACTTGGATCGCCATCAAGGGCTGGCTCCTGTCCGATGAAGGGGGTCTCCGTTGGGCCGGCAACATCGGCCTATTCTTCGGTATTTTGATCGCGGCCTGGATCGTCTCCCGCATCCTCAGCGGCGGCTTGCACCGCGCCTTGAAGATGACGGGGGGCGTCTCTCTGTTGCTGGAAAACTTCCTGGTCGGTGCGGTGCGCTGGGTGGTGATGGCCGTCGGTATCATCATGGCTTTGGCGTCCTTGGAGGTCAGCATCGGTCCCCTGCTGGCCGTCGTCGGCGCGGCGGGCTTCGTCATCGCCTTCGCCCTGCAGGATTCCCTGAGCAACTTCGCCAGCGGGCTGATGATCCTGTTCTTCCGGCCCTTCGACGTGGGAGATGTGGTGGACGCAGGCGGCGTCTCGGGCAAGGTGATTGCCATGAACCTGGTCTCCACCAGTATCAAGACCTTCGACAACAAGGACATGGTGGTGCCCAACAACAAGATCTGGCAAGACGTCATCACCAACGCCACGGGTGTCGACACCCGGCGCGTGGACATGGAGTTCGGCATCGGCTACGACGACGACATCGACAAGGCCCAGGGCATCCTGGAGGAGATCGTCGCTGCCCATCCCAAGGCCCTGAAGGACCCGGAGCCCACCATCCGCATGAACACGCTCGCGGACTCCTCGGTCAACTTTATCTGTCGCCCCTGGGCCAAGACCGCAGACTACTGGGATGTCTACTGGGATGTGACCAAGGCGGTGAAGCAGCGCTTCGACGCCGAGGGGATCGGCATCCCCTTCCCCCAGCGAGACGTGCACCTCTATATCGAGGAAGGCTCCGGCAAGCAGATTCTGGCGGGCCTGACCAAGGGGCAGGTAGCCAGCGGAGGGCCGAACCCTCAGCCCTACGAGCTGAATGACAACAAGGAAGGCGGTTCGGAAGGCTGAAACTCGAAATCCTCCCCGCTAGCCGCGGGGAGGTCTCGACCGACCGGAAAAGGGCTTGATTTGACCAACCCGATGCTCGGGGGCGGCGTGACCGCATTCCGTGCGTTCGGTGCCAGAAAACCTGCGCGAACTGTATGCCCGTTCCCCGCCTCAGGGGAATGTTCTGCTCAAGTCTCGATAGCTGTCACTCGGCACGGACGCATCGAGGCGTGGACGTGTGATGCGGTCCTGGACCCGGCTGAATGGCAGGCCGTTTACGTCGCGATTCAGCGGCGGCCCCCGCCGATCACGCCACCGCCGCTGCCCGCCATGCTCGGCTGGATTGCTCACCTCGGTGGCCTCTTGGGCCGCACGTGCGACGACCCTCCCGGCCCCCAGGCCCTCTGGATCGGTTTGCAGCGCGCACGCGACCTCGCCTGGGGAATACAATTGGCGTCTGATCTCCATACCGAATCAACCAGTTAAAGATGCGTGGAATGGACAGCCCCGAAGGAGCCATGGCCTGGCGTATGGATACCCGGACCGTATTCCGACAATACATGAATACCCCGGGGGATGGTTGCAAAAGACTTAGTCTCTGAAATCATTAATGAAAAACGACGCAGTTTTTATCGATTGTGACGGCGTTAACGCTATGCAACGGAGGGGTGTATGAACGTCTCGATCATCGGGGCCGCGGGAAATTGCGGTCGACAAGTGGCTGCGCAACTTCTGGACGAGCACTTCCTGCCCCCTACCGCGCGGGTGCAACTGGTCGGCCACCATGGCGGAAGCAGTGAGCACGAGCTTTGGGGTCTGCGTGCCGACCTGGAGGACGCATTTGTGGACAATGCGCCGTCTATTGAGGTCGTGCTGGATCCTGACGCGGTTGACGCCGATCTCATCGTCATGCTGGCGGGGACCACCATCTCCACCGACCCCAATGCCACCATCGACCGCGCGGCTCTGGGCCAGACCAACGGCCGGATTTTCGCTACCTATGCCGACGCGCTGGCTGCGCGCCCGGGTCCGCCGCCCGTGGTCATCGTCCAATCCAACCCGGTGGAACTCGGCGTGCAAATCTTCGCCAAACGGCTGGGGCGGAGGCAAGTGCTCGGCGCGGGCGCGTTGTCGGACACCTTGCGGCTTCGCGCCGAGATCGCGGCCGATCTGGGCGTGACAAGACCCCGGGTCAACGCGTTCATGCTGGGCCAGCATGGTGACCATGCCGTGCCGTTGTGGAGCCAACTGAGGGTGAGGGGCGTCCCTGCGGCAGCGGTCGACGCGCTTTGCGTTAAAAGCCGCGCGGGGCGGGCCTTGGCTGATTTTCCCAATGAATCACGCACCCACAAGGGCCGGATGCTGCAACTCGTTAAAGGCGGACAGATCAAGGAGGCGTACGCCTATGTCCAGGCGTTGCCGGCGGATCTGCGCGCGGTGGTCAAGCCCTTTTTCACCCACTTCACAACTGGCCACACCACGGAAATGGCCACTGCCCACGCCGTGGTCGAGATTGTCAGGGCCTTTGTCGGCAGCGAACTCAGAGTGATTCCTGCGCAGGTCGCGCTGACCGGTGAATGGTTGGACATTCATGGCGTGGTCGCCGCTCCCGTGATTATAGGGCTCGACGGGTGGGAATCTGTTTACCCACTCGCGCCGCACCCGGACGAAACCGAGGCGATTGTGACCGCGGCTAACGCCATTGCCACCGCCAATGCAGCTTGTTAGCTAACCAGGCGATTCTCTGGTCGAACTCAAACTCGGGTGCAATTTGGGCGACAGCATCCCAGTTCGGCCGCGGCTCGAGTCCGTCCTCCGACCCCGGCGTGCCGGGGTGATCGGCGGCGGCTTGGCCAGCCCTCAGATGTGGGCGAGGACGCGCTCAACCGGAGCGGCCTCGGTGATGGGGGCGCCGACGCTGACAATGTCCGCTGTGGGTTGCATTGCCGCCGTCGTTGTCCGCAGAGTCCGCGTCCGTTCTGGGTCGTATGCCGTCACTGGGCCGCACGCCCGGCTGTACTTGGCGTCCGACAGGGCTGGACGGCGGTGGCCTGCGGCTTCTTCCTTCCCGCTGGTCGGGCAGTGCGCGCGGCGATGATCGAGTCGACTATCAGAGTCCACTGTTCCCGCTCGGTGCCATCCCTCCCGGTGTAGGTGCCCCGGCTCATCTTGCCCATGACTGCGATCATCTCGCCCTTGTGAGCCCGCAACAGGGCCTCAGCGGCGGTGCCAAAGGCGAAGATGCCAACCCACAGGGTGTCGGGCTCAGCGTCCTTTCCAGTTACGTCAACGGCCACCGATGCCGTAGAGGCTGCAACGGTTTCTCCCGCCCTGCCGCGTTTGCTGTAGGAAGCCGAGCGCCACAAGCTCCACGATGGCGTCGTTGATGGCACCGCGGGACCGCCAGTTATAGACCGCCATGACTGAAGGCGCCGCCGACAGGTCGCCGTTGTTCTTCCCGTTGAGTTGTTGGCTCACGTCCACCAGTAGCGCAAACGCCTTTTTGCTGAGCACTGACGCCGGTGGCGGGTGGCCTGGCGGCGTCGAGCAAAAGACGGCATGGGGAAGCGCGGTGAAAGTCCCGCCAGAGCGCCGCCCCTTTCCCGGCCCATGCTTGGCTGGCGGGAGTTGATCCACGCGTTCAAGTCGGATTGTCGCCAAGCGACGATATTGCCGCCCAACAGCACGGGCGCCGGGAAAGCGCCTTGCCCGATCCAGCGGTAAACGGTGGATCTGGATAAGCCGGTGGCCTGCTTGACTTGCGGCAAGCGGAGAAGCAATTGCGGGGTGGTCTCGTTGGGCATTGAAGCGTCTCGATTGAGATGCTCACCGCACCATTATGGGAAAGGCGGCGCGATGAATGATCCCGCGCTTTTCAGCTGGGGGCCACTCAACACTCCGCCGTCTCCTTTGGGTTCCTGGCACTGAGCCAGCCGGTAGGCGCCACTCCGCAATAAGGTGTCTCCGCCTATCATCGGGCATCTCTGCCCGCGGATATGATCAGCCGTCCGGGTTGATTGCAGTAAATCCTAATCCCGCACTGGCCAGCAAGCAGCGCGGATCAGCCCCTTGTGCGAGCCGTCAGCCGCGTCCACTAGATGCTGTGCTTATGCGCTGCTCTGGCGGAATTGCAGAACGTCTGCCCCTGGCCGGACGCACCAGTCGCTCCAGGCGTCCATCATCTAGTCGTTGCCCACAATGCGCGGCAGGGCCTCCAGGACGGCCAAGGCGCCCCTGGACAGCGGAACCCGGTGCTCGCGCCGAGTCTTCATGCGGGCGGCAGGGATGATCCAGACAGCGGCCTCCGCGTCGATCTCGCTCCACTGTGCCCCGATAACCTCCCCTGTCCGGCAGGCCGTCAGGACCAAAAAGCGCATGGCCAGGGCGGAGACGCTATCCATTCCGGCCAGCTCCGCCATGAAGGCGGGCACCTCGGGATAGGGCATTGCCGGGTGGTGCTCTACCCGCTTCACCCGTGAGGGCCGGGGTAGCAGCTTGTCCAGGTGGCCCCGCCAGCGGGCGGGATTCTCTCCGGTGCGGTACTTCCTGGCGGTTGCTGCAATGTGTTTGTGGGATTTGCTGGGACAGCACGAAACACGGTGACAGCGGACTCTCTCTCCGCCAAACATTGCAATACTAGTCATTCCTGCACAACGGGCGCGCCCACCCCCGGCATCAGGTTCAACACTCCCAGCTCGGACCCCGCCATCGGGCCACCCCAGGGCAGGACGTGGCTGTGCCCCGCCAGCCAGTCCTCAAGTTGGTCTCTGCGGTAAGGCGAGAAGCGGTACCCGGATTGCCCCAGCGGCAACACCACCCGCGAAGCTGCCCAGTCCCCTGGCGTCATGAGCAACCTGGTCGAGGGTGCAAACAGCACCCGTCGCGGCTGCCCCGGGTCCACCTTCATGACATTGATCGTGGCCCCATCGCCCACCCCAGGAACAGGACCGACACTGAACAGGCGCCCGAGCAACGTCACCCGGTCAAAGGCGTGGGGAAAGGTCAGGTGGCGCAGCCTGTCCAGGCGCTGGTCGTCAAGGTTCGGGAGCAGGCGCTCGAGCTCCGCGTGGGCCGCGCGCAGGGCCTTGCCCCAGACCGCCGTCTCGCCCTCCCGACCCGGAGTCGCGATGTCGTCCCAGAAGCTCGAACGCCCAGTGCGAATGGCCTCGTCCAGAGGGCTATACAAGGCCACGTCCAGGGACATCAGCGCGGCCAGGTCTTCCGTACCCAATTCGTCTTCGTAGAGCGCCCGATAGAGGGCGCTGCGCAGCAGGATGAACAGGGCCGCGGGACGGCTGTCGGCCCGAAAGTCCCCTCCCCAGTGCAATAGGTAGCGATCGGCGACGTTACGTGCCTGCGGGTCGACATCCAGCAGATCGGGCAGGAGGCGCCGCAGACTGGCCAGATAGCGCTTGGCCTGGAGACTCATGCGATCCATCTGCATGCGGGCCGCCGTGTCGATGCCCTGCAACTGCCCCTCCGCCAACAGCTCGGCGATGCGCTGGGCACGGTAGGGGGCGGACCAGGAGTGGCTCACATTGACTGGGTAATTGGCGGGAATGGTGCGGTTGTTGGCGGTGATCAAGGCCCCACCGGGGGGATCGACGAGCGCAGGGTTATCCCCGGCCTGCACGTAGCCCGTCCAACCGTAGCCCTCCTCCCAGCCCGGAGATGGGAAGACCCCCAAACCACGACCGCGCAGGGGCAGCCGACCGGTGACCTGCCAGGCGATGCCGCCGTCGCGGTGGGCAAGCATGAGATTCTGGGCGGCGTGGGTAAACTCCAGGCCGGCGGCTCGGCCCTCATCCAGGCTGGTCGCGGTGGCCAGGCGCGCGACCCCAACGAATCCGCGATCCGGCAGGTCCGTGACCCAGCGCAGGGTCAAGAGGTTCTGGGAGTCGAGGGCCGGAAGGTCCAGGGGTGTCCCGGTCGCCGGGCCAAGCACATCGTTCAGGACCACGCCGTGACTGGTGCTGCGCAGGGTCAGCTCGACTGGTTCGCCACGACCCTTGACGCCAACGCGTTGGATGCGCTCCTCGATGACCTCCTCGGCGCCGCCCGGGCGCAGCACGGACTTACCGTCCGCTCCCAGGCGCTCCACGAATAAGTCCTGGGTGTCGGCATTGACGGTGGTAAAGCCCCAGGCCAGGTCGGCGTTGTGGCCGATGAGCGCCAGGGGTACCCCGGGCAGGGCAACCCCCGCCACCTGCAAGCCAGGGGCGATCAACTCCAGCTCGTACCAAATCCCCGGTGTGGAGAGTGCTAGATGGGGGTCGTTGGCCAGCAGGGGCTGACCGTCCGCGGTCAAGCTGCCACTGAGCGCCCAGGCGTTGCTCGCCGGGGCCGGGACGGGCAGGCCCCAGCGCTCCGGCAAGTCGAGCACCGCCCCCAGGGCCCGAGCGATATCATCGACCCTCCCCTGATCCCCGAGCAGGTCGGGCAAGGCCGCCGCCCCCTCGGGCGCCGGGATGCCGATATCCGTGGGGAACAGCTCCGCGGCCCGCAGATTGCCCAGGCGACTGGCCAGGCGCAACCAGACCAGCTCCCCTCGCAGGTTGTAGGACAGGACCCAGGCCATGTACTCGCCGATGGCCAGGCTGTCCTCCGCCCGCCAGGGCTCGGGGCGGAAGCCGGCGATGAGGTACTCCAAGGGCGGGACGGCCTGGGCCTGAATCTGGGACACATAGGCATTCACGCCGGCGGCATAGGCGGCCAGGTAGCCACGGTAGGGCTCCTCCAGCTCGGCCAGGGAACGGCGCGCCGCAGCCCCCAGGCCTAGGGCGCGAAACAGACGGTCCGCCGGCAGCGCATCGGGGCCAAAGACCTCGGCCAAACGCCCCTGGGCCAGGCGGCGCAGCAGGTCCATCTGCCAGAGCCGCTCGGAGGCGACGACATAGCCCTGGGCAAAGAGCACATCGGCCACGCTGTCCCCTGCGATGCTCGGAACCGCATGGGCGCCGAAGCGCACTGTGACCGGCGCAACCAGCCCTGGCAGGGCCAGCTCGCCCGCATAGCGGGGCGCTGTGGCCCTGACCGCCCACCCCAGCCACAGGGCTGCACCCAGCAACAAGGCCAGGCAAAGCAGCAGGATCAGGGGTTTGATGGGTCGCGACATGTTTTGTTCAACCACCGACAGGGTTGGTCCAGCCAATCAGAATCTGACCCCTTTGTCCAGACGCATAGGGCTCGAACCCATGCACCTTAATGACCCTAGGAACCAAAGGCGGCAAGCCTGCCCGTTCAGCGAGTTGCGCCCCTGGACGCTTCCCCTATACTAAGACGGGTTTGGCCCCGGCCCAATCGCGTATCCGACGATCCGGCCTGTCGACTAGGCGTGGGTAGAACCCATTCGATCCCCAGTCGTTGGCGCGGTGCGGACCCACCACCACCTGCCCTGAGGTCACCATGCAGTCCCCGCACCTTTCGCTGTTCCCCCTGGCGGTCTCGCTCCTGTTCTGCTTTGCCCCGGCCCGTGCGGAGTTTGACTTTGCTACCGTCATCCAGGAGGCGGAGGCCCTCGCGGCCCAGCCATTCTCCCCGCCGGCACCGATCCCGGAACTGCTGGCGGACATGCCGTACGACCAGTTCCAGTCTATCCGCTTCCGGCCGGAACAGAGCCTCTGGCGCGGGGATGGATCGAAGTTTCAGATCATGTTCTTCCACCCTGGACTCTATTTCCGCAATGCGGTGGATGTGCTGGTGGTCGACGACCAGGGGGTGACTCCCCTAGCCTTCGAAAAATCGCGCTTCGACTACCCGCCGAAGCTGGCCCAGGATGTCCCCAACGACCTCGGCTACGCGGGCATCAACCTGACCTATCCCCTCACCGGGCCAGACGTCCAAAACCAGTTCCTGGTGTTTGCCGGGGCGAGCTATTTCCGCGGTGTCGGTCGGGATGAGAGCTTCGGCATCTCCGGGCGCGGCCTGGCGCTGAACACGGGTCTGCCGGTGGGGGAAGAGTTCCCCCTGTTCCGCCGCTTCTGGCTGGTCAAGCCGGCCAAAGACGCCGACCAGATGTCCTTCTACGCCCTCATGGACAGCCAGAGCGTAACCGGGGCCTACCGCTTCGTGGTCACCCCGGGTGAGCCCACGATCGTCGCGGTCGAGGCCGCCCTGTTCTTCCGCGAGGCGGTGGAGCAGATCGGGCTGGCACCGCTGACCAGCATGTTCTTCTACGGTGAGAACACCGACCGACCCGCGGACCATTGGCGCCCGGAGGTCCACGACTCCGACGGCCTGGCCATCGAGACCGGTACCGGTGAGCGGGTCTGGCGCCCGATCACCAACCCCAAGCGTCTGAGCCACAGCTACTTTGGCGTGACGAACCCGCGCGGTTTCGGGCTCATCCAGCGTGATCGCCGGTTCACCAGCTACGAGGACCCGGAGGCCAACTACCAGAATCGGCCCAACGCCTGGGTGGTGCCCAAGGGCGATTGGGGCGATGGGGCCGTCACCCTGGTGGAGATCCCAACGGACAAGGAGACCAACGACAACATCGTTGCCTTCTGGACGCCCAAGCAGAAGGTCCAGTCCGGCACCCGCATCGACTTTGCCTACGACGTGCATTTGGGCGGCCCCGCCACCCCTCCCCAGCAAGGCGGCTACGTCAGCGGGACCTATGTCGGCGCCGGGGACGTCATCGGTGGCGGCGATGTAGAAGGTACCGTGCGGGTGCTGGCGGACTTCACCGGCGGCGACCTGCCCGGCCTGCCGGCCAATGCCCCGGTCACCGCCGTGGTCAACGTCAACGAGGGGGCGGAGCTGATACACCAGACCGTCTTCCCGGTGGCGGAGAACAAGGGCTGGCGCCTGTCGCTGCTGGTCAAGCCCCCCAAAAAGAATCCCCTGGAGTTGCGCGCCTTCTTGCGCATGGACAATGCCAGCCTGACAGAGACTTGGTCATATCGGATCGAGCACTAGGATGGACACAGTGATCGATACGGCCGTCGAGAGCGTCGACCGGACGCCCAAGGCCTGTCCGGACGATCTACCCAGGGCCTGCAACCGCATCTGGCGCTACCTGGAATTGCTCGGCATCGAGCCCTGCGCACGGGGCAAGATCACCCTCAACCTGCTCGACCGGGCCATGGCGAGCACCCTCGCCGAGGGCGGACACCTCACGCCCGCCGCGATGGATGCCCTGAGCGCCTGGCTGACGGAGCGCCGAGTCAACATCGGAATGGCCCCAAGCGCCTGCGATGACCCAGCCCTGCTGGGCGACTACGCCCACCCGGGTCCCTGTCGTCAGCCTATGGCACCTGACCATCGCGGCGCCTGGCGCCGCGCGCGCCAAGCCAGCAAGCAGGCCACCACAGGACCCACCCCGCCACCCAACGCACCCCAATCATGAGCAAGCGCTACGCCAAATGGCGAACCCACGCCTACTTCCGGCGCGGGCTCGGCCTGACCCTGGTCGTGACCCAGACCCTGCTGGCCACGGACTATGCCATGTGGTTGCTGCCCTATCACGGCCAAAAGCCCCTCGAAGTCGCGACGGCGGTCGTCTTCGGGCTGCTCTTCGCCTGGGTCTCTGCTGGTTTCTGGACCGGGATGTTCGGGCTCTGGGACCGCCTGCGCGGGGGGGACCCGGTGCACATTGCCGCCTGGGACGACCCGGCCGAGCTGGCGGCCACGCCCTTGGGCAAAACCGCCGTACTGATCCCCATCTACCACGAGGAAGTGGTCCGCGTGGCCGCCGGCATCGAGGCCATCTACCGGTCCGTGGATGCCACCGGCCAACTGGACGCCTTCGAGTTCTTCATCCTTTCGGACTCCCGCGACCCGGAGGTCTGGCTACGCGAGCAAGAGGCGTGGCATCGGCTATGCGTGCGCCTCGGTGCCCAGGGGCGCCTGCGCTACCGGCGCCGCGGGCTCAACCTCAACCGCAAGAGCGGCAATGTTGCCGACTTCCTGCGTCGCTGGGGGGCAAGGTTCCGCTATATGGTGGTGCTCGACGCGGACAGCCTGATGGACGGCGAGACCCTGGTCGCCATGGTGCAGACCATGGAGCGCCACGACCAGGTCGCCCTGTTGCAGACCGCCCCCAGGGTCATCGACGGGCAGACCTTCTACGCCCGCATCCAGCAGTTTGCCAACCGCATGTACGGGCCACTGTTCCTACGTGGCCTGGCGCGCACCCAGATGGGTGACGCAACCTTCTGGGGCCACAACGCCATCCTGCGAGTGGCCCCCTTCGTGCGCCATTGCGCCCTGCCCAAGGTACGCGGCTGGGGCCCCTTGACCGGGGGCATCCTCAGCCACGACTTCGTCGAGGCGGCCCTGCTCGGGCGCGCCGGCCACGAGATCTGGATCATGCCCAAGCTGGGTGGGACCTACGAGGAGACGCCGCCCAGCCTGGTGGACGACCTCAAGCGCGACCGTCGCTGGGCTGAGGGCAACCTGCAGCACCTTCGCCTGCTGTTCCTACCAGGGCTGCGCTTCGTACATCGCCTGAGCTTCGCCAAGGGGGTGATGAGCTACGTCGCCTCACCCCTGTGGTTGCTGTTCCTGGTCCTGGGGACGGTGGAATATGCCCAGATCCGCCATGGCGACGTGAACTACTTCCCGGAGCCTTACAACCCCTATCCGGTATGGCCCGAATGGCATCCCGATTCCGCCTTCCTGCTGCTGATCTCCACTCTGTTCCTGCTCTTCGCGCCCAAGATCGTCAGTGCGGTGCTGGTCATCATCGACCGCAAAGAGCGCCATTACTTCGGTGGCGTCGCGAGTGTCGTGGGCGGGGTTCTGCTGGAGTCGGTCATGTCGGTCTTCCTGGCCCCCATGCGCATGTTCAGCCACAGCGTCTCGGTGCTCGGCGCCCTGCTCGGTTGGAAAGTGAGCTGGGCGGGCCAGCGCCGCGACGACGGCCGCACCAGTTGGTCGGAGGCCTGGTACCAGCATGGCGCCGGGACCATCATGGCCATGATCTGGATCGCGGTCTCCGTCTGGATCGGCGGTGCCTTCGTGTTCTGGACCCTGCCCGTTTCCATCCCCCTACTGTTCGGGCCAGCGATCTCGGTGCTGCTGAGCGACGCCAAGATCGGTGCCTGGCTGCACGCCCGCGGCCTCTTGCTGACCCCGGAAGAGGTCGACTCACCCGAGGTGCTTAGATCTGTTCAGCAGTCCGATTGGCTAACCGGTGCCGATCAGTCTGCCGAGGGCAAGGCCTTCGAGCAGGCCTTGGTGGACCCCGACCGCAACTGCCTGCACGCAGCCCTGGCGCGCAACCGTCGCCACCCCCCGGCGACCGCCGCGTGGATGGCGGAGCTGCGCATGCGCTGCCTGGAGGGAGGCCCGCAGGCCCTAAGCCGGGCAGAACGGACTGCGCTGGCCAGCGACCGCTATTCCCTGACCCAACTCCACAGCATGATCTGGCAGCGAGGCGACGAGCGGCATTGGGACCTGGGGGCTTAGTGACGATTCAAGAACAACCGGTACATCTTCTTGGAACTACGAAACACGCGAAACACGCGAAAAGGCTCAATATATAGAAGCGTTTGCTGTTTTTTCGCGACTTTCGTGTATTTCGTAGTTTCTTGTCCTCGGCGCGCTTATTTCGGTTGTTTCTGAACCGTTCCTTAGGTGATTTCTGTCAAATCGCCTTAGCCCACGCCACACAGACTTGATGGTGGGATCACGAACCTGAAGGAGACGAGATAGGGACCGCTGCGCGAAGCCCGACCCCATGGTTGATATGGGCGACGGGGAAGCAAAGCAGAGCGCTGAGAAAGGCGTCGATCATTAGCTGGGCCAGGGGTCCATCCCCGGCCGGAAGGACTGCGGGATCAGACCTGACGGGCGTCCATCATGCGCTCGATGATGGGCTGGAGGATGATCTCCATGGCCATGCCCATCTTGCCGCCGGGCACCACCATGGTGTTGCGCCTGGACATGAAGGAGTCGTGAATCATGCTCAGAAGATAGGGGAAAGACAGCCCCATCTTATCCATCTTCTGAGGGTCCTTGAAGCGGATGATGACGAAACTCTCATCCGGGGTCGGGATGTCGCGGGCAATGAAGGGATTGGACGTGTCCACCGTGGATACGCGCTGGAAGTTGATGTCCGTCAGCGTGAACTGGGGCGTGATGTATTTGATGTAATCGGGCATGCGCCGCATGATGACGTCGACGATGGCCTCGGCGGAGTAGCCACGCTCCAGGTTGTCCCGATGGATCTTCTGAATCCACTCCAGATTCACGATCGGTACCACGCCGACGCCCAGATCCACATGCCGGGCGACATTGTTCTGTTCCGTCACCACCAGACCATGCAGGCCCTCATAGAAGAGCAGATCAGTCTCGGCCGGAAGGTCTTCCCAAGGGGTGAACTGCCCAGGATTGAGGTTGGTACCGAGGCGGGCGTTGAGCTCCTCGGCCTCCGGCCCGCTATGGATGTAGTAGCGTTTCTTACCGCCTCCGGTCTCCCCGTAGGTCTGAAACAGGCTCTCAAGCTGATCAAAGACATTGGCGTCCGGACCAAAGTGACTCAGGCTGCGGTGTGCCGCCGACGCCTTCGCCATCTCGACCTTCATCTCGGCGCGATCAAAGCGGTGGAAGCTGTCTCCCTCGATAACGGCGGCCTTGATGCCGTCACGATAGAAGATGTGCTCGAAGGCGCGCTTGACAGTGGTAGTCCCCGCCCCGGAGGATCCCGTGACAGCGACGACTGGATGCTTTTTGGACATTGGGTCTCTCCCGTTCTCTCTAATGCTTATGAGCACGCCGCGGGGGCGAGCGGACGGCCTGTTCTCCCGGCCCGTTACGCGGCGATACCCGCGCCAAGACGCTGGCTGTAGGCTCCCACCGGGTCCTGTACAAGCGCCGCCTAATATATCACGAACCCAGAGACGACCCACTCGTGGTTGAGCCGACGGAGAAGCTGATCGCGCACAAACATTCAGCCAAACACCGCCTTGATCCAGAAGTCGCCATCGCGCAAGGCTCCGCTGCCCCAACACAGCAGGACGACCACCCCAGGTGTCAGGAAAGAAGTCGCCTCCCCCTGGAAGGTTTTATGTGAGGATAGAGCCTCACGCTCTCCGGGGCCAAGTGGTCGCTCGCGAGATCGGGTTTCGACGGGACATGACGCCTGATAACCAGGTAATGACGATTCAAGAACAACCGGTACATCTTCTTAGAACTACAAAACACGCGAAGCGAAAGCTCAATATACAAAGAAGCGTTTGCTATTTTTTCGCGACTTTCGTGTATTTCGTAGTTTCTTGTCGTCCGCGCGCTTGTTTCGGTTGTTTCTGAACCGTTCCTAACGCTCACCGGGAGGCCGCTCCGAACGTGATCGACCTACACTGCCATATGCTACCTGCCATAGACGACGGTGCCGGCGACCTGGCGACCGCCTTAGAGATGGCGCGGATCGCGGTCGCCGACGGCATCACCATGACCGCCTGCACCCCACATATCTACCCGGGCCTTTACGAAAATGATGCGGCGGGGATCCGAGCCGCCGTGGCCGCCCTGCGGGCACAGCTGATCGAGGCCGCAATACCGCTGGAAATCACCGACGGCGCCGACATCCAGCTCGTCCCCGAGCTGGTGGACCGCCTCAAGTCGGGCGCCTACCCCACCCTCAACGGCTCGCGCTACTTCCTGTTCGAGCCACCCCATCACGTGGCCCCTGCGCGTTTCGTGGAGTCGATCTTCGATGCCCTCGCCGGCGGCTACGTGCCGATCATCACCCACCCCGAGCGGCTGACCTGGCTCGACAACGACCACTACGACTGGTTCGTAACAGCAGCCCGGCAGGGTGCCTGGCTCCAGATCACTGCCGGGGCGCTCACCGGGCGCTTTGGTAAGCGACCTCTCTACTGGGGCGAGCGCATGCTGGACGACGGCCTTGTGCACATCCTCGCCACCGACGCACATGCGACCAGTCGCCGCCCTCCTCTCTTGGCGGAGGGCCGGGAGGTCGCCGCCAAGTGGGTTGGCTCAGCAGAGGCGGACAGGCTCGTGCGCGACCGCCCGCGTGCGGTCATCGATGACCGCGACCCCCTCGACCTGCCGCCACCGCCGGCACTCGGAGCAGGGGTCCGCGAATCGCTGCCCTCGGCCCCGGGCAAGGGCTGGCTCGCACGCATGCTTGGGCGCCGCTGAGCCTCTCCAACGGCACAGTTTAGCGATCGCCAGACGCCCGCAATTCCTGGCCGATGTAGATTCCGATCAGTTTTTAAGTTTTAAGTTTTAAGTGTTCAGTTTTAAGTTTTGAGAAAAGACTTTGGAAACAGAGAGCTTTGTCCTTTCGAACGCTGGAAACTTTCGGCGATGGTTGTAACCCTGAGAATGCCGTCGGCACGACAGAATTGCCTCCCGTCGCCCGGTCCACGGTAAACTGTACCTGACCCACTTGGTCGAAACTTGGTCCCCGATTCGTTAGGCGCGCGATGGCCTAGGCACGCCGAGGCCGAAAGTTGATGGAGCAATTCCCTATGGAAGCTTGGTATGTCGTTCACGCCAAAGCACGCCAAGAGCGGCTGGCCGCCGAGCACCTCACCCGCCAGGACTACCACATCTACCTGCCTCTGCTACGCTCGCCTAAGCGTCGAAGGGGGCGTTGGCGCGATGTGGTCGAGCCGCTTTTCCCGGGCTACCTCTTTATCCGGCTGGACCTGCAGCGGCACAACACCGCCCCCATCCGATCCACCTATGGCGTCACCGGGCTGGTGCGCTTCGGAGGCGAGCCCTGCCCCGTTCCCGAACATCTCGTCGAGCGCCTGCTGAGCGCATCCGCGGATGCCGAGGGCACGATCCAGCAAGAGCATTTGTTCCAATCGGGCGACCGAGTCGAGATCGCGGCCGGGCCCTTGGCTGGGCTCAAAGGCATCTTTCTGGCTGCGGACGGCCGGGATCGCGCACACCTGCTGCTTGATTTCCTCGGCCGCAGCAACCGGGTTGGCGTCTCTCAGCACCATCTGATCCCCGCAACATGATGACGACGCATCCAGCCCGACGATTGCTATGGAGTCTCCCGGCCTGTCCCTGATCACACATCACGGCGCCGTCGATGGCGTGACCGGCTCCTGCCACGAGCTGACCCTGTCCGACGGGCGCTCGGTGCTGATCGACTGCGGGCTCTTCCAGGGGGCGGAAACCTCCAGCGCCGGGGCGGGCTTCGATCGACTGCAGATCGAGTTCCCCATCGACCAAGTCCAAGCCTTGGTGGTAACCCATGTGCACATCGACCACGTGGGGCGCATCCCCTATCTGCTGGCGGCGGGGTTTCGCGGACCCATCCTCTGCAGCGAGGCATCTGCCGAGCTGCTGCCGCTGGTACTGGAAGATGCCCTCAAGGTGGGCGTCACCCGCGACCGTACGCTCATCGACCGCGTCCTCGGCCTGATCCGTCAGCGGATCATCGCCCTACCCTACGGACAGTGGCACGAGATCGTCACAGGCAGCCCGGGCCTGAGTGCCAGGCTCCAGCCCGCCGGCCACATCCTTGGCTCCGCCTACGTCGAGTTCGACGTCCGACAAGGCGGCCGCCGCGAGCGCATCCTCTTCTCCGGCGACCTGGGCGCACCCTATACGCCGCTGCTGCCCGCGCCCAAATCGCCCTATCGGGCCGACGTCGTGGTGCTGGAGAGCACCTACGGCGACCGTATCCACGAGGATCGCCGCACGCGAGCCAACCGCCTGCAGGCCATCCTCGAGCACGCGCTCGCCAACAAGGGCACGGTGCTGATCCCCGCCTTCAGCATCGGGCGCACCCAGGAACTGCTCTACGAGCTGGAGCAGATCATCCACCACGACCGCACACGTCGCGCGGCCCCTGGCCTCGCCTGGGGCGACCTCGACATCATCGTCGACTCGCCCCTGGCCGCGGACTTCACCGCCGGCTACAGGCGCCTGCGCGAGCATTGGGACCGCGAGGCCAAACGTAGGCTCACCGCCGGGCGCCACCCGCTGGCCTTTGACCAAGTGCTGACCATCGCCGACCATGGGACCCATCTCCAGACCGTCGACTACCTCGTCCGCACTGCCCGCCCCGCCATCGTCATCGCCGCCAGCGGCATGTGCGCCGGTGGACGCATCGTCAACTACCTCAAGGCCATGCTCGGTGACCCCCGCCACGACGTCCTCTTCGTGGGTTACCAAGCCGCAGGCACCCCGGGCCGAGCGATCCAGACCTACGGGCCAAAGGGCGGGTACGTGGACCTTGACGGACAGCGCCTCGACATCCGCGCAGCCGTCCACACCCTTGGCGGCTACTCCGCCCACGCCGACCAGAAGAACCTGGTCGAGTTCGTCGCACGCATGCGCGTCAAACCCGAGCGGGTCATCCTGGTACACGGCGATGAGCGAGCGAAGCAATCCCTGGCATCCGAGCTACGCCGACGCCTACCAGACACTGCCGTGACCATCGGCTAGGTACGCCCCTAGGCCGAGCGGGACGGGAACCTACTCCGCGCCAAATGTCTTGGCTATGCCTGCATTAGCCATCGCTTGGCGCATTACTGTCTGGATCTGGCCGACCCGTGCGGCACCGACCGCGTCGTCCCCGTGGTGGCCTCCTGCATCCCGGTCGCTACGCCATGCGTCTGCGCCTCGGCAGCGAGAATACGGCCTACCTGGACTTTCGCTTTCTCGACTGCGCGCTCTTCGCGCTCCCCGCCCATAAGCATTTGCACAGCCGAGACCTGGTCGCCCGGTTGAATCTGCCCAACATGGCCTGGGCACCGGAGGACAAGCTGGAGATCTACGCCCAGGCCGTGCGGGGCTGAGTCGAGTTCAAGCCTTATCCCGCGCGGTGTTTGAAATATACTGATCCGCTCGAGATTTTCAGTTTTCGGTAAAATGAAGAGCTTTGTTTCCAAGGTCTTTTCTTAACCCTTAGAACTGAAAACTTAAATCACTAATTTGCCCGCCTATCCGTGCTTGCTTATATGCTAACGCAGAATCGAAAGAAAAAAAGCTTCCGAAACTTTAAACCTTGAACCTAAAATCTCCCCCCATGCTCACCCCAAAAGTCATTCAGTCCGCGGTGGATCGTCTCGTTGGCGTAGCCCAATCACCCCTCAAGGTCATCCTGTTCGGATCTTACGCAAGGGGCGACGCCAGAGACGCCTCCGATCTCGACCTCCTTGTCGTGGAAGAGAACGTGCCGAACATCGCCGAAGAATATGGCCGTTTGCGCGGAGCCATTGGATCGGTGGGGACGGGTGTCGATCTCCTCATCTATCCACTGCGGGAATTCGAACGACGAAAAAATTGGCAAACGTCACCGGTCTTCGATGCGGTGAGAGACGGCAAGGTGCTCTATGAGCGCCCCGCTTGACGAGGCCCACCAACTACTGCGTGCCGCGACCAGGGACCGGACATCCTTTGAGCTGCTACGCAGCACTGGACGCGCTCCCCACGAAACCCTTGGATTTCTCGCGCAGCAAGCCTGCGAAAAGCTCATCAAAGCCGTGCTGGTTGTCCATGCGGCACGAGTCGAGCGAACGCATGATCTCGAACGGCTATTCGACCTGGCCGCCGAACAACAAATCGTCGTTCCTGTTTCTGGCGACGTGCTACGCCGCCTCAACCCCTACGCTGTTGCGCTCCGGTATGAAAGCACGGAGACAATTTGGGTGGCGGAAGCGGATGCTGCCGGGATCGTAAAGACCTTGCATGAATGGGCAAGCGGCCAGATCGAGGCAGATGAGACATGATTTGCCGGGGCGCCCACTTCATCGATGATCGGGTCGGGCTGAGGGGATTGCGCCGGGCAGCCCCCCACACCACCGGACATGCGGTTTGCCGCATCCGGCGGTTGAGCCCAGTAGGCCCCTTACTGGTGGAATAGCCGGATAGCAGCGCGCTGCCCTCCGGTTGAATCTGCCCAACATGGCCCATGCCGCGGAGGACACCCTGGAGATCTACGCCCAGGCCGTGCGGGGCTGAGTCGAGCTCGAGCCCGATCCCGAGCAGTGTTTGAAATAGACTGATCTCCTGGGGATCTTCAGTTTTCGGTGGGATTAAAGAGCCTTGTTTCCAAAGTTTTTTCTTAACCCTTAAAACTTAAAACTGAAAACTGCGCAGTATCCCTCGACTTTATCGACAACTACCTGGAGCGGCCCGGCAAGCCATTGGCCTTCTACAGCGACAGACATTCGTGTTCCGGGTCAACCAGACCGGGGCCACCAACAGCGCAGAGCGCTTCCGCGAGATCAATCGTGCCGCGCTCTGAGCGATCCGGCTAGGGATTGGCCGCGGTCAGCTCTTCGCGGAGGACGCGGCGTAGCGTGCTCTCCAGGTCAGCGCCACTCTGGCGCGCGATCTGCTCGCGCAGGGCCTCGTTGATCAGGGTCTGGTAGTTACCCCCGCCGCGCACGCGATCACGGAACCAGTCGAGGATGTCCGGATCGAGCCGGATGGTGATTCGCTCCTTCGCCGACTTGACGATGGCGCCGCGCTTGCACTCGGAAAAGTCGTACTCGTCGCGCGTAGTTCAGCCCTGCTGGTAATGTCGGCGCTCGGCCGCGGTGGCCGCACGCGCCGAGATAATGCGGATGGTGAGCGCGTCGGGCTGTGTGTAGACGACCACCAGGACGCGCCCGAAGGCGTCGACCCCGGTCACGACGAAGCGCTGCTCAGCATGATGCTCAGGATCGGCCATGGTGCGGGCGAAGTCGTCGTAGAAAACCTCCACGGTGTCGGCGAAGTCGATGCCGCGCTTGCGCCGGTTCGTCCGACGCTTGGCCGCGTCCCACTCGAACTCGGTGCCCATGCTGCTCAGCGTATGCACAATCGCCCGACACTTCCAGGCACGCTTACCTCAGGAAGTAGGAAAAGGAAGCGGGGCCTTTGCCGATCAGCGGGTCAGGGGGTGCAGCCTCAGTCGCGGACGCAACCGGACATTTCTAACTTGCGCCCGAGCGGGCATCTGAAACCTGCGTTGACATTGTGCCCAGCCTCAACGGCACATGATTCCCCCTGGGTCCGACTGGCAGCCGCGGCAACTTGTCGATTCGCCGGCGCCCACTGGCTGACGAGCAGGCGCCCCGCCCACGCGCAAGCTGTTGATCCGAATAGTATGTGCAACTGCTGCATAATGCCGGACTTTCGCTTTCTCGACTGCACACGCTTCACTCCCAGCGCGCTCCCAGCGCGCTCTACGGTGCGACCGCGGGCCTGTTGCCAGTGGACAGGAGCCAAGGTAAGATTTCCTTACTATCCCCCGTCAAGGAATTGACCGATGCTCGCTAAGCTCACATCGAAGAATCAAATCACCTTACCCAAGTCGGTGGTATCCCAAATCGAGCAGGCCGACTACTTCGAGGTCGAGGTGCAAGCCGGGCGCGTCGTGCTAACGCCGGTTCGAGTCCAGAAGGCCAATGCGGTGCGGCAGAAGCTCGCGGAACTGGGCATCGATGAAACGGATATTGCCGACGCGGTCGCCTGGGCGCGCAGTCGGTGACAGCCATTCGAGTCGTACTCGATACAAACATCGTCGTTTCTGCCCTGCTTTTTGCCGATGGCCGGCTGGCTTGGATTAGGCGAGCATGGCAGCAAGGGCGGATCCGCCCCCTCGTTTGCAGGGAGACCATCGAAGAATTGCTGAGGGTACTGACGTACCCCAAGTTCAAGCTGACGTCACAGGAGCGCGAAGAACTTCTGGCCGACTTCCTCCCCTATGCCGAGACGCTCCGGCTACCACAGGCAAGAGAACAGCGTCCTAAGCCCCGCCGCGATCCGAACGACCAGGTATTTCTTGACCTTGCCGATGCCTCTGGAGGGTCGATGTTGGTCTCTGGAGATGCGGATTTGCTGGCCCTGCGGGGAAAAGCCTCATTGACCATCATCTCCGCCGAGGAACTGAGGGCCCGCCTAGTATGCTGATCTCCTGGAGATTTTCAGTTTTCGGCGGGATGAAGAGCCTTGTTTCCATGGTCTTTTCTTAACCCTTAAAACTGAAAACTTGAAACTGAGCGCTGTGAGATCCCAGCCGCGCGAGCCTCAGCGTCTGGACATCGGGCTTTCGGTAGATCAGGAGCAGGTCCGGCTTGAGGTGGCATTCGCGGTAGCCGGACCAATTCCCGATGAGCCCATGGTCGCGATACGACTCGGGAAGGTCCTGATCGGTGGCCAATAGGGCCACGGCGTTGGACACCAGGGTATCGACATCCTCTTCTGTGGCGCGGGGATGCCTTGGCGCGCTTGTAGTCGCGCCTAAAGGACGCCGACCGGTCAATCGTCCGCATTCAGGTCCGTCATCAGCGCCTCGACGCTCGCGAAGCGCGCGCCCTTACCATCGACGACACCCACCGCCCGGATCTCGGCCCCTTGATCGGCGCCAGCGAGACGGTGGGCCGTCACCTCAAGCCAGGCGCCGTGGTTGTCTACGAATCCACCGTCTACCCCGGCTGCACTGAGGATGTCTGCATCCCTATCCTGGAGCGATGGCTTCCACGTCGGCTACTCTCCCGAGCGCGTCAACCCCGCCTACCGCGAACACCGCCTGGAGACCATCGTCAAGGTGGTATCCGCAGAGGACCCCGCGACCTTGGAGCGTGTCGCCGCCCTGTACGAGACGGTGGTTGAGGCAGGCGTGCACCGCGCATCGGGCATCCGCGTCGCGGAGGCAGCCAAGGTCATCGAGAACACCCAGCGCGACCTCAACATCGCCCTGATGAACGAGCTGGCCGTGCTGTTTAACCGCCTCGGCATCGACACCAGCGAGGTGCTGCAAGCGGCCGGCACCAAATGGAACTTCCTGCCGTTCCGCCCCGGGCTGGTCGGCGGTCACTGCATCGGCGTCGACCCCTACTACCTCACGTACAAGGCCGAGCAGGAGGGCCATCACCCAGACGTCATCCTCGCTGGCCGGCGCATCAATGACAGCATGGGTAAATACTTTGCCGAGCAGACCGTCAAGCAGATGATCAAGGCCGGCGCCTGCGTCAACGGGGCGCGCGTCACCGTGCTCGGCCTGACCTTCAAGGAAGACTGCCCGGACCTGCGCAACTCCCGCGTCCCGGACATCGTCCACGAGTTGGAGACCTACGGCTGCAACATCGCCGTCCACGATCCCCTCGCCGATCCGGACCAAGCGCAGGCCGAGCCCGGCATTGCCCTCCACCAGTGGAACGACCTGCCGCCAGCCGACGCCGTCATCGTCGCGGTCGCTCGCAGTCACTACAAGGCCCGCACCGGCACGGACTATGCCGCGCTACTCAAACCCGGCGGCTGCCTGATGGACATCAAGTGCATCCTTGAACCTAAAGCACTCGCCGGACGCGGGGTTTCCCTCTAGCGGTTGTAAGGAGAACGGCGCACCGGCAACTGTGGGAGGTCACGTCCCGCGGGTCGACCGGAATCCTACCGACAGCTACCATCCGCAAACGCTCGGATGGGAGCCCGGCATCAACCGTGAGGTCGGCCTCGACAAGACCATCGCCTACTTCGACGGGTGGCGCGTAAAATCCCAGCGGCCCGCCTAGGGATCAAGTCGCCAAAACGAAGTGGGAGGGCGCCTCCCCAGTAGGAGCGCAATGTTGAAGAAACCACCCAAGCCTGCCGCCCGACGCGACGACTACGACTCGCCGTGGAAGGATCTGCTCGACCGTTGGCACCAACGGTTTCTGGAGTTCTTCTTCCCCGTCGCTGCCGCCGACATCGACTGGTCGCGCGGCTATGAATTCCTCGACAAAGAGTTACAAAAGGTCACCCGCCGGGCGGTGGTGGGCCGACGGCACGTCGACAAACTGATCAAGGTCTGGCGGCGCAGCGGGCAGGAGACCTGGGTGTTGATCCATACCGAGGTACAGGGCAACCGGGAGACGGACTTTGCGCGGCGCCTCTATACCTACCACTCGCGGCTAACGGATCGCTACAACCGCCCGGTGGTGACATTGGTCGTGCTCACGGACGACCATCCCGACTGGCGTCCAGAGCGTTACGAGCACGCCTTGTGGGGTTGTCGGGCCGTATTGGAGTTTCCCAGCGTCAAGCTACTGGACTATCGTGACCATGCCGGCGAGTTGGAGGCCAGCGACAATCCCTTTGCGGTGGTCGTCTTGGCGCAGTTGGCGGCGACCGCCACCCGCCGAGACCCACCCGCCCGGCTAGCACACAAGATCGGCCTGACGCGCCGGCTCTATCGACTGGGGCTGGAGCGCGACGACATCCTGAGCCTCTACGCCTTCATCGACTGGGTGTTGGCGTTGCCGGAGGCGTTGGAAGAAGACTACCATCGTTGCATCCAGGAGATTGAGGAGGCCGAGCACATGCAATACGTAACAACTGCTGAGCGCATCGGGATTCAGAAGGGCCGGCAAGAAGGCCGGCAAGAAGGCCGGCAGGAAGGCCGGCAGGAAGGCCGGCAAGAAGGCGAAGCCAGAATCCTGCTCCGCCTGATCACGCTCAAGTTCGGTCCCCCCAGCGAGGTGGTGTGCCGGCAGATCCAGACTGCCGATGCCGAGACCCTGTTGAAGTGGTCGGAGCGCATCCTCTCAGCACAGGGCCTGGACGATGTCCTCCGTTAGCACAAGCACATGCAATACGTAACAACCGCTGAGCGCATCGGGATTCAGAAGGGCCGGCAGGAAGGCTGGAAAGAAGGCCGGCAAGAAGGCGAAGCCAGAATCCTGCTCCGCCTGATCACGCTCAAGTTCGGTCCCCCCAGCGAGGTGGTGTGCCGGCAGATCCAGACTGCCGATGCCGAGACCCTGTTGAAGTGGTCGGAGCACATCCTCACGGCGCAGGGCTTGGACGAAGTGTTGCGTCACCTGTTTCTCGATTGTTCATCCATGGGTGAGCGGAGCGCCATCCGCACATCCGCACGCGCAACTGCGCTGGAGAAGACCGGTATGCTCAACGCCGAATGTTCGCGCATGCTAGAGGACCGTCCGAGTGCAAAGCACGATTGAAATACAATGTCCGCAGGAAATCCTGCTAGGGCTTCAGATGAATACCCATCAATTCGCCGATCTGGTCAAGGAAGAGGCCGCTTTGGCGTTATTTCGGGAAGGACGTTTGTCTTCCGGAATGGCGGCGAGCTGGCTGGGCATCCCCCGTGTCCATTTTTTGGTCAATGCCATGCGGGCAGGTGGCGCAAGCCTGCTGGAAGATACCGAAGAAGATTTCCGCCGAGAGACATCGTTGTTGTGATGGTCTTTTGCAACACCACCCCGTTTATCGCGCTGTCCAGCATTCAACGCCTTGAGCTTCTTGAGCAGTTATTTCATCCTTTCAAGAAGCGGCATTGGCCATGCGGGGGCAGGGTCTCTATTACAGCGAGGGTTTGATTACCCGTCTTGCTTCAAGCCTTGGGGGAAGGCAACACATGAACTGCCGCCACTGCCCCCCTCCGCCACGTCTTGTTTCAGTAGCCGACAGGATGTCGTGGTACGTCCCCTATTTCCCCCTGGAGATTTTCAGTTTTCGGCGGGATGAAGATCCTTGTTTCCACGGTCTTTTCTTAACCCTTAAAACTTAAAACTGAGCGGTATACCAGGCACCGGCACGGAGCCATAGCGTCGCGGCCCAGAGTGCCCATCCCATAGAGCAGGCCATCGTGGTCACTGTGGGGGGCTGGTTTTGCGGCGCAGCGGCTGCGGCCGCGCGGGGATGATCGCAGCGCAGACCCCATGATCCTCAAGGAAACGGCCAGCAGTGCTTCGGTACTGTCTTCTCTTGGCATGTATGGCGGAATACCGTACGTTAGGTGTTGGGTAATCGTTTCAAGATAAGGTTCGACGATGGGCAAGCAGGCAAGATTGGAGGCACGGATCAGTCCGGACGTTCACGCCCTCTTGAAGCGGGCGGCGGAGATCGAAGGGCGTTCGCTTTCGGATTTCGTGGTGACGGCGGCGCGCCAAGCCGCGGAGAAGACGGTTGTCCAGGCAGATGTGATCACCTTGCCCTATCAAGACCAGTTGCGCTTTGCGCAGGCGCTGATCGACCCGCCACCTCTGGCGCCCGCCATGGAGCGGGCGATTGATCGCTACAAGCGCATGGCGGGGCCGACTTGACACGTGTTTCCGTCCATACCTGTAACGGCCCGCAAACACCCGGGCCGGCCCAGATTGTCTGCCAACAGCAGTCGCAGGTGCGTGGGCACCCTGGCCGCTGGAGGAGTGGGCCGCAGAGCGTGCTTAAACTGCCGCGCCAAGGCCCTGGGGGTTAGCGAAACAGATCGCTGTGGGATCCCAGCCGCGCAAGCCTCAGCGTCTCGACATCGGGCTTTCGGTAGATCAGGAGCAGGTCAGGCTTTGAGGTGGCATTCGCGGTAGCCGGACCAATTCCCGATGAGCCCATGGTCGCGATACGACTCGGGAAGGTCCTGATCGGTGGCCAAACGGTCCACGGCGTTGGACACCAGGGTATCGACATCCTCTCTGTGGCGCGGGGATGCCTTGGCGCGCTTGTAGTCGCGCCTAAAGGACGCCGACCGGTCAATCGTCCGCATTCAGGTCCGCCATCAGCGCCTCGACGCTCGCGAAGCGCGCGCCCTTACCGGCTTCCAGCTCGGCGATGGCTTGGCGGGTCTCGGCGTTTGGGACCTTCACCGCGAACGGCAGCGCCTTGTCTTTGGCGATACGTACCAACAACATCCGGATGGCGTCGGACATGGACAGTCCCATCGCCCCCAGCACCTCGCAGGCCTCGGCTTTCACCTGCCTGTCGATCCGCGCGCGCACGACATCTTCTGCGGACATGACCAATTCTCCGATCAGGGCATAACGTGGCTACATTGTAGCGCGTCCTGGCCCGGAATCGTGTTGCAGTGAAGGCGAACGTCCCACCGAGGTGGCTCGAACCGTCTCGGACGGTCCTACGCGATCTGGTCGAGCTGACAACCTCCCTGCGGGCGAAAGGGGTCGGCCTTAAGAATCTCAGCGACCCCATCGACACGACGACATCCTCGGAGCACTTGACCTTCAACCTCTTTGCGAGTCTCGCAGAATTCGAGCGGGATAACTCCGGATATTGTCAGTTAATCTGAGCCGAAATCGGCGACATTTGCAGGTCAGCCGGCCGATGTTTCCAGAGTCTTTTCTTAACCCTTAAAACTGAAAACTTAAAACTGATCGGAACTGATCGGCAACTTGACTCCCCCAACCATCCCATGGTCTGATGCGCCCGCGTTCACCCAGTGAACGCAAAGCCCCGTTCGACCCAACAAGCTCGGGCAAACCGCCTTCCACCCCGTACCGTCCATGTCACGGTATGGCGGTAGCGTGCCCCGAATCCGACCCGACCAGACGCACCATATCCCTTGAACGATGACGTCCACTACCGCCTGCTGAAGGTCCTCGAAGAACGCCCCGACGCCAGCCAACGGGAGCTCGCCCAGACCCTCGGGATCAGCCTCGGTAGGATCAACTACTGCGTGAAGGCCCTCCTCGACCAGGGCTGGATCAAGGTGACCAATTTCAAGAACAGCAAGAACAAGCTCGCCTACGCCTACCTGCTCACACCCAGCGGCATCGACGCCAAGACCCGCATCACCGCCCGGTTTCTCAAGCGCAAGATTGCAGAGTACGAGGCCCTAAAGCAGGAGATCGCCCGCCTCCAGGCCGAGGTGGCACCGGCGGAGGACACCTCGGTGGCCTTGGCCGACAAAGAACATTGAAACGACCCGACCACGCGTCATGACCCCGCGGCCGGTAGGCCACGGAGCAAACCCGTCAGCGCCGCGGACACCCTACCGTAGGCCGACACCTCAAGCCCTCGCCAATGCCCCCGCAAAAAAGCCTTGACGGCCTTCGGATACGCTCCGCACGTTGCCACCGCCTAATTGGGACGACCGCCCCCGCTCCGCTCTCCACGACCGGCAGCGAACATCGACAGACACGGACTGGCGCAGCACCCAGCACCGCTCAACAAAGATAGACCCATCGCCCAGAAATCTTTAGTTTTCCGAAGGACAAAGGCCTCTGTTTCCAAAGCTTTTCTTAACACTTAACACTTAACACTTAAAACTTAAAACCCTCTGCAAAAATCCCCCTCCCCCAGCCGCCAAAGAAACCAACAAGTGCCCCAACCAAACTCAAGAACCTACATCGCCGGTCACCGCGGCATGGTGGGTGCCGCCATCGTCCGCGCCCTCGAGGCGCAGGGCACCTCGAACATCATCACCCGCACCCACGCGGAGCTCGACCTCACGGACCAGGCGGCAGTAAACGCCTTCTTCGCCGCAGAGCGGCCGCAGCAGGTCTACCTGGCGGCGGCAAAGGTCGGCGGCATCTGGGCTAACAACACCTACCCCGCCGAGTTCATCTACCAGAACCTGATGATCGAGGCCAACATCATCCACGCCGCCAACAAATATGGCGTGGAGCGCTTGCTGTTCCTCGGCAGTTCCTGCATCTACCCCAGGCTCGCCGAGCAGCCCATGCGCGAGGAGGCCCTGCTGACCGGCACCCTCGAGCCCACCAACGAGCCCTACGCCATCGCCAAGATCGCCGGCATCAAGCTCTGTGAGTCGTACAACCGGCAATACGGAACCGACTTCCGCAGCGTCATGCCGACCAATCTCTATGGCCCCGGCGACAACTTCGAGCTGGAGAACAGCCACGTCATCCCGGCACTGATTCGCAAGTTCCACGAGGCCAAGACCACGGGCGAGCCGAGCGTCGAGGTCTGGGGCAGCGGCAAGCCGCGCCGGGAGTTCCTGCATGTCGACGACATGGCAGAGGCATGCCTGTTCGTCATGGGACTCGCCGCCGAGACGTACCAGCGCCAACACCCAGCCCATGCTGTCCCACATCAACGTCGGCACCGGACAGGACGTCACCATCGCCGACCTCGCACAGACGGTGAAAGCCGTGACCGGTTTCCAGGGCGAGATTCACTTCGATGCCAGCAAGCCCGACGGCGCCCCGCGCAAGCTACTCGACGTCTCGCGCCTCCGCCGCATGGGCTGGCAGCCCCGCACAGACCTGCGCGAAGGCCTGGGCCAGACCTACGATTGGTTCCTAGCCAACCCCAGCCAATTGCGGAAATAATCCCTGGAAGGCCCGCTCCGCCGAACGCTAGAAAGCCGAACGGTTAACGGAGTCCTCGCGGCGCCCCGCCACTTAAAACTTAAAACTTAAAACCTAACTGCAGACGACTGGCCCGACGATGTACCCAACGGCACGCGTGAAGCGAATCGTTTCTCAAATCGCCTCAGAGGCGGAAACCCGCTTCGGGCCGAACAGCCGTCTTATCTGGTTTGGCTCCTGGTCAAAAGGAACTGCCCGACTCACCTCGGACATCGATTTGGCCATCCGAGTCGAGGGCGGCGTACCAAATTCCGAACTTGCTCGTTTCCGCGACTGGATCGAAGAAGACCTTCCAACCTTGTACCGGATTGATCTGGTCAATCTCGACGAAGTAGGAGAGCGCATGCGCCGACAGATCCAGGACGAGGGGCTCATCGTTTGAAAACGTTCGGTCTGGAAGCGTTTGCAAGGGCAGTCGACCGGCTGGACGAGGCCCTGTCGTTGCCGTTCTCCGATATCGTCCGCGACGCTTGTATCCAGCGCTTCGAATTTGGTTTCGAACTCGCGTGGAAGGCGGTTCAGCAGGCCAGCAGAAGCCAGGGACGAGACTGCATGTCGCCTCGGTCCTGCCTACGCGAAGCCTTTGCGATGGGCTGGTTGGCAGACGAGGGGGCTTGGTTGGCAATGTTGGCCGACCGCAACCTGACCTCGCACACCTACGACGAAGCGCTCGCTCAAGCCGTCTACAGCCGGTTGCGGCAACACCTCTCGCTGCTACAAGAACTGAAAAACACCCTCTCAGAGCTGGAATAACCCAAAGCGGCCCAGCCACTTAAAACTTAAAACTTAAAACTTCGAATGTACCAATCCTTCGAAGACCTAGAAGTCTGGAAACGCGCCTGCCGCATCGCGATGCAGATCTACGAAGCACTGAAAGACTGCCGAGACTACGGACTCCGGGACCAAATGACCCGCGCCGCCGTCTCCATCGCCTCCAACATCGCCGAAGGCGCCGAGCGCAGCTCGAAGCCCGACTTCATCCGCTTCCTAAACATCGCCAAAGGCTCCGCCGCAGAGCTCCGAACCCAGCTCTACATCGCCCAGCGCATAGGAATCCTAGACCACAAAACCCAAACAGACCTCACGGATGAGCTAAAACAAATCAGCGCCATGCTCCAAGGCCTAATAAAAACCCTAAAATCCAACACTTAAACTTAAAACTAAACTTAACACTTAAAACTTAAAACTTAAAACTTCCCAATGAAAAGAGCATTAATAACCGGAATAACCGGCCAAGACGGAGCCTACCTAGCCGAACTCCTGCTGGAAAAAGGCTACGAGGTCCACGGCATCAAGCGCCGCACCTCCCTCTTCAACACCGACCGCATCGACCACCTCTACCAGGATCCCCATGATCCGGACCGCCGCTTCGTCCTCCACCATGGGGACATGACGGACACCTCCAGCCTCATCCGCATCATCCAGCAGGTGCAGCCAGACGAGATCTACAACCTCGCCGCCCAGAGCCACGTCGCCGTCTCCTTCGAGGAGCCCGAATACACCGCCGACTCCGACGGCCTCGGCACCCTGCGCCTGCTCGAGGCCATCCGCATCCTAGGGCTGGAGCGCAAGACGCGCTTCTACCAGGCATCCACCTCCGAGCTCTTCGGCAAGGTCCAGGAGACCCCCCAGCGCGAGACCACGCCCTTCTACCCGCGCTCCCCCTACGCGGTCGCCAAGCTCTACGCCTACTGGATCACCGTCAACTACCGCGAGGCCTACGGCATCTACGCCTGCAACGGCATCCTGTTCAACCACGAATCACCCATCCGCGGCGAGACCTTCGTCACCCGCAAGATCACCCGGGCGCTAGCGCGCATCAAGCTCGGTCTGCAGGACCGCCTCTACCTCGGCAACCTCGATGCCCGAGCGCGACTGGGGCCACGCCCGAGACTACGTGCGCATGCAGTGGCTGATGCTCCAGCAGGACTCACCAGAGGACTACGTCATCGCCACCGGCCAGCAGCACTCCGTACGCGAGTTCGTGGAAGTGGCCGCCAAAGAGATCGGCATCGAAATCCGCTGGGAAGGCAAGGGCGTCGACGAGAAAGGCTACTTAAAACTGTAAAACTGAAAACTTAAAACTTAAACCTGATCCCATCGTCTCCGTCGACCCCCGCTACTTCCGCCCCACCGAAGTCGAAACCCTGCTCGGCGACGCGACGAAAGCCCGCGAGCAACTCGGCTGGGAGCCGGAAATCACCTTCCACGAGCTGGTCGCCGAGATGATGCGCGAGGACCTAAAGGAAGCAGAGCGGGATGCGCTTATGCCGCAAAGAAGGCTTCACAACCCTGCAGCGACACGAATAGCGACGCCACCCAGGCGAACGGAGGTCTTCGACCGGACACCGACAGTCCCATTTGTCGAGCCCGCAGCATCGGCCAACAACGGTTTTCACCCACCATGCCGGTGATCTCACCCTCAATCACCGACCCGAGCATCAGGCGGTCGTCACCGCTGTAAGCGTTCAGCCCCCCTCGCCCTTTGGGAGAGGGGTTGGGGGTGAGGGATCGCCAGAACAAGAGGTTAGACCCCCCTCACCCCAGCCCTCTCCCCCTCGGGGGAGAGGGGGCTGAACGGTTACATCCCGGCGATGGCGTGAGGGGGGGTGAACGCTTACGCGTGAGTGGCCACACCCGCGCTCGCGCCAAGGCGTCGAACATCTGGCCCGATGGCGTGGCGCCACCGTCGGCGTCGACGCGGCGGAAGCCTTTGTCTTGGCGCGACAGGTGGCATAATGTTCAGTGATGCGTGGGCTGGTCGGCATGCGATGGCCCTCTAATTGGTTTCGTGACCTGCTCAAGGGGAGGTGCGATGATGCAAATAGCCGTTGATCTTCCAAGCGATTTTGTCGAGATGCAAACGGTGGACGCCATCGAGCACGAGATGCGTGTTGCCTACGCGCTTGCGCTGTTCAAGGCTGCGCGTGTCACCCTGCCCAAGGCCGCGGAACTCGCTGGTCTGAACGTCTACGAGTTCATGGCCGCGTGCAAGGATAGCCAGATACCGGTCATCGACATCTCAAAGGAAGACCTCCTGGACGAGTTGCAATCCGTCGGCCCGGCATGATCCTCGTTGCCGACTGCTCGGCGTTGATCGCCTTGGCGTCGTCCGACGTTTATCTATCGAATGATCTTCTTGCGGTGGTCATGGAGATCGCGGGGGAAAAGTGGCCGGTCTCCGGCTAGACGGTCGATGAACATCGCCATCCGCGTCGACGCCTCCACGCGCATCGGTCTCGGTCACCTGGTGCGCTGCCGCACGCTGGCCGAACAACTGCGCGCGCGCGGTGCCGAGGTGCGTTTCATCTGCCGCGAACACCCCGGCCACCTGATGGACGCCTTGAGCGTGGAAGCCTTTTCGGTCACCGCACTACCGGCGCCGACGGCCAGCAACATGGCACACGAGGCCGCTGGCGAAGACTACAGCCAGTGGCTCGGTGTGCCGCAGGCGCAGGACGCCGCCGAGACCCTGGTCGCCCTGAACGGCTCGCCCCCGGATTGGCTGGTGGTCGATCATTACGGCCTCGACGCCGCCTGGGAAAAGGCCCTGCGCCCACAGGTCGGCCGCATCCTGGTCATCGACGACCTCGCCAACCGCCCCCACGACTGTGACCTGCTGCTAGACCAGAACTACGCCATCGACGCAGCCGAGCGCTACCGCGGGCTGGTCCCGGCGCATGCCCGGTTGCTGCTCGGCCCGCGCTACGCCCTACTGCACCCGGCGTACGCGCAGTATCGCCAGACGCTCCGACCGCGCGACGGCAGCGTGCGCCGCGTGCTGGTCTTTTTCGGCGGCACCGACCCGTACAACCTGACCGGCGTCGCGCTGGAGGCGCTCAGCACTCCTACGCTGGCCGATCTGGCGGTCGACGTCGTGGTCGGCGCCAACAACCCGCACCGCGAGCGCATCGCCGAACAGGCCGCCGCGCGCCCCGGCACCCGAGTGCATGGCCCGCGCCCACACCTGGCGGACCTGATGGCCGACGCTGATTTAGGCATCGGCGCCGGTGGCACCACCACCTGGGAGCGCTGCTGTCTCGGACTGCCGACCATCGTCGTCAGCATCGCCGAGAACCAGCGCCCGGCCTGCGAGGCATTGGCCGAAGATGGCTTGATCGTTTACGCCGGCCACTGGACTGGGGTGACGTCCGATGCGTTAAGGGTCGCGATCACACAGCTGCTGCGGACACCGGCACACCTGCTAGCCTTATCGACCGCTGCAAGACGCACCGTCCACGGCGAAGGCACCGGCTGCGTCGTATCGGTGCTGGAGGAGGGCACCGGCGGATGACTGGGCGCACCACCTAGCGCGTGCCGGCTCGCGCGCGCAAGCGCTACGCCCAAACCGGCCGTGCGGCTAGCGGCCTTCCGTGCCGAAACGCGTTCGCGCGCCGACGGCATAGCATGCTACACTTGCACAACTTATTGTACAGGTAAGGCATCATGAAAGTCGTGACCTATTCTCACGCGCGAAATGCGCTCAAGTCTGTGCTGGATGACGTCGTGCGCGATGCTGACGTTGCCATCATCAGCCGCCGGGATGCCGAGGGCGATGCCGTGGTGATGTCGCTGGATCACTACAACAGCTTGGTGGAAACCCTGCATCTGCTGTCGACACCAGCCAATGCCGAGGCGCTAGCGCGCGCCATCCGTCAAGACCAAGCGGGGCAGTCCCAGCCGCGGGTGCTGATCGATGCCGACGGCGGCTGATGATGCGCGCCATCCGGTTCGTTCCCGACGCCTGGGATGCTTACTTGTACTGGCAGCAGCAGGACAAAAAGACGCTCAAACGCATCAATGCCCTCATCAACGAGGCAACGCGCGATCCGTTCCGCGGAATCGGCAAACCCGAACCCCTTCGCGGCCATCTGTCGGGCTACTGGTCGCGGCGCATCGATGACACGCATCGATTGGTCTATCGCGCCACGGACACGGACTTGGTGATCATCGCCTGCCGCTTTCACTACGATGGCTGATGCAACGATGAAACCAGCGCG
>CAWJRN010000014.1:0-376055 GCA_963845265.1 uncultured Gammaproteobacteria bacterium | reverse complement strand
GCGCTCGTAGCGGTTGGGCGCACGACAGAGACCGCAGGCGGGTGCCGCGCAAAGGCATAGGCCCGGCCTACGGCGCACCGAAGTGACGGCGCTGCATCCGCAGGCGCATTCGAGTGTGACAGGCGGTTGCAGCGCGTGCCAGCCGAGTCCCTGGGTCTCGATACGGAGCTTATCGATCCCGTCGGGAATGTCACGGTCGACCGCAATACCGAAAAAGCGGCTGAACATGCATCGTCGAACCCTGGATGCGGTGGCGGTAGTTGCAGCCGGCTAAGCTCGCCGAGGCTGCCCCAATGGACCTCGCCCAACGCGTTGATGGTGCGGGCGAAACCCCGAAACAGATCGAGCCCTGTCCTTAGGTCCTGGTGATGGCCCCGCAGGATTAATGGCTGCCCAGGAGGCCTGCCAGCATGGTCGCGTCGCTGGCGCTGCCGAACGCCCAACGCGGCAGCACGGGGCAGCCCTCGACCAACTCGCTGGCGCGCAAGCCGAGCATGCGCGTCCACCTCGTCCGCGTTGTGGGCGCGCAGGGACCCGGCGGGAAATGCAGGCCGATTCGAAGCCATGGCGGGGCAACTCAGCGAGCACGCGCGACGAGCAAGCACCGTGGGTGGCACCATCACTCGGGAGACGGCCAGGTCGGACTTTGCCTTGAGTTGCCGGATGCGGGCGGTCGCCTGTTGCAGCAGCGCCCCAATGGCGTCGATCGAGTAGTTTGGCCAACTCCTGCCTTGCGTGGTTGTTCCCGTGACGAGCAGGGAGAGTCCATCGGGGTGGGTCCCGGAGGATCTCCCGCGGCCTTCCCGTGCACGATCACGCGTCGAGTGGGATGTCGTAAGGCGACGCGGAGCGGTCGCGGCGTGCGCTCGCCGCGATGGAACTATAGTCAGCATAACCATAACTCGGCCAGTGCAGGTTCGGGTCGTCGATAATGAAGGCAGCCCGCAGGCGGGTTCGCGAACCCTTTAGGTCCCACCACTTCCCGCAGGAAGTGAAACAGCGGCAGTACCTGAATGAATCGCTCCGCGCCAGCGGCGAGGCCGACGTCGTCGCCCATCGGTGTATGGCAGACGAAGCGATGTACGGTACACGCGCGCGCCGCGGTGATCGCCGAAGGTCCAAATTGGTCTTCCTTCCCCATCGGCGGGGAATGTCCTGGCGGGGACCGACCGTTGACACGCTGGCATCCAGCTCTGCCCGAACCGCGATCAAGCGTCCGCGATACGGCCAGGGCACCTCGGGATCGTCCGCGAACTGGATGCTGGTGCAGACCATGCTGGCATCGCCCGAGTTCTGCGTCGTGGCCGGAATGACCAAGGTAGGCCACTCCACCGGAAAGCCGTCCGGTGCATCGGCAACGACTGTGCTGCAGATCCGGCCAAGCAGGGCATCGCCGCCCGGGCTCTCGCCGCGAAAACTCACCGGAAACAAGATGCTCCAGCACCGAAAACAGGCCACTGGCGTCGCGGGCCAACGCCCATCATTGATGTGAACGTTTTGCATTGTCATGGATACTAGGGTACTTCAGGGTGACTTGGGTATGCGGCTGGCGATCGTGTGTCATTGGGCTCGGTTCCGAATAGGAGCCAGCGAAGGCATGCACTGTTCTCCGTTCAGCTTGTACCGGCTGTCGGGGGATCTCGCCGAGCCCCAGGGCGCGCTTGCCTGATCGAGCAAGACAGCCGGAGGCCGTGGTGGGAGGATCAACAGCCCGTAACACCCTGCCCTCACCCTTACGCCGTGGTGCTTGCGCCGATACTTCAACGAGGCCCTCAAGGATCTGAATGCTGCAGCGAAGTGGTGCCTTCGACGTGCCGCCGCCCCCACGCAAAATGGGTGGCTGTGGCCTGCGGGATGAATACCAGTTTCCAGCCGGCGTCCTTGAACCTGCGGCACCAATCGATGTCCTCGCCATAAAAGAAGAACTGCTCGTCGGACACCCACCGACTCCCACCGCGCTGCGCCGAGCGAGGCAGAAGCAACCACTGAGTACCTCAGCCTCGTGTAGCAATTCATGCTGTGCAGGCGACACCTCGTAGCCACTGAAGATCCCTCGCCCGCCGAATACGCGGTCTAGCACCAGCGCACGGGACACCGTATTCCAGAGTCCCGGCAGGTGCCGGCAGGTGCGCTGCAGGAGGCCATCGCCCGCCGCTCACCCTCGGCCCTGGACGAGCCCGACCTCCCGGTGCTGGTCAAGGTAGTCGGCCAGCGTCTCGATGCAGCCAGAGTGACCGAGTGCATCGGAGTTCATTAGGGCAAATATCGAACCAACGGCGTGCTGCATTGCGAGGTTGTTGCCCTTCGCGAACCCGAGGTTGGATCCAGCTCGGATCAGCCTGACATCTGGGAAGCGTGTGTCGACCATCTCCGGGACCCGTCCTCCGAAGGGTCGTCGACCACGATGACTTCCACGACGCAGGTCGGATTCGATTCCCTTATCGATGTGAGGCACGAGGCGAGAAGCTCGCGTGTGTTCCAACTGACGATGAGGACTGATACCCCCTTTTGAGGCCGCTCGCTGAACACCTGAATGCACCAGGGATCATTGCGATGAGCCCTGACCGCCAGGCGGTCGCGGGACTGCGAAGGGGGCCTTCGGCAACGGTATTGCCATCGGGCCTGGCTGCCGAACGATTGACTGTATAGTGGCAAGGCACAGGTAGAAATAGAGCACGGACTGATCGAACAGGGAGATCGACCGGGAGGCCATCAGAAATCCGAATAACATGGCGCCCAGCATCCAGATGAAGCGCTGCTGGTCGATACTCGCCCCGGCGTGCTGTGTCAGCGCGCGCCTTACATCGCGGAATCAATTAGGCAGGATCGCGATGAACACGACCATCAGGAGTAGACCGCCATGACCCCCATTGCCAGGAAATGGTTCGTAATGTCGGTATGCCGATTGTTCGCATAGATGCCAGAGGACATCCAGTGACGCGTATAGTCTGTGCCCGTCGCCCACCATTCTGACAGATGCTCGAGCGACGATCGTATCAGTTGCGCTCGGTAGTACCCTTGGCTTCCGCCGATGATGTCGATGCGGGCCATCAGAAAATACCCGGAACCTTCATCACGATGTCGAGGGTGATGACTCCCGTGAAAATCCCCAACGTACCGCCCGGATTTGGTTGCGGAACCGCCAGGCGGCCAGGCCGACGCCGATGAATAGCACCGTGAGGATCGGCCCACTCGATGTGGCGGCGCCGACGATGCCACCACCGGCCAGCAACCCCGCCAAGGCGTTCCGACGGGAAAAATGCCATAGCGCAAGCCCCATCGCTATGACCGTGGCTCCGACTGTCCCTGCGAGAATCGGGTGCGCGAAGGGCCCTGCCGCTCGCACGTGACCGTCCCGCAGCAACGCGTACGCTACGACGCCGCCCAGCCCGCCGAAGGGATTGTGGCCGGTGACCTTCTCGACCAACATTAGGGCGCCGAGCGGGAGCAAGGCCACACATAGGAACATCAATCTACTGCGGACGTCCTCCAGGTCCTGCATGAAGATGCGGACAGGAAATAGCACCCGAATTCGCCCCAAACGAGACCCAAGCGGTAGACCAAGCATCGAAGGTGTGGAAAGCGCCGATTGCGATCAGGATGGCCGCCCAGGTCAACAGCAGTTTGTCGACTGCGTGCAAACCGTCCGGCAAATGCTCTCCGCGGGCGAGTACCCGCAAGAATCCCACAACGACGAGCAGCCTCGGGATCGTGAAGTGGGCCGCTCCGATTTCCAACTCTTGCCCGCGGGTCATGTACGTCACGGCCAGCAGTCGGCAACATGGCGAGCCGCCGCGGCAACGTCAGCATCAGTACCGATGCAAAGACCAAAACCAAGGCTCCGACAAAGTTCACGCTGGCGCTTCCTAGGCGCCTAGCGCGCACGCCCCGACCAGGCATCGGCCGCGACACGATCCGCCGCCGACCCAGGTCCGGGATCAATGCTGTGGAACGATGCATCGATAAACTGTCGGTGCCACAGCTCAAGCACGAGAAGGCTGAAGACCTCCTTTGAGTAACCTGGCGATCTATCTGGGCATCAAGAAGACGGGTCACCGCTCCCTTGCATAGATATTGACTACTGAACGACTTGGCCGCCAGCACCGTGTCACGTATGTAGTCGCGCAGTTCATTCCGCATCCAGCGGTCGTAGGGAACAGGGAAGCCCGCCTTTTTGCGGTTCAGGATCGTAGCCGGTACCGTCGGTTCAAGAACCCGTTTCAATACCCGCTTCATGGACCAGCCCAGCGCCTTGTGGCGCGTGGGCAGGGACGCAGCGAACTCTAGCACGTGATGATCCAGCAAGGGCACCCGCAGCTCGACCGACGCCGCCATCGTCATCTTGTCCGCCTTCACGAGCAGGTCGTCTGGCAGCCAGCTTTTCGCATCGACGTACAGCAGCCGGTTGAGTAGGGGCTGCCCTGCCACCGATTGAGGCGCCGCGTAGGCCCATCGGAAGCCAAAGCGGCAGCCTGATCCCGCACTGTGGACCGTAGAGTTCACCCTTCAGGCGGTTGAACAGGGTCTCCGGCGTGGCAGTTCGGCTGAAATCGTAGTCAGGCAGACGCTGGTGGACGAGTGCGCGGTAATGGGCGCCGCGCCGCCAACCGGCGCGCTCGAGCACGCCGAAAGCGGGCACCAAGCACGCCCTTGAGGGGCCCCGCCCGAGCCTTCATCGCCTCGAGGGCCAGCAGGTTCCGATACTCCGGATACCCCGCAAACGCCTCGTCGCCGCCCTCGCCCGACAGCAGCACCTTGACACCTGTGTCGCGGGCCAGGAGGGCGACAAAGTACAGGGCCACCGCCGGTGGCTCGCAGACAGGCTCCTCCATGTGCCACACGTAATGGGGCAAGAAGTCGCGAAACGTGTCGGCCGAAATCGTGGTCTCGTGATGCACGCTCCCGAAGCGCTCCGCTGCCAGTCGGGCATAGGGGCGCTCGTCGGGTACATCGGTCCCGCTGAAGCCCATTGTGAAGCTGTGCAATGGCCCCTGGGCATGCTCCGATGCAAAGTGGAGCATGCCCGTGGAATCGACGCCACCGCTCAGCAGGATGCCGACCGGAACGTCGCTGATCATGTGGCTCTTGACTGTGTCACTCAGCAAGACCCGCAGTGCCTCGGCGGCCTCATCGAGGCTCACGCTTCCTCAGTCGTCGCGAACTCCAGATCCCAATAGCACTTCGTGCTGACCCGGCCACGTTCCACGTTGAGGTAGTGCCCCGGGAGAAGCTTGCAGATGCCGCTCAGGGCCGTCAGTTCGCCTGGGACATAGTAGTAGGTGAAAAAGCGGTCGATCGCGGCCAGATCGACGCGCCGCTGCACGGAAGGATCGGCGAGGATCGACTTGATCTCGGAGGCGAAGACCAGTGCCGACTCCGTGACCGCGTAATACAATGGCTTGATCCCTACCCGGTCACGCGCAAGCAGCAGACGCTGGCGCCGCTGGTCCCACAGCGCGAATGCAAACATGCCCTGGAAGCGTCTGACGCAGTCGTCACCGAGCTCTTCGTACAGGTGCACGATGACCTCGGTGTCGCTCGACGACTTGAATTGGTGCCCGCGACCTAGAAGGTCTCGCCGTAGCGCTTCGAAGTTGTAGATCTCACCGTTGAAGACGACCCAAATCGAGCCGTCTTCGTTACACATGGGCTGCGCGCCCGTGCTCAGGTCGATGATGCTCAGGCGACGGTGGCCCAGGACCGCTGGACCCCAGAATAGTGCCCATCACCGTCCGGCCCCCGGTGCTGGATGACTTCGAGTCATGCGGCGCAGGATGTCAACCGACGCCGGTTCATCCCGATCGAAATTCACCCTGCCGCAGATACCACACATGACAATACCGGGAATCAGCCGTAGATGCTCGGACGCATCAGCAAGCGGCGGATCTGCTGCTGGCGAAGGTATTGGATCGTTTCCGTGTCGGCACTCTGAGGAAGGCGATTGATGTAGCCAGACAGGAAGCCAGTCGCAAGCCCGAGGGACTCTATTAGGTAGGGTTTCTGGAATACTCGCTTCGCGACTTCGCCAGCATGAAGCAGGGTGGTACCCGGTCAGGTAGTTCGCCTTTCCGTTCTTCACCGAGTTGGACCAAGTACCGTCGGCGCTCCCCGTCGGCTTGTGTTGGACGAACTTCAGGTCCGGGAAAACCAGCGCGTTCGCGAACCAAGATAATTGGCTTTGACCTCGTCCAGCGTATCCCAGCCTGGCGCCTTGATTAAGGGGGCAATTTGGTCCCAGCAGGCACGCCGATAGATCTTTGTGGCGCCGCGGACATGAAATGGCGGGTCGCCGACCGATTCAACACGCGACACACCGTCGACATCGGCACAGACCGTGCCACCGCCTATTCCGAGCTTGGGATCTGACGCGAACCGCTCCAGGCAACGCTCGAAATAGTCCGGGGCGAAGGAGATGTCCCCGTCGAGTTTAACGAGGAAATCCCACTTCTCTGCCTCGATGAGCGAGAACCCGGCATAGAAGGCGTCCATGACGCCGCCACCATTGGCGCGAACCCCCGATTCGTCCGGTGGATGACCGTGACCGACGAGTGACCCGCTGCGAAGCGGTCAATCGCTGTATCCGTGCCGTCCGTGGAACCGTCGTCAACGATGATCCACTTCCGAGGACGTTGAGTCTGCTGGGGACAGCCTGCAGCGTTCTGCCGACGCAGGCTACCTCGTCACGCACGGCGTGATGATCACATAGGAAGGCGACGACACTCATCGGCCTGTACCTGCTTCTGGCATTTCAAACACTACCGGCGCGCTCCTTCGATACTGCCGCGCCGGACAAAACGCGAGGCGTAAGTGGTTGCACTGGTGCGCGCCAAAGAAATCTGCGCTCTCGGAGGTAGATTGCCCCGGTGCGGATGCTGTCCCAAAGCGTCGCCACCATCGACGGCCTTAGTCTCACTGCTTCCTCGCAAATCTCCCCGAGTTGCGTCGATACGACGTCCAAAGAGTAATGCTGTTGCACGTACTGGAGTGCATAAGCATCTAGGGATTGGCGCAGCGTTGCCGAGCCAATCAAAGATACGATCTCATCACGCAGGCGGCCGGCGTCAACAGCACCACGTCCCGTCCCGAAAAACCCATGGTAGTGAAAATAGTCAATGGACTCTGGGGTCAGGGCTTTGGCGAACCCGGCCTCCCCAACGACTATGACCGGTTTGCCATACGCCATGCCGCGCAGCGCGGAGCTGCCCATACCGATAACAATGTCCGCGGCTGCATAAGCTGGCCTCGGATCCAACCAAGCGCCCGGCAAAAAAACTGCCTCCCGATTCAAGTTTCTGTTGACGAGCGCCGCGCGTGCTTCGAGGTCCGGACGTGCCGGACCATCTCCGACGATAAGCAGGCGAATCGGCGAGCGCCGTCCCATCGCCTCGACTGCATCGATCGCTAGCTGTGAGGCTTTCGGCTTTCATGGTGTGAGCCAGCCTCGACACAACTACCAGTAGGATCTCGTCGGGATGAATCCCAAGCCCATACGAACTGACTGAAACATCGTGGTTGTCGATCCGGTTCGATTCCAAGTCTACCGGAGGAACCAGCAACCTCACCTCTCGAATGCCTGTCCTTCTTGCAATCTCCACAAGCTCCATAGTCCCAAACGTGGTTGGCACGGATCTCGGGAGCAGTCGCCCGGCAAACATTTGCATGTCGGTCAGCAAGATTGGTAACCGCATGGGTAAATGGACCCCATAAAACGCATCTAAAAGCGCCCAAGTCTCCCATACATAAACCAGGTCTGGACGCTCGCTCCGCACAAGAGCACGTAACGCTCGAATCCGAGGTATGCATGGGTGCATCCTGGCATCTGGGGCGGGCACATAACGTAGCCCGGCCTCTTCAACCGTGGCGAGCATCGGACCAGGTGGTGCAACAGAAGTATCTCGTAGCCCAGTGTGTCGCGAAGCTTTGTGGCAAGCTCGATGGCGTTAACGCTCGTCCCTCCGAGTGCGAGCTCATGTAAGAAAAGAATCAGTTTCATCGTCCGTTCTTGATGAGCTTCCAAAACAGCTCGCCGCAACGCGGCGGTTGAACCTTGGGGAGAAACCCAGCCGCCAGGTAGGAGGCTCTGTTTGCTACCTCAGGCGCTGACAAAGCTGATGAAGATAGGAACGACAACTTTCGGGCCTTCTAAGTGTCCGTCGCAGGAGCCATTCGGAGCCAAGCCAGCAGGCAGCGCAATCGAGGCGGTATGCGAGCCCACGGAACCAGGTTAACCAATGTTCGGAGTGAGTATACACCACTTATAAGAACCACCAGCGTTCCGACCGCCATTAAGTAAAGAGGGGGGATAAAGAAAGATCCGACAAACGCCAAGACCAGCAGCGCGACGAAAATTCCAGCCGTTTGTAAGTTCTGGATGGACCAACGGAAGCCGCTGAGGCGGCGAACAATTGGGTAGATTAGGAACAAATGAAAGAGGTAGGAACCAAAAAAGGCGACTCCGGCGCCATTCAGCCCAAACGAATTGACACAAACCCAAGTCAAGCCGATATTCACTAGTGTCCAAGCGCACTTCCGCACTTATGAAAAGCAACTGCCGGTTTTTCGCAACGATGACGAAATCCCATCGGCCAGGTAATGGCGCGCATTGCGACCCCAAGGCAAATCCAGCGCAGGACTTCCACAGCTTCGCCAAACTCTGGACTGTAAAACAAGGTAACTATCAACGGTGCAAAAATAACTGTCCCGATCACACCTGGTCCTGCCAACAAGAGGCTCACCAGTGTCTGTTCGTTCACCAAACGATTACATTCTTGATTGTTGTCGGCGACGCCGACCAAACGAGGGTAAAAATCTGCCGCCCATCGCCTGGAGAATAATTCCGACATAGAGCCCTCCAAGCGTCCAGGCGGCGGAAAAGAATCCGGCTGCCTCAAGTCCGTCCATGCGTAGGATGATGGCGCGAACCGCATAGGCTGCTCCCATCATAAGGAGTCCACTCAGCATGAAAGCGAAACCAAGTTTTAGCAGGGAGGCGGCTTCCTGCGTCACTTCCGTACGGCTCATTGCCGGTAGCTGAATCTGCACTCTTCTGGAGTACCACCAGGAAATCACGAGGCCCATGGCAGCTCCGGCCACAAGCGAGGGTGCCACCCCCTGCTCCCCGAATATGTAAACCAGCGCGATGGTGATTGCTGCCCCCAAAGCGGCTCCCAGGACCCCCATCACGGCGAGGTCGTGGATGCGTCGCATCCCCTGGATCAGCGCCGCTTGTCCCGAAGACACCAAGCGGAAGAACACGGCAAGCCCGAGCAACGCTACCGCGCCGGCGCGCTCCACGCTGCCAAAAGTCAACTTGGAGACTGGAAGGGCGAACATAACCAGGAAGGCAACGCCCAAAATTCCAAGAACCACCGCCGTCCGGCGGAGCACGACTACGGTACGGGCGATCCGGCCTCGTCGCCCGACGCGACAGACTCCGCGATCTGTCGAACTCCGGCATTGCCGATACCCATGCTGGCAGCGGCCAAGGCTAGATCGATGATCGATCCGTATAGCCCCATCAAGCCGAACCCAGCAGGGCCCAGCATGACCGCCATGGCCTTGGTGCGGATGACGCCAATGCCGATCGTTAGCACCGACGAGCCGCCGATCCAGGCGGAAGACCTCAGTATCTGGCCGTAGGAGGTCTTTGGCACGTCCGACCCGGAAGCGGTCTGGGGGGAGGCTTCGTTGTTTGCGGTGCGGACTGTAGGCTGGTTAGCAGCCATGGGCGGAAGTCAGAATCGCGATGCATTCGATGCCGCGAAATATTCCTACCCAACGGGTCCTGGATTGGTGAGTGATGCTAATGCCTTCCCGGGTGGTCGTTGCGGGGGATCGCCACAGAACGGCAAGTGGACGCAGGCGCTCTCGCGAGTCGAATGGGGTTCGGCGCAGTACAAGCTCGGTAATCGGGGCTAGGGACTGACAGCGGGCAGCGAACTCGCCGCTTATCCACGATCGCCGGAAGGCGCTTACACTGCTCACCGCCGAGCGCCTCATGTTCGTCGTGCCTTTGTCTGAGCCGACCGTCGGGTAGCCGTCGACAATCCCCCTGGCAACCTTCGTTTAGTTCTAGTGCGCGCGGAACTGAAAATTTGGCCCCGGTAACAGCGGGGGTTGTTGACTCGCCATGGCTATGCTTTCACGATGTGGGAGGCGGGTTCGCGGTAGACACCGCGACTGTCCACGATCAGCCGGGCGTGGGCCTTGATCAATTCGTAGTCGAATCGGGCGTGATCGGTGGCGAGCAGGACGCAGTCGGCCGCCGCGAGCGTATCGGCGTTGAGTGGCACGCTCTCGAGGTCGAACCGATATTTGCGCATCTCGGGGAAACGGGGGACGTGAGGGTCTGAATAGCTAACCAGCGCGCCTTTGTGTCGCAGCAGCTCCATCAGCTCGACGGCAGGCGACTCGCGCATGTCGTCGACATTCTTCTTATAGGAGATGCCGAGGACGAGGACTTGGGCGCCCTTGATGGCCTGACCGCGCTCGTTGAGGGCGTCCGCAACCTTGCCGACGACCCACTGGGGCATGTTGGCATTGACTTCGCCAGCCAATTCGATGAAGCGGGTACTGAGGCCGTACTCACGGGCCTTCCAGGTTAGGTAGAAGGGATCGATCGGGATGCAGTGGCCACCGAGGCCCGGGCCCAGGATAGATAAGGCGTGAAGCCGAAGGGTTTGGTGGCGGCAGCGTCGATGACCTCGTGGATGTCGATCTCCATGCGGTCGCAGACGATCTTGAGCTCGTTGACCAGCCCGATGTTGACGGCGCGGTGGATGTTCTCCAACAGCTTGGTCATCTCGGCGGCACGCGCCGAACTCACCGTGACCACTCGGTCGATGACCTGACCGTAGAGGGCCTGGCCGACTTCCGTGCAGGCGGGCGTCACCCCGCCGAGGATCTTGGGGATAGTCTGCGTGCGGTAGTTGGGGTTGCCAGGGTCTTCGCGCTCAGGCGAGAACACGAGAAAGACATCTTGCCCAACCTTAAGTCCGTTGCGTTCGACGCGCGGGCGTAGTTCCTCGTCTGTGGTGCCGGGCCAGGTGGTACTCTCGAGTGAAATGATCTGTCCAGGGCGCAGATGAGGGACGATGGATTCGGTCGTGTTCAACACGAAGCTGAGATCGGGCTCGCGATGCTTGTTGAGCGGTGTCGGCACGCAGAGGATAAGCGCATCGCATTCGTGCGGCTCGGCTAAAGTCGGTGGTCGGCGTGAAACCTTTACCGAGCGCGGCGCGGATGGCATCGGCGGTGATGTGCTCGATGTAGGTCTCGCCGCGATTGAGCTTGTCGACTTTCGCGGTAGTCGATGTCGAAACCAAGCACGCGATAGCCCACTTGGGCGAAGCGCAATACCAAGGGTAGGCCAACGTAGCCTAGGCCGAAGATACCGATGAGCGCTTCTTTGGATTCCAGGCGGGCAATAAGTTGATGCATTGGCGGCCCTTTACGATGAAAGTGTCCCGGCAGGGTTTCTTGGGTAATTCGCCTAGTTCTCGATTGCTCGTTTTAAAGCATCGGCCACCTGGTGCTGCTGGTCTGCGGTCAACTGCGGAAACAAGGGCAGCACGATGCAGTGGTCCTGGGCCTGCTCGCTGTGTTGCAGCTCGGCGCAGCCGCCGGGCGGGCAGTCGCAGCGGCCCTTCAATCGGGTGGCACAGGTCCAGGCGTCGGCTGGGTAGGCGCCCTCGCGATGGGAGCACATGATCCCGCGGCGGGTGGCGACGCCGGCATCGAGCATGCTCTGCATCACCCGCTTCTGGTCCGACGGTCTCGGGGAGGCGGACGCAGTAGCTCTGCCAGTTGCTGCGGGCCCACTCGGGCTCTCGTGGCAACCCAAGGCCGGGGATGGGCGTGCAGGAGCGCTTGGTAACGGGCGGCAAGCTCGCGACGCTTGTCGACGATCTCCGGCAGGCGCTTGAGCTGCTCGCAGCCGACGGCGGCCTGCATGTCGGTCATGCGGTAGTTGAAGCCGACCGCCGGATAGCCCTCGAAGATCACCTCGGCGGAGGCGTGGCGCTTGGTATCCGGCACGCTCATGCAGTGCTGGCGCAGGAGGCGGAACTGGGCGTCCCACTCGGGATTGCGGGTGGTCAGCATGCCCCCCTCGCCGGTGGTGATGACCTTGCGGGGGTGGAAGGAGAAGCAGGCGATGTCGCCATGGGGCTTGCCGATGCGCTCCCAGGCATGCCGATCCGGATCTCGCTGCCGATGGCGCAGGCGGCGTCCTCGATGACCGGCAGGCCGTGCCTGGCGGCGATCGCCGTGATCTGCGCCAGGTCACAGGGCATGCCCATCTGGTGCACGCAGAGGATGGCCTTGGTGCGCTCGGTGATCGCAGACTCGAGGCGCGCCGGATCCAGGTTGAAGGTGTCCGGCTCGATGTCCACGAACACCGGGATGGCGCCGCAGTAGCGGATGCTGTTGGCGGTGGCGATGAAGGAGTGGCTGACGGTGATGACCTGATCGCCCGGCTTCACGCCGACGGCGAGGAGCGCCAGGTGCAGCGCTGTGGTGCAGCTCGATACCGCGCAGGCATGGGGCGCGCCGACGTAGGCGGCAAAGACCTGCTCGAACTCCGCGACCCGCGGGCCTTGACTGACCCAGCCGGACCGGAGCGCCTTGGCGGCGGCTTCGACCTCTTCTTCGCCGATCAGCGGTTTGGTGATCGGGATCATTGGGATTTCCACCAGGCGACCAGACGCTCCAACCCCTCATCCAGCGGAACGGTGGCCTCGAAGTCGATGAGACGGCGAGCCTTGTTGATATCGGCGAGGCGCCGCTGCACCGGGTTGACCTTGCGCGCCGGCTGGAACTCCAGGTCCAAGCGGCTGCCCATGACCTGCGACAGCATCTCGGCCAGTTGCCGGAGGCTGGTCTCGGTGCCGCTCGCCACGTTGAAGACCTCGTCCGTGACGTCCGCCTTCGCTGCGAGGACGTTAGCCCGGGCCACGTCTTCGATGTAGACGAAGTCCATGGTCTGATGACCGTCGCCAAAGATCACCGGCGGCTCGCCCGCGGCGATGCGCTCCATCCAGCGGATGAGCACCTCCGTGTAGACGCCGTGGATGTCCATCCGCGGCCCATAGACATTGAAGAAGCGCAGCGCTGCATAATTCAGCCCATACATGTGGTGGAAGCTGCGCAGCAGCCCCTCGTTGAAAGTCTTGGCGGCGCCGTAGAGGGTCCAGTTGTTGTATGGGTGGTGAGACTCGGGTGTGGGGAATTCCTCTGCCATCCCGTAGATGGAGGCTGAGGACGCGGCGATGACCTTTTCCACCTTGTACTTGACGCACAGCTCGAGCAGGTCGAAGGTCGCGCCGACCATGACCTCGATGGCGAGGCGAGGGTCCTCCGCGCACTGGGTGATGCGCAAGGCGGCGTGGTGAAACACGATATCCGAGTTGCTGACCAACTCCTCCATAAGGTGGCGGTCGCGGATGTCCCCTTCGAGCAGGCGTACCCGACCAGCGGCCATGGCAGCCGCAAGATTCTCGGGCCTGCCGCGCTCCATGTTGTCGATGGCGACCACCTCGGAGCAACCCTCCTCGACCAGACGGTCGATGACGTGGGAGCCGATAAAGCCCGCACCTCCAGTGACCAGGACTCTCTTGCCTTCAAGATTCATAAAATTCGCCAACCTTTGTTGTTCTTTGGGCGTACCGAATCGGCTTCTTGTGGTCTTGGCTCATCCGCGTGCTTGCGCTTGCCGCTCACCACGCCAGCCGATGACCTTGGCGGGGACGCCCGCGACTTTGGAAAAAGCCGGCACGTCGTGCGTCACCACGGCGCCCGCGCCCACGATCGCACCCTTGCCAACCGTCACCCCGGGCAGCAATATCGCCCCGGTTCCGATGTCTGCCCAGTCCTCGACCCGCACGGGCTTGATCACGAGGTCTGTTTGGATGATCGGCACGTCGATGGGGACAGCGGTGTGAGTCGATCCCAACACTTTGGCCCCGGGTCCCCAGCCGACATGGTCCCCGAGAACCAAGTCCCGCGCATCGAAGTAGCTTTGCGGGCCGATCCACACGTAGTCGCCGATCTTGCAGCAGCCGTCGAACCGTCCTTGGATAAACGCTTGGCTGCCAATAAAGACGCCCTCTCCGATCTCGAATGTCTCGGGGTGCTTAAACACCGCGCCGGGCTCCACACGAAGTCCGGCGCCGCAAGATCGCGCAAGCGCCGACAATATTACGCGACGCATTGACGCATCTAGCATGCCGTAGCCGTCACGGAAGCGGCCGTATAACTCTTGCAAGCCCTCTGGCGTGTACTGACTGCGGAGATCTTGTGCCAATTCCCGAACATATGCAGGATCCGGGATGCATTGGTGCCTCCCATGAACCGCCTCCACCACGCGCTCGCCGCTTTCACCCTGCACGCCCGATCTCCTCCCGGAGCACCTCGCAAACCTCTGCAACCTGATCCTGCGTCAACTCCGGAAACATTGGCAGGGATAGTAACTCCTTTGCGGCTTGCTCCGTCACCGGCAGATCTCCTTCAGAATATCCAAACTCCGTGTACGCCTTCTGCAGATGAACGGGAATCGGGTAATGAATTGCGGTTTGGATGCCTCGCGCCTGCAGTGCCTCTTGTATGGCGTCCCGTCCCGGTATGCGGACTGCGTAGACGTGGTATACGTGCCGGGCATAGTCAGCCTGCACGGGCGTGTGTATTCCCGAGTCCGCTAAGAGCTTTCTGTAGGACTGCGCGTGCTGGCGGCGGGCTTCCGTCCACGCATTCAAATGGCGTAGCTTCACCCGCAAGACAGCTCCCTGTATTCCCTCCATCCTGTAGTTAAAGCCCTTGTAAACATGATGATACTTACGTTCCTGACCCCAGTCGCGAAGCATGCGAATTCGGCTCGCGTACTCCTCGTTGTTCGTTACGACCATGCCGCCTTCGCCGCAGGCGCCGAGGTTCTTCCCCGGATAGAAACTAAAGCAACCCAGGTCGCCAATGGAGCCGACACGCCGCCCCTTGTACTCTGCGCCGTGAGCTTGCGCGGCGTCTTCGATGACCACCAAGTTGTTGCGTCGCGCAATGTCCAGGATTGGGTCGAGATCAGCGGGTTGGCCATGGAGGTGCACGGGCATGATCGCCTTGGTGCGCTCTGTAATGGCGGCCTCAAGCTTGCTTGGGTCCATGTTCAGTGTTATCGGGTCGACGTCCACGAACACCGGTTGCGCCCCCGCGTAATCGATGGCGGCTACGGTGGCGACGAAGGTGCAGGACACGGTAACGACCTCATCCCCGGGACCGATGCCGGCGGCGAGCAGGGCCAGGTGCAACGCGCTCGTGCCGGAGTTGACTCCGATACCGAACTGTCCGCCGCTGTAGGCCGCGAACTCCTCCTCGAAAGCGGCGACCTCTTTACCTAAGACGTACTGTGCACTTGCCAAAGTTTCACTCACCGCAGCAAGGATCTCGTGTTCGATGCTCGCGTACTGCGCCTTAAGATCGAGAAATGGAATCATGCGACTATAGCTCCCTACCTTTCCACCCGAGGCTGACTGGTCGTCCTCGCTCATGCAAGGAGCGAGTGGCAGCCTCCAATATCTTCACGACCCGGAGGCCGGCTTGGCCGTCGCTGGGTGACGCTTCTCCGTCCGTGATAGACCGCGCAAAGTGCGCAGCCTCGACCTGCAGGGCCTCAACGGCGTCAATTCTGGGGGCCCACATATCCCCTGTCCGGTAGCCAATGCGTTGCTGATAGGTGTCTTCTTTGCCGCCTGTGATGGTTATCCCTTTCTCGTACACCTTCACTTTCTCGCTTGGCTCTAGGTCATCATAGACGATCATCTTCCGGCTGCCACCGATAAGGGTCCGGCGGATTTTGACAGGGGCCAACCAGTTCACATGAAAATGTGCAAGACAGTTCTCCTGAAAAAATACCGTTAAGAACGCAACGTCGCTGGGCCGCCCTGGAACATGGTTGATTCCCGACGCAGACACTGCGGTAGGGGTCGACCGAAATACGTAATCCATAATAGACAGGTCATGAACTGCCAGATCCCACATGACATCCACATCCGATTGAAACAGGCCGAGATTTACTCGCACAGAATCATAATAATACAGTTCGCCGACGTCCCCTTTATCTACCAGTTCGCGAATCTTGCGCACGGCACCTGTATAAATGAACGTGTGATCGACGTGAAGAACGAGACCTCTTGTATCCGCTTCGGATATCAATTGCTCGGCTTGTTCCGCCGTTTCGGTTATTGGCTTCTCGATGAAGACGTGCTTGCCACCACGAAGGGCCTGAAGGGCGAGTTCGAAATGCGAGGACACTGGCGTCGCGATTACCACCGCATCGATGCTCGGATCCGATATCAACGTCCGGAAGTCTGTGGTGATTTCAATGGCTGGATAGCGGATTTTGAGCAAGCCGAGTCGTTGCTGATCGAGATCCGCTACCGCGCGAACTTGTGCTTCGGCGATCCCGGAAAAGTTCCTCACAAGATTTGGTCCCCAGTATCCGTAGCCGATAACGCCAATATTTACCATACGAGTAGCCTCTCGCGCTCTGCGCTAAGATTGAGATGAGCATATTTGGTATCGCAAGTACCGCCTCCGAACCGCTCGATCATGTTGGAACGGCCAATGGTCTCGGAGCGCACAAGTGACCAGGGGCCCGTCGCCCGGACGTGTCGGTAGTTGAGGCGTCTCTTCCAGGCCGCCTTATAAGGATGCACAACAGTCTGCACAGTCGCTTGACCGAATCAATGGGGTATGGAAAGGCGTCATGGCGTTACGACTGGGGCGGGGTCTTGTGCCGAATGTCGCCGATGACCTTTGCCGGTACGCCCGCAACGATTGCATAATCCGGAACATCCCGGGTGACAACGGCGCCAGCGCCCACCAGAGCGTTCTCGCCGATTGTGATGCCGCAGAGTATCGTGGCATTGCTGCCTATTGACGCTTGCCTCTTGACGCGTGTTGGGACAACGGACCAATCGTCGTCGGTTTGCAGTTGGCCGCTGCTGTTGACCGCTCCTGGGTATGCGTCATTGATAAAGACGACCCCATGCCCGACGAACACACCGTCTTCTATGCAAACCCCTTCGCAGATGAACGAGTGGCTGGATATCTTGCAGCGTTCTCCGATTGTGGCACCTCTCTGGATTTCAACGAAGGTGCCGATTCTGGACTCGGTGCCCACGGAGCATCCGTAAAGGTTTACGAGCTCCGGGTGGTGGACGACGACGCCCTCCCCAAGCCTCACATCATTCGAGATCATAATGGCAATCCTGCGCAATAGTTAAGACATACACGGAGGGTAAACAGTCGGCAGTGGCGTGTCCGGCATACCGACAACGGGTTGTGGCCCACCGCCGAAACCAAGCAGTCTGAGTTATGTCTTTTGGTCTTAAGCGGAGCCACGGCATTGGAGCACCACTTTCACTGTCTTCAGCAGGATCTTTAGATCAAGCAGAATGGACCAATGTCTCGCGTATTGTAAGTCAAGGCGAACCATGTCCTCGAAGGAGACAGCACTACGGCCTTCCACTTGCCAGAGGCCGGTAATTCCGGGCTTAACGTCCAGAATTCGTCGTAAATGCCAGTTCTTGTACGCTTGGACCTCGTAGGGGATGGGTGGTCGCGGTCCGACAAGGCTCATTTGTCCCCGAAGGACATTAAAAAACTGGGGCAGCTCGTCAATGCTTGACTTGCGAATGAATCGACCGATCGGCGTAATGCGAGAATCGGCGGTCATCTTGTAGAGTGGATTCTGCGCGTCCCCTTGGTTTACTGCTGATGAGTCTCCCTTTATCAGCCTCCGAACGTAGTTCCGGTGGGAATCGTCGGCTGCATCAGCTCGCATCGATCTGAATTTATAAAAGACAAAAGGTACGCCGGCCTGCCCAACGCGGATTTGTTTAAAGATGACTGGTCCTGGGGATGTTGCCTTTATCGCAATCGCAACGACCAGCATGACGGGAGAGAGAAGTAGGATGCCCGTGATGGAGCCGAATATATCGAGCGCGCGTTTGAGTGCGATCGCGGTCCGGGAAACCCCTGACGGATCGGGGGTGACTAGGGGAGATGGATACGAGGAGACCCGATTGTGCTCCAGAGAAATATTGGATTCCAGGTCGGGATATTCTCGAATGTCAATTTTCAAAGGAATGTGATCCGTCTGGTGCAGAATTCTCTGGACGCACTCCTTGGTGCCGTGTCTGTCAGAATCAGCGAGAAGGATGGCGATGGCACTTTTGGAGTACCAACCAAGTATGTCCGTTTCGCGCAAGAGTAGTGGTAGAGTCTTGGATAGATGGTGCAGTTCTAATGGTGCAGAGTCAGTTGCTGGATCGAGGGACAGAACGAGAACCGAAAGGTGGGAATTAGTGCGAAGCGCTCGGAGGTACTCGTGGCGCGCGTACTCGAGAAAGTAGCCTTTTGGCAGCAAAGTCGATTGGCGATCATCTGACCAAGCGACGGCGTGTTTCAGTTTGTCCCTGAAACGGCGAACGGAGAAGTCGGTTGGGTTCCGGTTGGATGCGGCCGACCTGGGTGCGGCGCTGCGAGTATGCATGTGCCTGAATTTCCTGACTCGGCGTTGGGTGGAAAAAAGCGGTCGGGTGTCCGCAGATCGCGACGGGCCCCAAGCGTGCGCAAGGTATCAGTATACATAAATTGGGGTGTGGTAGAGCCGCAGGTGAACCGTTCCGTTTGCGGTCATACGTTGACCGCGGTCTTGGTCACGGGCTTCTCGGGAGTCTGGCGGGCCCAGCTTTCGACCGCGGCCTAAACTGTATGCCAGTCGTACACTAGCAGGAAGTGTGCCAGGCCCGGAGTCCGGTGATGCGATCGGGACCTAACGGGCTGCGCTGTAATGGCTTAGTGGCGGTGGGCGGCGTGGACTTAGGCGGGGCGGTCGGCGGTGCAGGCAGATCGAGGTAAAAAGATGACAGTAAGCGTCACTGTTGTTCGTCACGCTGAGGTGGACCCCAGTCGCTGGACAGATACGTGGTCTGGATACGTTAAGGGGTGAGGGGGTTGGTGGTGTCCTCAGTTGAGGTTTGGCAGTGATGCCCAGTGGACCTCAGCGGGCGTCTTGCCACCGAGGGCGCTGTGTGGGCGTTGATGGTTGTAGAAGCGGAAGTAGTCGGTCAAGCCCTGGTGGCGTTCCGGGACGCTTTGGTAGTCGCGCAGATAGATGTCCTCGTACTTGAGGGTACGCCAGAGTCGCTCGATGAAGACGTTGTCCAGGGCCCGGCCGCGCCCGTCCATGCTGATGAGGATCTCCTGCGCCTTGAGCCGTTCGGTGAACTCGGTGCTGGTGAACTGGGCGCCTTGGTCGGTGTTGAACACGCAGGGCTGGTGGTCGCTCAGAGCAGCATCCAGGGCCTGCAGGCAGAACGCCGTATCGAGGGTGTTGGACAGCTGCCAGGCGAGCACGTAACGGCTGTACCAGTCGATGATGGCGACCAGATACAGGAACCCGACCCGCATCGGCACCTAGGTGATGTCGGTGGACCACACCAGGTTGGAGTGGCCCAGCTGCATGTGACCCAGGAGGTAGGGATAAAACCCGGTGGCTGGGGTGCGGCCGACCGGTGTGTGGCCCGGGGACGGCTCCCTGCAGAGGAAAAGCGGACTCCATGCCAGCCGTGAAACCTTCCGCCAAGGGTAGGCGCACCCCGGCGGAAGGTCTCGCCGTCATGGGGTCTCGAATACGGCATCGACCCAATAATTGGCCGCGCGGTAGGTGCTGGTGGGGAAGACCCCGCCCGAGCCGTATGTGTACAACCCATTGCCGCCGCTTTCACCATCCGCTAGGGCGCGCAGTGGGCCATTCGTGTCCGCGGTCTGGAAGTATCCATCATCGACTGAGTACCGGCCCACCGGGGCGTGGTAGGAGACCACGTAGACGGTGTTGGCCTTGATCGCCACTGGGGTGGCGAAGCTCACCTGCTGCCAGCCCGAGGTGGTCTCGTTGGTGAAGGTCGCCTGTGCCAGGAGCTGTCCCGAGCTACTCCATAGGCGGCCCACATGCGTGCCGGTGTTCCGGCCGTCCTTGTAAAAGCGCACCCCAGTGATCAGGCCGTCCACGTTACTGCGAATCTTCACCCCGAGTTCGACCGCCCTGGTATCCGAATCCGCTGAGACACTCGGAGTCGCGGCATTCTCCCACAAACTACATGGGGTAGCGCAGGCACTGGTCGGTTGGATCGGTTGGGTCGGTTGGGTCCCCGGTTCCTGGAACATCACGTCGACCCAGTAGTTTGTGGACCTGTAGGTGTTGGTCGGGAATACCCCGCCCGCGCCGTATGCGTACACCCCATTGCCGCCGCTTTTACGACTGGCTAGGGCGCGCAGTGGACCATTTGTGTCCGCGGTCCGGAAGTACCCCAAATCGGCCGAGTACCGGCCCACTGGGGCGTGGTAGGAGACCACGTAGACGCTGTTGGCCTTGATCGCCACTGGGGTGGCGAAGCTCACCTGCTGCCAGCCCGAGGTGGTCTCGTTGGTGAAGGTCGCCTGTGCCAGGAGCTGTCCCGAGCTACTCCATAGACGGCCCACATGGGTGCCGGTGTTCCGGCTGTCCTTGTAGAAGCGCACCCCGGTGATTAGGCCGTCCACTTTGCTGCGAATCTTCACCCCCAGCTCGACCGCCCTGGTATCCGAAGCCGCCGCGACGCTCGGGGTTGCCGTATTGTCCCACAGACTGTAGGGGGTGGCAGTGACGCCCGTGCCGCCGCTGCTGGAGCCGTCGGACGCCGTCACCGTGATGTATTTCGTCTTCGTAACCGTGTTGCTGCCCCCTGGACCGGTGGCGGTCAGGACCACTGTGTAGGTACCTGCGCTCGTGTAAGTGTGAGTCGGGCTCTGCGCCCCGCTGGTGCCGCTGTCACCGAAGCTCCAGGACCATGAGCTGACGGAGCCCGAGGAGCCGTCGGTGAACTTCACCGCCAGGGGCGCCGTGCCGGTGACCGGGCTCGCGCTGAAACCGGCGACCGGCGCCCCGGGGGTGGCGGCCGTCACGTTGATGGTCTTGCTCGCAGTCCTAGTAACGCCCGCGCCCGTGACCGAGAGGGCCACCGTCTTGGCCCCGGTCGTCGCATAGCTTTGCACCACCGTCGGTGAGGTGGCCGACTTGCCGTCGCCGAGGTTCCACGAGCGGCTCGCCACCGTGCCGGTAGAGGTGTCGATCAGGGTAACGGTTTGTCCCTGTGTGACGCTCAGGCTGGAGGCGTTGGAGCCGTTGGCGGTGAAGCTGGCCATCGGTGCCGTGGTCGAGGCAGGGACAATGGTGCTCACCTCGTTGGAGTAGCCGCTGTTGACGGTCCCCGCGTAGGCCTGCACCGCGAAATAGTATCTGCTCCCATCGGTCAGCCCCGCCACGGTCGCGCTGGTCTTGCTGCCGGCATCCGAATTCGCGGTGTAATTGGCTGAGGTTGTTCCGTAATAGACGCGGTAACCAGACGCCCCAGAGACTGAATCCCAGGCCAGGTTCACGCTGCCTGCGAAGGCGCTGCCCGTCAATGCGAGAAGGCCCAGGACCGATATGATCAGATGAACGAGATACGAGCGAGGCAGGCCTAGGTGCGGCGAGCGACGAATAGACAAGGCAAATCCCTCCGAATGAGAAAAAAGCAGGCGCAAAACAACCTCTTCTGCATCCAGCGGCAGAATCTGAGATCACGACTCAAGTCAAGGGCCGAGGCGGTTCGATGCCCTTAATGACGACATCCCCGGCCAGGGTCACTTAGCAGGCGAGATGGTGCAGGACGCGGACTTCACTAAGGTTGGGCGATGCCCTCATGGGCCTAACCAGCACAGGGTCAGGCCAGCTGATAGAATGGCAACCTTGGCCAGCGTAAGAAGCCTTGACCAGATCACATTGGCGGGAAGCCCGCGCGAAGACTTCCAGATAGAGCCGATCGGCATGCTCGAAGCCCTGCCACCGGCTCCAGGCCCCCATCGACTGACCTGCACAGCATAGAGTTGTCGCGGCCTTTGACGGAGAACGCGAAATGGTGCCTTAAGGAAGCCCTGATGTCACCCGAGTCCGTCCGTGCATGTGACATCAGTCACAAAAATATGGCCGATTAGACGAATGCCCGAGATGGGCGATCCCAGGAAGAGAAGGGGCGACGAACGGTAGGCGTGGAGAGGGTGTCGCTCTTCGCGCAAACGCCTCGGTCACTCTTCATCTTCAGAAAGGCCACCCACTTAGAGTGCGCGGGGAGATCCGTTTCACCCCGCCCGCGGGACGCGAGCGTGTGGACCATCCGGTGCCCCAGGAGCCCTCGGCCCAGCCCGTCACCCCGCCGGACTGGGGTTGCGGAACCTGGGATGTCACGTGGCCTGACCCCCGGCGAGATCGGCGCACCGTCGGGGTTTTACGGCGAGCGCCAGCGCAATTTTGTTGGGCAGCACTGTTGGACTTGGGGGTACTTCGTCTCGACGGCGGGCCGGGACGAAGCGACGGTGCGGGTGTACGTCCGAAACCATGAGGCGGAGGATCAACGCCATGACCAGTTTGGTCTCTGGCGCTGAACGGCCCCCGTCAGGGTGCCCAAGAGCAGCGGGGGCCGCGCTAGCGATCCCGTCAAGCCGCTTTGAGCGGTTCAAGAATTCCAATACATCCGGTGCTACCGGGGGATTGTTACTCAGCAGAAGTCATGACTTTGTTATGGCGATGGGGGTCGTCCAGCTGGTCATGGCTTCGCCCTTGCCAGGCGCTGCTTGTTCTGTGCGTTGGGACGTTGGCATCGCTGCGACCAGCTAGCATCCGGTTTTGTGGTCGGGTACCATGCCGCCAAGCCAAAAGGAATAGCTGTCAGCGTGTTTACCGCTGACGGTTCGCAGCTGTCGCTTTGGAGCCCGTCACGCATGGTCGCCAGTAGTTCTTCTCCGCCGGAGCGCCACAGAACGAGCCGCCGCCGTTCGCACCGCAGGCGCAGGCGCCTCCTGCGGCGCATCGTTGCCGTGTTCCTGTCGATCCTGCTCATCTCTGCACTTGGTTACGGCACCTTCTATCTGTGGAAACAAGGCCTACTTCCCGCCAACCAGCCGGCAGAAGACTGGTACGAAGCAAAAAGCGCCCAACGAATCCTGGTTCAGCTTCCGCGCGACGACGCACCCCACACCAACGAAATGGAGTGGTGGTACTACAACGGGCATCTCGATGCAGAAAATGGCAACCAATACAGCTTCCATTTCGCGGTCTTCCTGATCAATCAACTCGCTGCGCACATGGTTGCGCATGTGTCCTTGCTGGACCACCAGACAGGGAAGCATTACACCGACCAGAAGCGCACGACAGGCATTACGTCCGAGAGTAAGGAAACCACCTTTGAATTCGACCTCGGTGATTGGCACATGGACGGGCGCTACGGGGAAGACAGGCTACGCGCCGTCACGCCGGAATTCAGTTTCAATTTGCGCCTTAAGCAGAGTTCCCCCCCGGTGTTTCAAGGTGGAACCGGTTTACTGAACTTCGAGCTGGCTGGGCAAAGTTACTACTACTCACGCCCCAGAATGAATATCGAGGGGGCTCTCAAGGTAAACAACGAAGTCCAGAGCGTCAAAGGTACCGCGTGGTTCGATCACCAGTGGGGTGATTTTAGAGTCAACCAGCTCGGCTGGGATTGGTTTGCGATCCAACTCGAAGACGGTGGTGACATCATGATTTATCAGCTCTTCGATAACAGCGGACTCCCGGTTCTTCGTTCCGGAACTTACGCTAAGGACGGCATCACTCGGGTGCTTACGGAAGGGGACTTCAAAGTGACTGTAAACGGTCGGTGGGTCAGCGCGGACACCGGGATTGAATATCCCATGGGCTGGACCATCGATATCCCCGAGGAGTCGATTAGCCTTCAGATCACACCGGTTAGCATGGATAGTGAATTCGATGGCCGAATCACGTCGTACATGGTCTACTGGGAAGGTGCGGTCAAGATCTCCGGAACGCGAAGCGGCCGCGGGTTTGTCGAACTGAGCGGGTACCGGAAGGGCGCTACCAAGAGTTCTTCCGAGTCGCCTAGGAAGCCCAAATAGGGGTGTTGAGAAGGTCGGCGGTTCGCGCGACGCGACGTGAGGCCACTCGCTGCACCCGCTCCGCGAAAAGTTGACGGCAATCGGGTGGGTGGCTGTGGCGACCTCTCAACAACGGGCACCCCAGCCGCGTTCTTGATCCCTCTCCCGAGACACATATCTTTCCTGTGGACCATCCCGATCAGCGTAAGCGTGGCACTAACCCAACCCCGGTGGTCGGTGGTCTCGGGTTAGCGGCGGCCCCGGGTACCCTGAGAAGGACCGCGCACGGCCCCGGACGACCCGAATCGCCAGGCTTCATCCCGCCCTCCGGAGGACCATTTCCACCATGCCTTGCCGGGCGCGCCAAATCAGAAGCGCAATAGGGCGTTCACTGCGGGGCAGGTACCAGTTCGAGATAGGTGCATGCCGGAAGATCCTTCGTCTAGGCGACTCTTGGTGATGGAGGGAGGGCGTTGGGCCGCGACTTGCGGCCTGCAACACAATCGGCCTACGCCCTTGGCCGCGCGGCAGAGCGGCCCTCATACGAGATCTCCGGTCTTGCTCTTGGCTGCGGCCTCTGGTGGCGGTCGGAAATTTCCCCAACGGATGAACCATCATGTCCACAGCCGTGTTTGATCGAATCCTTGTCGTCTGCGTTGGCAACATTTGCCGCAGCCCGATGGCGGAGGCGGTGATGCGCCAAGCCTTTCTTGATCGGGGCCGCCAGGTCGACGTGCGCTCGGCAGGGATCGGCGCCTTGGTCGGGCACTCGGCGGATGACAGCGTCCATCTGCTCATGGACCGGCGTGGTATCGACGTCTCCAGCCACCGGGCCATTCAGGTCAACCAGGACATGCTTCGTTGGGCCGACCTGGTACTGGTGATGGAGGATGCGCACAGGTCGGCGTTGCGCAGGCGCGACCCGAGTACCGCAGGCAAGGTATTCCTTCTGGGGCACTGGATTGACACGCAAATCCCTGACCCTTACATGAAACCCCTTTCCGTTTTTGAACAAACCCTCGATCTAATCGACAGGGCGGTTGGGTCTTGGGTGGATCGGCTGTGAGCCTGCGACTATGCCGCTCCACGAAGGCAGACAGGCGTCGGCACCGAGACGCACCCTTGAATTCGTCTCCAGGGGGCCGGTCACATCCGCGGTTCCGCATTCAAGGTATTGACGGACAGCGCCTTCGGTGCCCGAAAGAAGCGGCATGGGGTCCGCATTGGGTGCGGCTGCCGTTCATCTTTCAAGGCGTCCTTGCCTAAGCCAGGGGCGTTGCCTACGACTTGGGTGATCGAGCGTCGCCGTACCTGTATCCATATCGGTATCCATACTGATATCCGTATCGATATCCGTATCCGGGACGGGTGTCTAGGCCGTTCATCACGAAGCCGCGCACTGGGGTACCACTCTGTCTCATGCGCTTTACGCTCTCTTCGATCTCACCCATGGGATGTACTCCCGCCCTCACGACCATCAGGGCAGCCCCCGCATGCCGCGCGATGACCGCGGCGTCCGTGACCGCGAGGATGGGCGGAGCATCGACGATCACGAAGTCATGGGCCTGCTGCCCCCAATGCAGCAGCTCGGCGAGACGGCTATGCATCAGCAATTCCGACGGATTGGGAGGCCGCGCTCCTGTACCAATGAAGTCGAGGCCGGTGAGGTCGAAATGGTTTGTCACCTTGTCCAGCGGTGCTCCACCGGCGATGTATTCGGACAGCCCGAGTCCAGGCTCCGAGCCGAGCAATCGGTTCAAATGTCCTTTGCGCATGTCGGCATCGATCAGAAGCACTCGCTTGCCGGTCTGCGCGAGCACAACCGCCAAGTTGACGGCAACAAAAGACTTGCCCACCCCGGCCGTCGGCCCGGTAATGAGTAGCACGTTATTCGCAGCGTCCAATAGCAGGAAATGGAGGACGGTCCGCAGGCTTCGAATGCTCTCGACTGCGAGATCATCCGGTGTGGCCAGCGCGAGCGGGACAATGCCGGCCGCGGCCTTGCTCAGGTTCTTCGAGATCTTTTCCTGGACTTCGCTGAACGGCACGACGCCAACGACTGAGAGACCAAGCTGCCGCTCTATCTCCGTGGGGTCGTCCACACCCGCGCGCATCTTGATTCTAAGGAAAACGATGCCAAAGCCGAGGGCAAAGCCCCCGACGAGGTACGCCGCCAGAATCTTGCGCAGGTTTGGCGCATCGCGGTAGGTCGGCGGCCACGCGTAGTCGACGATGCGGGCATTACCGACTGTACCCGCCTTGGCCATTCGCAATTCCTGGAGCGACTTGATAAGTTGAGAATATAAAGTTGAGTTCACCTCGACGTCCCTTCTCAACCGCAAGGCCGTCTGTTGGACCGCCGGCAGCGTCTGCGTCTGCTTCTCCAGACCGTCTAGCTTTTCCTGGAGCTTGGAGATCAGTCCATCGAGGGATTGAATCTTGGGGTGGGCCGGTTTGAAACGCTCGCGGAGGCCCTCGCGTTCCTGTTGGAGGCGGAAGAGCTCGCTCTCGGTCTCCACGACCCCGGCGAGCACGGTTTCGGCCTCGCGACTGATGTCAACGGAACCGTGCTCTTGCAGGTAGGCGTTGTATGCGCCCTCCGCGGCATCCACGCGTTCCTTGAGCAACGGGAGTTGCTTCTCCAGGAATTGGATGGTCTGCTCCGCCTCCGCTCCCTTTTTCTCGACGTTTTGCCGCTGGAAATCGTCCATGATCGTGTTGAGGATGAGCGCCGCCTGTTCAGGATCTCCTGCAGAGAAGCTCACGGCGAGGATGCCAGAGCCAGTTGGCTGTTCCGCCGCAGAGAAGGCATCGCTCAACCCGGAAACCACCTGTTCGAGAGGGGCCCTGGTCAACTGGAACCGTGTTCCGGGGCGGGCCTTCAGGCGGGACACGAACAGGACGAGCTGTCCTCCGTCGTCAAGGGTTGTCTCGGCCCTCATGCCAACCTCGCCCTGGAGCAACTGGGACCCTTTCTCGTCGAACAGGCTGTATTGTCCCTGCGCGCCCGCGACAAGGACCAACTTCTGCCCCAGGACGGCGTTGCGCCCCAGCAAGGGCCCCAGCCAGGAGTCACGCCGGAGCCAAGCGTCAGTTTCCAACCAGGAGTCGCGCTGCAGCCAGGCCTCGGGCAGCAGCAAGGTCTGGACCTCAATCTCTTCGCCGCCCCAGGCGTATTCGTCCTTGCCGAACCAGGGCTTGGAGACCCCAGAACCGCCGTAATGGCGGGCGATGACCGCTCCGATAACGGGGTGGTACACGGGGGAGGCATGTTGGTCGAGCTTCAGCTTCTGGGCAACCTGCGCGAGGATGGTCCGCGACTTCATGATCTGAGTCTCCGCCGCAACGGACTTGCCCCCCCCGAGGATCTCGCCGTACTGCTCGAACGGTTGCAGGGCTGACAGGCCCCCCCCCGTCTTTTCGATCTGCATCAGCCCGTGTGCGGTGTATTTGGGTGGGGTCGAAAGAAAGTGGACGGCCGCGACGGCGAGACTCAGAAGCACCATCGCCGCGATGAACCACTTGTGCGCCCAGGCACCCCAAAGATAAAGCAGCATCTCGCGGGTGCCCGCATCCGAGGTGGACGCCTGTGCAGCGGGATAAGGCATCGGTCCCGCCGCTGGCGGCGGGGCCCGAAATTCCCGCTCGGAAGGAACTGGTTCAGCCATCAGACCACCTGCACCTTGGTGATCGGCACTCAGGGCGAAGTCGTGATAGTCGAGCCACTGGTCGGGTACACGTTGTGGCTCGACAGCACGTTGTCGGTAGGCAGGAGGTTGCTGATCAGGCGGTTCCAACGGACGATGTCCGCGGCATCCACATAGACGACGTCCCTTGGCTGCAGCGGGAAGCGGTCCGCCAACAACAAGGCGTCGGGGGATTTCGAGGCAAGATGATAGATCACCGGTTTGTCGCCGCCGCGCAGCACGTAAATTTGATTTGGGTTGGCAACGAGTTGGTCGATGTCCGCGGCGTCGCTCAAAGCCTCGACCAGGGTGAGGCGGCGTTTGTTCATGAGCTGGGAGCCGGGCGTATTGACGGCGCCGAGGACGAAGACCTTGTTGAAGCGCCGGTCGGGGATGTTGACGATGTCGCCGTTCTTGAGCGCGACGTTTTGGCTAGTGTCGCCGTCTTCGTAAAGGGCCAGCAGATCGATCTGGCTGGTCCTTCCTGCCCGTGTGAGGGTGATATGGCGGTGGTCTGCCTCGGGGCTGAAACCGCCCGCCTGGTTGACGGCCTCGACCATGGTCAATGAGATGTCTGTGACGGGGACAATCCCGGGTCTGAGCACCTCTCCCACGACATAAACGCGCTGGCTGCGGTAGGCGGCGACGCGCACCTCGAGCTGCACGTTCTCGATGGTGGGGTTGAGCTTCTCGGTGAGGATCTGTCTGACCTGCCGCAGGGTCAGGCCTTGGACCTTGATCACTCCGGCGAAGGGGAAAAAGATGGTGCCGTCTTCCGCTACGACGGTACCGGACTGCTCGGCGGAGCGGAACTCACCGGCGGGCATAGTCAGCTCCGGGTGGTCCCAGACGATGATGTTGATGATGTCGCCCGCGGCCAGGCGGTAGTCCTGATGACGCGGCGGCACATAGGGCTTTTCAGGGACGCTGCGTAGCTCCTTTTCCTTTTGGATGATGAGCTCGGCGGTGATGGGCCGCACCGTGACGTTGGCTGGGACCGTACCCTCGGCGGTCTCAACCGGCAGCTTGATGTCGGACTTGCCGGACATCCGTATGCCGTAGACGTCGTTGCCCGGGATGATCGCGCAACCGCTGAGCACGAGCGCTGACGTGAGCAACACTGTGAGCGGCGACGGACTCAGTGCGCGCTTGTGCGCTTTGCCCCAGTGGATGGCCTTGGTTAGCCAGGAAGCATCTTGGAGAGGCGCAACGTGAAGCGCTGACCCCCTGCTATTCATATTCATGATCTTAGCTGCCCTTGCGGTTAGACCTTTCTCTTCGAATACTGACCAGCCCGTTCCGATCGGCAGGTGTCCTTGTCCAACGAGCTACTAAGAACAACCGTGGAACTGCTGGTGATTCGCCGTCACCCATTGATCGGCCCCCAAGCCGGCTCTCCGCCGCTCCCCGACCTCCTCGTGCCTGCCGTGCCGCAGCTAGGCGATTTCCGTGCGAATCGTCTCATAATTAGCCTGACTTTGCTGGGGAAAACGCAAGGTCGCGCGCTTTCTTGCCCAAGGCCCTTGGGCCTGTGCAGATAAGCCTGCACCAGCTTGTTGTAGCGTGCGGTGGCTTTCAGGGCAACACCCACCGTCCCGAGCGCCTGGCGGCGTAGGCCACACTCTACCTAGCCGTTTCCCTAGCGGCCTGTCGGCCTTTCCCGGTGCCCGGCGGCCCAAGCGCCCGGGAAGAATAGCGGCACCCATCCCGTGAGGCTGAGTCGATGACCCAATTCCGTCCGAGGGAAACGCCAACTGCGGCTGGGGTCGGCGAGGATGTCCGCGTCGTTACCTGGAGCCGCCAAGAGGCCCTTTTGCTGCGTGATCACGACCAAGGTGCGCAGCCTCTCACCCACGCGCGCATGGTGGTGTGGTTGGTTGATGCCGCCTTCATCGGTGCCGGGTTCGGGGATTGCAACAAGCGCAACCCGGCGAGTACCATGGTCACGGGCATGGAGAGCAGACTGCGCGTGGATTCCACCGGTTAGTTGTGCTTCGCTGGGGGAGACCTTCACTTTCGGCGTCTTCAGCGACCCGCGGGTCGCACTCACCAGTTCCCCGCGTGCCTGGCGGAACATGAGGTTTCAGGCCTGTCGCGAGTATACTTTGCGAGTTCCTTACCAACGACTCCTATTCAAGAATTGCTTGCTCAACCCAGCCTCCCAATGGCTCGATTAGAACGAGCTGAGGCGCATATTATTGGCGTACTTCTGATGCGAACCGGACACCGTTGGCCCGCTGTATTTCTACCCGTTTCCATTTATCCGCGTGCGTATCCGTTTTATTCGACAATGAAGTGCTGGATCTTGGCTGCCCTATTTAGTACGGCTGCCTTGACAGCCAGTCGCGGCATTGCCGGGACCGGCAACTGTGATCCGGCGTTCCTCACCCGTGCTGTCGCCAGCTCCCCCCCCAGGACCAACTGTCGTCAAGGTTCACTGAACATTCCATCAGGAAAATTTCTAAAGACCTCAGAGCGGTCGTTGGCAATTGCGCGCAGGCTGGATGCCACCGGCTATTACTCGCACTATTCGAGAGCGCTGAAGGGGTATCCGAACCTAAGAAGCAAACGGGAAACGAGCGACGCGACATCGGTGCGACGGATCAATATGGAAAATCGTACCCGATTTCGATCCCATGTTCAGGAGATCGCCCGTAAGCACAGCTTGGACCCGAAGTTGATCGACGCAGTGATCGTCGTGGAATCCGCCTACGATCCGAACGCAGTATCGCCCAAGGGGGCGATTGGATTAATGCAGCTGATGCCGGATACGGCGAAGCGTTTTGATGTTTCGGACCCCTACAACGCCGTTGCAAATATCAACGGCGGTGCCCGCTATCTACGTTGGCTCATGGATCGTTTCGACAATGACGTCAAGCTTGCGCTCGCCGCCTATAATGCGGGGGAAAATGCCGTTTCGATGCACGGTCAAAAGATTCCTGCCTACGAAGAAACCCGCACCTATGTCGCTCGTGTATTGGATCTGTTCACCAGCGGCAGCCCTAGCAATTACTAAGACGGCAAATTCACACAGGACATTCGGCAATCACGTAGCGCACGTGGGATTCCCGGAAGAATGAGCACAGCAGCGCGGCGCGTTTCTGCATGGAGCGTAGTATGGAACGCGCCTGTTCGATGAGCTGCGCTTTGGCTTCCACCATGGCCTGGACGAAGCGGTGGCGCCTGAGGTAGTGCCACACCAGCTCATCGGGGTTGAGATTGGGGGAGTAGCCGGGAAACAGGAAGATCTTGAGTTTTCCTTCTATGTGTTGCTCGAAGGCGCGCACCGCCTTGCTGCGGTGCACCGGGTGGCCGTCGAGGGCATTGTTAACTTGACCAGGTGGGGTCAGGCTCGGTCCATGAGCACCGAGGGTCCCAGCTATCGCGGGTACCGCTACCCACCCCGGATCATTAGTCACGTGGTTTGGCTGTACCCTAGAGGACTCTGACCGTGACAACCAAACTTGAGCGTTTCACACTGATGGCGGGCGAAGAGCCGCACACGCGGTTCACCTCCCTGATGGGGTTGTTGTTTGACCCCGAGGGCCTGCGCGAGAGCTTCGGGCGACTGCGGTAGACCTTGCGGAGCAGGTCGGCGGTGCCCGCGGTGAAGATCAGGACCCGACCCTTGCCGGTCTTGGTGTCGTCGGCGGTCAAGCGGATGCGGCGGCGATACAGGTCCAAGTCCGCCCAAGTCCGCCCGCGTCCGTTCCAGCAGTTCGGACTTGCGAGCGATGCTTTTTGGTGCGCACTGCTGGTTTCGAACCAGCGACCCCCGCCGTGTGAAGGCGATGCTCTACCACTGAGCTAAGCGCGCTTGTCATATACACTGTCGTCTGAATGCAGTGCGCTCCTGCTGAGCTATGCGCCCGAACAAGAAGCAGAAGTTTAGCGAGGGGCACCGCGTGCGTCAAATGCTGGTAGCCCGATGAGGATACCGGCTTGGAGGCTATGCCGCATCCGAGACTGGGCAAGTATTCCCGTAGGATGGGTAGAGTGCGGCGAAACCCATCGTTGGCAGGCACCTGAGCCATTGATTTCTGGGTTTCGCTGCGCTCAGCCCAGCCCTCGGATCGGGCGTGAGACCGGTCCCAGACGAATACTTGCACGGTCTCATCCGCCCATTAGCCAAGACAATCGTCCCTCAGGGTCAGACGCCGATCGGAGCCAACCATGCAACCCTTGACCAAAGTCCTGCTGCTCATCTTCCCGATACTGATACCACAACAGGCCCTGGCCGGGGAGCAGCTCCTCCCTGGTGCCCTGGAATCAGTCGCCGAGCTGCTCATCAACCCGGGGAACCTGGCGGTGACCGCCGAGGGGCGCGTCTTCGCCACGGTGCACCAATTCCGCCGGGCAGACGCCCAGCTCATCGAGATCACTGGGCCAAGCAGTTACCAGCCGTGGCCGAACGCAGCCTGGAATGGGCCTTTCGGGTCCGGACCCGAGGTGCTCAACAGCGTTCTGGGTATCGCTATCGACCGCCAGGATCGTTTGTGGGTGATCGACAACGGCTTGGGTGGCCCACCCCAAATGCCCAAGTTGATGGCCTTCTCCTTGAGCGACGGTCAACCGGTCTTTCGCTACGACTTCCCGCCGGAGACCGGGCCAGCCGGGAGCTTTCTCAACGACCTGGCGGTGGACGATGAGCGGGGCTTTGTCTACTTGGCGGATGTGGGCGGCAGTCGGGAACCTGGTCTGGTTGTGGTGGACCTGACCCATCAGACCTCGCGACGCTTTGCCGCATCCCCAGCCCTTCAGGCCGAGGACGTCGACCTGGTGGTGGAGGGGATGGTGATTGGCCCCCGTGGCGAGGACGGTCAGGTCAAGCCTGTGCGCATCGCGTTGAACCCCCTCACCCTGTCAGGGGACGGCGAGACCCTCTACTTTGGGGCCATGAATGGGGAGACCTGGTATCGACTACCGGCCCGGCTGTTGCGCGATGGGGCGGAGGACGCCACCATCGCCGCCGCCATCGAAAGGGTTGGACCCAAGCCAGTCTCCGACGGTGCGTCCACGGACCTGGCGGGTAACCACTATTTCACTGACCTGGGTCGCAACGCCATCACCGTCCTCGGCGCCGACGGCCGATTGGAGACCCTGGTCGCCGACGAGCGGCTCCTCTGGCCCGATGCCCTGAGCTTCGGAGAACCGGGTTGGCTCTACATCGCCGTCAATCAGCTACACCGCGCGCCGATGCTCAATGGTGGGGAGGAGGGCGCGCAACTGCCCTTCCGCATCATGCGCGTCTATACGGGGACCGAGGGCATAGCGGGGCGCTGAACCTTGTGGTCTGGTAGGGTGGGGGAAGGGGTGCCGATCCCGCTGACTGCTCCGCGGCATCGGCGTACGAGATCAGTAGGTCAGGATTGGCGTCAGGCCCTTGGCCTGGGTGACCCAATCCTCGACCATTGCGGCAGTGGGCGGGCGCTGGGTCAGTTTGGCGGCATCGTTGGTCGCCGTCAGTTTGGCCAGGAGATTGTCCGGGCGACGGGTGGCCAGTTCCTTGACCGTATCCACGCCGGCCTGCTCCAACAGGTCTGAATAGACCCCGGCGACGCCGCTGATGCGCGCCAGGTCGGCGCGGTTGGCCAGAGATAGGATGTCCGACGGGGTGCAGCCGCAGGCGGCGGCCAACTCCTTGCGTTGTGCGGGGCTGGCGGCGGCGGCGAGCAGCTTGTCACTATCGCCGATAGTCAGCTCCTTGAACTTGGCAAGTATGGCGTCGGAAGCGCCCTTGATGTCTTTCACGGAAACGGTCATGGGGTTCTCCTGGTCTATTTGGTGGGGTTCTAGCGACTTCCGTTGGCATCATAGACCAAAGTTGCCGCCGGTTTGACAGTGGCCGGATGGGTCCCTAGCATCCGGCGGCCCCGTCCGCCTGCGGATGCCCTCATCGAGACCCGTCCATGCTAAAGCCCTCACCGCTGCAAGCCATTGCCATCGTTGCCTTCTTGTTCTTCTACGGCTTCGCGGTCTTTGCCCTTACTCGGGACTACTACCTGCGCCACCCGCCCCGCGTCGCAGCGCCCCCGGTCCCAGTCACCCCTCATGCCAGCACCCCGGTAAAGCCGCGTCCGGCGGCCATCGCCCTGGCCGACGACCCTGGCATCCCGACCGCCGTGGTTGAGGGCAATCCGGTGCTCTTGGCCCAGCAGGCCGACGAACTCTTCAGTCAGGGTCGGTACGCCGAGGCCATTCCGGTCTACCAGCGGGTCCTGGTCCTGGCGCCTACCGATCTGGACGCGCACAACGACCTGGGTCTGGCCTTGCACTACAGCGGCCAGACCCAGGCGGCCTTGGATGTCCTGGCTCGCGGTACCACCATGGACCCCAAGTTCCAGCGTATCTGGCTGACCTACGGATTTGTCCTCACCAAGACTGGCGATACGGCGACCGCCACCTCGGCCCTAACCAAGGCCTGGGACCTGGACCCAAACAACGGCGTCGGCCAAGAGGCGGAGCGTCTGCTTGGGATCATTCGGGAAACTGTCCCGACGCAGCCCTAAACGCCGACGTCTGTACCGGTGGCGTGCGGGGGGCTTGACCACAGGAAAAATTCGGCTAAATTGTTAGCACTCGGCTAGGTGGAGTGCTAATAAGCTCCCCGCCGTTCGGCTGCAAACCCATTGGAGAGCGAAGACATCTATGAACATCCGTCCCCTGCATGATCGTGTTGTGGTCCGTCGCATGGCCGAAGAGCGCACCTCGCCCGGCGGCATCGTGATCCCAGACAGCGCGGCAGAGAAGCCGATTCAGGGCGAGATCCTCGCCGTCGGAAACGGCAAGGTCCTGGATAACGGCGACCGTCGTCCGCTGGACGTCAAGGTCGGCGACCGCATCCTGTTCGGTAAGTACTCCGGGACCGAGGTCAAGGTCTCCGGCGAGGAGGTCCTGGTGATGCGCGAAGAAGACATCATGGGTGTCATCGAGTAACGCGCACTTCCGCGTTTACCGCCTTTCCTTTCGCCTTTCCCTTTCGATCGACGAGGTATCAACCCAATGACTGCTAAGGAAGTCCAATTCGGCGACCACGCCCGTAACCGCATCCTCCACGGTGTCAACGTCCTGGCCAACGCCGTCAAGGTCACCCTGGGCCCCAAGGGTCGCAACGTGGTGCTGGAGAAGTCCTTCGGCGCCCCGACCGTCACCAAGGACGGCGTCTCCGTGGCCAAGGAGATCGAGCTCAAGGACAAGTTCGAGAACATGGGTGCCCAGATGGTCAAGGAGGTTGCCTCCAAGACCTCGGACGTAGCCGGCGACGGCACCACCACCGCCACCGTGCTGGCCCAGGCCATGGTCCGCGAGGGCCTCAAGGCCGTCGCCGCCGGCATGAACCCCATGGATCTGAAGCGCGGCATCGACAAGGCCGTCGAGGCGGCCGTCGCCGAGCTACAGGCCCTGTCCAAGCCCTGCTCCAACAACAAGGAGATCGCCCAGGTCGGCACCATCTCCGCCAACTCCGATGAGTCCATCGGCGAGATCATCGCCGAGGCCATGGGCAAGGTCGGCAAGGAGGGTGTCATCACGGTCGAGGAGGGCAAGTCGCTCGCCAACGAGCTCGACGTGGTCGAGGGCATGCAGTTCGACCGCGGCTACCTGTCCCCCTACTTCATCAACAACCAGCAGAGCCAGAATGCCGAGCTGGAAGAGCCCTATATCCTCCTGCACGACAAGAAGATCTCCAACATCCGCGATCTGCTCCCTGTGCTGGAAGGCGTCGCCAAGGCCGGCAAGCCGCTGCTGATCGTCGCCGAGGATGTCGAGGGCGAGGCCCTGGCCACCCTGGTGGTCAACAGCCTGCGCGGTATCATCAAGGTCTGCGCCGTCAAGGCCCCGGGCTTCGGTGACCGGCGTAAGGCCATGCTCCAGGACATCGCCATCCTCACCGGCGCCACCGTCATCTCCGAGGAGGTTGGTTTGTCCCTTGAGAAGGCGACCCTGGCCGAGCTGGGCACCGCCAAGAAGGTCCAGGTCACCAAGGAAGAGACCATCGTCATCGACGGTGCCGGCTCCGAGATCGACATCAAGGGCCGTTGCGAGCAGATCCGCAGTCAGATGGAAGAGACGACCTCCGACTACGACCGCGAGAAGCTCCAAGAGCGCCTGGCCAAGCTGGCCGGTGGCGTGGCCGTCATCAAGGTTGGTGCTAGCACCGAGATCGAGATGAAGGAGAAGAAGGCACGCGTTGAAGACGCACTGCACGCCACCCGCGCGGCGGTCGAAGAGGGCATCGTCCCCGGCGGCGGTGTCGCCCTGGTGCGGGCCTTCACCAAGATCCAGGGCCTGACCGGCTCCAATCACGACCAGGACGTCGGCATCGGCATCGCCTGTCGCGCCATGGAAGAGCCGTTGCGCCAGATCGTCGCCAACGCTGGTGACGAGGCCTCGGTGGTCCTGCGCAAGGTCCAGGACGGCAGCGGCAACTTCGGTTACAACGCCGCGAACGGCGAGTATGGCGACATGGTGGCTATGGGCATCCTCGACCCCACCAAGGTCACCCGCTACGCTCTGCAAAATGCAGCGTCGATTGCGGGCCTCATGATCACCACTGAGGCCATGGTGGCCGAGGAGCCCAAGGACGAGAAGGCCGGCGGCGGCATGCCCGGCGGTGGCATGGGCGGTATGGGTGGTATGGGCGATATGGATTATTGATCCAGTCCTTGAGTTCTGTCCGGCACGGATGCCAACCAGAAGCCCCGCCTCGGCGGGGCTTTTCTGTGTCCAGGGACGGCCGCGGCGCAGAGCGCCTGCCATTCCGTTCCACCGCAGGACAGATTGGGCAAGTATCGGCCGGAGCCGGCTTTCGTAGCCTGGATGGAGCGCAGCGAAATCCAGGTATCCGCGGTAACCCATTGATGTATGAGTAGATTGAGATGCCGGATTCCGCTGCGCTCCATCCGGGCTACGGGGAGTCCGTCGCGAATACTTGCCCAGTCTCAGGAGCGGTGGAACGAGGGCAACCAAGCCAACCGCGAATATCGCAGCTATGCCCTCCCCACCAACCCCTTCAACCGATAGAGGGCATCCAACGCCTGGCGCGGGCTCAGCCCATCCGGCTCCAGGGCGCGTAGGGCATCCACCGCTGGGTTCGGCGGCTCTAACGGGAACAGGGACAACTGGGTCGCGCCTCGGTCGCTATGGCGGTGGGCCGCTTCCTCCAGCTCTCGCAGCCGCCCCCTGGCTCGTTTGATGACCTTGGCGGGAACACCGGCCAGGGCTGCGACCTGGAGCCCGTAGCTCTGGTTGGCGGGCCCCTCACGCAGGGCGTGGAGAAAGACGATGCCCTCGCCGTGCTCGGCGGCGTCCAGGTGGACGTTGGCGATGCCCTGGTACTCGTCGGGCAATGTGGTCAACTCGAAGTAGTGGGTGGCGAATAGGGTGAAGGCGCGGATGCTCGTCGCCAGCTCGACCCCGCAGGACCAGGCCAGGGACAGGCCGTCGAAGGTGCTGGTGCCGCGCCCCACTTCGTCCATCAGGACCAGACTCTGGGGGGTGGCGTTGTGCAGGATGTTGGCGGTCTCCTCCATCTCCACCATGAAGGTGGAGCGCCCACCGGCCAGGTCGTCGGAGGCCCCGATGCGGGAGAAGACCCGATCGACCGGTCCCAGTCGGGCGCCGGCGGCGGGGACGAAGCTGCCCGCATAGGCCATCAGCACGATCAGGGCCGTCTGGCGCATGAAGGTGGACTTGCCGCCCATGTTTGGCCCGGTGATGACCAGCATGCGCCGCCCGTCGCTGAAGTTCACCCCATTGGACACGAAGGGGGCGGAGATGACCTGCTCCACCACCGGGTGCCGACCGTCGACGATCTCGATGACCGCCTCATCGGTCAGCTCCGGGCGGGTCCAGTCCAGGGTGACGGCACGCTCGGCCAGGTTGGTCAGCACGTCCAGGGCGGCGAGGGCGGCGGCGCTACCCTGGAGCGGTGCGAGGCCCTCGGTGAGCGTGTTCAGGAGCCCCTCGTAGAGGGCCTTCTCCCTGGCCAGGGCGCGTTCCCTGGAGCTCAACACCTCGTCCTCGAAGCGCTTCAACTCCGGGGTGATGTAGCGCTCCACGCCCTTGAGGGTCTGGCGGCGAACATACTCCGTCGGCACGGCCTCGGCCTGGGCCCGGCTGACCTCGATGTAGTAGCCCTGGACCCGATTGTAGCCGACCTTGAGGTTGGCAAGCCCCGTGCGGGCGCGCTCGCGTTGCTCCAGGTCCAGGAGGAAGGCGTCCGCGTCCGAGGACAGGCCGCGCAGGCGGTCCAGCTCTGCGTCGTAGCCCGGGGCTATGACCCCCCCGTCGCGGATGAGCATGGGTGGCTGTGGCAGGATGGCGCCGGTCAGCAGGTCCACCGTCTCCGGATGGACGCCGATGTCCGCCGCCAGGTCCGCCAGCAGGGGCGCCTGTCGCCCGACCAACAGGGCCTGGAGTTCGGGCAGCAGGGCCAGGGAGTCGCGCAGGGTGGCCAGGTCACGGGGGCGGGCCGAGCCCAGAGCGACCCGGGCGAGGATGCGCTCCAGGTCGCCGATACCCGCCAGCGCCTCGCGTAACGCAGGATAGGCCGTGGCCTCCATCAGCTCGTCGATGGCCTGGTGGCGTCCGCGGACCGCGACCGGGTCGCGCAGGGGGCGACCCAGCCAGCGGCGCAGCAGGCGCGCCCCCATGGCGGTGGCGGTGCGGTCCATGACACCCGCCAGGCTGTGCTCCACTCGGCCACTCAGAGCCTGGGTCAGCTCCAGGTTACGGCGGGTGGCGGCGTCCACGATCACCGCGTCGTCGCGCTGCTCGGTCACCAGGCCGCGCAGGTGGGGTAGGGCGGCGCGCTGGGTGTCGCGCAGATATCCGAGCAGGCAGCCCGCGGCACCGATGGCCAGAGGCAGGTCGGCGCAGCCGAAGCCGTGCAGGTCCCGGGTGCCGAACTGTTCGCAAAGGGCTCGGGCGGCGGAGTCGGGTTCGAAGTGCCAGGGCGGGCGGTGGGTCAGGCCAGATTCCAGGCGTAGGGCTAAGGGCAGCGGGCTGTCTTCAGCGATCAGGGTCTCCGCCGGGCGCAGCCGCTCCAGTTCCCCGGCCAGGGCCTCGATGGTCGGCACTTGCAGGACCGAGAAACGGCCGCTGGACAGCTCCAGCACCGCGATGCCGAAGCCCCCACGGCCCTCGGCCACCGCGGCCAGGAGGTTTTCCCGGCGCTCTTCCAGCAGGGCCTCGTCGGTGAGGGTGCCGGGGGTGACGATGCGCGCGACGCGCCGCTCCACCGGACCCTTGGTCGTCGCCGGGTCGCCGATTTGCTCGCAGATCGCCACCGAGACCCCCTTGCGCACTAGTTTGGCCAGATAGCCCTCGGCGGCGTGGTAGGGGACCCCGGCCATGGGAATGGGCTGGCCCGCGGACTGGCCGCGCTTGGTCAGGGTGATGTCGAGCAGGCGGGCGGCGCGCTCGGCGTCCTCGTAGAAGAGTTCGTAGAAGTCGCCCATGCGAAAGAACAGGAGCATCCCGGGGTGCTCCGCCTTCATACGCAGGTACTGTTGCATCACGGGCGTGTGTTTAACTTCTTGATTCACAGATGAAAGAACTATAATTATCAGACGGTTGATGAGGCGCTATGATGAGTTGTGCAGTTTCCGGACGAGCAAAGCGCGAATACGGAGTCGTACTGAGGTGTACTAGTCGGGGTTTCAGTTGACCGACTAGGAACAGCAATCGCTGTGTTTTCCGTGCAACTGCACGGGAGGGCAGGGCACTGTCCCGTACGAGCAAAACACACAGCAGTCACCCGCCTGAGGCTTCAGCAGCGTGAGACACTTCTCACACTCGTAGAACCACTGGCAGGCGTCTGTCGGCATGGTCTCGGTCTTGGAGTACCCGCACTCTGGGCAAGTGATTATTGACTCTAGAATAACTGTCTTCATCTTTCTCGAATTCCAGCGACTAATCAGAGACTAATGCCTCTAACGCATTGGGTGAAAACGCAATCGACATATTGCTGCATGGCGGGGGTATGCCGAGTTGCGTCTTTGGTCATGGGGTGCGAGGGTCGCGAAAAGACGGCAGTCTAGCAGTCTGTCGAGCATAGGGGGATCTCACAGAGGCGGTGCGAGTATGAGGGTGTGTCGTCCCCCTTTTCAGGACCAAGCTTGGCTTGATGGTCGCTTCTCCGTTGCCTGGGGCAATCGACAGGGCTGATCAAGGAGCTCGGTCGCGGATGCGCCAATGCAGGAGATCTTGGCGGGTCCTCTATAGCCTCGGCCCACCGTTGCAGGGTGGCCCCAGCCTTTCTGAGGATGGGTGGGCGGCGTTGGTAGCAGGGTCGTTCCAGGAAAACGCTGATCGAGCCGTTCTCCGTGCGGGGGTGGCGAGTCCTGCCCCCTCAGGGATTTGCGGACGGATCCGACCGGTGGCGCTATACGCCAAGGGTGCCCGCAAGCGCATCGCCGGGGTCATCCTCGATGCCCTGCGGCAGACGGCCGATCCTTCCAACATAGGATCGGGGTCCTCGGGATCGTCTTAGGCTAAATCCTCAGCAAGATCCGCGCGGGGTCTTCCAGGGCCTCCTTGATGGCGACCAGGAATTGCACTGCGTCACGCCCGTCGATGATGCGGTGGTCGTAGGATAGGGCCAGGTACATCATGGGCCTGATGACGATCTGGCCCTTTTCGACCATGGGCCGCTCCTGGATTTTGTGCATGCCGAGGATCGCGCTCTGGGGCGGGTTGAGGATCGGGGTGGAGAGCAGGGAACCGAAGACACCGCCATTGGTGATGGTGAAGGTACCGCCGGTCAGCTCATCGAAGCTCAGGGACCCGTCCTTGGCCTTGCGGCCAAATTCGGCGATGCCACCCTCGACGTCCGACATGGTGAGCTGGTCGCAATTGCGCAGGATGGGTACCACCAGGCCTCGGGGCGAGCTGACGGCGATGCCAATGTCGTAATAGCCGTGGTAGATGATGTCGCTACCGTCCACCGAGGCGTTGACGACGGGGAAGCGCTGCAGGGCGTCCACCGCGGCCTTGACGAAGAACGACATGAAGCCGAGTCGGGCACCGTGGACCTTCTCGAACTGGTCCTTGTACTTGTTGCGCAGGGCCATGACCCCGGTCAGGTCCACCTCGTTGAAGGTGGTGAGCATGGCGGCGGTTTGCTGGGCGTGGACCAGGCGCTCGGCCACCCGGGCGCGCAGCCGGGTCATGGGCACCCGTTGCTCGGGGCGGCCGGCCTCGCCGCTCAGGCGTGGCGGGGCCGGGACCGGTGCGGGTGCGGCCTCAGGGTCCTTGTCAGGCGTAGCCTGTTCCTGGGTGTCCAGGAAGGCGAGCACATCGGCCTTGTGGATGCGCCCATCTTTGCCGGTGCCGGCGATCTTGCTCGGGTCTAGCTCTAATTCTTTGACGAGCCGTCGGGCCGCCGGGGCGAGCAAGGACTCGCCGGTGGTTGCCTGGTTGTCGGATTGGGCACCGTCCTGAGTCCCCGGGGCCGGCTTGGCGGCGCTTGGCATTACCGTCTGGGGTGCGGCCTTCTGGGTCTGCTGTACCGGCGCCGCGCCGCTGGCCGCGTCGGCTGGGAGCAGGACCGCGAGCACCATGTCCGCGGTGACCACCTCGCCCAACTTGGTGCGGATCTCTCCCAGCACGCCGTCGACGGGGGCCGGGACCTCAAGGACGACCTTGTCGGTCTCCAGGTCGACCAGGGTTTCGCTCTGGGTAACCCGGTCGCCAGGCTGCTTGTGCCAGGCGATGACCGTCGCATCGGTCACGGACTCCGGTAGCTGGGGGACGCGGACTTCGGTGCTCATAGGGGAATCCTGCGGTTCATGTTCGGGTTGATGCGGCCGGTCAGGGCCTCGTCGATCAGGCGTTCTTGTTGTTGGAGGTGGACCTGACGGCTGCCCACCGCCGGGGCCGCGGAGGCCGGCCGGCCGACATAGTAGGTGTGTTTGCCATCCTGGATCACGCTGTGGAAACGGTGCTTGATCTGGTCCCAGGCACCTTGATTGAGGGCCTCCTCTTGGCACCAGATGAGTTCCCGGGCGTCCGGAAAGGCCGCAACGGCGGCGGCGAACTGCTCCGTGGGGAAGGGGTAGAGTTGTTCGATGCGCACGATGGCCACATTGGTCAGACCGCGTCCACGCCTGGCCTCAATCAGGTCGTAGTAGACCTTGCCGCTACAGAAGACCACCCGCTCGACGCCCTTGGGGTCGATGGCATCGGTTTCGCCGATGACCGGTTGGAAGCCCCCGTCCGCCAGTTCATCGAACGACGAGACCGCGAGGCGATGGCGCAGCAGACTCTTGGGGGTCATGACGATCAATGGGGTGCGGAAGTTGCGGAGCATCTGCAGGCGCAACACGTGAAAGATCTGTGCCGGGGTGCTGGGGACACAGACCTGAATGTTGTGTTCGGCGCAGAGTTGCAGATAGCGCTCGAGTCGCGCCGAGGAGTGCTCCGCGCCCTGACCCTCGAGCCCGTGGGGCAACAGCATGACCAGGCTGCAGCACAGGCCCCACTTGGTCCCGCCCGAGGTGATGAATTGGTCGATGACGACCTGGGCGCCGTTGGCGAAGTCACCGAACTGCGCCTCCCACAGCACCAGGGTGCTGGGTTCGGCGGTGGCGTAGCCGTACTCGAAGGCGAGTACGGCCTCTTCGGAGAGTACCGAGTCGATGGCGATGAACTGCGCCTGCTGGGCACCCAGGTGTTGTAGCGGGGTGTAGCTGGCCCCGTCCACCTGATTGTGCAGCACGGCGTGACGGTGGACGAAGGTCCCGCGCCCGCAGTCCTGACCGGACAGACGCACCTGGTAGCCGGCATCCACCAGGGTGGCGTAGGCCAGGTTCTCGGCGAAGCCCCAGTCGGCCATTTGGTCGCCAGAGGCCATCTTGGCGCGCTCGGACCAGACCTTGGCCACCCGGGCGTGCAGTTCGAAGCCCTCCGGGATGTCCAGCATACGTGTGGCCAGGGCGCGTAGTTTGCCCACCTCGACCCTGGTGTCCGTTGGCTGATCCCACTCCGAGCCGCTGCACGACTTCCAGTCCACCCGGTAAGCGTTGTCCAATCCACAGGCCACCGGGCGCGATACCACGAAGCCCTGCTCGATGGAGCTGCGATAGTCCTGGGCCATGCGCTGCACCTCATCGCGGCCCATGATGCCGTCCTCCACCAGTCGCTCGCAGTAGAGGGTGCGGGTGGTGGGATAGGCGCGGATGCGCTGGTACATGATGGGCTGGGTCACCGCCGGTTCGTCGGCCTCGTTGTGACCCAGGCGACGGTAGCAGACGAGGTCGATGACCACGTCCTTGTGGAACTGGTTGCGAAAATCCAGTGCCATGCGGGTGACGAAGATCACAGCTTCCGGGTCGTCCCCATTGACGTGGAAGACTGGCGCCTGGACCATCTTCGCCACGTCGGTGCAGTACACGGTCGAGCGGGTATCAAGCGGGTTGCTGGTGGTGAACCCGATCTGGTTGTTGATGACGATGTGAACGGTCCCGCCGGTGCCGAAGCCGCGCACCTGGGACAGGTTGAAGGTCTCCATGACCACGCCCTGGCCGGCGACGGCCGCATCGCCATGGATGATGACGGGCAGGACCTGCTCGCCCAACCGGTCGCGCCTGCGGTCCTGGCGGGCGCGCACCGAACCCTCGATGACCGGGCCGATGATCTCCAAGTGCGAGGGGTTGAAGCCCAGGGCCAAGTGGACCAGGCCGCCGGGGCTCTCCACGTCGCTGGCGAAGCCCAGGTGATACTTGACGTCGCCGGCAACCTGGCGCCAGTTGCGCTGGAAGCGCCCCTCGAACTCGTCGAAAATGTCCTGAGGTGGTTTGCCGAGGATGTTGGAAAGCACATTGAGCCGGCCACGATGGGCCATGCCGATGACGATCTCCTTTACACCCTTGCGGCCGGCGCGCTGGATCAGCTCATCGAGGAGCGGGATGAGGGACTCCCCACCCTCCAGCGAGAAGCGCTTTTGGCCCACATAGCGGGTGTGCAGATAGGTCTCGAAACCCTCAGCGGCGGTGAGCAGGGTCAGCAGCCAGCGGCGGTCGGCGGGCTCCAGCTCGGGGCGAGCGCGATAGCCCTCCAGGCGCTTCTGGATCCAGCGCTTCTCCTGGGTGGGGGTGATGTGCATGTACTCGGACCCAACCTTGCGGCAGTAGATCTCCTGCACCAGGTCGAGAATGTCCGCCAGGGGCATCCGGTCCGGCGCATAGAGCGAGCCGGTATGGAAGACCTGGTCCATGTCTGCCGGTTCCAGGCCGTGATAGTCCGGATCCAGATCGGCGATCTTGGGTCTCTCGCGCAGGGACAAGGGGTCGAGGTCGGCATTCTGGTGGCCGCGGTACCGGTAGGTATTGATCAGGCGTAGCACTGCCGCCTGCTTCTCCGCCGCTGCTGGCTCCAGGTGGCTGGTGCGCTTGGCAGCCGGCCGTGTGCGGCTCTCGGTGGCCAGGCGTAGAAAGTTTTCCCGCACCGGGCCGTGGGGGACCTCGTTGGCGGCATCGCGATGAATGGCATCGAAGCGCTCGCGCCAGGCCAGATCAACGCTCTCCGGGTCCTTGAGGTAGCGTTCGTAAAGGTCTTCGATAAAGGCAGCGTTGCCGCCGTACAAGGCGGTGGAACTGCGGAACAGTTCGAGGAGTGCACTCATGGTGGCGCGCTAGGCAACCTCTGGTGTGGCAGTCTGGGATGCGACAATCGAACGTACTGTATAGCACACTGGTCGCCGTTAACGGTGATGCCCGTAGCAGGGGAATTGGCGGCATAATGCAGCGGGCGGGGGAGATGGATGGTGATTCAGGTGCCAAGCAGCCTTGTGTAGCACCGCTGTCAACGGGTCTGCGGGGGCGAGTGGTACTATGACCGTCGTCAGGCTTGGCAAGGTGGAGCTGGCGCGGATGGAGGCGGATATGGCTTATTTCCAGGCGCGTTTGGAACTGCTTGGTAAACCTAACACGTTGAATCAGGCCGCCCAACGCAGGGCGTTCGTCCACCTCTACAAACAACTGTCCAGACGGTTGGAGGCGGACAAGGGCACCCAGAGCAAGGTATTTTCCGTTGAAGGCCTTTTCGATGGCTAGCTGAGTCGGTGATACAGCAGCGCGCTGGCGGGCCAACTGGGTATGGCGCCCCCGACAGGATTCGAACCTGTGACCTCACCCTTAGGAGGGGTGCGCTCTATCCAACTGAGCTACGGAGGCAATTGTGGTGCGTGTCGGGGCGAGCATTCGATGGCTGCGTAGCAGCGCATCTGCCCCAAGGGTCGAAGGTCGCGTAGTTTAGCCGATGCGCCAGTTCAGAGCCACATTCGGGAGATCCGACCGTGTGGGATCGTAGTGGGGCTTGCGGAAACGTGAGCTACGGTATGGGCTAATTGGGCACATACCGTGGAAACACTGAAACAATCAAGCCCAAGCCTATATCGCCAATGGTTTGGTCCCTGGGGGCTTAGTTCGGCTACGATTCTAGCAGTGGCGCCATAAGCTTTCGGGGGTCGCGCCCGACCCACGGCAGGTCGAGGGGTCAGAGGTCCCAGGGGGTCCTCTGGCCGGGGTGGTGTCTTCAGGACAGCTTCCGGCGCTTGTGCCCGGCCTGCTCCAGGTCGGCGAGGTATTGTTGCCAGAGCCCTTCCTGATTTTCCCCCAGGGTGTGCAAATAGTCCCAGGAATAGATTCCGGTATTGTGCTCGTCGTCGAAGTGCAGGCAGATGGCGTAGTGGCCGACAGGCTCGATCTGGTCGATGTTGACGTCCTCCTTGCCGACCTGCAGCGTGCCCTGGCCCGGGCCATGACCCTGGACCTCGGCGGAGGGCGAGAAGACCCGCAGGAACTCGCAGGGCAGGTTGTAGTGGGAGCCGTCTTCGAAGCTGATCTCCAACACCCGGGACTGGCGGTGCAGATTGAGTTCGGTGGGGGTCGTCATGGTCGTCTCCTGGATACTGATTGGCGCCGGTGCGGCGGTGACGCGTATGAAATAGCTGTTCGGTGGGGCGAAGCGTTCTGGGGCGGTCGGTGGATACGGCGCGCCGGGGCCAGGCGCCAAGCCTGCAACGCAGCAGAGCGCGCCTTAATCCACCCTACAGGATGTACCGCGACAGGTCCTCGTCCGCCGCCAAGTCCCCCAGGTTGTGGTCTACGAAGGCTGCATCAATGGTCAGGGTCTCGCCGGCGTGCTCGGTCGCGCTGTAGGAGATGCCCTCCAGCAGGCGCTCGAGGACGGTGTGCAGGCGGCGGGCGCCGATGTTCTCGGTGCGCTCGTTGACCTGCCAGGCCAGCTCGGCGATGCGGCGGATGCCGTCTTCGGTGAAGCTCAGGGTCACCTGCTCGGTGCCCAGCAGGGCGGCGTATTGCTCGGTGAGCGAGGCGTCGGGCTCGGTGAGGATGCGCACGAAGTCGTTGATACTGAGCGCTTGCAGCTCGACCCGGATGGGCAGGCGCCCCTGTAGCTCGGGGATCAGGTCCGAGGGGCGGGCGAGGTGGAAGGCCCCGGAGGCGATGAACAGGATGTGGTCGGTGCGGACCATGCCGTGCTTGGTCGAGACGGTGCTCCCCTCCACCAGGGGCAAGAGGTCGCGCTGTACCCCCTCGCGGGAGACATCGGCCCCGCCGCCGGAGCCCTGATCGGAGCGGCGGGTCACTTTGTCGATCTCGTCCAGGAAGACGATGCCGTGCTGCTCCAGGTTCTCGATGGCGCGCAGCTTCATGTCTTCTTCGTTGACCCGCTTGGCCGCCTCCTCTTCGCGCAGCACCTTCATGGCGTCGCGCACGCGCAACTTGCGCTTTTTGGTGCGGCCTTGGCCGAGGTTCTGGAACAGCCCCTGGAGCTGGTTGGTCATGTCCTCCATACCGGGCGGGGCCATGATCTCGACCCCCATGGGGGCTAGGTTGACCTGGATCTCGACCTCGCGGTCGTCGAGGTCGCCGCGCCTGACCTTGTCGCGGAATTTCTCCCGGGTGGCCGAGGATGGCCCGCCACCGGTCTGGCTGTCCTCGTCGAAGCTGGTGGGTGGCGGCAGTAGGGCGTCGAGCAGGCGCTCCTCGGCGGCGACCTCGGCCTGGTCGCGCAGCTTGTCCATCTCGCGCTCGCGGGCCATCTTGATGGCGATGTCCGCCAGGTCGCGGATGATGGACTCGACATCCCGGCCCACATAGCCGACTTCGGTGAACTTCGTCGCTTCCACCTTGATGAAGGGGGCATTGGCCAGGCGCGCCAGGCGCCGAGCGATCTCCGTCTTGCCCACGCCCGTGGGGCCGATCATGAGGATGTTCTTGGGCGTGATCTCCGAGCGGAGGGGCTCGGGGGTCTGGCTGCGCCGCCAGCGGTTGCGCAGCGCGATGGCCACGGCGCGCTTGGCGTCGTCCTGGCCGATGATGTGCTTGTCGAGTTCGCTGACGATGGCTTGGGGAGTTAATTCAGGCATCTGAGGGGCTCGGGGGCTGGACGGGCGGCTGCGAGACCGCAGGAGGTGTGGGTGATTTGCTGGTTCTACAAGTTTGCGGGGTCCGTGCAATCCCTTGCGTTCGTGCCGGCGGTTGGGGCGTCGGTCCGCGCAGCGGACCCTACGCGGACCGACTTAACCAGCAAGCTCTTCAAGGACCAGGTTGTGGTTGGTGTAGATGCAGATGTCGGCGGCGATGTGCAGGGCGCGTTCGACGCACTCCCGGGCGGACAGCTCGGTGTTCTCCACCAAGGCACGGGCGGCGGCCTGGGCGTAGGCCCCACCTGAGCCAATGGCCATGATGTTGTGCTCCGGCTCGATGACGTCGCCGGTGCCGGAGATGATCAGCGAGGTGGTGGCGTCGGCGACGCACAGCAGGGCCTCCAGGCGGCGCAGCATGCGGTCGGTGCGCCAGTCCTTGGCCAGCTCCACAGCGGAGCGGGCCAGGTGGCCCTGGTGCTTCTCCAGCTTGCCCTCGAAGCGCTCGAACAGGGTGAAGGCGTCTGCGGTGGCCCCGGCGAAGCCGGCCAGGACGCGGTCCTTGTAGAGTCGGCGAACCTTGCGGGCGTTGCCCTTCATCACCGTGTTGCCCAGGGAGACCTGGCCGTCGCCGCCGACGACGACGTTGCCGCCGCGGCGGACCGAGAGGATGGTGGTGGCGTGAAAGGTCTCCATGGGGGCTCCTGATCGAGGGTGCGGGGGCTGCGCGACCCACATTGTAAGGGTGATCGCGTCAATCGCAGCATGTGTTGGCGGGCTCTGTCGTTCCGGTTTCGTTGGCGGCAATGTGCATTGGGTAGCGCTCTCCCCCTCACCCCCAGCCCCTCTCCCCCAAGGGGAGAGGGGGGACGAATCGCAAGGCCGACACCAAAGCCCCTCGCCCCGGAGGGGAGAGGGGTTGGGGTGAGGGGGAGACTCGCAGGAGGTCCTAATTGCTTGTTTCCGGCCCCAAAACGACATCGGCGATCGCTACGCGCCTCAACCGCGTGGCTAAGCCTCGTTGGCCTGAGGTGCAGCGCTCAATCCTGTGTTGGTGGCTTGGTCTTGGCCTTCTTCGGCGGGCTCAGGCCCGCCTCGGCGCCCGTCGCCGCCGAGGGCTTGCGCCGCTTGCCGATGTTCTTGCGATCACGTAACCGGTCCTTCGGCTTGGCCGCGGCCTTTTTGGCATCCGCTTTGGACTTAGCCTTGGCCGCCTGGGCTGCCTTGGCCGGGCCCTTGCGCCGGTTGGGACCCTGGAAGCGCGACTCCAGCCCCTTGATGCGACGGACCTGGAATTCCACGCTGAGGTAGCGCGCGATGCCATCCACCCGGTTCCACTCCTGGGAGTTGACCAGGGTGATGGCCACGCCCTTGTCGCCGGCCCGTCCGGTGCGCCCCGTGCGGTGCAGGTAGTCGTCGCCGCTGCGGGGCGGATCGAAGTTGATCACCAGCCCAACACCCAGGACATCCAGACCACGGGCCGCAAGGTCGGTGGCGACCAGGATCGGGACATCGCCGCGGTGGAACAGGCCCATCACCCGGTTGCGCTCGCGCTGGTCCATCTCCCCGTGCAGGAACGCGACCCGCTGGCCCTTGCCGCCCAGGTGGTTGCCCAGGGAGATGGTGCGCTCTCGGGTGTTGGTGAAGATCAGGGCCTTGTCGAAGGGCTCGTTCTCCAGCAGCCAGAGGAGCTGTTGCTCCTTGTGCTCCGGCTCGTCGCTCAACAGCATCTGGTGCTCGATGTCCGGGTGCTGCTCGCGCACCGGGTTTACGACCAGGGTCTGGGGTTCGCGCAACAAAGGTCCGGTGATGCCCGCCAGCCCCTTGTGGTGCAGGGTGGCGGAGAAGAGCATCGACTGCCGGGCCGGGCTGCAGCGACCGATGATGGTCAGCACGTCGTCGGCGAAGCCCATGTCGAGCATGCGGTCCGCCTCGTCCAGGACCAGGATCTCCACGTCCCCCAGATCCACCTCGTCGCCGTCCAGGTGCTCCAGCATGCGCCCCGGGGTGGCGACCAGGATCTCCGGGTTCTTGCGCAGGGTCGCGATCTGGTGGGACTTGGCCTCGCCCCCGGTGATGACCCCGGCGGTCAGGTGGGTGTAGCTGCCCAGGCGCATGAACTGAATGTAGACCTGGCGGGCCAGCTCGCGGGTCGGCACCAGGATCAGGCCGCGGGTGGCGCTGTTGCGGGAGGGGTTGTCCACGAACCGCTGCATCATGGGCAGCAGGAAGGCGGCGCTCTTGCCCGAACCCGTAGCGGCGGAGACCAGCAGGTCCACCCCGTCCATGGCCAGAGGGATGACCTGTTGCTGGACCTCGGTGGGGGTCTCGAAGCCCTCCTTGGCCAGGCCGCGGTTGAGTTCGTCGGGGAGGAGAAAGTCGGAAAATTGTGTGCTCATGGGTGCCAATGCTAACCCCTTTGGCGTGAAAGTCGCGCGCAGCGCGCTCAAAGTCTCCCTCGCTCCTTGGGAGAGGGCCGGGGTGAGGGGCCGGCCATGGCGTTCGTGCCCATCGTCGTCCGGGGTGGTGCGGGTGCCATGGCCGCTAGCGCGTGGCGAGGGCCACGGTGTAGTGGGGCCCCTGTTTGAGCTTGTCGTAATTGCCGAAGACCTCTTCCAGGTTGCGTTTCATGTATTGGCGCAGGCCGTTGATCGTGACCAGATACAGGCGTCCGCCGGGCTTGAGGCGGGCGTGGGCGTCGTGGAGCAGGATGGCCAGCAACTCCTTGCCCACCTTGGCGGGGACATTGCTGGCGATGAGGTCGAAGCGCAGCCCGGGGTCCACCTGGGCGAAGCCGTTGCTGAGCTGGGCCGCCGCATTGCCCAGGCCGTTGCGGGCGGCGTTGCGGTTGGCGTAGTCCACGGCCACGAAGTCCCTATCGACCATCAGCGTGTGCCCGGCGGGAGCCAGTGCGGCTAGGGTCAGGCCGATGGGGCCATAGCCGCAGCCCAGGTCCAGACAGTCGTCACCGGGGGCCACTTCCACGTAGTCCAGGAGTAGCCGGGTGCCCTCGTCGACCTCCCTGGGGGAGAAGGTGCCCCAGGTGCTGTATAGGTGGAGGGTGCGTCCGCAAAGCTCGACGCTAAAGTCGATGTCGGTGCGCAGGCGGTCGAGTTGTTCCTTGGTCAGCATGGATATTCCGGTTTGGGGCGGGCAGGATTTCGCAATGCTAACCCGAATGTCTGAGGGTGGCGTGGTTGCGCAGCGCCCCGGATCCAGACATCGGCCGGGTTCCTCAGATGCTGACGTGGACTAGCCGTCGCGTCTGATCTAAGGTGCGCCCATTGTCCCGAGCCTCTAGCGTTTGCGGAGTCCACTATGTGTCTTGCCATACCTGCCCGGGTCGTCGCCATCGACTCAACCACCGATACTGCCACCGTGGCCCTGGGGGCCGTCACCAAGGACGTCTCCCTGGCTCTGGTCGAGGATCTGTCCCCCGGGGACTATGTGCTGGTCCACGTCGGCTATGCCCTAAGCCGAATCGACCCGGAGGAGGCACAACGGACCCTCGCCCTGATGGCCGAGGTTGCCCGTCTGTCCGATGAGGTGCAGGCCGAGCCCGAGGATCGAGCAGGCGAGGGCGCACCATGAAATACGTCGAGGAGTTTCGCGACCAGGCCCTGGCCCGCAACCTTGCAGCATCGATCGCCGCCGAGGCCGATCCGGGGCGGACCTACCGCCTGATGGAGTTCTGCGGCGGCCATACCCATGCCATCTTTCGCTACGGGGTGCAGGACCTGATGCCCCCGAACCTGAGTTTTGTCCACGGCCCGGGCTGCCCCGTCTGCGTCCTTCCCATCGCCCGCATCGATCAGGCCATCGCCCTGGCCCTGGACCACGGGGTGACGCTCTGCACCTACGCCGATCTGATACGGGTCCCCGGCAGCGAGCGGCGTAGCCTGATGAAGGCGAAGGCAGCAGGGGCAGATGTGCGCATGGTCTACTCGACCCAGGACGCCCTGGCCATCGCCCGCGCGAACCCGGACCGGCAGGTGGTGTTCTTCGCCATCGGCTTCGAGACCACCACCCCGCCCACGGCGGTGGCCATGCGCCAGGCCAAGGCCGAGGGTCTAAGCAACTTCTCGGTCTTCTGTAATCATGTCCTGACCCCGCCGGCCCTGCGCGCCATCCTGTCGACCCAGCCCGATGAGGGGGTGCAGATCGACGGCATCCTGGGGCCATCGCATGTGAGTACCGTCATCGGCTCCGCGCCCTATGGCTTTGTCCCCCTGGAGTTCCACAAGCCCCTGGTTATCGCCGGCTTCGAGCCATTGGACGTGATGCAGGCGGCCCTCATGCTGGTGCGCCAGCTCAACAGCCGCGGTTGCGAGGTAGAGAACCAGTACACCAGGGCGGTAACCCCGGATGGCAACCGCAAGGCCCAGGCCCTGATGGCGGAGGTCTTCTCCCTGCGCGACAGCTTCGAGTGGCGTGGCCTGGGGCACCTGCCCGACAGCGCCCTGAAGATCGCTTCGGCCTACGCGGACCTGGACGCGGAGCTGCGCTTCCCGGTGCGGCTCGGGGAGGGCAAGGATGTCAAGGGGTGCGAGTGTCCCAGCGTATTGCGGGGGATCAAGAACCCGGTGGACTGCAAGCTGTTCGGGACCGTCTGTACGCCGGAGAATCCCATGGGTTCCTGCATGGTGTCCTCCGAGGGGGCTTGTGCCGCCTACTGGTCCTATGGTCGTTATCGAGGTCTGCCCACGCAGGCAGTGGAGGCCGCCTGATGGCCGATCCCACCAACAACGGCGAGCGGCGTTTCCCGGTCCGGCTCGACCTGCGTGAGGGCGCTGTGGACCTGTCTCACGGCAGCGGCGGGCGTGCCATGGCCCAACTCGTCGAAGAGCTGTTCCAGCGCCACCTGGACAATGCCCTGCTGCGCCAGGCCAATGACCAGGCCGCCTTCGACCCGCCCCCAGGGCGCCTGGTCATGAGCACGGACGGTCATGTGGTCTCACCCCTGTTCTTCCCCGGTGGCGACATCGGCTGCCTCTCGGTCCACGGCACCATCAACGACGTGGCCATGGCCGGGGCCAGGCCCCTATACCTGGCTGCCGGCTTCATCCTGGAGGAGGGGCTGCCGCTGGCCGACCTGGACCGCATCGTCGCCAGCATGGCCAGGGCTGCCAACGAGGCAGGGGTCCCGGTGGTCACCGGCGACACCAAGGTGGTGGAGCGAGGCAAGGCGGACGGGTGCTTCATTACCACCACCGGGGTCGGCGTGGTCCCGCCCGGGGTGGATATCTCCGGCGACCGGGCCAGACCCGGCGACGCCATTCTGGTCAGCGGCACCCTGGGGGACCACGGGGTCGCGGTCATGTCCAAGCGCGAGAACCTAACCTTCGGCACGGATATCCAATCCGACACCGCGGCCCTGCATGGGCTGGTGGCGGCCATGGTCTCCGCTGTTCCCGGTATTCACTGCCTGCGCGACCCGACCCGGGGCGGGCTGGGTACCACGCTGAATGAACTGGCCCGCCAGTCAGCGGTCGGCATGCGTATCCACGAGGACGCCATCCCGGTTCGGCCCGAGGTCCAGGCCGCCTGTGAGCTGCTGGGGCTGGACCCGCTCTATGTGGCCAACGAGGGCAAGCTCATCGCCATCTGTCGAGCCGAGGACGCGGAGGTCCTGCTAGCGGTGATGCGCGGCCATCCCCTGGGTACTCAGGCTGCCCTGATCGGCGAGGTGGTCGCCGACCCGCACCAGTTCGTCCAGATGCAGACCCGCTTCGGTGGAGGGCGCATCGTGGACTGGCTGGCGGGGGAACAGTTGCCGCGGATCTGCTGAGGTCGCGGTTCGTTGGTGCCTTGGCCATGCAGCGCTACCAGGGCTTCGCGGGTCAGGGCCCACAGCGCGTCCAGCAGTAGCCTCATGGGACCAACTCGCTGGTGAACAGGGAGGCCACATCGGCATTGCTGCCGTCGACGTCCTCCGGCACCAAGCCAATGTGTACTTGCGTCCATTGGCGGCTGAACTAAAGGATCAATCGTTCAACCTCCCCCGGCAGGCCCGCAGTTGTTGGCCATAGGTCTTTGCCCAGCCGTCGACCTTCTGCGCGACCCGCAACAACCACCCCTTATTCACATAGGTCTTGCGGCTGAAGCCGCCTTGACCCTCGTGGTAGGCGAGGTACTGGTTGTAGGTGTCCCACTTGGAGATACCGAGGCGCTTCTGGCTCTGGCTCGTATACCAGCCAACGAAGTCGCTGGCGTCGTCGAAGTCGGTGCGGCTGGCAAAGCGGTGCCCGGTGGCGGCCCGGTAGTCGTCCCAGGTCCCGTCTTTGGCCTGGGCATAGCCATAGGCGCTGGAGACCCGCCACCACATGGGGATGCCGATGAAGCTGTCGCGCGGAGGCTTGGCGTCGTGCTTGAAACTCGACTCGGCCCGGATGATGGCGAGCTGCACCTGGGGCGGGGTGCCCCAGCGATTCTCAGTGGCGACCGTGGCACGGTACCAGGCCGGCTTCTCCGCAAATACCGCGCAGGCGTCATCGACCCGGCTGGGCGGGCTGGTCGCGCAGCCGGTCAGTGCAAGTAGGGCGAAGCAGACTGGTAGGGACCAGAGTCTCATGGCGCTGCGGGACATCGATGTGGAACTCCTTTGGTGAGCATCATGGTCCGCAATGGGTGCGGGCTATCGTTGCGATTCGTTAGGGCCATTGGAATTATGCCCTCTGCCGCCCTAGGCTTGCATGTTGACGCACAGGGGGCAGAAATCGGGCACCATTGGGGCTCGATACCTCGAACAACACAACCAAACACGACGGGAGACATCACATGGCCGGTCCCACAGCTCGCGAAGGTAGTCTGGAGGCACCCACCCGCCATCCGCTGGATTGGCGCAATCCCGAGTTCTTCGACGAGGGGGCCCTGTTCCATGAGCTGGAGCGGGTCTTCGATATCTGCCACGGCTGTCGCCGTTGCGTGAGTCTGTGCCAGTCCTTCCCCAACCTGTTCGACCTGGTGGACGAGTCGGAGACCATGGAGGTGGACGGGGTGGCCAAGGAGGACTACTGGCAGGTGGTGGACCACTGCTACCTGTGCGACCTGTGCTACATGACCAAGTGTCCCTATGTCCCGCCCCATGAGTGGAATCTGGACTTCCCGCACCTGATGCTCCGCGCCAAGGCGTTCAAGTTCAAGCAGGGCAACGTCAAGACCCGCGACCGCATCCTCACCAACACGGACCTGGTCGGGTCCCTGGCGGGCATCCCCGTGGTCGCCGGCATCGTCAACGCGGCCAACAAGAACGCCCTTGGTCGTAAGGCCCTGGAGGCGGTCTTGGAGGTCCACAAGGACGCCCGGCTCCCGGAATTCCAGAGCGCCACGATACGCCGCACCGAAAAGGCCCGCATCGGGCGCACCGCGGTAGGCGAGGCCGCGGGGACGACCACCGGCAAGGTGGCCCTGTTCGCCACCTGCTACGGCAACGTCAACGAGCCCGGGGTCAACCAGGACCTGATCGCGGTCTTCGAGCACAACGGCATCCCGGTGACACTGCCGCGCAAGGAGCAGTGCTGCGGCATGCCGAAGCTTGAACTGGGCGACCTGGACGCGGTCAATGCCGCCAAGGAGGCCAATATCCCGGTCCTGCTGGAGCTGGTGCGCGACGGCTGGGACATCGTCGCCCCCATCCCCTCCTGTGTGCTGATGTTCAAGCAGGAACTGCGCCTCATGTACCCGGACGACCCGGCGGTGCAGGAGGTGGCGGCCCACATGTTCGACCCCTTCGAGTACCTGATGCTGCGTCACAAGCAGGGCAAGCTGAACCTGGACTTCAAGAAGCCCCTGGGCAACGTGGTCTACCAGGCGTCCTGCCACCAGCGGGTGCAGAACATCGGCCAAAAGACCCGTGAGGCCCTGGCCCTGGTCCCGGACACCAAGGTCGAGATCATCGAGCGTTGCTCCGGTCACGACGGGACCTACGCGGTGAAAAAGGAGTCCTACGAGTTCGCGATGAAGATCGTGCGCCCGGTGGCCAACAAGGTGAAGACCGCCAAGCCAGACCACTACGGCAGCGACTGCCCCATGGCCGGCGCCCACATCGCCCACGCCCTCGGCGAGGATGGCAAGCAGGAGCACCCGATGCACCTGTTGCGCCTGGCCTACGGCATCTGAGCCGACCACCCCAACACGATTTCGGAGTCCAATATGCAGAAGCTGACCAGAGACGACCTCTACTCCCTGGAGGAGTACGCCCAGGTCCGCGGCGACTTCCGTGCCCAGGTGATGGCGCATAAGAAGGACCGCCAGATCCACATCGGTGCCCATGCGACCCTCTATTTCGAGGACCGCCTGACCATGCAATACCAGGTGCAGGAGATGTTGCGTGTGGAGCGCATCTTCGAGCGGGAAGGCATCGAAGAGGAACTGGCCTCCTATAACCCGCTGATCCCGGACGGGAGCAACTGGAAGGCGACCTTCATGATCGAGTATGGAGACGAGGCCGAGCGGCGGGACGCCCTGGCCAAGCTGATCGGGGTCGAGGACAAGGTCTGGGTGCGGGTGGGTGATCTGGACCAGGTGTGGGCCATCGCCGACGAAGACCTGGAGCGCACCGCGGCGGACAAGACCTCCTCGGTGCACTTCGTGCGCTTCGAGCTAACTTCGGAGATGGTCGCTGCGGCCAAGGCCGGTGCGGCCATCGCCATGGGAATCGACCACCCCGAGTACCGCCACGAGGTCGAGTTGGCCCCTGGGGCGCGGGAGGCGCTGACCGCGGACTTGGGCTGAGGCTTGGCAGCGCGTACCCCTTCTCCGATCCCGGCCCGCGAAGGGCCGGGATTCAAAAGCCGGAAACTTTGGCTTTAAGGTACTGTTGGAGATTACGTTCCAGAAGGAAATAGGCAACGTATCCAAGGACCAGAGCCCCGACGACGACCGTCAGTGCTAAAAGGTCCGCGACGAAGGGCGCGGTGAAATAGCCGTGTTTGAGGAGCGTAGCGCCAGCCATCACCACAAAGACGTGCAGCAGGTAAGTCGAGTAGCTGCTATCGCCGATCAGAGTCAATAGTTTAGGGAAACGCACAGGGGTTTCCTGCTCCAGGAAGACAGAGCCTGCGACAATCAATGTCACCGGTATCCCCCAGAAGAGCAGGCGGAAGTGTTCGGCATTCTCAATCAATGATGCCGCCGACAACAAAAGGATGCCGCCTGCTAGTAGTGAAAAGCCACCCGTGACGACAACCGGATTCGGTTAACCTGATAGGCCAGCAAGCACCCCAACGAAAACTCCAAAAGTAGCTGGCTAGTCACCACCCTGAGCAAGGGATGGGTTGGCGTCAACACCGCACCGACCACACTAGATGCTGTTAAGAAAAGTACCAGCGCAGGCAAGGCCCAGCGGGCTGGCAGTCGAAGCGAGATGGCAAAGATCAGATAGAAGTAGACCTCGTACCACAAAGTCCAACCTTGAGGCAACAGCGGAAGATCGGCACCGCTGGCCGGATTGCTCGTGGGAAGGAAGAGCAAGGAACGTAAGGTATACCCAAGAGAAAAATGTTCTCCCCTGAGCGTGAAAGGCAGAAGGACCAGTACCAGCATCATCAGCGTGGCAATCCAGTACATCGGTACGATACGGATGGCTCGCCTGATGAGGAATCGCTTGCTCGATCCGGGTCTTTGGAACAGGTGCTTCGTCGATTGCACCATGACAAAGCCGCTGATGACGAAAAACAGGTCGACGCCCGCCGCGCCAGTGTGTAGCAGCACCCCAAGACGACAGAGCGGTCCGTCCCCGGCGGTGTACTGCTCGAGCATCTGACACCACATGCAGTAACACGACGCCGAGGGCGGCAAGACCACGCAAGACCTGGATGGAAACGAACTGCCTCTGGCTGGCCGGGAGGTTGTGTTGACCCTTCACTGTTCGTTCTGCATGTCGGTCACGCGTCCGCGTTGTTTAGGCCGATTTGTACTGGGAACGGCGCATCGGGCGAGCAAGTCCTCGGCGAGAGAACCAAGGCATCTTGAGATCTACCGAGCAAGGGGATGCATTCTACGGGATTGAGCTGTCGGTTAGCTGCTCCGCGGTCGCCTCGGACGGCTGGGGGCGCAGAGCGCCTGAGGATGGTTACACCGCTGAAAGACCGTGTAGAAATTCGGCGTCGGTCGTAGTTCCGGCCAGTAGGGTGGACAAGCGAAGCGCAGTCCACCGCTCAACCCCTGGTGGACTGCGCGAAGCTTGTCCACCCTACGGCGCTCACTCGTTGAGTGGACGGAACGATGATTAAGGCAAGGAATTCTTCGTAGGCTGGGTTGAGGCACGAAACCCAGCGTATCGCGAGCCGTAAGCCGTTGATTGCTGGGTTTCAAAGCTCAACCCAGCCTACCCGGTCCGCCTGATGATGCGGTTTCAGCAATACTTACACAGTCTCGTGTCACCAGGAAGCGGCGGTACCCGACGCCACGCAAGACTCGCGTTCGGCATTGGGGTCAGTGGCATTGACGTCATGGTATTGTGGTGAGGTCTTCCCTTTTGCTCGCTTGTCAAAAGAGAAGACCTGACCCCATTCATTCATGACCCCATTCATTCATTGTCTCTTTCATGGATGCCTCCAGATCTATTAGCTTCTCCTGATGCGATCATCTACCCACTGGTCTGGGTCTGGCCCGCAAATAGCGCAGTATTGGGTCGGGCTGTGGCGTTGGTTAGGCAATTTCTTCACTTCAGTTGATCCGCTGAGCATGGGAATTAAGTAAACTGCCCCCGAATTGCCGGAATTGGAGTTGGGAATTGTGCCGAATTGCCTAACCTGGTGCAGTTCATGCCCTGTCCGCCCTTAATAGTTCCCACGTCCCTCTGCGCCGTCGTAACCACGTGAGCCTTGTTCTTCGCTGTATTTACCGACAACAGTCGGGTTATTCTCCAATTCGAGTTTGCCTTGTAGGCAAACGCTGACAAAACACTCGGCACCATATCCGGCTCCTGGAATGCCGATTGAAACGAATTTCGCTTTATTGCTCAGAGCTGCATCAGTGGCTTGGTAAATATCCCATGACCAGCTTCTCAGTGTCGCTAAGTCATCAAATCCTTTCACGCCATACTTTACAAGTTTCGCCAATGTGGGAAGATACCGCGCCCCCTTAAAGGCCTTCACGATCGCATCCCACTTTGCGCCAGTACTGACGTCGACAGACCATTCTCCTTTACCAACGTCCTTATTGTTAAGCACATAGGGATTGGGGCAATTAAACGCGAAAACAATAGCTGATGATATCCCGCCCCCAACTCCAATTCCAATACTGACGTTAAGCTGCGTAAAACCCCAGATGATATGCGGAGCGTCAAGCCTGATTATCTGGCCATTCACATTGTCGAGCCTGGCGAAGATCCCGCCACCGTGCTTGGTTGCCACGCCGACATAAGTGTTTGCTTCAAAGTTACTTGGCATATCGAGCCCTCCTAGAAGTGGGAAGAGGAATCAAAGTGGGAAGAGGGGTCAAGTCTTGTATTTCGCACAAAATACAAGACTTGACCCCATGCGCTTCAACGCCGACTCGACCATCGCGCTGTTTGAGCAACTCGAACAGTTTTATGTGGCTGCCACCTACATTTATGTCATCTGCGACAACGCGCGTTACTATCACTCGCGCGCTGTCCAAGCGTATCTTGAGCATTCCCGCATCAAGCTCGTTCCTCTCCCGCCTTATGCACCAAATCTGAATCTTATTGAAAGATTGTGGAAGTTTTTTAAGAAGAAAGTCCTGTACAACAGATACTACGAATCGTTCGATACATTCCGAAAGGCTTGCGAAGAATTCTTCAGAAATCCGCAGCAATACCAGCCGGAGCTACGCCAATTGTTGACGGAGAACTTCGAAATTACCGGTCGGTGAAAAACCGAAAATCCGGCATTAGCTGGGTATATTGGGCCGGCGCTTAGGCAAGTGTTAGCTGATTTTTACCTGGTGTACAAAACGTACGGGTTGGCCATTACTCTAGTTTGTTCTTCTCATGTGTGCGGCAACCAAGGGCGTGGCGAACAAGAAAGTACCCTAATCCAAGAGCCATAATAAGAACCGCCATGCCGAACAGAATCTCGGCAGATGTTTCTTTGTAGTCTAGGATAATTACCTTTCTGGAAACCGCAATGATTGCAACGAGAAAAACAACTTCAGCGTGTACTCTATTTTCCTCCAAGTAAGCTTTTATCGTCTCCAGTAATTCTAGGCCAATAAGCACCATAAGAAAGAAACCAAAAACTTCAAGCATCTCATCTACGTTAAGACGCACATATGGCGGTTTGAAAAGTTCCTGAACGAGTACAAACGCCAATTCAATAGCTGAGGCAAATACAGCAAGCATCATCATTCCGAGGAGGCTAACTACTATGATTCGTTCAAACAATTCGAGTATCTTCAGCATGCATTTTCCTCAGCTAACCGTTAATATCAAGGCCAATACGCCCTGATAAGTCGATATTACCGGTCTTTTCAGGCACGTTTGCCCTGATAATCCCAATATCAGCACTTATCAGGTCCAAACGCCCTGATATCTTGATATTGGCGGGGTTTCCGGGCATGAGCTGGACCATTGCGAGGGCGGGTTTAGCATCGCCAAACCCCCGTCACTGCGCAGCGGGCCAAGTCGAAGAAGAGACCATCCGCCACACCCGATCAGGCCCCCACGTACACTCTCTAATCACCCCCGCAACGGCCCCGCCAGCGCAGCCCCCGACGGACCGCGTGCCATCACTCCTGATTAACCCCCTTGGCCCGCCAATGGAAGTGGCTCAGCAGCCGCGACCGCATCTTCTTTTCCTTGTGCTTGCCGGCGGCGTCGAGACGCTTCTCGGCCACGCCGATGAGGGTGTCCTGGGTGCCCTTGGCGTTTTCCTCCGCCGGGATGCGCTGGGTGTAATTGCCCTCGCTGTCCATATCCCAGGCGCTGCGCTGGTCGGCGAGCTGGATGTCCAGGATGATGCGCAGCTCCTGGCGCAGCGCGGGATCCTCCACCGGGGCGAGCACCTCGACGCGGCTGTCGAGGTTGCGACCCATCATGTCGGCGGAGCCGATGTAGTACTCCTCGTTGCCTTCTCCGCCATTGCGGAAGTAGATGATGCGACCGTGCTCCAGGAAGCGCCCGACGACGCTGATCACCCGGACGCTCTCGCTGATACCCGGAAGGCCTGGACGCAGGCGGCAGGTGTCGCGCACGATCAGGTCGACCTTGACCCCGGCCTGGGCGGCTTTGTAGAGGGCCCGGGTGATCTCGACGTCCTCCAGGGCATTCATCTTCATCTGCACCCGGCCGTCGCCGTGGGTCTTGTGGCGCTCGATCTCCCGGTTGATGCGCTGGATCAGTCCAGGCTTGAGGGTGTAGGGCGCAGCCAGGATCTTGCGGTAGGCCGGCGGTGGCGAGTAGCCGGTGAGATAGTTGAACAGCTCGGTGAGGTCCTGGCCGATTTCCTCATCGCAGCCGAGCATGCCCAGATCCGTATAGAGCTTGGCGGTGCCGGGGTGATAGTTGCCGGTGCCGACGTGGTAGTAGCGGCGCAGTTGGGCGTAGTCGCGGCGCACCACGAAGATGAGCTTGCTGTGGGTCTTGAGCCCCATGACGCCATAGGTCACATGGATGCCCTCGGCCTCCAGGCGCCGTGCCCAGCCGATGTTGGCCGCCTCGTCGAAGCGCGCCTTGAGCTCCACCAGCACCGCGACCTGCTTGCCGTTGCGGGCGGCGTCGATCAGGGAGTCGAGGATGCCGCCGGCGGAGGTGCGGTAGAGGGTCATCTTGATGGCCAGCACCTTGGGGTCGTCGGCGGCGGTGCGCAGGAAGCGCTCCACCGTGGTGCTGAAGGGCTGGTAGGGGTGCTGGAGCAGGATGGCCCCGTGCTCGCGGATGATGTGGAAGATGTTGCGCCGGTCTTTGCCGAGCTGGGGGTGATCCACCGGCCGGTGGGGTTTGTCCTTGAGGTCGGGGAAGTCGAGCCCGGCGATCTCGAACAAGTCGCGCCGCTGCATCATACCCTGGACGTCGAAGACGTCCTCCGCCTCGTTCAGGCCCAACTCGGCGGCCAGCATGCCGCGGTGCACCGGATCGAAGCCGTTCTGGACCTCGAGGCGCACGATGGGCGCGAAGTGACGCTCGCGCAGCTCCGTCTCGATCATCTCCAACAGGTCGTTGGCGGTCTCTGCATTGGGCTCGACGATGGCGTTGCGGCTGACCCGGAACAGCTCGGCGCTGTCAATCTCCATGCCCGGGAAGAGCATGTCCAGGTTGTTGACGATGAGGTCTTCGAGGGTGACGAAGGTGGTGGCGACGTCCACCGGGATGAACCGCTTGGATACGTCCTTCCCCACCGGGACCTTGACGCGGGCCATGTAGGTCTCGTTGCCGCCGGGGAAGCGCAGGGTCACCAGCAGGTTCAGCGCCAGGTTGGAGATGAAGGGGAATGGGTGGGCCGGGTCCATGGCCAGGGGCGTCAGCATGGGGAAGATGTTGCTGCGGAAGTGCTCGCGCAGCCGCTCCCGGGCCTTGGTCGGCAGGTCGCTGATCTTCACCACATGGATGTCGTGCGCGGCCAGCGCGCCCTGCAGTTCGTCGGCGATGCGCTTCTGCTCGGCGTGGATCTCCCGCGCCTTGATGTGACAGAGCTTGAGCTGTTCGGCGGGGGTGCGCCCATCGGCGCTGGGGGTGTGCACGCCCGCGGCGATCTGCTGCTTCAGACCGCCGATGCGCTTCATGAAGAATTCGTCGAGGTTGTTGCTGACGATGGCCAGGAACTTGACCCGCTCCAGCAACAGCGTCCGTGGGTCCGCGGCCTCGTGGAGGACCCGTTGATTGAAGGCCAGCCAGGTCAGCTCCCGGTTGAGGTAGAACTCGGGGGCGCTGAGGTCGATGGGGTCCGCTTCCACCGGCAACGCCGGGGCTACTGCGTCGTCGATCGGATCGCTAGGGGGCGTGCTGTGTAACTCGGTCATGGGGCATTACCGGCTGGGGTGGGTGAACCCCTCGGATTCTAGCAAGGGCGCGATGGGTCCGGGTGCCGATTTTTCAAGGCCTGGGCGATCTGTCGGGGATGTTGGGGTGTCGGCGTCGTGTCGATGTCCGGGTCTGGTGTACAGTCCTGCACCGCTTCTCTATCCTCGACCGGACGCCATGTACGCTCAGCGCGATGACCTGTTTCCCCGCGTAGATTCCGTCACTCACCGGGCCGTCCCTGTCGATAGGCGGCGCGTCCTCCGCAATAGGATGCGCGATAGCAGAGTCCGCATCTTCGATCCGGTGGCGCCGGGCGAGGGGCAGTTAGGTCAGGCAGCCTTTGCACACCAGATCCGAGGGTACCAGTCCGCACAGATTCATCGGTTGGATCGCATGGACCTGAGTCCCTTCAAGCCTTTCTACAGCGCCTGGACGAGGCGGGCTTTGCCCCCTGGGTGCCGGCCCTGGCCACCCTGACGGAGCAGCACCTGGCCCAGTCCACCCATGGCGATCTGCCGCGCTGGTCCGCCGCACTGGCCAGCATGCCCAGGCCGGGGCCCGGCAGGGTCGTTCTGGATGCACCGGCCGTGGGCGTGGACGGCCCCCTGGACCCGGCCGATCAAGCCTTGCTGCGCGCCGCCCTCATGGCCCTGCACCCCTGGCGTAAGGGGCCTTATCGGCTCTATGGGGTGGAGGTCGACAGCGAGTGGCGCTCGGACTGGAAGTGGGAGCGCATCGCCCCCCACCTGGCACCGCTGCATGGCCGCAAGGTCCTCGATGTTGGCTGCGGCAATGGCTACCACTGCTGGCGGGCCCTGGGCGCTGGGGCGGGGCTGGTGCTGGGCATCGACCCGGGCCTGCTCTATGTCATGCAGTCCCTGGCGGTCGCCGGCTTGATGGGGGATTCGCGGGCGGGCGTGCTGCCGCTCGCCCTTGAGGACCTGCCGGCGGATCTCTCCGGTTTCGATACGGTGCTGTCCATGGGGGTGCTGTATCATCGTCGGCTGCCCCTGGACCACCTGCGGGCCCTGCATCGATTGCTGCGGCCCGGCGGCCAGTTGGTCCTGGAGACCTTGGTGGTCGACGGCGGTGTGGGGGAGGTGCTGGTCCCGGCCGGTCGCTATGCGCGGATGCGCAACGTCTGGTCCATCCCGACAGTGAAGACCCTGGAGGGCTGGATCGCCGACTGCGGCTTCCGGGATGTGAGGCTGGTGGATCTGACCCCAACGACGACGGAGGAGCAGCGCAGCACAGATTGGATGCGCTTTGAGTCCCTGGCCCAGGCCCTCGACCCGCAGGACTCGACTCGGACGGTGGAAGGCTTGCCGGCACCGCTGCGGGCGGTGGTGTTGGCCTCAGGTTAGGTGATGTCGGTATGTTCGGGATCTTCCGAGGTATCCGCCCACCCGGGAGGCACCCCGTAGGAGCGCCGCCTCGGCGCGACCGGGCGAAGCGTGGCCGCCAGGGACGGCGGACATGCAGGCAACGCAGGAGCGGTTGCCGGCCAAGCGAGCCCGGATCTACGCCCCCACGCCCATTGGCGTTCATTTGCGGCTAACGGCTTAGGCGATTTCTGTCGAATCATGAATTTGCTCCTCGCCATCCTCGCCCCCTTCCTAGGGGCCGCCTTCATTGCTTTGAATCGGCGCAGCGCTAGGCTGCGCTTCGCCACCACTGCCGGGGTCGCGACCCTGGTCGCGCTGGTCTGTTTGGCGCCGTCTCTGCCAGGCCCCTTCCACGGCGAGACCCTGGTCTGGCGACTGCCCTGGGTGCCGTCGCTGGGCCTGGAGTTGGCCCTGCGCCTGGATGGGTTGGGGCTCCTGTTCGCCTTGATGATCCTGCTCATCGGCTTACTGGTGATCCTCTACGCCCACTACTACCTGTCGGCAGCGGAGGACACGGGACGCTTCTACGCCAGTCTGCTGTTCTTCATGGGGGCCATGCTGGGGCTGGTGCTGGCGGAGAACGTCCTGTTGCTGCTGATGTTCTGGGAGTTGACCAGCCTGTCGTCCTTCCTGCTCATCAGCTTCTGGCAGGGTCGGGCGGACGCCCGCAATGGGGCGCGTATGGCCCTGACGGTCACCGGGGCAGGGGGCCTGGCCCTGTTGGGCGGACTGCTGCTGCTCGGGCATATCGCCGGGAGCTATGACCTCAGCGTCATCCTGGCCTCCGGGGATATCATCCGGGCACACCCCTGGTACCTGCCGACCCTGGTGTTGGTCCTGCTCGGTGCCTTCACCAAGTCGGCCCAGTTCCCCTTCCACTTCTGGCTGCCCAATGCGATGGCCGCGCCGACCCCGGTGTCGGCCTATTTGCACTCGGCGACCATGGTCAAGGCTGGGGTCTTCCTGTTGGCGCGGCTGTTCCCGGCCCTGGCCGGGACCCCGGAGTGGTCCTGGCTGGTGGGTGGGACCGGGCTCGCGACCCTGTTGATCGGGGCCTTCATCGCCCTGTTCCAGCACGACCTCAAGGGGCTGCTGGCCTACTCCACCATCAGCCACCTGGGCCTGATTACCCTGCTGTTCGGCATCGGCACGCCCCTGGCGGCGGTGGCGGGGGTCTTCCACATCATCAACCACGCCACCTTCAAGGCGTCCCTGTTCATGGCCGCCGGGATCATCGATCACGAGACCGGCAGCCGGGATATGCGCCGCATCAACGGCCTCTGGCGCTGGATGCCCTATACGGGCGTCTTGGCCATGGTCGCCGCGGCGGCCATGGCCGGGGTGCCGCTGTTCAACGGCTTTCTGTCCAAGGAGATGTTCTTTGCCGAGACCGTGGGCGCTGCCTCCCTGGCCCGCCACGGCTGGGCCCTTCCGGCGGCGGTCACCCTGGCGGGGATCTTCGCCGTGGCCTATTCACTGCGCTTTATCCACGATGTCTTCTTCAACGGGGAACCAGTGGATCTGCCCAAGACCCCCCATGAGCCACCCCACTGGATGAAGGTCCCGGTGGAGATCCTGGTGGCCGTTTGCCTGCTGGTCGGTGTCCTGCCTGCCCTGACCGTCGAGCCCATATTGGCAGTTGCCGCGCAGGGGGTCCTGCAGGGGCCGGTCCCCGAGCACGATCTGGCGATCTGGCACGGCTTCAGCCCGGCAGTGTGGATGAGCGTGATCGCCCTGATCGGTGGGGTCCTGGTCTACCTGGGCCGCAAGCCCCTGTTTGCCGTGAGCGACCAATGGGGTTCACGCTGGTCCGTGAAGGCGCTCTACGACCTGACCCTGGCCGCCTTCCTGCGGCTCGCCGAGGCGCTCACCCGCTGGCTGGATAGTGGGTCTCTGCGGCGCATGCTGGCCCTGTTGATCGGCTTCGCCCTGGTCCTGGGCTATGTCGGCTACCTGGGTCACGGGGGCGCCGATCTGACCGGCCCCCTGGCCCTGACCGAGGTGGCGCCCATGGATCTGGCGGGCGTCCTTGGCGGCACCCTGGTGCTGCTGGGGGCCGCCGTCATGGCGGTGCGCTTGCATCGGCGGCGTCTGGTGGCGGTGATCCTACTGGGCGCCGTTGGGCTGCTGGTGACCCTGGCCTTCGTCACCTTTTCGGCCCCGGACCTGGCCCTGACCCAGCTTTCGGTCGAGGTGGTGACGGTCATCCTGTTGCTCCTGGCCCTGTATTTCCTGCCCCAGCGCGACCCGAAGGAGCCGACCAGCCCCTGGGGTAGGCTGACGCAAGTTGGCGCGATCTGGCCCTGTCGGTTGCTGCCGGGCTGGGCGTCGGCGGCCTGGCCTGGGGGGTCCTGACCCGGCCCTTCGAGTCCATCTCGCCCTATTTTCTCGACAACAGCGTGGCCCAGGGAGGCGGCACCAATGTGGTCAACGTCATCCTGGTGGACTTCCGCGGCTTCGATACCCTGGGTGAGGTGACGGTCCTGGCCCTGGCTGCGCTGGGGGTGGGCGCGATGCTCTCCGGCATGCATCTGACCGGCCCCCGATACGACGCTGCCGGGCGCCCCTGGGACCCGGATCCGCACCCGGCCGTCATGGCCCTGCTGACCCGCCTCCTGCTGCCCCTGTCCCTGGTGGTGGCGGTCTATATCCTGCTGAGGGGACACAATTTGCCGGGCGGGGGCTTTATCGCCGGGCTGGTTACCGCGGTGGCGCTGGTGATGCAGTATCTGGCCAACGGGGTGGCCTGGACCCGGGCACGGCTGCCCGGGAACCTGAATCCGATCATCGCGACCGGGGTCCTGTTGGCCACTGGGACCGGTTTGGTCAGCCTGGTCCTGGGCTACCCGTTCCTGACCTCCGCCCACGGCCATTTCCATCTGCCGGTAGTGGGGGACCTGGAGCTGGCCTCGGCGATGGCCTTCGACCTGGGGGTCTACCTGGTGGTGGTGGGGGCGACCCTCTCGATCCTGGTGGGGATCGGGCTGGTATGCACCCTGGACGAGTCCGGGGTGCAGAGGGCTGTTGCCGGTCGTGCGACTGGTGGGGCTGAGGTGGGGGGTAATGGTTCGCATGGCGGCCCCAACGGTCCGTCGGACCATGATCCCGGGGGGGTGCGTTGATGGAACTGCTCATGGCGCTCGCCATCGGTGTGCTCACGGCCCTGGGGGTCTGGCTGGTCCTGCGCGAGCGGTCTTTCCCGGTGGTGCTGGGGCTGACGCTCCTCTCCTACGCGGTGAACCTGTTTCTCTTCGCCATGGGGCGCCTCACCCTGGGCCGACCCCCGGTGATCGTCGCCGGGGCTCCAGGCTATGCCGATCCCTTGCCCCAGGCCCTGGTGCTGACGGCCATCGTCATCGGCTTCGCCATGACCGCCTTCGCCATCGTCCTGGCCCTGAAGGCGAGGGCTGAGTTGGGGAGCGATCGGGTGGATGCCGGGGTGGAGGAGGAGAGGTCGTGACCCTGGGAAGAGGTTTTTGTCCGCAAATGAACGCAAATGAACGCAAAGCGACGCAACGGGTTGCGGGTTTCGGTTGGGGCCACTCGGCTTCTCGGGCTGGCGACTCGCACGCGGCGCTTCAGTCGTGTCTCGCTCAGGCTGCTTCGGCCCGCTCCATAGTGCTGGGACCCTGCTCAAGATGACATACCTGCCCATCGCACCGATTCTGGTGCCCCTGGTGGCGGGGGGCCTGATGTTGTTCCTGTCCGGGCTGAAGATGCAGCGGGTCCTGGGGCTCGTCGCCGTGCTCGTCCAGTTGGGGTTGGCCTTGGTCTTGTTGGATCGGGTCGCCGACGGCAGCGTCCTGGTCTATGCCCTGGGGGACTGGCAGGCGCCCTTCGGTATCGTCCTGGTGGCGGATCGGCTGGCGGCCTGGCTGTTGGTGACCAGCGCCCTGGTGGCCCTGTTTGCCCTGCTCTACGGGGTGCAGGGTGACGACGCCCACGGGCCGCACTTCCATAGCCTCTATCAGTGGCAGCTCCTCGGGCTCAACGGGGCCTTCCTCACCGGGGACCTGTTCAACCTGTTCGTCTTCTTCGAGATCCTGCTCATCGCTTCCTATGCCCTGTTGCTCCACGGGCGCAGGGACCCGGGCCGGACCCGCGCCGGGCTGCACTTCGTGGTGGTCAACCTGCTGGGGTCCAGTCTGTTCCTGATCGCGGTCGGGACCCTCTACGGGGTGCTGGGGACCCTCAACATGGCCGATCTGGCGAGGCAGGTCGCCGCCACCCCGCCCGGGTCCGTCGGGCTGGTGCGGGCCGCCGGGTTGCTGCTGTTCGGGGTCTTCGCCCTCAAGGCGGCCCTGTTGCCACTGTACCTGTGGTTGCCTGAGGGCTACGCCCGGGCCAGTGCACCGGTGGCGGCCCTGTTCGCCATCATGACCAAGGTCGGGGCCTACAGCATCCTGCGGGTCTTCGTGCCCATCTTCGGCCCGGACGCCGGGCCGCTTGCAGGGCTGATCTGGCCCTGGCTGCTGCCCCTGGCGCTGGCCACCCTGGCGGTCGGCACCCTGGGGGCCCTTGCGGCCCGGGGACTGAGGCGTCAGGTGGCCTATCTGGTGGTGGCCTCGGTGGGGTCCTTGCTGATTGCCTTCGGGCTCGGCAGTGCGGCGGGGATCGGCGCCGGGCTCTACTATCTGCCCCACAGCACCTTTGCCGCGGCGGCGCTGTTCCTGCTGGCGGATGTCATCGCCAAGGGTCGCGGCGATCACGGGGATCGGCTCGACCCTGGACCCGCCATCCCCGGGTCCGTTGTCGCTGGGGCCCTGTTCTTTGTCGTGGCGGTGGCCATGGTTGGGCTGCCGCCCCTGTCCGGTTTCCTGGGTAAGGCCCTGACCCTGAGGGCGGCCATGGACCACCCGCTGCTACCCTGGGTGCTGGGGGTAGTCTTGTTCGGTGGCCTCGGGGGTCTGATCGCCCTGGCGCGCAGCGGCAGCCTGCTGTTCTATCGGGTCGAGGCGGTGCCGGATTCGGCCACGGGTCCGGCGTCTGGTCCGAGCTGGATGGGCCTGGCACCGGTGGCCGGTCTGGTGGTCCTCATCCTGGGTCTGACGCTCTTTGCCGGCCCCCTGACGGCGCTGACCAACGCCATGGCTGGGGATCTGCTGAACCCGGCGGCCCAGATCCAGGCCGTGCTCGGCGCGGAGGCCAAATGATGTCCCGGCTGTTACCCCATCCCTTGCTGTCCCTGATCCTGACGCTGGTCTGGCTGTTGCTGGTCAACAGCCTGGCCCCTGGGCACATCCTGCTGGGCCTGGCCCTGGGTCTGTTGGTCCCCCTGGCGACCGGGCCCTTCTGGCCTGGACATACGGGTGTGCACCGACCCCTGACCCTGTTGCGATTCGTCGGGGTCTTGGCCTACGACATCCTCAGCGCCAACATCGTGGTGGCGCGGTTGATCCTGACGTCCGGCCGCCCGCTGCGGCCGGCCTTTGTGGTCATGCCCCTGACGCTCCGGTCCGACCTGGCCATCAGTCTGCTCGCCAACACCATCTGCCTGACGCCGGGGACCGTCTCGGCCCGGCTCTCGCCCGATCAGCGGGAGCTGCTCATTCACGCCCTCGACGTGGACGACCCCCAGGCCCTGGTGGAGACCATCCGGCGGCGCTATGAGGCCCCACTGCGCGAGGTCTTCGAGCCATGATGAGTATCGCCATCCCCATCGCCATGGGCCTGGTCGCCGCCGCGGGGTTGCTCAGCGCCTGGCGTCTGGTGCGGGGGCCCAGCATGCCGGACCGCATCCTGGCCCTGGATACCCTCTACATCGACGCCATTGCGCTGCTGGTGCTGCTGGGCATCCACCTGGGCAGCGACGTCTATTTCGAGGCCGCCCTGCTCATCGCCCTGATGGGCTTCGTCGGCACCGTGGCCCTGTGCAAGTATCTGCTGCGCGGGGACATCATCGAGTAAGCCCATGCTGGACCTTATACTTTCCATCCTGATCATCGTCGGCGCCCTGTTCACCTTCATCGGTTCCCTGGGCCTGGCGCGCCTGCCGGACTTCTATACCCGCCTGCACGGACCCACCAAGGCCACCACCCTGGGGGTCGGCAGCTTGCTGGTCGCCTCGGCGATCTATTTCAGCACCAGGGGACAGGGGATCAGCGTGCACGAGGTCCTGGTGACCTTGTTCCTGTTCATCACCGCCCCGGTGAGCGCACATCTGTTGGCGCGCGCCGCGCTGCATCTGGGGCTGCACTCCTTGGCTCCGGTGCCGGGGGAGGCGGGGCAGGGGGCTTCCGACGAGGATGATGAAGACGCCGATTAGCGGGCGCTAGTCGGCATCGATTCCATAACAATCGGAACGTTGCGGTAGCTTGGACCGAGACGGCGAGGTCCGACCCTCAGGGTTTGATATCCAATACGGGCGTGTCGGGGAAGGCATCGATGTCGTCGATGACAATCACATTGTCGTCGACCGAGAGCACCCGGCAGCGACTCATGGCAATCAGGTTGGGTCGCACCGGGGCGCGAGTTGCGAACACCCCGCGCAATGGATTGTCGGGGTTGCCGCGCGGGTGTACCTGCAGGATCGCCCGCTGGGTCGCGGTATCGTTGCGATCGAACCAGTAGAGCACCCAGATGGCATCCAGTTCATCCAGACCCAACAGGGCAGGGCGATACTGCTCATCTACCTCGATCATGGTCCGCCCGTCGCGCTTGCGGACCCAGCCAATGGGACGGACCTCATACACGGGGGTCATGACAGGTTCGGATCGCTCCGCGGCATTCGTAACGGTGGCTGCGGTCAGGCAAAAGCCCAGCCAAAACTGCGCCGCAGTGGCTGCGCTTCGCCTATCCACTCGACTCAGTGCCTCCGACCCTGCGCAACCGGGTGATCATCGGGGCTGTTTGGCGCAGGCCGATAGGCAGGCGAACAGATCCATCAGTTCGTCGGAGAAGTGGTCGCGGTCTGCGCCGAAGATGGGGATTTGCACGATGTCCTGGGCCCGGTGGGACGCCTGCCCATATTGGTCAGTCTGGATGGCCGGCAGGGCATCGCTTCGCTCCAGGACGATGGTCCCCTCGTCGGGCAGGACCTCCAGCAGCCGACAACGACTGCCCAGGTGTTCGCACTCTCGCCCAATCAGGCCCCGCAGTCGGTTCAAAAAGGCCTCGTCCGCCATCTCGCTTCCCCTCGTTAGTGGTCTAGGCCCGATCATGAGGGCAAAAGGTCGTGACTGGAAGCACCTCGGCCGCTCGTTCCGCTGCTCGTATCGGGTCTCTGGGGAATCCGCTACCATGCCTTGGCCTGGAGCATCCAGGCCCACTCAATATGGAAGGAGGACGGTATGACTGTTAAAGGTTCGACGTTGGCGGCGGTATTAGTCGGTTTGAGCATGGGCGTTGGCGCCCTGGCTCAGGCGGGGGGATTCAGCAGTGGAGGCAATCCGCCGCCTGGCTACGGTAATCAGGGTCTGGGCCTGGCCCCAGTGGCGGCTACAGCAGCCCCGTCTACGGTGGTGCACCTGGGGGCAGCGCCGGGCCTGGCGCACCTCAGAATCGAGGTTATGGCCCGGGCTATGGTGCTCCCCAGGCGGCGGCTATGGTCCCCAGGATAGCGGTTACGGTCCCGGCTATGGCGGCGGCCCTCAAGGTGGCGGCTATGGCCCCAGGCTATGGTGCCCCCCAAGGTGGTGGCTATGGTCCCGGCTATGGTGCCCCCCAGGGTGGTGGCTATGGTCCCGGGTTATGGTGGGCCTCAGGGTGGTGGCTACGGTCCCGGCTATGGGCGGCTCCCCCGGGTGGCGGCTATGGCCCGGGCTATGGCGGACCGGGGGATTACGGCCCCGATGATCGGGATGACCGTGATCGCTCATCCAGCGGCAGTGGGTTCAATCCGATGAAGAGTATGACCAACCCGATGAAGAACATGCCGAACCCCATGAAGATGTTCGGTGGCGGCAACAACCGGGATTGACCCGGCGGCGGCACAGGGATTTGTGCCACCCCCTCGCAGGGTCGGGCAGTTGTTTAAGGGCGAGACACGCATTGATGGACCCCGCACCCGGTCGGCGACCTTGGTAGCGGGTCGGTTTCGAGTAGTAGCAGTCAGCGGAGGCGCGCCATGGCGTTGCAGTTAAATGTCCTCTTTCCGGGTGGTAAGCGCGTCGACGTCGATGTCGGCGGTTTTATCATCCCAACGGATCAATTGGTGCGGGACGGTGGTGAGGCCTCGGCCCCGCCGCCCTTCTATCTTTTCCTCGGGTCCATTGCGACCTGTGCCGGGATCTATGCCCTGGGTTTCTGCCAGGGACGCAAGCTCTCCACCGAGGGACTGGGTCTGACCATGGACTGGGACTGGGACCCCAAACAACCGGGTTCTGCGAAGGCGGTGCTGCGCCTGCGCTTGCCCGAGGGTTTTCCTGCGCGTTACCGCGACGGTATCGTCAAGGCGATGGAGCTGTGTGCGGTGAAAAAGAATATCCAGACCCCGCCAGAGTTTGTTATCGAGGTCGAGGGCTGAGGGCTGGCGCCGGTCCAAGGTACAGGGCAGGGTAGGCCGGTACCGATCTAGCGGGTACCGACCTAGGCCGGCGGCACATGGCAAAAAAAACCCCGCAACGCGGGGTGAATCACCACTGAGGAGGTCAGAGAACGGAAGCCGAAGAGGAGGACATCCGTCTCACTTTGCATAACGCAGATTTAGTGCCAAGTTCCGACAATCAGAAAAATACTAGCTAAATTAGCTTGTTGCGAAATTCCGGTAGAGGCCGACAGCACAGCAATGGGTTCGCATCCGAGCACAATTCGGGGCATCCGAGGGCAATCGCGCACCAGGCAAGTGCGGGCTTTGAGGCCCGGACGCTTGATGCTGGCGCTCCTGTGGTTCTGGTCTTCGGTGGCCCTGGCCCAGGGGCCCTTGGCGGGCGGGACCGTCGATGCCGCAGAACTGGAGCGTTCCCAGGCGGCCGGTTGGCTGGAATTGCGCGGCGCTCAGGCGCGCTATCGGGAACGTATCCGCTCGAACGTCCAGGCCCCGGGTCCCGGGTCCTGGATGGGGCCGCTGGACATCCAAGAGGGCCTGGACCGGAGCGCCCTGGATCGACAGCAGTCCCGGTGGGTTAAGGATGCCCGGCGTACGGATCGCTACGCGGGCCCTGGGTCGCCATCTAAGGTGCCGGCCGCACGACTGCGTATTCAGCGGTCGGAATCAGGCCAGCGTCTGGGCCGCGATCTGCGTCGTTACACCCTTGGCGCTCCGCCGCCGGTAGGGCCCAATCCGGCGCCGGCAGCGCCAGCCCCTCAGTTTAGGTTGCGCTGAACCTCTACTAAACCTCAATCGCACCAGTCCGCAGCAGGCCTAGGGCCCGGCAAAGCCCCAGGTGTAATGTCGCATAATGTATATTATGTCAAGTCATATGGACATCAGCCAAGCTACTGCCTGACACGACCCGGTGGGAGCCCCTCAGTTCGACGGGTCACGCATCCAGGCGCCAATTCGCTTGCCATGGAGCACCCGCCAGATGTCGATATGTTCGTCGCGCTCGACGAAAAAGATCAGATGCGGGTAGCGCGCCAGCGACCAGCACCGCAGCCCCGGGAGCCCCAATTCGTGGGCGTATCGGGTGGACCCAGTGGCCGGATTTGCACCGATGTGTCCATACGCCTCCTCCAACGCATCGAGAAACCCGAGAGCGGCCGACTCGGCACCCTCACTCAAGTAGAAATCGACGATCTCATCGACATCCCCAACCGCACGTTGCCGCGGGATGACCGGTTTGCGCGTCATCCCTGGACAGGCCGGCGTACTCGTGCGCGCAGCGCCTCGAAGTAACTACTGTCGGCTGGCGCCGTCGGTACCGATCGTGCGCCATCAAGTAGGAGCCCCCGCAGTTGCTCCCGGTCCCGGTCGCGTCGAATTAGCTCGCGCATGTACTCGCTGCTGGTCCCGTAGCCGCGCGCCACGACTTGCTCGTCGACAAAGCCCTTCAATGCTTCGGGCAAGGAGATGTTCATGGTGGTCATGCGCCAACTTTAGGACGCATGGCAAAATTTGGCAAGATGCTACCAGCTATTTGATCGCCGACTCGATCAGGCTGCCGACGGCGGCCAGGGGTTTGGCTGCCTCGGCGGGTAGCCCGTGGCGCTGGGTCAGATAGTCTAGGCTGTTCCATGCGACATGCACTTGGCCTTTCTCGTCCTGCCAGACCAAGACCTTCAGCGGCAGGTCGATCGCGATGGTGGGCGCTGCCTGCATCAAGGCGGTCCCTGCCTTGGGGTTGCCGAAGATCAGGAGTTCGGTGGGGCGAAGCTCCAGCCCTGCGGCCTTGGCCTCGCCGCTGTGGTCGATTTTCGCGAAGACCTTTACGCCCTTGGCAGCGAAAGCGGACTCGATGCGTCCCAGGGTCTCGGGGACGGGATAGGGGCTGTCGCGGGTGACGAGCCCAGCGTCGCCCGCGGCGGCCGATGTGGTGATCAGGGTGGCCAAGACCAGCATGGCCGTCGCGATGTGTCTGTTCATTATCTATCTCCTATAGCGCAGTTGCATCAAGGTTGGTTTGAGTGAGAGACCGCCCGGCGATCCGACCGGCAATGGGAGCTTGAGTCTTGGTCAGTCCCAAGTAGAAGTCAAATATGGGGCTCTAGCAGCAATGGTGCGCCAGCTTCAAGCCGCTGTTGATGGCGCAGGCAAATTGGCCGGTAGTCGCTCATCGGCGCGCCTGACGGGGACTCGGGGCCAGCTCGACAGTGGTGCGACCGTTGCCGATCCACAGGTCGCCTCCGTCGATGGTGCACTGGAGGTCCATGCTCCGCTCGGCGAGGGCGGCGAGGGTCTGAACCCCATCGGTGGGCAGGTCCAGCACCCGCAGATTGTCCAGGCGCGCAAGGCCATCACGGTTCTGCTGCCACCAAATGTCCGCTGCGCGCCCGGCGTAATTGAGCACGACGACCTCGCGGGCACGGCCAGCGGCCTTGCGCAGTCGCCGTTCATCCGGCTGACCGACCTCGATCCACAGTTCGATCTCGCCGGTTAGGCTATGCCGCCAGAGGTCCGGCTCTTCGTCGGTGGATAGCCCCCTGGTGAACGTCAGGTGTTCCCCAGCGAAGAGGCAAAAGGCGAGCAGACGAACCATCATTCGCTCGTCGGTTTCCGATGGGTGGCGGGCCAGCGTGAGGGCGTGGTTCTCGTAATAGTGACGGTCCAGGTCGGTAATCTGTACCTGGGCCTTGAATACGGTTGCCTTGAGGGCCATGGGGTCGTCCTGTCGGTCGGCGGGAGGCTAGTTTAGTGTCCGACGACCCGACGGGGCCGGATGCAACGCGCCGGTCTGTTTGGCCGGCGCAAGAAGGCCCAACGTTCGATCGCCTTACCGGCTGCGCATCGTCGGGCTTTGTTCCTCCGTTCATCTGCTCGCGGAAGCCCCGGTCGGCTGCCATCACTGGCTCTCCGACCGGCGGTGTTCCTAGCGCGACCGCCCGGCGGCGCTCGCGTCCGGGACTTCGACAAGTTCACCTGTCGCGACGTCATAGATGTAGCCGTAGATCGGGATGGTCGCCGGCACCAGCGGGTGGTTGCGGATACGGGTCACGTCCTCGACGACGCTGCGGGCATTGTCTTTGATGGTCAGCCAGTCAATGTAGTGGCCCTCGGCCGAGCCCGGACCCTCGCCCGAGTCGTGCCAGCCGGCCGCATCCACAGTGGCGGTCTTGAGGCTGCTCGCCAGCAGGTCGCGCATGATGTCATCGGTGAACGTCTCCATGCCGCAATTGGTGTGGTGAATCACGAACCACTCGCGGGTTCCCAACAGCTTGTATGAAATCACCAGAGATCGGATCGCGTCGTCGCTGGCGCGGCCTCCGGCGTTGCGGATGACGTGGGCGTCGCCTTCGGCGAGCCCGGCATACTTGGCTGGATCCAGACGCGCATCCATGCAGGTCAGGATCGCGAAATGCCGCCCCGGGGGCATCGGCAGGTCGCCCTTGTCGAATCCGCTGACATAGACTGCGTTCGCGGCCAAGACCTCTTCCAGTACCTTACTCATGGCATCTCCTCGGTGCTAATTATCAGGCTTCCGGCAAGGATGCCGGTGAGGGGAGTATACGAGCGTTCTGGTCGGGTATAGCAAGGGTTCCTGTTGCGTTCGGCTCGGGACTCCAAAGCCAACGAAGCATCAGGGGCAGTAATATGCCACCCGCGCCAGCGCGACGATCGCGCGACCGGTGGCAGCAGGACGCTCCAGAAGACGCATCCCGACAAGAGAATCAAAGTGGAAACCATTGCAGTCATCGATTTCGAGACCACAGGCCTGTCTCCCGATTACGGAGACCGTGCTACGGAGATTGCCGCGGTCCTAGTGAGGAACGGACAGATCGTCGACCATTATCAGAGCCTGATGAATGCGGGCCTGAGCGTGCCGGCCTTTATTACCCACCTGACTGGTATCACCACGGCCATGGTCCGCGCCGCGCCACCGGCAGGTCGGGTCATGGAGGAGGTCGCGGCCTTCGTTGGCGATTGTCCGCTGGTAGCCCACAACGCCTCGTTCGACCGCAAGTTCTGGGACGCGGAGTTGGGGCGGATCGGACAGACGCGTGGGCAAGCATTCGCCTGCTCGATGCTGGTAGCGCGACGTGTCTTACCCCAGGCGCCCAACCACAAGCTGGGTACCCTCGTGGAATTCGCGGGGCTGCCGGTGACGGGGCGTTATCACCGGGCGCAGGCGGACGCCGAGATGGCGGCCCACCTCACCCTGTATCTGGAGCAGGAACTGATGCGACGCTTCGGCCTCGGCACGGTCTCCCATGCCTTGCTCGGACGCATCCAAAAGACACCCGCGAGCCGGCTCGAAGCCTGTGTCACAGGCTTTGGCAAAAGGGACTGACGTTAGAAACCCATCTTCTCGAAGAAGCTCTTGACCCCATCCAGCCAGGAACTGGAGTTGGGGCTGTGCCTCTGACCGCCCTCGCGGACGGTCTCGTCGAACTCGCGCAGCAACTCCTTCTGGCGGTCGGTGAGGTTGACCGGGGTCTCGATGACCACCCGACAGATGAGGTCGCCAACCGGTCCGCCTCGCACCGGTCGTACACCCTTGCCCCGCACCCGGAACATCTTGCCGGTCTGGGTCCCTGCGGGGATCTTGAGCAGGACCTTACCCTCCAGGGTCGGGACGTCCAACTCGCCGCCCAGGGTCGCATCGACGAAGCCGATGGGGACCTCGCAGAACAGGTGGCTGTCCTCGCGGGTGAAGATGGGGTGCGGTTGCACCTGGCACTGGACGTAGAGGTCCCCCGCCGGGCCACCGTGTGGGCCGCGCTCGCCTTCGCCGGCCAGGCGGATGCGGTCGCCGGTGTCCACGCCTGCCGGGATCTTGACCGACAGGGTCTTGTTCTCCTGCACCCGCCCTGCCCCGCGGCAAGTCCCACAGGGCTCCTCGACGATCTGGCCAGCACCCCGGCACTGGGGGCAGGTCTGCTGAACCGAGAAGAACCCCTGCTGCATCCGTACCTGACCCGCGCCGCCGCAGGTCGGGCAGGTCTTGGGCTTGGTGCCGGGCTTGGCGCCGGTACCGCCGCAGAATTGGCATTCCACGGCGACGGGGATGCGGATCTTGACCTCCTTGCCGGCGACCGCATCCTCCAGGGACAGGCTCAGGTCGTAGCGAAGATCGGCGCCGCGATTGGCGCGTCGACCGCCCCCACCGCGGCCACCGAAGATGTCGCCGAAGACATCGCCGAAGATGTCGGAGAAAGCCCCGTCGCCACCGAAACCCCCAGGCCCACCCTGAGCACCCGCACTGACGCCGGCATGACCGAATTGATCGTAGGCGGAGCGCTTGCGCGCATCGGTGAGGACCTCGTAGGCCTCCTTGGCCTCCTTGAATTTATGCTCAGTGGTCGCGTCGCCGGCGTTACGGTCCGGGTGATACTTCATGGCGAGGCGCCGATAGGCCTTCTTAATATCGGCCTCGCTGGCGTTACGGCTGACGCCCAGAACCTCGTAGTAATCGCGCTTGGACATACTTCAGCTTCCAGCCGCCGGCCCCCGTCGCCAGCCCTCGCTTGGTGGGGCTGGCGGCCGGGGGCCGGGGGTTCATCGGGATTTGGGGGTCGCCCGGGAGATGCCCGGGGCGACCGCGTGGGTCTTACTTGTGGCCGTCCTTGACCTCTTCGAACTCCGCGTCTACGACGTCGTCCTTGCCGCCACCTGCTCCGCCCTGCCCGGCCTCCGGACCTGCGCCGGGACCTGCCGCTCCGCCCCCGGGGCCGCCCTCCCCGCCCTGATTCTGGGCATAGAGCCGCTCGGCCATCTTGCCGGAGATCTCGCCAAGGGCCTTGGCCAGGCTGTCGATGCGCTCCTTGTCCTCGCCCTTCATGGCCTCTTCCAGTTCCTTGATGCTGGACTCGATGCTGGATTTCTCATCGGCCTCCATCTTGTCCCCGAGCTGCTCCATGGACTTGCGGGTGGCGTGGATCATGCCGTCGGCCTGGTTGCGCGCACCGATCAGCTCGTGGAAGCGACGGTCGTCCTCGGCATGGGCCTCGGCGTCCTTGACCATGCGCGCCACCTCGTCGTCCGACAGGCCCGAGGAGGCCTTGATGACGATGGACTGCTGCTTGCCGGTGGCCTTGTCCTTCGCGGACACGTTGAGGATGCCGTTCGCGTCGATGTCGAATTTGACCTCGATCTGGGGCACGCCGCGCGGGGCCAGCGGGATGTCGCTGAGGTCGAAGCGCCCCAAGGACTTGTTGTCCTGGGCACGCTCGCGCTCACCCTGGAGGACATGGACCGTGACGGCCGCCTGGTTGTCGTCGGCGGTGGAGAAGACCTGCTGGGCGCTGGTCGGGATGGTGGTGTTCTTCTCGATCAGCTTGGTCATGACCCCGCCCAGGGTCTCGATACCCAGCGACAGCGGGGTGACGTCGAGCAGCAGTACGTCCTTCACCTGACCGCCGAGCACGCCGCCCTGGATGGACGCACCGATGGCGACCGCCTCATCCGGGTTGACGTCCTTGCGCGGGGCCTTACCGAAGAAGGCCTCGACCTTCTCCTGTACCTTGGGCATACGGGTCTGGCCACCGACCAGGATGACCTCATCGATCTGGCTCGCGGTCACCCCTGCGTCCTTGAGAGCCATGCGGCAGGGGTCGATGGTGCGGTCGACCAGGTCCTCGACCAGGGATTCGAGCTTGGACCGGCTGAGCTTGACGGACAGATGCTTGGGTCCAGTCTGATCGGCGGTGATGTAGGGCAGATTGATGTCGGTCTGCTGGCTGGAGGATAGTTCGATCTTGGCCTTCTCCGCGCCCTCCTTGAGGCGCTGCAGGGCCAGCGGGTCGTTGCGCACGTCCACGCCCTGATCCTTCTTGAACTCCGCGGCCAGCCAATCGATGATCCGCTTGTCGAAGTCCTCGCCGCCGAGGAAGGTGTCCCCATTGGTGGAGAGGACCTCGAACTGGTGCTCGCCCTCGATCTCGGCGATCTCGATGATGGAGATGTCGAAGGTGCCGCCACCTAGGTCGTAGACCGCGATCTTCTGGTCCCCGCGCTTCTTGTCCATGCCGTAGGCCAGGGCCGCGGCGGTGGGCTCGTTGATGATGCGCTTGACGTCGAGCCCGGCGATGCGCCCAGCGTCCTTGGTCGCCTGACGCTGGGAGTCGTTGAAGTAGGCCGGCACGGTGATGACCGCCTCGGTGACCGTCTCACCCAGGTAGTCCTCGGCGGTCTTCTTCATCTTCTGCAGGACCTTGGCTGAGATCTCCGGCGGGGCCATCTTCTTGCCGCTCACGTCCACCCATGCGTCACCGTTGTCGGCGCGCACGATCTTGTAGGGGACCATGTCCATGTCCTTCTTCACCACGTCGTCTTCGAACCGGCGCCCGATCAGTCGCTTGATGGCGAAGAGGGTGTTGCTGGGGTTGGTCACGGCCTGGCGCTTGGCGGACTGGCCGACCAAGACCTCGCCGTCTCCGGCATAGGCGACCACGGAGGGGGTGGTGCGATCACCCTCCGCGTTCTCGATCACCTTGGCCTTACCACCTTCCATGACCGCGACGCAGGAGTTGGTGGTCCCCAGGTCGATACCGATGATCTTGCTCATGGTGTTGATTCTCCGATTTGGTTCTGTGTTCTGGCAGGCTCTGATTGGCCCAATGAGTGGGGCAAAACCCTGTAATTTTCAAGCGTGTTAATTGGTGTTCGGTATCGGCCTAAGCCTTGCGCGAGACCATCACCATGGCCGGGCGCATCAGGCGGCCGTTGAGCAGGTAGCCGCGCTGGACCACACCGACCACGGTGTTGGGGGGCACATCGTCTCTTGGCACCATGGTCATGGCCTGATGAAACTCCGGGTTGAACGGCTGCCCCTCTGGATCCACGGGCTCGATGCCGAACTTGGCCATGGTGTCGGCCATCAGCTTGAGGGTCAGCGCCGTGCCCTCGCGCAGTTTGTCCAGGTTGGCCCCCTCGGCTTGGGCGGCCTCCTGACCCAACTCCAAGCTATCGCGTACCTGCAGCAGCTCGCGTGCAAATCCCTCAAGCGCAAACTTGTGGGCATTCTCCAGCTCTCGGGCCTGGCGGCGCTGCAGATTCTCCATTTCGGCCCGCGTGCGCAGGAGCTGGTCCCAGTGCGAGTCCGCCTTGGCCCGGGCGTCCTCCAGCAGGGCCACGAGCTGGGTCGGCTCGGCCTCGCCCTCCCCGGTCAGTGGCGGGTCGCCAGCGGGCTGGGTGGCCTCATCGGCCCCCGCCCCGGCCTCTGCCTCGGCCGAGGCAAGTGGCTCGACCAGCACCTCGTCGGCCATCTGGTTTGTGTCTTCAATTGTCATTTCGATCTCCGCATCGAATGCTATGGGCGGGCACCTCTGGTGCAGCGCCGGTGCAAGGGAAAATCTGTGCCTAGCCCTGGACCGCGAGGGGCAGGCAGGCGGGCATCGAGCCTCTGTCGACGGTCTGATCTTGGCCGGTCATGTCTGGCGCAGAGCGGCCGCGAGCAGCCGTGCGGTCACATCCACAACCGGGATGACGCGCTGATAGTCCATGCGCGTCGGGCCTATGACCCCCAGCACCCCGACTACCTGATCGTCCACCCGGTAGGCGGTGGTCACGACGCTGCAGTCGTCCAAGATGCGATAGCCGGACTCCTCGCCGACGAAGATCTGCACCCCCTGAGCCTCGATGCAGCGATCCAGCAGGAACAACAGCTCGCTCTTCTGCACAAAGGCATCGAAGAGTTGCTTGAGCCTGTCCAGGTTCGACAGCTCCGAGAACTCCATCAAATTGGTCTGACCGGCGATGAAACAATCGTCTCGATGCTCCGCGGTCTCGACCACCCGTTGTGCCATGGCCACTGCCTGCAACATGACCTGGTCCATGTGGGCATGGGTGCGCTTCACGTCGTCCAGCAGACGCTTGCGCACGTCGCGCATATCCTGCCCTGTAAACAGGCTGTTGAGATAATTCGACGCCTGTACCAACTCCGCGGCGCTGAAAGAGCGCTCCGTCGGCAAGATGCGGTTGTGTACCTCCCCGTCGCTGGTCACCAGGATGGCCAGGACTCGATTGCCCGACAGAGGCAAAAGCTCGATCTGGCGAAAGACGTTGCGCTCGTGGCGCGGGATCATCACCACACCGGCCATATGCGTGATGCCCGACAGCAACCGCGAGGCGCTCTCGATGAGGCTCCCTGGATCGCTCTGCTGGTCCAGGCCCAGTCGCATGGACTCAATATCCTGCTCGGCAAGAGGCTTGACCGTCAGCAGACTGTCGATAAACATCCGGTAGCCAGCTGCCGTGGGGATGCGCCCCGCAGAGGTATGTGGCGACACCACCAGGCCCAGATCCTCCAGGTCGGAGAGCACGTTGCGCACCGTGGCCGCGCTCAAATCCAACCCTGTATCCTTCGCCAAGGTGCGCGACCCGATGGGTTGCCCCTCGCGGATATAGCGCTCGATCAGCGCCTTCAGGAAGTGCTGCGCACGCTCGCTGACCTGTTTTTCGCCGGAGGTACCGTGAGTTGCCAAGGCGGTCTCGCTGCCAACGGATTAGGGGATGCTGTCAAACCTGTGTTAGCACTCGCAGCCGTCGAGTGCTAAGCCTGAGAGAATTTAGGGGCTGAGCCCGTCAGTGTCAACCTGGAAAGGGCGCTTGGGCTGATCTGAGGTGCCCTCCAGACCCGGCACGAGTGTCTGCAAGTGCGGCCATTGTTATACTTGTTCGACACGCTCACCGCAGGTCCAGCAACGAGTTGATTGTTCTCGTGGTGACCATCGCCGATCGACGCAACGTCTATTAGGGGTTCGTAACGCTGCCGCCTTGCTATAACACGACAGTGCCCGAGCCAGTCCGCACTCAGCCCAAAGGTTCCACGCGGCATTTCTGCTGAAGCGGCACCGACATGCTACTTTGTCGCCCAACAACGCGCCCTCAGCTACATCCGCAACCCGAACCATCCCATGTCCCGATTCCAGACCATCGGCATCCTCGGCAAGACCAGCGACCCCGCCCGCGTGGGGCCGACGCTGGTCCGTTTGGTCAAGCACCTTCGGGCCCGCGGCCATGCGGTCCTCTGCGATCCAGACAGTGCATCCCTCACGGGTCTCCCCGCCTCTGCCTGCCTGACGGTCGGGGACCTGGGTCGGCACTGCGACCTGGCGGTCGTGGTGGGTGGTGACGGGACCCTGCTGGGGGCCGCCCGCGCACTGGCCGGCTCTGGTGTTCCCCTGGTGGGCATCAACTTGGGGCGCCTGGGTTTTCTTGTCGACGTCTCGCCGGACCAGATCGAAGGCTCCCTGGACCGCATCCTGGACGGTGCCTATTGCGAGGAAGCTCGATGGATGCTGACGGCCCGGGTCGAGTCAGACTCCAAGGATGGCCTCGACCCCGATCCCGAGCCTGAGCCGCATCTGCTGGCACTAAACGACGTGGTCATCCACAAGTGGAATACGGCGCGGATGATCGAGTTCGAGACCTATATCGATGGGGTCTTCGTCAACGCCCAGCGCTCCGACGGCATCATCATCGCCACCCCTACCGGCTCGACGGCCTATGCCCTGTCCGGCGGGGGTCCCCTACTCCACCCGGCTCTGGACCTCATGGTCCTGGTCTCGATCTGCCCGCACACCATGAGCAACCGCCCCCTGGTGGTCTCAGGCGATAGCCGCATCGAGATCCGGCTGTGCGGTTTCGACCAGGGCAATGTCCAGGTCACCTGCGACGGTCAGACCGACCTCTCGCCGCGACCTCACGCCCGCATCCTGATTCAGAAGCATCAAACTCCCGTGCGCCTGCTCCACCCCGAGGGCCACGACCACTACGCCATCTTGCGCGCCAAACTCGGCTGGGGTGGACACCAGCGCCCCCGAACGGATTCCGCCGATGCGCCCGCCGGGAGGCCTGCATGCTGACCCAGATCTTCATCAAGGACCTGGCCATCGTCAGCGCCCTGGACCTGGAGCTGACCCCGGGGATGACCGCCCTGACCGGCGAGACTGGGGCGGGCAAGTCGATCCTCATCGACGCCCTGGGCCTGGCCCTGGGCGATAAGGCCGACCCGTGCATGATCCGCGCCGGCTGCGAGCGCGCCGAGATCACTGCCGGCTTCGATCTCAGCGCCTGCCCGGAGGCCCTGACCTGGCTTGCGGACCAGGGGCTGGACGACGGCGAAGACTGCCTGGTGCGACGCCTGCTGGTCAGCGCCGGGCGCTCCCGGGCCTTTGTCAACGCTCGCCCGGCGACCGGTGCCCAGCTCCAGCAGTTGGCCGAGCTGCTGGTGGATATCCACGGCCAGCACGCCCATCAATCCTTACTGCGGCCGGCGACCCAGCGCGACCTGTTGGACGCCTATGGGGACCATGTGCCGCTTGCCCAGAGCGTTGCCGACCTCAACCGCACCTACCGCGATAGCGAGCGACTGTTGCGCCGAGTCGAGGCCGAGGGGGCCGACCGCGCCGCTCGGTTGGACCTGCTGCGTTATCAGGTCGGCGAGTTGGAGGCCCTCGGCCTGAGCGCGGAACAGATCCGCGATCTGGACCAGGAGCAACTCCGCCTGGGTAGCCTGGGGCGGCTCCAGGAGGTCAGCGCACGGCTACTCATGCAGTTCGACGAGGCCGAGCCCTGTGTCAGCGACACCCTGCGCCACGCCGGATCGGAACTCACTGACATTGCCACCATCGATCCCCGGCTTGGGCCACTGCTTGAGCTGGTCGAAGGCGCGAGCATCCAGGTCCAAGAGGCCGCCGCCGGCCTGCGCCAGTACCTGACCGACCTGGATCTGGACCCGGGTCAGCTCGCCCAGGTCGAGGCCCGTCTCGGTCAGGTCCACGACCTGGCTCGCAAGTACCGTTGCGACCCCGAGGCCCTACCCCAAACCCTAGCCGACCGGCAGGCAGAGCTCTTGGACCTGGAGCAGGCGGACCAGAGCGCCGAGGCCCTTAGCGCGGATCGAGATGTCGCCCGGGACGCCTTCCTCCACCACGCCCAGGCGCTCAGCGCGGCGCGCAGCGAGACCGCCGCCCGTCTGGGCGAGACCATCACCGGCTTCATGCATCAGCTGGGCATGGGTGGGGGCCAATTCGCCGTCGCAATCACACCCCTTCCACCAGAGACCGCCGGCCCCGGGGGGCTGGACCAGATCGAGTTCCAGGTCAGCGCCAATCCCGGCCAGCCCCTGGCACCCCTGGCCAAGGTAGCCTCCGGCGGCGAGCTGTCCCGCATCGGCCTTGCCATCCAGGTGGCCACTGCACAGTGCGGCAAGGTCCCAACCCTGGTCTTCGACGAGGTAGACGTGGGCATCGGCGGCGGCGTAGCCGAAATCGTCGGGCGGCTCTTGCGCCGCTTGGGTGACGACCGCCAGGTGCTGTGCGTCACCCATTTGCCCCAGGTCGCCGCCCAGGCCCACCAGCACCTCAAGGTCAGCAAGCAGGCGCGGGACGGCCAGACCTATACCCAGATCCAGGCCCTGGACCACCCGACCCGGGTCGAGGAGATTGCCCGCATGCTCGGCGGCACCCGCATCACCGCGACCACCAGAGCCCATGCCGACGAGATGCTGGGGCTGGGCGGCTGAATCGATCTCGCTCGGGGGGGGCTGGACCACACCTGCCCTGACGTGGGGTCCCCGAGTAACCAGCCAACCGACGAGGCAGGGAGTGACTCTGCATCAGGCGTTGATCTAGTCGGGAGACCGCCTGTGGGAGCGACGCCTCCGCGCGACCGGGCGACGCGAAGCGAGCCCGGCGGACCGACTCGAACAGCGGCCGTTGCCGGGCAGCCGCCACGCAACGTCGCCATGACACGTCATGGCTTTAAGACGCCTTCCTTAGACTCTGTTAAACAGGGAATATTCTGTTAAACCTATTCTATTTTCGAGCCGCCAAGACGGTGCCTGATCCTAGTCCACAGAAAGCGCTGCCAGTCGCCCCCTCAGACCATGAACCTGCTACCCCGCTCTGCCCCCGGCCAGGTCCGCTCGCGCCTGTTTCGCGACCTGTTTCTGCTCATCCTCGGCATCCTGGGCCTGCTCGCCTTGGTCAGCGGTTTGCTCCTGCGCGGGTTCAACCGCGATCTGGCGGAGTCTCGTATCGGCTCGGCGACGGCCCAGGTCCGAGACGAGGTGCGCAACCTGCTGGGCCCGGTGGAACAGCAACTGCTGATCGTCCGCGACGTGCTGCGCAGCGCCGACCTGACCCCAGCCGCCGGACGCTCACTGGACCAGCGCATCCTGCCCATCCTGGCCCATATGCCCCAAATCGCTGGTGCCATCTTCGCCGAGGTGTCAGGCGCCGAGTGGTTCCTGCGCCGGGACGGCGATGCCTGGTTGGTCCGCGAGCTCCAGTCCGGCGACGTGAAACACGCCAAGGTCACTCGGTTAGGGGCCGGGGGAGAGCCCCTTGAGAGCGGCGAGGAGGTGCTCGACTACGATCCTCGTACGCGCCCTTGGTATCTCGGCGCCATCGCCGCGCCCTCGGGGCTGCCGAGTTGGACCGCGCCCTATGTCTTCCACACCCTGGGCATGCCGGGAATTACCGCATCCACGGCCTGGGAGCAGGACGGCAAAACCCGGGTGGTCGCGTTGGACGTCACCCTGAGGCGCATCCTCGCCACCATCGATGCCCTGAACCTTGGGCTCGACGGTCGCGGGTTCCTGTTCCGTGGCGACGGTGGTGTCTACGTCGCGCCCGGGCAGGATGGGCCTGGTGTCCATACCCCGGAACCGGACGGCTTCTTCTCCGCCGAGGCCCGACTCGGCGGCAGCCTCGCGTTCGACGCCGTATCGGCCTGGCAGGAAGCTGGGCGGCCGCCGGACGGTCTAGTGCGCTTCCGCAGCGGTCGACGCGAGTGGTGGGGAGGCTTCCTGCCCCTGTCGAACGAGCCCCAGTCCGCCTGGGTTGCGGTCATCGACCCTGTCCCGTCCTGGCTGGTCGCCATGCAGGGGCGCTGGGGATTGGTCATGGTGACGGGGCTGATCATTCTCGCACTCGGTTCCTGGCTGGCCAGGGCCCTGGTGCACAAGTACAGTCGCCAGTTGCGTGACCTGCCCAAGCTCAGTGTGTCGAGAGAGGACCCGCACGGAGATCTGCTCGGCCTGATCGGTTCCGGAGAGGGCACCCATCTGGAGTTCAAGTCCACCCTGAGAACGAACCTGCACACAGGGAAACCCGGCAAGGAGATCGAACTCGCCTGGCTCAAGGCGGTGACCGCCTTCCTCAACACCGAGGGTGGCATCCTCTTGCTCGGCGTCGCAGACGACGGCGTCCTGCTGGGGCTGGATGCGGATGGTTTCGAGAACGACGATAAGCTTAGACTTCACTTCAAGAATTTACTCCATCACCATATTGGCCCGGAGTATTCCAGAATGGTGCGTATGGCACTCTATACCCTGGACGGCCAGCAGATTGCCGCCGTGGAATGCGAACGGGCGACCGCCCCCGCCTTCCTGCATACCGGCAAGACCGAGTCCTTCCTGATCCGAAGCGGCCCCTCCAATCTGGAACTACCGGTGAGCAAGGCCGTCAAGTACATCCACGGGCGGTTTTGATTGCCTCGCCCTACCCTTGCAAGGGACAATACCGGGTTGCCGCCGCCTGATAACCGGCAGCGCACCCTCCATCCCACTCACTTGAGGAATTTCCGATGAGACTGATCCTTTTGGGCGCCCCCGGCGCAGGCAAGGGTACCGTGGCCAAGCTGCTCACCGCCGTTGACGGCTCGGTGCAGATCTCCACTGGCGACATCCTGCGCGCCGCGGTCAAGGAAGGCACTGAACTCGGCAAGAAGGCCGAGGCCGCCATGAAGGCGGGGGACCTGGTTTCCGACGACCTGATCATGGGCATCATGGGCGAGCGTCTGCTCCAGGACGACTGCAAGGCCGGTTTCCTGCTCGACGGTTTCCCGCGCACCATTCCCCAGGCCCAGGCGCTGAAGGTCCTGCTCGCTAAGCTTGGCATCGAGCTCCAGGCCGCCGTCAACCTGGACGTACCCCGTGAGGTCATCCTCGACCGTCTGACCACCCGGCGTACCTGCATGGACTGTGGCGCCATCTACAACGTCAAGTCCTCCCCGACCAAGGTCGAGGGTGTCTGCGACAAGTGCGGCGGAAAGGTGGTGCAGCGCGACGACGAGACCGAAGAGGCCATCTCCAACCGTCTCGACGTCTACAACGAGAAGACCGCCCCTCTGGCTGACTTCTACCGTGGCGAGGGCCTGCTACTGGACGTGAACAGCATCTCCAGCGATACCGTGGTGGCTGCCATCCGCGCCCACACCGGGGTCTGATCCCGCCCCTGGCCCGCGGCCCCAAGCCGCGGGCCGCCTCCCCTACGCACGACTCCCCGCCTCGGAAACCACTTGCCCGACGATTGTCGCGCAGGGTTTCGATGCACCTACCGGTCGAGCGCTGCCGTGCGCAACATCTCCCGTGACCGCCATCGTTTCCTCTTCCCAGGCTTGGCCGGGCGCCACGGCATCCCCTAGGGTTCCTCTCGAACACGCACAAAGCTCGCAAAGCGCGGGACGCCACGAGCCGTGAGCCCGTGGTACTTGTAGGTCACCAGGCTACCGAGGGGCGGAGGCGCGCGGCGCTGGGCGTCGCTCAATCCGCTGCCAATGGCGAAGCGCACCCCGTCGGGGGTCGTCACCTCCAAGGCACCGAGCATCCCCGCATATTTGCCCTTGCCAGGCAGGTATGCGGTCACCCGGGCCTCGGCGTCCAGGTAGGGCTTGAGTTTGAGCAAATCCGTGGAGCGCTCCGCCCTGTAGGGAGCTGCGTCGCGGTGCAGCATCAACCCCTCGCCGCCATCCGCGACCACCTCCTCCAGCTTGGCCATCAACGCTGCGTGATCGGCGACCCGGACCTGCTCCACAAGGGCGATGTAGGGGTTGTCGAGGGTACCCAGCAAGGCTCGCAGCCCCTCCAGGCGCTGTCCGAAGGTCGGCCCTCCATCCGGCATATCGAAGACCAGGTAGCGCACCCGCCGCCACTGCGCCTCGTCCGGCACCTGCCGGCGAACCGTGCCGGAGAGGATCTCGAAGGTGCCCCGCCCCATCCACAACTCCCCATCCAGCGCCACGGTGGGGAATCCAGCGGTAAACCAGTCCGGCGGATGCAGCTGGATGCCGCCGCGGGAGATCAATTGGTGGCCGTCCCAGTAGGCTCGCACCCCGTCGAGCTTCTCGCTCACCCAGTACTCGGCCACATCGACGCCAGGCTGGTAGACCTCGGCAAGCATCAAGGCGGGTGCGGCAGCCTCGGCCCTGGCTGCCGTTGGAGCCAGGAGGACAAACAGAACCGCAAGAACAAGTGGAAAGGCGGCGGGCGATGTGGGCCGAACCAGGGTAGTGAATTGGGGGCTGGTGGACATTGGGTTAGCATCCATAGCGAGTGAGTCGAACCCTTATCGATACCTACGCTGGGGTTAACTCGACGAAGCAATCACAGCAACCCGCCCAGGTCCAGCACCAGGCCGGGCAGTCCGGAAACCTCGACCTCATCAAGGGACCGAACGCGAAACTGGGTCGTATATCGACCACCCTCGGGGTCCCGATGGATATCCAGGTTGCCACCGACGACATCCAGCAGCCAGACCTCAGGGATCCCGAAGCGGGCGTAGAGGGGGAGTTTGGTCTCCCGGTCATAGGCCAGACTGGAGTCCGCCACCTCGATGAGCAACAGGACATCTTCGGGGCCGGGGTGAGCCTGGTTATAGAAGTCGTCGCGGGGCCTCAGCAGGGCTAGATCCGGCTGGGGAGCCGAGAAATCGCCCAACAGAATCGGGTCTTGGGCAGACACGATGGCACGGTTGCCGACGCCTAGTGACAGGATGCGATTCAGGCGTTTGACCTTGCTCGCGTGGGGTGCTCCGATGGGTGGCATATCGATGATCTCCCCCTCGATGAGTTCCACCCGGGCCTCCTCACCCAGGACCCCGGTCGTGCCCATGCGGACGTATTCGCCCACCGTGATCGGATGGCGCCGGGGGGTCGGCAAGGCGGTCGCGTGCATTGATCGAACCTCCAAACTCGGATAGACGCAGGTTAGCCCGCGGCGGCCTTGCATGCCAGTCCGACGAACCTACCTTCACTGGCTGGACGAAGCACTCGCGATGGCTACGGCCAACTCGCGATGGCTACGGCCACCTACCGGACCCAGCAGGTTCAGGTTCTGAGGATTGGCATAGTTCAAGACGCTGTGCCGGCGTAAGCACGCAGAATCAGCGGATGCTCCACCGCCAGCTCCTGGCCTGCTATCGCTACATCGAACTCAATCCCGTGCGCGCCGGGATCGTCGAGCGACCCGAGGACTATCCCTGGTCGAGCAAGCGCTCGGCGTCAAGGTAGGCTACAGCGCCCGTGGGCGGCCCAAGAAGCCGCCCGCACGGCCGGGTTTGGGCGACGAGCAGATCGCCATAGATCTATAGAAAAGGGATCTGGCCCGAATGGCACTTAGTTAAGCGGGTTAGGTTATGAAAACAGTAAGTTACGCCACTGGACGTAAGGCATTTTGGGTCCGCCGAGCAATCCTGCTCCCAGAAAATCCGAGGTACGGGGTCTTATCGTTCAAGAACTTGAACGTTGGCGCACTCGTAACTGACTGTTTACACGAGTCGCGTGCTTATCTAAGCGCCATTCGGATCTGGCCCATTTTCTCCGCTAGCCGGCCATGAGCGGCCTCTAGAAGATGCGGCGGACTGCAGAGGGATCGAAAGCGGCCTGCCCAGGTTCTAGGTGCTTGGTGGTGGTAGAGAAAGCGCTGCAGGATCGCCTCGGTGTCAGTCGGGAGGGACAGAAACTCCGGGAAGACTTCGGAGACCTCCGCGGCCAAGTCGGCGCATTGTCCGGTCGGTCCAGCAAAAAGCCGGCGCTGGCGCCGGCTCGGGTTCAAGCGCCGCAGGGTAGCGACCCTGGTTTGCGCTGGAGGCTGGTTACTTCCAGGAGTAGCTCATACCGACCGTGACGAGGTTATTACCGCTGGACGTATCGGTCGCGTCCTTGAGGCTCAGGTTCTCGAAGTACCACTCGTAACGGTAGCGGAAGACAACCGCCGTGGAGTCGTTGAGGAAGTACTTGAAGCCAGCAGCAGGGCCCGCGGTTCCGGTCAGGGTATCGCTGTTGTAGGCCCCGCCGACGAAGGCGCCGATGAAGGGCCGGAACATCGGATTGCTGGTCTCGAAGTTGTAGTTAATGAACGGGATGGTGCTTGCGGTCCAGGTATCCGACCCGTCGTTGACGAAGCTGTAGTTCAGAGTCTGACGCAGCCCGATGTTGATCCGCGGGGCGATGTAGTAGCCGTAGGACACATCGGCGTTAACGGTGCCGGTGTCGCTGCCGGAGGCATGGGCGAAGCCGCCGGTGAACTCGATCTCGTTATCGCCCTGGTCTTGAAGGGCGTAGGCGCCGGGGGCTACCGCAAGGGCGACCGCGAAGGCGATGGAAGTGAAGATAGGGTTGCGGATAGTGCTCATTGGGTGGGTCTCTGAGTAGTGGGCGTGCGCCAATCTGTACTTAAAAAGCAACATTGTCAATTATGTTGCACAAACCCCAGAATCTGGCGTGAATCGCTTGGAATCACAGGGCTTCATCTGTGGCAAACAGGATAGCACTCTGTTTAACAATTTGCCGAAAAACTTTTTTGTTGCGGAAACGGTACGGTCTCAAAAACTCACGGCACAGCGAGAGCCGCTGCGCCACTGCAGAATTGATACGGGAGCGGAGCGGCCTAGGCCCTCACCACCGTCGGCGACAGCCGCCGCACGAGGCGGTGCAGAAGGTTGAGCACATCGTCCACCAGGGTGAAAACCACCGGAATCACCAACAGGCTGAGGAAGGTAGAGGTGATGAGCCCGCCGATGACGGCAATGGCCATGGGCGAACGGAAGCTCGGGTCGGCGCCCAGGCCCAGGGCGACCGGGAGCATGCCGGCGGCCATAGCGATGGTGGTCATGACGATGGGCCGGGCGCGCTTGTGACAGGCATCGAGCATGGCATCGTATCGGGCCAGGCCGCGTTCCCTGCGGGCCACCACGGCGTATTCCACCAGCAGGATCGAGTTCTTGGTGACGATGCCCATGAGCATCAACAACCCGATGATGGACGGCATGGAGAAGCTGTTGTGGGTGATCAGCAGGGCGATGAAGGCCCCGCCCAGGGACAGCGGCAGGGCGGCCAGGATGGTGATGGGTTGCAGGAAGTCGTGGAACAGCAGCACCAGGACCGCATAGATGCACAGCACCCCGATGAGCATCGCAGTGCCGAAGCTGTCAAACAGCTCGGCCATGCGCTGGGCGTCACCCTGCTGAACTCGCTGCACCCCGGGCGGCAGGTGGGCCAGGGACGGCAAGGCGTCGGCCTTGGCCATGACCTCCCCGATCAGCAGGCCACCCAGTTCAACGTCGATGTTGACGTTGCGCCGCCGATCCACCCGGTTGATCTGCGCCGGGCCACTGGCCAGGCTCAAGCTAGCCAAACTGGACAGCGGCACCGGGCCGGCCTTGCCCGGCAGACGCAATTGGGCAATAGCGTCCAGGTCCCGGCGCAGGCCCGGGTCCAGGCGTACCCGGATGGGGATCTGGCGCTGGGGCAGATTGAGCTTGGGCAAGTTGACGGCGAAGTCGCCGGAGGTCGCCACCCGCACCGCGGCCGCCAGGGCGGCGGTGGTGATGCCGAGATCGGCGGCACGGGCGAAGTCCGGGCGGATCTGGATCTCCGGGCGCTCCAGGCTGGCGCCGGAGGTGACATTGCCGATGCCCGAAAGGCTGCGCAGGTCGCGCTCCACCGCCTGGGCCGCGACCCCCAGGGCTAATGGGTCCTCGCTGGCCAGGGACACTTGGAGCTTCTCGCCGGCCTGGCCTGCCCCGATGGAGACTCGGGCCCCAGGCAGGGCCTGCAGGCGGTCGCGGATCTCGACCTCGACCTCGGCTTGGGTCCGCGGGCGCTGGCTGCGGTGCACGAGGTTCAGGGTCAGGGTGGCCAGGCGCACGTCCTTGCCGCCACCCTCCCCCAGCGGGCCTTGGCCGGCGACCTTGCCCACGGCGGTGAACATGCTGGTGATATCCGCCATGGGCTCAAGGAGCGCACGGGCCTGGGCCGCAGCCCGGATGGTGTCGTCAAGGGCGCTACCCGGTGGCAGTTCCAGTTTGACGCTGGTCCGTCCCAGGTCCGCGGCCGGCACGAAGCCCTTGGGCAGCAGCGGCAGGAGCGACAGGGAACCGGCAAAGAACAGGGCCGCGGCAAGCATCGTCGTCTTGCGATGACCCAGGCACCAGCGGGCGGCGGCCAGGTAGGCCGTCATGATGACCCCGTCGCGATTCGGCTCCGAGTGGTGCTTGAGCAGGTAGGCGGCCATCATGGGGGTGAGCAAACGCGCCACCAACAAGGACGCCACCACCGCCACCGCGGCAGTGATGCCGAATTGGATGAAGAACTTACCCGGCACCCCACCCATGAAGGCGGTGGGCAGGAAGACCGCGACCAGGGTGAAGGTGGTGGCGATCACCGCCAGGCCGATCTCGTCCGCCGCCTCCATCGCCGCTTGCATGGGAGGCTTGCCCATGCGCAGGTGGCGGACGATGTTCTCGATCTCGACGATGGCGTCGTCCACCAGGATGCCCACGACCAGGGCCATGGCGAGCAGGGTCAGGATATTGAGGCTGAAGCCGAACCAGAGCATGGCGGCGAAGGTGGGGATGATGGACAGGGGCAGGGCTACCGCCGCCACCAGGGTTGCGCGCCAGTCGCGCAGGAACCAGAACACCACCAGGATGGCCAGGACGGCCCCCTCGTAGAGCAGTTCCATGGAGCCTGCGTAGTTGTCCTGCACCGAGTCCACGGTGTTGAAGGCCTCGCGGATCTGCACCAGGGGGTGGGCCGCTGCCAGTTGCTCGACGGCCGCCGCGACCGCGGCGGCCACGGCGACCTCGCTGGCACCTTTGATGCGGGTCACCTCGAAGGCCACCACCGGGGTCTCCCCCAGCACCGCAAAGGCCCCGCGCTCGGCGGCCCCGTCGCTGACTTGGCCTAAGTCCCCCAGGCGCACCCGGCGCCCGTCCGCCAGCGGGATGATCAGATCGGCGATGCCGCCCACGGTCTCTACCGCCCCCAGGCTGCGCACCGACTGCACGGCCCCGCCGATGTCGCCCCGCCCGCCGGAGGCGTCCTGCTGGACCCGTTTGAGCTGGGCCGAGATGTCCCCGGCGGTGACCCCCAGGGCCTGCATGCGGGCGCTGTCCAGGTCCACATGGATCTCACGATCCACCCCGCCCAGGCGCGCCACCTTGCCCACCCCTTCCACCGCCAGCAGGGCCTTGGCGACCTCGTTGTCCACGAACCAGGACAGGGCCTGCTCGTCCATACGCTCGGAGGCGACGGTGTAGGTCAGGATGGCGGCCCCGGAGGTGGTGACCTTGGAGACCACCGGATCGGTCATATCCTGGGGCAGGTCGGCGCGCACCGAGTCCACGGCGTTGCGCACGTCGTTCAGGGCCTCTTCGGTGTCCTTGTCGATGTCGAACTCGATCTGGATGCTGGCGGAGCCGTCGGTGAGGGTGGTGCGGATGTGCTCGACCCCGCCCAGGGTGGCGACCTTGTCCTCGATCTTGCGGGCAACCTCGGCCTCCAGTTGGGTCGGGTCCGCCCCCTCCAGGCCGGCGGAGACGATCACGGTGGGCAGCTCGATATCCGGGAAGTTCTGCACCCCCAGGGCGCGGAAGGCCATGAGCCCGATCAGGGTCAGCAGGGCGAAGAGCAGGATGGCCGGTACCGGGTGGCGGATGGACCAGGCAGAGACGTTCATGGCGCGCGCACGGGGCCAGCGCCCGGGGCTGGTTCGACCCGCACTAGATCGCCATCGTTCAGGAAGGCCCCGCCCCGCCCCACCACCCGGGCGTCGGGTTCCAGACCCGACAGGATCTCCACCCGACCCTGGGCCCGGCGCCCGACACCGACCTTGCACTGTGCGACCCGATCATCGAGACCAACCATAAACGCGTAGCTGTTGCCGTCACGCAGCACCACCGCCGACTCCGGCAGGGTCAGGGCGGCGCGCTGGCCCAGGCGGATGTACCCGCGGGCGAACATGCCCGGGCGCGCCGGGCCGCCCACCGGCAGGTCCACATAGACCAGCCCGTAGCGCGTGCTGCCGTCCAGGGTCGGAGCCAGAGCACGGACCATGCCGCTGACCGCCTCGCCGCCGGGCAGGGTCAGCTCGGCCACCTGGCCGATCCGGACCCGGGCGAGCTGTTCCGCCGTCACCTCGGCGCGCCACTCCACCCTGCCCTGCCGGACCAGGCGCAACAGCTCGGTGCCAGGCGCAACCACCATGCCCAGGGTCGCGGGGCGCGCCGAGATCAGGCCATCATCCACCGCCAATATACGGGTCTGGGCCAGGCGCAGGCGCTGGGTCTCCCGCGCTGCCTCGGCGGCAGCCAGATTGGCCAGGGCCGTCTCCTCACCGATCAGGTACTGGTCGATCTGCTGTCCCGGCATGGCTCCACTCCCCTTCACCGTGCGTGCCCGTCCGGCGTTGGCCCGGGCCTCACCCAGGGCCGCCTCGGCCTGGGCCACCCGGGCGTCGTGCTCCACCAGCTCGGCGCGCACCGTGGCGTCGTCCAGGCGCACCAGTTCTTGACCGCGGTGGACGGCATCGCCTACCTCGACGGCAATATCCAGCACGCGCAGCCCGCCGGTCTCAGCGGCGATGACGCCCTCCTGCCAGGCATAGAGGCCACCGCCGGCCTCGACCTCCAACGGCCACTCGGCCTCTTGCGGCACGACCAGGTTGATGGTCAGAGCCGGGCGCGTCACCGCAGACTCGGTCTGTGTGTCGGTCGGAGTCGTCGTTTGACTGGCCTGTAACGCCAGGGTGGCGGCGCCGACGAGCAAGACAGCGGCCAGGACCAGGGCGGTTCTCATCGCGGCGTCTCCTCTTCGAGCCAGAGCCCACCGGTGGTTCCGTGGCCAGATTCTCCGCCACGCGGATCCAGCCCGACGGCCCGCCCGATCAGATCCTCCAGGGTGCGCGCCAATACGGCGATGCGTTCGGGGGTGTAGCCCCCTTCCCAGTCCATCTGCCGCCAAAGGATGGGCCGGGCAAAGACCAGGTTGAGGACCTGTCCGTGGAGCAGATTGGCGGTCAGGCGTGCGGACTGCGAGGTCGCAGGCAACCCTCGGACCGCCCCCACTAAGCGTGCCAACAGGCCCAGCATGGGCTCCGCCCGGCGCCGATAGAGTAGCTCGAACAGGTCCCCCGGCAGGGCCAACTCACGGGCCAGCAACACGCTGAACCAGAGGCCGTGCTCATAGGCCGCGATGCGGGTCACCAGCCCGGCGGCCAGGACCTCCACCGCCGCCGCCAGCAGGGCGCGGTCGTCACCCGCCCGGTCGAGCAGAGTGGTCAGGTTCGACATCTGCTCGGTGAAACGCCCCTCGTCCTCCTCCAACACCGTCTCGAAGATGGTGTCGTAGAGACCGCGCTTGCTGCCGAAGTGGTAGCTGACTGCCGCCACGTTGACCCCCGCCGCGGTGCTGATGTCGCGGACCGAGACCCCCTTGAACCCATGCTCGGCAAAGAGGCGTAGTGAGGTATCGATGATGCGCCGACGGGTCTCCGCCGGGCGGGGGTCGGCAGACCTGGGGGCGACCTGGCGTTGGGCAAGGGGCATAGTGGGGGCCTGTGGTGAAGACCCAGCGGAGTGTAATCGAACGATTGTTTAATTCCAACGATCGTTTTATTTGCGTCCATTTACGGCCGAACTACCCTTTCTGGGATCAATCGCCCACCAGTCGCTCCAAAGTCAGGGTGTCCGCGTCGCCGCCGTAATAACGCGCCAGGGCGGCGGAAAAGACTGCGACCTCCGGCGCCGCGGCCCCGAACAGGGTCAGACAGGAGCGCAACTTGAGTTCGTCTGGGTAACCGAAGATCTGCCCCGCGGTGCGGCCCTCCAGGGCCAGAACCAGGCCGACGCACTCCAGCAGACGGGGACCCAGGACTGGATGGCCCAGATAGGCGCGTGCCTCGTCCAGAGACGCGATGCCGTAGCGACGGGCCGTCGGCGTCCAACCCAGGCCACGCAGCTGGGGAAAGACGTACCACATCCAGTGACTGGCCTTGCGCCCCGCCCGCAACTCTTGGAGCACGCGGTCGTAGATCGGGTCCTGGGCGATGACGAAGCGTTCGAGGTCAAAGGGGTCGGTCATGTTCGGTCCGCTGGTTGCCTGGCCCGCGTATGCCGAGCCGTTAGGAGCATCCCGCCTAGTCTATCCACCGCGGGAGCGGTGGAACGAGTGGGAGTGCTGTACTGCCGCCGACGAGGTGGACCGCAAGCGGAGCGGCTGCCCGTTCAACGGCTTGCTATCGCACTAGCTTCACGGCTCGCCTCCCCAGTCGCCCGCACAGAGGTCGATGAACGATGGCCCACAACCGGCCAACCGCTCTTCCAGGCGTTGGCAACGCCGTTGGCTCTGCTGGCTTGCAGGCAGGCGCCTGGCCAGGGCCAGGGCGCGGTGCGGGTCGCCGAGGCGATGTTCCAGGAGCTTAGCCAGGGCGACCAAGGCATCGGGGTCGCCAGCTTCGGCCAGGGGTTCGAGCAGATTGGCCGCAGCACGCCAGTCGCCGGCCCGGACCCGATACCGCGCCAGCTCCAGTTGGCCTATGGGGGACAGGTCAGGTTGGTTGGCCTCCAGGATGGTCCAGGCACGGATCGGGTCGCCCCGGTCGCGGTGCCAACCGGCCACCGATAGGGGGTCTGCCCCAGTCGCGGTGGGATCGCTCAGGGTGAGCATCAGGGGGGCCGCCAGGGCGGCGAGGGACAGGAGGTCCAGCCGGTTGTGCCCAAGGACCCCGGCCAGACCGGCGGTATCGCCACACCGCATCCAGTCGAGCCAGGCCCGCGGGGCCTCGGCACCGGGCAGGTCGCCCTGGCGCCTCAAACCCAATAGCCGCGCCTCGGCGGTGGCGAGGCGGCAGTCCGGCCAGGTTCTCGCGAAGGCCCGGCGGATGGGGTGGAGTAGGTCCAAGTGGGGCAAGCCGTCCAGCCGCGGGGGCAGACCGCCTTTGTCGGCGACAACTTCTGGGTTTCCGACACATCCAATATCCCTGGCGCCTTGACCGGAAATTGCTCCTGCATTTCCGACACGTGCGCCATCCCTGGCGCCTTGATCGGAAATTGCTCCTGCATTTCCGACACGTGCGCCATCCCTGGCGCCGAGTTGGAAGCGGGTGTTGAGTAGGGGGATGTCGAAGGACTTGCCGTTATAGCTGACCAGCAGACCGCAGCCGACCAAGGCCTCGCTCAGGGCGGCGAGGAAGGCGGACTCGGCATCGAGGCGGGCGAGCAGGTATTGCCGCAGGACCAGGGCGTCGCCCTCAGGTCGGGCCATGCCGCAGGCAAAGACCCAGGTCCCGGTACCCCCGGCCAGGCCGCTGGTCTCGGTGTCGAGCAGACACCAACCCGATGGGCCAGAGACCTGACCGAGGACCTGGCTGGCCAGTTTCCCCAGGGCCCCGAGCCCGGCCCCAAGCTGAACCGACCCATGGGCCTGAGTAAGTGTGATGCGCCGCTCCACAAGCAGAACCCCAGGTGCCATCCAAGACCCGCCCAAGACCTGTTCGATCAACCCGCCAGCGTTGCGGCCACCAGTCCCTAGAGGGGCCTCCGCCTGGGGCCTGGGAGCAGCCCCACGCCCCAACCTGGCCAGCCGTTCGGCCAGAGTGGGCCCCGGCCCTGGCTCCGTTGGATCGGGGACAGGGGCCAAGGACTCCCCCCTAAGCAGCCGCAGACGCTCAGCCAACTGCATGGGTGGCACCCTCCCCCGCCGCCACTGGCCCCAGCAGGTCCAGCACCCTGGCCGCAGCGGCCTTGGGGGTGACGTCCCGCACCTCGTCCCCCGGCAGCACAGGGCCGACGCAGGCAGGGCAACCGCCGGTGCAGGGGCAACCGGCCACCAATCCAAGGGCATCGGCCACCAAGACATCGGCTGCATCGAACAGGGGAGCGGACAGGCCGATGCCGCCCGGAAAGTTGTCATAGAGGAACAGGGTCGGTTCGAAGCCCCCCGCGAGGTCTGCGGTCGCCCCCTCTGCGTCGCGCATCTGACCGCGCCCGTCGGCGCCGACCGTGGCGAACCAACCGCCCTCCCCGTCCCCCACTGCTCGGCCCAGGTCGCGCAGCTCGGCCATCGCGCGCAGAGCGGCGATGTGGTGCAGGGCATAGGCCGCACCGAGAAAGCCCTCGATGGCGAGCTGACGTTGGGGCAGGACCGACTCCAGGGCCTTCGGGTCGGCCTGCCACCAGACGGCGGTGCTATGCAACTCCTGGTCCGGCAGGTTGATGTTGCCGTAGCCCACGTTGTCGTGGGTGTAATAGCGGATCTTCTTATAGCCGGGGAAGCGCCGCACCAGATGGACCTCGCCATGGGCGGCCAGGCCGTTGGGGCCACGCTTGTGCTCGAAGCGGTCGAGGATCTTGAGCCGCGTATAGTCGATGGCATCGGTGTAGTAGTCGGCGTCGGTGGCGCGCACGAAGGCCTTGCGCCCCACCCAGTCGAGGCGCTCGACCTGGTACGGCCGGGTCTGAATCAGATAGATGGCCCCCTCGTAGAGGGTGCTGGGGGCACCGCTCCAGTCCACCTCGGCGAGGACCTTGCTGTCGGCCAGGTCGATGACCACGAAGTTGCCCTCGGCCACAGAGCGCAGAGACACGGCGTTGGCCGGATAGCTGTCCGCGACCCAATACCAGCGCCCACCCTGGCGCTGGAGGATGCCCTGCCCCTCCAGGTAGGCCAGCATCTCGCCCAGGTCCTCGCTTCCCCCCTCGCTCCCAAAGGCTTCCCCTTCTGTAAAGGGCAGCTCAAAGGCCGCACAGCGCACATGATCGAGCAGGATCAGGAGTTGATCCGGGTGAATGCGGGCATGCTCCGGGCTCGCGCCCAGGAAGTGTTCCGGGTGGCGGACCAGATACTGGTCGAGGGGATCACTGCTCGCCACCATGACCCCCAGGCACGGGCGCAGCCGTCGCCCGGCGCGTCCCAGACGCTGCCAGGTGGCCGCCACCGTGCCGGGGTAGCCGTTGAGGATGGCCACGTCCAGGGCGCCGATGTCCACCCCCAGTTCCAGGGCAGATGTGCTGACGACCACCCCCACGCTGCCGGCGCGCATGGCGCGTTCGGCGGTACGGCGTTCGCTGGGGAGGTAGCCCCCGCGGTAGGCCAGCACCCGGGACGGGCGCAGCGGGTCCCTGTCGATCGCGTCTTTGAGGTACTTGGCGATGACCTCGACCTGGAGCCTGGAACCCGAAAACACGATGGCCTTGAGCCCGGTGCGCAGGGCCGCCCGGGCGATGCGGGTGGTCTGGGAACGTGCCGAGGCACGAATGCCCAGGTCCGGGTTGATGACCGGCGGGTTCCACAGCAACAGGTGCCGCTCGCCCAGGGGCGCCCCGCTCTCGGTCACCGTGGCGACGGGCGCACTGATGAGTCGGGTGGCCAGTTCCCCGGGGTTGGCGATGGTGGCGGAGGCGAAGATGAAGCGCGGGTCGGTCCCGTAGAAGCGGCACACCCGTTTGAGCCGGCGCAGGACATTGGCCACATGGGAACCGAACACGCCGCGGTAACCGTGCAGCTCGTCCACCACGACGAATTGCAGCCCCTCGAAGAACTGTGCCCACTTGGTGTGGTGGGGCAGGATGCCCTGGTGGAGCATGTCCGGGTTGGAGACCACGATGTCGCCCCTGGTGCGCACCGCCTTGCGGGCATCCCCCGGGGTATCGCCATCGAAGGTGAAGGCCTTCACCCCAAGGTCCGCGGCCCGATTCAGCTCGATCAGCTCCGCCACCTGGTCCTGGGCCAGGGCCTTGGTCGGGAACAAGTACAGGGCCTTGGCCCCGCGGGAAAGCACGGCGTCGAGCACCGGCAGGTTGTAGCACAGGGTCTTCCCCGAAGCAGTAGGGGTGGCGACCACCGCGTGTTGCCCGGCGCGGATCAGGTCCCAGACCGCGGCCTGGTGGCTGTAGAGCCTTTCCACCCCCCGGGTCCGCAGCGCCGACGCCAGCCGGGGGTGCAGGTCCGCCGGGAGTGGCGCGAAGCGGGCGGTCACCGCCGGCTGGACCAGCTCCCCGGCGATGCGCTCCCCATAGCGACCCTTGAGCCGCGCCACCAGGCCTTTAAGCCCCTGCCACACCGCCGCCTCGTCGATTGCCCTGCCCATAGCCCCGCCCCCCGGTGAATGATCCAGGGCCGGAGTCTAGGGAGGGGGGTGACTCATTCCGTGAGCCTGGGGGCAAGGGCGCCCCGCGCCACAACAACGGATCTTGATCGGTAGCGCGTGCGGTGCGGCGAGGGATGAACCGCGCCGAGGGTCCGGCACGATGCTTCGGAGTCGATCCACCCTATAGGGGCTTCGTCCAGTTCAGCGTGGCTGTGTGGAGGCCAACCTTGCCGAGCAGGGGCGCCAAGGTCTCCGGCGACAGGAACCACAGACCCCAGAACCCGACATGGGCAGCGACGATGAGCCAAAAGACGACCTGATAATCGGCCTTGGCCGTCTTGTGGCGCATGGTGCGCTGGGCGACGAAGGCCCCGGGCCAGCCGCCCAGCGCCTCGGTGAAGTGCAGGGTCTGCTCGCTCACCCGCCAGGCCCCGGTCATGGCCCGATATTTGTCCTTGCCGTACAAGACGAAGGCCACCGGGCTGACCAACAGGTAGAGGAGCAAGGGGACGGGGCTAACGGGGACAAAGACCGCAGCCCCGACCAGGCAGAACCCCGTCAGGAGCAGGACCAGGACGACGGCCGGCGACCAGCCCAGGAGACGCAGTTGCCGGTCCCGCTGTCGTTCTGGTCGTGCGGTTGGTGTCGAGGGCCGCTCGGAGCGGTCGGACGGTCGCCGCCCCTGGCGTACCGCCGCGGGATCCGATTGACGCCCCTTGACCGCCGCCTCCTGGGCACGCGGCCCCTTGGCCCCCGGCTGGGTGACCGCGGTAAACAGGATGCAATCGCCGACCACAGGGCGCACCCCGGGCGGCAAGGCGCTGATGTGGAGGAAGACATCCGGCTGGCCCCGGGCGCCTCGGATGAAGCCAAATCCCTTGGCGTCGTTCCACCTTAACAACTCCCCCTCCAACATCATCTTGGCGACACTCCCACCCCATCCGGACTTGGCACGAAGGCAAAGTCTATCCTTGGGGCCGGAACGCGAAAAGGCGGAGTCAACAGTCAATTCTGGGTTTATGCTCTGCGGGAGCAAACCGGCACCCCCGGCGGAGGTCGTCGCATGTCACAGGCCATGGTCCAGTACTCCCGCATCCTCGAGATCGTCGGGGATATCGTGAAGGTGCGGGTCCCTCAGGCCCTGACCCTGGATGCGGCGGTGTGTTTCGGCGACCTGGCCCTGGTGGAGGACGGCAAAAGCACCTCCCTGGCCCAGATCATCCACCTGGAGCAAGACCGGGTGGCGTTGCAGGTCTTCGCCGGCACCAAGGGGCTCTCGACCCGGGCCCAGGTCCGCTTCCTCGGCCTGCCCATGCGCGCGACCTATTCTCCCAACATCCTCGGGCGGGTCTTCCGTGGGGCCGGCCAGCCCATGGACGGAGGACCGGACCTGTCCCACGACCCCAAGGTCGCCATCGCCGGGCCCTCGGTGAACCCCATGCGGCGGCTGCTCGCCTCGCGCATGATTCGCACCGATGTGCCCATGGTGGACCTGTTCAACTGCCTGGTGGAGAGTCAGAAGATCCCGATCTTCTCCGTCGCCGGCGAACCCTATAACCCCTTCCTGGCGCGCATCGGCGTCCAGGCGGACGCAGACATCGTGGTGTTCGGCGGCCTGGGCCTGATCTTCGACGACTACCATTTCTTCCGCACCGCCTTCGACGATGCCGGGGTCTTCGCCCGCACGGTCATGTTCGTCAACCTGGCTTCCGACCCCATCGTCGAGCGGCTGCTGGTCCCGGATATGGCCCTGGCAGTGGCGGAGCGCTTCGCCGTGGACGAGGGCAAGCGCGTCCTGGTCCTGCTCACGGACATGACCGCCTACGCCGACGCCCTCAAGGAGGTCGGTATCGCCATGGAGCGGGTGCCATCGAATCGCGGCTACATGGGCGACCTCTACTCCCAACTGGCCCGCCGCTATGAGAAGGCCGCCGACTACCGGGACGGGGGCTCGGTGACCATCCTCACGGTCACCACCATGCCCGGCAACGACGTGACCCACCCGGTCCCGGACACGACCGGCTATATCACCGAGGGGCAGCTCTACCTGCACGACGGCGCCATCGACCCCTTCGGGTCCCTGTCCCGGCTCAAGCAGCACGTCATCGGCACGGCGACCCGAGAGGACCATTCCCAGGTCATGAACACGATGATCCGCCTCTACTCCGGGGCCAGGGACGCGGAGCAGAAGCAGGCCATGGCCTTCGAACTGTCGGACCTGGACCGCAAGCTGCTGCGCTTCGGGCGGTTGTTCCGGGAGCGCTTCATGGCCATCGAGGTCTCCATGCCCCTGGAGCAGGCCCTGGACCTGTCCTGGCAGACCCTGGCGGAGTGCTTCGAGCCGGCGGAGCTTTTGATGAAGCAGGCGCTCATCGACAAGTACCTCCCGGACCAGCAACCCGAGGTGGCCTGATATGCCCAGGCTGACCCTGAGCAAGGCGTCCCTTTCCCAGGAGGGGACAAAGCTCAAGACCTACGAGCGCTTCCTGCCCTCTCTGGACCTCAAGCGCCGCCAGCTCAGCAACGAGCGGGCCCGGGCCGCAGCGGCCCTGGCCGACACCGACCGAGCCATTGCCGAACTGCGCGAGCGCCTGCGCGCCGAGCTGCCCATGGCCTCTGACCTGGAGGTGGATGTCACCGGCCTGGTGAGCGTCGCGGGGGTCGAGCTGGGGGAGGACAACCTGCTTGGCGCGCGCCTGCCGCGCCTGGACCGGGTGGTGCTGGACCGCCGCCCTTATGCCCTGTTGGCCAAGCCGGAGTGGGTGGACCGATTGGCGAAGCTGCTCGCCGAGATGCTGGAGCTGCGGGTGCGCATCCAAGTGGAACAGCGCCGCCTGAGCCTGCTGGAAGAGGCGGTGCGCACCGTCACGCAAAGGGTCAATCTCTTCGACAAGGTGCTGATCCCACGGACCCGGGAGCACATCCGACGCATCCGCATCTTCCTCGCCGACGGCGAGCGCGCCGCTGTGGTGCGGGCCAAGATCGCCAAGGCCAAGCGTGCCCGGGAGGCATTGGCATGACCATCGTCGCCATGCGCAAGGCGACCCTGTGCGGCCCGCAGCGGGAGAAGACCGCCGTGCTGCGGGACCTGCAACGCCTGGGCTGCGTCCACCTGCTTGCTTTGGCACCCCTGTCCAAGGCACCGGAGACCCTGCCCCCGGCCCACGCCGTCGATGCCTACAAGGCCCTGCGCTATCTCACCGATGTCCGCGACAAGCGGCGTCAGGTCAGTGACCCGAGGGGCTTCGACATGCAGGCCGTGGTGGCGGAGGTGCTGGAGAACCGCCGCCTGGTGCGCGAGACCCAGGACCTGCGCGACGGCCTCCAGGAACGCTGCGAGGCCCTCAAGCCCTGGGGCGACTTCCGCCTGCCGGCACCGGCGGACCTGGGGGGCTTGAGGCTCTGGTTCTACATCGTCCCGGTGAGCGCCATGACCAGGCTTCGGGACCTGGGGCAGCCCTGGCAGGTGGTCCACCGGGACAACCGCTTTGCCTATGTGGCGGTGATCGCCGCCGAGGAACCCCCGTCCAATGCCCTGCCTGTCCCGCGCACCCACACCGGGTCTCTGGCCCTGAGCGAGGTGCAGCGGCGCCTCGACGCCGCCGAGATCGAGCTGGAAGACCTGCTCGCCCGCCGTCAGGCTTTGACCCGCTGGTGCCGGCTCATCGCTCGCAACCTGGCCCGCGCCGAGGACCGGGCGGCGCGCCTGCACGCCGCCAGCCAGACCCTGGACCGGGACGGGCTCTTCGCCGTTCAGGGCTGGCTCCCGGCCCCGAACCGGGAGTGCATCGAGGCGTTCGCAGCCGAGCACGGCCTGGCGCTGCTGCTGGAAGACCCAACCCCGGAAGACCGCCCACCGACCCTGCTCGACAACCCCCCTGCCCTGGCCGGCGGCCAGGATCTGGTGGACTTCTACCAGACCCCGGGCTATCGCGCCTGGGACCCATCCCTGGTGGTGTTCCTGTCCTTCACCTTGTTCTTCGCCATGATCCTCTCCGATGCCGGCTATGCGGTCATCTTCGCCCTGGCCCTTGCCGCCGGCTGGCGGCGCCTGGGCATCAGACCCTTGGGCCGGCGGCTGCGGGTCCTGGCCACGGCCCTGGTGGGCAGCGCCCTGATCTGGGGCACGCTGGTCGGGGAGCTGGTTCGGGCTGAGCCCGCCGCCCGGTTCGGCCCTGGGGGCCCTGAAGCTGCTCGACATCAACGACTTCGACACCATGATGCGGCTATCGGTGGGCATCGGCGTGGTCCATCTTGGCATCGCCAATGCATCGCGGGCCTGGCATGTGCGCGGCACCCCAGCGGCCTGGGTCGCCCTGGGCTGGATCGGCGCGGTACTGGGCGGTTTCCTGCTCTGGCTGGGGGAGATAGGCCCGGCCCGTCCCCTGACGCTGATCGGGTGGACGCTGCTTGGGGTGGGCCTGGCGACAATATTCTGGTTCTCGGGGAGCCGACCGGTGCGTCGACCCATGGATGCCCTGCTCTGGCTCTTGGAAAGCCTGCGCGCCCTGACCGACGTGACCAAGGCCTTCGGCGACGTTTTGAGCTATCTGCGACTGTTCGCCCTGGGCCTGGCCAGCGCCTCCCTGGCCCTGACCTTCAACGACCTGGCCCATCAGGCCGCGGCGGCCTACCCTGGGCTCGGGCTGTTGCTGGCCCTGCTGATCCTGGTGGTGGGGCACGGGCTGAACCTGGGTCTCAGCCTGATGAGCGGAGTGGTGCATGGCCTGCGCCTGAATTTCATCGAGTTCTACAATTGGGGCCTGTCCGAGGAGGGTTATCCCTTCCGGGCCTTCGCCAGACGGGAGGGGAATCCATGAACGAGTTCGTCGTCGCGCTAGGCTGGGCCGGGGTCTACGGGGCCATGGCGTTGGCCGCCATGGGGAGCATCATCGGCTGTGCCGTGGCCGGGCAGGCCGCCATCGGCGCCATGCTTGAGACCGAGAGCGGCTATGGCCGTTATCTGGGTATCTCGGTGATGCCCTCCTCCCAGGTCATCTATGGCATCGTGGTCATGTTCACCCTCAACCGCCCCGTCACCGCCGAGACGGGCGGCGCCCTGTTCGGCATCGGCATCCTGGCCGGTCTGGCGCTCATGGTCAGCGCCATCCGCCAGGGCCAATGCTGCGCCTCGGCGATCAACGCGGCCAAGGTCAAGCCGGAAATCTTCGGTCTGGCCTTGACCCCGGCGGCGGTGGTTGAGGGCTTCGCGGTCTTCGCTTTCGTCTTCGCCCTGGTCCTGGCCGGGGGTATCCCGGCGGCCGGTTGACTAGAAATTCAGTCCGCAAATGAACGCAAATGAACGCAAATCGGGAGCGGGTTTGATGCCGCCTCACGAGACTTGCCGAGGCCGGCATAGCCTCCAAGCGATTTGACAATAATCATTCAACAACATGAATTATTTGCGTTTATTTGCGTTCATTTGCGGACCCATACAAAAACTCAGGTCAGCACCATGAGTACATCGGACACATCAGCCGGGCTGGCCTCCTCCGGGGTCGAGGCCCTCATCGAGCGCCTGCGCGAGGACGGCGTTGCCAGCGGGCGGGCCGAGGCCGAGCGCATCTTCGAAGAGGCGCGGCGCCGGGCGGCGAGCCTGGAGCAAGAGGCAAAGGCCAAGGCCGAGGCCATCCTCAGCCAGGCCCGCGCCGAGGCCGAGCGCACCCGTGCGGCCGGCGAGGAGGCGCTGCGGGTCGCCATGCGCGACAGTGTCCTGGAGATGAAGGGACACCTCACGACCCGCTTCAGCGAGGAGGTCCGGCGCCTGGTGGCGGCAGACATGGCCCAGGAGGCATTCCTGGAACGGCTGATCCTGGAGGTGGCCGGACGGACCCAACGCGAGGCAGCCATGGACGCATCCCCGGCCATGGAGATCCTGCTCCCGCAAGGCGTCGTGGCCCTGGACGAGCTGCGTCGCCGCCCGGAGGAACTCCGCGAGGGGTCCTTGTCCCACTTCGTGCTGTCGGTCGCCAACACCGTGCTGCGCGACGGGGTGACCTTCCGCACCGCCGATGACCACAAGGGCGGCATCCGCATCTCCCTGCGCGACGGCGAGATCCGCGTCGACCTGACCCCGGAGCGGGTCGCCGAGGTCCTGCTGGAGCACCTGCACCCGCGCTTTCGCGCCATCCTCGAAGGCACGGTGAAATAGCGTGGACGCCGCTACGCGCTACGTCATGCTGATCTCCAGCCTGCCCTTCCACGGGCCCTTGTTCGGCGCCCACCACACGCCCCTGTCCCGTCTGCGCCTGGAGCAGCGCCTGCGGGTCCTGGAACCCGACGACGCCGACACCCTGCGACGGCTCACCGAGATCCTGGACTTCATCCACCACTCCATGGACCTCACCGACGCCGAACTGGTGCGGCGCACCCAGACCCTGGAGGCGGACCTGTCGAACCCCCTGTTCCGCGACCTGCTGCGCTCCCGCATGGAGATGCGCACCCTGCTCGCCGCGGCCCGTCGTCGCCACCGGGGCGAGACCAGTCCGGAGCCGCACTGGGGCTACGGTCGCTGGGTGGCGCACATCGAGCGCAACTGGCACGAGCCCGGCTTCCGATTGGAGCGGGTCTTCCCCTGGATCACCGAGGCCGAACGCCTCCTGCGTGGGCAGGACAGCCTCGGGCTGGAGCGGCTCAAGCTGGCGGTCACCTGGGCACACCTGGATCGTGCCGGCGAGGGTCACTGGTTCGACTTCGAGGCCGTGGTCATCTATGTCCTGCGCTGGGACCTGATCGCCCGCTGGCTCGACCAGGATGCCGACGCCGCCCTGGCCCGCTTCGACGCCCTGGTGACGGCCGGACTGGGCACCCATGCCGAGGTCCTCCATGCATGAACCAGACGCCACACCGACCACGGCCCAAGTCGTCGCCGTCCAGGACGACCTGGTCGCCATCGAACTGACCGGCCCAGAGGGCTCCGGTTACCTGACCAAGAACGAGGTGGTCTTCGTCTGCCCGCGCCGTTTGGGCCCCGATCACCGCCAGGAGCGCCTCAAGGGCGAGGTGCTGCGGGTGCGCGGGCGCCGCGCCGACGTACAGGTCTTCGAGAGCACCCAGGGCGTCTCCATCGGCGACCCGGTGGAACAGTCCGGCGAGATGCTTTCCCTCGATCTGGGTCCAGGGCTCCTGGGCCAGGTCTTCGACGGGTTACAGAATCCTTTGGAAGATATTGCCCTGGCCCACGGGGTCTTCCTGCCCCGTGGCGTCGAGCTGTCGGCCCTGGACCAGCGACGGCATTGGTCCTTCGTCCCCCAGGTCCAGACCGGGGCCCGGCTGCGTGCCGGTGACACCCTGGGTCTGGTGCAGGAGGGGGCCATCCGCCACCGCATCATGGTCCCCTTCGACGAGCCCGGCGAGGTAGAGGTCGCATGGATTCAGGAGGGCAACGTCGCCGTGGACACCCTGGTCGCCCGCATCCAGGACCAGGCCGGTCGCGAGCGCTCCATCACCCTCACCCAGCGCTGGCCGGTGCGCCGGGCCATCCCCGAGCACCTGCTGGACGAGCGCCGATGCGAGCGTCTCTACCCCAGCGAGCCCCTGGTCACCACCATCCGCCCCATCGACACCTTCTTCCCCATCGCCCGCGGCGGTACCGGCTGTATCCCCGGGCCCTTCGGGGCGGGCAAGACGGTGCTGCAACACCTGGTCTCGCGCTACAGCGCAGTGGACGTCGTCATCGTGGTCGCCTGCGGCGAGCGGGCCGGCGAGGTGGTCGAGACCATAACCGAGTTCCCCCAACTCACCGACCCCAGGACCGGCGGGACCCTGATGGACCGCACCATCATCGTCTGCAACACCTCATCCATGCCGGTGGCCGCCCGGGAGGCGTCCATCTACACCGGCATCACCCTGGGCGAGTACTACCGGCAGATGGGCTGCGACGTGCTGCTGCTGGCCGACTCCACCTCCCGGTGGGCCCAGGCCATGCGTGAGACCTCTGGGCGTTTGGAGGAGATTCCAGGCGAGGAGGCCTTCCCCGCCTATCTCGACTCGGCTATACGCGCCGTCTACGAGCGGGCCGGGGTGCTGCGCCTGGCGGACGGGACCCAGGGCAGCCTGACCCTGCTCGGCACCGTCTCCCCGGCCGGCGGCAACTTCGAGGAGCCGGTCACCCAATCGACCCTCGCCACGGTCAAGACCTTCCTGGGGCTGTCCTACGACCGCGCTTACAAACGCTTCTACCCCGCCATCGACCCGCTCATCTCCTGGTCCCGCTATCTGGAACAACTCAGGCCCTGGTATGCCGCCCACCTGGGCCCGACCTGGACCGAGCGGGTCCAGGCCCTGATGGGGCTGCTCAAGGCCGGAGATGCGGCCCTACAGATGATGCAGGTCACCGGCGAAGAGGGCGTCACCCTGGAGGACTTCGTCACCTACCAGAAGGCCCTGTTTCTAGATCTGGTCTACCTGCAACAAGACGCCTACGACCCGGTGGATGCCTCCGCCCCCTTGGAGCGCCAGCAGATCGCCTTCAACCTGGTCTATGACCTGGCGCAGCGGTCCTACGGATTCACCGACAACGACGAGGCACGGGCCTACTTCACTCGTCTGACCGGGCTGTTCAAGAACTTCAACTACGCCAGGGAGGATTCCCCGGACTATCGGCGGTTGCTGGGGGAGATCGATGGCTTGGCGGCTGGGGTTGCGGGGTAGCGCTCAGACCGACGACGCGGTGCGCAAGTATCTGGAGCCGCCACCCAACAGATTGCGCGAACTTTCCGTGCGCGGCGGAATGCCACGATGCGAGACCCCCATGCCCCACGGGCCTGCCTCGTCTTCTGCCCCGCCAATGCCCCGCCAATGCCCTTGTTTCAACGCACCTTCGGTGCTAGCGTTCGGTCCATTCCGGTCCCGGTGTGATCGTATTTCTTTTCCGCGAGGTGGCTATGTCGGTACTTCAGGTCTACCTGGTCCCCAAGGTGAGAAACGGGCCTACCTTCGGAGAGGGGACGATGTACGTGACGGGGTTATATCTGACCGAATACCTCGACAAGGCGTGCAAGGGGACGGACTTCGATCACTCGGACTTCCACTGGGAGGGGAGCGGCGTTCAGGTGCGCGACACCGATCTCGTGTGCTACGTGCTTGAGACCTCGTTCAACAGTATCGTGGCCAATCACGGGGCTCAGGGCGACCTTGGCGGAGGCGGCTCGACCGGATGGAGCACCAAATCGCACGCGATGATCTCAGAGGTGTACTGGGATGCCGTCGACGGCGATGCGAACACCGGCAGACTGTTGGCAAACCTAATCTTCCATGAACTGATGCACAACAAGCTCGATGCACACCCGACCGACTGGTTGATCCAGGACGTCCACAAAATATCGGGAGGTCGGGTGTCCAAGGTGCCCGTCAGCAGCAGCTCGAAACCATCTCCCGAGGACATCGAAGCGATGCGGAAAGGCCTCAAACAGCGGGTCAAGCAATACACCGGCGGCATGTAGCGCTCGCGAAAGGAGGAAGAGGACCCGGAGTGTCGCCGTGCAAAAGGATGCGGCAGCTGAACGGCGTCTATGCCCAGCGCTTCAACGACCTGCACGCACGCTGTAGGCACATGTTCCAAGGCCGCTACAAGGGGATCAGCGTGCAGAAGGATGCCTACCTGAAGGAGCTCTCGCGCTACCTGGTGCTGAACCCGGTCCGCGCACTGATGGTCGCAACACCCGAGGATTGGCCTTGGAGCAGCTATCGCGCCACCACGGGAGACGCACCCTGCCCGAGTTGGCTGCCCTCGGCGTTCGGCAGCACCGAACAGGCGGCGGTCGCTGCCTATCGCCGGTTCGTCGCAGAGGGCGTCGGTCAACCAGGCCCCTGGGAGCAACTCAGGCATCAGGTCTTCCTCGCCTCGGAGACCTTCATCTAGCATCTCCGAGGCAACTTGCCGCGGGATCGGGATCTCTGTGAAGTCCCCCGAGCCCAGCGGTAATCACTGCCCAAGCCGCTGACCGACTACGCCTGGATGCACCCCGACCGCAACGAGGTGATCGCCGCTGCCTACGCGAGCGGCGGCTACAAATTGAAGGCGATCGGCGATTACTTCGGAGTGCACTACGCTCAGAGTCGTATCGTACGGAGGATGCAGGATGCAAAAAAAAGATCAATCAATTTGGGGCAACTGCTGATGACGACATTGTGTAGAGGCTGCGCCCCGGTCACTTCTGGCAGTGCTGCTTGGCTAACAACCCGAAACAGATAATGAGCCTAACTCTTTAGCGGCGCGTGAGGTGCGAATCGATGGATGTTTGCTTAAAAGCGTTCACCAAGCTTCCAAACAGTGCCGACGTATTGTCTCGATATATCGCCGATCGCCTCTTTGGACGGAGTCTCGATGTGTGCGGAAGTGAACCCGCAGGGCGCCCCAACTTGGTGCTGCTCGGTAGTATCCTGGAGTGGGCGGACGGCGATTCGACGATTTGTGGCGCAGGCTATATTTCAGCATCTGGTGCCTTGTCGGAGAAGCCGAGACATATTGTGTCGGTACGTGGTCCGCTGACGGCCCGGCGCCTCCAAGAACAAGGTCTCGAAGCGCCCAGTCTCCTGTCGGATCCCGGTGTATTGGCTCTGGACTACTTCCCATCCGTATGTCAGCCAAGGCACCCGGTAGGCCTCGTACCCCACTATGTCGATGCCTCATCTCAATGGGTACAGACGTGGCGTGACAACGGGGTACCCGTGGTTGATGTCTTTGCTCCGCTACCGGAGTTCTTTGCTCAACTGCAGGATTGTCGGGTCATCCTCGCCTCTTCACTACACGGCCTGATCTTCGCCCATGCCTTCGAACGCCCCGCTCTGTGGATTGAGCTATCTGAACGGGTCCTGGGCGACGGTTTCAAGTTCTACGACTACTACGGCAGTCTGGGACTGGATCGTTGCGACGTACAGCGGGTACGCGTTACCGACTCGTCAACTCCCTTGGCCCTTGCGAAACTCGCCACCGTCCATTCACATCTCGATTTGCGTCGCCAAGCGACCGAGGCAGTTAATCAAGCACGCGAGATACTCGAGGTAGGCACGTTTTGGCCATGACGACCGATTGGTTGGTGCGAGCCCGCCGCCACAGTTCGACGTGGCCCTCTCCCATTCGAGCCTCGAGTCCCGCAGTGAGGGACGCGCAAGGCACTTCGCCAATAGGGTACATTGTGAATCGCAAGAAGCTCAAGATCGCTGTAATCATCTCCGTTCGTAACGACGCCCAGTATCTAAAACAGTTGTTGCCCCGTCTTGCCGATCAGGGAATCGATATCATCGTGTTGGATAATGAGTCCGATGACGATACAGCGGACGTCATTCGAGAAACACCGGTTCTGTTTAGTTTAACCTACCCATATCACGGGCATTTTAGCCTGCGCCAACAACTCAGGGCGAAGCAGGCGGTCATCGAAACGCTGGATCACGACTGGGTGATCCATCAAGATGCAGATGAGATCTTGGAGCATTCAGACCCCAGTCGGTCACTGCGCGACGCCATCACGGAGGCCGACTCACAGGAATGCAATGTGGTCAACTTCGGCGAGTTTTGTTTCCTTCCGGAACCGGATGCCGACTACACTGGGCGTGACTATGTGCGCGAGATGACTCGATATTATTATTTTGAACCGCAACCGCAGCGCCTTAACCGCGCCTGGAAACGTGGGGCCAATTTGGATAATATCGAAGGATTCGGTCACAAATGTCATGGAGCATCAATTCGTATCGCGCCTGAGGACCATGTGCTTCGGCATTACATTGTGCTCAGTCAAGAGCATGCAGTGCGGAAGTATTCGGGAAGGGTGTTCGACCCGGACGAGGTGAACGTTGGGGCACATGTTAATCGTATAGGTTTAACGCACGACATGCTTCGGTTGCCTCGCAACGGGAAATATCTGCAAACCATTGAGAATGACGACCGAAGCCGGCTCTCGCGGATCCCCTGCGCGACGCAGCACTACTGGCACTGGAATGAGGAGGAGTGTCAGCGCGCGTGTCCGTGACACAGGCCTCGATCATAAATCCGCCCACCCCCGTGAGGCCGCCAGGGGACCTCAGGGTCTTGTTTCTTGGCTTTCTTACGTTTGGTGTGGGCAAGGACGGCGGCCACCGAGGCGCTCAGGTCGGAAAGATGATCAAGGCTAGCCCGTAGCAAGAAGACTGCAAGAGAAGACTGGGGTCACCATTTAGCTGACCCCGATCAATGGAACAGTGAATTTTCTCGTGCGCGGACACGCTTTCTGTCATGCCCCGAGGGTCCGCATTGTCACCGCTGACGCGCCGTCGGTTCTCTTTTCTGAGCTACGCTTGCCCGCATGGCAAGACCCCTCCGCATCGAGCTCGCTGGCGGGCTGTATCACGTGACCTCCCGTGGGGATCGGCGCGAGGCGATTTACCGTGATGAGCAGGACCGGACGGACTGGCTCTCTGTGTTGGGCGCGGTCTGCGCCCGGTTCAACTGGCGCTGCCACGCATACTGCGAGATGACGAACCACTACCACTTCTTGGTGGAGACGCCGGAGGCGAATCTGTCGAAGGGGATGCGTCAGCTCAATGGGGTGTACGCCCAGCAGTTCAACCGCCGCCACGGGCTGGTGGGACACCTGTTCCAGGACCGGTTCAAGGCCATTCTCGTCGAGCGCGACGCCTACCTGTTGGAACTGGCGCGCTACGTGGTGTTGAATCCGGTGCGGGCCGGGATGGTCGCCCAGGTCTCCGACTGGGCCTGGAGCAACTACCGGGCGATGGTCGGACTGACGCCGGGCCCAGATTGGCTGGCGACCGACTGGGTTCTCGGCCAGTTCGGCAGTCGGCGCCCCCAGGCGCGGGCAGGCTTCGCCGCCTTTGTGGCCGAAGGGATCGGACAGCCGAGCGTCTGGGAGGAGCTAAGCCACCAGGTGTTCCTCGGCAACGAGGCGTTCGTCGCACGCCACTGCGGTGCGTCCCAGCCCCTGGAGCGTCTCCGCGAGGTACCCCGCGCCCAGCGCCGTCCCCTGGCCAAGCCACTCGCATCGTTCGCCCGGCAATATCCCGACCGTTGCGACGCCATGGCGCACGCCTTCTTGACCGGTGTTTACACCATGCAGGAGATCGCGGACTATTTCGGCGTACACTACTCCACAGTCAGTAGAGCAGTGCACTCAATCGAAGCAGGTAGAGACACCGCGTCTGGATCACCTGAGCTCGCGCCCAATGCGTGATTGCAAGACCTGACCCCGATCCCATCTCGATCCCATTGACCCCGATCCCTTGACCCCGATCCCATCTCATCTTTGACCCCGATCCCATCTTGGCGCGTGTATGTTTGGGGGATCTGGTGGTGAGGAAATTTATCGCCAACTCAAGAAATCGGCAAATAGAGAACCTTTCGGGCGGCGCAACGCGACGGCGAATATACCGTACAATCTATTAGCGGTGTTTGCATCCCTAGTGGAAGATGATTTGCGTTTGCAATCTAACTTATTAAACTATTTCGGAGGAGCATACGAGCTGGCTTGGATGGAAAATGATAAGTTTGTTAAGGCAGATGACTTTACATTTATCATATGGGACATTGTCAAGAGCCATAAAGACGTACGTCTTATCGGTTTGCCCTACCGGATATTTAAGTTCGCGCAAAGAGGTGGTGTCCTCTTTATTCGTGTGTTGCACATTGAGGACGGCAAAGAATCCAGGCAAACCTTATATACTGTTGGTTCTGTTGAAAAGCCATCGACGGCTGAAGATGTTGCGAGGTTCGGAGTACCAAAGGTTGATTCAAACAGGGTGTGTCATTTGTTTCGTGTTCATAACGAAGCAGATGGGCGGATGGGAAGAGCTTTCATATATTTCGAGAATTTTGTGACGCAGAAGTTTTGCAAATTCGTTGAGACAGAAAGCATTGTGGAACTAGACTCCATTGACTTATCCCTACTCAAACCGATAATTGATAGACTACGCTGAGGAAGGTTTCCCTAGGGGACGAGGGGGTCAAGGAAAGAGAACAGGGTCTTGTGTTTTGCGCAAAACACAAAACCCTGAGGTATGGAGTCCATCGTGATGCCCTCGGGCGGGTTCTGGGGCGGGGTCGGTGAGCCGACCATCGCGGTTGCGGCCCCAGCGGTGTTCAACGCGATCTCTTACCGCCATCGGAAGGCGCATCCGCCAGTTCCCGCTCAAGCATGCCGACCTGCGAGCTGCTTGAACCGTATCGGCTGGCGATTCGGGCGTGGGATCCACAGCACCACCAAGTTGGAGCCGAGCGGCTTGAGCGCCCTGCGCGATGACCCCTGTCATTGAGGGAATTGAGAAGCCATGGTGAGGACCAGCGCCATCGGCCGGGACACCGATGCGTGGGTGGACCCGGCCGAGCCATCCTGGCGCAAGGCTCGGGCCGGATCCGGACTGTCTCAGAATGGCCCCAGAGGCGGCGTGCCGCAATGTTTCGGCCCTGCCATCGAGACCCGCATGGGCGGAACCCTCGCCTGAATCACGCGGCCAATTTTTGGATTTCTGCTACAACCTGCGCGCATGCCTCCGCACACTCCCTGCATTCGACGTGCTTGTCCTCGTGAACTCGGCACTCTTTCTCGCAGTCTTCACACGCTTGTCGACATACCGCAGATAGCGCCTTCACGTAGGGTGAGTTGGCGGCCAGCTGGTATGAAAAGGCCCTGCAGATGGGCAGCATCTCGTTGACCTTCCGCGCGCAATCCGCCAGCGTCGTGTCTCCCTCCTGATATGCCACGAGACAGTGTGCGGCGCATTGTTGTGCCTTGACGACACAATCGTTTACCGCGTCCAGGACCGTAGGATTTTTGGGGGCGTGATGCTCGTGCTTGTGCCCAGGCGCATCACCGGCAAGGCTGATCCCGGAGGCAACCGCGGCTCCCACCGCACCTGCGCCTATGAGTAGTGCACGGCGGCTAATCAGCTTGGTCGCGATCATTGTTGGCCAGGGCATCGTTGTTATGGCTCGTGCTCATTGAGGTGGTCTCCTATTTGGTGCTGTTGTTCTGTCATTGCGTCGATGTCGAGCAGACCTGAGTCTGCCCCGTCGTAAGTAGCTGCTGTGTGACGGGATTTCAACGGCCGGAGTTTCGTAAGGCCACAGGTCCGACCAGATCGTCCGGGCCCAGGGACTGAGCCGCTGCAGATGAGGCTTGCACGCTCGCCGTCTACGCTTCGCAGCGGCGGTTACCCGACGCCACGCAAAACTCGCTTCCGGTGGGTGGCCAACCGTTGCCGCGCGGGGCTGGTTACCCGCCGGGCTCCTTACGCAATTTCACGCCAAGCTCCGCCTGACGATTCCAAGCGACCAGGCTTTCCTGGCGCACCGAGATTTGCCCCCTCTTGCTGTTTCAAGACGTCAAAGCCACCCTGGCCAACGCCCGCGCAAGACGGCGAGCAGCCCGGGCAGGTCCTCCAGGTCCCAGTCGGGTTTGGGCAACCCATCCGGCCAAGGGGCACCTGGGGCATACCGACCGCTGCGTACCAGGGCGGTCCACATGCCCAACCGCTCGGCCCCGGCGACGTCGGTATCCGGTCGGTCGCCGACCATCAGGCACGCCTCGGCTGCACAGTTCAGGCGCTGTAGGGCCATCTGGTAAAGGAGCGGCTCGGGCTTGCCGATCACCGTCGGCGTCACGCCCGTAGCCTCAGCGAAGGGGGCCACCAGGGCCCCGCCCCCGGGTAGGAGCAGATGGTTGCCGTCGCGCGTGGCGTCTACTGTGCTATCCGGGTTGGTCGCCACCAAGCGCGCGCCACAATTCAGGATCAAGTTGATGCCGATGGTCAGTTGCTCGTAGTCGAGCCCTGGCCCCTCCCCCACCACCACGAAGTCCGCCGCCACGGGGTCGGGCGTCCCGACGCGCTCCAGTTCCCGATGCAGGCCGGCGGCACCGACGGCAAAGTAGCGAAAGCCCGATTTGACCCGCATCAGCCAGTCGGCAGTGGCCTGGGCGGAGGTAAGGATTCTCCCCAGATGCGGCCGCGGCAGGCCAAGGGCGACGAAGTGGTCGGCGACTTCCTCCGGGCTACGGATCGGGTTGTTGGTGACAAACAGGTGAGGCACCACCGCGATGGCCTTGAGAAAAGCCGCGGCCCCAGGCAAGACCTGGTCGCCGTGGAACAGGATGCCGTCCATGTCCAGCAGCAGAGCGCTCGGGTCGTGGCGGTGCATAGGGGGAATACCTCGGGGGTGGGGTCCTAGAGTCGTGGCATAGCCAGGCCATTACGGAAACTGGGGACGGCCAACGGTTTCTGCGGAAAGTCGGCAAATAGTCCACGCTGTCTGTTCCCGTTTCCGCCGCTGAAAGCTTGAGCTTCACATTATGACTACAACTATACGCCCAGAAACACCTTCAGACGAAGATGCAATTAAGCAAGTCACTCGACGTGCTTTTCGCTCGTATCCTTACAGCCATCAAACTGAGGAGTTCATCAGTGGTACTTCCCGAGCACCTGTATTACATTTGGACCCTGCCGCAGAACGATGCGGACTTTCGAACTCACTGGGCGCTGATCAAGGCCGACTTCTCGCGCACCGTAATCCAGCATCGACTACGTCTAAAATCAGTGCTAACAGCTATCTTCAGGACAGTCTGAAAGTGTCCCCGGATCCCCCGTCAGAGGCCGTTGCAATCGTATGACACGGATCTTCATCAGTCACTCCAGCAAGGACCAGGACTTCGTGCGCTCGGTACTTAAGCCCCTGCTCGACGGGCCGGAGACGCTGGCCTGGTGCTCTTCGACCGACATGCTCCTGGCGGCGGACTGGCATAAGCAGATCCACAGCGCCCTGGTCCAGAGCGACTGGTTTCTCGTCGTGCTCTCACCGGACGCTCAGGAATCTCCCTGGGTGCAGGCCGAGACCCAATGGGCGTTGGAGCGACTGGGCGGGCGCGTGGTCCCCGTAATGGCACGCACCTGCGAGCCCAGCGACGTGCATCTGCGCCTCGGCACCATCCAGTTCATCGATTTCCGCTCCAACTCAGCCGATGCGGCACAACAATTGCTCGACGTGATTCACGGTCGACCCGCCAACGAGCCGACTCGTTTTCGGACTCAACCTCCAGCGGATCTGTCCGGCAGTACCGTCATGCTGAAGCGGCAGCCGCGTACCGATGTCTCGTTGTTCATCGAGACGGCAGGAAGTCCAGGCTACGAGCACCATCTGGTCATCCGGAACCGGGCTACCGTCGGACGAGCAGACGGCGTGGAACTGCGGATCGCGGACGACAGCGTCTCACGTAAGCACGCGCGCATCAGCGCGGCGCCTTCCCCGAGGGGTACGGCGCTTATGCTGAGCGACCTGGAGAGTGCCAATGGCACCTTCGTCAACGGCCAGCGCATTGTGTCCGATCAGCTCCTAGCGTCGGGGGACCTGATCGAGATCGGTAATACCGGAATTCGCGTTTTGACCATCACCTGAACCCACCATTCGTCAGGGCATTGTGCTGAAATTCGTGCGGCTGGAATACAGCGGGGATACCGGCTACAAGCTGTCATTCATGCGTCATACTGGCGAGTGGGTAGAACTTCACTGCGACCTGTCCCTCGACGAATGTTTAGCGGCAATTGCAGATGGTTCATACTTTTACCCGTAAGTGGGTAGAGGCGATCGCCGGAAACCATTGTCATGCCGTTACCAAAGGTACCCAACCCATGAAACAAACATTATCGACTTTGTTGATTACCGGCTGGATTTTAGCTGCCACAGCAGCCTGTACGGGGCCTGCCTCCAGAGCGGCGGCGAGCCAATCCGGCGCTACCGAGAGCGAAATTGGGGACTGCGATACGCGTAGCTGCTTCGTCGGTTTGCTGGACTATGGTGGCCAAATCCTGCTGAGTCGGGAGAAGCCCGACGGTTCCCTGGAAGAGATCTATCAAGTGCGCCGCGCGAAGGGGTCGACCATACGATCCTTCACCCATGGTGTGCTGTCCGTCGCTACACTGGGGATCTGGAACGTCGTTGGTTATCCGATCGAGGGCTTCATGTCGAGTTCGGATTTCATTGTCTTCGTGGTCAATTACGATCCGGCCGGCACACCCAAAAAAGTGGAGATCCAGGGCGGCTAGACCGCAAGCTCGTCGCTCCGCATGGAGATCGCTGTCTCAGGGACCGGGGGATTCTCCGACGCCCAGGCGAGTTTACCGCTGCGGTCGCGCCGCTTGAGGCTGATCTCGGCCTTGGTGACGAGGGATCGGTTGGGATAGGGGCGCCAGCCGAGGAGGCGCAGGGGGCGGTTAATGCGGGTAAACATGGCGCCGCGGCCGGCCAGGTGGTCGGCGAAGCGCCGATGGGGATCGGTGGCGATGCCGGTGTACAGACGCCCGTTACAGCATTCGAGCAGATAGAGATACCAGGTGGGCTCAGGTGCGGCTTCCGCCTCCATGTCAGCCCCCCTCACCCGGCACCCCCGAGGCACCGAAGGGCTGTTCTGCGTCCAATGGCCGACCCTGCATGCCGGCCTGGACGCAACGCAGCAGGCCATATTCATAGGCGCCACCGAGGCGTTCGTGAGCGGGCTTGAGACTGACGTTGCCTGCAGCCAGATCAGGTAGGATGGCCGCGCGGATGTGCTCCAGCTCGGCCGGAGGGAGGGTCACCACCTCTCCGAGGGACAACTCGCCGGCGGCGACCAGTTCGGAGAGGTGTGACTGAATGGTCGCGGCCACCAGGCCGCGCCGAGCGGCAATGGCCTGGATACCCAACCCTTCGCGCCACAGGGCGAGGGTTACGGCGACGGTTTCGGTCAAGCCCTCGCGCCCGGCGGGGCCGGCGTGGGCAGTGATGACCGCAAGGAAGGCCTCAGCGTACTGGGCGAGCTTCTTGACCCCCACCCCCTCCAACAGGGCCAGACTGGCCTTGTCACGCGGATGCTGGTCGACCATCTGTTGCAGCACGGTGTCGTGGAAGATGACATAGGGCGGGACACCCTGGGCCTCGGCCAGCTCGCGGCGCTTGGCGCGCAGCGCCTCCCAGAGGGCGCCAACCCGACCCGGCTTGGCAGGACCGCGCTCGCGTCGACCGGCCTTGGTCTGGGGCTGATCGCGGCGCAGGTCGAGCCGTTCCTCGCCCCGCAGGACCGGGCGGGCGGACTCGGTGAGATAGAGGGAGCCGTGCCCCTCCACATCGACCCCGATGAGGCCGCGCGCGACCAGTTGACGAAACACCGAGCGCCACTGGGCCTCGTCCAGATCCTTGCCGAGCCCGAAGACCTTGAGCCGGTCGTGACCATTGCGCTGGATGCGCGGGTCATCGCCCCCGCGGAGCACGTCCACCAGGTAGGTGACGCCGAAGCGGCTGCCGGTGCGGTAGACGGCGGATAGGGCCTGCTGCGCGGCCAGGGTGCCGTCCCAGGTCTCGGGCGGGGTCAGGCAGTTGTCGCAATTGCCGCAGGCCTTTGGCAGGTGGTCGTCGAAGTAGCGCAACAGGGCCTGGCGTCGGCAGGTGACGATCTCGCACAGGCCGAGCATGGCGTCGAGCTTGCGCCGCTCGATGGCCTTGTGCCGCTCGTCGGCCTCGGAGGCGTCCATCATCTGGCGCAGGGAGATCACCCCCTGCAACCCATAGGCCATCCACGCATCCGCGGGCAGGCCATCGCGCCCGGCGCGGCCGGTCTCCTGGTAATAGGCCTCGACGCTCTTGGGCAGGTCCAGGTGGGCGACGAAGCGCACATCGGGCTTGTCGATGCCCATGCCGAAGGCGATGGTGGCGACCATGACCACCCCGTCCTCGCGCAGGAAGCGCTCCTGGTGGGCCTTGCGGACGACGTTGTCGAGTCCGGCGTGGTAAGGCAGCGCCTTGAGCCCCTGCGCCGCGAGCCAGGCCGCGATGGCGTCGACCTTCTTGCGTGACAGGCAATAGACGATGCCGGCCTCGCCGGGGTGTTCGCGGCTTAGGAAGGCCAGCAGTTGTCGCTTGGCGTCGTTGATCTGGTGGATCTGGTAGCGGATGTTGGGCCGATCGAAGCCACTGACGAAGCCCCGGGCGTCTTCCAGGCGCAGCCGGTCGCGGATGTCGTTTCGGGTGGGCTCGTCGGCGGTGGCGGTGAGCGCCAGGCGCGGGACCCCGGGGAAGCGTTCCGCCAGGACGTCGAGCTGGGTGTACTCGGGGCGAAAGTCGTGGCCCCACTGGGAGACACAATGGGCCTCGTCGATGGCAAACAGGCTGATCGGGATGCGCGCGAGTTGTTCCAGGGCGCGGGGGGTGACCAGGCGCTCCGGGGCCATGTAGAGGATGTCCAGGGCGCCTGCGAGCAAGTCCTGCTCCACCCGACGGGCCTCATCATAGGGCAGACTGGAGTTGAGGAAGGCCGCGCGGACCCCGTTCTGGCGCAGGGCGGCGACCTGATCCTGCATCAGGGCGATGAGCGGCGAGACCACCACCCCGGTGCCGGGGCGGACCAGGGCCGGGATCTGGTAGCACAGGGACTTGCCGCCGCCGGTGGGCATCAGGACCAGTGCGTCGCCCCCGGCGACAACGTGGTCCACCACCTCGCCTTGCAGACCACGGAACTCGCGGAAGCCGAAGACGCTGTGCAGTAGGTCGAGTGCAGAGGGTGTCGCGTTCATGGCGCGCAAGCTTGCCTCAGAGAGGGGCGATTGTCAGCCACCAGCTGTGCGGCCGGACCAGCCAGAGGGTGATCCTGGGAAACGCAATTCAGCCGCAAATGAACGCAAATTAACGCAAATGAATCCGCGACTGTTGCCTGCATGTCCGCCGTCCCTGGCGGTCACGCTTCGCCGGGGTCGCGACCGTGGCCCCCAGGGACGGGGACATGTCGGGGAGGCAGGAGCATTCCCCGATTAGGCGGTGCTCCCACGGACGAGCGCCCGATCGGACCAACACCTGACGCAGACATGGCCTTTCCAATGTTATCCCACCGGCGACTGGCAGCGCAGCCCCCTCACCGCACGCCGGACACCGGGCGCATCTGGGTATCGCAGACCCCGCCTACGGTGGCTGCCTTACGGCTCGGTGCCGACTTGCACGACTCGCCGCGGTCCTTGATGTGGCAGGTCAGGGCCAGAGGCTTGCCGTCATCGAGCCAGGAGGGGACAGTGCGATAGCGCCCTACGGACTTGAAGCCGCAACCCCTGGGAATCCCATAGGCCGGGCAGCGCTTGCTAGCCTTGAGACTGACCTTGCGGGCATCGACGACGAACCCGGGATAGGTGTCGAGGATACGCACCTCGTCACGGTCGTCCTTGGGGTCGAAGCGGAACTCGCGAAAGCTGTAGCCGCTACCGATCTTCTTATCCACCTTGATGCGTGCATTGGCGATCAGGGCAAAATTGCTGCCGTTGCGGGCCACGGCCCCGCTCATGTACTCCACCCGATCATGGTTCGGGAAGCACTTGCCCATGGCCGGGGCGTGGTAGTAGTGGCGCAGGTTCTTGATGTCCGAGAGCGAAGCCCCGGAGAAGATCCGGGTCAGATCGGCGTCGCTGCCGAACAGGATGTCCTCCACGTCCGGCAGGTTCTGGGCATACATGGCCTGAAGCTTGGCGTAGTCGGTCTTGTCGGCCAGATCGTCGCGCAGATAACAGGCGGTCAGCCCGGAGATTTCAGTCAGATACTCGTCCCAGATGTTGTACTGGCTGACACTGGAGGCGACGCCCTGGAAGTCGCCGTTGCGCCGACACCCCTGGCGCGAGGCGCAGGCCTCCCGGGCCCGGTTGCGGATGGACAGGGCGACGATGTTACGCTCACAGGCCCCATACGCATTGCAGCCGCGCTCCAGGTGACCCTCGAACAAGGCCGTACGCATGGTGTAGTCGAGGCCGCGTGCCCGGTTTAGGTCCGCACTGGACCAGCCACCGGGATTGGCGCGGACAAAGCTATCCCAGGCCGAGTCCAGTGCGCTGCGCCGCCCCAGTAGCTTGCGATTGGCGCTGGCACACTGGGATGAGTTATGGAAGGCGCGGACGATGGCGTCCAAACCGCCGCGACCCTTGCTCGCCTTGCCCCCGCGGCCGGCGGGCGGATCGAAAAAGGGCGCCTTTTCCAGGGTATAGAGCTCGCGCACATTGATCACATTGCGCACCTCTGGCCCGCAGTGGTGGTTTTTCACCTTCAGGCCCTCACGCTGGGCGAAGGCGCGCTTGAAGACCGCGGTGTCCGCCCCGGTGGCCTTACGCGCATCCACCACGATCTCGAATCCCACATAGGGGGTGCCCTTGGCATCGGTCAGGGGTTTGCCGTTGCGGATCACCAGGCAGGGGATGAGCGAGGTCCCCTGGGCCAGGCTCCCAGCCCGACGACCAGGGCCGCTGCGAAAGTCGTCTACGGAGTAATAGGGAACGTCCCGAGCCCCATTGAACTTGTAGAGGCTCATGACAGGGGTCGCGGGGATGTCAGCGGCCGCCCCTAAGGGTGCGAGGGCGAGCAGGCTGGCTGCGAAGAGGAGTTTGCGCATAAAGAGACTGCCTTTTAGCTGGCCTGCCGATGCAGGTGTTGAGAAAAATCATGTCCACCGTCGGTCCGCACAGCGGACCCTACGGTAGGGTCCGCTGTGCGGACCTTGGTATCAGGTCGCATTAATCCAACAAATCCACCTTGAATCCGCGCGCCTCCAGGGCGCCGCGCCGGGCCTCCAGATAGCGCTGGAAGTTCGGCTGGCGCAGGTAGGCTCCGGTGGCCACATAGTCCAGGGCCCCGTGGATGTGGAAGGCCCTGAGGTAACCGGCCGTGCGGAAGACCTCCCGACCTGCGCCATCGAAGAAGACTAGCGACGGGGTGTACTCGATGCCCAGCTCCGCGGACCAGGCCTTGAGCGGCATCTCGCGCCCATCCGGCGTCTGTACCGACGCGTTGGACCAGGCGTCGACCAGGGCGGCGTCGAAGGCGGTCAGAGACGGGGCGATCGCTTCCCTTCGCAGGATGTCCTGATGCAGATCGTCGCAACCGGCACAGTTGGGCTGCTCGAAGAACACTACCAGGGGTCGCCCGTCCGGGTGCCGCGCCAGACGCAGTGGTGCCGTTAGGAACCCGCCCTCGGCATGCAACTTGCCGGAGGCAGCCTTGGGCTCGGCGGCCAGATAAAAGTCCTGGAAGCTTTGCCCCTGGCGTTCGCGGCGCTGCGCCACATAGTCCAGTGCCGTGCGTAGCCGATGGGGCGGGAAATAGCCATCGATGCGCAACACCACCGCGCCGTCCTCGTCCAGCATCAACAGGGTCGGGGTGAATTGGACCTTGAGTCCAGCAGCAAAGGCCTTCTCCGTGGTTTGCTCGCCGGCAAAACCCGTCACCTCCCGATCCCCCCAGAGGTTTAGCGCGATGACATCGAAGGCACCCTGGGTCAGCTCCGCGATGCCCTGGTCGGCAAAGCCCTCACGCAACAATTTGGCGCAGTAGGGGCAGCCGTCCTGGTAGAAATACAGGATTACCCGCCGGCTGGCGGCCTTCGCCTCGGCAAGGTCCTCGCGGATGTCCAGGAAGGACGCCTTGAACCAGGATGGCTTCTCTTCATGGCCGGGGTTGATGAGCCCAGGTGCCAGCGCCGGGTCACCTGCCGCGCCACTGCAGAGGCTCGGGAGCAACAGGACAAGGGCGACGATCATTACCTTGTACATGGGTTTCGACCTCAGGGATGTCCAAGCGACGGCGCTACTGCCGGTCGCCCCGGGCCTGGCAGCTTAACAACCCTCAACCCATGCACCAAGCCCCCGGGGACAATCCTCGGCCAGGGTCGAGGCCGCGCCCGGCCTGCGACTGGTCATGCGCTCGCGGCCGGATTCGTGCTAGAACAGCGCCCAAGCATACCTCGGGAGCCCACCATGCCCACTCTGTCCCTTTACTTCCAAAAACCCGCCGACTGGGCGGATAGCATCCACATCCACTACTGGGAACAAAACCCGGGAGGGGCTGCCAGCGACTGGCCTGGGCGACCCATGGCCACCGCCGAGGATCCCGGCTGGTTCGTCGTAAGCCTACCCCAGACTAACTCCACTCACCTCCTCTTCCACGACGGCCAGGGCCGCCAGACCCCGGACCTGTTCCGCACCCGCAACGGCTGGTTTGGGGCCAATGGCCGCTGGCACGACAGCGCACCTGCGGCTACCGCCACGTCGACGCCGATACCGTCACCCCTGCCTCCCAAGGCGCCGACGCAGACCCTCGCGCAGACGCAACTCGTCCCAGTGGGGGAGCGTAGAGACTTCCGCGAGGAGACCATCTATTTCCTGCTCACCGCCCGCTTCTACGATGGCGACCCATCCAACAATTTCTTCTGTCGCGACCGTATCCGCCTCGATGGGGACGGCAACCCCATAGACCCCCACTGGCGGGGCGACTTCAAGGGCCTGATCCAGCGCCTGGACTACATCAAGGACCTGGGCTTCACCGCCATCTGGATCACCCCACCGGTGGAGAACCGCTCCGGGTTGGATTACCACGGCTACCACCCGTACGACTGGACCCGCATCGACCCACGCCTGGAGTCCCCAGACGCCACCTACCAGGACCTGATCGATGCCGCCCATGCCAAGGACATCAAGATCATCCAGGACGTGGTGGTCAATCATTCCTGCCAGTACGGCATCCGCGGCAAGGTCCACATCGACCACTTACCCATCAAATACTATGTCCCCCAAGGTTCCGAGCAGGGTCGGGTGGATCATGGCCCCTATCAGGGCAACCTGGGCAACTACGCCTGGCCGGACAAGGACGACATCGACAATCCGGTCGCACCCCAATGGTATCGGGACCGCCACGCCCGGGACCCCGAGGGCGTCGAGCTACTGGTAGACCCCAAGACCGGGGAGACCGTCCCCAAGCCCGGCTACAACCCGGGGCGCTTCTTCGGCATCGACGCCAACGAGCTCGACCCGGATTGGTATCACCAGGAGGGCTTCATCTGCGGCGGAGACTGGGAGAGTGCCCACCCCTTGCAGCACAAGCACCTGGCCGGTGACTGCATCGACCTGGCCACTGGGCGGCAGAACGTGAAGGACTACCTCATCGGGTCCATCAACCGCTATCTGGACATGGGCGTGGATGCCCTGCGCATCGACACCGTCAAGCACGTCGAACGCGATAACCTGCTCGAATACGTCAACGCCTGGAAGGCCCACAAACCGGGGCTCTTCGTCTTCGGCGAGAACCTGGTGAAGGGATATGGCTGGGGCGATCTGGGCGGCGGCGACAACGGCCCCTCGCAGATCCGGCCCTGGTGGTACACGCGTCTGGGCCATGACCCACGCGACCCCAACTCCGGCGGTGACTCCGGCTTTGCGCAGCTCGACTTCGGGCTCTTCTCCACCTTCAGGGACACGGTGAGCAAGGGAACCTACGGCGGCACCGGCCAGATCCTGTCCATGGACTGGATCTACGGCGACGTCACCAGCCTGGTGACCTTCCTGCAGAACCACGACGTGGGTCCGGACAACGACTTCAAGTACCGTTTCAAGGGCGAAGACTGGATGGCCGCCGCAGCCTATAACCTGATCTGGACCGCTCGCGGCATCCCCTGCCTCTATTTTGGCGAGGAGATCGCCTTCATGCGCGGCGCACCCCAGGACGTGGAGGGCGAGAAGGACACACTCGATACCACAGGCCGGGCCTACTTCGGTGACCACCTGAGCGACGAGCGCATCAAGGAGACACAGGCCCACCCCCTCTACCGGCACATCCGGCGCCTGAACCAAATCCGCCGTGCTGTTCCGGCACTGCAGAAGGCCCTGATGACCCAGGTCAGTGAGTGGGGGAGCGGTATGAGCTTTGTGCGCGACCTCGCCGATGCCGGCAGTTATGCGGTGGTCGGGCTGGCCATTGGTGGAGACCAGGACATCGCCGTCGATGGGGTCAGGGATGGACTCTACCGAGATGCAGTCACCGGGGCCGAGGTCTGGGCGCAGGGCGGGCACCTTGGCTTTCGGGTGCGGGGTAACGCCGCCGGCATCTATGTCCTGGATGGCCCCGGGAAGATCGGCGAGGATGAGGTCTGGTTGCGCTGACTTCCTCCAGACATTGGGAATGCCCGGATACCGGGCTCGCTTGGCTGGCAACCGCTCCTGCGTTGCCTGCATGTCCGCCGTCCGTGGCCGCCACGCCTCGCCCGGTCGCAGCCGTGGCCCCCAGGGATGGGGGACATGTCGGGGAGGCAGGAGCATTCCCCGATTAGGCGGCGCTCCCACAGGGAGCCGCCCGGCTGGTTTATAACCCCGGAAAACCGATTCGTCCGCAAATCACGCCCAGTCTTGCGCGGGGAGGCCAAAAAACAAAACCCCGCTTGCGCGGGGTTCCGGGGTGCCGTCAGGACGGCGATTTGGAGCGGGAAACGAGACTCGAACTCGCGACCCCAACCTTGGCAAGGTTGTGCTCTACCAACTGAGCTATTCCCGCTGGAAGAAGCCGCCATTTTACGGGGCGCCCGGAGTCTGTCAAGCCACACATCCGGATATTTTTTTTGATGTGTCGATCCCGGACCTTAGCCCGGGTGATCCGGTCGCGACAGGATGGGCCAGGCCGCGCGCAGATACAAAAACATAGACCATAGGGTCAGTGCCGCGGCCACATAGAGCAGGATCAGGGCAAAGTCGTAGATCACTACCCCAAACACCGGTCCGCGCAGGATCAGAAAGATGATGGCGATCATCTGGGCCGCAGTCTTGATCTTACCGGTCCAGGACACGGCCACCCGCGACCTGGCCCCGACCTCGGCCATCCACTCGCGCAGGGCTGAGACGGTGATCTCACGACCGATGATGACGGCGGCGGCCAGGGCCAGCAGCGGACGCGGGTCGACCTGAACCAGAAAGACCAGGGCGACGGCGACCATGAGCTTGTCCGCCACGGGGTCGAGGAAGGCGCCGAGCGCCGAGGTCTGCTCCCAACGCCGCGCCAGGTGACCGTCCAACCAATCGGTGAGGGCCGCAAGGGTGAAGATGACCGCGGCGGTGGGCCTGGCCCAGGGGCCCTGCGCATAAAATACCACCACAAACACCGGTATCAGGACGATGCGCAACAGGGTCAACAGGTTGGGTGTATTCCACATCCGTCAGTCCCCGCTCCCCTCATGGTGGAATGCAGCATAGATTTGGGTCGCCAGTTGGCGACTGATGCCCTCGACCTGGGCGATGTCTTCTACCCCGGCCCGGGCGAGTCCCTGGAGACCGCCGAACTGGCGCAACAGGTTCTGGCGTCGCTTGGGACCAACCCCCACGATCCCCTCCAGGACCGAGGTGGTACGTGCCTTGGCGCGGCGCTGCCGGTGGCCGGTAATGGCGAAGCGGTGGGCCTCGTCGCGGATCTGCTGGACGAGGTGCAGGGCCGGGGAGTCCGCAGGCAGTATAACGGCCGTCCCCTGACCCAACAACCAGAGCTGTTCCGCCCCGGGGCGCCTGTCTGGCCCTTTGGAAACCCCGACCAAATTGACCCCTTCAAGCACCCCGAGCTCCTGGAGGGCCTCAGCCACGGCGCCGAGCTGGCCCGGCCCGCCGTCGATGAACAGCAGGTCCGGAAAGGGGACCTCGCCCTGCTTGATGCGGGTGTAGCGCCTGGTCAGGGCCTGATGCAGGGCGGCGTAGTCGTCGCCCGGCGTGACGCCCTCGATGTTGAAGCGCCGGTAGTCGGACTTTGCCGGCCCCTCGGCGTTGAAGACCACGCAGGAGGCCACGGTACGCTCGCCGCCCGTGTGGCTGATGTCGAAACACTCCATGCGCTGCGGGGCCTCGTCGAGGGCCAGGGCGTCGCGTAACGCATCGAGCCTTGTGGCATAACCGGCCTGGCTGGCCAGGCGCGCACGCAGGGCGACCTGCGCGTTGCCGCGTGCCATGTCCAGCCAACGGGCACGCTCGCCGCGGACCCTGACCTTGAGACTGACCCGGCGCCCCGCCCGCTCGCTCAGGGCGGCCTCGAGCAGGGCCTGGTCCTCCAGTTCGGCGCCGACGAGGATATCGGCCGGCACCGGCTTGTCCACATAGAACTGGGCCAGAAAACCCGATAGCAGGGTCGCCAGGTCCGTCCCCTCCGGGGCCTGGGGGAAGAAGGCCTTGTTGCCCAGGTTGCGGCCGTTACGCACGAAAAAGACCTGCACGCAGTTGGCGCCCCCCTCCTGGGCGGCGGCCACGATGTCCAGGTCGCCGCCCTCCGCATTCACATACTGACGCTCTTGGATGCGCCGCAGCGTCACGATCCGATCGCGCAGCAAGGCCGCCTGCTCGTAGTCCAGTTCGGCCGCAGCCTGCTCCATCGCCAGGGCCAGATCGTCGATGACCTCCCCTGCCCGCCCGTCGAGGAACTTGATGGTCCGCTCCACGTCGGCGCCGTAGTCCGCCTCGCTCACCAGATCCACACAGGGACCGCTACAGCGCTTGATCTGGTATTGCAGACAGGGCCGCGAGCGGTTGCGGAAGAAACCGTCCTCGCACTGGCGCACCGGGAACAGTTTCTGGAGCAGTTGCAGGGTTTCGCGCACCGCCCAGGCGCTCGGATAGGGGCCAAAGAACCGGCCCGGCCCCTTGCGTGAGCCACGGTAGAAGGCCAAACGCGGGAAGGGGTCCTGGGTGGAGAGGTAGAGGTAGGGGTAGCTCTTGTCGTCGCGCAGCAGGATGTTGTACCGCGGCTGGAGGGCCTTGATGAGGTTGCTCTCCAGCAGCAGTGCCTCGCCCTCGGTGGCGGTGACCGTGACCTCTATGTTGGCGATCTGCGCCACCATGGCCTGGATGCGGACGTTGAGCGCCCGGGAGAAATAGCTGCCGACCCGCCGACGCAGGTCTTTGGCCTTGCCCACATAGAGGACCTTGCCGTCGCGGTCCTGCATCCGGTAGACGCCGGGGCTGGTGGGGATGCGCCGCACCAGGCCGCGCAGGTCGGTCTCGGACACTGTCCTAGGCGATCATGGCGCGAGCGCGGGCGAAGACCGCGTGGAACATAGGCTCGGTGAGGCGGCGGGTCTGGGTGTTGTAGCGACTACAGTGATACGAGTCGAGCAGGCGTATTTCCGGGCGGATCTGGTGCTCGGCGCCATGGGCGAAGGGGAACTGACCTGCCTTGAGCCCCAGGGCGCGCAGCACGGCACCATGGGCCACGGTACCCAGGGCCAGGACGACTGCCCCTGGGGTCAGGCCGGACAGCTCGGTGGCCAGATAAGCATTACAGGTGCGCACCTCATCCAGGCTGGGTTTGTTCTGAGGCGGCAGGCACTTCACCGCGTTGGTGATGCGGCAATCGGACAGCACCAGGGCGTCGTCGGCACCCCTGGATTCGGGTTGGCTGGCAAACCCGAAGCGATGCAGGGTCGCGTAGAGCAGGATGCCGGCATAGTCCCCGGTGAAGGGCCGCCCGCTGGCATTGGCCCCGTGCATACCCGGTGCCAGACCGACTACCAGCAGGCGCGCCCGCGGGTCGCCGAAGGGCGGGACCGGGGCACAATGATAGTTGGGGTGGTCGGTGCGCACCTGGTCCAAAAAGGTCGCCAGGCGCGGACATCGTCGGCAGGCCACGGAGAAGCCGACGCTTGGATTGGCGAGGGTCATGGGATACGGCGAGGGCGGGCGCTGGGCAGATCCGCTGGGGATCAGCCTTCCGGGTCCAGCTCCGTCCCCGGCACCCCGAGGGCCCTGGCCACGTCGTCCAGGCTATAGGCCGGCTGGCCGCTGGCCGGGTCGATGCCGGACGGGGGGACGCCGAGCTCTTCCAGAGTCTCGGCAAAGGTATCTAGCATGAGTCGCGCCGTCTCGGGCTGCTCCGAGAGCAGTGCAAAGGCCGTCCCCCAGTTGGGGTCCGAGGGGTTGGCCAGGGCAGCGAAGGCCTGGTCCAGAGATTCGAAGGGGTTGGTCATAGGGGTCTGCCCGGGCTGCTGTAATGGCTCTTTCTGCGCGACCTGATGTTGGATGAGACAGGATTATTCAGGATTGACAGTTGGTTGAGATTGCCGCCTCTTCGCGAACCCGACGACCTTGCCAAAGGCCATGCGAAGGGTCGCACATCCCCGATCCTCGCGTCACGGATGGATCACATCAGGCCGAGCTGGAGCATCGCCTCCTCGGACATCTTGTCCTGGCTCCAGGGCGGGTCCCAGACCAAATCTACCTCGACCTCGCCAACCCCCTCGACCTGCTCCACGGCCTGCTTGACCATGACTGGCATCATCCCGGCCACCGGGCAGGCCGGTGCGGTCAGGGTCATGTTGATGTGACAGTTGCCCTCTGCGGCAATGTCGATCTGGTAGATCAGACCCAGGTCGTAAATATTGACCGGGAGTTCCGGGTCGTAGACCTTGCGCAGGGCCTCGATGATCGGCTCGCGCAGTTCCTCGGCGTCCATACGCTCGACCGCCACGTCGCCCCCAGGCAGGGTGGCAGACCCCGGCTCCGACGGGACGCTGTCCTGGTGCTCGCCGTAGCCGTTGAAACGCGCCAGTCTGTTCATGGGAAGTCCTCGATACTGCCGGTGGTTGGATTGCAGGGGGAACGCCGGTCGAGCGTTCACTGACTCGCTTGCGCTTGCCGAAGAGGTCAATCCAGGGTGGCGCGCTCCAGGCGCTCCCCCACCTGCTGGGCCACGTAATCACGCAGTGGCTCCAGGGCCAGGGCCTCCAGCACCTCGCCGGCGAAGCCCACGCACAACATGCGCCGGGCCTGGTGGGCGGGGATGCCGCGGGAGCGCAGATAAAAGAGCGACTCGCGGTCCAGCTGTCCGACGGTGGTGCCGTGACTGCACTTCACGTCGTCCGCCAGGATCTCGAGCTGGGGCTTGGTGTCGATCTCCGCGCTGCGAGACAGGACCAGATTGCGGTTGGAGAGCTGGGCATCGGTCTTCTGGGCATCCCGGGCCACGTAGACACGCCCGTCGAACACCGCCCGCCCCTTGCCGTAGAGGATGCCCTTGAACCCCTCGCGGCTGGTGCAACTCGGCACCTCGTGCCGCACATCCAGGTGGAAGTCCATGGTCTGCCCGTCACCCGCCAGATAGAGTCCGTCCAGTTCGCAGTTCGACCCCTCCCCGACGAAGCCGGCCACCAGGTCGGTCCGCGACCAGGCGGCACCCAGGCCGATGCTGACCCCGTGATAGCGGCTCCCGGACGCCTGGCTGAGATACACCCCTGCCAAGTGGAAGGCCTTGCTGCTCTCCTGTTGGACCCGGTAATGGACCAGACCGGCATTGGCAGCCAGGGACAGCTCTGTGACCGAATTGGTGCAGTAGAGCGACTCGCCTAGGCTGACGTAACGCTCGATCAGGGTTGCCTCGGCCCCCTCCCCCAAATCCACCAGGTTGCGCGGCTGGGTCAGACGCGGCTCGTCCATTCCCAAGGACAGGTGGATGATCTCGATCGGGCGCTCAACCCTCGCCCCGGGCTCCACCAGGAGCACGAAGCCATCGTCGATACCAGCGGTGTTGAGCTCCGCAAAGACGTGAGCCCCCTCCCCTGCGACCCGGCCCAGGCGGTCCCGAAGAAGATCGGGGTCTGAGCCCAGCAGGGCGCGCAAGCCCCCGGCGCGTACGCCGGCCGGCACGCCATCGAGCCACGACAGGGAGGACACCAGGCGCCCGTTCGCCAGGACGACCTGGTGCGCATCCAGACCTGGGATGAGCAACTCTGCCAGATCCTCAGGGGCCAGGGCAGTGACATCCTCGTCCTGTCGGACAAACCCCTGTTCCAGCAACGCCTTGAGACCGGTGTAGCGCCAGGCCTCTTGTTTGTTGGTCGGGACCCCGGCAGCCCGCACCCGTTCCAGGGCGGCACCCCGGGTCGCGGACAGCCAGCCGGGATCGGCGAGCGCATTGCTTCCGCCTGCCAACCAGCCATCGAAGGGCCCCGAGCCAGGGCCCGCCTGTACCATTGAGGGCGTCATGCCGCCTCCTCGTCGCAAATCCAGCCGTAACCCTTTTCTTCAAGTTCCAGCGCCAACTCCTTGCCACCTGAGCGAATAATCCGCCCCTTGGCTAGGACGTGGACATAATCCGGCTGGATATAGTCCAGCAGTCGCTGGTAGTGGGTGACGACGATCATGGAGCGCTCGGGGCTGCGCAAGGTGTTGACCCCGTCTGCCACGATGCGCAGGGCGTCGATATCCAGTCCGGAATCGGTCTCGTCGAGGATGGCGAGCTTGGGCTCCAACAGGGCCATCTGGAAGATCTCGTTACGCTTCTTCTCACCGCCGGAGAAACCGAAATTGACCGGACGCTTGAGCAGGCTGTCGTCCAGGTGCAGGACCTTGAGCTTCTCCTTCATCAGGCGCATGAAGGCGACCGCATCCAGCTCGGGCTCGCCGCGGGCGACTCGTCCCGCGTTAAGGGCCGCCTTGAGAAAGTAGGTGTTGTTCACCCCCGGCAGCTCCACCGGGTACTGGAAGGCCAGGAATAGCCCGCGATGGGCGCGCTCCTCGGGCTCCAGGGCGAGCAGATCCTCACCCTCGAACAGGGCGCTGCCGCCGGTGACCTGATAACCCTCGCGCCCTGACAGGACATGGGCGAAGGTGCTCTTGCCCGATCCGTTGGGGCCCATGATGGCGTGAACCTCGCCAGGCCGAACCTCCAGGTCCAGACCCTTGAGGATCTCCTTCTCGCCGACGTTGGCCTTGAGGCCCTTAACTGACAACATCTTGAATCTCCGAATAACCCTGCGGTCGATCAGGTACCGCGGAAAGATCGCTCGTCCGCGGACAATTCTTAACATCGCGCATCAACCCACTGCGCCTTCCAGGCTGATGCTCAAAAGCTTCTGGGCCTCCACGGCGAACTCCATGGGGAGCTGCTTGAAGACCTCCTTGCAGAAGCCGTTGACGATCATGGAGACCGCGTCCTCCTGTGACAGACCGCGGGAACGGCAGTAGAAGAGCTGGTCATCGCTGATCTTCGAGGTAGTCGCCTCGTGCTCCATCTGGGCACTGGGGTTCTTGACCTCGATGTAGGGGAAGGTGTTGGCGACGCAGCGATCCCCGATGAGCAGGCTGTCGCACTGGGTGTGGTTACGCGCCTCCTCGGCCCGCTGGGCGATGCGCACCAGCCCCCTGTAGGTCTGGCGCCCATGGCCCGCCGAGATCCCCTTGGAGACGATGGTGGAGCTGGTGTTGCGGCCCAGGTGGATCATCTTGGTCCCGGTGTCGGCCTGCTGCCGGCCCTTGGTCACGGCCACGGAGTAGAACTCACCAACCGAGTCGTCGCCGCGCAGGATGCAGCTAGGGTACTTCCAGGTAATGGCCGAGCCGGTCTCCACCTGGGTCCAGGAGATCTTGGAGCGGGCCCCGCGGCAGTCGCCGCGCTTGGTGACGAAGTTGTAGATGCCGCCCTTGCCCTGGTCGTCGCCCGGGTACCAGTTCTGCACCGTGGAGTACTTGATCTGTGCGTCCTCCATGGCGATCAGCTCGACCACGGCGGCGTGGAGCTGGTTTTCGTCGCGCATGGGGGCCGTGCACCCCTCCAGATAGCTCACGTAGCTGCCCGCCTCGGCGACGATCAGGGTGCGCTCGAACTGACCGGTGTTGGCCGCGTTGATGCGGAAATAGGTGCTCAGCTCCATGGGGCAACGCACCCCCTTGGGGACATAGACGAAGGTCCCGTCGCTGAACACCGCCGCGTTGAGGGCGGCGAAATAGTTGTCCGTGTGCGGCACCACGCTCGCCAGGTACTGCTTGATCAGATCAGGGTAGTCGTGGACCGCCTCGGAGATGGCGCAGAAGATCACCCCGACCTCGGAGAGCTTCTCGCGGAACGTGGTCGCCACCGAGACGCTGTCGAAGACCGCGTCCACCGCCACCCCGGCGAGGGCCTTCTGCTCCTCGATGGGGATGCCGAGCTTCTCGTAAGTCTCCAGCAGGGCCGGGTCCACCTCGTCGAGGCTTTGTAAGAGCTTCTTTTTCGGGGCAGAAAAATAGGAGATGGACTGATAGTCGATGGGCGGGTGATCCACGGAGGCCCACTCGGGCTCGGTGAGCGTCAGCCAGTGCCGAAAGGCCTTTAGCCGCGCCTCCAGCATGAACTCCGGCTCCCCTTTCAGGGCGGAGATCGCGCGCACCACCCCCTCGTCGAGGCCCGGGGGCAGGGTATCGGACTCGATCTCGGTGACGAACCCGTGCTCGTACTCCGAGCCGACCAGGTCATCAACTTCTGTGGCTGCGCTCATCGCGTGGCTCCGAACTGGCTGTGTTATTCCGCAGTATTTCAGTGAGGAATTAGGATGCGGCCTCGGAACGAAGTTTCAACACCAGGGGGATATCGGGTTTCGCTGCCGAGCGCGCTGCCGGTTAGGTCGGAGCGGCGGGGGCGGATTTCAAGTGAACGAGCGTTGGAGACGTGACCCTGCAACCGCTAGGCCCTGTGATCGGCGGGACCACCGCGACAATCACTCTGCAGTACGGAGCTTTTTCCGTTTTTTCTTCTTAACCTTCTTCTTTTTTTCTTTATTTGGCTTCCTTGCCTTGGGAACCTCCTTGGCAACCGAGGCTACGCGGTACCTGAGGCGGTCCTTGTATTGCCTGAGCAGCGCCAAGGCATCTTCGATGTAGTCGCGTGACGCGATCTCGCCAGTCAGGTATCGATGCAGGAGGTACAGCCACTGCTCGTGAATCTCACAATGATCGGCGGCGCCGAACTGGGCCAGCGGACAATCGGCACAACGCAGGTAGACGGTGCGACTCGCAACCGCGTTCCTTTCCCAATCGCGCCGGTATTGGGCGGCGCGCTGCACGATCCACTCCATCGCCCTGTCACCGTGCTCCGCTGCCGGAAACTGGGCAAGGTGCTGCTTGATGGCCTTGATCTGCTGACTCAAAAACTCCTGGTTAGCAGACGGGTTACCTTCCGTATCGACCACCAGCCGCAGGATCAATACCAAGAGTGGATCGTCAACAACGAACATGATGGCGGGCCGGGATTCTGCTCCTATGCGGAGTCACCGGGACCCGTGCATCGGAACATCCCGGACCTAATCGCCAGTGTTGCCCGGTAGGCAACACCGACTGAACCATTACTCCTTCTTGCCCTTCTTCCTTGTCTTGGCCTCTTTGTCCGTTTTTTTCTCTCTCTGCTTGTCTTCCTTGCCCTTTTTCGCCGACTTCTTGGCTGTGGTCGGAGCCTCCGCCGCAGCGCCATCCGGAGTCATCGCCTCCGCGGCGGTGGACTCGGCGACCGACTCGGCCTCAGCAACCGCTGGAGCCTTGCCCTTCTTTTCGTTCTTGCCCTTCTTCGGCGATTTTGACGTTGTCACCGCGCCGTCATCCGGCTTGGATGCATCCGCAACGATGTTGTCGGGGGTCGCTTCCGCCTCAACAGATGCGGCGACCTCTTTGTTCTTCATCTTTTTCAATTAGTTATTGCCTCTTTCAGGGTGGATTGCCCAGACAGTATTCGTCACAACGCACACGGTTACAAGGGGTTCCGACGATCTCACGTTGAGATTTGCGTTGCGCCCACGGACTTGCCCGAGAATAGTTCGTGTGTTGAGGGATGAACCAGGCCGCCACACGCGCACATGCGTCGGTGTTATACGGTTCGCTGGCACATTAAGACCCTACGCCCTTGATACTCCAGATCCGTCCCAAACCCGAGGGACTCAGGGCCCGGTCCGAGGAGGCGCTACCGGCGAAACACGCCCAGCACGGGCCGACCATTGTCGGGCTGGAGCGGGCGAGCATTGGTACCCATGGCCTGATGGAATCGGGCGATCAGGCCGGCCTCAACCTGTAGGGGCTCGGCCATGACGAACCAATCCACCCCCTCGGTGCATGGTGGCGTGGTGAGCGAGCCCGGGTAGGAAAAATAACTGCGCTGCGGAGGCAGTAAAAACAACGGGTTAATCGCAACCTGACGGCCGTAGAAGCTCTCCCCTGCCGCCGATGGCAAGGCATCGGCAATGCGCTTGAGGGTACTGTTGTTGCGCAGACCTGGGTTAATCAATACCGCTACCACGGCGATATTGCCCTTGGCATCGCGGTGAACCAGGTGCAACTCCATGGCCGCCGGTACGCCCTGGATACGGTGCTCGCTGGGGGTGTGAAAGTGGAACTGTTGCAGGGCGTACTCATGGCCGTTGACCATCAGGAAACTACCAGGCCCGGAAGCCACCTGCATCGTATGGCCATTATTGGAGACTGCCAGGGCATCGCTGCGGTAATGGAAGGACAGGGGCTGGTAGTCGACGCGCCGGGCATAACTCAGGTCCAGAGGCGATTGGCTCTTGCCGTCCTTGCAGGTGGCGTACTCGGACGTTAGATCGCCCCAGTGGGAGGGGTCATGCTCGCCGGTGTAGCCCCAGTGGGACGCCTCAGACGCCTTCGGCGCCTGGTTCGGCCACTGGAATGCCTGCGCCGGAACCGAGAGGGACAAGCCCAAAAGCATCACCCATAGGGCGAGGACCGGGCGTGTGCGACGATCATTTAGAGAGGTCATGGCTTAGTCTGCCTTGTTGCGCCGACCGATGCCGCCGATGGGGACGACCTGGGCCTGTTGGGGCTCGTCACTGTAATAGGGGCGCTCGCCGCCGCGACCCTGGGTATCCGCCAGTTCCTTCTCGCGGGCGGCGATCAGGTTCAGGCATTGGCGCACATCCTCCATGGTCTCGTCCGTGAAGGGGTGGCGCATGCCGGCCGGGGGGGTAACATCGCGGATGATGCCCCCGAGGGTTTTGCGCATGGCAATCAAGATGCGTTGCTCGACGGTCAGTTCGGACATGAATTTGGCCTGTGTTGTATGGCGCCGGGGCCGGCGGTGTGAAGGCATGGGGTTGGGTGGTGGCCTGGTAGGCCTCAGCATAACAGGCAGCTACCAACCCCGCCCCAACTGGGGACAAGAGGGGCCTATCTCCAGCCCTCTACTCGGTTCCAAACCACGGGTCGCGTCGCAACACGAGCCACGCCCGCCCCACTCGTGTCTTGCTCATGCATCCAAGCCCTGCAGTAGGGCATCGAGCCCCGCCTCGTCCAACACGGCAACCCCCAACCCCTTCGCCTTGAGGAGCTTGGAGCCCGGATCGGCCCCCGCGACCAGGAAATCGGTATTACGCGAGACGCTGCCGGTGACCTTGGCGCCCAGGGCGGTCAATGCATCCTTGATGGCGTCCCTCGGGCGACTCAGGGCCCCGGTGATAACGAACGTCTTGCCCGTCAGGTCCACCGCCGTACCGGCCGCTTTGGGCCGCGGGGCCTGGTCCTCCCAGCCGATACCCGCAGCACGCAGCTTGGCGATGACCTCCAGATTGTGGGGCTGACGGAAGAAGCTCACGATGTGCCCGGCGACTACGGGGCCGACCCCCTCCACCAGCGGCTCCTTGCGATAGGGCAAGGCGTCGGGATCGGCGGCACGCAGCGCATCCAGGGACCCGAAGGCAGCGGCCAGGCGGTCCGCCCCCGCCCGACCCAGGCCGCGGATGCCGGCAGTCACCAGCGCCTCCTGCAGGCCAGCTGGACACTCCAGATCCGGATTGGCGACCAGATAGGCATGGACGGCCCGGGCGGTTGCCGGCCCGACCCCCTTGGCCCCGGCCTCGCGCAGGAAGTCCGACTCTTCCGCGGCCATCAATGCATCGAGGCTGCCAAAACGCGCGGCCAGGGCCTGGGCTGTCGCCTCACCCACCTCGCGGATCCCCAGGGCAAAGATGAAACGAGCAAAGGTGGTCACCTTGGCCTTGTCCAGGGCATCACAGAGATTTTGAGCAGATTTCTCGCCCATGCGCTCCAGACCGGCCAGGGTCGCCTGATCCAGGGCGAAGAGGTCCGCAGGGTCGTGGATCAGGTCGCGCTCGACCAGTTGGTCCACCAGCTTGTCACCCAAACCCTCGATGTCCAGGGCACGGCGGGAGGCGAAGTGACGGATGGCCTCCTTGCGCTGGGCCGGGCAATAGAGCCCCCCGGAGCAGCGGGCCACGACCTCGCCCTCGGCGCGCACCACATCCGAACCGCACACCGGACACTGGCTCGGCAGCTCTACCGGGACGGCCGCGGGCGGACGACGCTCCGGCAGGACACGCACCACCTCCGGGATCACGTCCCCGGCGCGGCGCACGCTCACCGTGTCCCCTACCCGCACGCCCTTCCTGCGTACCTCATCAAGGTTGTGCAGGGTCGCGTTGGCGACGACCACACCGCCAACCTGCACCGGTTTGAGCCGCGCCACTGGCGTCACGGCGCCGGTGCGTCCGACCTGGAACTCCACCGCCTCGACCAGAGTGATGACCTCCTGGGGCGGGAACTTGCGGGCGATGGCCCAACGCGGGTGATGGGCGGTCGCCCCCAGGGCGGCCTGGTCGGCGAGGCGATCGAGCTTGAAGACTACCCCGTCGATGTCGTATCCGAGCGCATCCCGACGGGCACCCAACTGGTCGAAATAGGCACGGCAGGCCTCCAGGCCCACCAGCTGACGCAGTTCCCGAGAGACCGGGAGTCCCCAGGCCGCGATGCGCTGGAGCATGACGAATTGGCTCTCGCCAGGGGCCACAGAGACCTCGCCCCAGCCATAGCAACAAAAAGTCAGGGGCCGGGTGGCGGTGATGCGCGGGTCGAGCTGGCGCAGGCTCCCGGCGGCGGCGTTACGGGGGTTGGCAAAGGGTTCGTCCCCGCGACGGCGCGCGGCGGTGTTGAGTCGCTCGAAGCCCGCGTGGGTCATGTAGACCTCTCCGCGCACCTCCAAGACCGTCGGAACATCGGCCCCGAGGAGGCGCAGCGGGACACTCTGGATGGTGCGGAGATTCTGTGTGATGTCCTCGCCCGTCGTCCCGTCGCCCCGAGTAGCGGCCTGGACCAGGCATCCATCCTCGTAGCGGATGCTCACCGCCAGGCCATCGAGTTTTGGCTCGGCGGTATAACGCACCTCCGACCCACCCTTCAGGGCCTCAGTGACCCGACGATGGAATCCCTGGAGCTCGCCGTCATCCATGGCGTTGTCCAGAGAGATCATGGGCAGTCGGTGGCGGACCTGGGTGAACTCGGGCCGCGGTGCTGCCCCGACCCGCTGCGTGGGAGAGTCCGCGGTCACCAAGTCCGGGTGGGCCGCTTCCAGGGCCTGTAACTCCCGCACTAGGCGGTCGTATTCGACATCCGGGACATCCGGCGCATCAAGGACGTAGTAGCGATAGTTATGGTGCCGTATGAGGTCGCGCAGTGATTCCGCCCTGGCTGCTGGAGCTGCACTCGACCCGTCGGGCGCCGCCTGTACCGCCTCGCCAGATGGCGTCCCCGGCGGTTTGCTCACTGGCGTCGGATCTGCGGGGTACGATTGAATTCCATGACCCGGGCGCGCAGCACGTCCACCATGATGGGCGTCAGGGGCTGACGCCGCTCGTCCAGCACCTCGGCATCGAACTCATCGGCCAGGCGGCGAGCGACCGCAATCATGTCGTCGAGGATCTGCAAATTATCCGACCCGCGGCGCAGCACGGCGTAGAGCAATAGTGCCCGGGTGCTGAACCCTTCCATATCCTCGAAGGGGAAGGTCCCGGGCTTCACCATGCTGACCATGCTGAACAAGGTACGCACCTCATCCCCGTCCCCTTCGTCCGCGCCATTCTCATCCTCGTCGTCATCTTCGACGCGCTCCACCGACACTTTACGATGGAAGGCCCCTTGCTCTCCCGGGCGCAGCCCGCAGCGCGCCGCCACGTCCAGGATATCCGGCCCGCTCATGTCGCCGGCCTTGGTGCGGATGCCGAAGTGCAACACCAGGGTGTTCGACCCACCTGGGGCATCCGGGTCCGGATCGGGGGATGCGTCCGCGACCAGGTGACTAGCAGCCTGGGGGATTCCATCCGCGCGTCGGGAGGCCTCCTTGACCCGGGCCACCGCCGCCGCCTCCTGCTGACCTCTGAGCATGGTCACTGCACTAGCGAGGACCGATTGACCGGCCTCGCCGGCGGCATCGAGTGCCCCGACACCGGGCTCGCGCTTCTCGGGCGCTGGCGGGAGCTCGTGGTCGCCGGCATCGTCCAAGCGACTGCGCTCCCAGAGGTACAGCGCCAGCACCAGGGCAGCACCGAGGACGATCAGGATGAGGCGTAGGGTATCGGCATCCATTCAGGCAAGGGGTCGCATAGGCTGGAGGGAAGGGTCGCGCTATAGTACCGGGGCCCGTAGCCCTTCGCTATTGCACCCGATTCTCGCACTCTGCCCGGTGTCAGACCAGGCCCGCGGTCAGGCGGGCGCCCAAGGCCGTCGGACTCGGCCGAGACCTACACAAAAGTTGGCGGTTGGCAGTTGGCAGTAAGAGCTTGTTATTTCGGGACAATTCAAAACCCTGAAACTGAGGAAGCGACGCGCGGCAGGTATGTCAGGCACCTCGGCGCCCATCAATAACCCCGCAACCCCAACACGTCCTGCATGTCATAGAGGCCCGCATCCCTGACGCCCAACCAGCCCGCCGCACGCACCGCGCCCTTGGCGAAGGTCATTCGGCTGCTGGCCTTGTGGACGATCTCCACTCGTTCGCCCTCCCCGGCAAACCAGACGCTGTGCTCACCCACCACGTCGCCGGCGCGGATGGTCTCGAAGCCGATGGTGCGCCGCTCCCGGGCCCCGGTCTGGCCCTCACGACCGTAGACGGCCACCTCCGCCAGATTACGCCCCAGGGCCGCTGCGACCACCTCGCCCATGCGCAGCGCCGTGCCCGAGGGGGCGTCTACCTTGTGGCGATGGTGGGCCTCGACGATCTCCACATCCACCTCATCTCCCAGCACCCGGGCCGCGATGTCCAGGAGTTTGAAGCAGAGATTGACCCCGACGCTCATGTTGGGGGCGAAGACGATGCCGATATCCTGGGCCGCCGCCGCAATCTCACCCCGTTGATCTGGGGTGAAACCAGTGGTGCCGATAACCAGCTTGCGGCCGGCTGCACGGCAGATCTCCAGATGGTGCAGGGTCGCGGCGGGGGCGGTGAAGTCGATGAGGCAGTCGAATGCATCTCTGACCTGGGCCAGGTCCGAACCCACCGGGACGCCCAAGGTCCCGACGCCGGCCAGTTCCCCTGCATCGGTCCCGATCAGGCTGCTGCCGGGCCGCTCGGTGGCTGCGCCGAGGGTCAGGCCCTCGGCCTCAGTGACCGCGCTGGACCAGGGTGCGCCCCATGCGCCCACCGACGCCGGCTACCGCGATGCGTATCTCTGACATGGTGCAACTCCGTCTTGAGGTCGCCGGGACGACCGAAAAGGGGGGGATTGAAACCCAAAGGCGCTGGAGGTGCAAAGGTCAGGATGGATCCGGGCGCGGCGCGCATGTACGGGGCGCACATGTACGGTTTACGCTGCCGCACCTCCCGGCTACACTGCGCGGTTAATTCAGCCCGACCCACACCCACCGGAGGCCCCCTTGGCCGGCGCACCTGAGCGAAGTTTCTCCATCCAGCCCGGCGGCTGCCTGCGCGGGTCCCTTCAGGTCCCCGGCGACAAATCCATCTCCCACCGATCCATCATGCTCGGCGCCCTCGCCGAGGGCGAGACCCAGATTAGCGGCTTCCTGGAGGGTGAAGACGCCCTGGCTACCTTGGCCGCCTTCCGGCGCATGGGCGTCACCATTGAGGGCCCGGACCAGGGCCGGGTGCGGATTCAGGGGGTGGGGCTGCACGGCCTGAAGGCACCGGACGGACCTCTGGACATGGGCAACTCCGGGACCTCCATGCGCCTGCTCTGTGGTCTGCTGGCCGGGCAAGGCTTCGCGGTCACCCTCACCGGAGACGCCTCCCTCACCCGTCGACCCATGCGGCGCGTGACCGAGCCCCTGGCCCTGATGGGGGCGCGTATCGAGTCCAGCCCCGCCGGCACGGCCCCCCTGCGCATCCTCCCCAGCCCCAGGCTACGGGGCATCGACTACGCGATGCCGGTGGCCAGCGCCCAGGTCAAGTCGAGCCTGTTGCTCGCCGGGCTCTATGCGACCGGTACGACCTGCGTCAGCGAGCCGGCCCCCACCCGGGATCACACCGAGCGCATGTTGCAGGGCCTGGGCTACCAGGTCCGCACGGCCCCCGGACGAGCCTGCCTGGACGGCGGCGGGAGCCTCGGTGGCGGCACCCTGGACATCCCCGGGGACATCTCCTCGGCGGCCTTCTTCCTGGTCGGTGCAAGCATCGCCCCTGGGTCGGACCTGACCCTGACCAATATCGGCATGAACCCGACCCGCATCGGGGTGATCAACATCCTGCGCGCCATGGGTGCCGACATCGAGGTCCAGAACCCACGCCAGGCAGGCGGTGAGCCGGTAGCGGACCTGAGGGTCCGTTCCGCCCTTCTAAGGGGTATCCGCATCCCAGAGGACCAGGTGCCCCTGGCCATCGACGAGTTCCCTGCCCTGTTCGTGGCCGCCGCCTGCGCCGAGGGCGAGACCGTGCTCACCGGGGCCGAAGAGTTGCGGGTCAAGGAGAGTGATCGCATCCAGGTCATGGCCGACGGACTGGCCGCCCTCGGCGTTGAGGTCGAGCCCAGGGCGGACGGCATCCGCATCCGGGGCGGGCCCCTCCAGGGTGGGGCGGTAACTAGCCATGGCGACCACCGCATCGCCATGTCCTTCGCCGTCGCCGCCCTGCGCGCCCAGGGGCCCATCGCGGTACGCGACTGCGCCAACGTCGACACCTCCTTCCCTGGCTTCGCCGCAGCTGCTCGCGGGGCAGGACTGTCCATCGAGGAGCAAGGCCCATGAGCGCCGTCCCGGTTATCACCATCGACGGCCCATCAGGAACCGGCAAGGGGACCATCGCCGCCCGGGTGGCCGAGGCACTCGGCTGGCACACCCTGGACAGCGGCGCCCTGTATCGGGTGCTCGGGCTCGCCGCTACCCGCGCCGGGGTGGCCTTGGACGATGCCGAGTCGCTGGCAGGACTGGCCGCGAACCTGTCGCTGGCCTTCGACGGCGGCCGGGTCCTGTTGGCCGGCGAGGACGTCTCTGACGCCATCCGTAGCGAAACCGCCGGGATGGCTGCCTCCCGGGTTGCAGTACACGCGCCGGTGCGTGCCGCCCTGCTCGACTGGCAGCGCGCCGCCGCCCGCGCGCCTGGCTTGGTGGCCGACGGCCGGGACATGGGGACCGTGGTCTTCCCCGATGCAGTCACCAAGGTCTTCCTCACCGCAAGCGCGGATGAGCGCGCCATGAGGCGCTATAAACAGTTGAAAGACAAGGGCATGGATGCTAGCCTTGCCGACTTGCGTAACGAGATACGGTCGCGTGACGAACGCGACAGTCAACGTGCCGTGGCCCCGTTGCGGGCGGCCCCTGGGTCGTTCGAGCTGGATACCACGGCACTTGGCATTCAAGAGGTTTGCGATCTGGTCCTGACGGCGGTAAGACGCGGCGCCCCAGGACAGCGCGACTGACCTCTGGTCCGACCCCTTACCCCACTCTGCCGAGGGGTCGGTCGGACCGCACCGGGGTCCGCGGGTGGTCCGCGGATCGATCCATCCATCAACCCCTTGTCCCGTCAGGGCCAAGGTTGTCACCGCGTCAGGAAACCTATAACCCCATGACCGAAAGTTTTGCCGATCTCTTTGAGCAGAGTCTGACCAACACCCAGCTGCAGCCGGGTACCATCGTCAACGGGACCGTGGTGGGCATCACCTCGGAATCCGTGATCGTCGACGCAGGCCTCAAGTCCGAGGGCGTCATCCCCAAGAGCCAGTTCATCGGCGTCGATGGCAAGATCGAAGTGGCGGTGGGCGACACCGTCCAAGTGGCCCTGGACGCCGTGGAAGATGGCTTCGGCGTCACCCGGCTGTCGCGCGAGAAGGCCAAGCGCTTTGCTGCTTGGGACTACCTGGAGAAGGCCTTCGAGGCAGGCGATACCGTCAAGGGCTTGATCAACGGCAAGGTCAAGGGCGGTTTCACCGTGGAGCTCGACTCCATCCGTGCCTTCCTCCCCGGCTCCCTGGTGGATGTGCGCCCGGTGCGCGACACCACCCACCTCGAAGGCAAGGAGCAAGAGTTCAAGGTCATCAAGCTCGACCGCAAGCGTAACAACGTCGTCGTCTCCCGCCGCGCGGTGGTCGAGGAAGAGTACAGCGCCGAGCGCGAGCAGCTCCTCAAGAACCTGGAAGAGGGCATGGAGGTCATGGGTGTGGTCAAGAACCTCACCGACTACGGCGCCTTCCTGGACCTGGGCGGCATCGACGGCCTACTGCACATCACCGACATGGCCTGGCGGCGCGTCAAGCACCCCTCCGAGGTGGTCGAGATCGGCCAAGAGGTTCAGGTCAAGGTCCTCAAGTTCGACCGCGAGCGCCAGCGGGTCTCCCTTGGCCTGAAGCAGATGGGCGAGGACCCCTGGGTCAACATCTCCCGCCGCTACCCGGAGAACGCCCGGGTCTTCGGTAAGGTCACCAATATCGCCGACTACGGCTGCTTTGTGGAGATCGAGGAGGGCGTCGAGGGCTTGGTCCACGTCTCCGAGATGGACTGGACCAACAAGAATATCCACCCCAGCAAGCTGGTCAACCTGTCCGACGACGTGGAGGTCATGGTCCTCGACATCGACGAGGAACGCCGCCGCATCTCCCTGGGCATGAAGCAGTGCCAGATGAACCCCTGGGACGAGTTCGGCGTCACCCACAAGAAGGGCGACCTGGTCACCGGCAAGATCAAGTCCATCACCGACTTCGGCATCTTCATCGGCCTGGACGGCGGTATCGACGGCCTGGTGCACCTCTCGGACATCTCCTGGGACGAGGCGGGCGAGCAGGCCCTGCGCCGCTTCAAGAAGGGCGACGAGTTGGAGACCGTCGTCCTGTCCGTGGACCCGGAGCGCGAGCGTATCTCTCTGGGCGTCAAGCAACTCGACCGCGACCCATTCTCCTCCTTCGTCGCTCTGCACGAGAAGGGCAGCGTGGTGGTCGGCAATGTGGTCGAGCTCGATGCCAAGGGTGCCACCATCGCCCTTGGGGAGGGGGTCGAGGGCTACCTGCGCGCCTCCGAGATCTCCCGCGACCGGGTTGAGGATGCCCGCAGCGTACTGAAACTGGGCGAAGAGGTCACCGCCAAGTTCCTTGGCGTAGACCGCAAAAACCGCAGCATCTCCCTGTCCATAAAGGCCAAGGATATGGAAGAGGAGCAAGCCACCCTCAAGGGGTACACCAGCGGTGGCCACGCCGGCACCGCGACCCTTGGTGACATCCTCAAGGGGCAAATGGAAGACCAGAAGGACTAGCTTAGGAGTACGTGGCCCAGATCTTGGGCCACGCCAACCCCCATACCAAGGGAGGCCGACCCATGACCAAGTCCGAGCTGATCGACAGCCTCGCTTCGGAGCAGAGCCATCTTGCCTACAAGGACGTAGAACTTGCCGTGCGCTATATCCTGGAGAACATGGGTAACGCCCTGTCCAGCGGTGAACGCATCGAGATCCGCGGTTTTGGAAGTTTCTCCTTGCACTACCGCCCGCCACGGGTGGGACGCAACCCCAAAACCGGCGAGGCGGTGGCGCTGGCTGGGAAACATGTCCCCCACTTCAAGCCTGGCAAGGAACTGCGCGACCGTGTGGATGGCGCCTATCAGGCGCAGCTTGCCGCCGAGGGCTAGGACGCCAGGCTAAGTTTTTGCGAGCTAGTCGTAGGCCCAGGGGAGACCCCAGGGCCTTTTTCGGTGGTGTTTGGATGTACGCTTGGCATTGAGACTCCACTCCGGGCCTACCGCACCCATCAGGGTTTGGGCTGCTGGTTGACGGACTCCCTAGACCTGTTTAGCCTGCGAACGCTGACGATGCCCATCCTAGCGCCGAGCTCCTGGTTGCCCACTCAGGCGGCCCATCCCCCGTCCAAAGGTTTACGCTTCGCGCCATCAGGCGCAGATCCACACTGTGTACCCAAAATATTTCGGCCTCAGGGAAGCGAGCTTCTCCATAACCCCAGACCCCCAGTATCTGTTCCTCAGTGAACAGCACCGGGAGGCCCTCGCTCACTTGCTCTACGGGGCAGGCGAAGGTGGTGGCTTTGTGCTGCTCACCGGCGAGGTGGGCACCGGCAAGACCACCGTCTGCCGCGCCTTCCTCGAACAACTCCCAGCCGAAGTCGACATCGCCCTGATCCTCAACCCGGCGGTCTCGGTCATCGAGCTGCTGCGGGCGATCTGCGACGAGTTTCGCATCCGGGTGGAGGCACACGAACGTACCAGCAAACAGCTCGTGGACCGCATCAATGCCTTCCTGCTCAAGGCCCACGCCAGCGGGCGACGCCCGGTGCTGATGATCGATGAGGCACAGAACCTGCGCCCCAAGGTATTGGAGCAGATTCGACTGCTCACCAATTTGGAGACCCCCAAGCACAAGCTGTTGCAGATTTTTCTGGTCGGCCAACCGGAGCTGCGCCGCATCCTCGGGACCCAGGGGCTGCGCCAGCTCGACCAGCGCATTACCGCCCGCTTCCACCTCAGGCCCCTGAACGCCCGCGAGACCGGCGATTACATCCGCCACCGTCTGGCAGTCGGCGGCGTCGAGCGCCCGCTGTTCACCGGGGCCGCGGTGCGACGTATCCACGCCTTGTCAGGCGGTATCCCGCGGCTGATCAACATCCTCTGTGACCGCGCCCTGCTCGGGGCCTGTGTCAGCCGCAGTGCCCAGGTCAATCCGCGAATCGTCGAAAACGCCGCCCGGGAGGTACAGGGAGAGACGACCCTGGTACCACGCACTCGAGGCCCTGGCCCACTGGTACTCGCCGCAGCCTTGGTCGCAGCACTTGCCGTCGGCTGGTGGGTAAGGGGCTGGCTGGAGACCGGCGGCGACCATCGGATCGCCGAGCTGGCCGCCCTCTGGCTGCCCGGCGTTGGACCCGCGGACCTGGAGCCGGCCGCCGCCGATACGCCACCCGAACCACAGGTTGCCGAAGCACAACCGATAGAGCAGCCGACCACGCAGGATGTCCCGACCGCGGATCAGCCCGCAGAGCCCGAGGCCGAGGGCAACCTCGCCCAGGCCCAGGAGGTAGGGCCTGCCGAACGGCCGCCCAACATGCTCCCGCAGCCGCAGATACAGCCGGATGTACCGCCAGAACTGCCGGCTGAAGAAGCTCCGGAGGTACAGGCTCAGCCAGCCACACCCATTCTGCCGGCCGCGGACGCGACACCGATCTCCGAGGCTACAGTGGACCCCCTGACCCTGGCCCTGCCCGAGCCCGAGGCCATGGGCCTGCTCCTGGCACGCTGGGGCCTCACCTTGCCGGACTTGGGCACGGATACCTGCACCCGCCTACCCGCCTACGGATTGCGTTGCGAGCGCGACCGCGGCACCTGGCGCCAACTGTACGCCCTGGACAGGCCGGTCCTGTTGCGGCTGCGAGTCGCGTCCGGCACGGGATTGGGCGCAGGCGAGGGATACCTGCTGCTGTCCGGTATGGACGACGATCAGGTCACCCTGAACGGGCCCGAGATACGTTATCGCATGCCCAAGGCCAGTTTGAAGAACCTCCTCACCGGTGACTACATCCTGGTCTGGCAGCCGCCGCCCGTGGGAGGGGTCGCCATCATCGGTGCCGGAAACTCCGGAGAGGCGGTTCGGTGGCTAAGGACCCTGCTGTCCAAAGTTCCGGAACTGGGCATGAAGAACACCGAATCCGGGTACTTCGACGCGGCGTTGGGCGCCGCCGTGCGCCGATTCCAGGTCAAGTACGGCCTCAACCCGGACGGAATCGCCGGACCGAAGACTCTGATTCAACTCAACAATGCGGCGGGCATGCCGGGCATACCCAGGCTCTCCGAGGGGAGTTGAGGGCATGTCCTACATCCTGGAGGCCCTAAAGAAATCCCAACAGGAGCGCGAGCTCGGCCAAGTACCGACACTCGACGCCCTGGCGCCCGCACCTCAACGCCGCCCGCCCCATGCCAGCCCCTGGGGCTTGGCAACCCTCATCATGGCCGGCCTGGCCCTGGCTCTAGCCCTCTATGCCGCCCTCTTTAGGGGCGAGCCCGAACGCGCCGACCTGGCGGCGGACACCCTGGCAAGGGCTCCCACCATGCCCCCCATTCCCGACGCACAGTCCACTGCCCTACCACTCCCGAGCGTCCCCAATCCGGTGCCCAGCCTGGCGGCCGCCCAACCCCGGGTTCCGGCACCAACCCTAGCGCCCAGCGACACCGAGCCCGATGTCATGGATATACCGGCCTCGGACGACTGGATGGAGATGGACCAGGAGATCGGACCGGCCCAGCCGTCGGACGCCGAGGTAGAGCCGGTGCTGGTGCCGGAGCCGCGCCCGCGCCGCTCCAAACCGGCCCGCACCACCCTGCCCGAACCCGAGGTGGCGCCTATTCCCCCCGACCTGCGTCGTGATGTGGCTGCCTTCCGCGAGCAACTGGAGCGCGAGCGCGGGGGTGCACCACGCAGCAAGGCCGCGAAGGACACCCCCTTGGACCCCACCAAACTAAAGCTCCCACTGGACGTCCAGGCGCGCTTGCCCGCCTTTATCATGACTGCCCACATTTATGATGCGGTGGCCGACAAGCGCTTCATCGTCATCAACAGCCTCAAGTACCGCGAGGGTGACACGACCCGCGAGGGGCTGAAGGTCGATACGATTCTGCAGAATGGGGTCGTGCTGGATTTTGAGCACAATCGCTTCTACAGAGAACGTTGATAAACATTTTATAACCCTATGTAACCGCGGTGATTTAAGGTCGACATTCACGCACACAGGCTGCCCTATGCACCCGGAATTCGATCTCTCGCCCGACCTGGTCCACCTCAACCACGCCGGGGTCGGCCCTTGGCCCAGGCGCGCCGCCGCCGCCGTAGCGGCCTTCGTCGCCGAAAACGCCGCCCGCGGATCCCTGGGCTACCCGGCCTGGATCAGCACCGAGCAGTCCCTGCGCCGGCGCCTGGCCGACCTCATCGGCGCCCCCACCCCGGCGGATATCGCCTTGGCCAAGAGCACCTCCGAGGGGCTCTCAGTGGTAGCCTATGGCCTGGACTGGCGCCCAGGAGACAACCTGGTGGGGATCGCCCAGGAGTTTCCCTCCAACCGAGTCCTGTGGGAGTCCTTGGCACCACTGGGGGTCGAGTATCGCCAACTGGACCTCTACGCCTGCAGCGCTCGCGGCACCGCCCCAGAGGCGGACCTGCTCGCCCTGTGCGACCAACGCACCCGTCTCATCGCAATCAGCTGGGTCCAGTACGCACGTGGCCTGCGCCTGGATCTGGAGCGGCTCTCCGCCGGCTGCCGGACCCGCGGCATCCTGCTCGGCCTCGATGCCATTCAGGGCCTGGGCGCCCTGCCCTTCGACCTGGCCCAGACCCCGGTGGACTTTCTGGCGGCGGACGGCCACAAGTGGCTGCTCGGCCCTGAGGGCCTTGCCCTGCTTTATGTGAGGCCCGGCCTGCGCGAGGGCCTGCGCCTACACCAATACGGCTGGCACATGCTAGAACACCGGGGCGACTTCGAGCGCCGCGACTGGACCCCGGCGACGGATGCCCAGCGCTTCGAGTGCGGCAGCCCCAACCTGCTCGGCGCCCACGGCCTGGAGGCAAGCCTGGCCGTCCTCCAGGAGGTTGGTCTGGAGGCCGTGCAGGCCGCCATCGAGGACCGCGTCACTCACCTAGTCGGGCGCATCGACAGCGCCGGCTACACCCTGCTGAGCCCGCGCCAATCCGAAAGGCGCGCGGGCATCGTCACCTTCACCGTTCCCGGGGCCGACCCGGGGCGTCTCTACGCCGGCCTCATGGCCCGCCAGGTCCTGTGCGCCCAACGCGGTGGCGGGGTGCGCTTCTCGCCCCACTTCTACACCCCCATGGCCGATCTGGACCGCGCCATGGACCTGGTCGCCGAGATCGCGCGCCAGGGGGCCTGAAACTCCCCTGCGCCCGCGGCAGTTGGCGGTTCGACCGGGGAGCCGCCACACTCATCCCGGCCTAGCAGGCCATCCCTAAAGACCAGGGCCAGCCCTTCCGGGATCGCCACAGTCCCATCGCGCAACGCCCTTGGAGGAAGAGGACTCGTTTCATGCTTCCCTATTCGACCTCCCGCCGCTCAACCCGCGCCCCGTCGGTCAGGCCGGGACCGGGATAGAGAACCATCTCGGCGCCAGCCTCGATCCCGCTCAGGATCTGCGCCTGGACGCCATTGTTTCGCCCGATCTCCACCGGGGTCAGTCGCGCCCGCCTGCCCTCGACGGTGAAGACCGCCCATCCGCCCGCCGATTCGGCACCTTGGCGGAACAAGGCGCTCGATGGCACCGTGAGCGCGTCCTCAGCCTCCCAGACGACGATCCGTGTCTCCACGCGGAAGCCGTGGCCGAGGCTCGCGCGTTGCTCGAGCGGATCGGTGAAGCGGATAATGGCCTTGACGCGCTGCTCCTCGACACCGAGCGCGGAGTACTTTGTGAAGCCCCAGGGCTCCACGCGCTCGATCACGCCGCTCAAGGGGGCCGGCCCACCCCAGCCCTCGACGATGACCCGGTTGCCGGATGCAACCCGCACGGCGTCCGTCGAGAGCAGCTCCGCAACGACCTCCAGGTCGTTGGCGATATCGCCGATCTCCAGGATTGGTGTCCCGGCGGCCAGGGTGGTCTCGCTCTTCTGCATGACCTGCAGGATGCGCCCCGACACCGGCGCGGTCAGCGGGATCGCATCCTCGCCCGCCGCTGTGCCCGCCACGCCGCCCGCCACGGCGCTCGCGCCCTCGCCAAAGCTGATGAGGCGCGCCCGGGCGTTGGCCAGGTCGGCCTCGCGCATGGAGATGGCCGCCTTGGCCATGTCGAGGGACGCACCCGCGGCCCGCGTCTCCCGCTGGGCCTGTTCGAGGGCCGCCTGGGAGACCGTGCCGGTCTTGCGCAAAGTCCGCGAGCGGTCCAGCTCGTGCTCGGCGAGCTCCTGGTCGGCCATCGTCTTGTTGAGATCGGCCCGCGCCACCCGCACCGCCGCCTCGGCTACCTGTACGGAGGCCTTCGCCTGTTCGCGGGTGCGGATGTCGAGCGCGGAGGGGTTGAGGGGCAACATGCGGGCAATGGTCGTCACGCCGCCCTCCACTGCATCGCCGGGTTCCACTTCGACCCGCTGCAGGCGACCGGCGATGGGTGCGGACACCGTGTAGGCGTCGCGCACTCGGGTCTTGGCCTCCTCGTCGATGGTTACCACCATGGGCGCTCGTTTGGCCTTGCCCATGTCCACCACGATGGGGCGCGGCGCGAAGGCATAGCCCAGCACGGCGGCGAGCAGTGCACCGGCGCCGAGGGTCATCCAGGTCCGTGATCTGCGTTTGGTGGCGATCGGTCTTACTCCCGTATTTTGAGCGCGGACACCAGGTCGATGCGGTCGATGTCGCGCTTGACCAGCCAGCCGGAGATGACCGCGGCGGCGATCACGGCGAGGGCGGCGGTGCCGTAGCTCCCGGGTACGACGATGGCCGGTATCCGGTAGAGGTCGGTACTGAACCCTTGCGAGAGGGCCAGCGCGAGATAGTAGCCGAGCGCCGCGCCCACCGGCAGGGCCAGCAGGGTGATGACCGCCAGCTCGCCGAGCAGGACGAAGGCGGCCTCGCCCCGGGTGAAGCCGATCACCCGCAGACTGGCCAGATCGCGGGCGCGCTCAGCGAAGGCGATGCGCGCGCTGTTATAGACGATGCCGAAGGTGATCACCGCGGCGATGGCTGCCATGATGAAGCGCATGGCCCCGGCGCCGGTGTCGAGCATCTTCTGGAAGGCGGCGCGGGCCTCGCTGCGAAGGCTCACCCCGGCCACCACGGGCATGCCCTTGAGGGCCCGATAGATGGCGTCGCCGCGGGCGCTGTCGATACGCAGATAGGCGCCGGAGACCCGATTCGGCTCCTTCAGCGCCCGGTTCAGTGCGCCGATCTCCAGGTAGGCGGGCGAGCCGAGCAGGGTCGCCGCAACCCCGGCTACGGGCACCTCCAGCACCGGCCGGCGACCCTCCCGCACCTCGATGGTCAGGCGCTCGCCGGGGCGGATGTGTAGCACCTCCGCCAGGGTCTCGGCCAGGATGACACCGTCCCTGCGCACGTAGATCGGCGCCATGGCGTCGTCGACCGCCCGGTTGAGCCGGGGCTCGGCGACTAGGCCATTGATCGCGCCGCGATAGCTGTAGAGCCCGTGGCGCAGGACCGCCGGCACGGTCCGGAAGGGCTCGACCTCGAACACGCCCTCCATGCGCTGCAATTCGAGCATTGTCTTGTCGGACAGGGGTTCCATGAAGCTGACGGTCACATCGCTGCGGTCGATGACGCTGAAGTTGAGCTCCATGGTGATGTCGAAACCGCTCATGACGCTGAGCATCGCCACCGACAGGGCCATGCCGGAGCCTATCCCCAAGACCGCCGCGGCGGCCCGCCCGGGCTGACGGATCAGGCGTCTGACGACCATACGGCTCGGCTGGTCGAGCAGGGCCTTGAGCACTCTGCCGAGCCTCGCCGAGCGGCTGTAGTCCGCCGGCGCTGGGGGGCGCATGGCCGCTGCGGGGGTGAGGGTGAAGACCGCGCGCAGGACGAACACGACGCCCACCGAGGCGGCGAGCACGCTGACGGCGACCCCGCTAACGAAGGCCTGGGGATCGACCTGAAACACGAGAAACGGGAACTTGTAGTAGGCCTGGTAGACGACGGTGAGGCTGCGACCCGCCAGCACACCCAGCAGACAGCCCAGCATCGCCCCGGCGCCGGCGATGACCAGGGTGAACTTGAGATAGTGCGCGCTCACCTCACGGCTCGAATAACCGAAGGCCTTGAGCAGGCCGATCTGTTCCCGCTCGGCCTGGACCATGCGCGAGATGACGATGTAGAGCAGGAAGGCGGCGACCGCGAGAAAGACCGGCGGGGCGCCACGGCGCATGACCCGGAGCCCCTCGATCTCCTCCACGATGAAGCGGTTGGAGAACTGGTCCGCGAGCCCATAGGCGCCGACACCGCCATAGGGTCTGAGCATCCGGTCGAGGCGATCGAGCACGGCGGCGAGCCGCGCCTCGCGCGTCAGGGATACCAGCGCCTCGTTGAAGGCGCCATCGAGATCATAGGCGGCGGCCAGGGAGCGCTCGCTCATCCAGATCACGGCGAAGCGTGTATCGTCCGGGACGATCTCGCCGGGCGCCGCGGCGTAGAGAAACTCCGGCGCCTGGGCGAGCCCCGCGATCCTGAAGCTGCGCCGCGCGCCGTTCATGGTAGCGGACAGCGCGTCCCCGGGCGCCAGGCCGTGGGCCTTGGCGAAGCCCTCGAGCAGCAGGATCTCATCCTCCCGGGCCGGGTCGATCCGCCGCCCGGCGGAGAGGTAGATGTCGTTGAGCCGTGGCGGTCCCTGGTCCGGCAGCGACACCGCCTGTGCCCGCACCGGCACGGCGATTCCAGGCAGGTCGATCAGGGCGCCGCCGTTGACCCGGCCTTCCACCGTGGCGACCCCCGGGATTAGGGCGATGTCCCTGAGCAGGTGGTTGGGTGCCCGCTTGACCGGCGCGAACACCTCCGCAAACCGATAGCGTTCGTAGTAGGCGCGCTTGGTCTCCTCCAGGGAAATCACCAGCCCGTCCATCATCACCAGCATCATCACGCCCACCGCGATCACCAGGGCGATGGCGACGGCCTGGCCCTTCACGCGCCAGAGGTCACGAAGCAGCTTGCGGTCCAACGGGCTCAAGCCGGGTGTCGATTGGCCCGCCATCACCAGACGATCTCCTCGGCGGAGCGCTTTGACGCGTTGACCAAGACCTCGCGGATGTGCCCATCGGAGAAGTGGATGACGCGGTCGGCCATGGCCGCGGTGGCGGCGGCGTGGGTGATAATCAGGACCGTGGCACCGAGCTGCTCGTTGACGTCCTGGAGCACCCGCAGGACTGCACGTCCGGTGGTGCTGTCCAGCGCCCCGGTGGGCTCGTCGCAGAACAGGACGGTCGGGCGCTTCGCGATGGCCCGTGCGATGGCCACCCGCTGCTGCTCGCCGCCGGAGAGCTGGGCCGGGAAGTGCTGTAGCCTCGCATCCAGACCAACTAGGGTCAGGGCTTCGGCCGGGTCCATTGGGTCGTCTGCGATTTCGGTGACGAGCTCGACGTTCTCATGGGCCGTGAGGCTGGGCATGAGGTTGTAGAACTGGAACACAAAGCCGACGTGGCGGCGGCGATACTGGGTGAGATCGGCATCGCTCATCGCTGTGAGGTCGTCGTCGAAAAAGCGCACGGTGCCGTCCGTGGCGCGGTCGAGCCCACCGAGGATGTGCAGCAGCGTCGACTTGCCGCTGCCCGATGCGCCCAGCAGGACCACCAACTCGCCGCTGGGCAGCTCCAGATCGACCCCGCGCAAAGCATGCACCGCCGACGGCCCCGAACCGTAGACCTTGGTGACGCCGCTCGTGCGGAAGGCCGGGCCGATTCTGCGCATCGGGTTTACCCAAGGCTCTGTTCGCGTTAACTGACGACGATTACTGGATCAGCGTCTTTTTGTACACCCGGACGATCCGGGCGCCATCCCAAACATAAGAGAGGTGGGGGCCTTGCCGGGGGATGGTAACTGCCGGCGGCCGTAGCGCGGCAATGCACTCGCCGCCGGGGTCCCTCACCGACCGATAGACCATCCCCCAGGACCATCCCACTCGCATCTCCAAGCCGAACGCCTGAGATGGCCGCCAATCCTCCGGATCATGCAGATGGCCATATTCCACTCCCCGAACATCGTGCAAGAGCTTCGCCACCTCTCCCACATACACCCGCATATCGATCTCTCCGGCATCTTCCTGGGTGTAGGCCAGAAACCTGGCACGATGGAATTTTGTCTCCTCGATGGCCGTCTTCAGGCTCTTGGCCGCATAGTAAACGCCAAAGCTGCCGTCGCTGAATCGGCTTTCCACGCCGACATGTGTGAACGCGGCCATCACAGGCGATGATCCGAGTCCGCTGACACGGTCCTCGGCATCTACCAGTGCGATATCCCCCGCCTCGTCTCGCAATCGGTCGTTGGTTAGCCCTTCGATATAGAACAACTCCTCCATCAGCTCCGGCTCCACCAGCGTCTCGAAGAAGTTGATGGGCGGAAGCTCCGAGGAGACGATGCGGTACTGGTGTTTCCAGGGCAAATCCGAGAGTGGCGGGCTATCCAGACTAGAGTCCCCGCTGGGCATCGAGATACCGCCGCACATCCGCCAGATCGACCAGGCTGCCGCCGAGCATCCGGTCTAGCGCGGAGCGCCCATGAAACAGCGGTGCCGCATTGGGCTTCTTCACCCATTCGTCGGCAGCGCGCGGAGAGGGCAAAAGGATATTCAACGCCTTGGAGATGCCCAGCAGATAGCTGATGCGCTCCAGCGCGTCCCGCCCCAGCCGCCGCGCGGTCTTCTCCGCCTTCCATTTGAAAAAGGTCGACTCCGGTGGGCTGCCGAGCAGAATCCGCTCCTGAGTGGCGCTGAGCCCCCATCGCGCGGACAGGTTGAAAAAGGCCTGCAGGGCGGCGCTGGATAGGCGTCCCGGCTCGAAACCGGTCTGCGCATGCGGAATTGCGCTCATCTTGTGGCGCTCCGGATATAGAGTGACATATGCAACACCCCTAATTTAGAGTTGCCTGTCGGAAAGATCAAGTACGACAGGGATCGGTGTTGGACATCTCTACTATCGAGCGCTGCAACACGATTTAGGCCACCATGTGCGACGAAGCCTCGCAACGGCATATCCCCGACCAGGCTAGACCGGACGCCACTCCAGAACGGTCACCGGGTCTCGATACGGATCGCACAAGCCGATGCCCGGCGACGTGCTTCTACACCCTGGAGTCCCTGCGCTGCCGTTAGCCCGTTGAGGATGCCCATGAACAGCCAACCAACCCGAACCGCCGCGGACCCGTTGCCCCACTCAGTCGATGCCGCGTCCGTCATGGCGCGCCTCGACAGCGAGGCGAAGGGCCTCACACCCGAGGAAGCAGCCGTTCGCCTGGCCAAGTTCGGCCCCAATCGCCTCACTGAGCGCAAGGGCCGCGGCCCACTGATGCGGCTGCTGCTGCAATTCCACAGCGTCCTCATCTATACCCTCCTTGCCGCCGCTGTTGTCACCGCCGCCCTTGCCCATTGGGTGGACACCGGCGTGATCGTCGCCGTAGTGGTGATCAACGCCATCATCGGGTTTATCCAGGAGGGCAAGGCGGAAGAGGCCCTGGCCGCCATCCGACGCATGCTCTCCCCTAAGGCCGCCGTGGTGCGTGCCGGGCATCAGACCAGCATCGACGCCGAAGGCTTGGTGCCGGGCGACGTCGTCGTCATCCAGTCCGGAGACCGCGTGCCGGCGGATCTACGGATCTTCCGGGTCAAGAACCTGCGCATCGAGGAGGCATCCCTCACCGGCGAGTCCGTCCCGGTGGAGAAACAGACCGAGGCCGTGGCGCCCGAGGCGACCCTGGGCGACCGCACCTGCATGGCCTACTCCGGTACCCTGGTGACCTTCGGGCAGGCCAGCGGGCTGGTGGTGGCGACCGGCGATGCCACCGAGCTTGGACGCATCTCCGAGCTGATCGGGCAGGTCAAGTGCCAGGAGACCCCGTTGCTGCGCAAGCTGGCGGTCTTCGGCCGCTGGCTCAGCATCGCCATCGTGCTCGTCGCCGCGGCGACCTTCGCCTTCGGCACCCTGCTGTGGGGGTACAGCGCGGTGGACATGTTCCTGGCCGCCGTGGGCTTGGCGGTGGCGGCGATCCCGGAGGGGCTTCCGGCCATTGTCACCATTACGCTGGCCATCGGCGTACAGCGCATGGCCCGACGCCATGCCATCGTGCGCGTCCTGCCCGCGGTGGAGGCCCTGGGTAGCGTGACGGTGATCTGTTCCGACAAGACCGGCACCCTCACCCGTAACGAGATGACCGTCCAATCCGTCGTCACCGCCGCGGGCGCGTTCGAGGTGAGCGGTGTGGGGTATGAGCCCCACGGTGAGTTCCGCCCGCTGGAGCCCAGCGGCGAGCCCGCCCTGCCCCCCGATCTGACGGAACTGCTGCGCGCCGGCCTGCTCTGCAACGACGCCCAGCTCGAGCGGAAAGCGGGGCAGTGGCAGATCGACGGCGATCCGACAGAGGGCTCCCTGGTCGTGCTCGCCGCCAAAGCCGGCCTGGATGCACAAAGCGAGGGTGAGACACGGCCGCGCACGGACGTGATCCCATTCGAGTCCGAGCACCGCTTCATGGCCACCCTGCACCACGACCACGCGGGGCACGGCTTCGTCTATCTCAAGGGGGCACCCGAGCGGGTGCTGACCATGTGTACCCAGGAACGCCACTACGGCGAAGACAGGCCCCTGGATCTTGCCGCCTGGGAGGCGCGCATCGAGGAACTGGCGGCCCACGGCCAACGGGTGCTCGCCTGCGCCTTCCGGCCGGCAGAGACCGATCAACGGGAATTACATTTCGCGGACGTGGAGGGCGGACTCACCCTGCTCGGGTTATTCGGCATCATCGACCCGCCCCGCGAGGAGGCGATCCGCGCCATCGCCGCCTGCCGTGCAGCCGGTATCCGCGTCAAGATGATCACCGGCGATCATAAGGCGACCGCACTGGCCATTGCCGCACAACTCGGTATTGGCGCACAGGCGGCCCTCACCGGTGCCGAGATCGAGACCCTGGAAGACGCGCAACTGGGCGAACGCGTGCGCACCGTAGACGTCTATGCCCGCGTCAGCCCCGAGCACAAGCTGCGCCTGGTACAGGCGATGCAGACCGTCGGTGAGGTGGTGGCCATGACCGGGGATGGCGTCAACGATGCCCCGGCCTTGAAGCGCGCGGACATTGGCGTGGCCATGGGTATCACCGGCACCGAGGCCGCCAAGGAGGCCGCCGAGATCGTACTCGCCGACGACAACTTCGCCTCCATCGCCAATGCGGTCGAAGAAGGTCGGACCATCTACGACAACTTGCGCAAGACCCTGCTGTTCATCCTGCCCACCAACGGCGGCGAGGCCGGCACCATCCTGGTGGCCATTGGGCTCGGCATCGTGTTGCCGATCCTGCCGGTGCAGATCCTCTGGGTGAACATGATCACCGCGGTGACCCTGGCGCTGACCCTCGCCTTCGAGCCCGCCGAAACGAACGTCATGCGCCGCCCGCCGCAGGCGCCTCGGGCACCGATCTTCTCGGGCTACTTCCTCTGGCGCACGGTCATGGTATCCCTGGTGCTGGTGGCGGGCACGATCGGCATCTTCCAATGGGAGCTGGGTCAGGGCGCGAGCCTAGAGGTCGCACGCACCGCGGCGGTCAACACCTTGGTCGTATTCGAGGCCTTCTACCTGCTAAACACGCGCTTCCTCATCGAGCCGGCTATATTGCCGCGGGTGCTCTTCGGCAATCGCTGGGTGCCGCTGGCCATCGCGCTCGTGATGGGTTTCCAGATGCTCTACACCTATGCGCCCTTCATGCAGGCCATGTTCCAATCGGCGCCCCTCGCCGCCGGCACCTGGCTGAACATCGTGCTCGTCGCCTCGTCCGTGTATGTGATCGTCGAGATCGAGAAAGGCATCGTGCGAACCCTCGGTCTGCGCGTCACCTGAGCCGGTCTGAGACATGAACCGTCAAAGGGAGACCGGCGTGACGAAGCCGGTGGGCTTGAGGGCGAGCACGGCACAGTCAAGCCGGTGCAGCAGAGTCTCTGCCGTATTGCCCATCAGGAAGCCTGGGATGCCGGTGCGGGCCACGGTCCCCAAGACCACCAGGTCCGCAGTGAGCCGCCCCGCAAGGGCGGGGATTTCGTCACGGGCACAACCCTTCAGGAGGTGCTTGACCGGCTCGAGATAGCCACGCGCGCCCCCGCCGAGACGGGCACCGCCCTCGTCCAGTAAATCGTCCAGCGCCTTGGTATGCCGAAGCTTTTCGGCACTCACATAGGCACGAATCTGCTCTTCCGGGGTCGTCAGGAAGGCCCCGCGCATGACCGTCTCGCCGACGGCGCTCCAGACGTGGACCACATGCAGCTCGGCGAACTCGGATAGGGCCAGAGAGGCCGCCAGCTCCAGGATACGGAAATTCAACTCTCGGCGTGTTGGCAGCTCCCCGGGCGGACAGAATTCGTCCACGTCCACCGCCGCCAGGATGCAGCGATACCTGGCCGGGGAGTTTGGTTTTCCCAGCCAAATCGGACAGGGACACTTGCGTAGCAGGTGCATGTCCTCGCTGCCCAACAGTCGGCCAAGCAGTCCGCTGCTACCCGCACACTTCACGACTAGGTCCCGGCCATTGCGCAACACATCCCGGATGACCTCTAGGAACAGCGTGCCGACCAGCACACGCGTCTCGATCTCCACCCGTCCGCACCAAGGTGCGGCAAGCCTGTCAAGACGCTGCTTGGCTTCACTCACCATCGCCGCCTGGAACGCATCGGCCGTCAACGCCAAGCCCCGCAACGCCCCGCTGGCAGGTAGCGCCTCAACCACCGTGACCACCGTGAGAGCTGCTTGGTTGTTCTCCGCCAGCGTCACCGCCCGCTCCAGGGCGCTCGCGCCAGCTTCATCCGCGGTGACGACATAAAGAATATTCTTAAATCGCTTCATTCCTGTGCTCCGCGTTTTGCTAGCCAGATCTGGATCAGTCTCCGTAACCCCCAGGAATTCAGAATTTTTCCGGGCGCAGAACCTCGACGTCGCCCACAAACAAGATCATCGCGTAGTCATCATAGTAATGCTGTTGCAAGTGCTCGGCGATGGTCTTGACCGTGTCGGGATTGCCGATCACTTCGACCCGGATATTGCCGCTTGCCTCCCATCCTGCGTCACGCACGCCGCGCCCACCTTTGCCGCGGGCGTCGGTGATCGTGTATCCCTTGGCACCCAGCCTATCGATATCCCGAACCAGGGTACTTTCCAATGCCGCTTCGGCAATGATCGTCAACAGCCTGCGCTGATGGCTGCCCATCATCTTCATCCTCCAAAAAGCGAGTGGGTCTGCTGGGCAAGGGTAGTGTACAGGGGGATACCCACCAGCACGTTGAATGGAAAGCTGATCCCCAGTGAGGCAGCAAGAGACAAGGTGGGATTGGCTTCGGGCACCGATATGCGCATTGCCGCCGGCACCGCGATGTACGACGCGCTCGCCGCCAGCGTGGCGAGCATGGCGGTACCGCCGATGGAAAGCCCCAGCAACCACCCAAGGCTGCTTCCGACCAGCGCGGAAAACAGCGGCATCAAGATGCCGAAGCCCAGCAAAAACAGTCCATACTTGCGCAGACTACCCACCTGCCTCGCTGTGATCAGGCCCATTTCGAGCAAGAACAGGGCCAGAATGCCACTGAACAAATCGAAGAACACCGGCTTGATCGACGTAAGCCCGTCAGGTCCTGCCGCCCAGCCGATCAGCAGACCACCGACGAGCAGCACGATGCTTTTGCCCAGTAGCACCTCATGGGCGACCGTGCCCCAATGCGTCTGCCGCGAGAGACCCCGGGCCAGCACGATTCCGACCAGGATGGCGGGAATTTCCAACAGCACGACGAACAGCGGCATATGCGCCTCGAAGCCGATCTGCCGACTACTCAGGTAGGTGACCGCCACCGCGTAAGTACCGACGCTCACTGAGCCATAGTGGGCGGAAATGGAGGCCGCATCGGCGCGATTCAGGTGCCCGGCAAGACGCAACACGGGAAACGCGACCAAGGGCAGAAAAACCCCCATCCCGACCACGCTCAACATCTGTGGCAACAGGTCGCCGAACGGCTGTTTGGCCAACTCGACGCCACCCTTCAGGCCGATGGCGAGCAGCAGCAGAATGCTCACGAAATCATAGATCGCAGAGGGGAGGCGCAACTCCGAGCGTAGCAGGCCGGCGACCAGACCAAGCAGGAAAAACAGGATAACGGGATCACTCATCTCGATGGACCTTCGGATTCCAAATGACCCCCGTTACGCATAGATCTTTCGAGAAGTGACGTACGTCATGCGTGCCCCGGGCAATCTCCTCACCCCGAGCGGGCGGCTCAATATACGAAGACGTTGTCAGTTGGCTGTTTTCAGTTGTCAGCAAGAGGTTGCTGGCATTAGGGAAACCGCCCGCAAAAAACGGGAAAACCATGTGCGTTGGGTCTATGTCGTCTTTCGAAGGAAGGGTTGTCAACATACCCGTGCCGCTGTTTGTCGTTTGTAGACCCACACCGCCGCCGGTGGCAAATTCCAGGGCACGCGGGCCACGCGCATACCAGTCACCCCCAGAGCGCTCGCGAGAGCGACCGGGATCGGCGGCCGCGGGGAATAGGTGAACTGAATCAATTTACCATCGGGGCCCAGGACTGAAACCATCTGGCTTAGCACGCGCAGGCGGGTCAGCCCGGGCATGCTGAGCAGCGGCAGGCTGGAGACCACCGTATGGGGATGCCCCAGGCCCTCGCCGAGGAGAAGCCGCTTTAGGCGCCCGGCGTCGCCACGAAGGACTAGGGCGTGCGGGAAGCGCCGCGCGAGCAGGCCGACCAGCACCGGGTCCTTCTCCACCAAAACCAGCTCCCCGGGCGCAAGTCCCCGCTCCAACAGGGCGCGGGTAATCGCCCCCGTGCCGGCGCCAAGCTCCAGCACCCCGCCACAACCGGGGTGGACCTGCGCTGCCATGGCGTGCGCCAGGTCGGTACCGCTCGGCAATAGGGCGCCGGTCTGCAAGGGGTTGCGCAACCAGGCGGACAGAAACTGCTTATGCATGGCGATAGTTATGGGCGTTGGAGTTATACGAAGAAGTTGTCAGTAAGCGATTGTTGGTATTAGGGAAACCACCGGCGAAAAACCGGAAACCCATGTGCGCTTAGTCCCTAACCGCTACCGGCTTACTTGCCAGGTAGAGCCAGACGAAACCGCTCACCCCCGCCAGCAAGGAGGCGAATAGAATTCCCGTCTTTGCCATCAGCAGCAACTCAGGGCTGTTCTCGAAGCCAAGCTGCGCGACAAAGATGGACATGGTAAACCCGATCCCCGCCAGCAGCGATACACCGGCGATCTGTGTGAAGCGGGTACCCCTGGGTAGTTGCGCAACGCCCAGCTTCAGCATCAACCAGCAAACACCGGTGATACCGATAAATTTTCCCAGCACCAGACCCAGCATGACGCCAAGCACCACCGGATGGGCCAGGGTCCCGCCCACAGCGGACAAGTCCAGGGCGATACCGGCGTTCGCCAGGGCAAAGACTGGGATCACCAGATAGGCCACCGGCATGTGCCAGACGTGTTCTAAACGCTGCAGCGGGGCTTCGACACTGTGTACTCCATTCTCCAGGGTTTGGACCACGGCGCGCAATTTGTCATTGGTCATGATGCTCTTGCCCGGCTCCTGACTGGCGTCAAACCGTTCCATCAACTCCCTGACGTGGGCACTGAAAAGCTCCGGCTTGTATTTTGGAATGGCCGGCACGGAAGTCGCCTTCTAGCTGCTTTTCCAGTTTCTCCGTGGCAAAGAAGCTGACCGCGCACTCGCCGAGCTTGTGACTGAAGCCCCGGGTACTGACCGTGGGAGGGATAGGACAGTCAGCCAGCACCAGATCGAGGCGATGCACGGCCAATTCTGCCAACAGCGCATTGAGACCCGCCTCCCGGCAGATCATGCGCACCGGCTCCGGCATCTGCAGCGCAGGCGCAAGAATACGATGGGCGATGGACTTGGGCAGCACATCGACCACGCCCACCCTGAACAGTTGGGGTCGGCCATCCGGCAGCCGATTTATCGCCTCTTCCAGCTCACCACCCAACGAGAAGATCTCGTCGGCATAGCTCAACACCAGCCGCCCGTCCTCGGTGAGCTCTAGGTTGCGGCCGATCCGTGCGAACAAAGCCGTCCCCAGATACGCCTCCAGCAGGCTCAGTTGTCCGCTGATGGTCTGTGGCGTCAGGTGCAGCCGTTCACCGGCTCGCGCGATACCGCCCTCCCTGGCCACGGCCCAGAAATAGTGCAGGTGCTTGTAATTGATCATCGGCACGCGATCACTTCGTATTTTGCGAACAGTATAGCCCGATTGATCGGGGTTTCTCGGCTATCGGTTCCGCCTAGCAGCCTGTCGGACTTAGGTGGATCGAAGCGAGGGAGTGGGAGGGCGAGGCCATTTTGTTCAGGTTTTGAGGCGCATAGTGGGCTCTATGTAACGAAAAAGCGGGCCGAAATGGGCCGTCCTCCCGCTTCCGCAGCCGATTCATCCCAAGTCCGACAGGCTGCTAGGATGGCGGCTCGTGAGGAAACTTGAGTCTTACAGCCGAGAATCCGATGCAGATCGACATTCAAGTGCGTGATTTTTCCCTGAGCGACGCCCTGTGCGGCCATGCCGAGCGCCGACTACGTTCCGCCATGACCTGCACGGGTTGTCGAGCCATCGGATCGTCGGACTGAGAAGCCCGCAGCCAGTCACAACGAGGCGGTGAACAGCAGAAACAAGCGCCCGGTATCGTCCAGGCCGAAACGGCTGCCCAGCAGCAGCCAGGGCGAGCATGCAAGCGGGTATAGACATCGGGAAAACGCAACAGCCCCATCATCGCTCGACATGTTCACGCAAGAACCCAGCCAGCACCTCGACCCATTCCGGGCGCATGAAGATCAAGCCGTCGTTGTGGCCACCCGCCAGTCGCAAAAAGACCTTGGGCTCGGGTGCGGCCTCGAACAGCCTTTGCCCATGGCGAAACGGGACGATCTCGTCGTCCGGACTGTGCGCGACCAGCACCGGGCTACCGGTTTGCGCAAGGGCCGCGCCGGTCTCGTAGCGCAAGCGCGCCAGAGCGCGCGCCGGCAGCCAGGGGTAGAGGTCAGCGGCGAGATCCGGCGCAGAGGTAAACACCGAGGCCAGCACCAGCGCCCCCGGCCGCGCCTGGCTCGCCTGCCGTGCCGCCACGGCGCCGCCCAGAGATTCGCCGAACAGAACGATGCGCTCTGGCGCAATGCCGCGTTGCCGGGTCAGATGCTCCCAGGCAGTCTGGACGTCCTGATACAGGCCGGCCTCTGACGGTTTGCCGCTGCTGTGGCCATAGCCGCGGTAGTCGAAGATCAGCACGCCATAGCCCAGGCGATGGAACATGGCGATCGTATCCATGCGGTGGGAGATATTGCCGGCGTTGCCATGCAGGACGAGCACGACGCCATGCGCTTGCGGCGCCGGCACGAACCAGGCACCCAGGCGCTCGCCGTCGGCGGTGGTCAGGGTCAGCGACTCGTAGTCCATGCCGTGCTCGCGCGGCGTGGTATGAATATCGCGGCCTATCTGCGGGTAATAGGCCAGCCTGTCCTGGAACAGGAACAACAGCATGGCAATGCCACCATAGGCCAGGAGCAGTGTGGTCAACAGACTGGTCAGCATCTTGCGCATCTCGTTTCGGCTCAGATCGCCAGCCGCAGGCCAAGCATTCGCGCCACATGCTGCTCGGCGACGCGAACCTCGGCCGCGATGGAGTTGAAGGCATCCGCGATCTCGCGGGCATCCGTCGGGCGCACGCGCAGTTGCCGGAAGCCTGTTAGATCGGGGACCAGCAGGATCAGGAGCGCAAGGCAAGCCAGGGCCAGAACACGTCCCGCCGCGTGGGAGGCCTCTTGCCTGCCAGGGCTGCCTTCCAACGGATACCCTTTCACCAATTGCGCCAATCGCCTTACGACGCCCCCTTGGCGGGTCGCATCAACCCGGTCAACTGCTCGACGGTGAAATCCACGGCGTCGCGGAAGGGGTAGAGCACGATGGGGGTGCCAAGGCGCCACAGCGCGGCGCCTTGCGCCTCGTCGCGTGCCACGATCGCAATATCGCCGTTAAACGGGCGCTCCGTCAGGCCATATAGCAAGGCTCGGTTAGAGTCCAGATCCGGCAGTGTGCTGATGGCCCAGCGCACACCGTCCAGCGGCAGACTGTCGAGGAACGCGGGGTCCTGACCATCGCCAAAGCGCACGGGCAAATCCTTGCCGGCTCGAGCCTGCACTAGCTCTGGGTCGAAATCCACGCCAAGAACAGCAAAACCTTTGTCTTTCAATCCATTGGCGAGACGCGATCCATAACGCCCTAGCCCGAACACCACCACATCCGGGTGCTCGCTCCCTTGGCCGTTCTGCTCGACGGCGAATTCCCGGTACGGGTGTCGGCGCTCGAAGGGCCCAAGCACGCCAGCTAGACGGTTATACAGTGCCTGGGAGTACAGAATCATGTACGTGGACAGGGTGATGGTAACCACACCCACCAGGGTCGTGAGCCCAAGGACCTCGATCCCGACATGTCCCAGCGTGATGCCCATCGCCACGAAGACGATGGAGAACTCGCTGATCTGGGCCACCGTCAGCCCGGCCAGAAAACCGGTGCGCTTGCGGTAGCCCATGTAGCCCATGATGGCCATGACGATCAGCGGGTTGCCGACAAGCACGAAGCCCGAAAGCACTACGGCGGGCCAGATCTCCCCGCCCAATGTGGAAAAGTCCAGTTTGGCTCCGAGGTCGATAAAAAAGAACAGCAAGAGAAAATCTCTAATGCCGGTGAGTCGCGCGCCGATGGCCTCCCGATAGGCCGTGGACGCTAACGAGAAGCCCGCCAGGAAGGCACCGGCCTCCTTCGAGAATCCGGCCAATTCCCCCAAGGCCGCGAGCCCCGTTCCCCAGGCGATGGCGAAAACCAGCAGCAGTTCTTGGGAACGCGCCATGACGCGTACGACCTTCGGCAGCACGTAGCGCATCACTACGACGATCAGAGCCGCTGCAACCGACACCCGCCCGATCAGCGATCCGGCCACTTGCCAGGCGCCCGCATCCGCGCCGACGTTGAGCGCGCTCATGGCCATCATGGCGAGTACCACGGCGATGTCCTGCACGATAAGAAAGCCGATGGCGATACGACCGTGCAGCGAGTCCAGCTCGCGCTTATCGGAGAGCAGCTTGACGATGATGATGGTGCTGGAAAACGTGAGCGCCACCGCGACATAGACGGCCTCGGCGACCCCCTTACCCAGTGCCAGGATGAGGAGGAACCCGAACAGGATCGTGAAGACGAGTTGACCGAGGCCCGTTGCCAGGGCCACAGGCCCGATATGGCGTACATGGGTCAGGTCCAGCTTCAGGCCCACCACGAACAGCAGCACGGCAACGCCGACCTGGGCCAGGAGGTCGATCTGGTCGTGCGACCGCACCAAGGCGAAGCCCGCAGGCCCCACCGCGATGCCCACCACGATATAGGCGATCAGCACCGGTTGGCGCAGGCGCACCGCCACGGCCCCCGCGAGCGCGGCGATCACCAGAAGGACGGCCAGTTCAATAAAGGGTTCGTGCATGAGCGTCGATCAGGTGCCAAAGGGACAGACGGGACATCATCCGACCATGGCTGGGTCCGCACAGTCCGGAATGATCCAGGCGGGGCTTGACCTGGTTCGGTTTGCGAAAGGCTGCGGCATGCAAAGCGAAATCGCCCAAGTCGATGCCTGATGTAGCGCGGCTGCGCGTAGGAGTAAAGCCGTTGGAGGAACAGGCCCGGGCCGTGCCAACCGAGGCAGCCCTGCGCAACCGCACCTGCATGGCCTACTCCTCAAGGCGCCGATAGGGCGCCGCGTACTTGGTGCTGGTAAAGACCGAGAAGCTAGCCCCCTCTCGCCAGTCATCGGCGGAAAGCCCTGCCTTGCGGGCCAGGTAGGACAGTGTCTGCTCCCTGGTCCAACCCTGCTCCGTCGCCACCTCCGGGAGAAACACCGCGCGACGCCCATCCTTGCTGAGAATGATGCCCTGCTCACCGACCCGAAACTCTTCCCAGGAATCGATGGGCCGCGGCGGGCTCAGGACGCTGACCTCGACTTCCAGGTCCTCCAGCTCCGATGCCTGCACCGGCCGAAACCGCGGGTCGCGACGGGCGGCATTGTCGCCATTGTCCAACACGGCCTGGTAAAGGGGCTGAATCGGCCCGATGGTGCCGATACAGCCGCGCAGATCACCGTGGCGCTTGAGGGTGACGAAGGCCCCGGAGGGTTCGTACAGCTTCTGCGGTAGACGCTCAAGTTCCTGGGCGAGTGTCGCCGTACGGCTCGCGGAGGCGCCCAGGACCGCGTCCTCCAGGGCCAGGACCGCCAGGCGGTGCAGCAACTTGAGGTCCGCGTCGCTGAGGGACCCTTCCGGTGCCGGCTCGGGCTCTGGCTCCGACACAACGGGTGCCACGTCCACCGCTAGGGGCTGTGGGTCGGTGACGACCAAGCCGGCGTAACTCACAGAATTGGACCAGTCCCCGGTCAAGACTCCGCTGGTGGTGTAGGCGACGCGTTCGACCCGCGCCCCGGGTCCGATCATGTGCAGCAAGATATTGATGGGACGATAGCCGCAGATCGTGATGCCGGTCTGGGCCTGGTAGGCGAGGAAGGCGGCAGCGTCCTTGTGCAGGATGTGATCGAGGGCGCCATCGTCCAGCGCCTGTATGCGGGCCTGAACCCCCTCGTCTTGGGCAAAGGGAAGATAGCCAAAGCGCGGTCCATAGTGGGTGAAGTCGCTCGACACCAGCACCAGGGTATCCTCATCGGCCAGGGGTCTGAGCAGATCCGCAACGGCCTGGTAATCCCCAAGGTCCAGACGGCCGACCAGGATCGGCACCAGCCGCCAATCGGGTGTCAAGGCGCGCTGCAACAGGGGCAGCTCGATCTCGACGCTGTGCTCTCGCACATGCGCCTCGGCGTGGGCGCCCATCAGGGGCGAGGCACGTAGCGCTTCGATCGCTTCCGAATCCAACGGGACATCTCCCAAGGGGGTGCGGTAGGCGTCGACCTCGGGGATGGACAGGCCGTGAAAACCGCTGTGGTGAGACGGGGCCAGGACCATTACCCGGCGGTAGGTCCGACCCTTCACCAAAGACACCACCTGCCCCGCCGTGGGTCCACTGTAGGCGTAGCCGGCGTGGGGCAGGATCAGGGCGCGGATCTGCCCCGGCGGCGCGGTGAGCACGGCGGCATCCAGGAAGCCGTCCACCTGGGACTGGAGTGCGTCCGGGTCCGCTGGATACCAGCCCCCGGCCAGGGCACTGGGCCGAACCGGTCCTGCGGCGGCCGCCGCAACGATGGTCAGGGTCGCGAAACCGATCAGGGTCCGGCACAGCAATTGGATCTTCTCCATGGTGTCTCTCCGTCACCCGGCCAGATCGTGGGGCCGATAGAAGTCCGCCTCCTTCAGCGGTCTGTCTGTGCCGGTCGGCAGGGGTTGGTCAGACGTCTGGGACCAGCGCGGTAAACCCAGGGCACCCAGCCCACCGAGCAGACCGCCGAACAGGCCCAAAAAGCGCCGACGCGGCACCTTGGAATCTGCTGCAACCTCGTCGATGCTGTCGTTCATTGCCAAACCCCCGGTATGCGTTCGTTACAGCTCGGACAGCGGCCGTCCGCCGTCAGTTTGTAGTCGGTAATGGTAAAGCCGCTGCGCCCGATCAGCAGGGTCCCGTCCCGAGGGCAATAGGTGGAACTGCCCTCGTCCCCCATGACGTTGCCGACATAGACGTAGCGTAGCCCGGCGTCCAATGCCTCGGCCCGGGCCCGACGCAGGGTCTCCGTAGGGGTCGGCGGCAGATTCCGCATGCGGTATTGCGGCTGAAAGCGACTAAAGTGTAGCGGAGTATCCGGCCCGAGCTCGGCGCCGATCCAATGGGCCATGCGGCGGATCATGGCCAGGTCGTCGTTGAGGGTCGGGATCAGCAGGTTGGTGACCTCTACCCAGACGCCCTCTTCACGGAAGGTCACCAGGGCGTCGAGCACCGGCTGTAGCGTCGCCCCGCTGACGCGCCGATAGAGCCCATCATCGAAGGATTTGAGGTCCGCATTGGTCGCGTCCAGCACCCGGCACAGCCGGCGTAGGGGCTCGCGGTTGATGTAGGCTGCAGTGACGAAGACGTTGGCCAACCCCTGCTCCCGGGCCAGGACACTGGTGTCGTAGACATACTCGTAAAACACGATGGGGTCTGAGTAGGTGTAGGCGATGGCCCGACACCCCTGCCCTTGGGCCTCCGCCACGATCTCCGCAGGCTCGGCTCGATAGGTCTGCTCCATCTCCTCGCCGCCACGCTGGGAGAGCTGCCAGTTCTGACAGTTCAGGCAATGCAGGTTGCAACCGGCGGTGGCCAAGGAAAAGATCGAGGCCCCTGGATGGAAGTGATAGAGCGGCTTCTTCTCCATGGGGTCGATGTGCAGGGCGGAGGGGCGGCCATAGGTGGTTGCCCGCAGCTTGCCGCCCAGATTGACCCGCACCCGGCAGTCGCCCGCAGCCCCCTCGGGGATGACGCAGGTCCGCGGACAGAGCTCGCAGGTCACGGTCGTCACGGCTGCCCTCCTCCTGCTTCCGTCGGGGTTGCCGGGTGGTACCACTCGGCCTCATGGTCACTGAGATCCCCCGCCTGGATGCGTAGTTCCAGGGCCTGGCGATCGATGACCCGATACCCGGCACCCTCGCGACCCGCCAGGCGCATTCCTTCCGCAAGATACAGCGCAATCAGTAGCGCGGTCAGGGCGATCAGGCCGACGAACCGGATCTCCCGGGATTGCCAATGTTTTTTGAACGGCATCATTGCCTTGGCGCCATCTCACGAGAAACGTTCGAGGACCGGGGCGGCGGTCGGCGCAACCGCGTATCCCGACCGGTCAGGCAGCGGTTGCAGCGGATACAATCCAGGTCGAACTTGCCCCTCACCCCCAGGTCGCAGTGCTCGAAGCGCCGCCGCGGCGCCAGGTGTTGGAGCAGAGCCAGCTTATTGCCCAGCGCCAGAAAGGCCCCCATGGGACAAAAGTAGCGACACCAGAAGCGGTAGTAAAACAAGGCCGCGATCAGGACCAGGCAGGTCAACCCGAGCATCCACCCCGACAGGCGTCCCCCGAAGGCATGCTGCATCGGGTCGAAGGTGATCCAGATGGCTTCTCCACTCACAAATAAAGTAATAAACACAGCCGCGAATAGAATGTATTTAATGTATCGCATGCGCTGCTCCAGGGGCCGGTCCGGGTAGCTCCTCAGGCCCAGCCAGTGCCCCAGCCGGGAGACGAACTCCTGCAGCGCACCGAAGGGGCACAGATAGCCGCACCAGACCTGGCCGAACAGGATGCCGGTCACAGCGGCAAAGCCCAGCAACAGCCAGCGCTGCGGGTTCTCCGCCGGGGTCGCGGCCAGGCCTTGGCTCAGATTCGCCAGGTCTACCTCGGTGATCAGGGTGTTCAGCCAGAACCCCAGGATCGCGAGGGCACCGGCCTGGTAAAACAGGCGCGCAACCTCACTGCCGGAGAAATAGACAGGGAAGAAGAGCAAGAGCAACAGGGCCGTGGCATAAAGCCCCCAGTCCGGCCCGCCGGCCTGGACCTGCGCCTGGGGAACACCCACCCCGAAGCTGACCTCGGTCCCCCGACCTGCAGCCCTGTTGATGGTCTCCAGGGCCGCACGGCTGGTCACCGTGGCCCCGCTCAACCCGTCCAGCCGGTCCAGGGATAGGGGGCCCTCGCCCAGATCGGCACCCTTCAGACCGGCCAGCCAGGCATCGATCCCTTCGACATAGGAGGGCGTCTCGCCGGATTCGAGATAACGCACCCCGCGCAATACACCATCACGCCCCACGCCCAGCAGCAGGCGGATCGGCCCCGCGAAGCCACTTACCTCGTCGCCCGGCGCGGCGCTGGCCAGTGTCACGGTCTGGGCCTCGATCACACCGGGTGCGAAGCCCAAATAGTGGACGAACGGTGACTCCACCTGCTCCGAGCGTGTCGCGCCGCTGACTTCAGCAAGATCCTCCGTGTCGAACTGGACCTGGGGCCCAGGACCGGCACCTTGGGCAAGCAGGTGCCAGCCATAGACCAGCAGGACCGCGTAGAGCAGGCCCCAACCCAGATTGGGCCAGGGAAAGGACTGCTGCCCCCGGCCGGTTGTGTCCGGGTCGCGACCCGGCACCAACCCGGCCCACAGGAGCGGCAACATGGCCATGGCTGCCAGTGCCGCCAAGACGTCGAGCGTTTCCACCACCCCCAATATGGGTACCAGCAAGGCCCCGGTGATCAGGCCGCCGAGGGCCCCGCCGAGGTTGTCCGCCGCCTGCACCAGGCCGCCGCTGCGCACCAAGGCCTTGCCCCCGCCCTGGGCCAGCGGAACACAGAGCGTAAAACCTGCCCCCGCCAGCAATCCAAGCATAAGGGCCAGGCACAGGTAGCCGGCCTCCTGGACCATTTCACTTTGACCGGCCAGAATCGCCAATAGCTGGGGCAACGCCAGGAGCCCCATGCCCAGGGCCGCCAACAACAGGGGCAGGGCCCGGAGTGAGCTGCGCGGTCCGGCGAGCGGTCGTGCCAGACCCGCGCCCAGGGCCAAACCAGTCATAAAGAGCCCGTTGAGCAGGGCCACCCGCTCGAAGATCAACCCGACCTGTGCCTGGTAGCTGAACAGCAGGGTCAACTGGCCGGCCATGGCGATGAGCCCCAGGATCGTCAGCGCAAAGACTCCCGCGGCTGGGGCCTGGGTGTCGCCACCCTGCCCCTCCAGACCGGCCCGAAGCAGCCACAGGGCAACGAAGAGCCCGACCGGCAGCAGGTAGGGCCAGGGCCCCAGATCACTTAGCCGGTCCAGCCAGTCCACAAAACCCGAGCCACTGAACTGGCCCCAAAGGACCATGTTCAGGTAGTAAGTCACAGGGCGGGCATCGCTGTTGACCTCCGCCCCGGCCTGCTCCAATTGGCCACGGAGGTAGACGATGGCCTCTTGGGGCAGCATGGCCGCGAAGGCCCCCACCGCCAGGCCGTGCTCCGCCAGGGGGGACGCCAGGTAGCGACGCCGTAGCTCCTCCGGGTCCTCGCTCAGACGTCCCGGGGTATCGCTGGCGCACAGTATCTGGCTGTCTCCGGGTACCAAGGCGACCTCAGAAAAGGTCTCCACCAGGGTCCGATAGACGGAGCCCGCATAGCCCCCCACCGCCCGACCGAGATAGTTCGAGGCACCGCTGACCTGGGTGCAGAAGACCCCGCCCGGACCCAGGCGGTCGCTGGCCAGGGCAAAGGCCTCCTTGGTGAAAAGACGATTGCCCGCGGCGCTGGAGGGCGTCGCATCCAGCGACAGGATCAAGTCATAGGGTTCGGTCGTCGGTGCCTGCCGCAGGAGGCGCCTCGCGTCGCCGAAGTGCAGGACCAGGCGCGGGTCCGAGAGGGCTTCCAGGGAGGCCGAGTCCAGGAATGGCTGGATGTGCTCAAAGGCGCTGCGGTCCTGCTCCACCTGGTCGACCCGGTCCAGGGGATAGGACAGGAGGGCCGCAGCCAGCCCGCTGGGATATCCACCCAGGAGCAGAACCCGCCTCGCGCCCTGCGCCTGGGCCGCAAAGTATGCGGCTTGGCGCTCCACTTCCAGGGGCTGCGGGAAACTCTGCTGGATTTGCCCATCGCCGACCACCGACGTCTGCCCGCCAAGCCGGGCAATGGCGACATGGCCATAGGGGGTATCCAGGGCATCGAGTAACTCCATCCCCGGCTGGATGCTGGCGAACCGCCAGCGCTCCAGGGACAGGTCCAGCCGATCGGCGATCGGTGGCAGGGTCAGCAGCAAGCCGGCCAGGGCCAGCACCCAGGCCAGCACCCGAGCCAGCACCCAGGGCCGACCGCTTGGACGCGGCAACGCAGCGGCGGTCAGTGCCAGGGTCGCCGACACCAGACCCAGCGTCTGGACAAGCCCGAGCCAGCGAATGAGCACGAAGGTGAACAGTATCCCCCCGAGCAGGGCGCCCAGGGCATCGGCAACATAGGTGCGTGCCACCAGCCCCACCACCTGGCCCGCTCCGACTGCCCCCTGCCCCGCCTCGGCCAGGGCCTTACAGGTCAACGGGAAGGCCAGGCCCAGCAGCACGCCGCTGGGCAGGGTAATCAGGGTCAGAGAGACAAACAGATCGCCCAGAGGCACGAACTCGCTCGACGACACATCCAGTAACAGACGCACCGAGCGCAGGGCCAGGACCTGTCCCGCCAGGGTCAGGGGCAAGGCGAGCAGTATCCAGCCCACCGCGGGCATCGCCGGCCCCCGCCCCTCGCCCCAACGCAGCGCCAACAGTGAGCCCGCTGTCAACCAAAACAGCCAGGACGCATAGAAGGCTCCCAGGCTCACCTCGTTGCCGTAGAAGACCACCAGTCCCTCGCGGATCAGCACCGCTTGAGCGACTTGCGAGAACGCGCCGAGGACCAGGATGGCCAGCAGTGGGCGGAGGCGATGGGGCAAGTGCGCAACTCCAAGGCAGCGGATCTACCGGAACCCTGCGGCCACCGAACTCCCTTCAGGTTCGCGCCTGGGGTACCAGTCGGGCTATTACCTCAGCAGTGGCCGTCTTTAGGCCACCCGCGTGCACAGGCAGCAAGGTCAGGCCCCTAGCGTAGACCCTCCCGCGACCAGTTGCAGAGCAATCCAGGGCACCAGATTGAACACGATGACGGCGAGCTTGTAGAAAGCCATCCCGGCGTAGTGGATCGCATCGAAGTGTTCCGGGGACATTTGGAACCAGCGGGAGTGGAGTCGATAGACCCAGTCGTGGGCCGTTACCAGGAGGGCGAACCAGGCGCCGAGCAAACCCCAGTTGATCAGAGTGCACCAGAGCAGGGTGTCACGCAGTAGATCGATGGTCATGAAAGCCTCCTTCCGGGAAAGACGCCCCCAGCAGGGCACGCGTCGCGCATCATGCCCGGGGCAACACCTCCGCGGCCAGGGCGACAGCGGCCGCGATCAGTGGTCCCTCGCCGCTCAGTATCCGGTCGGCCAGGTCCCGCTGTGGCAGCACATAAGCCAGGGCCATGGGGCGCACGGTCGCCTCGTATTGGGCCAGGACAGAGGCGACGCTGCGTCCGCGTTCCTCGGTATCCCTGCGCACCCGTCGCAGCAGGCAGAGATCCAGTGGCGCATCCACATAAATGCTGAGGTCCAGCTGGGCGCGCACGTCCGCGGCGTGCAGAAGCAACGCCCCTTCCACCACAATCAACCCGGTCGGTTCGATGCGACGGCGCCGAGCGCGGCGGGTATGGGTGGAAAAATCATACTCGGGAACGTCCGCCCCAAGCCCCAGACGCAAGACGGCGAGATCTGCGGCCAGCGCCTCCAGGTCGAGGGCTGCAGGATGGTCGAAGTTCACCCCAGCCCGCTCGGTCGGCCCTAAGTGACTCAAATCCCGATAGTAGTCATCAGCGCTTACCAGCATAGCCCCTGGTTGATCCTGAACGAGGGCCTGTGCCAGGGTAGTCTTACCGCTACCGCTGGGTCCGGCGACCCCAATCAACCGCACCGATCGCAACCCAGGTCATCCGCCGTGCGGCTGACGGTTGAGTTGCACCAGCCAGGCGAGGACCGCCTCCAGCTCGTCGGGTTCGGCCTCCAGGAAGAGGGCGTCGCGATACTCATGCCCGCGCCGCTCGCCGCGGAAGTCACCCACCTGACGCTTGAGATAGGCCGGCCACTGGGCCCGCAGGGGTGGATTGTCGGTGCCTGCTTTACCCTCACCGGCAACGCCATGGCAGAGGGCGCAGTCCCGCACATAGAGCTCTTCGCCCCATTCGAGATCTCCATCTGCCGTGACCGGGATCCCTACCTGCTCAGGCGCGGGAACCGGCAAGCCATTGAGGTGTTCGGCCAGGGCGGCAATCTGATCAGCGCTCAGCCGGCCAGTCTTGAAGATCGGCAGCATCGGCTTGTTGCGGCGCTTGCGATCACGGAAGTCCTTGAGCTGCTGGGAGATATACCCCTTGGGTAGACCGGCAAGGCGCGGGTACTCGCCGTCCTTGCCGCCGCCGGCTGCCGGTCCGTGGCAGCCGGCGCACTCCTTGTTATACAGGGCCGCTCCGACAGAGTCCTCGGCCTGAACCTGGACTGGGGACCCCATCAGCCCGAGCAGCAACAAAAGGAGGGGCAAGCGACGCATGAGTCTTGGTTCCTGAGTACCGTTAGGCAGCCAACGGCCCACCCCAACAGTTACTGCCGATAAAAGACGCTCTGACCGGGGATGTCCTTCTCGGGGTCATACTCCTTGGGCAGCTTGTGGGCGATGCCCTTATGGCAATCGATGCAGGTGTAACCGTCCGCGGCCGCATCCTCATGACGGGTGGAGCTGCGTGCATCCTGCTTGTCGTAGTCCATGGAGTCGAAGTTGTGGCAGTTCCGGCATTCCCGAGAATCGGTCTTCTTCATGGCCGTCCAAACATTCTTGGCAAGGTCGAAGCGCTTCTCTTCAAACTTCTCACGGGTATCAATCGTGCCCATGAAGTGATGATAGAGCTCATTGGTCGCCTGGACCTTACGAATCATCTTGTGAACCCAGTCCTTGGGCACGTGGCAGTCGGGGCAGGTCGCTCGGACTCCGGTGCGATTCTGGTAGTGAACGGTGTCCTGCAGCTCCCTATAGACATTGGCATCCATCTCGTGACATGAGATACAGAAGGTCTCGGTGTTGGTCGCCTCCATAGCGGTGTTAAAGCCGCCCCAGAAGACGATACCGACGACCACGCCGATGAGCAGCAGGGTCAGGGCCTTTTTCTTGGTCGTGCGTGGTTTCTCGTCGGACATGGCATTCACTCCCAAAAAACGGATCTAATCAGCGCGGATCTGAACTGCACGGCGAAAATCGCCGCCCCTACCCTAGCGACGCCCCTGGAACAAGTTGTTCACCAGGGGTTGCGAATTGAACTGCACCGCATGGCACTGCGTGCAGAAATAGCGCCGCATGGACAGCCTGTCCAAGCGATTGCCGTCGCGGTCCAGGTAATGGGAATCGCCCAGTTTCGGGGCCTTCTCTACCTGGTAGGTCTCCTCGCTGTGGCACTTAAGGCAGCCATTGAGACGCAGGCTGATCTCATATTTGTCGATGGCGTGGGGAATCATGGGTGGCTGCTCCTTGTAAGAGCGCTCGATACCGCCTTGCACCACCTCCACCTTGTATCGCTCCGGGGCAACCGAATCGGCATTCAAGGCCGCGTTCGGGCGTTGTGGATCGACCACCATGCCGCCACCGTCAGCGGCCTGCACGGTGCCGGCGGACAACAGGGCCAGGGAAAGTGCCAAGGCCGGAGCAAGCGAGCGTTTCGCCGTCTGGATCATCGTGTTCATCGCGTTCTCCACCACCTCAGTCAGTTGGATGTGTGTCGGCTGGACAGGCCGGTGCACCCGGCGTCAGGCCCCCGTGGTCGCCCCGGAGCCCTCCCCGGCACCGGTTTCAGACCCAGGCCTGTGCGCCGTGCGCAGGCCAAAACGAAAGACGTCCATAGAGCAGACGTCGATACAACGTCCGCAGTTGGTGCAATTAATCTCGAGAATCACTGGCCCTATGCCGTCCTTCGCGCCCTTGAGTGCAGGCTTGATAACCTGGGGCTCAGGGCAAATATTGAAGCAGTCCATGCAGTCGTCACAGCGCTCCCGCCCCGGGGCCGCCACCCTGACCTGGGCACGGAGCCCAATCAGGCCGTAGAAGGCACCCACCGGGCACAGGTGTCCGCACCAACCGTGGCGCGCCACCAACAAGTCGTACAAAAAGACCGCCGCCAGCACCGCCCAGGCCCAGCCCATGCCGAAGAAGAGCCCCCTGTGGGCCATGGAGACGGGATTCACCGCCTCCCAGGCCATGACTCCGGTAACTGCCGGCAGCACAAGCACCACCGCCAGGATCCAATAGCGCAGGTTGCGCGACAGTGACGAGGTGGTGCGCAGGTCAAAGCGACGCCGCAGCCAGATCGCCAGGTCGGTCACCAAGTTGACGGGGCAGACCCAGCTGCAGAAGACCCGCCCGCCAACCAAGGCGTAAAACCCGAGCACGATCAATGCCCCTATCACCCCGCTCAGCACTGGCCAGGCGCCGGCGGCCATCGCCTGAAACAGGAGCATGGGATCGGTGAGCGGCAGCACATCCAAGATCATGCTCGCCGATAGGTTTCCCTGCACCAGCCAGACCCCCGCCACAGGCCCGAGCAAAAAGAGCCCCAGGATTCCGAGTTGGCTCGCACGCCGCAGAAGCAGCCATTTGTGGGCCTTGAGCCAGCCCTGCTGACGCACCGCCTCCTGCCCCGGGTAACCGTTCTTGTCCATCGTCCCCAATGCCCTAGAGGGCACCGCCTCTGTTGAGGGTCTCCAACGGGTCCACCGAACCGGGTTCGACCCCTGGTGCGATGCCGGGCACTCCCTCGATCAGCCCACGACCGCCGTGCTCGTATTGCATCCCCTCCGGCAGGTTGTATTGATGTTCCGCGTCTGGCGTCACCAAGGCGCCACCTGCGGCACGCTTCTGCTCCCAGCCGACCCGGTAGTGTGGGCCCAGCTCGCCCTGCGCCAGGTGCTTGGGCAAGATCTTGATCGCTGCCTGCTCCAAGATGCAGGCCTCTTCGCACTTACCGCAGCCCGTGCAGCGATCCGAATGCACGACCGGGATAAAAAATGCGTGCTTGCCGGATCGGGCATTGTGCAGTCGATCCAGCGTAATGGCCTCGTCCCTGACCGGACAGATCTGGTAGCAGACCTCGCAACGCAGGCCGAGGAAGGCGATACAGCTCTCCTGGTCCACCAACACGGCCAGTCCCATGCGCGCCTCGTTGATGTCCGTGAGTGCATGGTCCAGCGCGTTGGTCGGACAGGCGACCACACAGGGGATGTCCTCACACATCTCGCAGCCCTTTTCCCGGGCATAGAAATACGGTGTGCCGGTCGGGATCGGGTCCCCAAGTTCCGCCAGGTGGATCATGTCGAAGGGACATTCCCGTACGCACAAGCCACAGCGAATACAGGCCCCATTGAACTGATCCTCCGGCAAGGCGCCCGGCGGCCGCAGCGCTTCAGCCGGAAGGGATGCGGCACGCTGGGAGTAGACGCCGAGACCAAGCCCGAACAGCCCAACACCACAGGCGGTCTTGAGCGCATCGCCGAGGAACCGGCGACGCGTCACCACACCCTTGTCTCTAGCCTTGCTGGCCATAGCGATCTTCGACAGCTAACGAATCAGGAGAAGACGATCCGCAAATAAACGCAAATAAAGATCGGTATAGCGGCAAAACTCAAATGGCAAGCCGAGTGTGAATTGCCCAACTCCGTTTTGCGTTCATTCGCGTTCATTTGCGGACGAATAACCTCCTAGGCCTTCTCGACCTTCACTGCACACTTTTTGTAGTCCGTCTCCTTGGAGAGCGGACAGGTCGCGTCCAGGGTCAGCTTGTTGACCAGACGGCTGGCATCGAACCAAGGGATAAAGACCAGCCCCTCAGGGGGACGGTTGCGCCCGCGGGTCTCGACCGTGGCGGTGATGTCCCCACGCCGAGAGGAGATCTTGGCCACCTGGCCGTCGCGCAGCTTGAGCCGCTTGGCGTCCTCCTTGTTCATGAAGACCACCGCCTCGGGTACCGCCCGATACAGCTCCGGGACGCGCCGGGTCATGGAGCCCGAATGCCAATGCTCCAGGACACGCCCGGTGCACAGCCAGAGGGGGAACTCGGTATCCGGTACCTCGGGAGGTGCCTCGTAGGGGGCGAAGATGATGTTCGCCTTACCATCCTTGTTGCCGTAGAAATAGACGTCACCCTTGGCTACGTCGGGGTTGTTCTTGGTCACATAGGGGTCATAGCCCTCGCGGAAGCGCCACAGGGTCTCCTTGTCATTGACAACAGGCCAGCGCAGGCCACGTGACTTGTGGTAGGTATCGAAACTCGCCAGGTCGTGGGCATGGCCGCGGCCGAAGGACGCGTATTCCTCGAACAGACCCTTTTGGACGTAATAGCCGAAGTGGGCGCTCTCGTGGTTTCCGTAGACGTTGCCACGGTCGTCGGTGATCTGCCCGTCGAAGGGGTACTGGTTGACCACCCCGTTTTCGAACAGGATCTCGTAGAGCGTCTTGCCCTCGTACTCGGGCATCTTGGCCAGGAGTTCCGGTGGCCAAACCTCTTCCACCTTGAAGCGCTTGGCGAATTCCATGACCTGCCACATGTCGGACTTGGACTCGCCAGGGGCGGACACCTGCTCGCGCCAGAACTGGGTGCGCCGCTCGGCATTGCCGTAGGCGCCCTCCTTCTCCGTCCACATGGAGGTAGGCAGGATCAGGTCTGCGGCCTGGGCCGAAACCGTCGGGTAGGGGTCGGACACGGCAATGAAGTTGTCGGGATTGCGCCAACCGGGATAGCTCTCCCCGTTCATGTTGGCCGCCGCCTGCATGTTGTTGTTGCACTGCTGCCAGTAACAATTGAGCTTGCCGTCCTTCAGCATCCGGTGCATCAACACGGCGTGGTAGCCAATGTTCGGGTTGATGGTGCCTTCCGGAAGCTTCCAGGTCTTTTCGGCAAGCGCACGGTGCTCGGGCTTCATGACCACCATGTCCGCGGGCAGGCGATGGGCAAAGGTCCCGACCTCGCGAGCGGTGCCGCAGGCGGACGGCTGGCCGGTCAGGGAGAAGGGGCCGTTGCCGGGCTCGGAGATCTTGCCCACCAACAGATGCACGTTGTACATGTTGGAGTTCACCCAGCTGCCGCGGGTGTGTTGGTTGAAGCCCATGGTCCAGAAGGAGACGACCTTCTTGTCCGGATCCGCATAGGCCTTGGCCAGGGCCTCCAGGTTCTCCTTGGGCACGCCCGACAGTTCCGAGACGTAGTCGAGGGTATAGGGCTCGACCAGCTTGGCGAATTCCTCGAAAGTGATGGGGGTAGACCCCATGGGGTTGCCCTTTTTCTTCTTCTTCTCCGGATCGGTCGGGTCGGGGTAACCGTTGTTGGTCGCCGTCTGCTCCAGCGGATCATTCGGGCGCAACCCGAAGCCAATGCTCGTGTTCGTCGTCTTGAAATTGGTGTGGGCATCCACGAAGGCCTTGTTGACCTTGCCGTTTTGGATGATGTAGTTGCAGATGTAGTTCTGGATGGCCAGATCGGTCTGCGGTTTGAAAACGATCGGGTTGTCCGCCAATTCGAAGCAGCGATGCTCGTAGGTGGACAAGACATGGACCTCGCAGCCTTCCTTGGTGAGCCGCGTGTCGGTCAGACGCGACCACAGGATGGGGTGCATCTCCGCCATGTTGGCGCCCCACAGGGCGAAGACGTCGGCGTGCTCCAGGTCGTCATAGCAGCCCATAGGCTCATCGATGCCGAAGGTGCGCATGAAGCCCACCACGGCGGACGCCATGCAGTGCCTCGCGTTGGGGTCGAGGTTGTTGGAGCGCAGGCCCGCCTTCATGAACTTGGCGGCTGCATAGCCCTCCCAGACGGTCCACTGACCGGAGCCGAACATGGCCACCCGAGAGACCCCGCCCTCCTTCTTCATGGCCTCCTTCCACTTCTCGGCCATGATGTCGAAGGCTTCGTCCCAGGTGACGGGCTCGAACTTGCCGTTCTTGTCGTACTGGCCGTTGGTCTTGCGCAGCAGGGGCTGGGTCAGGCGATCCTTGCCGTACATGATCTTGGGCAGGAAATAGCCCTTGATGCAGTTGAGGCCGCGGTTGACCGGCGCATCCGGGTCGCCCTGGCTGGCAACCACCTTGCCGTCTTTGCAGCCGACCAAGACGCTGCACCCGGTACCACAGAAGCGACAGGGGGCCTTGTCCCAGCGGATGCCGTCGTCCGCCGCTGCGGCCTGTGCCTGAATCTCGGTCGGCAGTGCAATACCTACCGCCGCTGCCGCGGCCACTGCCGCCTGAGCCTTGATGAAATCACGCCGACTGATGCTCACGGTCACCATCCTCCAGGGTTTCGTCCCCACCATAGTGGTAGATCAGGGATGTATTGAGAACGCCGTCCACCTGGCCTAACAGGGCCAGGGTGTCCGCTGCCATGGTCCCGGCGGTATCCTCCACCGTCACCACGAGCTTGCCGCCCTCGCTCGCGTGTAGCCCCACGCCGGGCAGGTCCAGCAATCGCTGTGCAACTACCGGGGCATCCCGTTCCCGCGTCTCGACGACACAGCCACAGATATTCATTCGCCTTACCTCCAGGTTTCGGCACCCGGACCATGCTCCACGGGCGCGGTATTTAGTCGCTTGATCTGCATCAAGCTTTGGCGGCCATGAGGGGAAAGCTTGATCCAGGTCAATCGGCCTAGCTCGCCCCGCATCGCCCCCGCAATTGGGCCAGGGAGCGTACCCGGATGGTCCGATGACTGACCTCGATCAACCCGTCCTTGACCAGGACATGAAGCTCCCGGGAGAAGGTCTCTGGGGTCAGGTTGAGGCTGGAGGCGACGACCACCTTGGCGGCCGGCAATGCCACCTCCGCTGCATCCACAGAACCTTGGTGGCAGGTCGCCTCGTTAAGCAGAAAGCGGGCGACCCTTTGCCCGGCGGAGAGCAGGCAGCAGGCCTCGAGATCCCGGGTCAGGCTGCGCACGTTGCGCGCCAGACTCCCGAGCAGGACCAAGGCCACGGCTGGCCAACGCGCCACCGCCTCGAGCAGGCGCTCGCGGGAGACGCTCAGCACCTGACAGTCGCACAGGGCTTCGGCATAGACAGGGCTGGGCTGGTCGAGGAAGGGGGCCGACTCGCCGAAGACGCCGTGAGGAAGGATGATATCGATGACCCGCTCTGCCCCCTCGGCGGAGAGGATGGCCAGCTTGACCCGCCCGGTAATCAGGACGAAGAGACCATCCAGGGCCGCCCCGGCCTCGCACACCATGCCTCCGCGGGGTGCTGTGCGCCGAATGCAGCCGCCAGCCAGGAAGCTCAAGGGCTCATCACCAAGGTCGCGAAACAGCGGCGTTTCAAGGAGGCTGGGTAGGCAGGTCTTCTCGCGATCGGCGGCGTTCATAGCGATTGGGTCTCTGGGGAGTCGGAGCCGGGGCGCATGCTTGTAGCGGGCGAAACACCGCCCTTGCGACCCTGCCAGAGCGCTCATGCTACGCAGCACGGTGCCCCTTACAAACCACTCAAATTTCCTCCTGGACGGGACATGATGCCCGCGCATACCACCGAGGAGGTAGTGGGAGCATTCCTCTATTACATTATTTTACCAACAGTTTATGTGCCTTCGGCAGGCGTGAGGGTCCACCGCACTGGCATTGACAGGGCATTGGTGGTATCCCCTTTCCGCCACGACACCAAGCCTATACAACGTCGGGGGTGACCTCCTTGATCTCACAACTCGCCCGCAAGCCCATCCTGATCCGGCTCGGGATACTGATGGCCGCCATCGTCGCCCTCGGCGTGGTCAGCATGCTGACCTCCGTGATCATCGCCCAGACCATGGAGGGGATGGCAGCGGCCATCAACCAGGCGGGGTCCCTGCGCATGCAATCCTACCGAGTCGGTCTCGCGCTGGCCGACGACAGCGTACCACCGGCCGAACGCGCCACCCGGGTCGAGGCCTTGGCCGAGGAGTTTGAGGAGCGCCTGCGCAGCCCGCGGCTACGCAGTGCTGTCCCGGATGTGTCCGGGGACACGGTGACCATGGCCTATGCCAGGGTCTCCCGCCTGTGGCGCGAAGACCTGCGTACCCCGCTGCGGGAACACATCGCCCTGCTGGCGGCAAGTACCAACCCAGGCAACCGTCCAGAGCGTGCCGTCCCCGACCTGCCGAGAGCCAGATATCTAGCTGCGGTGGACGAGTTCGTCACCCAAATCCACGCCCTGGTACGCGCCCTGGAGGAAGTCGCCGAGGGGCGCGTCGCCACTTTGCGCCTGATCCAGTGGATTGCCCTCGGCCTCACGGTATGCGCCGTCCTGGTGGCCATGGCCCTGGTGATCCGGCGGGTCATCGCGCCCTTACAGGAGTTGTTGTGCTGCGCCGATCAGGCCCGACGGGGGGACTTCAGCGGGCGCACCCGCTACAGCGGCGACGACGAGTTAGGCCGGCTCGGGGCGGCCCTCAACCTCATGGCAGAGGGCCTGTCCCAGACCTACGGGGCACTGGAGCAGCGCGTCGCCGAAAAGACCCGAGACCTGGCCCGCAGCAATCACTCCCTGGACCTCCTCTATCGCACCAGCAAGACCCTCAGCGAGGCGCCGGTGACGGAGCAGGTCTTGGGACGGGTGCTCACGGACATCCAACGCGCCCTGGGTACTGGGCCTGCCACCCTGTGCCTCGCTGACCTCGCACTGCCCGAATCCGAGAATGGTGGCCAGGCCAAGGTGCTTGTCAGCACCCGCCCCGACCGGGAGCAGAACAGTCCCTGCCGAGACGAGGGCTGCACGGCCTGCCGGGACACCCAGCGCGTCCAGCGCCTGAGGGTCGCCGTCGGCACACCGGCAGAGCGCTCCGTCCTTTCCCTGCCGGTACGCGACCGGGACCGATCCTTCGGCGTTCTGCTCATCGATTTGCCCGAGAACCGCGCGGACGAGCCCTGGCAGGAGCGACTCATGGAGACCTTGGCCGGCCACATCGGCACCGCGCTGAACCTGCAGCAACACACTCGCGAGGGGCGCCGCCTGGTGCTCCATGAAGAGCGCACCATCATGGCTCGGGAACTCCACGACTCCCTGGCACAGTCCCTGTCCTACCTCAAGATCCAGGTCACCCGACTTGCCGCATCGCTCAAGGAGCCGAGCAATGGGGCCGCGTCCCTGGCAGTCCTAGACGAGCTGCGCGAGGGCATCAGCAGCGCCTATCGCCAATTGCGTGAATTGCTCACCACCTTCCGCCTCAAGGTAGATGAGCGCGGCCTGGGTCGGGCCCTGGAGGAGACGGTCCAGGAATTTCGCACCCGTGGCGCCCTGAATATTGACCTGGACAACGCCCTGCCCGCCTCCCTGCTCTCCCCCAACGAGGAGATCCACGTCCTGCAGATCGTCCGCGAAGCCATGTCCAATGTCGCCCGCCATGCCCACGCCACCCATGCCCGGGTGGCCTTGGACCTGCACGACGGCCAGGTCCAGGTCTTCATCGAAGACGACGGCCAGGGCATCCAGGGTGGTAACGGCGCGGCCCACCACTATGGCCTGGCGATCATGCGCGAGCGCTCTCTGAGCCTGGACGCAGTCCTGACCATCGACTCCAGACCCGGCCGCGGAACCCGCATCCAGGTCCGCTTCCAGCCCCGACCGAGCGGCATCCCAGCGCCGCCCCGGGCACCCATGCTCCAGGAGATGCTCCATTGAACGCGGACACCAAGACCACCGTCGTGGTCATCGACGACCACCCCCTCTTCCGCAAGGGGGTGGCGGACCTGATCCAGATGGAGCCGAGCCTGAAACTCATCGGCGAGGCGGCGGACGGCGAGAGCGGTCTGGCACTGGCCCTGGTGACCGACCCGGACCTGATCCTGCTCGATCTCAACATGAAGGGCTGGAGCGGCCTCCAGACCCTGGAGCAGCTACGTGCGACAGACCTGGACGCACGCATCATCGTGCTCACCGTGTCCGACAGCGAGGAGGACGTCGTCGCCGCCCTGCGCGCCGGGGCCGATGGATACCTGCTCAAGGACATGGAGCCCGAGGACATCCTCGATAGCTTGCGCCGCGCCACCCAGGGTCGGGTGGTGATCAGCCAACGCCTCACCGAGCTGCTCGCCCACGCCCTACGCGACGACCCTCGGCCCCAGCGCCCGGACCAAGCCGGACTGACCCCAAGAGAGGCCGAGGTCCTCGCCCTCATCACCCGGGGCTACAGCAACAAGCTCATCGCCCGGGACCTGGACCTGACAGTCGGCACCGTCAAGGTCCACGTCAAGCACCTGCTCAAGAAGCTTGGCCTCAAGACTCGCGTCGAGGCGGCGGTGTGGGCCATCAACAGCCAGGTGCGTTCATGAGACTGGACAACGAACCTTCAACCCACACCCTGAGGAGCGCGCATTAGGCGTGCCCACAGGGTGACGGCGACAAGCACCAGGGCCCCGGCGATGATCCCGACCAGGGCGTCGAGCAGCAGGGGCAGCATCAGGTTCAGGGTGCCTCCGATGCCGGGCAGCGTCCCGGCGGAATGGGTCAGGCTATAGATCAGGTCATGTGCCCCAGGCAGGCCATGGGTGAGGATGCCGCCGCCGACCAGGAACATCGCAGCGGTACCGACGACGGACAAGGCCTTCATCAGCCAGGGCGCAGCGGCCAATAGGGCCCGTCCGATGCGCCGCTGCAGCACCACGAGCCCGCCCTCCCCCTGCCTCATGCTCAGGTACAGGCCCGCATCGTCGAGCTTGACGATGCCAGCCACGAGGCCATAGACGCCCACGGTCATGATGACGGCGATGCCCGTCAGGACTGCGACCTGAGTCATGAAGGACGCCCCCGCCACGATCCCCAGGGTGATGACGATGATCTCCGCCGAGAGCACGAAGTCCGTGCGGATGGCCCCCTGAATCTTGTCCCGCTCCAACTCCGCCAGGTCCACCGCCGGGTCGGCCAGGGCCTGGGTCAGGACCTGATGATGCTGCTCATCCTCGTGGCCGTGCAGCCATGGGTGGGCCAGCTTCTCGACACCCTCGAAGCACAGATAGGCACCTCCCAGCATGAGTAGCGGCGTGATGGCCCAGGGGGCGATGAGGCTGATGGCCAGGGCCGCCGGGACCAGAATGGCCTTGTTGCGCAGCGAGCCCTTGGCCACGGCCCAGACCACGGGGAGTTCGCGTTCGGCCCGCACCCCGGAGACCTGCTGGGCGTTGAGGGCCAGGTCGTCACCCAGGACCCCGGCGGTCTTGCGCGCCGCGACCTTGGTCATGACGGAGATGTCGTCCAGGACGGTGGCGATGTCGTCGATCAGGGCGAACAGGCTGGAGCCGGCCATGGGGTGTCCTCAAGGGTGCAAATCGGAGCGAGGTAGTCGGTCCACCCTGCGACTTGCCGAGCAGGACGGCAGGGATGAAATAGGACAGGATTAACAGGATTTCACAGGACTAACTAGATCAACGCAAATGGTTTAGGAAACGCCTTCATCTCATTGTTAATACGCAAGACTCATGTTCTGCTGCCCGTCCGCATAGCGGACCCTACGACCTGTTTCGTTCGGCTCCACTCTCATTCAGCCGCAGGGAGTATCCGTGGCGGGACATCTGGTCGGCGCGCACGCAGCCGGGGAAAATAGCCCGGATTCGTGATGCACTCAGGATTGTCTTCCTCGGCGCAGGGCATCTCGACCAGAGTCCAACTGCCGCCGCGCTTGCGCAGCAGGGCGGAAACGGTCTCGTAATGGCTGGTGGCATCCGGCGATTGGGGGTCCGCTACGACCCAGGCCCAGCGGTCGGCGACCTTGAGGTGCCGCACGACGAAGACCATGGGCTCATCCTGAAAGCGTCGCAACTCCGCGCGCAGGGCGTCCAGTATCGCCTTCCGCTCCGGGCTCCCGGATGGGGGCTCCAACTCCGCTGCCTGCGCCGTCCCCGTCAAGGCAGTGAGTCCCAGCGCGGTCCAGATAGCGATCAGGGTGACCAACAAGGACCAAGCCGACAACCGCTGGCCCAGGGCCAAAATTGTTCCAACGGCCCCCATGGAAGCCCGGCGGAAGTGACCGATCATCGCACGACTCCGCTTGGTTCACCGGGCCACACGCCGGACCCGCACCGCCTCCTCCCGCTCCAACTCCTCCAGGGCGGTGTCGATGGCGGACAGGGTGGCATCGATCTCGGGCAGGAGCACATCCTCCATGGCCCGGGCGCGCCGGGCGGTACGGGAGTATTCGGCACGCAGGCGCTCCAGGTTGGCGGCCAGGTCGGCGAGACGCGCACAGCGCTCGGGCAGCGCGAGGAAGGCGGCGCGGCAAGCGTCACCCTCCGGGCTTTGATCCAGTGCCTGGGGAGGGGCCGGGGCAAGGTCGGGTCTAGGCTGAGGCGGCCAATGGGTCTCCTGCACCCGCACCCCGAGGACCGAGCGCTCGGTCCGGGTCACCTCGCCCTCCGGCTCAGCCGCGGGCGGGTAGAGGCTCAAGCCCTCCAGCCCATGGCGGCCGACCGCGGCGCGCAGGGCCTGACCAGCGACGGCATAGTCCGCATGGAAGGCCGCCAGTTCCTTCGTGTAGAGCTCCAGGGCAGTGAGGATCTCGGCGGCGAGGATGAGCCGCTTCTCGTCCAGGAAGCGGTAGCCCTCCTGCATGCCAACCCGCTCCTCCTTGAGCTCCAGGTAGGCGCTGTGGGTGGGGATGACCTCGCGGATGGACATGTCTTGACCCTCAAGCGGCCAGGTGGGCGGCGATCTGGGCGTCGCTCAGGCGGTGGAGCTCCGAGTGTGGCAGACCACGCAGGGCACGCCAACCGGCGGCCATACTCTGATCGAGGCTGCGCGGCTGGTCGTGGCTAATGACCTCCCGCTCGAAGACCTGGCCAAAGGCGAGGTACTGGCGGTCCGTGGGCGACAGCCCGTCCTCCCCCACCACGCTGGCCAGGATGCGGGTCTGCTGGGCCTGGGCGTAGGCGGCATAGAGTTGGGCGGCCAGCGCCGGGTGATCCGCGTGGGTCAGTCCCTTGCCGGTTCCGTCCTTCATCAGCCGGGAAAGGCTGGGCAGAACCCGGATGGGTGGATAGAGGTCTCGTCGATGGAGGTCGCGATCCAGCACGATCTGACCCTCAGTGATGTAGCCGGTGAGGTCCGGGATCGGGTGGGTGATGTCGTCCGACGGCATGGTCAGGATGGGCACCTGAGTCACCGAGCCGGCCACCCCGCGGATGCGCCCGGCGCGCTCGTAGAGGGTCGCCAGATCCGAGTACATGTAGCCCGGATAGCCCTTGCGGCTGGGCACCTCCCCGCGGCTGGCGGAGACCTCGCGCAGGGCCTCGCAATAATTGGTCAGGTCGGTGAGGATGACCAGGACGTGCTTACCCTCGGTGAACGCCATGTACTCGGCGGCGGTCAGGGCAAAGCGCGGGGTCAGCAGGCGTTGGGCGCTGGAGTCGCTGGCCAGGTTGAGGAACAGCACGGTGCGGGCCAGGGCCCCGCTGCGCTCCATCTCATCCCGAAAGAACTGGGCGCTCTCGTGGGGAATGCCGATGCCGGCGAAGACGATGGCAAATCCCTCGGCACTGGCCTTGGCCCCGGGCAGGCGTGCATTGCAGGCGATGTCCACCGCGATGCGGTCGTGGGGCAGGCCACCGCCGGAGAACAACGGCAGCTTCTGGCCTCGCACCAGGGAGTTCATGAGGTCAATGGCGGTAAAGCCGGTCTCCAGAAACTCGCTGGGTGCCTCACGGGCGGACGCCTTGAGCGGCAGGCCCTCGACCCGCAGGGCCTGTTCGGCGGCCAGGGGTGGGCCGCCGTCCATGGGCTGTCCAACCCCATTGAAGACCCGACCGAGCAGCCCGGGGCCCACCCGAAAACGCAGGGGTTCCCCAAAGAAGCGCACCCGGGTCCCTTGCAAGGCGAGCCCGGCGGTATCGTCGAGCATTTCCACCGTAACGGATTCTTCATCCAGGGCGGCGACCCGCCCCAGGCGGACGCGACCATCGTCGGACTCGACCTCGACGGCCTCGTTGAGCCCCACATCGACGCTGCGCTTGAGGAACAGCAAGGGTCCCTCGGCGCGTTCGGCGATCTCTTCTCCGATCAGTCTGGCGTACATGGCCGCTCGCTCCCGCTTTCGAGGCAGGGAATGGTGGGAAGGGGTTTAGTCCGCAGCGGACACCTGCTCATTGCGAATCACCCGACGGCGCCCGCAGTATCCCGCGCCTCGCGAAGCCGCCGCAGGGTCGCTGTCAGGTCCCGGTCCAGGACCGAGTAACGCTCCCAGTCGCCCTCTGGGATCTCCTCGCCCATGCGCATCAGGGCCCGGAAAATGGGCTCGGAGGCGATGGCCTCCGGGGCTATGCCCGCCTGGAGTAGATCCTCGGCGCCCTCGACGAAGCGCCCGATGAGCCGCATCATCACCGACTGCCGCGCAGGCGTGGCATAACGGTCGATCTCCGAGAAGGCCGACTGGCGCAGGAAGGCCTGGTTGACCAACTGGGCGCAGAGCAGGATCAGGCGCTGATGTTCGGGCATGGCGTCGCGCCCGATGATGCGGGCCATGCGCTCCAGGTGGGCCTCCTCCTCCAGCAGGGTGAGGAAGCGCCGACGCAGCTCCTCCCAGCGCGTGCAGTCCTGCCCATGCCACCAGCGCGCCAGGTTGCGCGCCACCACGCTGTAGGACTGCAAGGGGTGGATGGCGGGGTAGAAGCGCGCCTGGGCACGGTGGACATCCAGGGCCCAAAGACAGCCCACATAGCGCTTGGTATGGTTCGTTACGGGCTCGGAGAAGTCCCCGGAGGGTGGGCTGACCGCACCCAGGACGGTCACGGCACCAACGGTGCCGCCCAGGGTGCGCACCCGCGCCGCCCTTTCGTAAAAGTCCGCCAACCGGCTGCTGAGATAGGCCGGATAACCCGCCTCGCCGGGCAGCTCGCCCAGGCGCCCGGAGACCTCGCGCAGGGCCTCGGCCCAGCGGCTGGTTGAGTCCGCCATGAGGGTCACGTTGAGCCCCTGGTCGCGGAAGTATTCCGCCACTGTGATGCCGGTGTAGATACTCGCCTCCCGCGCCGAGACCGGCATGTTCGAGGTATTGGCGATGACCACCGTCCGTTCCAACAGCGGCCGGCCGCTGCGTGGGTCCTCAAGTTCAAGGAACTCCGCCAACAGGCCCGCCAGTTCGTTGCCGCGCTCGCCGCAGCCGACATAGACGATCACGTCGGCGTCGCACCACTTGGCGACGGTCTCCAGCAGGACCGTCTTGCCGGTGCCGAATCCACCCGGGACCGCCGCTGTGCCGCCCCGCGGGATGGGGAACAAGCAGTCGATGACCCGCTGCCCGGTGAGCATGGGCTCGTCCGAGGGAAGGCGCTTTTGGACCGGGCGCGGGATGCGCACGGGCCAATGGTGGGACATGGCCAGCTCGTGCTCCTTGCCCTTCGCATCGCGCAAGCGGCAGACGGTCTCGTCCTCCGGGTAGGACCCGGCCGCAGCCATGAACACGACCTCGCCCCCGGGGCAGTCCGGTGGCACCAGGCAGCGCTGGGTCCAGGCGGCCTCGCCCTGGTCGGCGCCGGCGTCGCGACCGGCATCGCCAAACACAGACCCGGGACCCATCTGGTCGCCTAGCGACGCTCGGGGACGAAACTCGAAGCTCGCTGGGGCCTCCTCCTGCATCCCTGCGGTCACATAGGCACCGGCTTCCGCACTCATGGGGCGCAACAGGCCATCGAAAATATGGCCCAGGATACCCGGCCCCAGGCGCACCGAGAGTAGGCGCCCGCTCCCCGCGACCTCGGCGCCCGGGCGCAGGCCGCTGGTGTCCTCGTAGACCTGGACGACGATCTGGTCCCGGGCGATACGAATGACCTCCCCGAGCAGACGGTCCGGACCGACGGTGACCGCCTCACGCAGCCGGAACGGCCCCTCGGGACGGGCGCGTAGCACAGGTCCGCTGATCCAGGTGGTGGATGCGATGCTCATGGTTGGTCCTCCGCCTGCGGGTCCTTGGCCGCCGTTCCAGACGCGGCTCTACCTCCTCCATCCCTGGACGGCTTGCCGGAAATTGCTCCTGCATTTCCGGCATGTCCGCCATCCCTGGACGGCTTGCCGGAAATTGCTCCTGCATTTCCGGCATGTCCGCCATCCCTGGCGGCAAGTAGCGCGAGTAAGCGCGCTTGGAGCCGCGGACGGTCCTGAAGGAGTCCGTCCAGGCTGGCGTCATAGCGCGCCGAGCCGCTGTCGACGATGAGCCCGGCGACTATCTCCGGCGCCGGGATAAAGCTCGGAGTCGGAGCGCCACGCTCTGCCAGTCGTGCCGCCAGGGCGATGCAGGGGGCAGCCCGCTCCGGCCCGGACCAATTCGGGGCATAGCGGATAGTCCACTGCCCCGCAGGCAGGGCGTCGAAGGCCCCCGCCAGGGCCTGCGCAACCCAGGCTTCGCGCTGGTTGGGATTGGCCCAACGGGCCGTCAGCCCACGTTCCAGGAGTGGCCAGGCGAGATCCAGCAGTTGCGCATTGGCCAGATCGCCACTGCTGCGCTCACGCGTCGCCCGCTCGGCGCGTGCCGCCTGGATCAGAGACCGGGCACGGCTGCGTTCGGCCTCGACACTGGTGTGCAGGTGCTCGCGCTCCCGCCGCCAGGCCCGGCTCATGATGTCCTTGACCTCCTCCTTGGCGCGCTCGATCAACTCGCGGCACTCCTGGGTGCGATAGGTCTCCACAAGCTTGAGCAGACCCTTAGCACGCTCTTCGACGTTCATGGCGATTTGCCCTCACTGCTTGTGGCGCTCGGGGCCTGCGTGGCGGCCATGCCAAGTTGGCGACGGATGGCCTCGCCGATGTCCGGCGGCCGGTGCCGCCCGCGCACATCGGGGATCACCAACACCAGGGGCCGACCGGCCAGGGTCGCCGCCCGCACTCTGCCCTCCCCAACCCAACTCAGGGCCTCCTGGGTCAACAGGATCATCGCCGCCTCGCCGCGCAGGCGCTCGAACAATCCTGGGGCCAGCGCCGAGTCGGGGCTGTGGGCAGCAACACCAGCCAGGCGGAAGCCGGCCGCGCTGACCTCATCGCCAATGAAGGCGCAGCGGGCTGGGATCGGGACCATGATCTAGAGCCGGTTGAGGATCAGCACCGAGACGATGACCCCGTAGATGGCGATACCCTCTGCCAGCCCCACCAGGATCACCACCCGCCCGAACAACTCCGGGCGCTCCGCCAGGGCGCCCACCGCTGCGGCCCCTACTGAAGCCACCGCATAGGCGGCTCCGATGGCCGACAGACCAGTGGCCAGGGCGGCGGCCAAAAAGCCCCATTGCAACACCCCAGCGTCGATGGTCTTGGTGATGGTCTCCCCCTCCGTGGCCAGGGCCAAGGGTTGCCACAACAACAGGCTGCCCAGGGCCGCCAATAGCGCACAACCCAGGACCAGGCCGGCCGTAACCAGGATCTGTCGTTTCATCACGTCTCTCCAGCGTCAGTTGTTAGTTTCTCGGTTCAAGTTGTTACCGCACGGTCGCTAACCCAGGCGGTATCGGCAGGGGATGAAAGACCCGCCCGGAGCCACGCAAGAAGCGGTTGAAGAACTCGAACAGCACCAGCCTGGTGGTCTGGATCGAGACCACCAGGCCCTCCAGGACGATGATCACCAGGTTGCCGACGACCATGATGAGCAACCCTGCCCACAGTGGTGCGGAGTCGGCCATGGTCACCACCGCCGCCGAGAGACTGGCATGGGCCAGGGCAAAGGCCCCGACCCGGGCAAACGACAGGGTATTGACCAGCATCTGCATGGTCCCCTCCACCAGGTGTCCGAGGGCGGACAGGGTCCCCAGCAGTTGTCGGTGGACCAGGAAGCTCCCCACCAGAAACCAGGCCGCCCCCAGCAAAGGCCACCAGGTGAAGTCGGGCCCCAGGGTCAGACGGGCGATCAGCCCAAGGTAAAGCACCAGGAAGCCCAGATCCGCCATCAGCCAGCGACCCAACTCTCCGCGCCACAGGGCACCAAGCCCGGCGAGCACGAGCCCCAGACTTAAGCAGCCCAACGGCGAAGAACAGCGGCGCGGCGAGCACCGGCACCGGATGTACTAGAGGGTGGGTCCAGAGCGCGGGGATGATGTCTTCGCGACCGAACAGGCTGCCGAACAGGAGCCCAAAGACCATGGCCGAGACCCCTGCCGGCAGCAAGATGGCCGCCTCGGGGTAGGTCCGGCGCAGGTGCCAGCCGAGGCCGAACAGGATCAACCCCTGACCCAGATCGCCGAACATATAACCAAACAACAACGGCACCACGACCGCCAGGACAGGCGTCGGGTCGGCCTCGTCCCCAGCCGGAACGCCGAAGGCGCGCACGAAGGGCTCGAAGGGCTTGAGCCAGGCCGGGTTATCCAGCACCTGGGGCGGTCTAACCCCGAGCGGCGGCTTAGCCAGATGCACCAGGGCCCGGGTCCGGGCGCGGTCCAGGGCTGCGCTGAGGCTCGCGCCACTGAGGTCGTTGGTCCAGCCCGTGATCCAGACCAGGTGTTCGCTGGCCATCTCCAGGGCACCGACGTGCTCGCCGAACCAGGCCAGCCAACCCAAGCCCCCGAGTACGTCTCCGAGTGCGTAGTCCTCGAAGAGGTTGTCCAGTTCGGCGTAGAGATGCACCACGCGGGTAGAGAGAAACGCCCTGCGAGCGCCGATACGGGTCACCGATTCCCGGGCGCCACCCTTGAGCCAGTCCGGACGCTCGATGACCCTTCCCTTGGCCGCCTTGATCTGTTGCTTGACCTGGTCCAGGCGCTCCGCTGGGGCCGAGGATCATGTAGCAGCGCTCGTCCTGCCAGGGAACGCTCCGTGGGATCACCCAGTCCGGGAGTTTGGGGTCCGCATCCGCGGGCAGGATGGCGCAGAAGCTCCCGAGTACCGGTCCCGTCCGAGTGACCAGGGCGAAGTCCAGCGAGCCCTCCGCAACCCGGGACAGAATCTCCGCCAGCCATCTGAGCTGGACCAACTCCTCCTCACAGGCCTGGAGGGTGTCGATGAGCGGGTCGGCCTCCTGACGCCAGGCATGAATACGGGCCAGCCCACGCTCGATGGCCACTGCTGGGGCCTCCACCAGGGGCTGGCGGCGCAGGACGCCCCGCGACCAATAGCGCTGGTAGCGACCGTTGAGATCGGCATACTGGGACAGGCCAGCGGTAATATCAGCTACCGGGCGGTGTGTCTGGGACCCCTCGCGCACCTCGACCTCGATGGCCCCGGTCGCGGCCAGCTCGGCCACCGTATGCACGCCCTCGCTGCGTGGGCAGAGGACCTCGAACCAGCGGGTGGAGGCCGGGCGCAACATCAGGCGGCCTCGCGCAGATCGAACAGGGCCCGCTCCATGAGGGCGGCGCGCAGCCGCTCCAGATCGAGGGCCACCAGGGCGAGAAAGGCAAAGGCGGTCACTGGCTCCAGGGGCAGACGATGGAACTCCAGGCGCAGCCGCTCGCGCAGCTCCCTGCGCAGGGACCAGGCCACCTCAGGCCCACCCTGGCCAAAGGCCAGGTTGTGCGCCAGGACCAGACGCTCAAGGCGCTCCAGTCGGTCCCGCGAGGCCCTGCCGCAGGCCGGCCAGAGCCGGTGCCAGTGCGCCCGCCAGGCAGCAGCCAGTCCCTCCGGCGCGACCAGCAGGGCTGCGGCGCCGGCGGCGTGCAGGGCCATGACATCCAGTGCGCCGTCGACGCCTTGCAGCGAGTGCAGGTCGGGGTCCAGACCCACCCAGGGCGGCACGGACTTGTAGCGACCCGAGTGGGCCAGCAGGGGCAACAGCACCAGCCAGTCCAACCAGGCGATGGCCGGGCGCCAAGGCTCCGGCATCCATCGGGCCACCTCGGCGACACCCTCGCGCCAGATGGCGCGCAGACCGCGGTCCAGGTCGTGCGCGTCACTCAGGGCAGAGAAGCCCTTGACCCAACCGCGCAGGGCCCCCTCGCGCGCCTCCTCCAGGAAGCTACCCAGGGTGCGCGCGCCGGCCAGGCGCTGCCAGTCCTCTTCGCGGGGGAGTGCAGCATGCCGGGCCTGAAGCCTCGCCTGGGCATAGCCAAGGTCGCTGCGATGGTTCATCAGGCACCGCCCAGGATCTCATCCATCAGTGCTTCGACGGCGCTGGTCAGGGGTTCCGGCGCAACCTTGGAGTCCGACCGGGCAACACCAGTGCCGGACGCCGGTCCGGATCCGACCTCGGCCAACCCCGCGATGGCCTGGGCGATGGCTGCATCGGCCAGGCGGTGGGCGAATTTGATGTGCGCCTCGCTGCGCCCGGCCAGTCCCCGGGCCCGGCTCTCGGCCTCGGCGACCAGACGCGATGCCTCGGCCCGGCATTCGGCGACCGCCAGCCGGGCGTCACGCTCCGCCGCCAGGACCCGGTTCATGGCCTCGTCCACCCCGCCTGGCCCGACCTGGGCGCTGTCAGTCTGGCTCATTCCATCATCCCCGCCCCGACCAGCAAGGCTCGAACGTGACGCACCGGGATGGCACGGCGTGGGCGCTGGTCACGGCATAGTGTCCGGCCACTACGAAACCGGTCCCGCGAATGCTTTGCGAGGATCCGCGCAGCGGGACATGGGTGCCGACGGCGACGATGCTCGACTTGATGCGCGACACAGTGTCGGGGAGGCCGTCCGCAGCGGAGCGACCGCACGGTGCCAGGACAAGTACCGGAAGGAGCAAGTTCTGAAGCAAGCGCATCGGTTGCACGTCGGGTCCCGATTGGCCCGTCAGGAACAGCTCGACGGGTGTGGGCTTGTGGGGTGCGATGGGGTCAAAGTAAGGCACACCACACGAGCGCAGTCTAGCACCAGCCGTGCGGGTCTGCGGGCAACAGAAACCTGCCAACTCAGGTTGAATTGACCGCGGAAGCGTCGGCGCCGGCCATTTCGCCCCGATGATCCCCGTCCTATGCACCTCTATGGCCCTGATCATAAAGGACCAAGTGGCAGAACTCTCCCAACCCCAAGTCTCAATACCCTTAACCCCGCCCCCCTTCGAGGGCACAACGCCGTCCGTCGCCGCGGGCAAAAATGTCCGCCTGCGGCCTGCAAATTGACAAGCCGCAAATTGTCAAGCCGCAGCTGATCTTTTCCTTCACTTAGCTTATGCTAGGCAGCTCTCCAGACCCGGTGAGGACGAAGCAGTGGACGACACCCTCCAGAGACTACTCGACGCTGAAGTACGCGCCGAGAAGATCGCGCAACAAGCCGAGGCGGAACAGGAGCGCGTCATCCAAGCCGCCTTCAAAGAGGCCCGAGCGGAGGACGAGCGCTTTACCGCCCGCATCCCGGAGTTGCACCGCGGCTATATTGCCAAAGCGCAGGAGCGCGCCGAACAAACCGTCGCAGAGCTCAAGCGCCGCTACGACGAGCGCCATGTTCAACTCCGCAACATGGCCGAGGAGCGCGCCGACGAGGCCCTTGACGCCGCATTCCAGGTCCTGATCTCCCCGAACATCTAGTCGGAACTGTCGTGGGCCTTCCCGTCATTCAGCACGCAGGGCACCTGCCCAGGCACATCGCCGCGCCCTAGCCCCCGGTCCCCGGGGCGCCCCTACAGCGGACCCCAGTCGTATGAGCAACGCCGCCAACCAGGCCTATCTGCATACCCGCGTCTCGGTCATGTCCACCCACCTGCTCCAACCCGGGCAGTTGGCGGAGCTGGCCGAGCTTGGCCTACCGGACCTGGCGGAACGCTTCGGGCTCAACGCCTTGCTTGACGAACAGGTCACCAACAGGGCCAAGGGCCGTGCGGTTGAGCAGGCCCTGATGCAGCTCGTACTCGCTGAGCTGACCATCCTCGCGCGGCCCATGACCGCGACCGAAAGGGCCCTACTCATGGCCTGGGCGCGCAAGTTCGCCCTGTTCAACCTCAAGACGCTGATCCGGGGCAAGCTCTACGACCTGGATCAAAAGGAGATCCGCGAGAACCTCTACGATCTGCCGCCCAATGTGCGCCTCTCCCACCAGGAGTTGTTCCGCGCCGAGAACGTCCTGGAACTGTTGCGCCAGCTCGAACAGGGCCCCCACGCCCTGATCGCCCGCCAGGCCCGAGAGGCCTACGAGCAACGCCGCGAGCCCTTTGCCCTGGAGGCGGCGATCGACCAGCGTTATTACGCCGGCCTGGCCCGCCAGGTGATGCAATTCCACGACACCAACCTCCAGCCCCTACAGCACCTGGTGGGGACCCTGCTCGACCGCGAAAACATCCAGTGCCTGATGCGTTTCCGCTTCTCGTACCAACTCTCGCCGTCGGAGACCTTCTACCAACTGGTACCCTCCTCGCGCATGATGCACCGCGACCGGCTCCTGGAGTTGGTCAACATGGACGCCTTCGAGCGTGTTCTGGACGCCCTTCCCCCACCGCTGCACGGACTGCTCGCAGGCAGCGACAGCCTGATCCAAGTGCAGCGGCGCCTGCACCAGTATATGGCCGCGGAGGCACACAGGGTCCTCGGCCACAGCCCATCTGGGGTAGCCAGGGCCCTTGCCTATCTGATTCTGCGCGAGTCTGATTTGCGCGCCCTCTTCTCCCTCGTCCAGGGCCATTTGTTGGAACTACCCAAAGAGTTCGTGGGGATTGCGGTTGGTCTGACCGACCCGATCTGCCCGCTCACGAACCTGGCCAAGGCGGCCTGATCGCACAGGTACTAAGCCAAGATGTTGACGCCGCTTCCCATGAAACATGTCCGCCTGCTGGTCCTGACCGAGGACTTGCCGCGTGCCTCCCTGACCCTGGCCGAGACGGAGACCTTCGACCCCGACCCGAGGCCGCCCGCTGAGGCCGAGTTCATCAACCTGCCGGGGCGGGCCTATCGCGACCTCTACCAACAGGCCCGTTCGCGGCTGGACAAGGTCTCCAAGCTCGTCCCGCTGCCGCAGGAGACCAGCATTCAGGAGGTGCGGGTGGTCGACATCGAGGAGCTGAGGCAACTTGACGCCTGGCTCGGCGACCTGTGGTCGGAGGCCTTCCGGTTCGAGGAGCAGTTGCGACACCTGGACGAGGAAGAGCGTTCGATCAGGGAGCAGGAGTCCGCTTTGGCGAATTTCGCCAACCTCAACATCGACCTCAAGATGTTGCGGACCAAGACCCGCTTTCTGAACTTCTATGTAGGCAGCGTCCCGCGGGAGAACCTGCGTCAGCTCGAGGGCGCCTTGGGACTCGCCGAGCACATGCTGTTCAAATACATGGACACCGGCGACCACGCCCACGTGACGATCGTCGGCCCCACCGAGGGGCACCAAGAGGCCCAACTCAAGTCGGTACTCAACGCGGCGGGCTTCCAACAACTACCCATCCCCCAGGGCCTGGATAGCGAACCCCAGGAGGTCCAGCGTCAACTTGTGGATCGGAGCAAGGGCCTGGTCGAGGAGCGCGGCACCCTGCGCCGGCAGATCGATGCCTGGGCCAAGGTCAACGAGACCCAACGCATGCAGGCCCATCAGACCCTGATCCTGGCCGAGCCATTCGTGACCCTGGACCCGAGCATCCGCAGCGCCGGTCACCTGGCCTGCCTGTGCGGCTGGGTCCCGGCCCGCGACGTGAAAGGCCTCGAGGAACGACTGAAGGCGACCCTCGACCAGCCGTTCCAGCTCGACGCACGCAAGCCGCGCTCGGACGAGCGCCCCCTGGTGCCGACGGTGGCGGTGAAAAACCGCCTGCTGGCGCCCTTCGCCATGCTGGTCAAGCAATACGGGATTCCCCAGTACGGCGAGGTGGACCCCACGGCCCTGTTTGCCCTGACCTTCCTGCTCATGTTCGGTGCCATGTTCGGCGACCTGGGACAGGGAGCGGTCATTGCCGGGGCGGCCTGGTACTACCGCGGCAAGCTCGGGCGCTTCGCCCCCTTTGGTGTCCTGGCGGGTGGGTCGAGCATGGCCTTCGGGCTCATCTATGGCAGCGTCTTCGGCTTCGAACACGTCCTGCCGGCCCTGTGGATGTCACCCCTGCACGATCCCATCCTGATGCTCAAGATCGCCCTTGGCTGGGGGGTGCTCTTCCTCACCATCGCCTGCCTGTTGGCCATCTACAACCGGCTGGTGGTGGGCAATCTCCAGGGGGCCCTGCTGGGGCACCACGGCCTGGTCAACTTAATCTTCTACCTGGCGCTGATCTGGGGTGGTGTCAGTCTGGGAACCCAAGGTGCCTTCGGCAGCATCCCCACCGCACTGGTGGTCCTGGCCCTGGGGACACTGGCCGTGCACTCCTGGCGTGAACAGGACGCGCCGGTGGGCGAAAAGGCCCTGGTGGTCTTCATCGAGACCCTGGAGACGGTCATCGGCTACGTCTCCAACAGCCTGTCCTTCCTGCGTGTGGCCGCCTTCAGCCTGAACCATGTGGCCCTGTCCATCGCGGTCTTCACCCTGGCCGGGATGATGGGCCCCATGGGGCACTGGATCACCGTGGTGCTAGGCAATGTCTTCATCCTGGTCCTGGAGGGCGGCATCGTCATGATCCAGGTCCTGCGTCTGGAGTTCTATGAGGGCTTTGCCCGGTACTTCTCCGGGGATGGTCATGAATTTGCGCCACTCAAGCTGCGGCGGGACCAGGCCGCCTCCTGAGCGGGCATCTATCCCATGGGACACGTATTCGCAGAGGTCGTATTGAGCAAGTGGACCCTCAGAGTCCCAATATCCCCCACGCCCGGGTCAAGGTCGTGACCCGAGTCACTGGCAACAAACCCCGCACTGCCGGCCAACCGCCAAGCGGTTCCCCCACAGCGGACCAACCGTAAGTCCAATCAATCCTTAGGAGTATTCCATGTACTGGCTCGTCGCCCTCATGTCCTTCGCCATTCTCGGCTTGATCGTCTCGGGGATCGTTCTGGAGATCCGCCCGAACCTCAGCCAGCGTATCCGTCCTTGGTACAAGCCGGCCATGGGCATGCAGCTGGTTGCCTTCATCGGGGCACAACTGGGGCTCCTGCTGCTCGGCGTCTCCGATGCGATGGCCCAGACCGAGGTCGTTACGGCAACCGTCACCGAGATCTCCACCGGCATGGGGCTCGCCATGCTCGGCGTTGGCATCCCTACCGGGCTGTCCACCATCGGCGCCGGGATCGCCGTGGGACCGATCGGTGCAGCGTCCCTGGCCGCCATCACCGAGAAGCCCGAGACCCTCGGCCGCACCCTGATCTATCTGGGGCTGGCGGAGGGTATCGCCATCTACGGCCTGGTCATCAGTATCCTGTTGCTGAACAAGATCTAGGCGCCGCAAGGATACCCACATGAGCGCCGACGCCGAACACGGTCGACCGACGCGGATGCTGTTCCTGGGCGACGAAAGCCTGGCGGACGGTTTCCGACTCATCGGGTTCGAGACCTTCTCCAACCCCGAACCAGGGGTCGTGGAACAAGTGTTTCGCGAGCTGATCCGGACCCAGAGCAAGGCCTTTGCCATTGTGGACGACCACATTATGGCGGCGGACATCCCGGCCCTGGCCCAGGTCCGCCGCGAGGGTGGGCGTATCGTGGTGATCGCCATACCGCCGCTGAAGGAGCCGCCACGGCTTGCCAGCGAGGTTGCAGCCCGTCTGCAAGCCTTGTTCGGCACCTCAACCATGACCTCACGGGAGTCATCGTGAATCAGGTACAAGATCTCGAACGGGCGATTCTGGCCCGGGCGGAACGCCTCGCGACCTCGTATCGCGAGGGCGCCGAGCGCAAGCGCGACGGCATCCTGCGCGAGTCCGCGGAACGCCTGCGGTTGCGCGAGCAGCGCGAGGAGGCCATCGCCAGATCCCTCGGCGATCGGACCTTCCGCCAGCAGGTGCAGGCCAGCGAACTGAAGATGCAGAGCCAGGTGGACCGGGTACGCTGGAACTTGGTCAAGGATGTCGAACGACGCCTCACGGAGCGCACGGAGGCCCTCAAATCGGATGCACCCGCCTATAGCGCCTTTCTCCAGGCACTGCTGAGCGCCGCAGCATCGGAAATCGAGGGCGACTTGGTGGTCGCTGCCAACGCCCATGACCTGCGCCAACTGGCGGGTGACTGGAGCGCGCTGTGCGCGGCCGCAGCCCCCGGGCGCACCGTCACCCTGGCCGAGGAACCCGTTGTAACCCTGGCCGGCATCCTGGTCACCAACGCGGACAACACCGTGCGGGTGGACAACACCTTCGAGGGCCGACTGGAGCGGCTGCGTTCCCGCGTTCAGCAGGTCATTCTCGAGCGCCTGCTGCCCACCGGCTTCGACACCGGCAATCTGTTCACCGGGTGAGACCATGAGCGATACGAAACGAATCGGTGTCATCCGCGACATCAACGGCCCCATCGTCACCATCGACCTGCCTGGCATCCGCAATGGGGAGCAGGTCAAGATCGGCGAATACGGCCTATTCGGCGAGGTCATCTCGCTCAAAGGGCGTCAGGCGGTGGTGCAGACCTACGAGTCAACCGACGGGGTGCGCCCCGGCGAGCCGGCGGTAGGATTGGGCTGGCCCCTGTCCGTGGAGTTGGGCCCCGGACTCATGGGCGGCATCTTCGACGGGGTACAACGGCCCCTGGAGAAGATCGCCCTGGAGTCCGGCGACTATATCCGCCGTGGCTTGAGCATCCCCGCGCTGGATCGCAGCAAGGTCTGGGAGTTCACCCCCAATCCGGAGCTGGAGACCGACGCAGAGGTGAGCCCGGGGGTGGTGCTGGGGACGGTGCAAGAGACCGCTAGCATCGTGCATCGCATCCTGGTGCCACCGGGCGTCAGCGGCCGACTCGAGGAACTCGCACCTCCCGGGGACTACGACCTGGAGGCCACCATCGCCCACGTGCGGACCGCCGCTGGGCAGCGGCACCGCCTCAGCCTCTACCAACGCTGGCCGGTGCGCAAGCCCAGGCCGTATCTCAAACGCGACGACGGTATCTCGCCCCTCATCACCGGGCAACGGGTGATCGACACCTTCTTCCCCCAACTCAAGGGCGGCAAGGGTGCTGTCCCCGGGCCCTTCGGCGCCGGCAAGACGGTGGTACAGCAACAGATCGCCCGCTGGTCGAACGCGGACATCGTGGTCTATGTCGGCTGCGGCGAGCGCGGTAACGAGCTGGTGGACGTGCTGGAGACCTTCCCGACCCTGGACGACCCCTACACGGGGCGCAAGCTGATGGAGCGCACCCTGCTGGTCGCCAACACCTCCAACATGCCGGTGGTGGCCCGCGAGGCGTCGATCTACGTCGGTATGACCATGGCGGAGTATTACCGCGACATGGGCTACGACGTGGTCATGCTGGCCGACTCCACCAGTCGCTGGGCCGAGGCGCTGCGCGAGGTCTCCGGGCGCCTGGGGCAGATGCCTGTCGAAGAGGGCTACCCGGCCTACCTGGCCTCACGCCTAGCGGCGGTCTACGAGCGCGCCGGTCGCGTCGAGACCTATGCCGGGTCGAGTGGCTCCGTGACCCTGATCGGGGCCGTCTCGCCTCCGGGCGGTGACTTCTCCGAGCCGGTCACGAGCCACACCAAGGACATCATCGAGACCTTCTGGGCCCTGTCCAAAGAGCTTGCCGACGCCCGCCACTACCCGTCCATCGACTGGGTGACCAGCTTCTCCGGCCACGTGGGCACCGCCGCACAGTGGTGGGCCAAGGAGGTGGACCGCAACTGGGAGAAGCGTCGCACCCAGGCCCTTGCCCTGCTGGCGCGGGACTCCGAGCTGTCACGCATCGTCAACCTGGTGGGCCCCGAGGCCCTGTCCCACGCCCAACGCTGGGAGTTGGAGGGGGCCAGCCTGATCAAGGAGGCGGTGCTGCAACAGAGCGCCCTGGACCCGGTGGACACCTTCTGCTCTCCCAAGAAGCAGTTCGCCCTGCTCGACCTGACCCTGACGATCTATGACCTGGGGGCAGCCCTGATAGATCTGGGGGTGCCCGTACAGGAGTTGCAGGATCTGCCCATGCTGGCCAAGGCCAGGCGCTGTAAATCGACGTTCAACAGCGACCAGATCGACGCCATCCTCGCCTTCCACTCCGAGTGCGAGCAAGCTCTGGAACAGATTCGCCTCGAATACGCCAAGCAAGGGGACCACGCCTGATGAGTACCAAAGAGTACCGGACGGTCAGTGAGGCCCGCGGCGGGCTCCTGGTGACCCAGGGCACCGCCGGGGTCGCCTTTGGTGACCGGGTCGAGATCCTCGATCACGCCGGCATCAAACGCAACGGCCAGGTCATTCGCTGTGCCGAGGGTGAGGCCCTGATCCTCGTCTTCGAGGGTACGGACGACCTCGACCTCGACTCGACCTGGATTCGCTTCCTCGACCAACCGGTGGAGATCGCCCTGTCGCCTGAGATCCTAGGCCGCGAGTTCAACGGCCTGGGCGAACCCAGAGACGGTCGCCCGCCGATCCTGTCCAACACCCGCCGCGCCGTCAGCGGGTCCGCCATCAACCCGGCGGCCCGCAACTATCCCCGCGAGTTCATCCAGACCGGCATCTCCACCATCGACGGGCTCAACTCCCTGGTGCGCGGGCAGAAGCTGCCGATCTTCTCCGGCTCCGGCCTGCCGCATAACCGCCTGGCCGCCCAGATCGTGCGCCAGGCCCGGTTGGTCGATCAGGAGTCCAGCTTCTCCATCGTCTTCGCCGCCATGGGTGTGTCCTACGCCGACGCCAAGTTCTTCCGCGACGAATTCGCCAACTCCGGCGTACTGCGCAACGTGGTCATGTTCATCAACCTGGCCGATGACCCCCCGGTCGAACGCCTGACCCTGCCACGCACCGCCCTGACCGCCGCCGAGTACCTGGCCTACGACCTGGACCGCCACGTGCTGGTGATCATGACGGACATGACCTACTACGCCGAGGCACTGCGCGAAGTGGCCACCGCCAAGGGTGACGTCCCGGCCCGCAAGGGCTATCCCGGCTACCTCTATTCCGACCTGGCAGAGATCTACGAGCGCTGCGGGCGCATCCACAACCGCCACGGCTCCATCACCATGATGCCCGTGGTCTCGATGCCGTCGGACGACATTACCCACCCGATCCCGGACCTCACCGGCTACATCACAGAGGGCCAGATCGTGCTGTCCCGAGAGTTGCACAACCAGGGTGTCTATCCGCCGGTGCATATCTCGCCCAGTCTCTCGCGCCTGATGAAGGACGGCATCGGCAAGGACGACACACGGGAAGACCACCCCAGGGTCGCTGCCCAGATCTACGCCCTCTATGCACGGGCACTGGAGACCCGCAACCTGGCGTCGATCATCGGTGCCGACGAACTGTCCGAGCGTGACCGGCGCTACCTCAAGTTCGCCGATCTATTCGATACCAAATTCGTCGGGCAGGGCGAGGCCGAGGACCGCAGCATCGAGGCGACGCTCAACCTCGCCTGGGAGTTGATGAGTTCCTTCCCGCGGGACATGCTGACCCGTATGCAGGAGACCGACTTGGCGAAGTATTACCAGGGGACCGACTAGCCGGGGAAAATCCTGGGGCCGTCCATGAAATCGGCTCCAGTCCAACCTTTGCGTGCGCGGCCAGACCGAAAATCACTGCGCCCTCCTGCCTAAACCCGCGGACAGCTCCCATGGCACAACAACTCATCAAGGTCCCGCCGACCAAGAACACGCTGCTCACCCTCAAAAAGCAGACCAAGTTCCTCGAACAGGGGCATGATCTCCTCGAGCGTAAGCGTGAGCTTCTGACCCGATTGGTCTATGAGCGGATTGGCGCCTATCGGCAACTCCGCGAGGATGCGGAGAAGGCCCTGGATGATGCCTATCGTTGCCTGAGCATCACCCACCTGCGTATGGGTAGTCGCGGCGTCCACCAGGCCGCCCTCGGCGCCGAGCCCCCCCTGCGCATCGACATCCTGCCGCGACGCAGCCTCGGGGTCGAGTACCCATCCGTCTCGGCGGAGCGCCTGCCGCTAAAACCTGTTGGATTGTTGGGCACCGATGCAAGCTTCGACAATACCAGGGAGAACCTGTCAAAGGCGGCGGTGCTACTTGCCCAATTGGCCGAGGTGGAAATCGCCCTCCACAGACTCATGGAAGAGCAACGCAAGGCGCAAAAGCGCGTCAACGCCCTGAAGTACAACATCATCCCCCGCTACCGCCGGACCATTCACTTCATCCAGTCGGCGCTGGAGGAGGAAGAGCGCAACACCCTGTTCCAGGTCAAGCTCTTGCGCGAACACGCTGACAGCGCCGCCTGATTCGGCACCGGTAGCTGCTCGAATCCGTCGACATCGTCGGCAAGACCACGACCGAAACCGTCTACGGCCTCACCAGCCATACCCCAGCGAGCGCCGACGCCGCAGCGGTGCTGACCTTCAACCGCCGCCACTGGACCATCGAGAACGGTTGCCACTTGCGCAGGCCCGACAACTCTCGGCCCCGTTCGCCGTCCCTCCACGCGCATGAGGGCTAGAGCGGATTCGCCGTGGCAGTGACCTTACCGGTTGGGAAACGCCCGTCTCGGTGCCATACTCCAAACCTGCCGCGAGCGAAGACCTTAACGCGGGTCGAGTCCAAATCGCGAACATCGGCGCGACCGGCGCTGTTCCCTCCCGCCATCACCCCCGTATCGGAGGAAGGGCAATGTACCCGTTACTCGAACGTCTCAATCGTGACCACCGCAACCTGGCTCAGGTCCTGACACTGCTGGGCAACCTGCTCGACCGCTTCCATGAGGGTCGTGAACCCGATTTCGAATTGGTGTGCGAGATGCTCGATTACATAGAGAGCTACGCCGACCAGATTCATCACCCCAGCGAGGACCTCGTCTTCCAGCGTCTGATCGACTCCGCCGGCGAGAGCCCCATGGTGCTTGGTATCTTGATGAACCAGCACGCGCTATTGCCGCAGATGAATCGACGCTTCCGCGCCTCTTTGGACGGCATCGTGCACGGCGACGTGCTGCTGCGGGAGGAGGTCGAGGCCCAGGGGCGCGAACTGGTGCAGACCCTTTGGAACCACATGAACACCGAGGATCAGGAGGCCTTCCCCCTGGCCCTGGAGCGCCTCTCCGCGGCCGATTGGGCAGAACTGGATGCCGCCAGCCCCAAGGTGGACGACCCGCTGTTCGACACGCCGGACCCTGCTCGCTACCGGGCCCTGTTCCAAGCCCTGGCCGAGCAGGCCAAGGCCTGATCCCGGCGTGGGAGCGACGGCAGCACCTGCGCACCAGGCAGCCCCGGCAGCGCGCTGCTACGGCCTGCGCCGGGTCAACCCCTTCCTCGGCGTAGTCGCCCTGGTTAAGACCGACGACGCCCGCGCGCTTAGCATCGACGGCGTCAACTGGCAGGTGCAGATCCTCGCCCACCCGCCCCGGGGTCTGTGGAGCGGCGACGGCGACAGCGACCAGTTGCAGTACTTCCGCTTCGGCGTCTGGTCCCAGGCCGAGGGGCTGCGCCGGGTGCCCCTCAACCCCCTTCTGGACCTCAACCATATGCTCGCGGCCTCCGAGGCCCTGTGCGGCCAGATTGCCGCCCACCAGGGGCAGGCCCCCTTCACCCTCGGACCGGAGCTGGAGCAATGGCTGCTCGATGCCGATGGCGCGCCACTAGCCCTGCTCGCCACCGTCCTGGATGCACCCGGCCTCAAACCCGGCAAGGCTCGCGCAGACCGGCGCCATCGATTGGACTGGCGGTGCCCGCGGCGAGCGTGCCTTCGTCTCGCCGACCCTGACCTGCGCCGGTGCCGCCGACGACAACCGACTCGCCCACATCGAGGCCCTGGAACGTCTGGTTCACGACACCGCCGCGAGACCACGCAGCACCCAGTGGTTCCGCCGTGACGGCGAGCAGCTTGTCGGCCTCGCCACCGGTGCCCCACCAGGGCTCGCCGGGCGCTGCCTGCCCGCCACCGCCTTCCCGCCCCTGGGCCTGCGCACCGAGTGGCACGACGAGCGCAGCCAAGGGCTGGTCGGGGACTACGTCGCCTGGCTCTCGCCCTACCTGCTGACCCTGCCGGACCTCGACGACGCTACCCGCGCCGACCTGGAGCGAAGTGCCCTGGGCCACGCCCTGCTGGTCGACGATCTCTGGCGCCTCTATCCGCGAATTCTCGACCCTGGTCTGCTCGCCCAGGCCAGGGTCGAGGCCAAGCTGCGCCGCGCCCATTCCTAAGATCGGCCCAGAGATCGGCCCTGGCGACGAGCGCTTCATCTTAGAAGAGCAGTTCACGCCGCCAACTCCCGCCCCAACGCGAGACCCCAAGGACTATCCATGAAGTTCCAGAACCTCACCGACTTTCGCCACGACGCTCCGGAACGCCTGGGCGTCCTGCTGGTCAACCTCGGCACCCCGGACGCCCCCACCACCCAGGCCGTGCGCCGCTACCTGGCGGAATTTCTCTGGGACCCTCGGGTGGTGGAGCTACCGCGGCCCCTCTGGTGGTTGATCCTGCACGGGGTCATCCTGCGGATTCGCCCGCCCCGCTCCGCCCGGGCCTACCAGGCGGTCTGGACCGAGCGCGGCTCGCCCCTGCTGGACGGCTCCCAGCGTCTCGCCGACGGGCTCGCCCGGCGTCTCGACGAGGCAATGCCCGACCGCGTCCACCTGGAACTGGGGATGCGCTACGGCAACCCCTCCATCCCTGATGCCCTGGCGCGACTGCGGGCCGCCAACTGCCGTCGGCTGCTGGTGCTGCCCCTCTACCCCCAGTATTCCGCCACCACCACCGCCTCGACCTTCGACGCCGTGACCCGGGAACTATCGACCTGGCGCTGGGTACCCGAGTTGCGCACCGTCAACCAATACCACGACGACCCAGGCCACATCGCCGCCCTCGCCCAGAGCGTACGCGACCACTGGGACCGGCACGGGCGGGCGGACCGGTTGTTGTTCTCCTTCCACGGCATCCCCAAGGATTATTTTCTTGCCGGCGACCCCTACCACTGCCAGTGCCACAAGACCGCACGTCTGGTCACTCAGGCCCTGGACCTGCCACGGGAGGCCTGGGCATTGAGTTTCCAATCTCGGGTGGGCACCAAGGAGTGGCTGCGGCCCTACACCGACGAAACCCTCAAGGCCTGGGGCGCGGAAGGGGTCGGCTCGGTCCAGGCGATCTGCCCCGGCTTCGCGGTGGACTGTCTGGAGACCCTGGAGGAGATCGCGGTGGAGAACCGCGACTACTTCCTCGGTGCCGGCGGGCGCGAGTACACCTATATCCCGGCCCTGAACGACAGCCAGGCCCAGGTCGAGGTCCTCGCCGACCTGGTGCGTCGCCACAGCGCCGGCTGGCCGGAGGCCGAGGGCCCGGCAGACCCAGCCGAGACCACGCAGCGCCTGGAGCGCGCCAAGGCCGCCGGCGCATTGGTCTAAACCGCAGGGCGCAGGGTGGATAAGCGAACCGCATCCACCACATTCAGGCCTGCTTCGGTGGATGCGGCGCGCCAAGATCCCTAGCTGACCCAAACGCCTCAGGGCGCGCCTTATCCACCCTACCCCGCCCCCAACCCCAGAGTTTCCAACGATGGCCGAGCAACACCCCAACCCCACCGATATCCAACTCCACCAGCAATCCCGTGTCCTGGAGATCGCCTACGACGACGGCGCCCGTTTCCGCCTCCCCTGCGAATACCTGCGCGTCTTCTCGCCCTCGGCGGAGGTGCGCGGCCACTCGCCGGACAGCGCCAAGCTCCAGGTCGGCAAGGAGGGGGTCAACATCACCAACCTGGCCCAGATCGGTGCCTATGCCCTGAAGATCTTCTTCGACGACGGGCACAACTCCGGGCTCTATGACTGGCGCTACCTCTACAAGCTCGGGCGAGCCTGGCAGCCCTACTGGTTCGACTACCTGGACCGGCTCAAGGCAGCGGGCCATCAGCGCCAGGGTCCTGACCCCTTCGATGTCCTGAAGGCCCGTGGTGAGGCACCGGCCGAACTGCCGAGCTGAGCACCCTGGCACCTGTAGGGTGGGTCAAGCGAAGCGGACCCACCACAATGACCGGCATCGGCGGATCCGTCGCTGCGCTCCTTGGTCCGCCCAACGAGATCACCCCGGATTATCCTGGAAAGAGCAGTTCAACCGCCGATTCCGCAGATAAACGCAGATGTCTCAGTGTGTTGCTCTCAACATCCGCCTGGCCCGGCGGGTGACCAGGGTGTCCTGATTAAGCCGTGGACTCTCATGTGTTCTATCTGCGGACATCTGAGTCATCTGCGGTTCCAAGGACTATCGAGACGCGACCTCGCGGTGCCCTGACTTATTGGGAAGCGTCAACGCTCGGCGCGTGCTGCGCTGACAAGAAAAAGCCCCCGGCGAAATCACCGCCGGGGGCTGGATGTGACAGCGGTGGGGCATCACCGCCCCACCGGTTCGACGAGGGACCGAGATCAGGCGGCCTTAACCACCAGCACGGCGCATGGCGTGTCATTCAAGATACGCTCTGAGACGCTCCCGATCAGCACCCGCTCCAGACCCGTGCGACCGTGGCTGCCGGTCACGATCAGGTCCGCCGAGCACTCCCGGGCCACCCCGACGATGGCCCCGGCCGGCTCGCCCTCGAGCAGCCTGCCATCCGCCTTGGCGCCCTGCGATTGCATGTGGCCGACCACCCGATCCACCGCCGCCTGGGCCTCGGCCCGACGCTCCGGGCTGTGGCTGGCATTGGTGACGGAGGTGACGGTCACGGCCGTCCCGCACACCTTGGCCAGGGCCCCGGCGGTAACCGCGGCGGTCTCGGCGAAACGCGAGCCATCGGTGGCCAACACCAGGTGCCGCCCCTCCACATGGGCCGCCCTTGGCACCACCAACACATTGCAGTGGGCCTGACCGATGACCTGGGCGGTCGCATGCCCCAGCATCAGGCGCGCCAGGCCACGACGACCGCGTCGACCCATGACGATCACATCCGCACGCACCCGCTCGGCCAGCTCCACGATCTCCCGGTCGATCTGGTTGCCCTGGATCAAATGGGTCTCGCAGGCCAGGCCGGCAGCATCCGCCTCGGCCTTGATCCCATCCAGGTGGGCCTGGGCGGTCTCCAGTTCCTGCTTGAGGATGGACTCGCCCAGGGCCTCGTGCTCCACACCCGTGGCCACCAGGGACATCACATGCAACTGCGCCCCGCACTTGCCCGCCATGCTCATGGCCTCGCGCACTGCGGCGGCGCTGAACTCGGAGCCGTCGGTAGCCACCAGGAAGCGCTCGAAGCGTCCCACCGGGGAGAGCTGGGCGCCGGCCTCGGCGCTCGCGGGAGCAGAGGCTACCGCGGGCGCAGCCTCGGCGGTGGCCAGGGCCAGCCGGTGCTCGCGCATCCCCTTGTAGAGGGCATGCAGAATCATCGCGGCCCCAAAGATCAGGGCGAAGGCCAGGACACCCTGACCCATGCCATCGAGCAGGCCGCGGGTGCCCTCGCCAAGGTCCGACAGGGTGCCCAGCTCGGAGAGATAGCCGGGGATGTAGAAGAAGCGGCTGGCCAGGACCAGCAGCATGATGGCGGCCATGACGAACTTGACCACATGGTCCTTCACATAAGTGGTCCCGATGGCGCCGATCTGGATACCGAACAGGGAGCCGGCCAGGATGATCATGGACAGGCGGATATCGACGAAGCCCTCCAGGGCATAGAAGAAGCTGCCGCCCATCCCCATGACGAAGGCGATGACCAGCTCGGTGGCACTGGCCACCAGGGCCGGCAGGCCCAGCAGATACATCATGGCCGGCACGCCGATGAAGCCGCCGACGGCGATGGTGGCGGCCAGCAGGCCGGTGGCGAAGCCCATGGGGGCCAGGACCAGGAACGAGACCCGCGCGTCCATGCTCTTGAAGTAGATCATGGTGCCCGGGATCTCCAGACCGCGCACCCAGCGCACGAGGGGCGTCAGCTCCTTGGGCGTGTCCTGCTTGACGTTTTCGCCGCGCTTCTCGCGGATGGCGTCGCGCAGCACCAAGCCGCCGACGATGCCTAGCACCACCACGAAGACAGCCGACACGTAGAGGTTGGTCCCAGCGGCCCCGAAGGTCTCGCGGATACCGACCATGACGTGCTTGCCGAACAGGACCCCGGCCTCGGCAAAAATGCCCAGGACGACGCCGAGCTTGATGTCCACCTGCCCGTACTTGTGGCGCTTGTGCGCCCCCACCAGGGCCTTGGGGAACTTGTGGGCCATGTTGCTGGCCACAGCGACCACGGCCGGGACCCCCAGGCTCATCATGGCCGGGGTCAGGACGAAGGCCCCGCCGGAGCCGATGAAGCCGCTCACCATGCCGCCGATGAAGCCGACCAGGAACAGGATCACCGAGGTGGTGAAGGTCAGGTCGATGAAGTTGATGTTTTCCATGACTGCTGTGCGACTCCCTTACTTCTTGGCGCGCAGGCCAAGCAGGTCCCAGAACTGACCGGTGAAGGCCCCGTGCACCAGGGAGAAGACCATGGCCACGACCAGAGGTACCAGGGCGTAGATTTTGTCCCCCTGGCGGGTCAGGGCCGCCAGCTCGGTAAGCTGCGCCGAGAAGAGGAACAACAAGAAATAGAGCCCGGCGCTGACGGCGCCGAGGACCAGGGTGACGACTAGGGCGCGGGATGAACCGCCTCTGCTGGAAACGCTCATGGGTGCACAACTCCTGACCCGGGGGTCGGTCGATGGGTTCGGCAGGGCAAGGCAACCCGGGGCCCTCCGATCCCGGCCTGCAAGGCCGGCGAGCTGGCATCGGCGTCGCGTCGGACGCCTCCGGGTCATGAAATAACCCGGTCAGAGTAGCGGTAGTACCACAACAACAAAAGCGAAAGTTACTCCAGGGCTCGTGAAACGTTTTTGTACATCACTGTTTTCGCATATAATTCATCGCCTCAATTTGGGCTGACGGATATTTCTCTTGGATACCGAGCTGTTACGCACCTTTATCGAGGTCTACCGCATGCGCTCCTTCACCCGGGCAGCGCAGAACCTCTGCGTCACCCCCTCGGCGGTCAGCGCCCGGGTGCGCCTGCTTGAGGGGGAGATGGGCCGCAGCCTGCTCAGCCGCAACAGCCAGCGGGTGCAGCTCACCCCCGCCGGGGAGCGCCTGCTGCGTCACGCCATCACCATCGTCGAGACCATAGACCGCGCCCAGAAGCACGTCGCCCTGGACGACCGCTCGCCGGTGACGGTGGCGGGGGTAGCGAGCTTTTGGGACCTCTTCTTGCAGGACTGGCTGCACCGGGTGCGCACCGAGTTGCCCCAGATCGCCCCCTGGGTGGAGGTCAGGTCGGCGGCGCGCATTGCCGAGAAGTTGGCCCTAGGCGAGCTGCATCTGGGCTTTCTGTACAGCCCGCCGCAGATCGCCGACCTGGTGCTGCGGGAGCTCGGGGCAGTCGAGCTGATATTGGTCTCGTCCCGGCCGGAGCGCGGGGTCGAGGAGACCCTTGCGGACGGCTATGTCTTGGTCGACTGGGGAACGGGCTTCAGCAGCGAACACCACCGTCACTTCCCTCGCCGCCCCCCCGCCGCGGCCCGCAGCAATCTGGGTCGGGTGGCGCACCAGTTGCTGCTCACCTGCGGTGGCGGTGCCTATCTGCCGCGCACCCTGGTCGAGCCCGACCTGGCGGCCGGTCGACTCTTCCCGGTCGCGGACGCGCCGGAGTTCGAGATGCGCGCCTATGCGGCCCATCGCGCCCACGACGAGCACCGAGACCTGGTGGAGCTGATGCTTGGGTGTATCTGAAGGTCCGTCAGATGCATGGCCACCGCGGCCCTCGTCGGCAGCGTGCAGGCGCGGTTCGCTCCAAGCCGGTCACTCGAGTTCTATAATCGCCCTGCGATCAAGACTTAGGAATCCGACATGTCCCTTCAGCCCAGGCGCAAGATCCACTTCGATGACTGGCTCGCCGCCGAGCGCGCCGCAACCCAAGGCCGTAGCGAGTACGTGGACGGCGAGATCTTCGCCATGGCTGGTGGCTCAGAGGCCCATAACCTGATTTGCGGGAACCTTCTGCGCGAGCTGGGCAATCGCTTCAAGGGTCGCCCCTGCTATGTCTACACCAGCAACATGAAGGTCCGGACCGAGTCGGCCAACCTCGGCGCCTATCCGGACGCCATGGCCGTCTGCCGGGAGCATGGGATAAGCGCCCGCGCCCTGCCCCACTCGCCCCCTGATCGGAACACCCTTGCAATCCGCCAGCGCTGGCCTTTGCCCAAACCCGGACAAGGTGCCAGGTCTTGTTTCCTTTCGCGGACAGCAGTTCAACTTCATAGCACGGTATGACGACCACCGTGCTTGGCGAGCCAAGCCTTAAGCTGGTCATACTCCGGCAGCGCCCGCCCCACCCGCAGCCAGAACTCAGGCGTGTGATTGGGCTCCAAGAGGTGGGCCAGCTCATGGACGATGACGTAGTCGACCACACTGGCGGGGAGGGTGATCGCGGCCCAATGGAAGTTCACGGCCCCGGCTTGGCCGCAGGAGCCCCAGCGGAAGCCCAGGTCATGCACCCTCCACCCGTTTGGGCGCAACACCCATCCGGGAAGCCCAGCCCTTCACCCGCCGCTGCAGCCAGTGCCTGGCGTGGTCCGTATACCAGCGCACGAACTGCTCGCGACCCTGTGGGGCGCGAGACCCCAATAATTTGAACCGACCCGCCTCCAGCTTGAGCGGCACGTCCTGCTCGTCAACGAGCAGCAGTCGGTAGCTGCGCCCGAGATAGGGAAAGCCCTCACCGCTAACGAACTCCTTGACGTCCAGGGACTGTTGACGGGCCTCCTTCTCGGCCATCTTGGTGTAGAGCCAGAACCGTTTTTCCCGCACGAAGTCGGCCAGCAGCTCGTGGTCCACTCCCGGCGGGGCGGAGATCATCAGCTCACCGCCACGGTCGACGGTGATCTCCACCGTCGTTCGCCGGGCGCTACGCCGGACCTCGAAGATCAGGTCATCGACAGTTAGGGCTTCCATCACCCCACCAGCCGGTGATGATTAGCCTTGGCCAGCTCCATCAGCTTGTCCGACACCGCGCCCAGCCGCCCGAAGGGCAGCGCGTCGGCATCGTCCAGGGTCTGGAAGATCCAGCCCCGCAGCCCGTCCCTGGCCTGGGGCTTGGACCAGAACTCAACGATGCCGATCTCCTGGCGGATGTGATCGACCAGCTCGACGACCACCTCGCGGAGCTGGGCGCTAGCCTCCGCCTCCCCCGCGGGGTCCCTGACCGACTCCGCAAGCAGCAGGTCGAGGAAGACCTGGGTCTCGGGATCGAGGCCGGTGCTCTCGTCGCGCTGGCGCCCCAGCGCGGCCTCCTGGACCAGCTTCTTGAGCGCCTCGGCCAGTTCGACGCCGACCACCATCCGGCATTACCCGGGACGACATCGGCCCAATACAACGGCGGGAGAGTGCAGATTGGAAATTGCCCAGACTATATATAATGCGAATCATTCTTGATTACTGATCTATCACATACTAAGGTCAGTAGGTACAAGGGGTGCCAATGGACCCTGGCCGGAGGTCATTCTCTCGGCAAACTCGTGATAATAATCAAGATGATGGAGGATTATGATGAGCATTACACGTAGAACGTTTGTCCGGGCGGCTGCGGGCAGTGTGGCCGTGTCGACTAGCATGGCCGTAGGCTTGTTTGTGCCCCGTAGCGCTGGGGCGGCGTTGCCGCCGCAGACCTTCTTTGCTCCATCGCCAGCCGCCGCGGTCGACGCGGTCCTGGGCAGCGCCCAAAGCATGCCAGACCCAGCGGTAAAGCTGGATGTGCCAGGCATTGCGGATAGCGCGGACGTGGTGCCACTGTCGGTCAGCACAACCCTCGACAACGTGGAATCCATTACGATCGTCGCGGAGAAAAACCCCAACCCGGTGATCGCATTCTTTCGCCTGGACCCGGCGTTGGAGCCCTATGTCGCAACCCGCATACGCCTGGCCGAGTCGGGTGACGTCAGCGCCTTGGTCATGTCCGGCAAGACAGTACATCGCGCCACCAAGAACGTGGAAATCGGCCTCCCCGGCTGTGGCGACCCCGAGGCGGAGGGTGACTCAAAGGGGCACGTCGAGGTGACTAACACCATTCGCATGAAGGCGACCAAGGTCGACGGTGGTGTGCTAGTTCGTGCCCTGATCACTCACCCGACGAGGCCGCCGCGCAAGCCTGCGACGCCGGGGGCGCCCGTGTCCGGCAATTTCATCCAGGAGGTCACGGCCGAGGTCAACGGCAAGACTGTGCTCAGCGGCGACTGGAGCGCGGGAGTGTCTGAGAATCCTTATTTATCGTTCAAGATCCGGCAGGCGAAGCAAGGCGACGTCATTCGTCTGCGCTGGACGGACGGTTCCGGAAACAGCGATTCAACCCAGGTCGAGGTCGGCTCGTAGATCGCTAGAACGGTAGCGAAACCCATTGTGCGCCGTTCGGATGCGATGGGTTTCGCCTCACCGGCGTCGATCACCGTCCCGGCCGTTGTGTCTGATGGGAAATAGGGGTCACCTAAGCCATCCGGCGTCTGGGTAGCTTGGAAAGCCAGCGTCCGCTATACCTCGAATTGCAGGCCCCGCGTCCGGGCAACTAGGCAGCTGCTGCTGGCCGAGTGCTGTCGGTCAGCCACATTCAGGGATCCGGGCCGACCGGTTGCGTGACCCACCGGCACACGACCCGGAACTGACTCTCACCGCGCTGCGCCTTGTTCCAGCTCAGCGATGGGAACCGTTCATCACAGACGAACGGGATGTCGGGACGCAAACAACGCTCGCGATTTCATGGTCTGGCCAGGGTTTCTCCAGGCCGTCCATCCGGCCGTCCTAGCCGCCGCAGGGGCGGCCGTCGCGGTCGAGGGGGGCCTGCAGGGGTGGGTGACCGGCCCGCCCGCGCAGCCAGTTCAGGGCGTTGAAGATCGCCGGCGTGCAGGCCAGGCGGCGTTCGAGTGCGAACTTACCTGGGAAGTCGCTGAGGACCAGGCCGATGAGGATGGTGACCAGACCCTGGCCGGGGAGGACCAGCATGGCGATGCCGGCCAGCACCAGCACCCAGCCGAGCAGGTTCTTGAGCACCAGCACCGCCAGGTAGACCAGGGGGTGGAGCCGGTGCAACCTGCTGGTGTGGCGGCGGGGGTCCGCGAAGTAGTCTGCCGGGAGTCGTGCCACCAGGAACGGCAGGGCCAGCAGGGAGCCGATGAACATGGCCACCGAGGCGAGGGTCAGCCCCGCCAACAGCCACTCATTGGACGCGGCCCAGCTCCAGATCGTGTCAATCATGGGGGCCATTGTCGCTGCTCCGCGGGCCTGGGGCCAGTGTGGCGGCCCTGTGTCGGTGGCGGCGCAAGGCCCAGGCGTACAGCCCCAGGTTGACCAGGATGAGCAGAACGCCAATCGTCACCTGCCCCCCGCGGCTAAGGCCTGGGGGGTAAATCAGGGGCAGCACGTAGTGCTCGATGAAACCGCCCTCGTAGCCCGCCAGCCCCGCCTGCTGCTGCCAGTGATGCTCCAGGTAGGTCAGGGGGCAGACCCAGCCGGTCAGTTCCACCAACACGCCCCAGAGGACCGCGGGGAGGTGCAGCCAGGCAAAACGCCATCGCCACAGCACCAAGGCCCCGCCCAAGGCGGCGAAGAGCACGAAGGCGAGGTGCAGCAGCAGGGTCAGGTCGGCGAGGAGGCGGTCGGTCATGGGGGCATTGTGCCGCGTCAAGCTGGGCCCGGCCCATGCGGTAATCGGGGACGGATCACGAAATCGCGGAAGTCGGAGCCTTGTCGTTGCACGGTCCTTGACCCTTGCGGCTGCTTGACAGCGCATTACGGCCCCTGCACTGCCGCACCCGAGCGACGGCTCCTAGCCGGTCAGCGACCATCGACTAGACGCTCGTCCCCAAAAGTCCGCGAAGGGGCGGTCAGCGACCCAAAACGGCCATCGGCTCTGCGAACATCGACGGCAGCAATGCGACCCAGAGAGGACATTGCGCGAGTCGTCTTGTTATTCACTGACGTCGTCGATGGCACCCGCTCGCGAATCGCCCACTTGGGATGATACTACGACGCCGTTGCGGGACTGGGACCTCCTCGGCCAGCACGAGCCCCTCTTCGAGTTCGATCAGTGCATCACCTGTTAGCCGACGTCGCCTGCGCGAGAGGGTGCCGTCTCTCCCGTCTCGCGCCTGCCCGCCGCGCCCCGACATCTCGTCCCATCGCTCGACAAAGTTCGCGCTTGCACTGGCCGCGAGGTCCGTGTGCCCCTTAGATGGGGCCTTGACCGATCGTCGCGCCCCGCTAGGGTCAGGTAGGGGACGGCTCTGGGCTCCCAGGGACAATTAGATTTCCTATCCGTCAGGCTGTGACACGCCCTGTGTGACGATCCAGGAACTGCCGACCCAGCGCAGTGCGGCGGTAGAGGTGCCCACGTCGAGGCACTTCGGGCCGGTCTTGGCCCCGTTTTGGCCCTTGCTGCGCCTTGCAGGTGGCGTTTGAACCTCCTATGCTCCGAGCCGAAGGTGGTGAAGGGCACCGAGGCCAACCTCACCTACGTGGTCATCGACGGCCAGGGCCAGTCAAGGCCCGTGCCGTCGAACTGATGCAGGGGGATCCATGGTCCGCAACGTCGATCACGTCACCGTCTGTGTCCGCGACGCCGCAGCCGGATTGAAGTGAGGTGGTCTACTCAAGACGCGGCGGAAATAGGGGACGTACCACGAAATCGCCCGATGCCTCCGAGAAACAGGAGTCGTTACAGGTGTTACTTTGGCGTGGTCAATATCCTAGCCGCTGCTCGGCCAGCGCGAGCGCCTTGCGGATGACGTCGATGTCGATGTCTAGCACTGGAAGTGTCTGGATGATCTGTTCGGCCGCGGCGGCCGCGTCCGCAAAGGGCAATTTAAACTTGCGGGTGAGGACGGTACAGGTCTAGTTGATAACCTGTGTGCTGATCCAGGTCTCCGGTACCAGCCCGAGTGGGCGGGCAATCGCGCGCTTTTCCGGCTCCGATTCCGAGAAGGCGTAGATCAGGACATTGGTGTCCAGAAACGCCCTAGCGGGCATTGGCCTCGTCTCGATCGAAGCGCCCACCGCGGGTGTCGATGCGCACGACATCCCAATCCGTAGAAAAGGGGCCGTGGTCGATTGCGCTGCTGCCGTATATTCGTCGGACATCGCCCGCAACGGAGCCGACGACCTTGCAGCGCCACGCGGGGCTGAAATCGGGGCCAGACCACGAAATCGCTGGAGCAATGGCCTCCTCCCCGTCCCAATTTCCCAAGCGGCCACTGTACCTCGAATTGCAGTCGCTGCTTCCGGGCATCTGGGCGGCTGCTGCTAGCCGACTGCGGTCGTACGGATAACCCTAAACACGTGCGAGTTATGGAACTTCTCGGGGAGCGCTGAGGACGGTCGAGCAGTCCGAGCAAGTTGGCGCGGTCTAATATCAGGAAGCCTGGTGAGAGCGCGCGAGCGCTAATATCAGAGAAGATGTTGCCATCCCTGGCACTGCCGGCGCCCTGGCGGTGTGTCGGGTCAAGGCAGCCGCAGCGTCACCCCCTCCACACGCTCCATCTCGTGGATGGCGGCCTCCAGATCCACCTGGTGAGGATTGTCCGTGGTCTGTTCGAGCAGACGCCCGCGCAACTCATCCTGTTCCCAGGTCTCGCCTTGGCCATTCGGGGACTGCCAGTAGGCCGCCCAGGGGACGAACTTGGTCAGGGGAAAGATCCGCCCGGGGGTGGGCGAGACGTCCACATTCAAACCGGCAACGAACAGCAGTCGCTTGGCGCGGTAGGCGGGCTCTGTGACCAGGGTGCGGTAGGCTCGATCGAACTCGATCTGGGTGTTGATCTTGGCCGCGGTCAGGGCCGGGGCCGGGGCCGTCACGATCTGGGGCATGAAGCGGATCAGGTTGCGCTCCAGGTGACCACGACCCTCCTCGTCACTCACGATCTTGCGCCGAAAGTAGAAAAGATCCGGCGTCAGGACATCCCCGATGGGGGTCGGCGTCGTCGGGATGCGCTCGGCCAGACGCACCGCCAGGCTGGCGGCCATGTAGAAGACCTTGGCGGTACTCAGGGAGCGCACATAGGACGGGTGACCTTCGACATCGCAGCGCACCAGACGCTGCAGGTGGAGCATGAGGCCCTCGTCGCGGTCCTGACGAACCAGGAGATTGTCGACGATCACCACTGGGCCGGTTTCGCCACGGGCGATGAGGATGTGCTCCTGGGCAAAACGGTACTCCATCTGGTACAGGTCGAGGACCGCACAGATCTTGCCGCAGCTGGTCGTGCACTCATGGTCGGAACTCTGTAGACGGCGGTAGACGCCGAAGGTGCCGCTCTGGGCGTCATAGCCCACGTGGCTCGCCTGGACGATGACCAGGTCCTGCCCGTGGTGGGCATGGGGCCCGTGGCGATCCGTAGCCACGATGCCACCGACCTGACCGTGGTCGAAGGGGAAGGCCCCGAAGTGCTTGGCCAGCAAGATGATGGGGTAACCCTGGCTCTCGTCGGAGCAGAAGGCACGCGAGGGCATGATGCGACCCTGCTCCATGCCAAGCCCCAGGCAGAGCCCGTAGAGGCGCGGGACGAACTGGCTATAGCGCATAGGGGTGGGGTCGATGCGGTAGTCGGCCAGGGGCTCCACGACACCTGTTGGCTGTTCAAACATCTTGAGTCTTCTCTCTCCGGCTCGGAGCCATGGCGGTTCGTCTGTATATTCTCGGTTTCAATAGATGATACCCTCGCGACCCTTCGATAGGGTTCGGGTCGACGCGCACGAACAGGCCCGTGCGACCCCGACGTCGGACCTGATTTCGGGATCCGGGGCGCCTCCCCTGTCAGTACCTCCCTGAAACACCCGGGACAACCATGGGTTACCTCTCGCTCCTGCTCGCCCTGCCCCTGGTTGGCGCCGCCCTGATCGCCCTGCTTCCCGGCGACAATACCACCTTGATCCGTCGGCTGGCCGTCACGGCCGCTATCGCCACCCTATGCCTGTCCTGGTCCCTGGTCCTGGGCTTCGATACGGCGGTAGCGGGGATGCAGTACGCCGAGTCGACCCACTGGAACGAACGGCTCGGGACCACCTACGCCCTGGGGGTGGACGGGGTCTCCTTGCCTCTGGTCATGCTCGCCACCCTGCTCGCGCTGGTCGCGATCATGGCGTCCAAGTCCATCCAGGACAGACCCAAGGGCTACTACGTGCTGATGCTGGTCCTGGAGACGGCCATGCTCGGGGTCTTCACCGCCCAGGACTGGGCCCTGTTCTATGTCTTCTGGGAGCTGACCCTGATCCCGCTGTTCTTCCTCATCGACCGCTGGGGAGGCAAGCCGGCCGCCGCTCCCGGCGCGTCCGGCATGCCCACCGTCCATAGCGGCAAGGGGCGGGCCGGGGCCTCGCTGAACTTCGTCCTCTATACCATGGGCGGGTCCGTGTTCATGCTGATCTCGCTCCTACTCCTGTTCGACGCCGTCCCTGGGCACAGCTTTGCCATGGCGGACATGGGGCGCGGGGCCCCTACCCTACCCGCCGAGACCCAGGTCCTGATCTTTCTGGGGTTCCTGGTTGGCTTCGGGGTCAAGATGCCTATCTTCCCGATTCACGGCTGGCTGCCGCTCGCCCACGTCGAGGCACCCAGCCCGGTGAGCATCCTGCTCTCGGGCATCCTGCTCAAGATGGGCTCCTATGGCCTGCTGCGGGCGGTGGTCCTGCTCCCGGATGCGGCCCTGGCCCTGCAAGGGCTCCTGCTCGGCATCGCCCTGCTGAGCCTGGTCTACGGAGGCCTGCTGGCCTGGCGCCAGACCGATCTCAAGGCCATGATCGCCTACTCGTCCATCAGCCACATGGGCGTCGTCCTGGTGGGCATCGCGGCCCTGAACGTCACCGGGCTCACCGGAGCCGTGGCCCAGATGGTCGCCCACGGACTGGTGGCCGGGGCCCTGTTCCTGCTCGTCGGACTCCTCTACGAGCGCACCCACACCCGCGAGATCCGGCACTACAGCTCGCTGATCCGGGTCACCCCGCGCTTCGCCTTCTTCACCATCCTGGCCTTCGTGGCGGCGGTGGGCATGCCGGGGACGGCAGGCTTCATCGCCGAGCTGCACACCCTGATCGGCGGCTTCGAGCGCTGGGGCTGGCTCATGGTGCTCCTGAGCGTGGGCGTCCTGATCAGCGCCGCCTACGCTATCCGCACCGTGGGGCGCTTATTCACCGGTCCGGTACGGCCGCAGATGCGCAACCTCACGGACCTGCGCGGCAGCGAGATGGTCGCCGCCTCGGCCCTGAGCGCGGGCATCCTGCTGCTGGGCCTCTTCCCTGCCCCGGTACTGCGCCTGTCCCAGGCCACCCTGGCATCCATCGGCGCAGCCTTCGGGCCGGTCCTCTAGGGGGAGACGCGGATGAGCGAACACGCGGCACCAACGGGCGACATCCGGGCCCAGATCCGTGGCCTGTCGGCCTACCTGGAGCACGTCCTGCCCGGACAGGCGACGATCCGCGACTTCGTCCACCACAACACCCTGCACGGGTTCCAGCACCTGCCGTTCCCCCAAGCCCTGGCGGAGGCCCGCCGCATGACGGGCAACCGCGGCTACCTGCCCCTGGAGCGCTTCCGCGCCTATCACGCCGAGGGCCGCATCACTCTGGAGGACCTCGCTGCCGTGGTGGATGCAGACGCTGACCTGGACGCCGATCAGCCCCTCCATTGGGCTCAACCCGGCGCCGAGCCTGACCCCGTCCTGCGCCGCCGCGACCTCTATCTCGCTGCGCTGCGTTACCCCTGCGAGCCGATCCCCGCTGCGCGCCTGGACTGGCTCATCGATGAGGACGGGGCCCTAAGCCGATTCCAGGCGGATGTCGCCCCCGAGGCCCGCGCCCGGTTCGGTATGCACGACGAGGCCGCGGTCGTCGCCGACCTCTGGTCCGCCTGCCTCGATGTCATGGGCATCGACCATGCCCGGCCCCACCCCGACGAGCTCTTGGAGGGCACTGCCGCGCAGGCCGAAGCGAGCCTGCCCGGAGACCAGGCCAGTGAAGGGGGGACCGCCTCGCCTCAGGAGCGCATGGAACGACAGATCCACCAAGAGGCTGCGGCCCGTCTCCAGGCCCTGCTCGACCGAGTCGGCTCAGACCTGACGCTGCGCGGCCTGCTCCAGGCCCTCACCGGCGAGGATCTGCTGGAACAGCTCAAGCCGAAACTCGCCCGCTACCTGGGCGCCTACCTGGACGAGGGCTTCGCCCCCTGGACCAACCCACATCGGGACCAGGGCCTCTATGCCGCCTGGCGGGTCGCCGCCCGCACCGACATGACCCCGGTCTTCCGCGACCTGCGGGCCTGGGGCACTGAGGTCGAGTCGCTACCCCCAGAGCCCTTGGAGGCGATCATCGCGGAGCTCCAGCGCATGGCCCTGCCCCGGGAACGCTGGCTCGGTTATCTGGAGCGCCTTGCCCTGGAGCTGCCCGGCTGGTCGGGCATGGCCCTGTGGCGGGAGCGGCACCCCGACTACGGGCCCGACGCGGCCCCGGTATCGATGCTCGACTACCTGGCCCTGCGCCTGGTCCTGGAGCGCATCTACGCCCAAGCCCTGAGTCGCACCCACTGGCAGATCGAGGCCAGCCTGGACATGCTGCGGTGGTACTTCCGCCGCAACCCGGAGGAACTCCTGGTCCGCGAGGCCCTCTATGGCGAGCCCCTACCGGAGTATCTGACGACCTTGGCCGAGGGCGCCGTCGCCTACTCGGACCTGCACCACGGCGAGCGCGACTGGGGAGAGTTGGCGGCCCGCATCTGGATCTGGCGTCGCTCCCAAGTCAACCCCGGACCCGACCCGGCCCCCACGGCGCCCACCGCCCATGGCCGAGCCTGGCCCCTGTTCCGTGTGGCCCAGCACCTGGGCCTGTCCGGTGCCGAGCTGCGCCGACTGGGGACAGAGGGCGTCAGGGCCATCTTCGCCTGCCTGGACACCCTGGATGAGGACCGGGGCTGCTACCTCTGGCTCCAGGCCTTCGAGCGCCACTATCGGGAACAGATCCTCACCGCCCTGGCCCACAACCACGGCCGCGGACCCTGGTCCGAACGGGACGACGCGGCACTGCCCGCCAGCTCAGGTCATGTTCTGCATGGACGACCGTGAGGAGGGCACCCGCCGCCACCTGGAGGAGTTGGCCCCGGACATCGAGACCCTGGGGGCCGCCGCCCACTTCAGCGTCCCGCACAACTGGCGCGGCCTGGACGACACGACCGTCACCGCCCTGGCCCCGTTGATCCCGGCCCCGGTGATCCCCACCCAGGAGGTGCGCGAGGTGCCGCGCCCAGAGTGCGAGGCCATCGGGCGTGTCCGAGCCCAACGCCACCGGACCCTGAGCACCTGGACCCAGCGCCTGCTCCAGTTCGGGCGCAGGGGCCTGCTGGCACCTGCCGCGGTCGCGGCCCTGGCCGGGCCCTTCGCCGGGCTGGCCCTGACCGGCAAGCTGGCAGCACCCGCCCGCTTCGCGCGCCTGACCCGTACCCTGCGCGCCGCGGTCGAGCCGCACCTGGACACCCGCATCGCCTTCACCGCCCCCAACGACAGCCCGCCGGCCACCGTCGAGGCCCCGCGGCTGGGCTATACGGACGCCGAACAGGCCGAGCGGGTCGCGGCCCTGCTGGTGAGCACCGGGCTGACCATGGGTTTCGCCCCCCTGGTGGTCATCCTGGGTCACGGCTCGCACAACCAGAACAATCCCCACGCCTCCGCCTACAACTGCGGGGCCTGCGCCGGACGCTTCAGCGGGCCCAATGCCCGACTGGTCTGCGCCATGGCCAACAGGCCCGAGGTCCGCACCCTGTTGGACGAGCGCGGCATCCGCATCCCGGAGGGCACCTGGTTCGTCGGTGGCGAGCACGACACCTGCAACGACGCCGTGGACTGGTACGACACCCAGGACGTGCCGGCAGCCCTGGCCGGCACCCTGGGACGGGTCCGCGAGGCCCTTTGGCAGGCCTGCCTGCTCCACGCCCAGGAGCGCTGCCGGCGCTTCGCCTCCGCGCCCCCAGGGCTGGACCCGGCCGCCGCCTTCCGCCATGTGGCGAATCGCGCCCTGGACGTCTCCCAGGTCCGCCCGGAGCTGGGCCACGCCACCAACGCCTGCGCCTTCATCGGTCGCCGCTCCTTCAGCCGCGGGGCCTTCTTCGACCGCCGCGCCTTCCTGATCTCCTACGACCCGACCCAGGACCCGGACGGCGCCGTCCTGGAGCGGCACCTGGTCATCAATGGGGCCGTGGGGGCGGGCATCAGCCTGGAGTACTACTTCTCCGCCTCCAACGACGAGGGCTACGGCTGCGGCTCCAAGGTGACCCACAACGTCACCGGCATGCTCGGGGTCATGGAGGGGACCTCCTCGGACCTGCGCACTGGCCTGCCCCGTCAGATGGTGGAGATCCACGAGGCGATGCGTCTGCTTGTGGTGGTGGAACAGACCACGGAGCTGCTCACAGCCATCTACCAGCGCCAACCCGCGGTGGCGGAGCTGGTCGGAGGGGCCTGGGTGCAGCTCGCCGCCCTGGACCCCGAGACCGGGGCCATCTCCCTCTATCAACCTGGCACCGGCTGGGCCCCCTGGCAGCCGCCGGCACAGCCGCCAGCCCTGGTCGGGCGCTCTGCAGAGTGCTACCTGGGCCACAGCGGACCACGGCCGCCGGCCCTGATCGCCGCCGGCGCCACAGACGAGGTGCCGAACCATGGCTGACCTGTCCTCCCTGTGGGCCCTGATCCCGCTGCCGCCACTGATGGCTGCGCTGTGGATCGGCGCCGGTCTGGCCCTGAACCCGGGGCGGGGCGAGGCCGCGGAGCGCCCAACGGCCCGCATTGCACTGGGGGCCGTAGCCCTGGCCCTGGTCGCCGTCCTGGCGGCGGACCTCACGGCCCTGATCGCCGGGGCGCCGGGCCAGGTGCGTCTTGGGACCTGGTTGGCCAGCGGCGAGGTCGCCATCGACCTTAGCCTGACCCTGGACCCCCTGGGCCTAGCCATGGCGACCCTGATGGCGTCCATCTGCCTGCTGGTCCTGCGCTTCTCGGTCCACTACATGCACCGCGAGCCGGGCTTCCGGCGCTTCTTCATGGTCCTGTCCCTATTCACAGGCGCCATGCTGCTCATCGTCACCGCGGGCAACGCGGTCTTCGCCTTCGTCGGCTGGGAACTGGCCGGGGTCAGCTCGTACCTGCTCATCGGCTTCGCCAACGACCGGCCCCAGGCGACCGAGAACGCGACCCGCGCCTTCGTCACCAATCGCATCGGCGACTCTGGCTTCCTGTTCGCCATCTTCCTCTGCCTGACCTGGCTCGGGAGCACCGAGTGGCCGGCCCTGACGGCCGGGGCGGCGGGGCTCAAGGGCCTGCACGCCGGGCTCATCCTGCTCGGGTTCCTGGTCGCTGCCTTGGCCAAGTCCGCCCTGCTGCCCTTCTCCGCCTGGATCGCCCGCGCCCTGGAGGGCCCGACCCCCTCCAGCGCCATCTTCTACGGCTCCCTGATGGTCCATGCCGGGGTCTATCTGCTCATCCGCGTCTCGCCCCTGTTCGAGCAGGTCCCGGCCCTGATGCCCTTCATCGGACTGATCGGGCTCATGACGGCCCTCTTCGGTTGGCTCACCGGCCTGACCAGGGCGGACGTCAAGGGGGCCCTGATGGCGTCCACCACCACCCAAGTCGGGCTCATGGTCCTCTGGTGCTCCTTCGGCTGGGTCGAGCTGGCCAGCGCCCACCTGATCCTGCACGCCCTCTGGCGGGCCTATCAGTTCCTCCATGCACCGGCCCTGATGCACTGGACACAGGGCAAGGTGCGCCCGGTACCCGCCTGGCTCGCCGGGCGACCTCGGCTCTACAACGCGGCCATGCAGGGCTTCTGGCTCGACCCGGCCTCCGACGCCCTGCTGACCCGAACGACCCAGGCCATGGCCCGGGATCTCCAGACCTTCGACGATCAGGTCGTCAACCGGCTGGTGGGTCTGCCCTCCCAGGCCAGGGCCTTGGCATCCATCGAGACCGAAGGGGACGAGGCCGGGGGTTTTACCCGCGTCGGTGGCTTGTTGGGCAGTCTTCTGGAGGGGTTGGCCTCGGGCCTGCACTGGTTCGAGGAGCGCCTCGTCCTGCGCGGCGGCGGCGAGGGCCTGCTGGGGGTCATCCAGGTACTCGGCGGCTACCTGCAACAGGTGGAGGATCTGCTGGCCCGACCCCGTTACCTGATGCTGCTCATCATGGCCACCCTCGTGGTCATCCTGTAGGGGCAAGCCATGACGAGTGTCCCGATCCTCACCTCGGCCAGCGACGGCCTCCCGCTGCTGACCGTGCTGCAGCTCCTGCCCCTGGTGGGTGCCCTGGCCCTGCTGGGCATACGCCGGGAGCTGCCGGCCATCGCCTTCGCGACGGTGGTCAGCCTGGCCGAGCTGGGGCTGGGCGTTGTCCTCTACCTGTCCCTGGATCAGACCAGCCCCGCCCTCCAGTTCACCGAGCAATGGACCCTGGGCCCGATGCTCAACTACCACGTCGGGGTAGACGGCATGGCGATGCTGTTCATCCTGCTCACTGCCCTGCTCAGCCTGCTGGTCGTGGTCTATACCCCGGTGCGGCGGTTACAACCGGCAGCGCACTTCCTCGCCGTGGCCCTGGCCTGCGAGGCGACCCTGATGGCGCTATTCACCACCCTGGACCTGCTCTGGTTCACGGTACTGGGCGGGGCCGAGCTCTGGCTGATCGGGTACCTCATGGGCCGCTGGGCAATCTCTCCGGCGGAGGAGCAGGCCCTGGACCGCTACTACCAATTCATGGGCACCAGCCTCGCCCTACTGCTGGGCGGGGCCCTGCTCCTGGGCTGGAACCACGCCGCGACCCACGGCGGGGCCTGGAGCTTCGACCTCATCGCCCTGTCCGGCGACCACCTGGGACCGGCCCTCGCCACCCTGGTCTTCTTCCTGCTCTTCTACGGCCTGGCCATCCGCACGCCCATGTTCCCTCTGCACGGCTGGCTACCCCTGGTGGCGGAGCACGGCACCGTTGCGGTAGCGCCGGTCTTCCTGCTCGGGCTCAAGGTCGGGGTCTATGGCCTGCTGCGTTTCGTCTTCCCGCTGGTACCCCAGGCGGTGGAGCGCTGGAGCCCCTATGTAATCGCCTTCGCGGTAGCTGGCATCTTCTATGCCGCCCTGCTGGCCCTGATGCAGACCAACCTGCGCCGCCTGCTCGCCTACGCGGTGGTCAGCCACACCAGCGTGCTCGTCATCGGGCTGTTCAGCCTGGGGACCTCGGCCTTCCAGGGGGCGGTGATGCTGTCGATCAACTTCGGCATGGCCATCGCCGGGCTATTGTTCATGACCGGATGCGTCTACAGCCGCATGCGCACCACCCAGCTCGACAAGCTCGGCGGCCTGTTCGACCGCCTGCCCCTGATCGGGCTGGCCTTTTTCATCGCCGGACTTTCCATCGTCGGCATGCCAGGGACGCCGGGGTTCGACGCCGTACACCTGATGCTCGAGGCGGCCATCGCCCGCTTCGGGGCCCTGGTGACCATCGCCGCGGCCCTCGGCAACGTGGCCGCCGCCGCCTTTCTGCTGTGGGCCTTCCAGCGCGCCTTCCTCGCCCCGCGTACCGCCGAGGGCCCGGCGAATATCCCGCCGGGGACCTGGCCGGAGCGCATCATTGCAGGGGTGGTGATCCTGGTCCTGCTCGGCGTTGGTTTCTACTCCGAGCCCTGGCTGGCGCTCACCGACGCCCCGATGGCCGCGCTGAGTCATCGCTTCGGCCTGGGAGACTGAGGAGACGGCCATGACCGAAACCACCGCCGGCCTGCCCCTGCTGAGTCTGCTCCTGCTGACCCTGCCCATGGCTGCCCTCCCGATCTGGCTGGTCCGGGACCCAGGCCGGGTGCGCTGGATCGCCCTGGGCGCGGCCCTGGCGGACCTGGCCCTGGCCCTGGTCGCGCTGCTGCACTTCAACCCGGCGGACGGCGGATTCCAACTGGTGGAGCGCTACGCCTGGATCCCCAGCCTCAACATCCATTACACCGTGGGCGTCGATGGGATCTCAGTCGGATTCCTGCCACTGACGGTGCTGCTGTTCATCGGGGTCATCGCCGCCTCCTGGACGCGGGTGCGGACCATGCCACGGCTCTATTACAGTCTGCTGCTGCTCCTGGAGAGCGCCACCCTAGGGGTCTTCTGCGCCCTGGACACGGTGCTGTTCTTCCTGTTCTGGGAGCTGACCCTGATCCCGATCTTCTTTTTGGTCAGCCTCTGGGGCATTGGACCCAACCGGCGCTTCGCGGCGGTCAAGTACACCCTGTTCATGCTGGTGGGGGGCGTACCCCTGCTCTTCGCCTTCATCCTGCTCGCCTTCAATCACGCGGACGTGACAGGCGCGGCGATCCCCGCCGGGCTCTCCTTCGATTACCAGACCCTGCACCAGACCCCGCTGCCCGACAGCCTGGAGCTGACGGTCTTCCTGCTGCTGCTGGCGGGGTTCGCGGTCAAGACGCCGGTGGTGCCGCTGCACACCTGGCTGCCGGTGGTGGCCGCGGACGGGCCCATCGCCATCGCCGCCCTGATGACCGGGCTCAAGCTCGGGGCCTACGGCTTGATCCGCTTCGTCGTACCGCTGGCCCCAGGTGCGGCGGCCGAGCTGCATTGGCTGCTGCCGGGGCTGGGGGTGTTGGGCATCCTCTACGGGGCCCTCGGCGCCCTGGCCCAGACCAACCTACGCCGCATGCTGGCCTTTTCCAGCATCAGCCATGTGGGCTTGGTGGTCTTGGGCATCGGGTCCTTGAGCCTGCAAGGGATTCAGGGCGCGGTCTTCCAGTTGCTCAACTTCACCCTGATCGCCGGCGGGCTCTTTCTCATCACGGGCTTTCTGCACCAACGCACCGGGACCACTGAGGCCCGCAGCCTGGGGGGCGTGGTGAAGACGATGCCCCTGCTCGCCGGCAGCTTCCTGCTGCTGGGGCTGGCGTCCCTTGGGCTACCGGGGACCAGCGGCTTTCCGGCGGAGCTGCTGTTGATCCTGAGCGCCCTGGGCACCCACACCGGGGCCGGACTGGCCGCCTTATTCGGGGCTGTAGTCGCGGCCGGCTACTTCCTGGGGATCTACCGCAGGGCCTTTCAGGGGCCGGTGACCAGCCCATTGGTGGCAGGCGCCGCGGACCTGCTCCCACGCGAACTGGCGGTCGTTGCGGCGACTTGCCTATTGGTCCTGGCCCTGGGGCTCTATCCCCAGGGCGTGCTCGACCTGACCCGCAGCGCGGCAGAGCTTTGGGTGGCCAACCTGTCCGGCACGGCGGCGCACTCGATGATCGGTATCACTGGCCTCTGACGCGTAACACGAGATTGGAGGGCTGCGCATTGGTCGTTGTCGGGGGTGAGGCCGATGTGTGTTCTTTACACATTTAGTACACACCCAAGAGCATCATGCGTACGAACATTGTGATCGATGATCGGTTGATCGCGGACGCCCAGGAGCTCTCGGGTCTCAGAACCAAACGCGAGACAGTAGAGGCCGGACTCAAGCTGCTGGTTCAGATCAAATGCCAGGAGCGTCTGCGCTGCATACAGACCGCGATTTCGACGCCCTTGAGGCCCATCTGGGGCTGACCGTGATCCGGGGTGCCCGATCGTAACGACCTCATTCGGGCCCTGATAGCCCCGATGCTTGCAAGCAGGGTCGCGCGCCCTGCTTCGCGGCGAGGGCGCCGCTCCCACAGCCTGTAGAAGGCCAGCTGAGGTTCGACGCTCATCAGCATGCGCATTGGGAGACTCCTTCTTTGTTTCCTGACCCCCTCTTCGTTCCAGGCATTACCGAAGTTCCGGCTTCGAACCTGGGTGCGGGGCTCGGCACCGCCCCGCGCAGCAACGGGCCATCAGGACAAATGGACCCCCAGCCGGGCCGCCACGTCCACCCGCGCCCGCAGCCGGCCGCACAGCATGAACAGCCCGGCGAGCTTGCGATGCAGGAAGATCAGATCCGGTGGTGGGGGCCGCCAGTGACCGTGGTCGAAGCCCAGGGCATAGCTGGAATCGCGCAGCCGCGCGGTCAGGTCCGAGCGACCAAAATCGTAGGGGCCACTGTGGCGTGCCGGCTCAGCGACCAGCAGGAATAGCTCGGCCATGGCCTGGCGGCGCGCCGGCGGGTCGGAGTCCGCCAGATAGCCGGCCTCCCATGCCGCGGTCTCCAGGGCGCCGGCATCGCCCGCCCTGGCGGCGGCTAACAGGGCACGGACTTGGGCCATGCGCTCCGGCGGATAGACCCGGGTTGCGCCGAAGTCGAGCAGCCCGAGGCGTCTGCGTCTCGGCATCGTAGCGGTAGTTGGCGAAGTTGGGGTCGGTCTGTACCACGCCGAACTCGAGGAACTCCCGGAAGAGCAGGTCGATGAGCCGCCCCGCAACCAAGTCGCGCATGGCCTGCCGCTCGCGCGCCAACGACTCCACCGCAGTGCCGGGCACGAAGCTCATGGCCAACACCCTGGGCGTGGTCAGCTCGGCCAGCACCTCGGGCAGAAGCAGATCTGCTTCCCCCGCGAGCAGCCCGGTGAAGCGCCGGATATGCTCCGCCTCCTGCAGGTAGTCCGCCTCCTGGTGGAGCTGGCGCTTCGCCTCGACCAGCAGGTCGTCCAGGCGCACCTCGCCAGGTAACAGCGGCAGCAGCCGAAAGAGGGCGGCCACGTTGTCCACGTCGCTGTCGATGCTTCGTTCCACGCCCGGATACTGCACCTTAACGGCCAGCTGGCGGCCATCCTTGAGACGTGCCTCATGGACCTGCCCAATGGAGGCCGCGGCCAGCGGGGTGAAGCTGAATCGTTGGAAGCGCGCTGCCCAGTCCGGCCCCCATTCCTGACCCAAGACCCCCGCCAACTGGCCTAGGGGCATGTAGTGGGCGTCCTCGCGCAGCCTGGTCAGCACGGCGGTGAACTCCGCCGGCAGCAGTTCCCCGGCCTCCATCGAAAGAAGCTGCCCGACCTTCATGGCCGCGCCGCGAAGCTGGGAGAGCTTGTCCGTCAGGCGGCCCGCGTTGCCTGGGGTAAACAGCAACTCGCGGGCATCGGGCATTTCGCCCCGCGCCAAGCGCCGAGCCCCCTCGGCAATCATCCCGCCCGCGAGACCGAAGGCCAGCCCCCCCAGGTGCATCATGCGACTCGCGCGGTGAGCGGGGACAGCGGCTGAAGGACGGCTTGGAATACGCATTTTCACCACCGTAGACGTATTGTTTGTCCAGGACAGCCTAGCCGTCACCTGGGAGACACTGGCCCCAAGCCAGCGATAGCGGGGCTTGATCCGGGGGCCTCTCGAACCCATAGGGTGATGGCGATCCACCGAATAACAATCTTGATGACAGTGCGGAGACAGCATGTCCAACAAGCCTTGCCCGATCCCTACCTGGCCGAGGTGGCTGGGGGCAAGCGGCGCCCTACCTTCCTGATCCTCGGCGCACTGTCCTGGACAAACTGGCAGGACCATGCGCGGCTCGCCCTGCTGGCCTACGGGGCCTGCATCCTGTCCTTCGTCGGCGCCCTGCACTGGGCCTTTGCCATGACCGCGAGCGGGCTGGCAGATGGGGAGCAAACGCGGCTCTAAGTCTGGAGCATCGTGCCTTCGCTGCTCGCATGGGCGGCACTGCTGCTCCCGCAGCTCTGGGGGATACCGCTCCTGCTGGCAGGCCTGTGCGCCCATTATCTGCAGGATCGTCGCCTGGTCGCCCGCACAACCCTGCAGGACTGGTATCTGCCGCTGCGTCTGGGGCTAACCGGCGCGGCGAGCCTGGGTCTGCTCCTGGCCTGGCCTACGCTGGTTTGAGCGATGGGCCCGAGCGCCTAAGGGTGATCCTGCCAAGGCAAGCAAACGCCGAGTTTTGGCAATACGGGTGACTGTGATCACTGTAAATCTTCTGCACCAACGGGCGCATGCGCTGATATTGGCTCAACGGCTCGCGAGGCTTTGTATTTCGCCCTACCGAGCGCTGTAATCGCCGGCCAGCGTCCAAAGGAATCGTGCGCAACGTTCTTTGTCCATTCAAGTCTCCCCCCTGTGTCACCGTGCCGAATTCGATGAAAACGTAGTCCGTCCGCGGTTTGGTCGGTCCCCGGCCTAGTCGAAACCGTGGCATGTCCCCGGTTTGCTCGATCTTCTTAGCTCACAATCTCCACGCCCATTAGGCGACGGGTCATGTGCAACCGCAGCCCCGCGTCCTCGGTGATGGCATGGAATAGGTGATGCGGGCTGGTGGCAGCGGCAATGCGTAAGTCGAGATCCGGGCGAACCTCCGCGTAGAAGTCCAGCAGGCGCAGATCGAACCGACCTAGGGCGGTGGTCAGTGGGTCCTTTCGCCGACGGGCGAGGATGCGCTCACCGCCCTCCGCATGGAAGTCACCCAGACAGAGATGGACCGCGGAGAAAAGGGTGACCCAGCCATTGAGCCAGAACATGAGGTCCGTATCGAACCCCTGCCCCGGCGGCGCCTCGCCCTGGAGGACCTGGTGCAACAAGTCCCGGTCCTGGACCGTCTCCCCTGGGTCCAGGGTGGTCGCCCGACCGTAGGCATCGACGGTGGAGCTGGTCAACAGCATGGGTCGGTCTGGGTAAGCTGCGAGGACGAAGCTCGCATCCTTGAGGACCGGCGCGACCTGGCCCGGGTGGTGGGGGTGGCGCTTGAGCCGCGGGGAGGGTGCCGAGGTCAGGATGCGCGTCTGGTGTCCGCGCCGACCGAGCTCCTCGACCAGACGGGCGAAGACGCCACGATGAAAGACGTCCGTCGAGAAGTTGAGGGCGTTCTGCTTGTGCAGCAGACAGAGCTGAACCTCCGGGTGGCGCGGGGCACAGGCGACGATATTGGCGATCTTGGCCACCGGGATGCGCTCCTTGAGTCGCCCGGACTTGTCCAGAACCACCTCCTGGTGGAGCTCATCGAAGCTGATTTGGAGCAGGACCTGGGCCTGTGTCCAGCCCCTGGGCCGGGCGCGCACCGCCGCGGCCATCGCACCGATCACCACCTCGGTGGTCGGCGGGTCATTGGCAAAGTCCCCATTGAGCAGGATGGCGAAGGTGCGCACCCGATCCATGGTCGCGATGGCCCGAGTGAAGTGGTCCAGGTGGCGGGTGAGGTCGCCGCCGGTGAACAACAGGCTCTCGGTGTGGGCATTGACGAAGGCATAGAGGGGCGCGGAGTCCGGCAGGTCGCCCATGGGCGGACGCCAGATGAACATGCAGTGGCGGCAGGTCTGGGGGCAGCCCATGGCGGGGATCAGGGCCAGCTTGTCCAGATGGGCCGCACCACCAGGGTCCGTGAGGCCATCCACCAGGGCGAGGCGCTCCCGATCCTCTGGGCCCAGCAGCGCTGCGTATCGATCACGCTCCTGGTGACCCAGCTCGCTATAGGCGGCCTTGTGGGTGCGCGTAAGCAGCCCCAGGCCCTCCCATCGGGCCAGCATGTCCGCCACCAACCGCTGGGGGTCGCCGTCCCGCTCCGCAAGCAGGTTCAGCAATTGTTGACGCTGGATCAGAGTGCTGCCGGTGTCGGCGACGAGATGGGCGACATAAGCCTCCAGGAAGCCAGGGGCGTCGGGAGCTGCCGCGAGCAGGTCCATCAGGAAGGCGCGCGCACCCTTGCGGAACGGGGTCAGCACCGCGCCCCGGTAGGCCGCCGGCACGTTGTGATCCAACCAGCGGTAGGCGTAGAGGTAGCTCAACGGGAAGGCCAGGGCCGCGGTCTCCGGGTCCTCGCCCAAGAGGCTCTGCATGGACCCGCTGGTCATGTCGTTGACGGTGGCCTTGAAGCGTTGACGCAGGCCCGTGAGGAACACGGACTCCAGGCCTTGCGGAGCTGTATCCGGGGTGACGGATGGCTGCTGTGCTGACATGGGCCCTACCCTAGCTGGGCGCGACGTCTCAGGCAACCGAAGCCGGCGCCGGACCACTCGTCGAAGACATTCGTCTCAATCAAGCAAGGGGATCGGAGCAGACGACAGCTGAGCCAACGCGACCTACTCCCCCTGCACTTCGCCCTGTCACCGAGGGCGGACGCTGAGCACGTCATCGCGGTCGCGGCGTTACGGCGGCGCTCCGGCGCCGTTGACGGGGGCCGCTCTGCGATGCTAGCGTCTCGCGCACTTCAGCCAGGGTGCGGCCGAACGTCCTGTCCCTCAACCCCAGGCGGTTGGCCGTCCGAATCCCTCTACGCGCTGGTCGCTCAGACAGCTCCGCAAGACGCGGATCTTGACTCCGCCCGCTCTCCCTGGTGTGTGTCCCTTTGCGCTCGATCGCGGTAAATCCAAAGAAATGATCGACATCAGACCCGGAACGGACGCGGACAAGCCCCAGATCCTCGCGCGCATTGAGGAGGTCTTTGGCGCGCGGCCGGCACAACAGACCGAGCGGCTGTGGGATTGGCAGTGGCACCAGGACCCGCGGTTATCTCCGCCCGGTTACCGGGGCGTATTGGCCGAGTGGCAGGGCCAAATCATCGGCAACCTCAGCACGATCCCGGCCGGGCTCCACATTGGCGGCGAGCCCTTCCAGGCCTGGTGGTTCGTGGACGTGCTCGTTCATTGGGGCTTGACCCGGCGCGCCTTGCGCGAGCACAAGCGCGCGAAGGCACCGGGGACCATCGACCTGTCGCGCGGGCTCGCGGCCGCGATCTTCGACCATCCCGCCGCTGGCCCCATACAACTGGGCAAGCACATCTCCGACCCCATGATGACGGTCCTGGAACGAATCCCGTTCGAGGCCCAGCCGGACACGGGGAGCCTACACCGGCGAGTCTCGGTGCGAAGTCCCCTGGGACGCGCCCTCGGCACCGGCGTGGGAGATCTGGCCGGTGCCGTTGCGGACCTCACCCTGCCGCGCATTCCCAGGCCTGTACTTCCGGTCGAAGCCCATGAAGGCCTCTTCGACGCCCGCTTTGATCACCTCTGGGAATCGGTGAAGGCGGGCTATCCGGCCATCTGTCGGCGCGACTCCGCAGTCCTCGACTGGCGCTACCGGCAACATCCGGACAACGACTACTCGGTCCTCATCCTCGATTCGGCAGATGGGCTGAGGGGCTATTGCGTCATCAAGGTATTTGACCGGGACGGCCGCCGGCGCGGAAAGATCGTAGACTTGCTCGCGGCACCCGGAGACACGACGGCCCTGCAAGCCCTGTTGGCCGGCGCCCTCGGTGCGCTGCGCCGTCAGCGGGTCGAACGCGTGGAGCTCTTCGTCTGCGGACCAGGGCTGGGCCGGATTCTGGCCGACCTTGGCTTTACCCCTCGGCTCACCAAGACCCAACGCCCCAGGCCCCTCATGGTGCGCCATTTACCGGAATCGGCCCGGGGTCTCTATGTGACCCAGGGCGACGGCGATGGCGGCTGAAGCGCTGCGCGCGAGACCAGCAGGGTCCGATCATGAACCCCCTTCGCCGCGTGCGGCACGGCCTGGCCCGAGACATCCGCAAGCACCTCGATGCACGAGACGAGCGCCGCTGCCGCGCCCAGTGGTTCCTGCTCGCGGGCCTCGTCGGCCCCGAGGCCCGCGAGGCGCCCGAACCCGCCGCACTCACCCCCATCTTCCCGCCCGACGACTGCTTCTGGGCAGACCCCTTCGCCTGGTCGCAGGCGGGGCGTCAATTCGTCTTCCTGGAAGAGTATCCCTACGAGACCTGCATTGGTCGGATCAGCGTGATCGAGCTGGATCAGACCCTTCAACCCTTGGGTCCGCCGGTCCCGGTGATCGACGAGCCCCGCCACCTCTCCTATCCCTTTCTGTTCGAGCACGAAAACGAGCTCTACATGGTGCCGGAGAGTGCCGCGTCCCATCGGGTCGATCTCTACCGTTGCACCCGATTCCCTGACGAGTGGACCTGGGAACGGACCTTGATGGACGGTATCCAGGCGGCGGACTCGACCCTCTTCGCACACGCTGGCCGATGGTGGTTGTTTTGTGCCGCCCGAATCGGCAAGGCGCGTGTCAACGAATCCCTGTTTGCCTTCCACGCCGACTCCCCCCTGAGCGAGCATTGGGCCCCACATGCGCAGAATCCTCTGATCCTCGACTATTCCGGAGGGCGCCCCGGCGGACGCGTCTTCCGGGACAGGAGCGGTCGCCTGCTACGCCCGGCCCAAAACTCGGTGCCACGCTACGGCTACGGTCTCAATCTCAATGCCATCGATCTGCTGACCCCTGAGCGCTACGTCGAACACCCCATCTGGCAGGCCAACGGGGCGTCGATTGGCGGCTGGCGCGCCATGCACCACCTGGATTGGCACGATGGGCTCATGGTGATGGACGCGCAGCGACTCATCGCCGCCCCGGAACAGGGCAAGGGTCGGGACTTCAGGGGGCCTCGTCGGCCCGGAGCTTGAACTGACAGGCCAAGGGCGACAGCAGGAACACCAACGAGCCCGCAGGGAGCAGAGCACCCTGGCTGGCGAGGGATGGCGAAACGGACGCCGGCTAGGTTGCGCTTGAAGTCGTGGCGCAGGGTGTCCACCTCCGCTGCACGCTGTTGGGCGCATGGTGCGCCTCGCGCAAGGCCTGGACACTCACCTCCAGGCTGCGGCGCCGTCGTCGCCCGAGCATGCGGCGACGATGGTGGTTGCCGCTAGTCCCCGTGGAACCCGGCGTCTACCTCCTCATCCGGGGCCAGGGGGTCATCCACGTCCCCCCTGAACGGGGAGCAGTCGTGCCACCGGGGCGCCGTCCACGGCGATGACGATCTCCGCCCCGTGCTGGGCCTGCTCGATCAACTCCGCCAGGTGTTCGGCGGCGAATTCCGGGGTCACGATCTGCATCTGGGGTCTCCAATCATGGATGTTGCGGTGCAGCCCGGGCAAGTCCGGTGGTCCCGCCCACCCCCACCCGGGCCACAGTTGGGGGTCACAGTTTGGCGAGCGCGGAAAGATAGCGCAACGCCCGACAAGGCGGCCCTGCAACACGGCTGGCCCAACCGCTCGCTCTCCGGCCACCGGGCTCGCTTGGCAGGCAACGGCTCCTGCGTTGCCTGCATGTCCGCCATCCGTGGCGGCCACGCCTCGCCCGGTCGCGCCGTAGCCGGCGCTCCCACAGGTCACTTCCCGGTTCGACCAACACCTCGGTGTCGATTCCCATCACGATCCTGCCCACACCGGCGGCCAGTCGGCCTGAGGCGAATCCTCGCCAGCTATGCTAGGGTTCGCGCCAAGCTCCTCACCCGCCAAACCCCATGCCGGCCTCAGAGCATCGCACCCCCATCGACACCCCCATCGACACGCTGCGCATCCACGAGACCCCCGAAGGGGTGGACCTGGAGCTGCGGGTGGCAGGGCCCGTCGTGCGCGCCGCGGCCCTGGCCATCGATACCCTGCTGCGCGCGGCCCTATACCTGGCTCTGACACCACTGCTGGCCTTCTCCGGGGTCGGGATCGGCCTGGCCCTGCTCGGGTTCTTTCTGCTGGAGTGGTTCTACCCGGTCTTCTTCGAGCTGCGCAGCGGCGCCACCCCAGGCAAGCGGGCCATGGGGCTGGCGGTGGTCCATGACGATGGGACCCCGGTGGGCTCCGCGGCCTCGCTGATCCGAAACCTCCTGCGGGTGGCGGACTTCCTGCCCATGTTCTACGCGGCAGGGCTGGTGAGTTGCCTGCTCGACCGCGACTTCCGCCGCCTGGGGGACCTGGCCGCCGGGACCCTGGTGGTGCACGTGGAACCACCCCTCAAGCCCCAGTCGATCCCCGAACGCCCGCCCATCGCTTTGCCCCTGCACCTGGACCTGGCGACCCAACAGGCGGTGCTGGCCTTCGCCGAACGCAGCCCGCGACTGTCCGTCGGGCGCCGGGCGGAGCTGGCGGAGGTGTTGATCGGGCCGCTGGGCCACAGGGGCAAGGCAGCGGCGGAGGCCCTGCTGGGACACGCCAACTGGCTGGCACACGGGCGATGAGGCAGCAGCGCTTCGAACAGGTACAGCGACCGGCCTGGGAGCGGCTGCGCTTGCTGCTCGACGCCCTGGACGGACGCGGCAAGCTCAAGACCCGTGACCCCGCCCTACCCCTGGACGAGCTGCCAGCGCTGTTCCGCACGGTTTGCGGCCACTACGCCCTGGCCCGCAGCCGCGGTTACAGCCCGGGCCTGACGGCGGAACTGCACGCACTGCTCCAGCACGGCTATCGCCACCTCTATCGGCGTCGTCGTCCCTGGGCGCGGCTGTTGCTGGCCTTTCTGGCGCGGGACTTCCCGGCCACCCTGCGCCGCCACGTCGGGGCCTTCTGGCTCGCCGCCGGGCTGCTGTTCCTGCCCATGTTGGCCATGGGCCTGGCCTGCTATCAGAACGGGGAACTGATCTATGGCCTGATCGGTCCCGGCGAGGTCGCAAAGATGGAGTCCGCATACGACCCACAGGGACGTGGAAGTCCCCCGGGAGGCAGGATGCCGGAGGGGGACGACCCACAGGGACGTGGAAGTCCCCCGGGAGGCAGGATGCCGGAGGGTGGCGAACCAACCAGCAACACCCCCGGCCGCAACAGCGCCCACCGTGCCGACAGCCGCTTCGGCATGTTCGGTTTCTACGTGATGAACAACGTCGGAATCGGCTTCCGTTCCTTTGCCGGCGGGATCTTCTTCGGCGTCGGCAGCGCCCTGATCCTGGCCGTCAACGGCCTGATCATCGGCGCCACCGCCGGACACCTGACGCGCCTGGGCTTCGGCTCCACCTTCTGGCCCTTCGTCGTCGGGCACGGGGCCCTGGAGCTGACCGCCATCGCCATCTGCGGGGCGGCCGGGCTGCTGCTCGGCCAGGCCCTGCTGGCCCCCGGACGCCAGACCCGCTTGGCGGCGCTGCGCGCCAAAGCCCAGTCGGCCATCGTCCTGGTCCTGGGAGCCATGGCCATGCTGGTGCTGGCGGCGGTGATCGAGGCCTTCTGGTCGCCCCTGCCTATGGTCCCAACGGCGGTCAAGGTTGCCTTCGGGGCCCTCTGGTGGATACTGGTGGCCCTCTATTTCACCCAGGCCGGTCGCGGTCAGGCGGCAGCCGATGGACCTTGACCACCTAGGCGCGGCCATCCGGCCCCGCACCCCCTGGGAGGGTGTGGACCTGGGCTTTGCCCTGGCGCGCCATTGGTTCTGGCCCCTCTGGGCCCTGTGGTGGCTGACCGCCCTGCCCCTGGGCGCCCTGGTCGCCTATTGGCTGGGCAACCGTCCAGACCTCTGGATGTTCACGCTCTGGTGGTTCAAGCCCCTGTTTGAGGCCCTGCCCCTGCTGTGGCTCGGCCGGGCGCTGTTCGGGGCCCCACAGGCCCTGGGTCGCGGGCCGCTGGGCTGGGCCGGGGCGGTCCGCTCCCTGGTGGCACCGACGCAGCTCGCGGGCCTGTTGCCCTACCTGCTGTGGCGACGCCTGGCCCCGGCCCGATCGCTGGACCTGCCGGTGGGCCTGCTGGAGGGACTGCGCGGGAAGGCTCAACGGGATCGCCGCCGGGTACTGCACGGCGGGGACGGGACCGGAGGCTGGCTGACCCTAACCTGCGTCCACCTGGAGATGATCCTCGCCCTGGGTGCCGTGCTGGGTCTGTTCTTCCTGGTCCCGGAGGAACTGCCGCGCCTGAACCTGAAGGCAGCCCTGTTCGACGCCGGCTCCTGGGCCTATTGGATGACCTGCCTGGTCTCGCTCCTGGCCATGTCGGTAATGGCCCCCTTCTACCTGGGCGGTGGTTTCGCCCTCTACCTGACCAAGCGCACCCGCCTCGAGGCCTGGGATCTGGAGTTGGTCTTCCGCCGTGCCGCCGAAGCCCAGGCGGTCGCGCCCGGCGAACGCAGGCGCACCCGGGCCCGGGGCCTGGCGGTTTCCGGCCTGGTCCCGATCCTGTTGATGGCGACCCTGCTCCCGCCCCCCGGCCCGGCCCAGGCGGCGCAGTCCCCGCACCGGGCCCAGGCCAAGACTCTGATCGGAGAGGTCCTGGCGGGGCCGGACTTCGGAAGCACCCGGGAGGTGCAGCGCTGGACCTATGTGGGGGTCGAGTCTGAACCGGATACGGACAGAGAAGAATGGGGCGCGGACCTGCCCCGGCTGCATGCCCTGTTGGAGTGGCTCCGCCTGGCCGCCGAGCCTATCCGTTGGGGGCTGGCCCTGGCCGCAGCGGTGCTGGTCGCCCTGCTACTACGCAAGATCCTGCGCGACCTGCCCACTGGGGGCCGTGGGCGCCGACGCACACGCCACGGCCCCGGTGCCGCGGCGCGTTCAATGGGCAGCAACCCGTCCACGCCGAGCCTGCCGAACGACATACCCGCTGCGGCGCGCGGGCTGCTAGCCGCCGGAGAGGCCCGGGCCGCGCTGGCCCTGCTCTATCGCGCCGGGGTTGCGCGCCTGGGGGCCCTGGGCCTGACTATCCCCCCTGGCGCTACCGAGGGCGAGTGTCTGCGCCTCGCGGCCCAGACCAGGCCGGCCGCCGAGGTCGCCTACCTGCGCCGATTGACCCGACTCTGGCAGGGCGTCGCCTATGCCGACCGGCAGCCCCAGAAGGCAGACCTGGACAGCCTGCTCGCCCAATGGCAAGACTGGGGCGCCAGCGCCGAAAACGCCGACCTCGAGGCCGACGGCCATGCGCCCTAAGCAGAGAATCGGGCACCGGGTGACGTACCTGGCGGTCAGCGGCCTGGCCCTGACTCTGGTGGCCCTGTTCGTCGCCTGGTTCCTAGACAACTTCGAGCCGCGCGGCGTCGAGGTCGAGGTCGGCTACTCCGCCGCGGCCCGACGTAACCCCCTCCTCGCCGCCGAGCGCTACCTGCGTCGCCTGGGCTATGCGGTCGAGTCCGTCCATGGCCGCGGTCCCCTTCGGGACCTACCCCCGACCCGGGATGTCCTGGTCGTCAACGGGATGGGGCCACTCAACGCGGCACACCGCCAAGGCCTGAGGGACTGGATCCAGGCTGGCGGCGTACTGGTCGTGGCGGGGCTGGAGACGACAGAGGGCGCGGCCCCGCGTCCGGAGGACTTCCTCGGCGGGCTCGGCATTCGCCTGCGGGAGACCGCGCCCCTGCGGAAAGGCAGAGAGCGAGCGCGGATCGAACTGGAGATCGCAGCACAGGGCGAGGAGCGCCCCTTTGTCGTCAGCGCCCCCGCCGACCGCTATCTGGAAGACACCCAGGGCCGTGCCCAGGCCGCCGTCATGGCCTCCGACGGGCGCTTGCGCCTGATCCAATTCCCTCTGGGCAACGGGCAGGTCACCGTCAGCGCGGACAACCAATTCCTGACCAACACCGCCATCGGCGCCCACGACCACGCAGCATTCCTCGGCTTCATCGCCGCACCGGAGAACGGCGGCAAGGTCTGGCTGCTCTATGACAGCGAGGTGCCGGCCCTGGCCGTGACCCTGTGGCGGGTCGCCCCCCAGGCACTTGTCGTCGCCGCGCTCCTGGTCCTGGTCTTCGCCTGGCACCTGGGCCGGCGCTTAGGCCCATTGCTGCCGCTCCCCACCCGCTCGCGACGGGACCTGCTGGAGCACTTGGAGGCCAGCGCCGACTTCCTCTGGCGCGAGGGTCGCGCCGCCCAACTCAGCGCCGCCGCCCGAGGCCGGGTAGAACGGGCCTGGCTGCGCAGACACCCTCCCTTGCGCACCATGACCCGAGAAGATCGGGCGTGCTGGATCGCGGCGCGGTTGGGTCAGACGGAGGGCGGCGACGGGGCCCCTGAGGGGGCCGTATGGCGCACGCTCTATAGCTCACCCAAGGATGGCGACTCCCTGACCGCCGATACGGCACTGCTGCAAAGCATCTGGGTAGGATCAAGGGGCTAGTTCAGGAATCTGTAGCACCCGCCGGGCGCGTGCTGCTCCGAACCGACGAGGGAACAGCCTAACTTGACCGTCGCGACCACCTTCGCCCAACGTGCGCACCGGGGAGGCTGGGACCTGCTATTGCTGGACAACATGCCCAGCGACGTACCGATCCCCCGGCAAAGCCGGGGGATTTCCCATCTTGGTTACGGACATGGTGTTGGAGACCAACACCTAACGCGGACATAGCCTTTTCGTTAGCCCATCCGAGTTAACCGAGCGATCAGTCTTCCAGACCCTTCATGCTCAGGCGGATGCGGCCCTGCTTGTCGACTTCCAGGACCTTGACCCGAACCACGTCACCCTCGCTGAGCTTGTCGCTGACGTTCTGCACGCGCTCCTCGCTGATCTGGGAGATGTGCACCAGACCATCGCGGCCGGGGAGGATGGTCACGAAGGCACCGAAGTCCATCAGGCGTGCGACCTTACCTTCGTAGATGGTCCCGACCTCGACGTCGGCGGTAATCATCTCGACACGCCGCTTGGCGGCTTCGCCTGCGGCACGGTCCACGGAGAAGATCTTGACCACACCGTCGTCGGTGATGTCGATGGTAGCGCCGGTCTCTTCGGTGATGCCGCGGATGGTCGCCCCGCCCTTGCCGATGACGTCGCGGATCTTCTCCGGGTGGATCTTGATCTCGATGATGCGCGGGGCGTACTCGGACATCTCTCCACGCGGGGCGCTGATGACCTTGCCCATCTCACCGAGGATGTGCAGCCGGCCCTCTTTGGCCTGGTGCAGGGCAGCCTCCATGATCTCGGCGGTGATGCCCTCGATCTTGATGTCCATCTGCAGGGCATTGATGCCATCGGCGGTGCCGGCGACCTTGAAGTCCATGTCACCCAGGTGGTCCTCGTCACCCATGATGTCGGTCAGGACGGCGAAGCGGTCGCCTTCCTTGATCAGGCCCATGGCAACACCGGCCACCGGGGCCTTGACCGGCACACCGGCATCCATCAGGGACAGGCTGGTGCCGCAGACGCTGGCCATGGAGCTGGAGCCATTGGACTCGGTGATCTCCGAGACTACGCGCACGGAGTAGGGGAATTCGACGATGCCGGGCATGGACGCGAGCACGCCGCGCTTGGCCAGACGGCCGTGGCCGATTTCGCGCCGCTTGGGACTGCCGACGCGGCCGATCTCGCCCACGCAGAAGGGCGGGAAGTTGTAGTGGAGCATGAAGTGCTCGCGGTGCTCGCCACCCAGGGCGTCGATGATCTGGGAGTCGCGCTCCGTGCCCAGGGTGGTGACCACCAGGGCCTGGGTCTCGCCACGGGTGAACAGGGCCGAGCCATGGGTCCGCGGCAGGACGCCGGTGCGAATGGTGATGGGCCGCACGGTGCGGGTGTCGCGTCCGTCGATACGCGGCTCCCCATTGATGATGCGCCCGCGCACGATGCGGGACTCCATGCGCTCAATGGCACCCAGCACCTGGCGCTCTTTCCAGCGGGCACCCTCGCCGGTGCACAGGGCCTTAACGGCCTCCGCACGCACCGCGTCAAGGGCCGTGTAGCGCTCCATCTTCGGCTTGATCTGGTAGACATCGCCGATCTGCGCCTCGCAGGCGGCGGCCACGTCGGCGGCCAACTCCTGGTTCTCGACGTGGGGAGTCCAAGCCATGGTCGGCTTACCCACATCGGCGGCCAGCTCGCGGATGGCCTGGATGATGACCTGCATCTGCTCATGCCCGAACAGCACGGCACCAAGCATGACCTCTTCGGACAGGCCCCGGGCCTCGGACTCGACCATCAGGACGGCCTTCTCGGTGCCGGCGACGATCAGATCCAGGTCGCTATCCGGGCCCACCCCGACCATCGGCGGGTTGAGCAGGTATTCGCCGTCCTTGTAGCCCACACGCACGGCAGCGATGGGGCCGTTGAAGGGGGCACCGGACACGGCCAGGGCAGCAGAGGTGCCGATCATGGCCGGGATCTCGGGGTTCACCGCGGGGTTCAGGGACTTGACCGTCGCGATGATCTGGACCTCGTTGGTGAAGCCCTCCGGGAACAGGGGGCGCACCGGGCGGTCGATGAGGCGCGAGGTGAGGATCTCAATCTCGCTCGGGCGGCCCTCGCGGCGGAAGAAGCCGCCCGGGATGCGGCCCGCGGCATAGGTCTTCTCCTGGTAATCAACCGTCAGAGGGAAAAAGTCGCGCTCCTCGTCTGGACGCTTGCCGACCACCACGGTCACCAGGACGACGGTGTCGTCCACGTTGATCATCACGGCGCCGTCGGCCTGACGGGCGATCTCGCCGGTCTCCATGGTGACGGTATGGTCACCGAGCTTGAAGGTCTTCTTGATGGGGGTCACGCGCTGTTCCTCGAGGATGCTTGGAGGGATGCCCTGGGGAGAACGCTGTGGGGCTGCGTTGCCGGTGCTTGGGCTAGCCGGCTCGGCCCAGGGTGCAGTTGGAAGTTCGCAGGGCGGGGTATCGTTGCTCTTGGGTCACCCGGGACCGGGGAACGGGGTTGCCGTCCTCGGTCCAGGCAGTGCCGGCTTAGCGGCGCAGACCCAAGCGGGCAATCAGTTCGCGGTAGCGGTCCAGGTCCCTCGACTTGAGGTAGTCGAGCAGCTTGCGCCGGGAGTTGACCATACGCACCAGGCCACGGCGCGAGTGGTGGTCCTTCTTGTGCTGGGCGAAGTGCCCGGAGAGGTCGAGGATACGGGCGGTCAGGAGGGCCACCTGGACCTCCGGCGACCCGGTGTCGCCCGGGGCACGTCCGTAATCTTCGACGACCTTCTGTTTGTCTGCTGCGCTCATTGTCATGGGGTGTCTCCTAATGCATGGTTGGGGACAGAAAAAAGGCCCTGGGCGCCCTGCCTGTGGCACTGCGCCGCCCCCCCAACAATGAGATCAGGGGGGATCGGGCCGGTGGATAGACCGAAACATTCGGTGTATTGCGGATAGGGTCGCGATTCTACCTGCGGCCCCCGCGAAATGGAACCAAAATGGCCCGCATCATCATGGCGTTAGAGCAGCCGCTTGGGTTGCACCATACCATCGTCCAAGATCTCGCCAACGCCGATAAAACGCCGCGAGGGGTCGTAGAGTCTCACCAGACCCTCCGTCGGCGCCCGCGGCACCAGCACCGCCTGGCCCTGACGCAGATAAAAGCAGGCGTCCTCGGACAGGCGCACCTCGGGCCAATGGCCCAGGGCGCTGTCCTGGCTCAGGAGGAGCCCATCGAGGGCCGCGAAGTCGTCTTCCCCGAGGGCCTCGAGCTGATCCATGGTGACGAAGGGACCAGCCGTCTCCACATAGGGCCCGACCCCGCTGCGACGCAGGGCGATCACATGACCACCGCAGCCCAGCACCTCGCCGAGGTCCTCAGCCAGGGTGCGCACATAGGTGCCCTTGGAACAGTGGACGTCGATCTCGACCTCCGGCAGCACAAACTCCAGTAACTCGATGCCGAAAATGGTCACCTCACGCGGCTGGCGCTCCACCTCGATCCCCTGCCGGGCCAACTTATAGAGTCGCTCCCCCTGGTGCTTGACCGCCGAATACATGGGCGGTAGCTGGGAGATGGTGCCGAGAAACCCCTCCAGCGCGGTGCGCAGGGCGGCCTCAGTGACCCCATCCGTGGGCGCAGTGCGAATCACCTCGCCCTCCGCGTCGGCGGTGCTGGTGACCTCGCCCAGACGCACCCGGACCCGATAGCGCTTGTCCGCGTCGAGGAGGAAGGCCGAGATCTTGGTGGCCGAACCGAGGCACACGGGCAGCAAACCCGTAGCCAGGGGGTCGAGGCTGCCGGTGTGGCCGGCCTTGGCCGCCCGATAGATACGCTTGACCCTTTGTAGGGCCCCGTTGGAGGACAGGCCCAGCGGCTTGTCCAGCAATAGGATGCCGCTGATATTGCGCCCTTGCGCTCGTCTACGTCCCATGGGAATAGGTTCCTGTTTCGGTCAGACCGGGGAGAAGTCTCGGTCCGCAAACGAACGCAAATGCGCGCAAAATACGGCAGCGTGCATGCTCTTCATTTGTGTTCGTTTGCGGACGATTTGCCCTCCCAGGTTGACCCACATCCGGGCGCCTGAGCCGGGAACGGGTCACGCAAGCCGTCACTCCGGCGGCTCGTCGGACTGGTTTGCCACAGCCGCATCGATGAGGTGGCTCAGGTGCTCGCCGTGCAGCACCGACTCGTCATGGACGAAGTGCAGTTGCGGCACGCTGCGAAGCAGGGTGCGCCGGGACAAGGCACTGCGCAGAAAACCCGCCAGGCGCCCGTTGAGGACGCGCTCCTGTTCCTTGCCGCCCTCGTCCACCGGGAAGCAGGTGAAGTAGACCTTCGCGTGGGAAAGGTCCCGGGCCACCCGCACCTCCTGCACGGTAATGCCCTTGAGGCGTGGGTCGCGGACCTCCTCGCGCAGGACCTCGACCAGACCGCGCCTCAGCTCGGGTCCAACCCGGTCGGTACGTGCAAATTCGCGCATGGCTGCATATCACCCCCTGAGAACGCGTCAGCCTAGAGCTGGCGGGAGCGCACGGTGCGCTCGAAGACCTCGATCTGGTCGCCGACCTGCACGTCGTTGTAGTTCTTTACGCCGATACCGCACTCGGTACCGTGCTTGACCTCGGCGGCGTCCTCCTTGAAGCGGCGCAGCGACTCCAGCGACCCCTCGTAAACCACCACATGGTTACGCAGGACGCGGATGGGGCTGTTGCGCTTGATCGTCCCCTCCGTGACCATACAACCGGCGATGGCGCCGAACTTGGAGGAACGGAACACGTCGCGGACCTGGGCCAGGCCAATGATCTCCTCGGTGACCTCTGGGCTGAGCAGTCCGGACAGGGCCTTCTTGACGTCATCAATCAGCTCGTAGATGACGCTGTAGTAGCGCAGATCCAGGCCCTTTTCCTCGATCACCCGGCGAGCGGCCACATCGGCACGCACATTGAAGCCCAGCAGGATGGCGTTGGAGGTCACCGCCAGGTTGGCGTCGGACTCGGTGATGGCGCCGACGCCGGAGGCGACGATCATCACCTTCACCTCATCGGTAGCAAGCTTGGCCAGGGAGTCGCGCAGGGCCTCCATGCTGCCCTGGACATCGGCCTTGATGACCAGATTGACCGCCTTCTGCTCGCCATCCTTGAGCTGGCTGAAGAGCTGGTCGAGGCTGACCCCGGGCTGATCGCCCAGCTTGTTCTGGCGATCGCGCGAGCGGCGTAGCTCGGCCACCTCGCGGGCGCGGCGCTCATCCTCCACAGTCACCACGTCGTCGCCGGCGTTGGGGGTGCCGGACAGACCCAGCACCTGGACCGGAATCGAGGGACCGGCCTCCTTCACACTATGCCCGGCCTCATCGAACATCGCTCGTACCCGACCGTGCTCGCCGCCGCTGACGATCATGTCGCCACGCCGGAGCGTCCCGGCCTGGACCAGTACCGTGGCCACCGGGCCGCGCCCCTTGTCGAGGCTCGACTCGACGATAGTCCCGCGGGCTGCGCCGTCCACCGGGGCCTTGAGCTCGAGCACCTCGGCCTGGAGCAGAATGGCCTCCAGCAGGTCGTCGATACCGGTCCCGGCCTTCGCCGAGACCTTGACCAGCATGGTGTCACCGCCCCACTCCTCCGCCTGGAGGCCGTGCTGGGATAGCTCCTGCAGGACCCGGTCCGGATTGGCGGACGGCTTGTCCATCTTGTTCACGGCGACCACCACTGGGACGTTCGACGCCTTGGCGTGCTGGATGGCCTCGATGGTCTGGGGCATGACCCCATCGTCCGCCGCCACCACCAGGACCACGATGTCCGTCACCTTGGCACCGCGGGCACGCATGGCCGAGAAGGCGGCATGCCCGGGGGTGTCGAGGAAGGAGATCATGCCGCGGTCGGTTTTCACATGGTAGGCGCCAATATGTTGGGTGATGCCGCCCGCCTCGCCCGATGCGACCCGAGTGCGACGGATGTAGTCCAGCAACGAGGTCTTACCGTGATCGACGTGGCCCATGATGGTAACCACCGGGGGCCGCGGCAGGCTCTCGGCGTCGTCCAGGGACTGGGCGACCGCCGCGATCAGATCGTCCTCGACGGAGCTGTCGTCCACCGCAACCGCCGTGTGGCCCATGTCCTCCGCCAGCAACATGGCCGTGTCACGGTCGAGCACCTGATTGATGGTGACCATCATGCCCTGTTTGAACAGGGCCTTGACCACCACCGCCGCCTTGGTGGACATACGGGCAGCCAGATCCGCCACGGTGATGGTCTCCGGGACCTCGACCTCGCGCACCACGGGCGCGGTGGGACGCTGGAAGCCGTGCATGTCCTGCAACTGAGGCTTGGCGGCCTTCTTCCTGCGCCGCGCCGGGCGGGACCCGGCGGTGGTGGGCTCGGCACCCGCCTCCTCGTACTCCACCCCGGTCACGACATCGCGCTCCCGGCCCCTGGAGCCATCCTTGCGCCCAACCTTCTTCACCGGGCGCTCGTTGTCGGCCACGACCTCTGACCCACGCTTCGCGGGCTTCGCCTTCGTTGGCTCGGCAGCGCGCTTGGCCGGCTTGCGGCCCTTGGCCACACCGGACTCCTCGGCCTCCGCCGTCGCATCGTCCGCGGTCGCTTCGACCTCGACCGCCTCGGGCTCTTGCTCCGCGGCCAGGGCCGCCTCGGCCTCCAAGCGCAGCCGCTCAATCTCCGCAAGCTTACGCCGCTCGTCTGCCTCGACGCGCCGACGCGCCTCGGCCTCACGCTCGATACGCTCCTGCTCCTCCTGCTCGGCGAAGCGCCGCGCTTCGACCTCCGCACGCCGGGCCTCCAACTCGCCGCGCCGACGGGCCTCGCTCCCCGGCGGGGCGCTACGGGTCTCCGCTGGGCGCCGTGAACGATCACCCCGATCACGACCGCTCCCGGACCGACCCGGGGGCCTGGGCGCCTGGGGCCGAGCCGCCCCTGCCGGGGTACGCGATGGCGCCGGGGTGCGGGCGGGGGGCGACGCCTCGACAACCGGCTCTGGCGCCGGTGCCGTCGGAGCAATCTCCTCCTCCATTGCCACCTCTTCGGTGACCCTGGCCTTGTCAGCAACCACCTCGACAACCGGCTCAGCAATCGACTCGATGGCCGGCTCGGACGCTGCGCTCGCCGTCGTTGCCTCGACCTCCGCCGGGGCAGACGTTGCAACGGGCGCAGGGGTCTCGACAGCAGCCGGGGTAGGCGTCGCGACCTTGGGCTGCACCGCTACCTGCGGCGACGGCGCCACAGGCTCCGCCGCAACCGGCTCGGCCGGGGCCTCACCGCCAACCTTGACGTAGGTGCGCTTACGGCGCACCTCCACGCTCACGGTCTTACTGCGCGCCGCCGGGTTTGGCCTGGACTGTGGGGTGACACGCGCCGAGGGCCCGCTCGGGCGAGGTGCCACCACAGGTTGGCGCAACTCGCTGACCGACTTACGGGTCAGGGTGACCCGATCCGGGGAGGAGCTCCCTGCGTCGCCCTCCTTCTTGCCGTGACTGCGGCGCAGGTGGCTCAAGAGCTGGAGCTTTTCCTGCTCTGTGAGCGTCGCCTCGGCCCCGGAGGCCGAGATACCCGCATCCTGCAACTGGGCAAGCAGGCGCTCCACAGGGATACCCACGGCGGTGGCGAGCTGTTTGACGGTTACTTCACTCATGATCCACCTCTGCCCCCAAGTCGCGTTCCGCAGCCGCGAACAGGGGTTCGCGTGCCGTCATAATGAGCCGTGCCGCTCGCTCTTCCTCCATGCCCTCGATGTCCATCAACTCGTCCACCGACAGATCGGCCAAATCGTCGATGGTCGCCACCTCCATGGCATTCAGAGCGGCCAACAGGTCGGCGTCCATTCCGTCCATCTCTCGTAGCTGCTCGACACCCTCGGTGCCGTCTTCCTCGCTGGCGATCGCCCGATTGAGCAGCACGTCCTTGGCACGCTCGCGCAGCAGATTGACCGTGTCCTCGTCCAGCTCGGCGATGGCCAGCATCTCCGCGAGGGGGACATAGGCGATCTCGTCGACGCTGGAGAAACCCTCGTCTACCAGTATCCCCGCCACGTCCTCGTCGATGTCGAGCTGCGTCATGAACCCATCGATGAGGCGCTGTGCCTCCTGCTCGCTCTTGGTCGCCGCCTCGGTCTCGTTCATGACGTTCAGCTCCCAACCCGTCAGCTGACTGGCCAGACGCACGTTCTGCCCGCCGCGGCCGATGGCCTGGGAGAGGTTCTCTTCCTTCACCGCCACGTCCATGCTGCGCGCCTCCTCGTCGATGACGATGGAGACCACGTCGGCAGGCGACATGGCGTTGATGACGAACTGGGCCGGGTTGTCATCCCATAGAATGATGTCTACCCGCTCGCCGTTGAGTTCGTTGGAGACCGCCTGCACCCGCGAGCCGCGCATGCCGACACAGGCCCCCACCGGATCGATGCGCGGGTCTTTGGTGCGCACCGCGATCTTGGCCCGAACCCCGGGGTCACGGGCGGCGGCAAGGATCTCGATGATCTCCTCGCCCACCTCCGGCACCTCCAGCTTGAACAACTCGATGAGCAACTGGGGGGCGGTGCGACTGAGGAACAGTTGCGGTCCCTTGGCCTCGGCACGGACGTCGTAGAGGTAGCCGCGCAGGCGGTCCCCCACTCGCACCGACTCCCGAGGGATAACCTGATCGCGTGGTACCAGGGCCTCGACATTGCTGCCCAGATCCACCAAGACACTCCCGCGCTCGGCCTTCTTGACTAGGCCCGTGAGCAGCTCGCCGATGCGATCCTGGTAGTTCTCGACTACCTTGGCCCGCTCCGCCTCACGCACTTTCTGCACGATGACCTGCTTGGCGGTCTGGGCGGCGATGCGCCCGAACAGCTCTGAGGGCAACGGCTCCTCGACGAAGCCGCCGATCTCGGCCTTGGGGTCGCGCTCACGGGCTTGGGCCAGGGTCAGGTGACTCTCCGGCTCCTCCAGTTCTTCCCCCTCGGCCGGGTCCTCCACCACCTCCCAGATACGGAAGGTACTGTACTCGCCGGTCTTGCGGTCGATAGACACGCGAGCGTCGATATCGCCGCCGAATTTCTTGCGGGTCGCCATCGCCAACGCGGCCTCGATGGCCTCGAAGATCACGCCCTCGGGGACGTCCTTCTCGTTGGATACCGCTTCGACTACCGCCAGGATCTCTTTGCTCATACTTATTCCGAATCAGAATTCCGGTATCAGGCGCACTGTGTCGATCAGGTCCAGAGGCAACTCCCGCACCTCGGAGCCCAGGTCCAGGTTGAGGACCTCGCCGTGCAGTTCGCCCAACACGCCATCGAAGTTACGCCGCCCATCCAACTTGGCCGCCAGCTTGACCCGCGCCCGATGGCCGCGAAAGCGCTGCAGCTGCTCAGGGGTAAACAGGGGCCGGTCCAGCCCCGGGGAAGACACCTCCAGATCGTAGTTACCCGGTATCGGGTCCTCCACATCCAGGACGCCACTCAACTGATGGCTCACCGCGGTGCAATCATCCACCGTGATGCCGCGCTCATGGTCGATATAGACCCGCAGCAGCGAACTGCGCGTGCTGCGCTGGAAGAAATCGACCCCCACCAGCTCGTAGCCCATGGGCTCCACCGCGGTACGGACCAGGGCCGTCAACTTGTCGTCTATGCGCTGCATCGCCCTCTGCCGGCCATTGCCGGACCCAAAAACAAAAAATGGGCCCAAGGCCCAGTCTCTTCATCTTCCGTCGCACACCCGGCACCAGTGGCGCAAAGGCGGCGGCGAAGAATAAAAAAACCCCGAGATCGGGGCTCTAGGTCAAACCTAGCCAGCCCGCGGAGCGCACTTGGCGCCGATCTCCGACGGGATGGACCAGATCGCATAGACAGTATCGACTGCTATGCGACCAATGCTGCTACCCGCCCAGGCAGCCAAAACAGACTGGGGGTTGCGAGCTTCGGGAGTGTAACCGCTCCCCCTCACATTGGCAATTGCAAGCCTAGGGCTGGCGACTACAAAATGGACAAGGCCACCAATGCACGGTTCTAATCCTCACCCGTTTGCTCCTCGCAGCCTGGACAAGCCCCCTGCCGCAGATCGCCCGACCACCATGGACTCAGACCCCAAGACGACCCCCCTGCCCAACCTGAAGCAGGAGGCGGAACGCCGCACGACGGCCCTGCTGCAACAGTCCCGCCGGGGTTTCGGCATGCCCATCCCAACCCCCGAGGTGCGTTTCGACCTGCGTGGCAAGTCGGCCGGTCAGCTGCGTATGGCCGAGGGGAAGACCTGGCAGATCCGTTACAACCTGGCCCTGCTGACCCGCGAGCCTGAGGCATTCCTGGCCCAGACCATCCCCCACGAGGTCGCCCATCTAGTCGCCTTCGCCATCCACGGCCGGGGCATCCGGCCCCACGGAGAGGAATGGCAGGCGATAATGCGCCATTTCGGCGTGGAGCCCAGGCGCTGCCACAGCTTCGCCGTGGACGACCTGACCGCCCGCCGCCTACGTCGCTTCGACTACCACTGTGGTTGCCGCACCCACCAACTCACCAGCACCCGCCACCATCGCGTCCTGAGGGGACAACGCTACCGCTGCGCCGCGTGCCGGGCGGTATTGGTGCCTGGGCCTTTGCCGCGGGGGTAACGCTGGCTCTGCAAAGCAAAGGCTGCATACCCGGCTGCTACCAATCTCGACCTTGTTAACCAGCACATCTTCAGAACTCGGCATTCTCCAAGACCATCGGTGGACAGACAACCGGATAGGCAGTAACCCTCAACCACGCTACTCTAGGCCCTCACAACAAGAATCACTGAGCTAGGGGCACCAACATGTTTGAGGCAACCAAAGTCGGGCGCAGCGTCAGCAAGGATGACTTCAAGCAGCAGCAGGAGGAACTGCGCACCCAATTGCTGGAGGTCCAACGGGATCTGGCCGAGTCGAAGACCTCCGTGGTCGTCATCGTCTCCGGCGTGGAGGCGGCGGGCAAGGGTGAGGTCGTCAATCGCCTCAACGAATGGCTGGATACCCGCGGCGTCCAGACCTTTGCCTTCTGGGACGAAAGCGACGAAGAACGCGAACGCCCACGCTACTGGCGCTTCTGGCGCACCCTCGCCCCGCGCGGGTCCATCAGCATCCTGTTCGGCGGCTGGTACCTGGCCCCCATCGAGCACCGTTTTAAGGGTATCTGCAACGATGCGGAGATGGACGCGGAGCTGAATCGCATCGTGGACTTCGAGCGCATGCTGATCCACGACGGCGCCCTGATCGTCAAGTTTTGGTGCCACCTGTCGGAGAAGGACCAGAAGCACCGCCTCAAGGAGCTGTCCCGGGATGATCGCAGCCGCTGGAAAATGATGCCGGACAAGTCGAAATTTTCTGAGCACTACAGCTCCTTCGAGTCCGTCGCAGAAAGGGTCATCCGCCACACCGACCGCGGCATCTCCCCCTGGTATCTGGTCGAGGCCCAGGATCGCCGCTATCGCGACCTGACCATCGGCAAGACCTTACTCCAGGCCATCCGCTCGCGCCTGAACGAGGCGGTCCCTGTCGAGCCGCCCTCCACCCTGGGCAACATAGAACTCCCGGATGTGCCCAGCGCCCAGATCACCCTGCTCGATCAACTGGACCTGACCCAGACCCTGGAGCGCGACGCCTACCGCACCGAACTGGCACACCTGCAACAGGAGATCAACGATCTGGCCTGGCAGGCCTACAAGCAGAAACGCACCACGGTGTTGGTTTTCGAGGGTGTCGGATGCGGGCGGCAAGGGCGGCGCCATCCGTCGCATCACCAGCGCCATCGACGCCCGCCTCTACCGCAGTATTTCGGTAGCCGCCCCCACGGACGAGGAGAAGGCCCACCACTACTTGTGGCGGTTCTGGCGCCACATCCCCCGGGCGGGCCGCCTGTGTTTTTACGACAGGTCCTGGTACGGGCGGGTTCTGGTGGAACGGGTCGAGGGCTTCGCCAAGGACGACGAGTGGCAACGGGCCTATTCAGAGATCAACCAGTTTGAGGAGCAACTGGTAGAAAGCGGTGTGATCCTGCTCAAGTTCTGGCTCCAGGTCAGTCAGGAGGAACAATTGAGACGCTTCGAGGAGCGCGCGAACGTGCCCTATAAGCAATACAAGATCACCGATGAAGACTGGCGCAATCGCGAAAAGTGGCCCCAGTACAAGGTCGCGATCAACGAGATGGTGGCCCGCACCAGCACCGAGTCCGCCGCCTGGACCCTGGTTGAGGGCGACGACAAGCAGTTCGCACGCGTCAAGGTGCTGCGCACCCTATGCGAAGGGCTCAAGGCAGGGCTCAAGCGCGCACCCTGCAACACCAGCGGCTATATCCCCTGCGGCAATAAGCGAATCGAGACCTCTACTGAAGGCTGAGGCGTACTCCGAGGCTGCGTCTTCCAGCGACTGTTCTGGAAGACGCGCCGTCGCACCGAGGGGGTACACCTACCGGCAGTCTCCATTCGCACGCACCGCTTCCAACCCTTGGGCCCCAACACTCAAGCGCAAATTTGACAGTGAAGTACGGACAAGTTGGGCGCATGGCCTTAGGAGTTCTCTTTGAATCACCACACCATCCTCGGGATTGCGGCCATCGCCCTGCTCGGCGCCGCCTGCCAATGGCTCGCCTGGCGGATGCGGCTGCCGGCGATCCTGTTCCTGTTGCTCATCGGCATCTTGATCGGCCCGGCGACGGGTTGGCTGGATCCGGACGCCCTCATGGGTCCGTTGCTCTTCCCATTCGTGTCCCTCTCTGTGGCGGTGATCCTGTTCGAGGGCAGCCTGACCTTGCGTTTCAAGGAGATCCGCGGACTGGAAGGGGTGGTGCGGCGCTTCGTCACCAGCGGGGTGCTGGTGACCTGGATGGTCGCGACACTAGCGGCGCGGCTGATCGCCGGACTGGACTGGCAGTTGGCTACGCTGTTCGGCGCCATCATGGTGGTCACAGGCCCCACGGTCATCATGCCCATGTTGCGCACCGTGCGACCCTCCGCCCGGGTGGCCGGCATTCTCCGCTGGGAGGGGATCGTGGTCGATCCCATCGGCGCCCTACTGGCGGTCTTGGTGCTGGAGTTCATTGTCTCTGCGGGAAGCGGCCATGCACTGAGCGCCACCCTCCCCATCTTTCTCGAGACCATCGCGGCAGGCGCAGTAGTGGGGCTCGCGGCAGGCTACCTGCTGGGCGAGGCCCTGCGGCGAGACTGGCTGCCGGTCTACCTCTATAACCCGATCACACTGGCGGCAGTGTTCTGCGCCTTCGCCCTGGCAGACACCTTGGCCGAGGAGTCCGGCCTGCTTGCGGTGACGGTCATGGGTATCTACCTGGGCAACCGCAAAGGGGTGCCGATCGAGGAGATCCTGGAGTTCAAGGAGAGTCTGTCCCTATTGCTGGTGACGGTCCTGTTCATCCTGCTCGCCGCACGCCTGGACTTCGCCGGGCTCCAGACCCTCGGCTGGGGCGTGGTGGGCGTTTTTCTGGCCATCCAGTTCCTTGCCCGCCCCCTGCAGGTGCTCTACTGCACCTGGGGTTCGACCCTGCAGTGGGGGGAGCGGGCCCTGCTCTCCTGGATCGCCCCCAGGGGCATCGTCGCCGCGGCGGTCACCGCACTCTTCGCCCTGCAGCTGGAACAGCGCGGGCTTCGCACAGGCCGAGCTGCTGGTCCCGCTGGCCTTTGCCGTCATCATCGGCACCGTGGTCCTGCAGAGCCTGACCGCCGGGCCCCTGGCGCGGGCCCTGAACGCGGCCGAGCCCGAGCCCAAGGGCTTTCTGATGATCGGCGCCAACCCCGTCGCACGGGCCCTGGCCGTGGCCCTGAGCCGGGAGGAGATCCCGGTGCTGCTGTGCGACACCCAGTGGGACAACGTGCGCCGGGCGCGCATGGCCGGGATGCGGGCCTACTACGGCAACCCCCTGTCGGAGCACGCGGAGCTTTTCCTGGACACCAGCGGACTGGGCCGAGTGCTGGCGCTGAGCGCCGACGCCCACCTCAACGCCCTGGCGTGCAGCCGCTACGCCGATGAGTTCGGCACCAAGGCGGTCTTCGCCCTGCGCAAGGGCGGCCCGACCGCCCTACACCGGTCGTCGCGAGAGCGCCCGGGCCGGACGCACGGCCTTCGGCGACGATGTGGGTTATGTGGACCTGGCGGGACGGCTCTATCGTGGCGCCGAAGTCCGGCGTACCGGTTTGTCGGAGGAGTTCACCCTGCCCGACTTCCGCGCCATGCACGGTGAGCGCGCCACGCCGCTATTCGCCGTCGACCCAAAGGGGCGTCTGGAGGTCTTCACCGCCGAAACGCCCCTGGAGCCCGGGCCTGGTTGGACCCTGCTGGCCCTGATCGACAACGGCGGGGAGCCAGGCCAAAAACCATGAGAACTCCCGTGGTAGCTCGCAAGGCCGCGCACTATGTTTAGGACTTCAACCAGGGCCTTTCCTACACTAACCCGTCCGTTGCACCGATTGCCCGTCTACTTTCCCTTTCCCGACGGAACTTTTTCTCGCAGCGCCAACGGTCAATGACAACGGACAACTGACCACTTCTCCCCAAAAGGACAGCCCCAGGACCACACGCAGAGCATTCATCCGCACCACCTTGGTGGTTGCCTCCGGCATGACCGTCGCCCGCGCCGTTCCAGGCCGAAGGCGAGGCACCCGCCGCCACCCTGGGCGGCCTGCCGACCAGCGTGCTGCACACCGCCGAGGCCCCCGGGGTTTGGAAGACCAAGGTCGACAGCCATGCCCCCGAAGTCAGCGTCGCCGACGGCAAGCTGACCATGAAGACCAAGCACAGCATGAACGAGGAGCACTACATCGTGCGCCACACCCTGGTCAGCGGCGCCGGCGAGGTGCTAGGGGCGACCACCTTCTACCCGACCGACAGGCCAGAATCCGCCTACGAGCTACCCGCCGGGTTCGCCGGCAAGCTCTACGCCACCAGCTTCTGCAACAAGCACGACTTCTGGGTCGTCGTTCGCTTTAAGGGCCGGACCCCCTATGATCCGCATCTGGTCAGAGCGGCGCTATCTGGAAAGCCAGTGAGCGTTTTCCCGGCTGAACCATGGTCCGAAAGCGGCGTATCCTGGCGCGCCAGCCAACCACCGGATAACGGCCATGAGACCCAACCTCGACGAACTGCTCGCCCGCCTGCAAGTTTTGCAAGAGGAGATCGAGGAGGAATACTGCCGCCGCCGCGACGAATTCGAGCATAAGCGGCAGGAACTCGCCGACGAGTTCCTGCGCCAGCAGCGCCGATCCAAGATCGGCCTGATCCGTTTCCTGCGCGAATCACGGCTGCCGGTGTTGCTGACCGCGCCGCTGATCTATATGGGCTGGATTCCCTTCCTGCTGATGGATCTGTTCGTCACCCTCTATCAGTCCATCTGCTTCCCGATCTATCGCATTCCCAAGGTCTGCCGTGCCGACTACCTCGTCTTCGATCGCGAGGGCCTTCCCTACCTGAACCTCATCGAAAAGTTCAACTGCCTCTATTGTTCCTACGCCAATGGCGTCGCCGCCTACACGCGCGAAGTGGCCGCGCGCACCGAGCAGTACTGGTGCCCGATCAAGCATGCACGGCGTCTCAAGGGCGCGCATGCGCGTTACCCGCGCTTCTTCGATTTCGGTGATGCCGAAGCCTATCGGCAGGGGCTTGATCGACTGCGCCGGCAATACGGCGAGAACGAGAAAACCCCATAAGAGGTGCACCCGCCGCCTACACTCAGTGACGTCCCCTCGACAACGGTGAGGAAAGCGTCACGTTTGCTGTGCTTGCCCCAGGGGAAAAACGGGCAAGAAGATCCTGTTTTACGTAGGCAGCCTCAGACCAGTTTCGGTTAGAGTGCGACAAATGAGGGGGTAAGGTCCCGCCAATCTCGATGATGTTCAAGGCCAGGGTAACGACCAGGCTACCCTGAAAGCTTAGGTCGAGGCGGTCTTCCTGAGGAATATCAGCGCTATGCATGAACATTGCGGGGTTCTCCTCGGCGCCTTCCCTGCGCACCCGTTGGGGCCAATTGCCCGGAGGGTGCTGGCCCCCAAGCTCCTGTTCTGCCTGGAGCCAGTCCTCCAGTTCGCGCCCCTGCGTAAAGCCCCGTTGCTCGGCTAGGCGGTAGGCAAGCTCCGCGATCTGGCTCTGGCGATCGATGCCTCTGCCCGCCGAGACAGCCGCGGGGTCCATGTCGTCGTTTACGGAAACCCCCTCGGTCGGGTCTGCCGTCGCGTCGTTCAGCCTCTGGACCGCCCGAAGGCTCGTGTTCGAACGCGTGGTTCTCCTTGCCACCATGGTGTAAAACCTCTCAACTGCTGATTGGGTATGCTGTCGCTTCGTCGGAGCCAACGTCAGGTTGATGGGGCTAGCCGTTCGGGCCGATAGCGCCTTGCCATCCGTGGGCCGTCCCTGGCGTCCCTCGCGGGCGGAGTGTGGACCCCGCGTGATCCGTCGGCCCAATCTTGACAAGCCGTACCCGACAGATCCATAGGGGGATTACCGATATGCGGCGCTGCCGAACGCTGGCCAGGATGGGTCAGCAGTGGGACACTGCGACGGACAGGTGCAAGCGGGCGACGGATTGTTGGACAGAGGTTTCATGGGCGAGGATCGGTCGGCGGAGACGAAACGGCAGGTCCTGATCGTGGATGATCACCCCCTAGTGCGTGCCGGATTTGCCGCCCTCATCGGCGCTGAGCCGGACCTGGAAGTCTGCAGCGAGGCAGGCAGCATCGGGGAGGCCCTGGCGGAACTCGCCGAGTGCGTGCGCACCACCTCGTACATCGACTGCCGGTTCGCGGGGGCACCGTCCATCAAGGTCCAGGACGATGTCGCCGCCAAACACCTCTATCGGATCGCGCAGGAGGCAGTGCACAACGCACTCCGACACGGCAAACCGCGGTCCATCCTGATCCGTCTCGACAGCGACGACCGGGGGCTGATCCTGACGATCACAGACGACGGCACCGGCATGCGCGAGGCCCGCGGCCGTTCGGGCGGACTCGGCATGCACATCATGCATTACCGGGCGGGGATCATCGCCGGACAGATCACCGTCGAGCCCGGTCCTGACGGCGGCACCCGGGTGCGCTGCCTGGTCCCGGCGCCGCGGTGAGGGCGCGGCTCGCCGGGCTTCTGAGGTAGCACGCGCCTCTGGTTACAATGCCCGGGCTGCGCAGACTCCCAATGGAGTCCCTGATGCTCCCTACCCCGCCAGTGAAAAGCTGTCTCGCCGCCTGGTCCGTGCGCCATCCCATCGGGGGGGTCATGCTGGCCCTGGCGGTCATGGTCCTGGGCAGCTTCGCCCTGGGACGGCTCAACATCGACCGGAACTGCTTGAGTCAGCGTGTCCCTAACGGCCCGCCACATGCATCCCGTCCCCAGCATGGACGACCAGTTGCGCAAAGGGGATGCCAAGCCCTTGGGCATTGCAGACCGCCACACAGCTCTGCTGGATGGCGCGCTGGACGCCGAAATAGTCACCGGCGGCGCTCGGATTGCATGACCGCGAGGATCAGGTAGTCCAGGGAATTGGCCCCCGCCCCCTTGAACAACGCCTTGACCTCAACGAGATCATCGCCAAAGTCCGCTCCGAGACGAGCCTCCACGGCCTCTTTGAACCTGGGTGCGACCTGATCCAGGCAGATGCCTTGGTGCGAGTAATCGATGCCGAACACCACCGGGACCACGAAACCATCCTGGGAGAGATTGGTCATCGGCATCCCCACGAAATCCGCTGCGGGGATCTGGCGCACCGCTCCCTTGTAGGACAGGCTCACCACCTCCGGGGTCTGCATCAGGACCTTCGCCACCACCTCGCCATCCATGAGCACAAAGTCCCCGGTGCGTGTGGGGAACCAGGGCTCGTCTTTATGATAAGGACGCGAGGTCAGCGTCTCCATCACAGAAACGGGCAGGCGCAGGATGCCGCCATACAGGTCCGGGTTGTAGAGACTGGAATCGATGTTGAGCGTGCGCACCCGCCAGGGCAAACCGCCATAGATGACCCGTTCTCCCTCGCGCACCGGCCCCAGATTGAGAAAGAGCTTCGCCTCGTCGATGTATTTCGGCAAGGTGTTCTTGAGGCTGATAGCCGCCCCGATGAGGACGATCAGGGCCAGGCCAAGCAGGAACCAGTCGCCGGCGACATAGAGTACGAACACAGCCATCATCACGGCCAGCAGCCAGGAGAGGCCCCGCAGCGCAAACAGGGCGAGTCGATATCCCGGGGAGCGTAGGCGTGCCGACTCCGGGTCGTTGGTGCGGAACACCAAGCGCCTCAGCCACCGCATGCCCCACCAGGTCAGAAAGGCGGCTGCGATGGCCAGGATCAGTGTCAGACCGCGACCGCGCAGGAATTCACCCAGGTTCTCGTTCAAGTCGCCGAGGATGGAGCCCGTATTGCCCTGTTCCTGGGCGAGCTGATAACGGAGGATTTCCAGATCCTGTTCGGTGGCCTGGCGGCGACCCTGCCACTCGGCATCGAGGGCACCCACACGGGCAGCGACCGTCGGCTCCAAACCAGCCTCGGCCGTCCGCTTCAGGCTTGCCAGGGCCGCGTCGATCCGTTCCAGATTGTCCTCCTGCATCCCAATCTGCGTACGCAGCCGATCCATGGCCCGCGGCTTCTCGGTCAGGGACTTGAGGGCCGACACCAAGGGCTTGGCAATCTCCAGCACCTCGGCCTGCCAATTCAGGGCCTCGTCTGCGTCCGGGGTATCGAGGCTGACACCGCCCACAGCCAGGGCGACGAAGTGGTCCCTGGACGCCGCCAGGAACTTCTGCGTCTCTGCGATCTGCGTCTCCACAGCAGCGCGCTCCCCCTCCTGGGCCGATTTGAGGCTCTGTTTGAGTGTCTTGAGCTGCTCGCGTTTGCCCTCGATGGCCGCCAGGGTTTGGGACAGTTGGTCGGCGACCTGTTGCAGCTCCCCATTGTCTACCTTGACCGCTGGCGTCGACTCGGCAGCGAAGGCGAACTGCAGGGTCGCCGCCAGCACGACGACGCTGAGCATGGAACGGCCGCATAGGGACCGGGGGCTTACAAACATCTCGGGGCTCTCCTGCTGGGCTGGTGTCGCGGAAGGATACGCCGGTCTGCCGGAACTGGCGCCTCAAACCAAGGGGCCAGAACGCGTTCTAGGATCTTAAAAACCCCAAGACCGACACCTCATCACATTGTTTTATATGAATAAATATTGTCGAAAATCGGCTTGCAAAACCCCAGAAGCAGGCTAAGTTTTAAGTAGGAAAGCAAGTGTAGGAGAGCAGCCATGACAACCAAACGCAAAGAGTTGACAGAGGCGGTCCCACGTCGTGAGCTGGGTCTGCTCGACGAGATGGACCGCATGTTCGACGGCCTGTTCCACCGCGGGTGGCTACGTCCTGGATGGCCGGAGTGGTCGCGGCTCGACGAGGCTTCAGGGATGATGAGCCCACGCGTCGATGTCGTCGACCGCGAGGCAGAGGTATTGGTGCGAGCCGAAGTCCCGGGTGTCGAAAAGAAGGACCTGAAGGTCGAGCTGGCCGGGCAAATGCTCACCATCAGCGGTGAACGTCACCGGGAGGAGAAGGAAGAAAAGGGCGACTATTTCCACTCCGAGATTGCCCACGGCAGCTTCAGCCGCACCATCCGACTGCCCCTGGACGTGACCCTCGACAAGGCGAGGGCCGAGTTCAAAGACGGTGTGCTTGAGGTTCACTTGCCAAAGACTGAACCCACGGAGCATCGGCGCATTGAGGTAGCCTGAACTTCCCCCGGATCGGGGGAAGCAAAACCAGACGAGGCCCGGGCCGGCAGGGATGCCGGCCCGGGCCTTTGCGCTCGACCCTAAATTAGGCCGCGACTTGCTGGATACCGGCGATCAGCCAATCCCCCTCTGAGCTGCCCCACGGATGCTGAACATGCCAGATCTCGTCGAACGGCTGGGCCGGACCATCGGTCTCCTCGCGGATCAAGCCGGAGAAGCGAACGCTCGCCACCACCAGGTCGTCGTCGCGCTCGACCTGCATCAGCTCCGCGTTGAGGGTGACCACCTCCGTGTACTGGCCCGGGGTGGCGGAGCGCGAGTGCTCCTGTTGCAGCTCGGCGAAGAGCTGCGGGCTGGTATAGGTACGAATGTCCCGCCAATCGGCCGCATCCCAGGCGGCCTGGAGCCGGATGAAGTGCGTCTTGGCACCCTCGGCAAAGCCCGGGCCGTCGAACCAGGTCGGAGCCTGGTCATGGCTACGGGCGGCGGTAGCCGGGGCTGGGGCCGCATCAGGCTCATTCGAACCGAACCCGCCCATGCCCCCAAGACCCGGCGCCATGCGCCCGGCGGAGGTCACCGGGGTCGGCCCCGGGGCACGTTTGCGCATGGCCCTGAGCAACAGGAAACCGCCAATAGCCAGGCCGGCGATCAGCAGCCAGTCCATAGGCGCCATGCCATCGAAGGCACCGCCAAAAAACAGCGAGGCCAGGAGCCCACCGGCGGCGAGCCCCGCCAGAGGCCCGAGCCAGCGGCTGGCCCCGCCGGCAGCAGGCGCGGCACCGGCCGGGCGCTGGGCCGGGGCAGCGGCAGGGGCCTGCTTGGGCATACTGCTCTGCCGGCCAAAGCTGCCGCCGCCACCCATGCGCCTGGCCTCGGCGTCCGGGATGGTCAGAAATGAGATGGTCATCAGGGCGAGCACAAAGGTCAGAAGGGTCTTCATCTTGGCGTTCTCGTCAGTGGGTGAATAGGTGAGACTTGCACGGGTGAGGTCAGTTCAACGAACCTCCGCAACGCCGAGCCCACGGGGATCGCTTGCGGCCTGGACCCGTTCGGCATTGCGGTCCCAGAGGATCGCTTGCATGTTGCCGAAACCGTCCTCAATGACCTTGAGGCTGTGGCCCTTGGCCTCCAGCGCCCTGACCTCCAATGCGGTCAGGGCAGCAGACTCGTACTGTATAACGTCCGGCAGGAATTGGTGGTGGGTACGCGGCTTTGCAACCCAGTCCTCCGGGGACCCGCCCGCCACCGCTGCCAGCACCGCCTGCAGGACCATGGTGGGGATGCGGCTCCCGCCCGGGGTGCCGAGGATCGCCACAGCGCCATCGGATTCCAGGAAGGTCGGGCTCATGCTGGACAGCATGCGCTTGCCCGGCGCGATGGCGTTCGCCTCGCCGCCGGTGAGCCCATAGGCGTTGGGGGCACCCGGGCTGGCAGAGAAGTCATCCATCTCGTTGTTGAGCAAGACCCCGGTTCCGGGCGGGACCAGGCCCGAGCCAAAGGGGGTGTTGATGCTCAGGGTCGCCGCGACCCGGTTGCCCTCACGGTCAAGAATGGAATAGTGGGTCGTGTCCGCACCTTTGGCGCCGGAGTCGCAGCCGTCGCTGGGCGTGGCCCGGTCCGGGTCGATGTCCCGGGCCAAACCGGCGGCATAGAGGGGATGGGTCAGCCTTGCCAGAGGGATCTCCACCTGGTCCGGGTCACCCAGATAGGCGGCACGGTCGCGGTAGGCGCGGCGCATGACCTCCGTCAACAGGTGGACGCGGGCGACGGGGTCGAGCGCCGGGAGGTCGAACTCGGCGAGCATGTGCAGCATCTCGGCCAGGAGCACACCCCCGGAGGACGGCGGGCCGGCACTGACCAGTCGCCAGCCGCGGTAGCGGGCAACCACGGGCGGGCGCTCCACCACGCGGTAGTCGGCCAGGTCCTCTGGACTCCAAATGCCACCAGCCCCGCGCACCCCGGCGACCAGGGCGTTCGCGACCGATCCGGAGTAGAACCCGGCGTGGCCCTCGAGAGCGAGCACCTCCAGGGTCCGGGCCAGGTCCGGCTGGCGGACCATAGCGCGCTCTGCCGGGACCTCGTCCGCGACCAGGAACTGCGCCGCGGAAGCCGGGAAGCGCCGCAGCACCGCGGCTCGATACTCGGCCATACGCCGGTAATGGGAGTCGACAGGAAATCCGTCGCGGGCCAGGCGGACCGCTGGGGCCAGACTGCGGGCCAAGGGTAGCCGACCGTAATCCTTGGCGAGATGCACCAAGGCCGCAGGTGCACCGGGGATACCCGCAGCCAGGGCCCCATTCAGAGACAGATCTGGGACCGGTTGCCCGGCGGCGTCGAGATAGAGGTCGCGCTGGGCAGCCAGGGGCGCCCGCTCACGCCCGTCCAACATGACCTCTAGGCCATCCGCTGCCCGATGGAGCAGCCAGAAGCCGCCCCCACCCAAACCGGAGCCATAGGGCTCGACGACCCCCAAGGCTGCACCCACCGCAACGGCCGCATCGAAGGCGTTGCCCCCCGCATCGAGGATCTCGAAACCGGCAGCGGTAGCCAGGGGGTGGGCGGTCGCAATGCCCGCAGCTGGCGGTCGCACGCCCTGGGGCGATGCCGCGGCAAGGACCTCGTCCGCACCGACAGGGGCCCAGGTCACTATGACCAACAGGGCCACAAAGCTGCGGCGTGCGAGGGCAGACCACGCCACGAGGGACGTGCTCAGGTGCTGGAAGCTCATATCTCGGCCTTCCGAAGGGTTGGGGGCTGTGGGCCCCGACCAGGGCCAGGGGAGCGACAAAGTGATGGCAAAGGGGATAAAGCAGGACTCGGGCACGGACCCGGACCACCAAGTCCGGGTCAGGATCAGCAGACTAACCGTTCGCGGCGACGATACGCTCGTACTTGGCCATGAGCTCCTCTTCGGTCTCCTCGTGTGCGGGGTCCTTGGGGATGCAGTCCACCGGGCAGACCTCGACACACTGGGACGTCTCGTAGTGGCCGACGCACTCGGTGCACAGATCAGGATCGATGACATAAATCTCATCACCCTGGGAGATGGCGCCGTTGGGGCACTCGGGCTCGCACACGTCGCAGTTGATGCATTCGTCGGTGATCATCAGGGCCATGGTGTTGCTCCTCGGTCGATACAGATTGGGAGAGGTTGGGATGATTGGGGCGGCGGAATCTTATCCAAAGCGGTCGCGCAATGCAGCATGGACATCCGCAGAGACGAAGGCCGAGACATCCCCGTGCAGGCGGGCGATCTCTCGCACCAGGGAGGAGGAGATGTAGGCGTACTTCTCCGACGGCGTCAGGAACAGGGTCTCGATATCGGGTGCCATTCGGCGGTTCATACTGGCGAGCTGAAACTCGAACTCGAAGTCGGAGACGGCGCGCAGGCCGCGCATGATAACCGGCACCCCCAGGGAGCGTGCAAAAGTCACCAGGAGCCCGGAGAAGGCAACCACCTCCACCCGGTCCTGGTCGGCGACGACCTTGCGGACCAACTCGACGCGCTGATCGATACCGAAGGTGGGGGCCTTACCGGTGTCTTCCGCCACCGCCACGACTACACGATCAAACAGGCGCAAAGCTCGGCAGATGAGATCGGCATGCCCGTTGGTGACGGGATCGAAGCTCCCCGGATAGACCACTCTGCGCACGGGTATCTCCCCTTGGGTCGGGGAGGCCCCCGAAGGGCGCTAAGGATACCAGACCGATCAGGATTCGGTGTGCGCATCCAACGTTTCGACGTTTGGGGTATTGGCCCCGACGGCCTCTACCACGGCCAGGCCATAGGCGACCTGGCCGGCCCTTTGTTCCCGTACCAGACGCCAACCTGGCGGTAATGGCGGCAGGCCGGTGTCGGCCTGGGTCTCCAGATAGACCCGGCTGCCCTCCCCCACCCAGGCGTTGCGCGCCAGGAGCTCACAGGCCGGCACCAGCAGACCATCGGCGAAGGGCGGATCGAGAAAGACCACGTCGAAGCGTCTCCCCGCACCCGCCAGCCAACCCAGGGCATCCCCTCGCACCACCGAGACCTGCCCCGCCTCTAGGGTACCGACATTGGCCAGGAGCTGGCGCACCACGGCCCCGGCCCGCTCCAGCATCACCACCTCGGTGGCCCCCCGGGAGGCCGCCTCCAGGCCAAGTGCGCCGCTGCCGGCAAAGCAATCCAGGCAGCGGGCCCCGGGCATGATTGGGGCCAGCCAGTTGAACAGGGTCTCGCGCACCCGGTCGGTGGTGGGCCTCAGCCCCGGCTGGTCCGGAATGGGCAGCTTGCGCCCGCGCCAGGTGCCGCCGACGATACGCAGCCGCCCCGACTCCCGCTTGGGTCCTGCCCCGCCCGACGGGCGCTGGCGCCTAGTACCCTGTTTCACCCTATTTTGCATGCTCAGAGCCCCCCTAAGGCGTCACGCCAAGGCACGGCCCGCCGGGAATAGCGAGCCCTATTTCCAAGGGCTGTAACGCAGGCGTGGCGCCTTAGGGGGGCTCCCTGCGGGCGAGGCGAGAAGCGGCCATCTGCGGCGTTACGCGAGCTTGAAATAGGGGTGGCTATTGCTGCGCTCGCGTGCCTTGCATATGACCGCTTCTCGCCTCGCTGAGCACGCAAAATAGGGTGAAACAGGGTACTAGTCACCCCGCCCTGCCACGTGGTGCGCCGCCTGGTCCGCCGCCTGATTCGACACCTGGTCCGCCGCCTGATTGGACATCGGCCCCGCCGGCCGGTCAGCCACATCGTCGGGGCTGGGACCCACGGTCACCACAGCCAGGCGTTCAGGATGAACACGCCGGGCGAAGGCGTCGCGCACCCGCTCGGCGGTGACCGCGTCGATCTGGCCGGTGAAGCGATCCAGGTGATCCAGGGGCAGATCGTAGAAACCGATCATGGCCAGATACTCCACCACCCGTGCATTGCCGGCGATGCGCAGCGGGAAGCCGCCGGTGATGTTCTTCTTGGCCGCCGCCAACTCCTGCTCGCTGGGCCCATCGGCGATGAAGCGGCCCAGCGTCTGCAGGAGCACCTCACGGGCCTGGTTTGCCTGATCGTTTTTGGTCTGGAGCCCCATGAGAAAGGGACCGTCCACTCGCATGGGGACAAAATAGCTGTAGACGCTGTAGGACAGGCCGCGCTTCTCCCGCACTTCGTTCATCAGCAGCGACACCAGGCCGCTGCCGCCGAGCACGTGGTTGCCGACATAGAGGGGGTAGTAGTCCGGGTCTCCCCGGTGCATCCCGGGCTGACCGATGAGGACATGGGTCTGGCTGGAGGTGAAGTCGACCGGCTCGCTGCTGGCCGCTGTCAGCCCCGGCACCGAGGGCGGCGGAGCGGCCCGCTCGCCGCCACTGTCCCCTCCAGGCAGCCCGGCCGTGACCCGGGTCGCAATGACCTCTGCTTGGGCCCGGTCGATGGCCCCGACCATCGCCACCACCGCATTGCGGGCGCTGTAGTAGCGGCGATGGAAGGCGATCAGGTCGTCCCGGGTCAGGGCGGCGACGCCCTCCGGGGTGCCGCTGGGGTCGGCGGCGTAGGGGTGATCCCCATAAATGGCACGGTACAGGGCCTTTTGCCCCACGGTCCCCGGGTCCTGCTCCGCCTGGCGCAGGGCGGTAAGAGCGTTGCGGCGCAGCCGCTCAAGGTCCGCGGGGTCGAAGCGGGGTTCGGACAGGACCTTGGTCAGGGTCTCCAGGGCCATCTCCAGGGCCGGCTCCCGGGTCAGGGTGCGGATGGCCACGTAGCCCATGTCGCGCAGGGCCGAGGTGGACAGGGACGCGGCCACGTCCTCCATGCGCTCGGCCAGGGCGTCGGCATCCCAGTCCCCTGCGCCCTGGGTGAGCATGTCGGCGGTCATGGAGGCCACGCCTGGCCGATCGGCATCCCGGGCGCTGCCGGCGTCGAACACCAGGCGCAGGTCCAGCATCGGCAGATCCGGTGCCTCGACGAACAGGACCCTGGCGCCATTGGGGGTCTCCCAGCTCTGGATCTGCGGCAGGGCAGCGGCAGGGCCCGCCAGGGTTAGGGTCAGCGCCAGAGCACCGAGCCAGTGGCGGTAGTGTTTAGCGAACATGGGGGTTGGCTCCTGCCTTGGTTGCATGGGTGGGGGCATCCCCGGCCAGGGGCTGGGGGTCGAGCACCGCCACCGTCAGGTTGTCCGCGGTGAGGTACTTGCGAGCCACGGCCTGGATCTGGGCCGGGGTGATGGCGCTGAGCTGCTCGACATAGGTGTACACCAGGGGCCAGCCCAACCCGACGCTCTCCAACATGCCGATCTGCATGGCCTGACCAGACACCGAGTCCAATTCGTAAACCTTGTTGGCGATCAGCCCGGTGCGGATGCGCTCCAGCTCCGCCGCGCCGACCGGCTCGTCCTTCAAACGCTGGATCTGGGCCAACAGGGCCTGTTCCAACTCCGCAACGTCGTGCCCCTTGGCCGGGGTGCCATCGAGCAACAACAGCCCCGGGAGGCGCGTGAAGGCGCTGTAGCTGGCGCCGGCATCGGCCGCCACCTGGGTACCGCGGACCAGCTCGCGGTTGAGACGGGTGCTGCCGCCCCCATCGAGCACCGAGGACAGCATCTCCAGGGCATAGGGCTCCCAGGCCTCGACCCCAGGCTGGGTCAGGGATGTCGCCTTGTAGCCCATGAGCAGGTACGGCTCCTTGGCCGGGGCCTTGACCTGGATGCGCTGCTCTCCGGGCTGGGCCGGCTCGGGACGCTGCTTGGCGGCGGCCACCGCCTCCGCCTGCAGGGGCCCGAAGTGCTTGCGGGCCAGATCGAAGACCGCCTCGGTATCGACATCTCCCACCACCACGAGGGTGGCGTTATTCGGGGCATACCACTGCCGATACCAGTCCCGCATGTCCTCCACCGTCAGCCCGGCCAGGTCGCCCTCCCAACCGATCACAGGGTTGCGGTAGGGCGATGCGGCATAGGCGACGGCATTGAATCGCTCGTAGGTCAGGGCCTCTGGATCGTCGTCCGTGCGCAGACGTCGTTCCTCCTGGACCACCGCCAACTCCTTGGCGAACTCCGCCGCGGGCAGGGTCAGGTTGCGCATGCGGTCGGCCTCCAGCTCGAAGGCGATGTCCAGCCGGTCCTTGGCCAGATTTTGGTAATAAGCGGTGTAGTCGCGACTGGTGAAAGCGTTTTCGTCGCCGCCGTTCTCGGCAATGATGCGCGAGAATTCCCCCGGCAGGCGCTGCTCTGTCCCCTTGAACATCATGTGCTCCAAGACATGGGACACACCGGTGACGCCACCGTGCTCGTAGCTCGAACCAACTCGGTACCAGACCTGAGAGGTGACGATGGGCGCTCGCCGATCCTCCCTAACAACGACCTTGAGGCCGTTGTCGAGCACTAACTCCTGCATCTTGGGTGTGGCCTGAGCCGCCAGGGGCGCGAGTAACACCAGGGCCAGCGCCTTGAGAATTCTGATCATAGGGACTCCGTGACCAGCCGAGGGGCTGGGCTGTAGATGGCGAGGACTGAGACCACCCGGACCGGGCGACAGCGGCAATGGCTCGGCATTCTGTCAGAGCCGGGCCCAGGGCATCAATCTAGCGATAGAAGACCAATAGTTGGGGCGGCGGTTCCCGGCGGCAACCGCGGCGCTGGACAGCACTGTACCGGTACGACACCTTTGTGGAGATCCCTCTTATAGGCGAACCAACCGGCAACCCGCCAAGGTCAGGCAGATCAGGCAAAGTCCCCATGGAAATGCTTGTTGGTCATGTGAAATCCTGTCACATCGCCGCCAGGCGACCCTCAACCCTCACACCGGAGGTCCCGATGCAGCAGACCCTCAACGTCCTCTGGCTCCAATCCGGTGGCTGCGGCGGCTGCACCCTGTCGCTCCTGTGCGCCGAATCGCCGGACCTGCTCACCACCCTGGACGGGGCCGGCATTCACTTCTTGTGGCACCCGACCCTGAGCGAGGCGAGCGGTCACGAGGTCCTCGACCTGCTCTCGGCCACTGCGGAAGGCCGTGTGAGGCTGGACGCCCTCTGCGTAGAAGGCGCCATGCTGCGAGGGCCCAACGGCAGCGGGCGCTTCCATCTGATGGCCGGCAGCGGAACCCCACTCATCCATTGGGTGCAACGCCTTGCCGCCCAGGCCCGCTACACCCTTGCAGTCGGCACCTGCGCCGCCTTCGGCGGCATCACCGCCGGGGGCAACAACCCCACCGACGCCTGCGGTCTGCAATACGACGGCGCCACGCCGGGCGGCCTATTGGGCGCGAGCTACAGGTCCAGTGCCGGGCTACCGGTGATCAACGTGGCCGGCTGCCCGACCCACCCCAACTGGGTCACCGAGACGCTCCTGGCCCTGGCCCTGGACGGGCTCGACGCCGCAGACTTGGACGAACACCAGCGCCCACGAATGGCCGCCGACCACCTGGTCCACCACGGCTGCCCGCGCAACGAGTTTTACGAGTACAAGGCCAGCGCCCGGAACCCCTCCGAACTGGGTTGCCTGATGGAGCACCTGGGCTGCCTGGGCACCCAGGCCCACGCCGACTGCAACACCCGGCTGTGGAACGGAGAGGGCTCCTGCACTCGCGGCGGCTACGCCTGCATCAATTGCACGGCCCCCGAGTTCGAGGAACCCGGTCACGCCTTCAGCGCAACCCCCAATATTGCCGGCATCCCCCTCGGCCTGCCCACGGACATGCCCAAGGCCTGGTTCGTTGCCCTGGCCTCCCTGTCCAAGGCCGCCACCCCGGAGCGACTCAAACGCAACGCAGTGGCCGACCATATTGTCGTCCCGCCGACGGTCCGCAGCACCAAGCTCAGGTGAGTCCATGAAACGCATCATCGTCGGCCCATTCAACCGCGTCGAAGGAGACCTTGAGGTCCACCTCGATATCGAAGACGACCGGGTGCGCGCCGCCCGTGTCAACGCCCCTCTCTACCGGGGTTTCGAGCAGATCCTGCACGGCAAGGACCCCCGCGATGCCCTGGTCATTGCCCCACGCATCTGCGGCATATGCTCCGTCTCCCAGTCCGTGGCGGCGGCCTACGCCCTGGCCGAGGCGCTGGGCCTAGCCGCGCCGCCCAACGGCGAGCTGGCCACCAACCTGATCCTGGCCAACGAGAACCTGGCCGACCACATCACCCATTTTTATCTCTTTTTCATGCCCGACTTCGCTCGGGAGGTCTACGCCGATCAGCCATGGTACCCGGCTGCCGCCATGCGCTTCCGCGCCGGTTCCGGGACAGCTCAACGAGAGGCACTCCCCGCCCGCACCCAGTTTCTACACCTCATGGGGCTCCTGGCCGGCAAATGGCCCCACAGCCTGAGCCTTCAACCCGGCGGCTCGTCACGCCCGGTCCAACCCCAGGAGCGCCTGCGCCTGCTCGCCACCCTGGCCGCCTTCCGCGGCTTCCTGGAGCGCACCACCTTCGGAGACCGACTGGAGACCATAGTCGCCCTCGACAGCGCCGCCGCCCTGGCGAACTGGGCCGACCAAGCCGCGCCGACCTCCAGTGACCTGCGCCACTTCCTACACATCGCCGAACATGTTGGGCTCCGTAGACTCGGTCGGGCGACGGATCGCTTCATGAGCTACGGCAACTACCCCATTGAGGGCCAGCGCCTGTTCCGCTACGGGGTCTGGGACCAGGGCCTCCAACCCCTGGACACCGACGCCGTCCGTGAGGACCTGAGCCACAGTCGGATGGGCGGCGGCGCGACGCCCCTACACCCAACCGTCGGAGTCACCCTGCCGGACGCGGACAAGCCCGGCGCCTACACCTGGTGCAAGGCCCCGCGGCTGGACGGACGCGTCCTGGAGGTTGGCGCCCTGGCACGCCAAATGGTGGACGGCCATCCACTCATTAGAGACCTGATCCAGCGCGACGGCGGCAACGTACAGAACCGGGTGGTCGCCCGCCTGCTGGAGACGGCGCGGGTCCTCATCGCCATGGAGGACTGGGCGCGACGCCTGCGCCCCGGCGAACCCTTCTGCGCCCACGCCAAGCTCCCCGCAGAGACCGCGGGGACGGGGCTCGTCGAAGCGGCCCGTGGCAGCCTCGGCCATTGGTTGCGGGTGCATAACGGGCGCATCCTCAACTACCAGATCGTCGCACCAACGACCTGGAACTTCTCCCCGCGCGATTCCAGCGGCACTCCTGGCGCCATGGAGCAGGCCCTGGAAGGAGCCCCGGTGCGGCCAGGGGAGCAGACACCCGTGGCAGTGCAGCACATCGTGCGATCATTCGACCCCTGCATGGTCTGCACCGTGCACTGATCGGCATATCCGGGGGCTTTGCCCCCGCGAGCCGCCGATTACTCCAAGCCCGGCTCGCGATACATTCTGGGACGTCCAAGCCCCCAAAATGACTGCGCTCGGCGACAGCCTTTAGGCCCCAGTAAGCGCTAGCAATCCAGAGCTGTCCGCCCACACACCGCCCGGGGATCCACCCGATGCCCAATACGTGGCTCACCAGGGTGAATGGGACAGCAGTCGATCAGGCTCAAATCCCCTTGCCCAACCCTGGTTCCGGGCCGCTGTGCAAACCAGCGACTGGTAACTCCGCGCACAGCACATGCCGCAAACTGGCATCAAGCTTTCCACTCCATCGCAGGGCAACCCCGCTTAACCCCACCTAACCAACTGCTTTAACAAGGGTGCTCTGCCTTGGCCCGCCCCTTGCTGGATCCCTCCGCGTAACCGAAGCCCACGCGGTCAACGACCGCTCATCAGCCCGGGGGGGATGAAGATGCCGACCACCGAGACCTTTTACGAGGTGATGCGGCGCCAGGGGATCACGCGCCGCAGCTTCCTGAAATTCTGTAGCCTGACCGCCACCGCCCTGGGACTGGGCCCGGCCTTGTTCCGCAAGATCGCCCACGCCATGGAGACCAAGCCGCGGACGCCGGTCTCTGGCTCCACGGCCTGGAGTGCACCTGCTGCTCGGAGTCCTTCATCCGCTCCGCCCATCCGCTGGTGTCGGACGTGGTCCTGTCCATGATCTCCCTGGACTACGACGACACCCTCATGGCCGCCGCGGGGCACCAGGCGGAGGCGATCCTCGAAGAGGTCCGTGACGAAGTACAAGGGCAACTACATCCTCGCGGTGGAGGGCAATCCGCCCCTGAACCAGGACGGCATGTAGCTGCATCATCGGCGGCCGGCCCTTCGTGGAGCAGCTCAAGGAGGTGGCGGCGGACTGCAAGGCGATCATCTCCTGGGGCTCCTGCGCCTCCTGGGGCTGCGTGCAGGCGGCCCGCCCGAACCCGACCCGGGCGACGCCGGTGCACAAGGTCATCCACCGACAAGCCGATCATCAAGGTGCCGGGCTGTCCGCCCATCGCCGAGGTCATGACCGGGGTCATCACCTACATGCTGACCTTCGACCGCCTCCCGGAACTGGACCGCCAGGGCCGCCCGAAGATGTTCTACGGCCAGCGCATCCACGACAAGTGCTACCGCCGACCGCACTTCGACGCCGGCCAGTTCGTCGAGGCCTGGGACGACGAGGGCGCGCGCAAGGGCTACTGCCTCTACAAGGTGGGCTGCAAGGGCCCGACCACCTACAACGCCTGCTCGACCGTGCGCTGGAACGATGGGGTCTCCTTCCCGATCCAGTCCGGCCACGGCTGCATTGGCTGCTCCGAGGACGGCTTCTGGGACAAGGGCAGCTTCTACCAGCATGTCACCGACACCCATCAGTTCGGCGTCGAGGCCAATGCCGACCGGGTCGGCCTCGCCGCCGTCGGGTCCGTGGGCGCCGCGATCGCCGCCCATGCGGCCGTCAGCGCCATCAAGCGTGCCAAGCAGACCAAGGGCCGACGACCAAGGGAGCGATGAGCAATGAGCACCGTCAAGACCCCGAACGGCTTCGACCTCGACAGCATCCGGCACCGCGCGTGGTGGTCGACCCGGTCACCCGCATCGAGGGCCACATGCGCTGCGAGGTGAACCTCGACGACGAACAACGTCATCCGCAACGCGGTCTCCACCGGCACCATGTGGCGCGGGCTCGAGGTGATCCTCAAGGGCCGCGACCCGCGCGACGCCTGGGCCTTCACCGAGCGGATCTGCGGCGTCTGCACCGGCACCCACGCCCTGACCTCGGTGCGGGCGGTCGAGGATGCCCTGGGGATCAAGATCCCGGACAACGCCAACTCCATCCGCAACATGATGCAGCTGACCCTCCAGGCCCATGACCACCTGGTGCACTTCTATCACCTGCATGCCCTGGACTGGGTGGATGTGGTCATCGCGCCCTCAAGGCCGACCCCAAGGCGACCTCGGCGCTGGCCCAGTCCATCTCCGAGCTGGCCCAAGTCATCGCCGGGCTACTTCCGCGACGTGCAGAACCGGCTCAAGCGCTTCGTGGAGATGCGGTCAGCTCGGGCCCTTCATGAACGGCTACTGGGGCAACCCGGCCTACAAGCTGCCGCCCGAGGCCAACCTCATGGCGGTCACCCACTACCTGGAGGCCCTGGACTTCCAGAAGGAGATCGTCAAGATCCACACCATCTTCGGCGGCAAGAACCCCCACCCGAACTGGCTGGTGGGCGGCGTGCCCTGCGCCATCAACGTCCACGACACCGGGGCGGTGGGCGCCATCAACATGGAGCGCCTGAACTACGTCTCGTCCATCATCGACCAGACCATCGAGTTCATCGACAACGTCTATATCCCAGACCTGCTGGCCATCGCCTCCTTCTACAAGGACTGGACCTTCGGCGGCGGCCTATGCAGTCAGGCGGTGATGTCCTACGGCGACATTCCAGACCGGGCCAACGACTATTCGACGGAAAACCAGCTGCTGCCCCGGGGGGCCATCATCAACGGCAACCTGGCGGAGATCCACGAGGTGGACCTGCGCGACCCGGAGCAGATCCAGGAGTATGTGGACCACTCCTGGTACAGCTACGCGGACGAGACCAAGGGGCTGCACCCCTGGGACGGGGTGACCGAACCCAACTATGTGCTCGGGCCCAACACCGTGGGCACCCGCACCAACATCAAGGCCATCGACGAGGGCGCCAAGTACAGCTGGATCAAGGCCCCACGCTGGCGTGGCCACGCCATGGAGGTCGGTCCCCTGGCACGCTACATCATCGGCTACGCCAAGGGCATCCCGGAGTTCAAGGAGCCGGTGGACAAGGTCCTGACCGACCTGGGCCTGCCGCTGCGACGCCCTGTTCTCGACCCTGGGGCGCACCGCCGCCCGCGGCCTGGAGGCTTCCTGGGCGGCACACAAGATGCGCTATTTCCAGGACAAACTGATGGCCAACATCAAGGCCGGCGACAGCGCCACGGCGAATGTCGAGAAGTGGGACCCGTCCACCTGGCCCAAGGAGGCCAAGGGCGTCGGGACCACCGAGGCACCCCGCGGGGCCCTGGGGCACTGGATCGTCATCGAGGACGCCAAGATCGACAACTACCAGGCGTGGTGCCCACCACCTGGAACGGCTCGCCGCGTGACCCGGCCGGCAATATCGGGGCCTTCGAGGCGGCCCTGATGAACACCCCGGTGGCAAAATCCGACGAGCCCCTGGAGATCCTGCGCACCCTGCACAGCTTCGACCCCTGCCTGGCCTGCTCGACCCATGTCATGAGCCCGGACGGCGCCGAACTGACCCGGGTCAAGGTCCGCTGAGCCCCCGTCACGCGAGGAGAGACACCATGAGATCCAAGCGACTGTTCCCGACCCTGGCGACAGCACCGGTGGCGGCACTGGTGACGGCGTTGGGCGCCTGCCTGACCAGCGCCGCGGCCCTGGCCCACGAGGGCCTGCACTTGCCCGGCATGACACATCCCCATGTCGAGAGCTGGCATCTATTGTTGGTCGGAGCCTTGGCCCTGGCGGCACTCGGTGTCCTGGCCCGCCGCGGGGGTCAACGCCCATGAATACCGCAAGCCCGACCGTCACGCGCAGCGGCGTCTACGTCTACGAGGCACCGGTACGCATCTGGCATTGGGTCAATGCCCTGTCCATCACCGTGCTGGCCATCACCGGCTACCTGATCGCCAATCCCTTGCCGACCATGCCGGGGGAGGCCAGCGACCACTTCGTCATGGGCTATATGCGCTTTGCCCACTTCGCCGCGGGCTACATCTTCGCGGTCGGCTTTCTGTTCCGTATCTACTGGGCCATCGTTGGGAACCAGTACGCGAGGCAGTTATTCGGGATCAGGCCGTTCTGGGGCACGAACTTCTGGAAGGAGCTGATCCATGAGGTGCGCTGGTACGCCTTTCTGGAGAAAGAGCCGAACAAGTACATCGGTCACAACCCTCTGGCCCATCTGTTCATGGTCGCCATCATCTCGATCGGCGGTTTCGTGATGATCGTGACCGGCTTCGCGCTCTATGGGGAGCAGACTGGCCTTGGTAGTTGGCAAGACGAGCTGTTCGGCTGGGTCATCCCGCTAGTCGGCCAGAGCCAAGACGTGCGCATGTGGCACCACTGGGGCATGTGGATCATCGTGGTGTTCGTCATGCTCCACGTCTACACCGCCATCCGCGAGGACATCATGTCGCGCCAGTCTCTGGTGAGCACCATGCTCAGCGGCTGGCGGATGTTCAAGGATGACCGGCCGTAGGGTGGATAAGCGCAGCGCATCCACCGGAGCCACCAACGCCATCGGTGGATGCGGCGCGGCCAACACCGAGCGACCCTGCGAACGGTTACCGCGCGCCTTATCCACCCAGGTGAGTGATATGAACCCAGCACCCAAGACCCTGATCCTGGGCATCGGCAACATCCTCTGGGCCGACGAGGGCTTCGGCGTGCGGGCGGTAGAGACCCTGGCCGAGGGCCATCGCTTTGGAGCCAATGTTCGCCTGCTCGACGGGGGCACCCAGGGGATCTATCTGGTGGACCAGGTGCGCTGGGCCGAGGTCCTGGTGGTCTTCGATGCGGTGGACTACGGCCTGCCGCCGGGCACCCTCAAGCGGGTGGAGGACGAGGAGGTCCCCAGATTCCTTGGGGTCAAAAAGATGAGCCTGCACCAGACCGGCTTCCAGGAGGTCCTAGCCCTGGCCGCCCTGCTGGGGGACTACCCCCGCCACCTGCTGTTGGTGGGGGTCCAACCGGTGGAACTGGACGACTTTGGCGGTAGCCTGCGCCCCCAGGTCAAGGCCCAGATCCCGCCCGCCATTGACTTGGCCCTGGCTTATCTCGCCGGACTGGGCGTGCATCCCCTGCCCCAAGCCCCGCTCACAGTGGCCCACTCCGCCTTGGCTCACCCCAGCTTGGGCCTGGCGCGCTACGAGGCCGAGCGCCCCAGCGCGGCCCAGGCCTGTCGGGTGGGCGATGTCCGGGTGCTAGCCGGGCTCGGTCGCGCCGACACCGGGGTCTGACCATGTGCATCGGGACCCCCATGCAGGTGGTCGAGGCCGAACCCGGTCGCCCTTGGGCCTGGTGCGACGACGGCGGCGAGCGCCACAGGGTGGACATGCTGCTGGTGGGCGACCGCCCGGTCGGGTCCTGGGTATTGGTCTTCCTGGGCGCGGCCCGAGAACCCATGGAGGAGACACAAGCGCTGAGGGTACGCGACGCACTGACCGCGCTGCACGCCGCCGCCGCTGGCCAAGCCTTCGACCACCTGTTCCCGGATCTGGTCGAGCGAGAGCCGACCCTTCCCGAGTTCCTGCGACCCACGTAGCCGCCCAACCCACACATCAGGCCCAGACCCCGAGCCTTTGTACCGGAGCCCCCCAATGAGCCAACCCGCCCTGCTCGACAACCTGGTCACCAGACACGGCTACCCCCTGCTGGACCTCGCTGGGGCAGACGCCTTCCTGATGGACGACGACGTCCAGGTGCTGCTCTTCGCCGGCGATCCGGTCAAACACCCGGAGGCCCTGGACCTGGCCGTCATCCTGCCCGAGGTCATGCGACACTTCTCGGGCCGCTGCCGGGCCGCCCTCGTCGCACCAGAGGCCGAAGCGGCCCTCCAGCGGCGCTTCGGCTTCCGCGTTTGGCCAGCCCTGGTCTTCCTGCGCGGCGGCGTCTACCTAGGCGTCATCGAGCGGGTGCGCAACTGGGGTGAGTACCTCTCGGAATTCGAGCGCCTGCTCTGCGCCAAACCCGCGACCGTACCGAAAAGTTCCTTCTCACAAGCGGTAACGCTATTACCATAGGCACCCAACCCCAGGCGCCTGACCGACCCTGGCAGAGACCCTGGCCGCCGTGGGGATCTCCGCCGTCGGTCCTGACACGGTACGCTCGATTCGGCCATTTCCGCCCACCTAATCTGGTAACCGCGATGACAGCCATCGATCTCCTACTGTCCGAAACCGCGGCCGCGACAGGCCCCGGCAGCCAGCCCACCGAGGCCGACGGGGCGACCCTGGACTATCTGCCCATGCCCAAGGGCATGCAGACCTACCACTCACCCCTGCTCCCGGAACCTGAGGAGGTCGCCGGCCTGAATCAGGGTCTCGACCTGTTGCGGCATCTGCTGGGTGCCCTGGGGGACTACCGCCCCGATACGTCGCCGACAGTCCTGGACCTTACAGCGCTGCCGGCGGCGGATCACGACCTGGTAACCCAAGCCCTGGGCGAGGGCGAGGTCAGCGCCCTGGTCACACCCCCCGAGCCGGCCCGCATCCAGGAGACCCGTCTCGCCGGCGTCTGGCGCGTCCTGTCCCTGGGGGCAGACGGACAACCCCTGTCCGACCAGCTGGAGGTGGCCGACATCCCCGCCCGGGTCCGGGACCGGACCTTTCTCCACGCCCGGACAGACCCGGACCTGACGACCACAGCACCCCCCGGGGTGGTGAACGCCCCATCGATCCTGGCCGAGCTGGCAGATCAGGTGGCCAAGCGGCAGCCCGGCGACGATCCCCACGTGGTCAACCTCACCCTGCTCCCCCAAACCCCGGAGGACCTGGCCCACCTGGAGGCCAGCCTCGGCACGGGTTCGATCACCCTGCTCTCGCGCGGCTACGGCAACTGCCGGGTGCGCGCCACGGCGCTGCGCAACCTCTGGTGGGTCCAGCACTTCAACTCCGACGACCGCTTGATCCTCAACACCCTGGAGGTCACCGAAGTCCCCGCCGCCGTCCTCGCCGCCCCTGAGGATCTCGCCGACAGCGCCCAACGCCTGGCCGAGATCCTGGAGGCCGTAGCATGAGCGGCCTGAGCCGCTTCGAGGGCTCCTACCTGGGCGACCCGGGACGCATCGCCGCCGGGACCCGCATGGAGTGCAAGATCTGCTGGCACGTCTACGACCCGAGCGAGGGCGACGACACCTGGCAGATCCCGCCCGACACCCCCTTCGCTGAGCTGCCGGACCACTGGCGCTGCCCGCACTGCGACGGCGAGCGCGATCAATTCATGGCCCTGGGTGACTGAGGTGGAGCCCGCCCAGGCTACCGCCGACCGGCTCACGGCGGTCTTCGAGACCATCCACCGGGAGCGCATGGAGGATCTGCCCATCCTCAACACGCGCCTCGGCGTCGATGTGGTCGGGGCCCAGGTGTGGGAGGGCGACTGGCTGGGCGTCCTGGTGACCCCCTGGGCCATGAACCTGCTGGCCCTGCCCGCGGACACCGCCGCACTGGGCAAGCCGGGAAGCAAACGCAGCCGCAGCTTCCCGTCCGGCACCTACGAGTTCATCGCCGGCGACCCGGCGGACATCGGGCCCCACGAGGCCTGCTCCCTGTTCTCGCCCATGCACGAGTTTGCCGACCAGGCCGCGGCCGTCGCCACCGCGCAGGAAGTCCTCAAGGCCCTGATGACGCCGGACCCTGGGAGCACACCCGCACCCAAGCAGCCGCCCGACCGGCCGCTGGCCCGCCCCCTGACCCGCCGGGGTCTGTTTCGCGCCCTCAGCGGCCACCAGCCGGACCCTGAACCCGGCAGCCAGTCGGGGGCATCAGGGTGACCTCACCGGTCTGCGGCACCGAAGGGCTGCTCAGCATCCACCTGGCACTGGAAGCCGGGCGCATCGCCGCGGTGGACGTGGGTTCGACCCGCCCCCTGGGCGTTGCCCGGATCTTCCTTGGCAAGCCCGTCGGCGAGGCCCTGGCCACCCTCCCCCTGCTCTACAGCGTCTGTGCCACCGCCCAAGCCGCCGCGGCAGTGGCCGCGGTGGAGGACGCCCTGTGCCACCGCCCCAGCGAGCCCCAGCGTCGTGCCAGGGAGGCCCTGCTCCTGGCGGAGAGCGCCCGCGAGCACCTGGTCCGCTGCCTGCTGGGCTGGGGCACCTGGTTGGCGGAGCGCCCCGACCCCCGGGCCCTGGCCCTCACTGGGCGCCTGCGCAGGGAGCTCGCGACGGCCCTCTACCCCGAGAGCGACGGATTCCGACTCGGCGGGGGCCAACTGTCCCCAAACCAGGTTCAACTGGCAAATGTCCTCGACGCCCTGGAGGAGGTCCTGACCGAGGTCGTTTTGGGCATCCCGCCCCAGACTTGGTTGGAGCTCGATGACGCTGCCGGGCTCGCCGCCTGGGCGGCCGAGGGCCGCTCCATGGGCGCCCGGGCCCTCGCCCGGGTCGCCAACCAGGGTTGGTCGAACCTCGCGTCCTCGGCGGTGGCGCCCCTGGGGGAGACGACTGCGGGGGCATTGGAGCCCTGGCTCGTGGGCCCAGGGGCCGACGCCTTCATCGCCCGCCCCACCTGGGACGGCCAACCACGGGAGACGGGCGCCCTGGCCCGGGAGATCCATCGCCCCCTGATCGCGGACCTGAACCGGCGCCACGGTAACGGTCTGCTGACCCGGCTCACCGCCCGCCTGAGCGAGCTCGCCCGACTGCCGGGGCGACTCGCCGCTGCCGTTGAAGGATTGGTGCCGGACAGCGCCCCTCCACTACCCCCGTCCAACGGCACCAGCGCCGGCATCGGCCAGGTGGAGGCCGCCCGCGGTCGCCTGGTGCACCGGGTCGAGATCGATTCCGGGCTGGTCCGCGGCTACCGGATTCTTGCCCCCACCGAGTGGAATTTCCACCCGGACGGTGTGCTCGCCCGGGGGCTCGTGGGCCTGCCTGCCGGGGCGGACCTGAACGCCCTGGTCGCCCTGACCGTCGAGGCCGTGGACCCCTGCGTGGGCTACCGGATTCAGACGAGCCCATGACCAGCAACCGCCCAAGCATCCTGATCGTGGACGACGAGCCCCTGTCGCTGGACACCCTCACCCGCATCCTCGACGAGGAGTTCGAGGTCCGCACGGCCACTGGGGCTCGGGAGGCCCTGCACATCCTGGAGGACGACTGGATCCAGGCCGTCATCTCCGACCAGCGCATGCCGGACATGACCGGCGTGGAGCTCCTGGTCCAGGTGCGCGAGCGCTGGCCCGACGTGGTGCGCATGATCCTGTCCGGCTACACCGACGCCGAGGACATCATCGACGGGGTGAACCGGGCCGGCATCTACCAGTTCATCACCAAACCCTGGCACCCGGACCACCTGCTGCTTGTGGTCCGCAATGCCTGCCGCCTGTTCCAGCTCCAGCGCGAGAATCAGCTGTTGGCCCTGGAGATGAAGGTCGCCCCGGCCACCCTGGAGCAGCACCTGGAGCGCCGCCGCGGCCAGCTCAAACGCAGCTTCCAGCTCGACACCATCGTGCGCACCGCCGAGAGCCCCATCAACCGGGTGTGCGACCAGGTGGCCCAGGTCGCGCCCTACGACATCCCGGTGATGCTCACCGGAGAGTCCGGCACCGGCAAGGAGCTGTTCGCCCGCGCCCTGCACTACAACAGCCTGCGCGCCGACAAACCCTTCGTCGCCGAAAACTGCGCCGCCATGCCAGACCAATTGCTGGAGAGCGAGCTGTTCGGTCACGAGCGCGGCGCCTTCACCGGAGCAGTCGGCGCCCGGGTCGGGCTGTTCGAGCAGGCGGACGGCGGAACCATCTTCCTGGACGAGATCGGCGAGGTCTCCCCAACTTTCCAGGTCAAGCTGTTGCGGGTCTTGCAGGAAGGCGAGGTGCGGCCCGTGGGGGCAAACCGGCGACGCCGGGTGGACGTGCGGGTCGTAGCCGCCACCAATCGCGACCTGGAACAGGAGCTGCGCGCCGGGCATTTTCGCACCGACCTCTACTACCGCCTCACCGGGGTGCGCCTGCACCTGCCGGCCCTGCGCGAGCGGCCCATGGACATCCCAGCCATCGCCCAGTGCATCCTCGACGAGGCGACCCGTGCCTTCGGCAAGCCGGTGCACGGCTTCACCGACGAGGCTCTGAGCTGCCTTCAGGGCTACCCCTGGCCCGGCAACGTGCGGGAGCTGCAGAACGAGATTCAGCGGGTCCTGGTCATGTCCGACCAGCCGATCCTGAGCGCCGACCTGCTCGACCCACGCATCCTGAGCGGCAGCTGTGAGCCTGAGCAGGGGACCGGCGCCCCAACAGGTGCCCCAGGCCAGCTCCAGGCCCAGGTCGAGGCCCTGGAGACGCGCATCCTGCGCGAGAGCCTGATCCGGCATCACTGGAACAAGAGCCGCGCCGCCGACGAGCTGGGTCTGTCCCGGGCCGGGCTGCGCAACAAGCTGGACCGTTATGGGCTGGCCCCGGGCCGGCCCCAGACCGGACCAGACCCGTGACGCGAAAGGCCCCGAATCCGCAGGTGCCCACCGGCCCCCTGGCATCAAGCCCCTTGGGTGACGCAGACTCGGTGTGGATCGAGGTCATCCAAAAAATGGACGAGACCTACGCCGACCTGGTCCGCTATCAAGTCGAGCTGGAGGAGAAAAACAGCGCCCTGGAGGAGGCACAGCGGTTCATCGCCTCAGTCCTGACCTCTATGACCGACGTGTTGATCGTATGCGACACCGAGGGGCGCATCCAGCAGGTCAACGCCGCCCTGGAGGCCCTGACCGGGCTGCGCGAGGCCGATCTGTGCGGCAGGTCCTTTCAGTCGCTGCTCACCGCCGAATGCCTGCCCCTTGCCGACACCTTCGCCCAAAAGATCCGCAGCACCGCCATCCACGACTGCGAGCTGACCCTGGCCGGGCGCGATGGCGAGGCCCCCCTGGCAATGAACTGTACCTCGCGCTTCGACCATCGGGGACGCCTGCTCGGCATGGTCCTGATCGGCCGCCCGGTGGGCGAACTGCGCCGGGCCTACCGGGATCTGAACCGCGCCCACGCCGAACTGCAACAGGCCCAGGAACAATTGGTCCGGTCGGAAAAAATGGCCTCTCTGGGCCGCTTGGTGGCCGGGGTTGCTCATGAGCTCAACAACCCCATCAGCTTTGTCTATGGCAATGTCCACGCCCTGGCCCGCTACCGCGAGCGCCTGGGGCGATTCATCTCCGCCGTGGACGCCGCCGGGCTGACGCCCGAGGTCGCGGCCCTCAAGGAGGAGCTGCGCATCGAGCGCATCCTGTCGGACCTCGACCCTCTGCTCAAGGGCACCCTGGAGGGGGCCGAGCGGGTACGCGATCTGGTCCAGGACCTGCGCCGCTTCTCGTCCGGTCACCAGGGAGAGCACACCGAATTCGACCTGGTCCACGTCGTGCGCACCGCCGTGCACTGGGTCACCAAGACCGGCCCCAAGGGATTGACCCTGGACCTTGACCTGCCGCCAAGGTTGTTGGTCACAGGCCACCCAGGGCAACTGCATCAGGTGACCATGAATCTGGTCCAGAACGCCCTGGACGCCGTGCAAGGGGTCGCCCGTCCCCACATCCAGGTGAGCCTTGCCGCCGATGGGGCCGGGGCTCGACTCTGGGTGCAGGACAACGGACCAGGCGTCCCGGAGCCGGATCGGCTGCGCATCTTCGACCCCTTTTTTACCACCAAGCCAGTGGGCCAGGGAACCGGGCTAGGCCTGTCCATCAGCTACGGCATCGTCGCCGACCACGGTGGCACCCTGTGCGTGGACCAGGCGCCGGACGGCGGGGCTGTGTTCCGGGTGGAGCTGCCTCTGGCCGAGACGAGATCCGGATAGCGGAACTGACGGCGCAGACATCCGGCCAAGCGGCGGACTCACCGGCCCGGGTCAACCGGACTTTGGCCCGCCGCAGGCATTCAGCTACCACACTCGGCTTTGCCCCGCCCGAGACCCGCAAGCCATGCAGGACATCAATCCACTCACCAACCAGATCGGCGACCTCCAGGAGCGACTCACCTCGCGCAGGGGGTATCTTTAGACTACGCCGAAAAGCAAGACCGCCTGGTAGAAGTGCTGCGCGAGTTGGAGGACCCGGCCGTCTGGAGCGAGCCGGAGCGGGCCCAGCCCCTGGGCCGCGAGCGCTCGGCACTGGAGGCAGTGGTCAATGGTCTGGACGAGATCGAGTCCGGGGTCCTGGAGGCGTCGGACCTGCTCGACATGGCCGTCGATGAGGATGATTCGGATACCGTGGACGCGTTACCCTCACGCTGGGTCAGCTCGGGGACCGTCGTCGGCAGCCAGTCGGCGAGCGACACCACCCGCGGGTCCTCCCCGGTATCCCGTGCGGGCTCCCGAACCGAATCGGCGACCACCACCCGCAATGGGTAAGCAGATTCGCCCAGAGCCTCGTCGATGCGTCGCCAGCGGTTGACGTCCTGGACCAGCGAGACCTTGATGGCCGCATCGGTGACGATGTAGGCCGTGCTATCGGCCCGGTCGTCGGTGTAGAGGGGCACGGTCACCAGCCCCAGGGACAGGGCTGCCTGGTCGAAGATGATCCACTCCGGGCAGTTGCGCAGCAGGATGCCCACCCGATCGCCAGGGCGGACCTGCTCCCGTGCCAGGGCCGCACGCCAGCGCGCCACCATGGCCCCCATCTCGGCCCAGGTCCACTGTCGCCATTCCCCGGCGGTTCGGTCATAGTAGCGATAGGCGACCCGCTCCGGGGCCCGGCGCACCCTCTGGTAGAAGAGACCATCCAGGGTTCGGGCCCGTTCGATGGGTATCAGATCCTCTGACCATTGCGTCAACGTGGCGCCTCCCCGTCTCGTTTTGGTGCCTGCTCAATAGCCGCGGCAGTTTAGTGTAGAATCGCCGCCCCCCACCCGCCCCCCAATAGGCACCCAGCCCATGCAGATTCTGGTCAACGGCAACCCCACGGAGCTTGCAGAGCCCTGCACCCTGGCTGCCCTGATCGAAAACCTCGATCTCTCCGGTCGGCGTCTGGCCTGCGAGGTCAACGAGGAACTGGTCCCGCGCAGCCGCTTTGCCGAGCACCGCCTGGCCCCTGGGGATCGGGTGGAAATCATCCATGCGGTCGGCGGCGGCTGATCGTTTATCCTGTCCCCCTCGCAGTCCCAATCGGAGGCCAGAGCGCCATGACCGCAGACACCCACAATCAAGACCGCCTCGTCGTCGCAGGCCAGGAATACGGCTCCCGCCTGTTGGTCGGCACCGGCAAATACAAGGACATGGAGCAGACCCGCCTGGCCATCGAGGTAAGCGGGGCTGAGATCGTGACCATCGCCGTACGCCGCACGAACATCGGCCAGAACCTCAACGAGCCGAACATCCTGGAGGTGCTGCCCCCGGAGCGCTACACCATCCTGCCCAACACCGCCGGGTGTTACGACGCCGAGACGGCGATCCGCACCTGCCGCCTGGCCCGGGAGCTGCTCGACGGGCACAACCTGTGCAAGCTCGAGGTCCTGGGGGATGAGAAGACCCTGTTCCCGGACGTGATCGCCACCCTTGCGGCGGCGGAGGTCCTGGTCAAGGACGGCTTCGACGTCATGGTCTACACCAACGACGACCCCATCATCGCCAAGCGCCTGGAAGAGCTGGGCTGTGTGGCGGTGATGCCCCTGGCCGCCCCCATCGGTTCCGGCCTGGGGGTACGCAATCGGCTCAACATCCGCACCATCGTGGAAAATGCCAAGGTGCCGATCTTGGTGGATGCGGGGGTCGGCACGGCGTCGGATGCGGCGGTAGCCATGGAGCTCGGCTGCGACGGGGTCCTAATGAACACGGCGATCGCCGCTGCCCAGGACCCGATACTCATGGCCAGCGCCATGCGCAAGGCCATCGAGGCCGGACGCGAGGCCTACCGCGCCGGGCGCATGCCTGCCAGGCGGTTTGCCTCGGCGTCCTCCCCCCTGGATGGGCTGTTCTTCTAAACGGCGACCAAGGGTGGATAAGCGAAGCGCATCCACCGGGGAAGTTGTCAGTTGTCAGTTGTCAGTCCGTAGGGTCCGCTGTGCGGACCGCGGGCAACCACCGAGACCCCCTGGCCGGAACGACGAGCAATCCCCCGATACGACCGCCGCCGTCCGAGACCGGGCATGCTAGAACGGACATGGAAGATGCCCTACGCGTCGCACGGCGCCTTTTTTTGGGCTCCTGATGGCACCTTTTCCCGCACAACATCCCAGGTGTCGACACCTGACACCTGAAAACTTAAAACTGACCACTGATAACTGAAAACGCAATCCGCCGGAACGTCGCAAGTGACACAAACCGAAACCGAACAGGGCCCCAAGACCAGCGGCCAGCACCGCCCCATCCGCAGCTTCGTGCTGCGCGAGGGGCGGCTGACGCCCGGCCAGGCACGTGCCTTCGCGGAGCTTTGGCCGCGGTTTGGGGTGGATTGGGTGCCTGGAAACCTGCTCGATCCCGAGTGCCTGTTCGCGTTGAACTCCCAGCAAGCGGGCGAGACGCCTGAGCTCCCAGTCGCGAACGATACGTCCGCGCTCCCGGCCATCTTTTTGGAGATCGGCTTCGGCAATGGGGTCAGCCTGGCGCAGATGGCCGAGGCCCACCCGGAACGCCGTTACCTGGGGGTGGAGGTGCATCGCCCTGGGGTCGGGCACCTGTTGCTGGAGTTGGAGCGGCGCGGCCTGGAGAATGTCCGGGTGCTGCGTTGCGACGCGGTGGAACTGCTGACCCAGGGCCTGCCACCCGCCAGCCTGGACGGTGTCTACCTGTTCTTCCCGGACCCCTGGCCCAAGCAGCGCCACCACAAGCGACGCATCCTCAAACCGGGCTTCATGGACCTGATGGCGCGAGTCATCCGCCCCGGCGGGACCTTCCACGCCGCCACCGACTGGACCCCCTACGCCGAGCAGATGCTCACAGTCCTCACCGCTGCCGACGCCACCTTCGCCAACACGGCCCCGACGGGCGGTTACTCGGAGCGCCCTGCGGACCGCCCCCTGACCAAGTTCGAACGCCGCGGCCAGGGCCTCGGCCATGCGGTCCACGACCTGATCTTCCGCCGCCGCGGCGACCAACCCTAATGGCCGGACTGCGCCTGCAAGCGATCGCGCCGATCGGTCTGGAGCCGGTGGACCTGGAGCTAGCACCGGGGGAGCGCGTCTTTCTCTCCGGCCCCTCCGGCTCCGGCAAGAGCCTGCTGCTGCGCGCCATCGCCGACCTGGACCCGCACTCGGGCGAGGTCTGGCTGGACGACACCCCCCGCTCCGCCCTGCCCGCCCCGGACTGGCGCCGCCGGGTCGCCCTGCTGCCGGCGGAGGCCCATTGGTGGGCGGACGCGGTCGGCGAGCACCTCCCAGCCGGTATCGAGCCCCTGCTCGCCGACCTGGGCTTCGGCCCGGAGACCCTGGACTGGGCCGTCTCGCGCCTGTCCACCGGGGAGCGTCAGCGCCTGGCCCTGGCCAGGGTGCTGGCCAACCGTCCGGCCGCCCTGCTGCTCGACGAGGCCACCGCCAACCTGGACCCACCCAACCGCGACAAGGTCGAGGCCCTGGTGGAGGCGTACCGCACCGAGCATGGCGCGGCGGTCCTCTGGGTCAGCCACGACCCGGACCAGAGGGCTCGATTGAGCGCGCAGTCGGGCGGGCGCCGCCTGGTCATCGCAGACCGCCGCCTGGTGCCCGAACCATGAGCCTGATCCTGCTGAGCCCGTTCGACCTGGCCCTGGCCGCGGGGCTGGTCCTGCTGTTGGCGGGGCTGTCCTGGCGCCTGCACCTGGGGGTGGAGCGGCGGGTCCTGGTCGCCGCCGCCCGCAGCGCCGTGCAACTGAGCCTGATCGGCTATGTCCTCCACGCCCTGTTCGAGACCACCCACCCCGGCCTCATCGCTCTCATGGCCTTTGCCATGCTCGCTGCTGCCGGCTGGGAGTCCATGTCGCGCCAGAAACACCGCTATCGCGGGGCCTGGGGCTACGGCATCGGCACCCTGTCCATGTTCCTGTCGTCCTTCACCGTCCTGGTCCTGGCCCTGAGCATCATCATCGGGGTCAAGCCCTGGTATCAGCCCCAGTACCTGATCCCGCTGTTGGGCATGCTGTTGGGCAACACCATGAGCGGCGTCGCCCTGGCCATGGACAACCTGACTCGCCACGCCTGGGAGTCCCGCGGGCGCATCGAGGCCCGCCTGATGCTCGGCGAGACCTGGGACACGGCCATCGCCGACATCCGCCGCGACGCCCTGCGCTCCGGGCTCATCCCCATCGTCAACGCCATGGCCACCGCCGGGGTGGTCAGCCTGCCGGGGATGATGACCGGGCAGATCCTCGCCGGCAGCCCGCCCATCGAGGCGGCCAAATACCAGCTCCTGGTGATGTTTCTGATCTCCGGCGGGACCGGGCTGGGCAGCACCGCGGCGGTATGGATCGGCTCGCGGCGGCTCTTCGACGACCGTCACCGGCTGCGGCTGGACCGGCTCCGGGCGCCGAGCGGCAAGGGCTAACCCAATGATATTTAGATAGTCTGCGAGGCCGCCCCCGGATTCCGCTACCGCTCCATCCGGGCTACGGGGAGGCCGTAGTGCCTTCGGATGGTTCGCGGGCGAAGGCTATAGCGGATCAGTTACCGTAGAGCCGCCGGAAGCTGGCCTCAGAAAATCCCGTCAGACGCCGGTCCCCGACCAGGATCAAGGGCACCCCCGCCCCGCCCAGTCGTTCGTACTCCCGGCGAGCGGCCGGCTCCTTTTCGATGTCGCGCTCGCGGAAGGCGACCCCGTTGGCCTGAAAAAAACGCCGCGCCTTGCGGCAATAGCCGCACCACTCCGCGCTGAACATCACCACCGACTTGCCCTTGGCCGGACGCCGATCCTCGACCCGCGCTAATGAAGGCTCCGCCACGGGCGCCGCACGAAAAGAATTGGTCGCCGGTACCCGGACCAGCTCGACTTGGTCCTGGGGCGGTGGCTTGTCCGCGAAGTGCAAGACACCCTTGGCGTCGGTCCATTTGTAGACCTTGGCTTCGGCCGGGGCGAGGGCCACGACCACCAGCGCGGCCAGAGCGAGTCGGGCGAGGGGCCGGATACGGGTCGATGGGTCCATCACGTCTACAAGTCCTCCCGGGCGCTCAGTTGCTTTCCCACATGACGTTGGAACCCTCCCGCTCCGCCGCCTCCAGCAGGGCGATCAGGGGCAGGGCCCTGTGGGCCAGACTCACCCGCGGCTCGTCCGCGTCGTCCGAGTCCGCCGGGCCCGGGGCCGGGGCGTCGGGGTTGGCCTGCACCCCGGCGCGCAGTTGGGCCAGGGCCTCGGGCAGATCCTCGGCGAGGATGGCCCCTGGCACGGTGCCGCTATGGCCCATGAGATGGATCAGGGACAGGGCCACTTGGCCGAACATCGTGATGTCGGCATAGGCCTTGGTGCGGAAGGTGATCAACATAAAGTGCTCCGTAAATCTCGGCTAATACTCGAACCCCCAGCTTAGCCCATTCCCTCCCTCATCGAGCCGGACCTGCCTACCCGGGGCCACCGGCGCAGGTGCATCCCCGGGCAGCAGCAACACCTGGGCGCGACGCTGGAGCCAGTCCTCCAGGCCCATCCGCCCAGGCAGCTCGATGCGTCGCTCCGCCCGTGCCACCAGCCGCAACAGGTCCAGCCGCGCGGCGGCCTGGGGCTCGGCCGCAAGCAGTTCCGTCACAGGCTTGTGACACAGCAACCACAGGGCCGCGTCGAAGCCATCCAGCGCCCGCGCCGCGACCAGACGGGAGAAGGGATCGGCGAGTGTGGTGGCCAGCACCAGGCCACGATCCGGGAAGCGCTCCCGCAGGCGCCCCAGACATGCATCCACGAGGCGGCGGGTACGCCGACCCGTCGACCCGCTGGCGGCCTGGTCCGCCTCCGCCAGCCCCAGGACCAAACCTCGCACCACGGCCAACCCGGACCGCGCCAGGAGCGTCGGCACCAGGCGTACCACGAAGCGGTCCAGGTCCTTCATGGGTTCGCTTAGCTCCGCGTAGGGGATGAGCTGAGGGTGATGACGCAGGGCGTTGTCGCGCACCGGGGCATAGGTCCAGCCGTTCAGATGCCGGTCCGCAGCCCAGCGGCGATGCTCTACCTGCGCCAGGCGCTCGACCTCCTGGGGGGCGAAGGCGAAGGCCGGGGCCGCGGCCAGCGGCAGGGTGCGGCAGTCGGTGGCGGCGAGCTTGGCCCAGAGGTGGTCGGCCTGGTAACGAGAGGCGTCGCGGTAAGAGCCATCGAGCAGTTCCCAGGGGCGCCCGGCGGGTTCCAGGGCCGGGTCGCGGCCCTGGGCCTCGGTAGTGTCGCGGTAGTGTTCGTGGATGACCTGGGCCAGCCGATCCCCCTGCCCCGCAAGCAGGTCCCTACAGGCGGCCCCCAACCAGGAGACGGGCACGAGCTGTCCGTCCCAGGCGTCGATCCCGCCCATCGGCGCGACCGCCCCGACATCCAGGTAGATCGGCGGCGTAACCCCCTGCGCCTGCCGAATCCCAGCGCCCAGGGCGAGGGCGAGGTCCAGCCCGGTCTCCGGCGGATCGACCAGGACCCAAACCCCGTTGACCGGGGCCATCCCGGCCAGGTCCGGTGCCTTCAGCTCGGTGAAGCGCAGGGCGCATGACTGCTCGGCCTGGGGATAGGCCGCCAGGACCTCCGCCCGCCACGTATCGGGCCGGTCCACCGCCAGGGTGAACTGCGCCATCCCCTCCCCATAGTGGGCCAGGCGCATGACCTGCCCGAGCAGGGCCAGGGCCAGCGGGGTCGCACCAACGATGAGCAGGTGCGGCACCTGGCCAAACAGGGGGTCGAAGCCGGCGTGGGGTGGGTGGGCGGCGAGCAGCGCACGGGCGCCCCGGGCCTCCAGGGCACAGGTCTCCAACTGCACTAGGCCGCTACCCGCTGGATCGGCCAAGGCCTCGGGCATGGGCTGAGGGCAGGCCCCCAGATGGGCCAGGATCAGGTGCAGGGGCGACCGGCGGGACCCGCGTCCGACCGAAAGGGCCAGGACTTGGTCGAGCAGATCGAGCGGGTCGGCAGGGGCCGCCAGGATCAGGGTCGCGGCACGACCCAGCCGCCGCCGGGTCAGGTCCCGAGGACCGACCTGCCGCACCGCGCGGCCCAGGCGCTCCAGGCTGGCGGCCAGGGCCGCGGCAACCGGACCGTCGCCGCATACCAGGGTCGGGTTGGCGAAGAGGCCCATGGGGTCACCCACCCAGACGCCGACGCAACAGCGCCGGCAACTCGGTGGCGGCACGGCCCAGGTGCATGACCTCGCAGCGGGCAGCCGTATCCGGTGGCAGGTCGAATGGGGGCTCACCGACAGGGCCAGCCGAGCCCTGCAGATAGCTGGCGACGGCGTCCGCGGTGCCGCCGCTACCCGCCAGGATCAGGGCCGGACGGCCGTGGCACAGACCCTCGCGCAAGTCCAACGCCGTCACCTTGCCGCCGCCGACCACTAGGGTCAGACTGGCCCCAGTGGGGGCCAAGGCGGTCGCTGCGGCAGCGATCCACGGGGACTCGTCGCCCCATGCGGTCCCGGGAACGAGCAGGAAGCGATCGTGGTTCGGGTCCAACTCGGGGCGATCCCCATGCGCGTCCGGCTCCGCCTGCCCGGGCAGCCGCACCGTGCCCACGGCCACAACCCCGAGCAGGTGCAGGTCGGTGCCTGCGGCGGCCTGCCCCATCAACGCCATGACCCCGGACCTGGTGCCGCCATCCACCACGGCAGCCCCCAGCTCGCACAGGGTCGGAATCAGGGCCCGAAAAAGGGCGAGCAGGGGTGCGTGCAGGTCCGGGTCCAGCCCGCCCGCGCCACCCACCAGGACCAGTACCGGGCGGGACCCGCCCAGCCCCAAGCGGTCGAGGGCGGCGGCCAGTTCGCTGGGCTCGATCACCGCGGCACCTAGGGCGTAGCGACCCGCAGACAAGACCCAGCGCACGGGCTCGCTCACTCGGAGCTATGCAGGACCTGGCCCTGCCCGTCGGTGACCTGGACGTGGATGGGGATACCCTGGCGAGTGCTGGAGCTGACCACGCAGCAGTCGTCGAGCGGTTCCAAGTGGATGGTAAAGCGACCTTCTTCCTCGGACATGGCATCTCCTCGGGGAGTCTGGGTAGAGGTACATACTAGGCTACACGCCGATGGCCCCCCGCAGGGCCTGGCGAACTGCCTGGGTCTTGGCGTTGCGGGTGTTGCGAATGGCCCCGGCCAGGACCGACTCCCGGTCGCGAGTCAGGGCGCGCCAATCCCCCGAGGGGATGACCTTGCGTCCAAAGACGCCGCCGCGATAGAGATAGACCCAGGTCTCGCCGTAGGGGGTGCGGATCAGGTCTCGGCCGTAGAGGCGCGGATAATCTTCCAGGGCGTCGAGCCGACGCAGGATGGCCCCATCGATACGATAGACCTCGCCGGACACGGCGCTGCTCCCGCCCCCTATCAGCCCGGGATAAGTCCCCAGGTTGTAGAGACTGAAGGCCGGGGCGGTCCGGTGGGCACCCAGGCAAGCGGCACCGGCCAACAGATGGTGGTTCACCTCGCCGCGCAGCAAGGTGCCATAGACAAAGACCCGATGGTGCATAACGCGTCGGCTACCGCTCCAAGACAAAAACGCAGTGATCATGGTTCCGCCCGGTAGGGTGGATCAGCGCAGCGCATCCACCATTTGCCACCGACACCGCAGATGGTGGATACGGCGCGCCAAGGCTTGGTACCAGACCAGCAACATCGCGGCGCGCGCCTTATCCACCGTACCGCGCCGCAGCAAATTCAACGGCCAGAACGCTGATCAAGTCCGAAATCGCGGCGCCTGCCGTCCCGCTAAAATTCGCACCCGGCGAACTATAGGCGAACAGCCGCGGCGACGCACCGCCCACGCCAGGGACAACCGCCAATCCACCCCAGGTGCTAAGATCGCCGAGACCAAGGAGGCCGCCATGTCCGAGACCCTGCCGCGACTGCCCGTCGCCCGCTACCGATTCCGTTACCAGGCGGGCGCCGACCTGCACCTGCCCACCGACCCCCGCGGGCTCTGGCACGGCGTCTTTGGGCTGCGCCTGCGCGAACTCACCTGCGTCGTCCCAGGCACCGAGTGCGCCGCCTGCCTGCTGCTGCACCAATGCGACTACAGCCGTCTCTTCAGCGGCCCGCGCCCGCCGGGCGCCGAGCTGATGCGTCGCTACGACACCATCCCAGTCCCCCACGCCTTCCAGATCGATGGGGACAACCCAGATACCATCCCGGCCGGCGCCGACATGACCGTCGCGCTGGTCCTGGTCAGCGATGCCAACGACCGTTTGCCCCTAGTCATCCAGGCCATGGCTGCGGCCGGTCAGGGCGGTCTGGGCCCCCGACGCGGCCAAGCCTGGCTCCAGGACGTCACCCAGGAAGTCCCCGACGTCCCTGAGCCGCAACTGATCGCCACCAAGGGCCGCCTACTCACCGCCCTGCCCCCCGAAACCCCGGCCATCCCGCCGGTCCCGGCCGCGGTCCGCCTCCTCTTCACCAGTCCCTATAAGCCCTCGGGCCAGACGCCGACCAATGCCGATCTGGACGTTGGTCACCTCATCATGGCCATCGTCCGCCGCATCAGTCTGCTCCAGTACTTCTACACCGGCCGCAAGCTCGAAGCCCCCTTCCCCGACCTCAAGGCCGCGAGCGAAAGGGTCAGGACCATCGCCCAAGACCTGCGTCACCAGCCCGCCTCGCGCTACGGCGCCCGCCACGGTGGCCGCGTCGACACCGGCGGCCTGATGGGCCATATCGACCTGGACCTGGCTGATGCCGAGGCACTGTGGCCCTATTTGCACCTGGGGCAGTGGCTGAATGTGGGGAAGAATGCGAGCATGGGATATGGGCACCACGCGGTCGCCCCGCTGCGGCAAGACCCGGCCCCAGCATTGTGACAAGTCACCCTCCCGGCTCACCGGTGCGCCGAGCATGGGCGTCAGATTCGAAACCCTTCAGCAAACATTCACCGAACAACAAAGTAATTAGACTGCACGGCGATCGGCAGGCACTGTCAGGATTTTAGACAGCTGATCGCCCAGCGGAACGTCAGCGCCGTCCATTGGATCGACGAGGGAACACGCATGAAGCATCTCGCTCCTCCCCTAACCGCCTCCTACCGCATCACGACGCCAATGTTCATCGGCGACGCTGAGCAGAAGGCGACCGGCATCGGTGCCGGCAGCGTGAAGGGTGCCCTGCGTTTCTGGTGGCGCGCCCTGAATTGGGCCCGCGTACTCGACGTCGAGGCCGGCGACCAGGCCGCCGCCCTGTGCCGTCTGCACGCCGACGAGGCGGAGCTCTTCGGCAGCGCGGCCGAAAACGGGCCCGGCCAGGCCCGGGTGCTGCTGCAGGTACGTGCCACGGATCTGCGCAAGGCGGACCTCAAGCGACCCGGCTGCGGGGTGCAGTACCTGATGGGCCAGGGGCTCTATCACTTCCAAAGCGGCTTCTTGCGCGAGGCCCTCGCCCCAGCCAGCTTCGACCTGGTCTGCCGCTTCCGCCCCGACACCCCGGACCAGGCTCGCCACCAGCTAGCCGATGCCCTGCTCGCCCTGGGCACCCTGGGCGGGCTCGGCAGTCGCGCCCGCAAGGGCTTTGGCTCCCTGGCCATCCAGTCCCTGCGCCAAGGCGACGAGGCTCTCCCGGTGCCGCAGGACAAGGTTGCCCTCAAGGCCCTAGTCGGTACCTGGGGCCAGCGGGTGGACCTGCCGCCCTTTACCGCCTTCGCCCGCGCGTCCCGGGTAGATGTCTCCCTGGAAGGAAGGGACCCCCAGGCCCTGCAGGAGGCTGCCGGGCGGGAGCTTCAGCTCTATCGATCCTGGGGCCGCAACGGCACGGTGTGCGGAAAACCGAGCGAGCAAAATTTTAAGCCCGATCACGACCTCATGGATGGCGTCACCAAGGGCGACCGCCCCGCCGCAATCCCTGCGCGCAGCGTCTTCGGGTTACCACACAACTACTTCTTCTCGTCCACCGGTTTCAAGGCCGATTTGGGCCTGCACATGGACGAACGCAGCCGCCGCGCCTCGCCGCTGTTCATCCATGTCCACCAGTTCCCGGACGGCGCGGCCCTGCTGCTGCATCTGCTGTTGCCAGCACGTTTCCTGGCCAACGGCGACACATTGGAGTTCAAGCCCGGGCGGGGCCGCCCCCAACACCTGTCCTTTCAAGAACCACATGATCGACTGGTCCTATATCCACACCTACATGGACCGCTTCGCCGACCGGGAGAGAGCACTATGAGCGACTCAACGGACGACCGCCCGCACTTCCACTTCACCCTCGGGCCCGTCCAGGCGTTCGTTGCCCAGGCAAGACGCACCCGCGACTTCTGGGCCGGTTCCTTCATCCTCTCCTGGCTCGCGGCCGTGGCCATGAAAGCGGTAGAGCAACAAGACCCGGAGCACAACAACATCACCTTCCCCGCTGCCAACAAAGAGTTTCTAGCCTGGGTTGGCGGCGAACAAAGCGCCTACATGCCAAGACCTACCCAGGGCGTCATCCCCAACCGATTCATGGCGCGGGTAAGCGCGGACTTCCGCCCCGACGCGGTGGTGGATGCGGTGCAGAAAGCCTGGTTGGCCATCGCGGATCAGGTCTGGGCGCAAGACTTCGGAGGACCTTCAGCATGCGAGGGTAAGACCCGCGAAATCTGGGATCGGCAGACCAAACATTTTTGGGAGATCGCCTGGGTGCTCACGGGTCCGGCGGACGCGGACAGCGCGGCCTTGGACCGACGCAAAACTTGGCGCTCTCACTTCTTCGATGAGGAGGACGGCGTCAAGTGTATGGTCATGGATGGGCTTCAGGAACTCTCCGGCGTCCCCTCGCCCACCGATGGTCACGGGCTGGAGCTGAAGACCTTCTGGCGCGGCGTCCGAAAGCCAAAGACCGCAGGTATCCGCAGCGATCTGCGGGCGGGCGAACACCTTTGCGCTATCGCCTTCATCAAACGCCGCTTCGTGCGCTGTTTTGACGACGTCAGCATCGACATCGGCGGGATGCCGGTGCGTGGCTGGTCCCTGAAACCCGGGATGCCTTCGGCCCCCTTTATGGCCGTGGTCCATTGGCTCAAGGACGCGATCGATCAAGCGGAGACCGACCCGAAGATTGGCGAGCTTTACGAGCGGTTCCACAAAGCCGCCCATGAGTTGGCAGACACCCAACCCGGCGGGGGCTACGGCGAGTGGGAATCCGACATCCGCTGCCTGCGCGTGGCGACCGAGCGACGACGTTGGCGCTCGTTGGACGGAGATCTTTTCTTCGATACCGCCTTAGACAATGTCAACCTATACGGCGACAAGGACGACCCGCAGATCAACGCGACCATTCGCAAGAGGGCCGGAGAGGTCAAACGCTGTTTGCACAGGCTTCAAGGCGCCCTCGGTACCCGCCCACCAAGCCCCTTCTATGCGGTCTTGTTGATGGATGGCGACTCCCTCGGCGTCAACCTGAGCGACCCAAAGAAACAGCCCGTGATCACCGAGGCCCTGGATGCCTTCACCAAGCGTGTGAAGGGCATCGTCGATGAACATAATGGCTTCCTCGTCTACGCCGGGGGCGACGATGTCCTGGCGCTGTTGCCCCTTGAGGATGCGATGAACTGCGCCCTGCGCCTGCGTCGATGCTACCTAGCCGCATTCGACAAGCGGATGGATCCTCGCCACCCATTCGCCGCCACCATCTCCGGGGCCATCGAGTATGCCCATGTCCGCATGCCCCTGACCAAGGTCTTCAAGGATGCGCAGGAACTGTTGAAGCACGTAGCCAAGGCTGGGCGCGGGCGGGATGCCCTGGCGGTGCGCGTCTGGAAACCCGGCGGCAAGGCCCTGGAATGGGCCCTGCCATGGGGGATCGCCTTTGCGCAGGGCCCAACCGGTTCGGATGGCCCAACGCTGGAGATTCAGGCGCTGGCGGACAAAATTGCCGCTGACGACCCTGACCAGGCGTTTAGCAGCGGGTTCTTTTACCGAATCCGGGAGCTCTTCGACCTATTGAACCCGGCGAAGGAAAGACCGACCTCAGATCAAAACGAAATTGACGAGGCGAAACCCGTCTTCGATCCCGCGACCGACGAAGCCGAGTACCTGATAGCCGCGGAGTACGTCGGCTCAGGGCTCTGTGATCGGATCAAACCGCCATCTGGCCGCATGGTCCACGCCCGGACCCTGGTAGAGCCGCTCCTGCGCCAATGTCGTCCGGTTATCCGGGAGGCAAACCAAACAGACCCCAGCAGGTGGCCACGAGACGCTTATCTGCATGCAGACGGCGCCCTCCTGGTGCGCTTCCTCTCCGCGAAGGGGGTAGAGCAATGAGCCAGAGCATGGACAAGACCTGGCGCTTCAATGCGTTCGATACCTGGTTCTTCCGGGAGTCGCGCCCCATGGATAGCATCGGTGGGTCCGAACTCGCCAGCCTTTTCCCGCCACCCGCCACCACCCTCGCCGGGGCCGTACGCACGGCCATCGGCGAGCATCTCCGGGTGGACTGGTCGCGCTTCCAAGACGACCAGGAATACGCCAACCTACGCCGCTACATGGGCGACAGAGCCGGGCTGGGCAACATGACCCTGGCCGGCCCCTGGCTGGCGCAAAAACGCGGGGGGATCTGGGAGCGTCTGTATCCCGTCCCAGCGAACCTGCTGGGAGACCTGCGGGACCAAGGAGCTATCGCGGTCCATCGCCTCAAGCTGGGCCCACCCATGCGCTCGGACCTGGGATTAGGGGTGCGGCTACCGGTCGTGCCCACACGCCAATTTACGCCCCTCGCCAACTACTGGATCACCGGCAAGACCCTGAACCAGGTGCTCAATGGCGAGACGCCAGCGATCGAGGATATGATCCAAGGCAAGGCGCTGTTCGAGCGCGAGGCCCGCCTGGGAATCGCTCGGTTCAACCCCAGGCGCACCGCCGAAGAGGGCATGCTCTACCAAACCGCTCATATCCGCCTGGCCCAGGCACTCGCCTGCGAGGTGGACGTTGCCGGTCTGCCCGCGAACATCGTCCCCGCGGGAGGGTCCATCCGCCTGGGCGGCGAGGGGCGCGCTGCCCACTTCGAGGTACTGGACGCGGCCGCCGCGCCCTTTGCGGCACCGAACACCAGCGACGCCATCGGCCTGATCTTGTATCTCCTGACGCCGCTGGCCGTGAGCGATCCACGCAGTCCCATGCCGCTGCCCGGCTTCACGCCCACCCATGACCAAACGCTAGGCACCCGCTGGATTGGCGACATCGGCGACTGCCGGATCACCATCCACGGCGCCGTCCTCGGACCCTGCCTGCGCGAGGGCGGCTGGGATGTGGCATCCCGCTCCCCGCGGCCAGTGCGCAGCCTGGTGCCACCCGGCAGCCTGTTCTACGTGACGGCCGAGCACGATGACCTGAACGCAGCCATCGAGGCGATCAATGCCACCCAAATCGGCGACGCCCAAGACCGCGCCCTGGGCCGCGGTCGGCTGATCGCCGGTGTCTGGCCCCGAAACGATAACGCAACAAAAACCCGGTAGAGGGAACGCCCCATGTATCGCCACAATGCCATCCTCGGTCTCCTTGCGCAGACGTCCATCCACGCCGGCACCGGCCAGCACATCGGTGCTATAGACCTCCCCATCCAGAGGGAAGGCCATAATGGCTGGCCGTGCATCTTTGGTTCTGCGGTCAAGGGCGCGCTGCGCACCCATGCCGAACAAATCAAGGCGGGGCTGGTCCAGGGTCAGGGTACGGATCTGTCCCGACCCGACGAGTACCGCAAGCAGATCCAGGCCGCCCCCGAGATTGCGCTGGTCTTCGGACCACCCACCGCGAACGCATCCGACCATGCCGGAGCCCTCATCGTCACCGATGCGCGCCTGCTCCTGTTCCCGGTTCGCTCCCTTACCTCTCAGTTCAAGTGGGTCACCTGCCCAGATGCTCTGGCCCGGCTGCTGCGGGATGCGGACTGGCTGCAACTGAACCTCGGCACCTTCACCGTGCCCCAAGTCCAGGACGATGCAAACACCAGTCGCGCTCTAATCCCCATCCAAGTACCGGCCGAAAACCTGTTCTTAGAGGAATACCGCTTCGCCACCGCTGCCACGGACCTCTCCGCCCCAATCGACACCCTTGCGGCGTTGATGCGGCGGGCAGCCGTGGCCGAAGATCTGACGCGCCAACTCGTCATCGTCAGCAACGACAGCTTCGCCCACCTGGTCCAGCACGCAACCCCCGTCAATGCCCACATCGCCATCGACAGCCAAACCAAAACCGTCCAAGACGGTGCCCTGTGGTACGAGGAGACCCTACCCCCTGAGACCCTGCTCTACACCTGCCTCAGCGCCACCGCGGCCCGCTCCGCCAATGCCGACTTCGACCCCAAGCAGATCCTGGGCCTGGTCACCAACCTGTTCACCCAGCGATCCTGGTCTCCAACTCGGCGGTAACGAGACCGTCGGCATGGGCTGGTGCGCCACGGCCATTCACAACAAGACGGTCGGCAACAAAGGAGACTGACATGCAAACCATGCAGCAAAGGCGCGCTCAATTTGCGCTCCGTGCCGTGCGCCGCGCGGAGAACGACCCCAGGATTGATAACGACGAGTACAAGCGCTACGCCGCCGGACTCCCGGCCATGATCCATATCAACAGATCAGGCAACGCTCGCGTTCTATAGATCCAAGGGCGGCACCCACGAGCGGCTCTACAACCTACTGACCGACTGGCTCACTGATCAAGGACAGCCCTATCAAGATGCACCGGACCTGCTGAACGCGCTCTGCACCGGCGACATGCACCTCTACCGCCTCGCCCAGGCCGAGTCTCAGGCATTCGTCATCTGGGTTGTCAAGTTCGCCAAGGCGTACATGACCACGGAGCGCCACCCATGACCCTCCCCCTCTATCAAGACGCCGCAGCGGGGATTCCCACGGATCATCGCGCCGGTCATCCCGGACTGCGCTTCCAGCGTTTGTTCGATGGGTTTGAAACCGATTGGTCGGTAGGCGCGGTGACCAAGAAGACTGGCTCAAGACCTTTGCGGGACCCGTTGGCCACCCAGAGGCCCTGACCCGTTTCGCTGTGGCCCAGACCCAATTGATCCAGGCGCTAGGCGGTCAAAGCGCCTGCTTCAAGGCCACCGGTCGCCTGGTCACTGGCACCGGCTATCCGCATCCCGTCGAAAATGGCTTCGGCTGGCATCCGGTGCTGGGCGTTCCTGTACCTCCCCGCCAGCGCCGTGAAGGGCCTGGTTCGCGCCTGGGTCGAGGCATGGCTCTACGAGGCTACGGAAGAGCCCAAGCCACGCGCCCGGCTCCACGCCTGGTTCGGGAGCGACCACAAGGACCCGAAGCAACGCACCCAAGAAGCGGGAACCGGCGAGATCCTCTTCTTCGACGCCACGCCCATCGCCCCGGTGTTGCTCAAAGTAGACATCATGACCCCCCACGTGGGTAAGTGGTACGAACAAGGCGGTCAGATCCGGCACCCAGACCAGGAGCCGAACCGCGTCCCAGCGGACTGGCACGACCCTACCCCCATCCCCTTCCTCGTTGCAGAACGTATTGAGCTCCTGTTCACCCTCGCACCACGAAATACCGCCGCCAATTCCCGCACAGAGCTACATGAGGTACTGGACTGCCTAGGTAATGCCCTGGAGTGGCTGGGTGCCGGAGCCAAGACCGCCATTGGCTATGGTCACTTGGAGCCCGACAGCAAGGGCGACGCGGCACTTGCGGCCGCCGTAAAGAGCGCTTGCGACCTCACCGCCCTGGCCAAGATGAGTCCAGATCAGCAGCGCGTCCACGTCCTCCGCACCCTCTTGGACACCGACCGGCTCATCAACCGCCCAAACCCTGGTGGTGCACTGATGCAACAGGTAGCGGCCCTGCTCACAGAGGCCCACGACTGGGCCAGCGATGATCGCGAGGCCGCCGCCGCGCTGGCTGAGGATGCGTATGGATTTCACGGTTGGGGCAAAGCCGACAAGAAACGCCAACGAAAACAGATCATCGCCGGATTGCGCACCACATCCTGATCGTGCACGCGCGGTAACAGCACGGAAACCGATATGACCAAGGCAGTTGCAGTTCGGAGAGAAGGGGATACGTACCAAGCCAGAATGTTCTGGCGGAAGGCCATATGCTTGCTTGACCCGCAGAGTCCGGTGATTCGCGTCGGATTTGAATCCGGCCCCGAGGATTCGACGACATATGGGTAGAGTATGCGGTAGACCGTGCCCCCAAAGATCAAGAGGGACTGCCCATCTCGCGTGAGCATATCCAATGCAAGTGGCACGTATCCACGAACACTTACGGATACGCCGATCTCATCGATCCGAACTGGGTCAATGCAACGTCCGTATCCCTGCTCCGGCGGGCCCGGGATGCGCAATCAAGGGCTACCAAGGACGGCAAGGGGGTGAGATTCAAGTTGCTGACCAACTGGAATATTGCGCCAACCGATCCACTTCGCCCTCTGGTCAACCAAAGCTCCAAGACGCTCAGCCTCGAAAAAATATGCACCAGAACAGATCGGAGCGCCGTCGGCAAGCTGCGGAAGTTGTGGCGTGAGCATCTGAGTATTAATGACACTGAATTGCGTTACTTCGCGCGAACCCTGGCACTGGACTCCGACTCCACATCGCTAGAGGATCATCGGACCATTCTTGACGTGTTGCTTGATAATCGAGGATTGCGCCGCATTCCCGAAAGCGAAAGCAGTTTCCTTTATGATGATCTGGTCTATCAGTGGCTCGGGCAGGGGCGTCTGGAATTCGACCGGGAATCATTCCGGGATGCTTGTGTGGGTGAAGGGCTATTCGACAAGCAAGGGAAGGTGCTGCCGGCATATGGCGTGAAATGGTTGAAGACGCATTCGACCGCCTCGAAGACCGGTGTACGCTTGTCCTTGATTTGATCTCCCATTTCGATCAGCGAGCCATTCGGGAGCAAACCGAGTGGGCCACAAGGATTTACCCAAAGCTCAAGTGTTTTTTGAGCGCCGCTGCACGCGACAACGAGTTTCTGCGCTTAGTTCTGGATGCCCACATAACCCTGGCTTTTGCTGCCGGATCGGTCTTGGACATCAAGTCCGGACGTCATGTTGAGTTGGAACAGCGCACCAGCCATCGGCGGATTTGGCATTCCGACGACATGGAACCCGATGCGTCTTGGCCAAGCTCGACCTTCGACCATGAGGTCGTCAATGAAGATGGTACGGACATGGCCGTAGCCGTGTCCCTTACGCATGACGTGGCACCTGAGGTGAGAACCTTATCGCACGGGACGCGCCGCAGGTTGGCGAGTTGCTCATCGCGCGACCCACATGTAATCCCGGGGCAAGGGCAGTCGCCTGCGGTAGTCACGCATTCGAGCTGGCTGAGGCGCTTGCATTACGATCAATGCCAACGCGGAACCGGCAAGGCGCCATTACACCTGTTTATCAGCCGCCCCGAATGCGTTCACATTCTTCTTGGGGCAACGGCAGCCGAGCTGGGGACAGGTTGACTCTCTCGTGTGGTTTTGAAGGGCACAGCTCGACATATCAGCCGTCTTTATCCCTCCCACTATAGCGACTGGGGCGTCCGTGGAAAATCGTCTGCTGCAGACGTTTGCCGACATCAGTCCCGGCCGCAGCTAGCAAACATTGTTGCTGTTCGGTTCTGCAGCGCACCGACGTATCATCTGAGCCCAGCCGTCACCCCTTTAGGCCGCGCGGGAAAACCTGCCCCAGCGGGTCTACTAACGACGACAGAGACAGCCCCAACTTAAACTGGCTATAGCAATGATCCAGCAAGTGCAAGTAGATGCCATGATCGCCGCCCTAGCGGTTGTCGCCAAGCCTGAGCAGATCTGGCTTTTCGGGTTCAACGCCCGCGGCGATGAACCCGATGTCTCGGACTTGGACTTACTGGTGACCGAGTCCCAGGTATCGAACTGCACGGCAGAGATGGTGCGCCTGCGGTGGGCGCTCCATCCGCTGCGTTTGTCGGTCGATTTACTGGTATGTTTCGCGGACGAATTGTCGCAATGGGGTGCGCAACCGGGCGGCGCTCTGTATCGGGCTGTGCGGGAAGGGCGGCGCGTTTATGGACGCTAAGTCGATCTCTGAACTTCTGTTTCTTGCCGCGAAAGCAGACCAGAAAGCCTATCAGACGTTCGCAGCGGAAGCGTCTATGGCAGACGACCCATTGTTGTCAGAGCTGGGCGATATCGCCCGCAGGCATGCGTGGCGCCTGCTTGTGCTGTTCGGGTCCGCCGCCCGCGGCGAGCGGGCGCGGGACTTGGACGTGGCCATCTGCCCACTGGCCATTCCGGACCTCCTGACCCAGGGTGCCTGGCTCGCCGAGCTTGAGACGATGCTCGCCCCCTGGCCTGTGGACCTCCTAGTCCTAAGCGACGCAACCTCCCCGATCACCCGCTTCGAGGTCTTTCGCGACGGCCGCTGTCTCTGGGAGGCCGAACCTGGCCTGTTCGGACGCGAGCAGGACCGCGCCTTCTTCCTACACGCAGATAGCGCACCGATCCGGCGCCAGATGCATGAGGTGCTACATGGCCACGCCAAACCCTGAGGTAATGGACCGCAAACTTGCCGCCCTGCGCCGCTTCATCGCGGACTTGGCCGACTACGCGCAGCTCGCCCCGGACGGACGGCGCCGCGAGCACTACGCCATCGAACGACTCATCCAGCTCTTGTGCGAGGCGGCCGCAGACATTGGCCTGCAACTCCTGAAGGCACGCGGCGATACCCTCCCCGGAAGTTACCGGGAGATCTTTATTGCCCTCGCTCGGGGCGACGGCCTACCGACCGATCTGCAACAAGAACTGGTCGCCGCGTGCGGGATGCGAAATGTCCTCACCCACCTGTACGACACCATCGATCAGGAACGTGTCATCGGCGCCGTGGACCCGATTATCGCCCTTTACGGGCGCTATGCGGATTGGGTCACTGCGCGACTATCTGCGTGACCGGCACATCCCTGAGCAAGGCCTGCCCAGTTCGCCGGCACGCACAATTCGGCCCGGAGCTCGGCCTCGGTTTGAGGCCAATCCAACGCTCTGTGCAACAGGGGACTACTATCCGTGTCGCCCTGACAGTTGCCGCGAGTACTGTCGGGATGGCGATGTAGAGCGATCCCCTACGCACGCGGACTCAAACGAACCTGGGACAATACCTCTCACCGACATGCAGCCACCCGCAACTCCCGTACCGGCAATCCACCTACTGGCGCTAACAAACTGGCCCCCTTCGGTGGAGCAGCCAGACCGTGACCGCTTGCTCGCACCGCTTCGAACGGTGCTGGCTCACATCGCCATTTGCGGCCTTAGGATCGAGAAGCTAGTCCTATTGGGAGCGAAAGACCGGTTCGATTTCCAATACTGCGACTTGGTTCGGAAAAGCGCTTTCCCTGCGGACGCGACACCGCTGATTGACTTCCGCCAGGTGGACGACGATCCGACGCGCATCGCTCGGGCTGTCTCTGTCGCAGCAACCGACTCACGCCAGGCGGGACACGACATCTGGGTCGATATTACCTCTGGCCCCAAGGCCAGGGCGGCCCTCATTCTCGCTGCCGCATCCGCGATCCCTGACGTCAGACTCATTTGCTGCGAGAGTGTAGGCCTCAACACATACCAAGTCACGACGATCCCGACACTGCAGCAGTACAACCATTGGCTAGGGGCTCACGGACTATTGGTGCGTAATTACCGACAAGAGCTGGGACGCATCGGCGAAATAAGGAATATACCCGCTCATGTTCCTAACGCGGCCAGGCTGTCAAATGCGGTGGAAGATCTATTGGGCTGGGCCGCCGTGTCAGGAGCTACAGGCCAGGTCGGACCGCGCACGGATCTCACCAATCTCGCCGAATGGTTGGCTAACAAGGCCGTCCCCGAACAACTTCTCAATATTCCGAACCCGTGGAAATGGCAGCGGGGTGATCGGTGCGATACAGACATCCGCAAACATGCCAGCTCTGAGGCGCTCAGGATAGCGGCGAGAAGTAGTCAGGCGGTTTACCAACTGCGCAATCTGTTTAGCCATCCCAGCGAGTGGAACGGAACCCAAACCTTATTGTTTCTTGATCTTCTTTCCTACCTGATAGATACCCTCAGAAATCGCGTTCCAGTAACGGCGGCGCCACCCAACCAGTTGCAACCGAACCTCTATCTAGCGGTGGATGGCGACGACGTGGGGCGCCGTTTCGAAGAACGATTAGCGAACGCTAGCACTAGCGAGAGCGCAGATGCGCTCAGGGTCTGGAGCCTTGGCATTCAAAATCAGCTCAGCTATTTCCTGTTGGAGCTGTGCGAGCGATGGCAGGGTACATATATCGCCCGAACGGGAGATGGCTTTCTCGCCGTTGTCGCCCATTCGGCATTCGACGAGATTCTGGAACAATTTCGACCCCACCTAGGAGACGCTACCGCGTCCGTCGGCATCGGTCCATCCCCAAAAGATGCCTACCTCGCACTTAAGCTGTGCAAGGCTCGCAATCGCGGTGGCGGACTCTACTTGTCTCTGGCCGAGCAACGGGAGGAGATCGCCTGGACGGTCGGATCCTAGCCTGCGCATCGACACCGAGGGCGAACCGACCCGCCGTGCACCCGTCGCCCAGCTCGAGCTGGTGATCGTCTACGGCAACCCACTGGCCGAGACCGCCGTCTGGCGCGCCCTCGCCAAGGCCGGGGTCCCTGCTGTGCTGCTCCCGGCCCGTGGCCCGGATGGCCCCGCCGTCCTCGCCGGCGGCCTGGCCACCCAACTGCCCCTGCGCCGCCTGCAACATCGCCGCGCCGCCGACACTGACCTAGCCCTCGCCCTGGCCCGCTGGGTGCTGCGCCACAAGCTAGCGGGCTACGACCTGCCCCTGGTCGCCCTGCGCGAACACCACGGCGCCGACCCCGAGCGCTGCGCCGCCTTCGCTGCACGCCGGGACCAGGCCATCGTAGCCCTGGACCGCATCGCCAGCAACGACGAGGCCATGGGCGTGGAGGGACAGATCGCCCACGCCTGGTTTGGCCTGTTGGCCCAGACCCTCAACCCCGCTTGGAAATTCACCGGGCGCAATCGCCGGCCACCGCTGGACCCGGTCAATGCCCTGCTCTCCCTCGGCTACACCCTGGTCGGCGCCGAGATCCACCAGTGCGTCATGGCCGCCGGCCTCGACCCCTCGCTGGGCTTCCTCCATCAACCCGCCGCCGGGCGCGAGTCCATGGTCCTAGACCTCACCGAGATCTTCCGCGCGGGGGTCGACCACTTCGCCCTCAGCCACATCGACCCCGCCGGTCCGGACCAGGCGGACTTCTACTACCGCGAGGCCGAGGGCTGCCGTCTCAGCAAGGCCGCCCGCCCCGGGTTCTTCGGCCCATGGGCCCGACGCCGCGATGACTGGCCCTACCCCCTGGGCAATACAGGCGGTGAAGCCTCGCCCAGCGGCGCCCTGCGCGAGCAGATCAACGGTTGGATCGAACGTCTGCGCGCAGAGATGAAGCGCCTGGGTGCCGATCCCACGGAGCCCAGCCGATGAAGACCAGCCTCCTCGAACAGGCCATGGCCCCAACGGCCCTGGACCTCGCCTGGCGGCGTCTCAAGACCGAGCACACCCCCTGGTCCCCGGACATCAGCCGCGAGGAATTGCAGCGCCACCTGATGCGCCACCTGCTCGAATGCCGCGAGGAGGTCCTGGGCGGCGCCTATCGTCCCCTGCCACTGCGCCAATTCCCCATGCGTAAGCCGGACGGGCGGATGCGGGTCATCAGCGCTCAATACCTCAAGGACAAGTTGGTCCAACGCGCCATCCTCACCATCCTGGAGCCACGGGCCGAACGCCTCTTCCACGATGACTCTTATGCTTACCGCCCCAATCGCAATGTCGAGAAGGCCCTGACCAAGGTCCGCGAGCGCATCCGCATTGGCCAGGATTGGCTGGTCGATGCCGACATCGAAAAATTCTTCGATTCGATTCCGAACCGCCCCCTCCTCAAGGTCCTAGACGCCTTCGTTGATGATGCCCCCACCCTGCGCCTGATCGCCCGCTGGCTCGACCAAGGCGCCCACGTCCGGAGCCTGCTCAGCACCACCCGCGGCATTTCTCAGGGAGCTATCCTCTCGCCGCTGTTCTGCAACCTTTACCTGCACCGCTTCGATACCGCCATGACCAAGGCAAAGATCCCTTTCGTCCGGTTTGCCGACGACTTTCTGCTCTTCACTCCCGCCCAGGCGCAAGCTGACAAGGCTCTCGCCTACGCCACGCGGGAACTTGAACGCCTGGGTCTGACCATCCACCCGGAAAAGACCCGTGTCATCCGCGCCGGACGTGCGGTATCCTTCCTCGGCCAATCACTCCCCAACCCTGGCCCAGAAACCAAGCCCCTTCGTGCCAGACCCTAAGTCCCTCCTATCCCATTTGATATATACGGCGGACCCTCGTAACATCCTGTCCTGGCAGCGGAATCTGGAAGTGCCAGGGGGACGCGCCCCTACCTGACGAATAAGGTATTGAGACCTAATCCGACTTGGCGAGCGGTCACATGTCCCACAGGGACGCGCCCCTACCTGACGAATAAGGTATTGAGACATGTTCTCCGCCCTGACTGGCGGCGCTCGGTACAGGGACGCGCCCCTACCTGACGAATAAGGTATTGAGACTCATACGTTCAAGCATCGGTAGTAGCCTATTCGGGACGCGCCCCTACCTGACGAATAAGGTATTGAGACACCTACGGCAGGTTGACCGGGTCAACACTGGCTGACGGGGACGCGCCCCTACCTGACGAATAAGGTATTGAGACCGCCTCATGGTAGTGTGGTACAAGCCGAACGATTAGGGACGCGCCCCTACCTGACGAATAAGGTATTGAGACACGCCCGAAGGTGGTACTACACATCCCCATTGGGGACGCGCCCCTACCTGACGAATAAGGTATTGAGACACCGCTTCGCGGTGCCTATCGCGCCGCTGAGTATCAGGGACGCGCCCCTACCTGACGAATAAGGTATTGAGACACTGGCTTCTGGGTACGCCTGGATCATTCCTGTCCGGGACGCGCCCCTACCTGACGAATAAGGTATTGAGACTACCGGTCTAGTCGTACTAGATCAGTTCCAGGTGGGACGCGCCCCTACCTGACGAATAAGGTATTGAGACCGCCACCGTTGTGTTTCGCGTAGCACGTTAACCTGACGGGACGCGCCCCTACCTGACGAATAAGGTATTGAGACCTGCAGTCCATGTTGCTTTGCCAATGATGACGCACCGGGACGCGCCCCTACCTGACGAATAAGGTATTGAGACGACTGCTTCAGTGTCGCATATCGCGAGACCAGTATGGGACGCGCCCCTACCTGACGAATAAGGTATTGAGACCATCTGTGGCGAGCATCCATCGTCAGCTGCCCGTCCGGGACGCGCCCCTACCTGACGAATAAGGTATTGAGACCGAGCGTCATGCGTGACCAGCGACCCTCACATCTGGGACGCGCCCCTACCTGACGAATAAGGTATTGAGACGTAGCAGTTGGCTAGCCGTTGGTCACATCTCCATTGGGGACGCGCCCCTACCTGACGAATAAGGTATTGAGACGTTCGTCGTCGTAATCCGACAGTCCGGCCTCTGCGGGACGCGCCCCTACCTGACGAATAAGGTATTGAGACCGCGAGTGCAGGCGGAAGCGATGTCTGTCACAGCGGGACGCACCCCTACCTGACGAATAAGGTATTGAGACCACGAATGCGGAAGTGACATGCAGAATGGGGTCAGGTCTTCCCTTTTGACTTCTTGTCGAATTTCGATGCCTGCACGAATGGGGTCTTCCCTTTTGACTTCTTGCCGAGTTTCGATGCCTGTTCGATGCCTCGGGTCATGTCTTGACTTGTGCCTCCGGCACAGCGAGGAGTCGACACGGGTCAGGTTGGATTTCTACCCAACCCACCCGTCGCCCGCGGACTGCACGGCGCGGAGCGCGAACAGATGCGTGGCACCGCGGGAGCGGTGTCACCAGGGCAAAGCGCGGCGAGGCCTGGGGTCAGGTATCGAGGTCTAGGGTCAGGCCTTGACTTGTGCCTCCGGCACAGGAAGGAGTCGACACGGGTCAGGTTGGATTTCTACCCACCCACCGGTCGGCCGCGGGCTGGGCGGCGCGGAGCACCGAATAGATGCGTGGCACCGCGGAAGCGGTGTCACGACGTGCAAAGCGAGGAGTGTGAATCTCTTTCCATCTGCCGATATCGCAGCGGGTGGATGCGGCGCGCCAACGCTTGGTACCAGACCCGCAACATCACGGCACGCGCCTTATCTACCCTACCGTGCTGGGCCATTTGAACGGCAAGCCTACGGCCGTCGGCGGCGTAGTAACCGATGGGCCCGCGCAGGTAGCGCACGGGGAAAGCCACCATTGCCCCGCCACCTTTCGCCCGAAGTGCTTGCAAGCGCTAGCCGAGGAACTTGGGCTCCTTGCGCATCCGCTTGCCGTCGGTACCGCGACCGACGACGAAGCGGCCCTTGCGGCCGCACGTCACATGGTGAGTGCCATGGGTTTCACGCCTCAATCCGGCTGCCCAGCACGGCGAGGAACTTGCGCATCCATTCCGGATGGGCCGGCCAGGCGGGGGCGGTGACGAGGTTGGCGTGGACATGGGCGTTGCTGAAGGTGTCATTGACCTCGTGCCAGGTCCCGCCGGCGGCCTCGATCTCCGGGCGCACCGCCGGGTATGCGGTGCAGGTCACCCCGTCCAGGACGCCCGCCGCCACCAGGATCTGCTGGCCGTGGCAGATGGAGGCGATGGGCTTGGCCGCGGCGGCGACGTGGCAGACCATGTCGATGACCCTTGGGTTGAGGCGCAGGTACTCCGGGGCTCGCCCGCCGGGGATCACCAGGGCGTCGTAGTCCGCGGGGTCGATGTCCGCAAAGGCGGCGTTGAGGGTGAATTTGTGCCCCGGCTTCTCGCTATAGGTCTGGGCGCCCTCGAAGTCGTGCACGGCGGTGAGCACCTGGTCGCCGGCGGCCTTGTCCGGGCAAACGGCGTGGACCTCGTGGCCCACCATCAGCAGGATCTAGAAGGGGACCATGACTTCGTAGTCCTCAACATAGTCGCCCACGAGCATCAGGATCTTTTTCGCGGCCATTGGTCACTCCGTCTGGGTTGGATTCAGGGCTGGCGAACTATAGGCGAAGCCCGACGGCGATGCATCAGAGGGGCAAAGGGGTAGGGTTGTATTTGTACGGAATTTCCAACCATCCACCGACTGGGGACAGCCTTCGTGGCGCGGAGCGCCGGAGCAATGCGCGACACCGCGGAGCGGTGTCACGAGCGGGAACCCGGCTCCGCCTGCCGCCGGTGTTACCCATCATCCTTTTCAACGAAGAGCGCTCCTGGACAGCGCCCACCGACGTCGCCGACCTTATCGCCGCCGTCCCCGGGCGGCCCGAAGGCATTCCGGCCGACGGGGTGTTACCTGCTTCTCGACGAAGTGCGCCTTGCCGATAGCGTGGGCCACCTGCCCACGGGAAACCTGAGTGCCGCCCTGTTCCGCCTGGAGGCAAGCCACACCCCGGCGGACATCGTGGCTTTGATCGAAGCGCTGGTGGATTGGCTGCGCGCACCGGAACAGAGTCGGACTGCGCCGCGCCTTCACCGTCTGGCTCACCCGCGTCTTTCTCCCCAAGCGCCTTCCTGGCGCAGACTTCACCATCATTCAGGACTTGCACGTGGTCAGCGACATGCTATCGGAGCGGATCGAACGTTGGAAAAGCAATGGGAGCAGCGAGGTCTAGAAAAGGGCCTGCAGAGGGGCATCCGGGAGGGACTGCGACGGGAGCGAGACCTACTCGTTCGCCAGATCCGCAAGCGCTTTGGACTGGCCATTGCAGACGAGAGTGCCCTCTTGCTCGCACCCATCGATGCCGCCGTTACCTTGGGAGACCTTGCCGAGCAACTGCTGGGCAGTGCAGACGGAGCGGGTTGGCTTGATGCTATCCGCAGCATGGCGCCCAAGGCATTGGGGTCGGCTGGCCAGGGGGCCTCGTGCGCCCCTGGCTCCTTCCGGCGCTGTATCGCGCCGATGCGGCGTCGCGCCGAGTCGGCAATCCCACTAACCCAAATCCAGGCTCGATTGCCGCCCGTCCGCGGCGGGCGGAACGAAGCGGTCAGTGGCCAGGTCCCAGACCTCCCCGGGAGCCCCAAGGCTGTGGAGAATGGGGTCTGAATTGCGGTCGGGGGTCAAATGAAACGGTCTGGAAAATAAGAGGTCTGGGGACAGTCTTGACTTGTGCCTCCGGCACAGAAGGGGATCGGCAGGGGTCAGGTTGAATTTCTACCCATCCACCGGTCGGCCGCGGGCGGCGCGGCGCGGAGCGCCGAACAGATGCGTGGCACCGCGGGAGCGGTGTCACGAGGAGCAAGTTCTGCCGGCATCTGGAAGCCGCCGTCGCCGAACGGGGCGACCAGCGACTCCAGTCCCAGTTCGAGGAAGTCCTGGGGCGCAACTGGAAACTTCCACTGGACGACCCTAACGCGCCTTCAGGGTGACGCCAAACCGTCGAGATACCCCGACCCCAGCTGCCGCATCTGCTTGCGCACCCATGCCGCTCGGCGCTGGACATAGGCGGACGGTGCATCCAGCCGGTAAAGCTCCGGATTCGGCAGCACCGCGGCGAGCAGGGCGGCTTCCCGTTCCGTCAGTGACACCGGTGGCCGGTCGAAATAGCGCCAGCTCGCCGCCCCCACCCCGTAGGTATAGGGGCCGAACTGGGCGATGTTGAGGTAGACCTCCAGGATGCGCTGCTTGGACCAAGTGAGCTCGATCAGCAGCGTGAACCAGGCCTCGCAGCCCTTGCGCACTATGCTCCTGCCTCCCCACAAGAAGAGGTTCTTAGCGACTTGCTGGGACAGGGTGGACGCGCCCCTCAGGCGCCCGGTCTTTCGGTAGTTCCGCCAGGCCTTCTCCAGTTCCACCCGGTCGAAGCCGAGGTGCTCGGGGAAACGCTGGTCCTCCGCCGCTACCACCGCCAGGGGAACCGCAGGGGCGATGTCCTCCCAAGGAACCCACTCGTGCCGGACCCATGGCCGGTCGCGGCCCTGGATCCATCCGCCGATCCATGTCTGTCCAATGAACGAAGAGCCGGGTGGGTCAATCCAACGCAGGACCGTGACCACCGATATCGAGAAGACCAGCAAGCCCAGCAGCCCCCACATTAACCCGACGCCTAGTCTCCGCCACCGGACCTTCAACCCTGCTTCCCCCTTGAGAACCGAAAAACCAATCTGCAGCGGAAACCGGTGACAGACCCTGGTCTTCCCCTACTTTGGAGCCAGGCCGCCGTTTCGGTCAAGATCGCCACATGCCCCGGCACACCCGGATCATCGCCGCCGGTTACCCCTTGCACGCGATTCTGCGTAGCATCGACCGGGGCGCCACCGGGGAGAAGGGTCGGGAGAAGGCAGAGTATAGGGCAGGCATCCCGCGCCCTTAGTTCCGGCCTATCTGTTTCCGCCCCTTTCGTCTGGCGGTGCCTCAATAGCCTGCCCCTGGTTATGGTAGGGGTCAGGTTGAATTTCTACGGAGTTTCTACCCATCCACCGACTGGGGACGGGCTTCTTGGCGCGGAGCGCCGGGTCCGCAATCCCACTAACCCAAGTCCAGGCTCATCTGCCGCCCGTCCGCCGCGGGCGGGACGAAGCGGTCGGTGGCCAATTCCCAAGCCTCCCCGGGAGCCCCAAGGCCGAGACGACGTGCGGCCAGGGAGAAACGCCGGTCGATGAGATCGGCAATCGGTCCTGTGCCGCGCATCCGCGCGCCGAAGCTGGGGTCGTTGAGCCGCCCTCCCCTGCATTGCCGCAGCAGGCTCAGGACCTTGCCGGCGCGCTCTGGGTAATGGGCGGATAACCACTCTTCGAATAGGCCCGCCAACTCAAGGGGCAGGCGCAGGATGATGTGGTTGGCCTGGGTGACCCCGGCCTGGGCCGCCGCTGCCAGGATGTCCTCCAACTCGTGGTCGGTCAGGCCGGGGATCACCGGCGAGACCAGGACCCCGCAGGGGACCCCGGCCGCCGCCAGCCCTTCGATGGCCGCCAGGCGTCGCCGCGGGGCCGATGCGCGCGGCTCCAGGCGCCTGGCAAGCACGGGGTCCAGGGTGGTGATGGAGACCAAGACCGCGGCCAGGCGCTGCCTGGCCAGGTCGGCGAGCAGGTCCAGGTCGCGCAGGACCAGATCGGACTTGGTGATCACCACGACCGGGTGGCGAGTCTCGTGCAGCACCGCGAGCAGGCCGCGGGCGATACCCAACTGACGCTCGCTGGGTTGGTAGGCATCGGTGTTGGACCCCAGGGCGACCGGGGCCGGGCGATAACCGGGCCGGGCCAGCTCCGCCCGCAGCAGGGCCGGGGCCCCGGGCTTGTAGAAGATCTCCGTCTCGAAGTCGAGGCCGGGTGAGAGGCCCAGATAGGCGTGGCTCGGGCGTGCGTAGCAGTAGACGCAGCCGTGCTGGCAGCCGCGATAGGGGTTGATGGAGCGGTCGAAGGGTACGTCCGGGGAGTCGTTGCGTGACAGGATGCTCCGCGCCGTGTCGAGGTGCAGTTGTGTACGCAGGGGCTCGGGCTCGGAGTTGGTCTCCCAGCCGTCGTGCCAGGCCTTGCGCTGGTGCTCCGCGAACCGGGGATCGGGGTTCGAGACGGCGCCACGACCCTTGCGGGGCCCATGGCCGGGGTGCGGCGTGTCCTCGTCGGGGTGGCTCATGACGGCGCTCGGACGGGCCGGGTGGACCCTCGATCATGCATGCTCAAAGACGCATCCGTTCGCCATGGCAGGCCCGGCCAGCACTGCGCAGCCTGGTCTGCCTGGCAGACCACCTGAGGCGTCGTGCTTCGTACCAAACAGTCTGAGCCGATCACGTCGCCCATCGAATCCCCCATCAAGCCCGCAATTTCTTGTACATTCCGTAGCGTTACCATGAGCCGCGTTGAAACGTGCCCGGCGCGCAACAGCGAGTCGGGCGCCGCCAATCCTCACCCATCGCCACCGAACCCAGGGGAACCCCCATGCCCGGACTCCGGCGTCTAAGCCCTACAACCCTCGCCCTCCTAGCATCCTTGATGCTCGCCCTAGCCCTGCAGGCCGCGCCGACCGCGGCGCGCGAGCTCGCCATCTCCAACGGGGCGGACTACCACGGCGCCGACTACGCGACCCTCAAGGAGGTCGAGCTCGACGCCTGCGAGACGGCTTGCCTCAGCGATACCCGTTGCCAGGCCTTCACCTACAACACCAAGGCCCGCTGGTGCTTCCTCAAGGAGGGCGTCGGGGAGATGCGCCCCTTCCCTGCCGCGGTGTCTGGGCGCGTCGTCGCCTCTGCCCAGGCGAATGATGATTCGGCCTCCGCCGAGCAGCGGGCGGCGTCGCGGACCGCGGACCTGGCCTTCCTGCCCAGATCATACCTGGAGGAGGCGCGCGCCCTGGGCAAGCGTGTCGCGGCACAAGGTCGACCGGGCCAGAGTGCATCTGCCCTGACGGGGCAGGCGGCGCGACTGCTCGCCAGCGGCGAGGCGTCCCGCGCCGTCGATGCCTACACCGCGGCCTTGCGCCTGGAGCCGGGCCTGAACGCGGCCTGGATCGGCCTGGCCGAGGCGATGCTGGCAACCCGCCCAGAGGGTTGGCAGGCCCAGCAGAACACCAAACGCGACGCCACCGGCGCGGCCATCAATGCCTATCTGCGCAGCGAGACCAGGACCCAGCGAGCCCAGGCCCTTGCCGCCCTGGGCCGGGCCCTGGCCAACCGGTCGGCCTGGCGGCCCGCCATCCGTGCCACCCGAGCGGCCCTGGCCCTGAACGACGACCGCAACCTGCGCGCCAGCTACGACGCCCTGGTGGCGGAGCATGGCTTCCGGGTTAGCGGCCATCAGGTGGACTCGGACGCCGCCAGCCCACGCATCTGCATCCAGTTCTCCGACCCCCTGGCCAGCAACCGCCCGGACCTGGCGGACTTCGTGCGGGTCGCAGATGCACCAGGCGTCGCCGTCGAGACCGAGCAGGAGCAGATCTGCATCGACGGCGTGGTCCATGGCGGGCGCTATCACATCCAGGTCCGCGCCGGCCTGCCCTCGGCGGACGGCGAGACCCTGCTCAGGACCGCCGACCTGGACATCTATGTGCGCGACCGTGCCCCCATGGCGCGTTTTCTGGGGCGCGCCTACGTCCTGCCAAAGGGGGGCGAGGCGAGCATCCCGGTGGTCAGTGTCAACACCGACACCTTGGAGGCCAAGGTCTACCGCCTCGGCGACCGGGCCCTGACCGAGGCCCAGGCCGACGGGACCCTGTTCTCGCAGCTCGATAGATGGAAGACCGAACAGATCAAGGACCGCAGCGGCGAGGCAGTCTGGAGCGGCGAGATCGACGTCAAGTCGGAGCTGAACCGCGAGTCCACCACCGCCGTCCCCGTCGGGGCCCTGGTGGCGGACCTCAAGCCCGGCATCTATGCCCTGACCGTCAGCCCACGCAACGCCCCCGCCAACGAGGACAGCGCCGCGACCCAGTGGTTCGTGGTCTCCGACCTGGGCCTGGCGGCCTACTCCGGTAACGACGGGCTCCACACCCTGGTGCGCTCCCTGTCCGGGGCCGGGCCCATTTCGGGGGTCGGGCTGCGGCTCGTCGCCCGCAACGACGAGGTCCTGGGACAGGCGACCACCGATGCCCAGGGCTATGCCCGACTCGAACCCGGCCTACTGCTCGGTACGGGCGGCAATGCCCCGGCCCTGCTGATCGCCGAGGGCCCGGACGGGGACTATGGCCTGCTGGACCTGACCAAGACCCCGTTCGACCTGAGCGACCGAGGCGTGGAGGGCCGCCCGGCACCCAAGCCCCTGGACGTCTACATGGTCACCGAGCGCGGCGCCTACCGCCCCGGCGAGACGGTCCATGTGACCGCCCTGGTCCGCGATCCCAAGGCCATCGCCCTGGGCGACCTGCCCCTGACCCTGATCCTTAAGCGCCCGGACGGCGTCGAGAGCGAGCGCGTCCTGACCCAGGACCAGGGCCTGGGAGCCCGTCAGGTAGACCTGAGGCTCAGCCCCGCCGCACAACATGGCACCTGGCGCGCCGCCCTTTACGCGGACCCCAAGGGTGCCTCCCTGGCGGAGGTCTCCTTCCTGGTCGAGGACTTCGACCCAGAGCGCCTGACCTTCACCCCCACCAGCCCGGTGGCCATGATCGACCCCGCTGACCCGCCCGGCGTGGAGATCCAGGCCGACTACCTGTTCGGCGCCCCTGCCGCCGGGCTGGCCATCGAGGGCGAGACCCGCCTCACCCCCGGCGACACCCTGCCCGGCTACCCGGGCTATCGCTTCGGCCTGGCGGACGAGGAGGTCCAATCCAGGTCGGAGCCCCTGCCCCCGGCCACCACCGACGCCCGGGGCCACGCCACCGTTGTGCCCCAACTTCCGGAGCTTGGCCCCACCAGCAGGCCCCTGGTGGCGCAGATCGACCTGCGCGTCCTCGACGGCAGCGGCCGGCCCGTGGAGCGCAGCATTGAGCTGCCGGTGACCTCCGGCGAGGGCCGCATCGGCGTCAAGCCCCTGTTCGACGGCTCGGTGGAACAGGGCGGCAATGCCGGCTTCGAGGTCATCGCCCTGGGCGCTGACGGGGCCCGCCGGGCCTTGACCGGCGTGCGCTGGGTCCTGTCTCGGGTCGAGACCAACTTCCAGTGGTACCAGCGCGACGGCCAGTGGGACTACGAGCCCGTCACCCGCACCCAGCGGGTGGCCGACGGGAGCCTGGACCTGGCCGCTACCGACGCCGCCCGATTCGAGGCCAAGGTGGACTGGGGCGGTTACAAGCTGGAGCTGAGCACCGCGGACGGCCGCACCCTGCCCGCCTCCCTGAGCTTCGAGGCCGGCTGGTACGTCGCCCCCGGGGCCGCGGATACGCCGGACCTGCTCAAGGTCTCGTTGGACAAGGCGAGCTACCAGGTCGGCGAGACCGCCCGGGTGCGCATCGAGCCGCGCTTCCCCGGCACCGCCCTGGTGATGGTCCTGGACGACCGCCTGATCGCGATGTCCCAGGTCGAGGTCCCCGCCGCGGGGTTCACCGCAGAGCTGCCGGTGACCGAGGCATGGGGACCCGGGGCCTACGTGACCGCCGTGCTCTTCAGGCCCATGGACCTGGCCGCCAAGCGCATGCCGGCCCGCGCCCTGGGCCTGACCTGGGCCGCGGTGGACCCGGGGCAACGGCGCCTGACACCGGAGCTGACGGTGATCGAACAGGCCAGCCCGAGGGCGCCCCTGGATATCGGCTTGGCGCTGCCGGAGCTGTCGCCCGGAGAGGCCGCCTATGTCGCCGTCGCCACCGTGGATCAGGGCATCCTCAACCTGACCCGCTACCAGCCGCCGGACCCGGACGGCTGGTACTTCGGCCAGCGCCGGCTCGGCATGGCCCTGCGCGACCTCTATGGCCAGCTCATCGACCGCATGCAGGGGGTCCCCGGCGTGGTCCGCTCCGGCGGCGATGGCGGCATGCTGAACATGCAGGGCCCGCCCCCCACCGAAGAGCTGGTCGCCTGCTTCTCCGGGGTCGTGCCGGTGGACGACCAAGGCCGCGTCCAGGTCCGCTGTGACCTGCCGGACTTCAACGGCACCGTGCGGGTCATGGCCATGGCCTGGTCCCAAAACGGGGTCGGCCACGCGGTGCAGGATGTCCTGGTGCGCGACCCGGTGGTCATGGCCGCCTCCCTGCCCCGCTTCCTGGCCCCGGGCGACAGGTCCCGACTCCTGGTCGAGCTGACCCATGTGGAAGGGCCGGCCGGGGCCATGGCCCTGACCCTGGAGACCACGGGCCAGCACCTGGCGGTCCCGGCGCAGGCCGAGCAGCGGGTCACCCTCGCCGAGGGCGGCCGGGCCCGGGTGGAGTTCCCCCTGGCCGCCCTGGACGTGGGCGACGAGGCACTGACCCTGCGCCTGCGCACCCCGGACGGACAGGAACTGACCAAGACCCTGACCCTGGGGGTGCGCACCAACGACCCGTCGGTGGCCCACACCCAGGCCCTGCCCCTGCCACCGGGCGGTGAGGTCCGCATCGACGCCGACGCCCTGGCGGGGCTCATGCCCGGGACCGGCATGGCCCTGGTCGCCGCAGGCGGTGCCGGACGGCTGGACATCCCCGGCATCCTCATGGCCCTGGACCGCTACCCCTATGGCTGCGCCGAGCAGCTCACCAGCCGCGCCCTGCCCCTGCTGTATCTGGACCAGGTCGCCCTGGCCGCCGGGCTGCCCACGGACGCCGATGCCGCCGAGCGGATCCGCACCGCCATCGGCGAGGTACTGACCAAGCAGTCCTCCAGCGGCGGTTTCGGCGCTTGGGATGCCGGCAACGACGACCCCTGGCTCAGCACCTATGTCACCGACTTCCTCACCCGGGCCCGGGAGCGCGGCTATCAGGTCCCGGCGACCGCCTTCGACAACGCCCTGGACAACCTACGCAACCACCTCGCCTATGCCGGGGACTTCAGCAATGGCGGCGAGGACGTCGCCTATGCCCTCTATGTCCTGGCCCGCAACGGCCGGGCCGCCATCGGCGACCTGCGCTACTACGCCGAGACCAAGCTCGACGCCTTCGCCACCCCGCTCGCCAAGGCCCAGATCGCCGGGGCACTCGCCCTTTACGGCGACAAGCCCAGGGCGGACCTGGCCTTCCGCGCGGCCCTAGCGGATCTGGACCGGGGGCGCGACGACGGTCGGGGTTGGCGGTCCGACTACGGCTCAGGGCTGCGCGATGCCGCGGCCCTGCTGACCCTGGCCGCCGAGGCCGGCACGCAAGCCCTGGACCTGGATGCCCTGGCCCAGCGGGTCGCGGCCGGTCGGGAGGCCGTCAGCTACACCAGCACCCAGGACGATGCCTGGTTGCTGCTCGCCGCCCAGGCACTGATGCAGGGGGCGGCCCAGCCGCAACTGGCCATCGACGGCCAAGCCCAGTCCGGCCCCCTCTACCGGCGCCTGGACGGCAGCGCCCTCGGCGCCAGCCCCTTGGTCATCGCCAACCGCGGCGACCGGTCCGAGACCGTCATGGTCACGACCACCGGCATCCCCCTGGTGCCGCCCGCCGCCGGTGGCAACGGCTACCGCATCGAGCGCGCCTACTATGACCTGGAGGGTCGCCGTGTCGACCCCAGCGGTGTCGCCCAGGGGACCCGATTGGTGGCCGTGGTCACGGTTACCGGCGACGGTCCGCGTCAGGCCCGGCTCATCGTCGACGACCCGCTGCCCGCCGGGTTCGAGATCGACAATCCGCACCTGCTCAAGGCCGGCGATCTCAACACCATCCCCTGGCTGGGCCTGGAGGAGGCCGCTGCCCATACCGAGTTCAGGTCGGACCGCTTTGTCGCCGCCCTGGACCGGGGCCCCAAGGACAGCGCCCGCTTCCAGCTCGCCTACCGGCTGCGGGCGGTTTCGCCAGGTGCATTCACCCACCCGGCCGCCACGGTGATGGACATGTACCGACCCCAGCAGCGGGCCTGGACCGCGACCGGCGAAGCGGAGGTGCGAGCGGTCGGCGGCGCTGTGGCCACCCAGTAGCGACCTCACGTGCCACAAAGAGTCCTCGTGACACCCCTCCCGCGCTCGTGACACCGCTCCTGCGGTGTCACGCGTCTCCCAGGCGCTCTGCGCCGCGGTCGTGTCAGCTTTAAAGGCTTCTACCCCAACCCCCCATCAAGCCCTCAGAGCACTGGCCCCAACATGGCTATCACATTGTTCCCAAGACGCCTGGTCAGGGACCAGCAGTCGACCTCCCCTACGGTCACCGGCCTGGACCGTGCCAAATATTCCGCCTGGCGGACCCGCATCGCGGCGGTCATGGCCGGGTCATAGAACAGAATGTTGTTCTCGTAGTTCAGGTCGAAGCTACGCCGATCCATGTTGGCGGAGCCGATCAGGGTCACCTCCCCGTCCAGGGTCAGGGACTTGGTGTGCAACAGGCCCCCTCGGTAGAGATAGAGCCGAACGCCGGCGGCCAGTAGGTCCGCGTAGTAACTGCGGCTCGCCGCGGCCACCACCCAGGAATCGTTCCGTTCAGGCAGGATCAGGGTTGTCGCCACCCCGCGATAGGCCGCGGCGCACAGGGCCCCCTGCATGGCGTCGTCTGGAACATAGTAGGGCGTGCTGATCACCAGTTCGCGGCGCGCCGCATGCATCAGGGACTCAAACAACTCCGGCATGGCAGAGTGGCGCACCGTGGGGCCTGTGCCGATGACCTGGGCGGGGACCCCAGCACCCTCCGCCTCAATGGGCCGACGCAACAAATCGCTCAGGTCCTCCTCCACGGCACTCATCCAGTCGCCGGCGAAGAGGTACTGATTCTGCCGCGCAATCGGCCCCTCGAAGCGCATCACGGCATCCACCCAAGGGGCGAACTGCGCCTTGACCCGAAACTCCGGGTCGGCGCAATTCTGGCTCCCGCAGTAGGTGATGCGATCATCGATCACCACGATCTTGCGGTGGTTGCGCAGGTCGATGCGGCCACGCAAGGGCCGTAACAAGGGGTTGCCGATGGGTAGGGCCTGGGCCAGCCGCGCCCCGGCCTCGGCCATGGCCGTCCAGTGCGGCGAGTCGATCATGAGGCGCGAGCCCAAGTCGTCCGCCATGACACGACAGCAGACGCCGCGACCCGCCGCGCGCTTGACGGCATCGGCCACCAGCAGGCCATTGTGGTCCGGCAGCCAGATATAGAAGAGCAGATGGACATGGTCCCGGGCGGCGTCGATGTCCGCCACTATAGACGCAATGGTGGCATTGGAATCCGCCATGAGGTGCAACGCATTGCCGCCCACAGGCCTGAAGCCGCTGATGGACTGCCCCACACGGAACAGGTGGTCATAGCGCTCAGGGATCTGGGGCGCGGCCCAGGGTGCGTCCGCAGGGGCGAGACCCGCCGGGTCCGGCAAGCGCTCCAGCACAGATTGCAGACGCCGGACCCGGCGCCGACCAATGTTGACCTCGCCGAGCAGCACATAGGCCAGGGCCCCAATGATCGGCAGGGAGATAATCACCACCAGCCATGCGATCCGCGAGGCCGGGTCCCGGTGGGGGCGCAGCAGTACCCTCAGGATCAGGCCCACCCCAATCAGGACATGGGCGGCGACACCAAGTAGGGCGGCTAAGGATGCGTTGATCAAGGCGGAGGCTCCTGGGCGCGAGGGCAGCGGAATCCGAGACGGTCCCTCCGAACTGCGTCACGCCGGGTCACAGATCCCGCAGTAGGATGGTCGCTCTCGGTTGGCGCTAGTTCGCTACGTCGGCGCTGACCGTGTCGAAGCGAAAGGGGGCGACCATTATTCCACTCTGGGTATGAACCATGACCTTGGCCTCCCAGTCCATGCGACGGCGCACGCAGACCGGGAGCGTCCCCTGGCCTTCGTAACGGCCTGCCGCAACCTGTCCCAGGGGGACGCGGTTGAAGCCCATGTTCATGTCCGTACCGGCGAAATCGACCTCCACCGAATGTGCGTCCAGCCCTTTCAGGTCCACAAGGATGCGCAGCGGCGTCATGGGCCGGATGGTGCGTGGCTCCAGGCCGAAGCTGACCTCCCCACCACCCGGCAGGCTTGCCGTGCAGGGGCCGGAGTGCAGGTCGCAGCCCGGATCCAGGGGCGCGGTGGCGATCACCTCCGGGTAGAGCAGCGGCCAGGCCTTGGCCAGGGCCAGGATGACCAAGACGGCAAAGGCCACGCCAAGCAGGACCCACGGCCAGGTCCTGCCCTGCTCGGGGTGGACATGCCTGCCGGTAAGCAGTGGTGGCTGGGATTCGATCACGAGATCTCCGATTAATGCTCAGGGCAGATCACTGCGACGGAAGATCAGGTACCCACCGAGGGCGCTCAGGGTCCCGAGTAGGATCGGATAGGCCAGGGCGTAGACCATGTAGCCGACCTCGCCGAAGGTATCCAGGATCACGTAGGCCGAGGGGCCGAGCATGACCAGTTGCTGATCGAGCAGCATCATGGCCCCGGTGCGGAAGACCTGAAGCGGGTTGGCCAGGGCGATGGCTACCGCCGTCTCCGGCGGCAGCTGGTTGCGGATCATGACCCCGAGGAGGATCAGGTCGAGGAACAGGAGCAGCGAGAGCCACACGACGAAGGCCGATGCCTGGGCCACGTCCGCCGAGCGGGTCAGGGTCGAGAGCAACATCCCGAGCCCCAGGAAACACCAGGCCAGGGCCATGAGCAGCCCGGTGTAATAGGCGAACAACCCCCAGGGAACCCCGACGCCGCGATACAGGCCCCAGAGCACCGCCCCGAGCATGGCGAGAAAGACCGGCAGGAAGACCACCAGGAAGCGCCCCGCCAGCTTGCCCCAATACCAAGGGGCAAGACCGATGGGGAGCGAGAGCAGATACTCGTAGACGCCGGCCTCGCGGTCCCCGGCCACCGAGCGGACCGTGGTGATGAGCACGAAGACCGGCAGGATGGCCATGGCGAGCTGGATATAGGTCACCATCAGCCGCGACAGGCCGGTGAAGCCCATGATGCGGGACTCGGTGAGGCCGAAGGCGAACAGCAGCGCCACCAGGCCGCCGAAGATCAGCGTATAGGCCAAGAACCACTTGGCCCGTAGCGACTCCAGGACATCGGTGTGGGCGGTCAACCAAAGATGGCGCATGGGGTGGGTCTCGGCCTATTGCTGGATGGAGTCGAGGTAGAGGGTGATCTCGCGCACGGTGCGAACCTCCAGGTTGTCGCTGAAGACGGGCATCTTGTGCTCGCCGGTGGCGACTTCATGGCCCCCGTCCACGGCGATCAGGACCCGCTCCGTAACGCTCGGCGGGCCGAGGCGACTCAGCACCGTCAGATTGTTGGGCGTGACCTTGAGCAGACCGACCAGGGGCCCGTCGCCCTCCCCGTTCGCCCCGTGACAACCGGCGCAGAACAGCAGGTAATGGGCTTGACCACGCTCTAAGGTCGCCTGATCTGTGGCAGGATTGGTAGCGGGCTCCGCGGCCGCCACACCCATGGCCAAACTGGTGGCCAGGGCCGCACCGACGATGAGAATTGGTCTGTACTTCATGATGTTGCCTCACTTGAACGATTGCCGGTGGATGCGCTTCGCTTATCCACCCTACCGGCGCTGGGCAGGACTTGCGCGCGACGCTCCTAGTCGCGCGGCGCAGCATCCAAATGCCCACCATGGACGTTGTATTTTCGCTCCACCTCGAAGATGTGCTCCCGTGCCGCGGCGAACCCCATCGCCTCCGACGCCGCATCCGCCTGGGCGCCCAGTCCGTACTCCATGGGTGTGAGCTGACCGGCCAGGTAATGGGCCTGGCGGGCGTCGATCCAGTCCCCAGTGCGCCAGTCCGTCACCCAGATCTCGGTGCGCGGGTCGTCGCGGGAGGGCTTGTCCTCGATCCAGATGACCGCACAGCCGATGTCATCGAAGAACAGCACCTGAGAGCGCCCATCGGCCAGGGGGATACGCACCTGGGCACTGTGGTTGCGGTCCGACAGGACCATGCGGCAACGCTCGCAGGCGAAGCGGTCCCATTTCGGATCCAGCGGACCGCTGCCTGGGTCCCCGGAGCAGGCTGCCAGGAGGTTGATCGCCAGTACCGACGCGAGCGCCAGCGCCCAGACGCCCAACCCCCGCCCATATCCTTCAGCCATTGACAACCTCCCGTCAGCGGGGGCCCTGCCAAAGACTCGCCTGGGACCTGGGCTGGGGCCTCATCCATACGGATGTGGGCCAACAGGGCGGCGTAGCGCGACAGCACGCCCAAGGAAGCGCAGCCGGTCCGGACCCGCAACCAGGCCCTCCCAACGCAGCCCTCCCTCATCACCGGTGAAGCCCCACTCGGCTATGGCGCGGCCGAAGGCCTCGTCCGGCCTGAGCAGACCAACGGAGCAACGCAGCCGGCTGGCCAGGTCCACCAGGTCGGCCACCCGGTCGTCCAGGACGACCCGGCCCTGGTCGAGCTCAATGACCCGATTGACCAAAGGTGCCACCTCGTCGAGGCGATGGCTGGAGATCAGCATGGCCGCCTGCCCCTGTTTCTCGGCGAGCAGCCGGAAGAAGCCATGACGGGCCTCGGGGTCGAGGTTGGCGGCGGGCTCGTCGAGCACCAGGAGCTCGGCGTCGCGCCCGAGGGCGATGCTGATGAGCAGCTTCTGTTTCTGGCCGCCGGAGAGCTTGACGAAGGGCTGGCGGCGGAAGCGCTCCGCGTCCAGGCCGAGGCGGGCGGCCACGTCCACCATGCGCTGCGGATCGGCGTCGCAGACCCCGGCGGCGAAGCGCAGGAGCTGGCCCACGGGCATCTTCAGCGGCGGGGGCAACTGGGGGACGAACCCAACCTTGGCCAGGACCTCGGTACGCTGGGCGCGAGGGTCCAGGCCGTCGATGGTGATGCGCCCCTCGCAGCGATACTCACCCAGCAGGCAGCGGATCAGGGTGGTCTTGCCGGCCCCGTTGGAACCCACCAGGGCGACCCGGTGCCCGCGCTCGATGGTCAGGTCCAGGGCCTTGAGGACCTCGACCCGACCGAAGCGTTTGCTGACTGCGTCGCACTGGATCATCAGAGTACCTTGTCTAGGCCCTTGACCTTGAAGGTCAGGGAATCGGTGGGACAGATGTCCACGCACAGCCCGCATCGGGTACAGTCCGCGGCCACGTCCACATGGGTGTCTTGGGCACGGCCCTTGATGGTGATATCGAGTACATGGGGGACCAGGCAGACCTTGCGGCAGTCTCCCTCGTGGTGGCAGGCGTCCACCTTGTATTGCACCCGCAGCGGCGATGTCAGACCGACCAGGCCGTAGGTCAGGCCGATGGGGCAAACGTAGCGGCACCAGGCCCGGCGGGAGACAAAGACCTCGAACAACAGCAGGGCCATGACCCAAACCAGGGCCAACCCGGGGCCATAGATCAGGGCGCGGCTGGCGATGCCGGTGGGCGAGATGGTCTCGAAGACCGTATAGCCCGTCGCCGCGGTCAGAACGGCGAAAACCACATAGAAGACTGAACGCACGGCGCGGTGGAAGCGGATGTCGCGCACCCACTTGCGCGCCGCCAGCTTCAGGTGCAGCCACTCGGCCCACTCTGCGATCAGGTGATAGGGGCAGGCCCAGGAGCAAAAGGTCCGACCGCCCAGCAGCCACCAAAGGATCAGGACCGTCACCGTCCCGATCACCAGGTTCAGCACCACGTGCTTGAAGGCCAGCATGACCTGGAGGGCCGAGTTGAGGTCGGCGAAGTGGAAGCCCACCACCCGCGAGGCGGTCATGGCCCCCTCGACCAACTGGACGTCGAACTGGAAGGACACGACAAACAGCAGGTTGACCACGATGAGCGTGATCCAGCGCCGATTGCGCCACTTGTGGCGCTTGGCGGTCCTGGCGTGGGCCGCCTCGATGGCCTCCAGGTGCTCCTTGGTCAGGCGCTCCTTGGCCTTCTGCTCATAGATGAACTTGACCTCCTGGGACTGACGCTCGGGGGCAGGACGCCCGACGCTGAGACCCAACAGGTGACGCAGGGAGTCGAGGATGTAGCTCATACCGGCACCTCCGTCACCCGGTCGATGTCGATGACGATGGCGGTCGGCTCCACCGGGCAGACCATCTCGCAGACCCCGCAACCGACGCAGCCGTCCTTGATCACCGGCATCATGCCGACACCGCCGCCGGGCTTGGGCTCCAGGGCGATGGCATGACGGGGCGGGCACTCGTTGCCGATCTTCTCGGCCACCCGGGCGATCTGGCCGGGCTCCGGCGGCTTCTCAGCGGCACACTCGAGGATGCGGATCTCGATGGGGCACTGGCGCACGCACAGGTCGCACAGCTCCAGGTCGTAGGGATGCTCCGCCACCGGAACCGGGGTCCAGCGGTCCACCTCGGCGTAGCGCAGCATACCGACAAACTCCGGCCCCCGGGCGAGACCCTTGAACCCCTTGCCCTGCATGGCGAGACAGGCGTCCGGCCGATCCAGCCGGGCGAAGCCCATACGTGTATCCGCGGGGAAGTTCAAGTCGTGGGTCAGGGCGCCCGTGGGGCAGGCGAGCACGCACTGGAGCCCGTCACAGGAAAAATCGCAGGCCTGGGCCCGGGCGTCGATAAAGGGCACTCCGACCCCAACCCCATCGGTCAGATCGGCGAGTTGGATGGCCTCAACCGGGCAGACCTGCACGCACTGACCGCACTTGATGCAGGCGGCGAGAAACTGCTGCTCGTCAAGCAGGTCCTTGAGTGCCCCGGGCGGTCGCAACCGGGCATTGGCATTCCCGATCAAGGGGGCCAGACCGGCCAGGGAGACCCCGACCATGCCGACGCCAAGGCCCAGGGTGCGCAGGAACTCCCGGCGATTCTGCTCGCGGCGGACTCTGCTCAGGGGGGGCTTCGGCTTCTTTCCCGTTCCTCGTTCATTCATCGCAATCTGACCTTGGGGCCGGTGCGGTCCGCACAGCGGACCCTACTGAATCGTTACTTCGCATCTAGGGCACCACGCAGGGCATCGAGGGCGTCGTAGCCACCCGCACCCTTGGGTTGAGTCGGCACCTCATCCTCGGGGACCGCCTCGCCCCGCCCACCAGGCAGGGCCGCCGTCGAGTCGGCAATGGCCAGTTCGACCTCGGCGCCCCACAGGGGGCGCTCGTCGCGCACCATCAGGTCGGGAGCGGACAGGGGCGCCAGGCGTTCGAGGAAGTCGAGCACCTCAAGCAGGGGTGAGCCTTTGAAAAACTGCGCGGGGGGAACGTCCATCCAGAGACGGTCGGCGTAGTCGTAAAGGGCGTAGGGGGTATCCCCGACACCGTCGCCATCGCGGTCGAAGCCCTCGTAGTCGTCCCAGTAGTTGCCCTCCCAGTGGTTACGGTTGGCGGTCTTGCCGCCCTCCACCACCACCTGGGTGATGTTGCCCTGAAACTTGTTGCCGATGAAGGCATTACCCTCCCAGTCATTGAGGAACCGCACCCCCACACCGTTGTAAGCAATGAGGTTGTCGCGGATGCGGTTGCTGCTTCCGGGCTGGTAGGGAGAGACATCGAGATAGAGCCCGACCGCGCAATAGAGCACCCGGTTGCCCTCAATGGTGACGTCCGAGGTCTCCTTGAAGCCGATGCCGATGCCGGTGGCGCCGGCTGCATTGGCGATGAGGTTGTTGCGCACTGTGACACCATCGCTGTACATGAGGAAGATCCCCACCGAGTTGCCCTCGTAGTGGTTGTCTTCGACCCGATTAGTCTGTGAGTACATGAAGTGCAGGGAATAGCGTCCGCCGCGGGCATCGTTGCGGGCAATCAGGTTGTCGCGCGAGTACCAGACCACGGTGTCACGGGAGTCGCGGATGATGTTGTCGGTGACCTGGTTGCGGAAGCTGTACCAGAGTCGGACGGCATCGCCTCGGATCCCCAGGTCCACCGCCTTGGAGGAGATGCGGTTGCGCCGCACGATGTTGTCCTCGGACTGCTGCAGATCGACACCGAACAGGCAGTCGTCGATCTCATTGTCCTTGATGACATTGAAGTTGCCACGCACCTGCACACCCGAATCGATGTCGTTGTGGGAGTTGCCGGAGTTGGTCAGGCGCAACCCCTTGAGCGTGGCACCGCTAGTCTTGAGCAGGACCACGGTGCCGTGGCCGCCACCATCGATGGTCACCTGCCCTGCCCCGTCGATGGTCAGGGGCTTATCCACCACCACCGGGCCGGCGTAGGTGCCTGGAGGCGGCGTCAGGACGGCGCCGGACTCCGCCGCGTCTACCAGTGGCTGGAAGGGTGGGTATGCCGCCTGCCCCAGAGTGACCGGGATCCAAACCAATAGCAGGATCCCTATGGCCAACCCACATGGGTTTGCGGTGGATGCGCTTCGCTTATCCACCCTACGCGCCTCGGTGATCCGGCCATCGCGTAGGGTGGATAAGGGGCGCGGGTGGCGGGCGCAGGAAAACCCCAGGCGCCAACCGCGCCGCATCCACCATTGCCGGCTATTCATGTGGGGTCGCCGCTCACCCGCCGCGCAGAGCCTTGCGCCGCAACAGGGCCGCCACGGCAAGCACCACACTCATGGCCAGCATCAACCCGAAGCCGATGGAAGGATAGGAGTGGGTGGCGAACTGGGCGACCTTGCCCTGACCGAAGACCGTCGGCATGAAGGGCTTGACGGTGAAGGCACCCATATCGTTCAGAGTGTGGCCATACCACCAGAGCCAGGCCGAGTAGTCGATGAGGAAGAACAGTGGCAGGGCGATGGGGACCAGCACCAGGAGCCAGTACAGCAGGCCACTGCTCTTGCGCGCCCCCCAGAGCAACAGCAGCATGGCGCCGATGAGGAGCCAGAAGACGGTGTGGGCCGCCCCGCTCATGGTCGCGGCCATGGGACCGATCTCGGCGGGGTTGTTGAAGTAGCGCCCCAGACTCTTCTGGTAGTGCCAGACGAGCATCTGGCTGCCGGACCCGGTCCATGCCTCCTGGCTACCGCGTCGCTCCTGGTCGCTGGTGAAGCTGGTCTTGAGGTTGTCCAGGAAGCGCTGCTTGTCCGGTGTGGACCCCGGCGCCGTCGCGGCGGACTCCGGCTGGGGCATGGACTTGGACAGCTCGGCCTTGAGGCGGGCGATCAGTGCCTGACCCGGACTCAACTGCTTGGCCTCGGCCTCGCCGCCGGACTGGTCCATGGAGGTCACCATGGCCTCCAGGTAGCCGCGATTCTGGTACTGGAGGCCGCCGGCGCCATAAAAATACAGGCCCATCCAGCCGGCCAGGGCGGCAAAGCCGAGCCCCATGACCACCAGCCGAAGCTTGGCGTTCGTGACGATGAAGCCGACCAACATGACGCCCAACATGGTCACCAGGAAGGGCGAGAAGGCCCGCTCGATCACCCCACCGGCGGCGATGGGATACATGCCCACATAGTGATTGATGGTGTCCATCTCATGGACACAGTCCAGGGCCTCGGTCTCGCGTGATCTCGGCCTTCTCCACCTTCTGGCAGCCGTTGAAGACCCCGTTCATCTGGAAGTGGATACGGACCCCGTCCGGGAAGGCCTCCGGCGGGTAGTTGGGCGCCGTCAGGGATACCCACCAGATCGGGACCAGGTAGATGACGACTAGGAGAGCGAGGGCTGCGGCGACCAAGAGATAGGCCAGGGGATTGGTCTTGGTTGGGGCGACGGCATTCATGGTGGGCCTACAAACAACATGTAGGGGTGACGCGCACGTCGCCCCCAGGAAGGCCCCCGGTGCAAAGCCTGCCGGGGGCCATCGGCGCGATCAAGGGGTCAGGATCAGTCGAAGTCCGGGTTTAGCCAGTCCGCAGAGGGGGCCATCTTGTCCGCCGGTGGCTTGATCCGCGAGGTGTAATCGCACACCGCCAGCAGTTGCTGCTCGGTAAACTCATGCACCTGCTTGACCATGTCCGGGTTGGCGTTCTTGCGCTCACCAGCCTTGATCTCGCGGAACTGGCGCAGGATGTATTCGTAGTGCTGACCATGGAGCTTGGGGTAAAACTTTTCGGCATCGCCCTCGCCGGTCTCCCCGTGGCAACGCACGCAGTTGTCTGCGTAGAGCTGCTTGCCCAGTTCCAGGTCCGTGCCCGGCCCGACGCCGTTGTCCGGGGTCATCGGCAGCTTCGCCATGTAGGCAACCACGTCCGCCAGGGCCTGGGGCCCACCGATCGAACTTGGCAGGGCGAAGGGGTACATGGTGGGGTTGTTGCGGTTCATGGCTCGGATGTCGGCGAGCTGCTTGATGACGACGGTACCATGCTGTCCGGCCAGCTGCGGGAAGGTCCCGTCCTTGCTGCCCCAACCCTCTGGAAGGTGGCAGGCGGCACAGACCTCGTAGACATCGCGCCCGTTCTCTGGGTCACCGACCAAGTGCAGGGCCTCGTCCTTTTCGCCGCCCTCCTCGTTCCAGGCCAATGCGGACCCCTGGGCCAGGGCGAACGCAACACCAGCCGCCACTGCAAGGCCCTTCAACATGACATGTTTGCTCATTGGGAAACTCTCCAGCGTGTGACTGCGACCGCCCCGGGGAGTCCGCCCCCAGACGCGGTTGCCGCATTACCTGGGCTAGGCACCTGCCCCACCCCTAACCCCGTACATCCTACGCCGGCTCGAGTGAGTGGCCTTGACAAGCGTCAATCGGCGCCTGACCCCGGCGATTAAGACATGGCCCTATGGCAGGGTCGCCACCCAGTCGGCCAGGGTGCGCATCTCCTCTTCCGAGACGAGGTGCATGATCCCCTTCATGGCCGCGGTCTGACCGTTGTTGCGGGCGCCAGTCTTGATGTCGTTCATCTGGGCATAGGCGTATTCCGCATTCTGGCCCGCGATCTTGGGATAAGTGGGCAGGATCGGGGTCTTGGCGTCCTTACCATGGCAGGCGACGCAGGTCTTTTTGACATACAGGGTCGGTCCGTCGTCCGCGGCCTGGGCCAGCGGAGCCAGGACCAGCAGAGGAGCGATCAATAGCAGGGTCTTGTACTTCATGGCAAAACCTCGACAGATAGATGGAGTTCTCGATTCCAAACAGGGAGAGGGGGGCTCACGCCCCCCTCGGATACGGGTCAGTCCAACGACTGACCGCTACTGGACCTTCTTGGCCCCGTTCTCCTCCAGGAAAGTCTTGGCGCGCAAGCCGAGGTCTGCGGTCTTGACCTGGTACTGCCACCACTGGTTGGCCCAAAGCATGGCGTTCTGCCAGTCACCCTTGGCGGCGGCGGCCTCGGATTTCTCCTTGGACTCCTTGGCGAAGCCGAGCTGGTCGGTGGCGTCTTCCACCAGGGCCACGACCATCGGGAAGTCCTTGAAGTTATGGCTGGTGATGAAGCCAACCACCATGTCGATCACGCCCTGGGTCTCGATGTTGGTCTTGACCTGGGTCTCGTAGTCGGCCTGGGTGTAGCTGACCCCTTCCTGCATGGTGGCCGCCGTGGCCTGATAGCCCTTGGGCTGGACCAGCAGGTAGCCCTGCATCTCCAGGTGCAGCGCCGAGCAGAACTCCGTGCAGTAGTAGGGTAGACGCCGGCCTTGTCGGCCTCGATGGTCACAGAGGCGGTCTTGCCGGGCTCGATGGAGAGCTGGACCGCGTGTCCGTACATCGCGAAGCCGTGCACCTCGTCTTCGGCACGCTCCAGATTGGTCAGGTGGATCTTGACCGTATCGCCCTCCTGGACCTCGATGATCTCAGGGGTGATGTGGGAGCGGATGACCGTGCCCTTGACCGATACGGTGCACTTGCCGTCCGCATCGCAGGTGCGTTCGGTCGTCTCGCGGCCGGCGCGGGTGGCGATAGGGAGACTTCTCGTCGGTGCGGCTGTTCCAGCCGGACTTGTAGCGCACCTCGGGTTGCAGCTTGTCGGCCTTGATGGCGACGACGTAGTGGGGCTCGCCCAGCGGCAGCGGCATGTCGTAGAGCAGTTGCATCTTGTCGCCGCTGATGTCGATCAACTGGTGGTTCTGCGGGTGCAGGGGCCCCACCGGGTTGAAGCGGTCGATGGCCAGCTTGTTCATGGCGACCAGATACTTGCCGTCCGGGTTGACGCTATCGCCCTCCATGGTCATGAGGTGACCGATGTTGTAGTGGATGGAGATCTTGTCGAGGACCTTACCCTCGCAGTAGTCCCACTTGGCGACCATGGAGTCCACATAGAGGGACGTATAGGCGATGCAGGGCTTGGAATCGAACTGGGTGTGCAAGGGCCCCAGTCCCAACTCGGCCTGGACGCTGCAGGGCGTCCTGCATGGCGATGATCGGGATCCCGTAGGGGTCCTTGCCCTCGAACTTGCCCTCCTTGATGGCCGCCATGATCTTCTCGAAGCTGTAGACCGAGGCATGGCTGTCGAGCTTGCCGGAGACGATCAGGAACTTGCCGTCCGGGGTCACGTCGACGCCGTGGGGGCTCTTGGGCTCGGGGATCAGGAACAGCAGCCCCTCGGCCACCGCCTGCTCCATGGAGATCACAGGCATGCCGTTGCGCTTCTCGACCTTGCCGGCCTTGACCAGCTCCGCGGCCTTCTTCCAGTTGGTCACGTGCAGGAAGTCGGTGTCCTTGGAGGAACAACCTGCCTCGAAGGGCGGGCGCCCGCGCTCGATACCGCCCACATAGCGCTCGGTACAGAAGGAGTTGGTGAAGCCCCAACCGTAGCTGGGCCCCTTGCCGGCGTCGGAGAGGTCCTGGCTATAGGGCGGCAGCTCGAAGGTGAAGGAGTCCTCGGGGACGATGCGCCCCTTCTCCTTATCGAAGGCCCAGTAGGTCAGGCCGCCGCGGTACTTCTCGTTGAACTCCTCCAGGGGGACAAAGCCCACGTCGCTTGTAGGGGGCCGCATACTGGGTGGCCTCCATGACATATTCGGTATTGGGGGTGACGAAGGCGCCGCCGTGCTCCGAGCGGAACAGGGGGTTGACGACGATCTGCTTGGTCTCGAAGTCCTTCAGATCGATGACCGCCACGCGGGGATTGGCCTTGTCGTTGATGAACAGGTAGCGCCCGTCGTAGTCGCCCTCGGTCTCCGAGAAGGCCGGGTGGTGGGTGTCGCCGTAGTTGAGGTCCTTGCCGTCGATGCGGCCCTGGGCCAGGACGGCCTTGGACTCGTCGTCGAAGCCGTAGCCCTGCCAGGGCTCGGGGGTAAAGACCCCGATGTACTTGAGCAGGCGCATGGACGGGATGCCGTAGACGATCACCTGGCCACTCTGTCCACCCGAGCTGAAGGCGAGGTACTCGTCGCGCCCGCCGGTGGGTGTATAGGTCTTGGCCGCGGCGAGGATGTCCTTCTCCGTCAGGCCGCGGGCCTGCATGACATCCTGCAGGCTGTCCGCGGACCAGGCCGCGGCGCTCCCGCCGATCGCGAGCGCTGTCCCCAACGACAAGGACAGGGCGCGCCCTGTGGTTTTATGCATGGTTATCCCCCAAACAGGTAGTTGACGAGCGGCCACCGACACCCTACACGGGACGCGGCGGCCGGGCGGGGCCGGGAGCATCGTTACGAAAGTCAAGGCCCCGGTAACGGGGCGAGACTGACGACCGGCAGCGCACTGCGCAAGTTTAGCCTTCGTTGGGGGGCGCGTCTTGATTTGTGTCAAATCACGCAGGTGGCTGGGGCCCTTGGCGCAGTCGCTCGGCAGTATTCACCAAGTCGCAACAGCGAGACGGGTCGCGGCGACGGCATCCGTTGACGCAGCGTACCCCATTGAAACATAGGGCTGCTCGCTGTCGTTGCAGCTAGGCGTGCTGGCCAGCCGCAGGTTCCGGCGGCAGGTCCACACCGCGCTCCAACTCCCCTTCCCTGCGCAGCTCGCGTTTGAGGATCTTGCCCGCGGCGTTCTTGGGCAATGCCTCGCGCAGCAGGATGCGGCGCGGGACCTCGTGGCGTCCGAGACGCGCACGGCACCAGTCACGCAAGGTCGCGGCATCCAAGCTCGCGTCCGGCTTGGCCACCACATGGGCGATGGGTAGCTCGCCATGCAAGGGGTGGGGCTCGGCCACCACGGCGGCCTCGGCGACGCCGGGGTGCTGGTAGAGGATCTCTTCGATGACCCGCGGGTAGACGTTCATGCCGTTGCTGATGATCAGGTCCTTGATCCGGTCCACCAGGTAGAAGTAGCCGTCGGCATCGCACCAGCCCAGGTCACCGGTGCGGAACCAGTCACCGAAGAAGCTCGCCTGGGTCTCCTCGGGCAGACCCCAGTAACCGCGCATGACATTGGGCCCGCGCACGCAGACCTCGCCGTGCTCGCCCTGGGCGACGGGCAGGCCCTCGTCGTCGACGATGCACATCTCGACCCCTGGGATCGGTGGGCCGACGGAGCCGGGCTTGCGGGGACCGGTCGGTGGGTTGACGCAGGTCACCGGTGAGCACTCGGTGGGGCCGTCACCCTCCAGGACCGGGATGCCGAAGCGCGACTCGAAACCGGCCATGACCGCCTGAGGCATGGCCGCCCCGCCGCAGACGCACAGCCGGACCCCTGCCCACTGGGCGACCGCGGCGTCGTCCAGGCGCAGCAGCAGGTTGTACATGCTGGGGACACCAAGGAAGACGCTGGCGCCCTGGGCGGCGATGGCGGCGCTGACCTGGCGCGGGTCGAAGCGCGGCACCGGGACCAGGCTCAGGCCATGGAGCAGGGGCATGAGCATGCCGACCGTGGCGGCGAAGGCGTGGAACATGGGCAGGACCACCAGGATGCGGTCGCGCCCGGGCTCCAGGGCCAGGGCCTGCATGACCGAGGCGGCGTTGGCCACCAGGTTGCGGTGGCTGAGCATGGCCCCCTTGGGGCGACCTGTGGTGCCGGAGGTATAGAGGATGGCCGCCAGGGCCTCGGACGGGTCCAGGTCCAGGACCGGTGCAGCCAGGCCGCTGGCCGCGAGGGTTTCGAGTTCAAAGGCGCCGGTCTCGGAGCCCGAGCCGCCGATGCGCACCCGCAGCCCAACGGCGGGCGCATCGGCCAGGGCCGTGCGGGCCTGCTCGGAGAGACCAGCGTGGTAGCAGAGCGCAGCGGCCCCGGCATCGCTCAGGATGAAGCCGACCTCCAGAGGATTGAGCAGGAGATTGATGGGGACCACACAGGCCCCCGCCTTGAGGATGCCCAGATAGGCGATGACGAACTCGGTCCCGTTGGGGCAGTAGAGCCCAACCCGATCGCCGGGACGGATGCCCTCCGCCGCCAGGCCTCCGGCAACGCCGTCCGAGGCCGCATCCAGCTCGGCAAAGGTCAGGTCCCGGCCGCAGCCGACGATGACGGGGGTATCCGGGTAATGGCGGGCGGTGGTACGGAAGACCTCTGGGATGGTCGCGGGGTTGGTATCGTGTGTCATCACTGGGGGTTCCTTGAGCGGCGGCTATCTTCACAAACGCATCGCGTTTCCGAAGACATCGCGTGCGGCAGGCGACGAGTACGGTTGCGCGTAAGGCGTAGCCTTGAAGGGGCCACCTACTAGGTCTTGGGAGCAGCGCTGTCCTCAAATGACCTTGGAGAAACCGACCGGGCCCTGCTTGGCGGCCAGGTAGGCGTCGAAGACCATGCAGATGTTGCGGATCAGCAGCCGTCCCCTGGGCAGGACCCGGATGCCCTCGGCGTCCAACTCCAAAAGTCCGTCATCGGCCATGGGCCGGAGCTTCGGCAGATCGGCGGCGAAGTAATCCGCAAAGGCGATGCCCCAGGCACCCTCGACCTCGGCGAAACGCAGCCCGAAGTGGCAGATCAGGCGGGTGATGACATCGCGGCGAATCTCGTCGTCGCGGCTCAGCGCAATGCCGCGGAAGACCGCCAGGCGGCCGGCGTCGATGCGTGCATAGTAGTCTTCGATACCGCGCTGGTTCTGGGCATAGGTGTTGCCGACCTTGCCGATGGAGGTCATGCCCAGACCGATGAGGTCGCAGTCGGCGTGGGTGGAATAGCCCTGGAAGTTGCGGTACAGGGTGCCGTTGCGCTGGGCCAGGGCCAGTTCGTCATCGGGGCGGGCAAAGTGGTCCATGCCAATGTAGACATACCCAGCCGCAGTGAGCCGGTCGATGGTCTCCTGGAGGATCTGGAGCTTGACCTCAGGGCGCGGCAGTTCCGCCTCGTTGATGCGCCGCTGGGGCTTGAAGCGCTCCGGCAGGTGGGCGTAGTTGAAGACGGAAAGGCGCTCCGGGGCGAACTCGATGATCCGGTCCAGGGTGCGGCCGAAGGAGGCGACAGACTGCCTCGGCAGACCGTACATCAGGTCCACGCTCACGGACCGGAAGCCCTCGCTACGGGCGGCCTCGAGCACGGCCAGGGTCTCGGCCTCGGTCTGAATTCGATTGACCGCCTGCTGGACGCTGGGTGCGAAGTCCTGCACCCCCAGGCTCATGCGGTTGAAGCCCAGGCGGCGCAACAGGGCGACGCTCTGAGCGTCGGCCTCGCGCGGGTCGATCTCGATGGAGTACTCGCCGGTGTTGTCGTCCGCCAGCTTGAAGCGGCGCCGGGTCTCGTCCATCAGCTCGGCCATCTGGTCGCTGCTGATGAAGGTCGGGGTGCCGCCGCCCCAGTGGAGCTGCTCCACGGTGCGGTTGGGGTCGAACAACTCGGCCTGAAGGGCCAACTCACGGTAGACCCGATCCAGATAGGGCTGGGCCAGGGTGCGATCCTTGGTCGCGAGCTTGCTGCACCCGCAGAAGAAGCAGACGGTGTCGCAGAAGGGGATGTGGAAATACAGCGACAGGGGCCGGCCGCTTGCGTTCGTGGCGACACAGGCGGCGCGGTAGGCCGCCTCGTCGAAGCCGGGGTGGAACTCCAGCGCCGTGGGATAGGAGGTGTAGCGCGGACCGCTCTGGTCGTAGCGCCGAATCAGGTCGAGATCGTAGGTGATGCCCTGGTCCATGCCTGATCAGTCCTCGGAGTTGGTGTCGAGACCGCGGCGATGGGTCTCGTTGATTTGTTTGAGCAGGGTATGGAAGGGGATCTCCTCGGAGAATTGAGCGGCCAGGTCCATGAAGGGCAGGTCCTCGCGGCCGAATCCATAGGTCCCGTCGAGCATGTGCTGATAGATGGCCTTGATGCCCTCCTCCAGTGGGTCGAGGAAGGCCGGAAACTGCTTGAGGTCTTCCAGCTCGAACTCCAGGCAGGCGCGCAGGTCATCGACCTCGAACACCGCCTGGCGCACCCATTCCACGTACTCGTCTACCGTCTTTGCACGCCTTAGGCTCATGGTGACTCGGCCGCCTCCGCAAATGTCTCGTGATATTCGACCAGTTGGTCCCGGTTGAGCAGGAACACCCCCTCCCCGCCCCGCTCGAATTCCAGCCACAGGAAGGGCAGATCCGGGAAGCGCCGGGTCAGTTCCTCGGCGGTGTTGCCCACCTCAACGACCAAGATACCCTCTGGGTTTAGATACTTTGGGGCGTCGCGCAGGATGCGCAACACCAGATCCAGGCCGCTCTCGCCCCCGGCCAGGCCAATGGCTGGCTCCTTGTGGTACTCGTCCGGCAGGGACTCAAGCTCCTCCGCGCCCACATAGGGCGGGTTGCTGACGATCACGTCATAGCGCCGCTCGCCCAGGCTGGAGAACAGGTCCGACTCGATGGCCTCCACCCGCTCGCGCAGCCCATGGTTCTCGATATTGGTCCGAGCCACCACCAGGGCCGCAGCGGAGATGTCCACCAGGTCCACGGTCACATGCGGCAGATAAACGGCTGCGGCAATGCCGATGCAACCGCTCCCGGTGCATAGATCGAGCACCCGACTCACCCGCTCGGCGTCGATCCAGGGGTCGAAACCCGCCTCGATCAGTTCCGCCAAGGGTGAGCGCGGTACCAGTACATCCTCGTTGACATAGAACTCGATCCCGGCGAACCAGGCCCGATGGGTCAGGTAAGACGCCGGCTTGCGCTCACTGATGCGCCGCTCCACCAGATCGGTCACGGCGACCCGCTCGCCCGCGGTCAGGCGGCAATCGCGATAGGCCGGTGGCAGGTCCGGGGGCATATGCAGGGCATACAGGACCAGGTGCATGGCCTCGTCAAGGGCGTTATCCGTGCCGTGACCGAAAAAGAGTCCGGCGGCATTGAAGCGACTCGCACCCCAACGGACGAAGTCCAGGATACTGATCAAACCATCGGGTTGTTCGGACATGGGATATAGCGCTCGCCTGGCGGAGGATTGGACATAGAATGTCGGCCGAGACAGCGGGCGCGTCCCAAGCCGGGAGTCGCGAAGAATAACACTGCCACGCCCGGGACGGCAGCCAGCCCGCCGGCCCATTGCCTCGCACACAAATAGGGAAGTTGTCAGTTTTCAGTTGGCAGTTGTCAGTAAGAGTTTGTTGCTGCTGGCCAATTGGAAATTCTGAAACGAAGAACCGACGCGACAGGTATAGAGGTATGCGTCGTGCGTTGGGCGTCGTGCCGCCGTCCGACCTACGCCAAATTCTTCATAAGGAACGGTTCAGAAACAACCGAAACAAGCGCGCGGACGACAAGAAACTACGAAATACACGAAAACCGCGAAAAAACAGCAGGTTCTCCTGTGTATATTGAGCCTTTTCGCGTTTTTCGCGTGTTTCGTAGTTCCAAGAAGGGTGTACCGGTTGTTCTTGAATCGTCACCAAGCCCCACAGCCTCATAGCGCGTCCCCTAGCCCATCATGTCCCGAGCCCAACCCAAACGCCCACCGCTCCTGACGCGCCTCAGTGTGCAGATCGGCGCCGCCTTCACCGCCTTGCTGCTACTGTTCTGCGCCGTTGGCCTCTACACCCTCGGGATGCTGGAGCGCCAGATCGCCGGCGATACCCTGGTCGACGTGGCCGCGCGCCTGGAGCTCAGCGCCCAACAATTGCACACCCAGGCGATGCAGTACAACGAGAACGCGCCCCGGGACTACCCCACCTATTATCGGGACCTACGCCTCTACTACCAGAACCTGATGGCCCACATGGCCACCTTCGACCGCGCACTGGACCTGTTCATGCATCAGGACTTCAGCAACCAAATGCCGCGCCCGTCGGCCTGGCTCCAGCCCAGGCTCGGACCTCAGCTGGAAGCGACCATCCACGCCCTGGAACAGACCTGGGCCAGCTACCGCACGGGTCTGGTGAGCGAGCTCGGGGACAACCCCGAAGAACCCCGCCTGGAGTATGCGTCCCAGCATATCCTCGACCACAGCGCCGAGCTGGAACAGGCCAGCCGAGCACTCACCGAAGGGCTGCGACAATGGGCGGCGGCGGAGCACCGCGGCATGTTGGTGACCTTCACCATCGCCCTCGGCGTCTCCATACTCGTCGCCGTGGGGCTGATGCTGATGCTCTACGCCCGTACCCTGGCCCCGCTGCGGCGGACCATTCGGGGCTTCCAGCGCGTCGCAGACGGAGACTTCGGCCATCGCATCGCGGTGGAGGGTAGCGCCGAGATCCAAGACTTGACCGCCAGCTTCAACCGTTTGGCCGAGCGGCTCGATCTGCTCTTCCAACTCTTGGACCGCCTGCAGCGCGGCGGCGATCTGAACCAGGTGCTTGGGTTCATCGCCGACGAGTTCGCGGAGCTGCTGCGCATGGACTGGATCGGCGTCGTCCTGATCGACACGGATGGCGCAACCGCGCGCCTGGAGGCCGGGCACCTCGACGGCAGCCCCACTGCACATCGCTCGTGCCCCATTCCCACTCGCCGGAAGCCTGGTGGAGCGCGCCCTCGTCGAAGGCCGACCGCTACGCGTCTCTGATCCGGGCGAGGCCGCCGTGACTGCGGTGGGCCCAGACCCCTTCTCAAATCTGGCCAAGCTGGGGATGCGCGACGCCGTGGTGCTACCCCTCGCGGCACAGACCCGGGCCGCCCTTCCCGCAGCGGTGATCTTTGCCGCCCGCAGCAGCGGGAGCTACGACCAGACCCAGCTGCGCTTCCTGGGCAATATCGCTCACCTCATCGCCCACAGCTTCGGGCGCACGGTGCGCCTGGCCGAACAGGGTCGGCTGGCGGCCATCGGCGAGTTTGCCTCCGGGATCGCCCATGAACTGCGCACCCCCTTGGCCACGATCACCCTGGCCCTGGAGGGGCTGCAGGGCGAGGCACAGGCAGAGCGGGCGCAACGTCGTCTCGGCCTCGCCAGCCAAGAGGCGGGCCGGATGGCCAGATTGCTGGAAGACATCTTGGCCTACGCCAAGCCGGTGGCCCTCGACCTCAGGCGTATCGACCTGGCGGCGACGCTGCAAGGCTTCCTCGAAGCCCACGCGGAGCTGGCCCAAGCCCGTCATCAGCACCTGCGGGTGAGTGCCCCGACCCGGCGCCCCCTGGTTCTGGCAGACGCCGATCGCCTGATCCAAGTCCTGACCAACTTGACGCGCAACGCCTGCGAGGCGGCCCCGGAGGGGGCAGAGATCCGCTGGGACATCGCCGACGAAGGGGATACAAACCAGGTGAGCCTGACGGTGACCAACCCTGGGCCACCGATACCGCCAGACCTACTGATGCGGCTGACGCAGCCCTTCGTCACGTCCAAGGCGACCGGGACCGGCCTGGGGCTGGCCATTGTCCAGCGCCTGGTTCAGGCCCACGGGGGGCATCTGGAGATTACGTCCACCGAGGACACGGGGACGTGTGTACAGGTGTTATTGCCGGCTGCCCCGGAGCAAGTCCGGGATCAGCCCAAAATTGCAGCCGAGACCCGTAGGCTGGGTTGAGCGCAACGTAGACCAGGTACCGGCATAGACTGGGACTGCGCAGCAATCGAAAGGGGACTTGTAGGGCCTGACAGTCCACGCGGCGTTGGTGGATTCGCTGCGCTCATCCACCCTACGGATCTGCGCCGCGAATTTCCTGAGCGGCCCTTCCGCGCCGCATCCACCGGCGCGCCTTCGGTTGTTGCGCTTTGCTTATCCACCCTACCAATGCTCGGCAGGACTTGCCTGCGAGGCTGCTAGGCCGCCCGCCGCTTCTCGACCGACGCTAGGGCGACATCCAGGCCGCGGCGCTCCTGCTGACCTCGGGCCACCAGATCCGCCAGAGAGATGTCGCTCAGGAAGCGGAATATCTCGTCACTGAGCTGATCCCACAAGCTGTGGGTGAGGCAACGCTTGCCATCGCGGCAGTTCTCGCGACCGCCACAGCGCGTGAACTCCACCCACTCGTCCACCGCACAAATGATATCCGCGATGGAGATCTCGGCCGTCTCCTTGCCGAGGTAGTAGCCGCCCCCTGGCCCTCGCACCCCGCGCACAAGCTGCTTGGCACGCAGCGCGGCGAAGAGTTGCTCCAGATAGGACAGGGAAATTCCCTGATTGACGGATATATCCGCCAGGGTCACCGGGCCCTTGCCGGAGTTCAGCGCCAAATCCAGCATCGCCGTGACCGCGTATCTGCCTTTGGTAGAGAGTCTCATGATGTCTTGACCTATGCGGTGGGCCGAAATTACCAACACGTTTGGTGGGATTTAGAGTAGCCATAACATAGCGGACTAGTCAAGTAAATCCCAGAAAAAAAGTGGCGATGTCGGCCCCGGGCACCTCCCCAGTCGGTTAATGGAGCCTTCTCGGGTGCTTTGGACCTGTGATCGAGAAGCAGTTTGTCGGCGTCAGGAGATCGTCTGACATTCCCCTCGACGGGGTTGATCAGCCGCATCAACGCTTAGGCCGGGCGCGAATCGATAGCCTTGGCGGACGCAAAACCCCAACCAGCGGGCAAGGAACAGATTGGCCTTCCACTTCGCATCCAGGGCCGGATAGGCATAGTGGCGGTAGATGGGCAGGGCGGTCTGATGCAAGTCGAGCACCTCGACCTGCAGCGCATCGTGGTAGGCGCACAGCCGGGCGTTCGGGTCCAGACATGGGAGCCCGTCCGCTGGGGCGTCGGGAAAGGCGTAGGTGAGGCGTACCTCTGTGGTGTAGCGCGATTGCGCCAATACCTGAAGGTGCAGATCCGCCCCGGTTGCAGCACCTGCCCGGAGCTCCCCCCAGGCCAGGCGCAGGTCCGGCGCCAACCGCATGAGGGCACCATAACTGTCTTCGCAGACCGCCATGAGCCCACCCACCGTTGGCCGGGGCACCATCACCCAGGCCGGGTCGAACGCAGGAAGCGGGGCTTGCATCTGGCCTAGGCAGTCTTGCCGCACACGGGTCGGGACAAGGCCGCCCTGCCAGGGTCGATTCAACTCAGGGGATCCATCGCTGCAATGGCGCACAACGCGCAAGTTCAGGCGTTGCCGGGGGCCTGTTGAGCCTGCTGTGCAGCAATTTGACTGCGCACCTCGTCCATGTCCAGTTCCTTGGCCTTGCCGAGCAACTGGCGGAAGGACGATTCGGGCAATGCACCGGGCTGGGAGAAGATGATCACCTGATCGCGGAAAATCATCAGGGTCGGGATGGATCGAATCTGGAAGTGAGCCCCCAGTTCCTGCTCGTCTTCGGTATTGATCTTGGCGAAGACGATATCGTCGTGGTCCGCGGAGACCTTCTCGTAAACAGGGGCAAAATTGCGACAGGGCCCGCACCAAGGGGCCCAGAAGTCGACGATCACAAAAGCGTTGTCCTTGATCGTCTGTTCAAAATTGTCCTTGGTCAACTCTACTACGGGCATTCGCTTATCCTGCTGGGCTGAAATTGGCCAAGATGTTACCAGAAGATCCAGATACCCGCAGGGCCGGGGCTGACATCCTTGAGCCAGGACAGGCGTCGCAGGGTGGGTCATCAGCGAAGCGGACCCACCAAAAGCCAAAAAAAAGGCCGGGCGAAGCCCGGCCTCGTCGCTCAGATATCACCCTCAGCGCATCACAAGCCCTCCAGGGCCCCAATGATCTGATCGCGGATATCCTGCACGCCGCCGATGCCGTTGACCTTGACGTACTTGGGGGCACCGGCGCCGCCCGCGGCGGCCCACTTGGAATAATATTGAACCAGCGGCTCAGTCTGGTCGTGATACACGGTCAGGCGGGCACGCACGGTGTCCTCCTGGTCGTCGTCACGCTGGATCAGCGGCTCGCCGGTAACGTCGTCCACCCCTTCCGCCTTCGGTGGATTGAAGGCGACGTGGTAAGTCCGCCCGGAGGCCAGATGGACCCGCCGCCCGGACATGCGCCGGATGATCTCCTCGTCGTCGACGTCGATCTCGACCACCGCGTCCACCGCAACCCCGGCATCCTTCAGGGCATCGGCCTGAACCAGGGTGCGGGGGAAGCCGTCAAACAGGTAGCCTTTGGCGCAGTCCGGCTCGGTGATACGCGCCTTGACCATGCCCATGATGATGTCGTCAGAGACCAGGCCACCCGCGTCCATGATCTTCTTGGCGGCCACACCGAGTTCGCTGCCGGCCTTGACGTGTGCCCGCAGCATGTCTCCGGTGGAGATCTGCGGAATACCAAAATGCTCCTTGATGAAGCCTGCCTGAGTACCTTTGCCCGCACCTGGGCCACCGAGCAGAATCACGCGCATCGAACTGTCTCCTGTTGCTTGGGTCACGATCAGCGGCTCAGTCTGCCACAGGGAGGCGATCGAGGCCATTCCCACACGAATTGGAAAGTTTTCAGTTGTCAGTTGTCAGGTGTCAGTGCGAGTTTGTTCTGCGAGACCGTGCGCCATCAGGGAACGAAGTAACCACCAGCGACGTGGCTGCCTGGAAGCAACGGTCGGGCGCAAAACAACCTCCGCGTTGGCGACATGGTCGCCCTCGCCCCCGGCCCCTCTCCCTGGGGAGAGGGGAACCGCAGGCCAGAAAGTCCCCGAGGCTCAACCGCCGCTGAGCAGCACACCCAGCATGAGCTTGTTGAGCCGCCCGACGAAGGCGGCCGGGTCGTCCAACTGACCACCCTCGGCGAGCTGCGCCTGGTCGAAGAGGATCAGGCCCAGGTCCTCGAACCGGGTGGCGTCCTCCTCCGTCTCCAGACGCTTGACCAGGGGGTGGTCCAGATTGACCTCCAGGGTCGGCTTGCTCGCCGGGGCGTCCTGACCCACGGCCTTGAGCACCCGCGCCAGGTTGGCGCTCATGTCGTGGGCCCCGACCACCAAACAGGCCGGGGAGTCCACCAACCGGGTGCTGACCTTGACCTCGCTGACCCGTTCGCCCAGGGCCTCCTTGAGCCGGGTCAGGAGCGGGGCATGAGCCTCGGCAGCCTTTTCGACCTCGGCCTTCTCTTCTTGGTCCGCCAAGCCGCCCAAATCCAGATCGCCCTTGGTCACCGACTGCAGGTGCTTACCCTTGTACTCGTCCAGATGCGAGACCAACCACTCGTCCACCCGGTCGGACAAGAGCAGCACCTCGACGCCCTTCTTGCCAAAGACCTCCAGGTGCGGGCTGTGGCGAGCCGCCGCGGGGCTGTCGGCGGTGATGTAGTAGATCTTGTCCTGCCCCTCCTGCATGCGCTCGATATAGCCGTCCAGAGACTCGGTCTGGTCGCTGCCCTCCACCGCCGTGGTCGAGAAACGCATCAGCCCAGCCAGCCGCTCGCGGTTGGCCATGTCCTCCCCCGGGCCCTCCTTCAGCACCTTGCCGAAGGCGGACCAGAACTCCTTGTACTTGTCCGGCTCTTCCGTCGCCAGGGTCTCCAGCAGCCCCAGGATGCGCTTGGTGTTGGCCTGGCGGATGGTGTCGATCTTGCGATTGTGCTGAAGCAGCTCGCGGGAGACGTTGAGCGGCAGGTCGTCGGAGTCCACCACGCCCTTGACGAAGCGCAGGTAGTGGGGCATCAGCCGGTCCGCCTCGTCCATGATGAAGACGCGCCGCACGAACAGCTTCACACCATGCTTCTGATCCCGATCCCAAAGGTCCCAGGGGGCGCGCTTGGGGACGAACAACAGGCTGGTGTACTCGCTTGAGCCCTCCACCCGATTGTGGGCATAGGCCAACGGGTCTTCGAAGTCGTGGGAGACGTGCTTGTAGAAGTCGTTGTACTCGTCCGCGGTGATCTCGGCCTTGTTGCGCATCCACAGCGCGGTGCCGCGGTTGACCTGCTCGTACTCGGGGGTCTCGGGCTTGGCATCCTCGCCCTCGTCCTCGCCCCCATAGGACTCCTTGCGCATCTCCACCGGGATGGCGATGTGGTCGGAGAACTTGCCGATGATGGTGCGCAGGGTCCAGGACTCCAGGAGCTCCTTTTCGTCCTCCTTCAGGTGCAGGGTCACGGCCGTACCCCGGTGGGGTAGCTCAAGCGTCTCGAGGGTGAAAGATCCCCGCCCGTCGGACTCCCAGCGCACCCCATGCTCCGGGGCCAGACCGGCCCGGCGGGAGGTCAGGGTGACGCGATCGGCGACGATGAAGGCGGAGTAGAAGCCCACGCCGAACTGACCGATGAGCCGGCTGTCTTTGGCCTGGTCGCCGGTCATGCTCTCCAGGAAGCGACGGGTGCCGGAGCTGGCGATGCTGCCGATGGTGTCCACCACCTCTGCCCGGCTCATGCCGATGCCGTTGTCGGCCACGGTCAGGGTGCCGGCCTCCTTGTCCACGTCGATGCGGATGCGCAGGTCGCCTTCGTTCTCGTACAGCCCCTCGTCGGTGAGGGCCTCGAAGCGCAGCTTCTCGGCGGCGTCGGAGGCGTTGGAGACCAGCTCGCGGAGGAAGATCTCCTTATTCGAGTACAGGGAGCGGATCACCAGGTCCAGCACCTGGCTGACCTCTGCCTTGAATTCCAGGGTTTCTTTATGGGTGTCAACAGTCATGGATCGGTCCTGCGGTAGGTGCGAAAAAACCGTAATGGCCCCAGCCGTGGCGGGGCTAAAATGGCGCGCGGGCCACGGGCGTTAGCGGCGCGTGGCAAAATGTGGGTTACATCCACGCTAATCAAGGGCTTTTCCACATGGTACCCAGCGTCGTCAGCACCCAGCCGTTCGCCGGACAGCGTCCAGGCACCTCCGGGTTGCGCAAGAAGGTCAAGGTCTTCCAACAACCGAATTATCTCGAGAATTTCGTCCAGGCGATCTTCGACACCCAGCCCGGCCTGCAGGGCGGCACCCTGGTGGTCGGCGGCGACGGGCGCTTCTACAACCGCGAGGCCATTCAGACCATCCTGCGCATGGCCGCTGCCAACGGGGTGGCCAAGACCCTGGTGGGACGTGGCGGCATCCTCTCCACCCCAGCCGCCTCCTGCGTCATCCGCAAGCGCCAGGCCCAGGGCGGCATCATCCTGTCCGCCAGCCACAACCCAGGCGGACCGGACGAGGACTTCGGCATCAAGTTCAACGGCGCCGCCGGCGGTCCCGCCTCGGAGACCATGACCGAGGCCATGTACGCCCGTACCGGGGACATCGACCGTTATCTGACCCTGGACGCGCCTGACCTCGACCTGGATCACGACGGCAGCGCCACCCTCGGAGACATGACCGTCGAGGTCATCGACCCGGTCAGCGACTACGCGGACCTCATGGCCGCCCTGTTCGACTTCAACGCGATCCACCAGCTCTTCAACAGCGGCCAGTTCCGCATGCGCTTCGACGCCATGCACGCGGTCACCGGCCCCTATGCCCAGGAGATCCTGGAGCGACGCCTGGGCGCCGAGCCCGGCACGGTCATGAACGGGACCCCCCTGCCCGACTTCGGCGGCCACCACCCGGACCCCAACCTGGCCCACGCCCAGGAACTGGTGGCCCTGACCCAGGGTGCCGATGGACTGGACTTTGGCGCCGCCTCGGACGGCGACGGCGACCGCAACATGGTCCTCGGCAAGGACTTTTTCGTGACCCCCAGCGACAGCCTCGCGGTGCTCGCCGCCAACGCCCACCTGGTACCCGGCTATCAGTCCGGCATCTCCGGCATCGCCCGCTCCATGCCCACCAGCCAGGCGGCGGATCGCGTCGCCGCTCAGCTCGGGGTGGAGTCTTTCGAGACCCCCACGGGGTGGAAATTCTTCGGCAACCTGCTCGACGCCGGGCGCATCACCCTGTGTGGCGAGGAGAGCTTCGGCACCGGCTCCGACCATGTGCGCGAGAAAGACGGCCTCTGGGCAGTGCTGTTCTGGCTCAACCTGCTGGCCGTACGTCGCCAGTCGGTGGCCGGGATCGTCCACGAGCACTGGCGCCGCTTTGGGCGCAACTACTACACCCGCCACGACTACGAGGCCGTCGACAGCACCGCCGCCGAGGGGCTCATGGACCACCTGCGCCGCCTGCTCCCGGACCTACCCGGGCAGACCCTGGGCGGACAGCAGGTGGAGTATGCAGACGACTTCGCCTACACCGACCCCATCGACGGCAGCCGCTCCGAGCAACAGGGGATACGCATCGGATTCGACGGCGGCTCGCGCATCGTGCTGCGCCTGTCCGGGACCGGAACCCAGGGCGCGACCCTGAGGGTCTATCTGGAGTTCTACGAACCCGACCCGGCCAAGCACGACCAGGACACCCAGGAGGCCATGGCCCCACTGATCCTGATCGCCCGCGAGTTGGCCCAGATCGAGGCCCGCACCGGGCGGGCAGAGCCGGACGTGGTCACCTGATTGGGTGCCGTCAACGAACTGACCGAGGTACGTGTGATGCTGGCCGAACGAGTGCAAGAGTGGACTGAACAGTGGAAGCAAGAGGGAGAGGCCCAATTCCTTCACCGCCTCCTTGTCCGCCGCTTTGGTGCCTTGCCGGACTGGGTCGAGCAACAACTGGCCTCCGCCACCGTTGCTGAACTGGAGGCGTGGGGGGATCGGATGCTGGATGCCGACACCCTGGACGGCGTCTTCCGGACAGACCCATAGCCGGCAGCGGCGTCCTCGGCGCAACCGGGCAAAGCGAGCCCGGCGGCCGAGCCACACCGAAGTCCAAGGCAGCGTTGGCTTTTCTCTGGCACCGCTGGGGTTCGCAAGCTCACCCCAGCCTACGAACTTTTCCATGACTCAATGAAGCACCACCCGAACGACGCAGCTGTTCCACGTCTGCTGGCCGCGGTGATAAAGGGCCTCGTCGTTCGCTCAGTGCCCCGGCGGATCAACATGGTCCGTAAGCCAGCGTGTGAAGGCTTCCTCCGTCGATCCCCCGAACTCGGATAGGATGCGGTCGTGTAGTGCCAGGGCCAGCTCGGCTGCGAGCCCGATCGGCTCCCTCACTTGGCGAGTGCTTTTAGGGTATTGCGGTATCGCCGCATGCCTTCGTCGGCAAGCTCCAGCTGCCGCTCGAACTCGGGATCATAGGGGGAGAGACGGTAACCACCCTCCGGCGCCTCCGTCAGCACGAACTTGTCGCCCTCGCCCAAGTGCATGCGGACAAGCACGTCCCGTGGCAGACGCACACCCAACGAATTGCCGATCTTGACGACCTTAAGTTCCACCATCTGCTCGCCCTCGTGACTACCAAAGTAATTACAGTAAAGTGGACCCAGTTGCTTACAATCGTCATGATCGATACGTTTCTCGGTGCGTCATCCCAGTGCTACTTCCCCAAAGGTAGCCTTCACAGATATCCCCAGTCGAGAATAACCCCATGGACGTTGCAGTGCTTGTATACGAATCAGTGAAGCGCCTGCCCGACGATGCCGCTCGAGAGGTGCTGGATTTCGCACACTTTCTGGCTCAACGGGAATCCTCGCAGGAGGACCACGACCTGTTGCTCGCTCAACAGAGCGCACTAGCCGACTGGATGAACGAAAACGACGACGTGTGGAACGATGCCCCAGCCGTGTGACATCGTCTTGCTGCGCTTCCCCTTCACCGACCTTTCCGCGACAAAACTGCGGCCGGTCTTGGTCCTGACGCAGCCGAACATCTCGGGCGACTTCGTGGCGGTTCAGATCACGTCGCAGCTCCGGCATGAGATCCAGACCACGCTGACCAGCGATGATTTTGAACTGGGCGGCCTACCAAAGGCAAGCATCGTGCGGCCAGATAAGGTCTTCACACTCAACGATGCCCTCATCGCTCGGCGAGTCGGCAAGATAACCGAGACCGCTTTCAGTCGAATACTCCACGCGGTATGCCAGTACCTCTCGTGCACGAGATGACGCAAATTGCCACCGAGCTCGGATTGGGTAAGGTCGTGTAGTGCCAGGGCCAGCTCGGGCGCGAGCCAAATCGCCCCCCTTGGCGAGGTCCCGAAGGGTATTGCAGTATCGCCGTAGGCCTCCTACGTCAAGCTCCATCTGCCGATCGAGCTCGTGATCATCGGGAGAGCGTCGGCAACCGCCCACAACCCCATCCCCGGCAACCTCCGGCTACCCTGCATGGACACCTGCGCGGCGGGACCTGCCAGGTGCTCATGTTCGACCTCAAGCTGCACCTGTACATCGCGGGTGACGACATTTCTATTACCCCGACCTGATGGCGTGCTGCCAGGCGCAGGATCGCCTCAGCTGCTGGCAGGAGCAACCCTGCCTGATCGTCGAGATCGCCTCCGCGAGCACGACACGCATCGACGGACGAGAAAAATTCCTCACCTACCGGGAGATCCGTGCCCTCAAAGACTATCTGCCAATCAAGCATGGCGCGACGTGCCTGACGCTGTTCACCCCCCACGCCGCGCAAACCGAGACGCTGGGAATCGTAGACACCCTGCACCAGGGCTCGGTCGGTCTGACAGTCACCGTGGCGGACAGGGACGAAGTGGTCGAGCTTGGCGAGCAATCGGTCTCCAGACCGGGGCTTCTCGGCCGTCTTCGCAGAGGGGCTGACGACGCCTTGTGCGATGCTGTGACGAAGGAACCACACCGGCAACAATTGGCGCGGTCCGCACGCTCACCGCACCCTACGCGACTTCCATCACTCGTAGTGCGACCACATCCGGAGCACCTTGACGACCTGCTCCTCTGGCAGGACCTGGTACACGAGTCGATGCTGGATGCTGATCCGCCGGGAGTACGCGCCGCTCAAGTCGCCTACAAGTTCCTCGAACCGCGGCGGCGTTTGGAAGGGGTCCCGGGCAAAGCAACCGAGTAGCCTTTGGGCCTTTGCGCTAAGCCCAGCGGTGGATAGCTTCTTGGCGTCGTTCTGGGCGGCTCTGGTGTAGACCAGTCGCCAATTCACCACTCGATCTCGTTGGCAAGGCCCTCGGCCGGCGTGGCCATGCCGTCCATGATCGACTCCCTCATCCCAGAGATTGAGACCAAGCAAAGCGTCTCTTGAACGGCTCGCCAATCCTCGTCTCCGACGAGCACGGCGCTGCCACGCTTGCCAGTGATCTGGATCGGCGCGTGAGACTCCTGAACCTCGTCAACAAGCGCGTAAAGCCGCTTACGCGCCTCAGTGGCAGTCATGCTGGTCATGATGGGTCCTCCGGAAACGGTGGATTCGTGCGCTTTAACGCACGCCCCCTTGCACGGTGCGGTCAAAGCGTCGTGCGCGGTGCTTGCCGTCTGCCCGGGATACGCAGCGCGCCCCGACATCTTGCAGTTTTCCGCGTCCGCTTGAACCCGCGCAATCTGGACCCCGCGACCTCCGCGAGTGGCAGATGGTCCCTGCGTACTCCCATGACCCTGCGTGCTCCCTCACCCTTCTTACCCATCGTAGCGTCCACACGGCAACCTGTGATCGACCTCTCTTGTCTCACCCCTAGCCGCCGGTCATACTCATGGTGAAACGCTAGGCGAAAAAGGCGTCAGCGCCACGGTTGGCCGGAATTGCCTCCCTGATCCCAACCAAGGGTTGATGTCCCTCCCCCGCCTGTACTGTCCACCTGCAGCCTTTGCGGCCTGCTCGGACACCGCACTTCAAATGTTCCTTCCGCCAGCGATATGAGACCCGTTAACCGACACACCCGATCCAAGCCCCTGTAAATGAACCGATATCTGACGCCGAAGAACAAGACCCCTACTAGTTCCCACCGAACCATGCGAATTCCCACTACCCATACGGCGCCACATATCGAAGCTGTGGGCAACAGCATCCTGCGAGGCGGCGGCCAGCCTCCTGGCGACATCGGGGCCCAGGTTGAAGTCTGGACCTTCACCCGCTTGTCGACCAGGACCTACGATTTGTCGTCTGAGCGTCCACATCCCAACGCACGAATGCTTAGGTATTAGGCATGAACAAGCTTGGTGGCTTCACCCTCGTCGAACTCATGATCACCTTGGCAATTGCGGTGATCTTATTGACTATTGGGGTGCCAAGCTTCAACACGGCCATTAAAAACAACAGGCTCACCACCGCCACCAACGACCTGGTCGCCGTCTTGAATCTGGCCCGTAGCGAAGCAGTGACAAGGGGTCTGCGTGTGACTGTTTGCAAAAGCGCCGATCAGGCTACATGCACATCCGCTAATAGGTGGGAGCAGGGCTGGATCGCCTTTTCAGACGAGAACAATAACGCAGCCTATAACTCTGGCGGAACACCGCCGGAGACATTGCTACGCGTTCACGGCACTCTGGGAAATCAGATAACTGCAACCGGTAACGCCAACGTCGCGGACTACATCTCTTATGTCTCGACAGGTCAAAGTCAAATGATTGGAGGAGCCTTTCAGGCTGGAACGATTAAATTGTGCGATGACCGCGCGGAAGATGTTGGCAAGAATCTGGTAATAAACTCGACAGGACGGGTGCGTACTGATTCAGGAGTCACATGCCCATGACTAGCAGCAGGGGTTTCACCATGATCGAGGTGCTGATCGCCATGGTCATTCTGGCCATCGGTCTGTTGGGTCTCGCTGCTTTGCAAGCGGTCGGTATGCGCAACAATCATTCTGCCCTATCGCGCTTCCAAGCGACCCTGTCTGCCTACGACATGGCAGACCGACTGCGCTCCAATAGTGCGAGTTCTATTGATACTCCGGCGTTCTTGGCGTTCTTGGCGGCCAATTACAATAAACCCGCTTTAACAGACTATTCAACCGCCGTTGATGCCTGCAACAGTTCCGCCGGGTTGCACGTCCGCTGCAGATGGCCACTAATGACACGATACGAGTGGAGCACCAATCTTGAGCCAGACGTTGCCTGCTGGTACTGGAATCGTATGCCGAGACAGCACCCCAGACGACGGGGCTTCGAGCGCGTCTCCGGCATGCGATGACTTGGGTACAGCCTACGCCATAAAGATCTGGTGGCAGGACGACCGCAGTGACCCAAGTGTATTTCAGCGTTTCGTCGTGACTTACAGTGATAGATAGAACCGCCATGTCGATCGTCCACAAACATTACCCGCGTACACGCCTCCCATTGCAGCACGGGTTGACCCTGGTGGAGCTCCTGGTTGCGATGACCGTTGGGCTCCTGCTGACCGCCGGGGTTTTGACAGTATTTGTCAACAGCAGTCAGACCTACCGGGTCCAGGACAATCTCTCGCATCTCCAGGAGAATGGTCGGTTTGCCCTGATTCTATTGGGCAATGCGCTCCGCATGGCGGGATACAAGACTGATCCGATAAACGAAACCGGAGCGTTTCCTAAAGTGCAATTCCCTACTGCTACTACTATATTCGGCACGGAAACAACACGGAAGCCCAGACGCAATTGCGGTTTCCTTTCAGGGCGCGGCAGACGGAACAACTAGAGACTGCCTGGGCAATCCTGTAGGCGCGTCGGTTATGTCGACCAATAGGTTCTTCATCGAGGGCACCGAACCTCAAATGCACTTCTTCCGGCACCACTCAGCCCTTGGTTGAAAACGTCGAAGACATGCAGATCACCTATGGCGTGGACAGCGACGGAAGCCGCTCGCCCAATTATTTTGTCGCCGCCGGCAGCGTCCCAAACTGGTCCCAAGTCGTCAGTCTCCATATCAGCATGCTGCTGCGGACCCAGGACCCAAACCTCACAACACAAGCGCAGACCTATCAATACAACGGCACAACAGCAACCGCCACGGATAGGCGCCTGCGTAAAGAGGTCAGCACGACTATCGCGCTGCGCAACCTTCTACCCTGAGGTCGGAAATGGTAAAAAAATGCCAACCTGTAACCCTCGCCACTCGACAACGGGGTGTGGTCCTCATTATTAGCCTGATCATGCTGCTGATCATGACACTCATCGGTCTGGCCAGCATGCAGAGCACCACGCTTGAAGAAAAGATGGCGGGTAATTACCGAGATCTAAACATCGCGTTTCAGGCCGCAGAATCGACATTACGGGACGGGGAAACGTGGATCAGTCAGTTGGCTACAGAACCCCTGTTGGCGGTCAATGGCTGCACCACGGGCTGCGATGTGTGGGACATCAATACCCTACTCGCCACGACCAGTTCTAGCTCCTATGTAGACGGCGACCTCTGGGGCAACGCCCTGGCCAAAACGACGACCAAAACGATCCCAGGGGTCGCGCACAGCCCCGAATACTTCATAGAGTTTCAACAGTACAAGCGCGACAGGCTCAACCTTGGCCAACAGGGTGACGATTCCGTGCGTATCTACTATGGAGTGGTAGCACAAGGCGTTGGCGGCAGAGATACCACTAGCACGGTACTTCAAAGCAGCTACGCCCGTCGCTTCTGAAGAACTGGGGTGCCATGACACCCCGCAAGCGTCTTGGATCGCAGAATGGCGCCGTTACTGAACGAGCACAGCGAGGAATAACATGTCCAGGCTTGATGCACAGACAACAACAATGACAACGGGCCTTGCCGTCGCGCTGCTCATGGCGGCCGGACCCAGTTTCGGCGGCACCTACAACATCAGTGACTCCCCGCTCTTCATCACCACCAACGTCCCACCCCTGACCATGCTGGTCTTGGCGCGGGATCACAAGCTTTACTACGAAGCGTACAACGATGCCTCTGACCTCAATGGGGACGGCTTTATCAATACCCGCTACACCCCGGTGGACGTCCCGGCGAGCGGCAGTACTCCGGCCGTCGAGGGCATCGACTATTTCGGTTATTTCGACTCCTACAAGTGTTACACCTACGACTCTGGCAATGGCCGCTTCAACCCGGCTGCAACCACCGCCAACAAGCAGTGCTCGGGTCAATGGAGCGGAGACTTTCTCAACTATGTGACGACCGCACGCATGGACGCCCTGCGCAAGGTCTTTTATGGCGGTTACAGGTCGACCGATACGGCTACCGACACCGTCCTACAGCGCACCTTTATCCCCCAGGATGCACATAGCTGGGGTAAGGAATACACTAGCATCGCCGTCGATGGTTATGACATCCGCAACTATACGCCACTGTCCTTGCCGGCGACCAATACGCACCATCTGTTCGCCAACACGACCCTGATCTCGGCCAATGACCCGCCTCTGATGCGAGTCTTGACGAATACGCCATTTCGGGTCTGGGAATGGCTTTCTATCGAACGCCCGGTGGCCGGATCCGAATGTGCGACCGGCAATAACGTACGGGTGAACTGTACCAGCGCCGGTGCTGGCAGTTGGCAAATTGTACCGTCGACCAATTTCTCGGGCCTTACCCAGACGACCTACAACATCAGCGGGGCATCTGGCATTCCGAATAACCACGGAGAATACAATACACTCGTCACAAACTACGCGGTAGCCAGCAAGCAATTCGGCACCGGGACGGCATCCCAGATTAATGGTTCTGGCAACCCGTACAACGCCCAGCAAGACTACTATCTCACAATTTTTTCGGGCAATTTGTCGATCCCCAGTGCCGGCACCTACACCTTCGCCGTCGACGGAGACGACGCGGTAGAAGTCTTGATCGATGGCTCAGTCGTGGCCTCCTGGTATGGCGGCCACGGCAAATGCGACTGCCAGACGCATTCCGGATCGGTCAGCCTCGGCGCGGGAAACCATACGATCGTTTTTCGGCATATGGAGTGGGGCGGAGCCGACAACTACTATTTGTATTGGCAAGTCGGTGGAACCCCTGCTATGACAGACTATCAGGTACGGGCCAAGGTGTGTGCGACGGGTCTTCTGGAAGACAACTGCCAGATCTACCCCGACGGCGATTACAAGCCGGTCGGCCTGCTCCAGGAATACGGCGAGAATGCCGCCATGAAGTTCGGTCTATTGACTGGCAGCTACAAGCACAATACGGCCGGTGGCGTCCTGCGCAAGGGCGTCGGCGGCATCACCGATGAGATCAACCCGAGCACCGGCCAGTTCACCGCAACCAATGGCATCATCAAGACCATCGACAAGCTTCGCGTCGTCAACTTCGACTACTCAAGCCACGCATACAGCTGTGGATGGATCACCACCCGCCCGATCGGGGATGGGGAATGCGCCATGTGGGGCAATCCGGTCGCCGAGATGATGTATGAGGGCATGCGCTACTTCGCGGGCAAGGCCGCACCAACCGGCGCTTTTTCGATCATCGCCAGCGATACACCCGATTCCACACTCAGTCTACCGGTGGCGACTTGGACCAACCCATACGCTAACGGTAGCGGCAACGAGCGTTGCGCAAAGCCCTTCGAGATTGTTATCAGCGACCTCAATCCCTCCTATGACACGGATCAGGTACCAGGGAGTTACTTCAACAGTTTCTCCGGGGACATAGCGGGGCTTTCCGTCCAGACCGAGGCAACGACCATCACGGCTCACGAACCGGATGTGCCGGGCCTACATTTTATCGGTCAGTCGGGGACGAACTATGATGGTGCCCCGTCCGCAAAGACAGTCACCGGTCTGGGCGATATCCGCGGCCTATCTCCGGAGGAGCCGACCAAGCAGGGCGGCTATTATGCCGCTAGCGTCGCCTATTTCGGCCACACCAATGACCTCAACCCGGCGACTGACGACCAACTGATGGACACCTTTTCGGTGGCGCTGGCCTCGCCTTTGCCGCGCATCGAGATCCCGGTGGGCGATCAGCACGTGACCCTGGTACCCTACGGAAAATCGGTCGGTGGGCAGAGCATTAGTGCTACTGAAGGAGATTTCCAACCGACGAATCAGATTGTCGACTTCTATGCATTGAACATCACCCCGACGTCGGGCAGCTTTAGAATCAATTTCGAGGACGTCGAGCAGGGCGCGGACCACGATATGGATGCCGTCGTCCTCTATGAGTATCAGGTCAACCCCGACAGTACAGTGACCATAAACCTTACGTCCGACTATGCCGCGGGCAATATCATCCAACACATGGGTTATGTGATCTCCGGTACCACGGCCGACGGGACCTATCTGGAAGTACGCGACTCCGATACCGGGTCAGGCTCAGATCCCGACTATTTTCTGGATACCCCACCACCTCCGGCGGTTTGGAATGACGGTGCTCCCCTGCCGCTTACCGCAACCCGAACCTTTACACCCAGCGGTTCCTCTGGCGCTACCCTGCTAACGGACCCCCTTTGGTACTCCGCCAAATGGGGCGGTTTCATCGACACGCCGGATTCGAGTGGAATCTCCGACAAGCTGCCGAGTGGCGCCGAATGGGATGCGGATAGTGACGGTCAACCCGACAATTACTATTTGGTGACCAATGCGCTAACGCTGAAGGATCAGCTCGCAACGGCCTTTGATGAGGTGCTTGAGCGCACTGGTTCTGCCTCGACGGTCGCCCTCACCTCAGGCTCGATCACCAGCAATTCAAAGGTTTATCAGGCACGCTTCAAGTCTGAGACCTGGACTGGTCAGCTGCTCTCTTTTCCGATCGACCCAGCAGACGGCACGATAGGATCGGAAATCTGGGATTCCGGTACCGCCATCTCGGCGCAGAGCGCAACTTCGCGCTCGATCATTACCTATAAGCCCTCGTCGGGAAGTGGCATACCTTTCCGATGGCCGGCAAATACGGCCAGCCCCGCGACCAGTGAACTGGACCCCATCCAAATTGCCGCGCTCAACATCAACCCGGATTCCGGTACCGTCGATGGTCTAGGGGGTAACCGCGTCAGGTATATTCGCGGTGATGATGTCCTTGGGTTCCGTAGCCGTACCAGTAAGTTGGGGGATATCATCAATTCTGCCCCCACCTTCGTTTCCGCACCGAGCGCACGGTATCCCAATAACTGGGATGATCTGACCACCACCGGCGACGATGCTCTTGCTGAAGATGCTGTCCCCTATCAGACATGGCGGCTGAACGCGGCCCGATCCCATCGTCAGCAGGTCGTCTACTTTGGCGCCAATGACGGCATGCTGCATGGTGTGGATGCTGGGGTCTATGACAGCAGCGCCCCCTTTAACTTCACCAATGGGACTGGCGCGGAGATTCTCGGGTATGTTCCGAGCCCGCTATTCGCCAATCTGGCGAAACTGACTTCCCCGAACTACACGCATCATTATTATGTCGATGCTTCGGCCACCCACGCTGACACCTTTTTTGGCTCGAATTGGCACACGGTACTCGCTGGGGGCATGGGCGCAGGTGGTCAGGGCATCTTCGCCCTGGATATCACCAACCCGGCTTCCTTCAGTGAAGCTTCGGCCGATACGATCTCTTTATGGGAGTTCACTGATGCCTATGCCGGCGATATCGACAGTGACGGCATCGCGGACGGTGTCGACCTCGGTTATACACTCAACCAGCCAGTCAACCTCGTTCGTATGCACAACGGAAAGTGGGCGGCCATTTTCGGAAATGGCTATAACAACACTGAAGCCGACTTACATGCCAGCACCACGGGTAACGCGGTGCTGTTTATTGTAGATGTCGAGACGGGCGCCCTAATCAGCAAGATCGACACTCATGTCGGCATGTCTGATGATCCTCTTGGCGGGGGGCGACCGAACGGGATGAGTGCGCCGGCCCCCGTCGACGTCGATGGCGACTTTATCGCCGACTATATCTATGCCGGCGACCTCTTCGGAAACCTGTGGAAGTTTGATGTAACTGCCGCGAACCCGCTGGACTGGGCTTCGGCCTACGGATCTAGCGACAGCCCTCTACCGCTATTTGTCGCCATGGCATCTGTGTCTGATGACGACACGCGACAACCGATTACAACGCGACCCCAGATCGGTTTCCACCCCACCGTTGCCGACACCTACATGATTTATTTCGGGACTGGGAAGTACTTCGAGGTGTCGGACAACCAAACGGCGGGGCAAATCACTCAATCCTTCTACGGTGTCTGGGACCAGAACGACGCTAGTTTGACCACCTCGATTACACGCGCGAACCTGCTCCAGCAAGAAATCGACACAGAGGTCTCCCAGGGCTTCGATACCAACGATGACGGTACCAATGATGCGACGTACGACCTGCGGGTGATCTCCGATAATAAGATCTGCTGGACTGCGACTGAGTGCGTGAGCCCAGCGACCCCAAAGCAGGGTTGGTACCTCGACCTAATATACGCAGGTAACAATCAGGGCGAGCGCCAGATTTCCGATTCGATTCTGCAGAATGGTCGGATTATCTTCACTACCTTGATCCCTTCCAGCGATCCCTGTAGTGGTGGTGGCACCGGCTGGCTCATGGAGTTGGACGGAAGCACTGGAGGCCGCTTCAGCTTTGCGCCATTCGATCTCGATGGTAGCGGAACCTTCGACGCCAGCGACAACGTGGTGCTGGACACCGGAAACGTACCACCTGGCGGCAAAAAATCGAAAGTCGGTATCATCCCATCACCGGCTATCCTGTTCGCGCCGTCTGCACCCGGGGGTTTGGAGTACAAATATACCAGCGGTACCCAGGGTGGTGAGATTGAAATAACCACAGAGAACCCAGGGCCAGGTGCGGTCGGCAGACAAACCTGGCGCCAGATCTTTTAGGTGCTCCGACGACTCTCGCGCGTTATGCGACTACACACACAACGGGCTTTCGGCAATCAGCCAGACCGTCCGGGGAATCGTAAAGATTGTCAGGGATGACAATTTTGGGCTCCCGAGCCACCAGGGAGTAACTCTGACTCCGGGACGAGGGAGCGGCGTAATTTGGTCAGTTAGCGCCGAGCAGTCTCAGGAAGCGCGATGTGCTGGGTATTTTTCATCCACTGGGACTAATCGAGTCTTCCGAATGGCACTTCAAAGAGACGGAGGAATGATGCAGCGCCCTAAGTACCTCAGGAATCAGACGGGGTTTACCCTGGTCGAGTTGATGATTGTCGTCGCGATTGTCGCCATCTTGGCAACCATCGGGATACCCTCGTATCGGGAGTCCGTCGCACGCAGTCACAGAGCTGATGCAAAGGCGGCGCTCCTAGAAGACGCACACTTTCTAGAACGGTACTTCACCGAGAACAATCGATATCAGCAAGCTGACGGGACTGCCCCAAGTATCCCGATAACCGTGGCCCCTCGCGAAGGAACGCCTTCTTACAATGTTACTGTCGCGACGCCCACTACAACGACTTATACGCTCACGGCCACGCCTATCGTAGGAGGGCCGATGGCTGGGGACGGGTGCGGTAACTTGGGACTAACCAACTCTGGGCTGAAAACAGCGGGGACTTTGGGTCTCGACGCCTGCTGGCACAGGTGAGCCCGGCATGCAAGACACCACTGTGTTAGGGAAGGCACGGCGCGGGCTCGACCGCGCAATGCCAGCAGCAAGTTTCCAGCGCCGGCAAGCCTGGGTTTTATTTGTCGCCTGAAAGAAACGCCGCGGCCCAATCCAGATCTTGGAGCAAATGGGGTACGTCTTGGTCCGCAATGGCGGTCGGCAGGACTGGTACACGAACCCACAGACGAAGCAACCTCAACCCGTGTCTCGTCACGGCGAGATCAACCAGACCCTCGCGAACTCAATCGTCAAGAAGCTGAGCGACGGAGCTAGTGCGACCCGACAGGGGGCGACATCGCCGCCCGCCAAGCCGAAACGGGACCGCGCTCGTGTATCCTAGGGCCATCGCCAACCCCATCAGCGAGCAGTAGCGGACATGGCCACCAAGACCCTCGACACCATCGTCATCGGGACCGGCCCCGCCGGCGAGGGTGCCGCCATGAAACTCGCCAAGGCCGGGCAGCGGGTTGCAGTGGTCGAGGCGCACAGCCAGGTCGGCGGGGGCTGCACCCATTGGGGAACCATCCCCAGCAAGGCACTGCGCCACAACATCCAGTTGCTGGCGGACTATCGGCGCAACCCGCTCTTCCAGCACACCCTGGACCAGGTGGAGATCGAATTCCCGGACCTGCTGCGCGCCGCCGATACGGTCATCACCGAGCAGGTCCGCACCCGCTACCGCTATTACCAGCGCAACCGCGTGGAGGTCCTGTTTGGGCGCGCACGACTGGTGGACCCCCATCAGGTCGAGGTCCTGCGCCCCGACGGGGTGGCTGAACTGTTCAGCGCCGAGCACATCGTCATCGCCACCGGCTCGCGACCCTACCGGCCGCCGGATGTCGACTTTGATCATCCACGGGTACACGACAGCGACACCCTGCTGGGCCTTACCCACACGCCCCGCTCCGTGACCATCTACGGCGCCGGGGTCATCGGCTGCGAATACGCCTCGATCCTGGCCAGCCTGGGCACAAAGGTGAATTTGGTGGATACGCGCGACCGGCTGCTGTCGTTCCTCGACGACGAGATCACCGACGCCCTGAGCTATCACCTGCGCCAGCAGGGGGTGGTGATCCGCCACAACGAGACATACGAGCGCGTGGAGGCAGGCGACGACGGGGTCGTGCTGACCTGCAAGTCGGGCAAGAAGTTCAAGACCGACATCCTGCTGTGGGCCAACGGGCGCACCGGCAATACCCAGGGGATGGGCCTTGAGGAGATCGGCCTGACGCCCAACGCACGGGGTCAACTGGAGATCAACCAGAGCTACCAGACCGCCCTGCCCCACATCTATGCCGCCGGTGACGTGGCCGGTCCCCCTGCCCTGGCCAGCGCCGGCTACGACCAGGGGCGCTTCGTCGGGGCACACATTGCCCAGGGCGAGTGCGACTGGTCGCTCATCGAGACCTTTCCCGCCGGTATCTATACGGTGCCGGAGATCAGCTCGGTGGGGCGCACGGAGCGGGAGTTGACCAAGGCCCAGGTCCCCTACGAGGTGGCCAACGCCCAGTTCGCGCACATCGCCCGGGCCCAGATCACCGGGCATACGGTAGGCATGCTGAAGATCCTGTTCCACCGCGAGACCCTGGAGATTCTCGGCATCCACTGTTTTGGCGAACAGGCCTCGGAGATCGTACACATCGGCCAGGCGATCATGGCCCAGGAAGGCAAGGCGAATACCATCGAGTACTTTGCCCAGACCACCTTCAACTATCCCACCATGGCGGAGGCCTATCGGGTCGCGGCCCTCAACGGGCTCAACCGGTTGTTCTAGCCCCCCGGTGGATGCGGCGCGGATGGGCCTCTCAGCAAACTCCCGGCTCAGTGCCTCGCGCCTTATCCACCCTACGGTTGTTCGGTCCATTTAGGCGCGGCCGTCCTAGCGAGCGTCCGCCTCGGGCCGACGAGCGCTGGATGTAGTCGCACGCCAGTCCTCCCAACAACGGTAGGGTGGATAAGCGAAGCGCATCCACCCGTCACCATCACACCACGCTCGACCTGGTCTCCAAGCTGTCCAAAGACCTGGCTGATCAGTGCGGCGACGTCGGGACCGCGGAGGCCTTCGCGCCGGATGCGGAACACCGACGGAGCGCTCGCGCCGCTGATCGCCAGCAGCCGATGGAAGTCAGAATCCAGGGTCACGATCGTGCGACCTTGATCGAGCGCCAGCGCAGTGATCTCGGCATCGATTGCCCGGCTGTGCCCAATGTCGGCCACGTGGCGGACATCAAAACCGCGTTCCTCGAGGTGCCGAACGGCACTGCGTGGCAGACCTTGGTCGAGCAGCAGTCGGTTCACGCGGGGCCCAGGGTGATGATCTGGTCGTCGAGGCTCTCGGCCGCATACTCCAGCGCTTGCCGGATATCGTCGTCTTTGAGCTCTGGGTATTCCCGCTTGAGCTCGACGCGATCTGGATAGAGTGCAGCGGCCTCGACCACGCGCCGCACCGTCAGGCGCATGCCGCGTATACAGGGCTGGCCGTTCATCTGCTCGGGATCGATGGTAATGCGATCAAATGACATGTTCATAGTGCCTCTGTAGCCGTTGGTGTCAGTTGGTCAGGCGTTCGGTCGGAACGATCTGGACGCGCTTTTTGCCTTGCAGGCGATCGAGCCAATGCAGGGTGCTCTTGCCCCGACCCCAGGTTGTGAGTCGGACGGTTCCGTCGGGACGTACTGTCGCCTAGGTCTTCATGCTGCGTCCGCGCAAGTCACTGATTCGACGAATCAGACTCGGTCTAACTCTGAACAAAATACACCTTCTGTCAAGAGTACAGCGCGGTCTCTCCCGCGACGACAAGTAACCGCTTGGCCATGTCGAGTTCGAAGGTGCCATAGGGGTTAACGTGGTGGTAGATCAGCGGCGATAGCCATGTAGGCTGGGGTGAGGAACGAACCCCAGCTTCTTGGCTGCTAGCCACCCTCAACGCTGGGGTTCACAAGCTCACCCCAGCCTACGCCCGAGGCGTCGGTCATGGTTCCGGCCAGTAGGGTGGACAAGCGAAGCGCAGTCCACCGTTCAACCCCTGTTGGACGGCGCGGAGCTTGTCCACCCTACGGCGCTGGCTTGTTGAGTGGCCGGAACGATGATCAAGGCCACGCCCGACATGGGCCTGGATACTCCCACGGCGCACAAGCCGTAGCCCACCACCGCGGGGCTCGCACCACTTCAACTATCCACTCAACCGACTTGGTAGCAATTATCAATTGCTATTTCAGTATTTTCTTATATACTGATCGCCGTGTTGGAAAGGTGAGCCTATCGCCGCGAACAAGAACACTTAAGAGGATCCGATGGACAAACCCGCCAAGGCGCTCGCCGCCACCCTGCTGTTGACCGTGGTCAGCGTTGCGCTGGCATGGCAGGGTCAATTGGTGTGGAGCCAGGGGCTTCTCCAGAGCGGACGATCGCAGGACGCACCGGCCGGTGACAGTGCCCCGAACGACATCCAGAACGGCTATCTGCGTTCCGGTGACGTCCCGGGTCAGGCCCTCTACGGGTGGAGCTACCCATTCGCCTTTCCAAACGACCCCGTCGCTGCTGTCCGGAAATCCAACGGGGGCAAGGCATGGTGAGACCAAGCCGAGTTCGGCCTTAGGCCACCACCGGCATGATTCTGCCGGACCAGACCACAAGAAGCTTTCAACCTCAATCTCAACTTTCACTTCACTCAGGTGTGTCCCATGAAAAAGTTCGTACAAGCCGCTTCCGTTATCGCCTTCACCGTCGCCAGCGCCTCCGTTAGTGCCGGATGGGGTGGTGCGTGCCTCGACGCCGACCAGCACAAAGCCATGGTCGAGCAGCAGCAGGCCCAGTTCCAAGCCATGGCCGAACAGCGCGCCAAGGCAATGGAAGAGATGATGAACGCCCAGCGCACCGCCGGCGCGCAGTTCCCAGGCTACGGCCGGATGGACCCCTTCTCCCGCCAGATGCCGCCGATGCCGGAAATGCCCGCGTTCCCGCCCATGCCTGAGCGTCCGCAGTTCGGCCAGATGCCGCAGATGCCCGAGTTCCCGGCCATGCCTGAGCGCCCACAGTTCGGCGAGATGCCGCAGATGCCCGAGTTCCCGGCCATGCCTGGGCGCCCGCAGTTCGGCGAGATGCCGCAGATGCCCGAGTTCCCGGCCATGCCTGGGCGCCCGCAGTTCGGCGAGATGCCGCAGATGCCCGAGTTCCCGGCCATGCCTGGGCGTCCGCAGTTCGGCGAGATGCCGCAGATGCCCGAGTTCCCGGCCATGCCTGGGCGCCCGCAGTTCGGCGAGATGCCGCAGATGCCTGATTTCCCGGCCATGCCCGAGGCCCCGAAGTTTGGCGAGATGCCTGCCATGCCTGAGATGCCCGCCGGCTTCGAGCGCGGCATGCCCCGGGTCCCGCCGGTCCTCGGCCAGCGCGCCAAGGATCTGGAGGCCAACCGCGCCGAGCGCATGGCAGCGGCCAAGGCCCGTCACGACAAGGCCATGACCGAGCGTGCCGCCCGCCGTCAGGACCTGGCACAGCGCGTTGCCTTCCGTCGCTATGGTCCGCAACCCATGTGGTTCGGCCCGGCTGAAGCCCCGGTTGCTCCCGCTGCCCCGGTCGCTGCCCCAGCCGTTGAGGCCGCTCCGGTCGCTGCGCCTGCCGCTGAGGTCGCCCCGGCAGCCCCCGCTGCTCCGGTTGCCAACTAAGTAACCTGCGGCACCCGCCGCACCCAGGGCCACCCACGCCGACGGCGGGGGTGGCCCTTTTGCTTTTCAGCAAGTTGGGATATCCCGGGCGTCGTAGGGTGGGTCAAGCGATGCGGACCCACCGAGATCGCGGGACACGACCTCCACGAAGGCGGCGCTCCCACGGGGGCTGTTCTCTGCGTTGGCCAACCCCCCGAACCAGACAGTGCCGCCTGCCAAATGGTGCTCAGCTGCGTGCTCTTCGGCGTCGACTCCGCCATTCCGGCTAGAATGCTCGGTCATTCGTCCGAACACCGGCCCCTACCCCCTTGACCGCTGACGCCTTCCCGACCCCATCCGATCTCGAACGCTGCCTGTTGCGCGACCGCGAGACCCTGACCCGGCGCCTGCGCGGGCTGCGGGCGCGGGCGCGCCAAGGCCAGCCCTTCGACCAGGGGCTGATCAAGCTTTGGGCCGCCGTGCGCGAGTCCCAGGGCGTGCTGGAGCGCCGCCGCGCCTCTGTGCCCGCCTTGGTGGGCTACCCGGCGGAGCTGCCGGTCTGCGAACGGCGGGAGGAGATCGCCGCCCTGATCGCCGCCCATCAGGTGGTGGTGCTGTGCGGGGAGACGGGCTCGGGCAAGTCCACCCAGCTTCCCAAGCTCTGCCTCGACCTGGGGCGCGGGGTGGCCGGGCCGCATCGGCCACACCCAGCCGCGGCGCATCGCCGCCCGCACCCTGGCCAGCCGCGTGGCCCAGGAGCTCAAGGCGGAGGTGGGTGGGCTGGTCGGCTACAAGGTCCGCTTCCACGACCGCTCGCGACCCGAGACGGCCATCAAGCTGATGACCGACGGCATGCTGTTGGCGGAGATCAGCCAGGATCGGCTGCTGCTCGAATACGACACCCTGATCGTGGACGAGGCCCACGAGCGCAGCCTCAACATCGACTTCCTACTCGGCTATCTACAGGGGCTGCTGCCGCGCCGTCCGGACCTGAAGATCATCGTGACCTCGGCCACCATCGACCCGGAGCGCTTCTCGCGGCACTTCGGCGGAGCGCCCATCTGCGAGGTCTCCGGGCGGACCTACCCGGTCGAGGTCCGCTACCGCCCACCCGAGGAGGAAAGCGCCGGAGAGCGCGACGACGCCATGCAGCAGGCCATCGCGGACGCGGTGGATGAGCTGGCCCGGGTCGGACGCGGGGACGTGCTGGTGTTCCTTTCCGGGGAGCGGGAGATCCGCGAGACGGCGGAGACCCTGCGCAAGCATCACCCGCCATCCACCGAGATCCTACCGCTCTATGCCCGACAGGGGCCCGCGGAACAGGCGCGCATCTTCCAGGCCCACGGCACCCGACGCATCGTGCTGGCGACCAATGTGGCGGAAACCTCGCTGACCGTGCCGGGCATCCACTATGTGGTGGACCCGGGCTTTGCCCGCATCTCCCGCTACAGCCATCGCAGCAAGGTGCAGCGCCTGCCGGTGGAGCGCGTCTCCCAGGCGTCCGCCAACCAGCGCCAGGGGCGCTGCGGGCGGGTGGCGGCAGGGGTGTGCATCCGGCTCTATACGGAGGACAACTTCAGCGCCCGCACGGAGTTCACCGAGCCGGAGATCCGCCGCACCAACCTGGCGGCGGTCATCCTGCAGATGAAGCTCCTGGGCTTCGGGGCCATCGAGGCCTTCCCCTTCCTCGACCCGCCGGACGGACGCCTGGTGGCGGACGGCTATCGGACCCTGGAGGAGCTTGGGGCCCTGGACCGGGAGGGCCGACTCACCGCCCTGGGCCGGCGGCTCGCGACCCTGCCGGTGGACCCGCGCATCGGGCGGATGCTGCTCGCCGCCACGGACCATCAGTGCCTGCGCGAGGTGCTGATTATCGCCGCGGCGCTCAGCGTCCAGGACCCGCGGGAACGCCCCCTGGACAAGCAACAGGCGGCGGACGAGATTCACGCCACCTTCGCCCATCCGGAGTCGGACTTCCTGTCCTTCGTCAACCTCTGGCGTTTCCTGGACCAGCAGCGCAAGGCCTTGTCGCGCAGGAAGTTCCAGCGGCTCTGCCAGCAACACTTCCTGTCCTGGAACCGGGTACAGGAGTGGTCCGACATTCACCAACAATTGGCCCTGCAACTCCACGAGATGGGCCTGCGGGAGAACCAGGCCGATGCGTCCTTCGAGGAGGTGCATCGGGCGCTGCTCACCGGGTTGCTGATCAACATCGGGTTCAAGGACGAGGGCCGGGAGTATCAGGGGGCCCGCGGTGGGCGCTTCTACATCCACCCTGGCTCTGGGCTGTTCGACAAGTCACCAAAGTGGTTGATGGCCGCGGAGCGGGTCGAGACCACCCGCCAGTACGGACGCATCGTCGCCAAGGTGCAGCCGGGCTGGATCGAGGAGGCCGGCCGGCACCTGGTGGTGCGCAGCTACTCGGAACCCCACTGGCAGTCCAAGTCCGGCCAGGTCGCCGCCTTCGAGAAGATCACCCTGTTCGGGCTCACCCTGGTGGCCCAACGGCGGATCAACTATGGCCCCATCAATCCCGCGGAGGCACGCGAGGTCTTTCTGCGCTCGGCCCTGGTGGACGGGGACTTCGAGAGCCGCGCCCCCTTCTGGCGCCACAACCAGGACCTCATCGCCTACGTCCAGCACCTGGAGACCAAGTCCCGGCGGCGCGACATCCTGGTGGACGAGGAGGCGATCTACGCCTTCTATTCCGAGCGTGTCCCGGAGGGGATCTACGCCGCCGCCAGCTTCGACAAATGGCTGCGCCAGGCGACCCGCACGCAACCCAAGTTGCTGCATATGGGCATGGCGGACGTCATGCGCCGGGAGGCCGCGGAGATCACCCGCGAGCGCTTCCCCGAGGCCCTCCAGGTCGGTGCCAGCGCCCTGCCCCTGGAATACCACTTCGACCCCGGCCATGTCGCCGATGGGGTCACCCTGGTGGTGCCGCTGCCGCTCATCAACCAGGTCTCACCGGAGCGCGGCGAATGGCTGGTGCCAGGGCTGTTGGAGGAGCGGGTCGTGGCCCTGCTGCGCGGCCTGCCCAAGCAGATCCGCAAGTCCTTCGTCCCCATCCCGGACACCGCCGCCAAGGTGGTCGATCGGCTCACACCGAGCGACCGCCCCCTGGTCCAGGCGATCGCCGAGACCCTCAGGGACCTGACGGGGGTCTCCATACCCGGCGATGCCTGGGACCTGGGCGCAGTCCCGGAACACCTGCACATGAAGTACCGGCTGATCGACCCGGACGGGACCCAGGTCGCCGAGGGTGATGATCTGATGGTGCTGAAGCGCCGTTATGGGGAGACCGGCCAGCGCTCCTTCGCCCACATCCCCACCGCCGGTCTGGAGCGCGACGGCCTGACCCGTTGGGACTTCGGCGACCTCCCCGAGAGCGTCGATCTGGAGCGAGGGGGGATCCGGCTGCGTGGCTACCCGGCCCTGGTGGACTGCGGCGATAGCGTCGCCGTCCAGGTCCTAGACTCCCCTGAGAGCGCGGCACTGGCCGGACGCGCAGGGCTGCGCCGCCTCTTCTCCCTGGCCCTGGGCGGAGAGGTGCGGCGCCTGCGCCAGGGACTGCCCGCCCTGGCCAAGATGCGCCTCCAATACGCCCTGGCCCCCCAACCTTCGGATACCACCTCAGACCCGACCCCGGACCTAGCCGACGAGCTCGTCGCCTTGATCCTCGACCTCGCCTTCACCCAGGACGAGCCGCCGATTCGCGACCAGACTTGCTTTGCGGCCCGCCTGGCGGCCCGTCGCGGGCGTCTCACCGCCGTGGCCCGGGAGGTCGGCGACCTGGCGGGCGGCATCCTTGCCCAGTACCAGGCACTGCGTAAACGCCTTGCGGACACGACTCAGATCCATTGGCTGGACTCGGTGCAGGATGTACGCAACCAATTGGACGGGCTGGTCTACCGTGGTTTCCTCGGCCAGACGCCCTACTCGCGGCTGCGGGACTATCCGCGCTACCTCAACGCGGCCCAGATTCGCATGGACCGCTTGGTACACGGGGCCGCCAAGGACCGCGAACGTATGCAGGAGGCGGGGCCCTTGCTCGGCCGCCTAGCGGAGCGCACCGCGACCATCCGCGCCACCGGGCGCCTGGACCCCCGCCTGGACGAGATCCGCTGGATGATCGAGGAGTTGCGGGTGTCGTTCTTTGCGCAGCAGTTGGGTACCGCTTACCCCGTCTCGATCAAACGGATCGAGGCGAGGTGGAAAGCGCTGGGGCTCTAGTACCCTGTTTCACCCTATTTTGCATTCTCAGAGCAAAATAGGGTGAAACAGGGTACTAGCCGATCACGGACTCTCCCGCTCGATGATGCAACCCTGTGCCAACCGGTAGACGTAGGTCTTGCCGGGTTCGAGCCGCACGTCGGACGAACAGTCGTAGACGCCGAGCTCGTACTGCAACCTGTGATCACCCGCACCGACCTCGAAGCTGATCTCTTCATTCGGCTGCAACTGTGCAACCGGGTGCCCGTCGACCCCGAACAGCATCGGGAACAGGCTGTCGAGGGAAGATGGCTCCCTGTACACGGTCACTTTCAATAGGGGTCCCTTGGGCTTCGTGTCCTCGGCCGTGGCACAGCCAAGGAGGGCCGGACAAAGGAGCAAAGCCACAATCGCTTTCATAGGCTGCGGTAGTTGCATGGGCTTTTGGGAACGGGTTTGCAGGAAAAAACGGTGATTGCGCCGTACCGAGACTCGGCAAGTATTACCGTAGGCTGGGTTGAGGTACGAAACCCAGCGTATCGCGACTCGTAGGCCGTTGATTGCTGGGTTTCGCTGCGCTCAACCCAGCCTACAAAAGCCAGCTCCGGCGGTTACTTGCCCCATCTGACCGCGGCGTACCCGCCGGATCGATCTGAGCAGAAGCCTCTATAGGGCAGGTATCAGACGCAAAACCGGCGCCCGATGGCGCCGGTCGTAGGGATGGTGCGCAGGAAGAGACTCGAACTCTTAAGGGTTACCCCACTGGAACCTAAACCCTAACCCACCCCAATCATCCTCTATACATCAACACGTTAGCGCATCCCGCCCCCCGCGCCTCCGTGACCCAGCGTACCAGATTGTGAACCATCGTGACGCAAGAGCGTCACGATGCGGTCACGCTGTGCCTAGCCGAGGGTCTTCCCGTGGCGGCATTGGACCCGCTGTTTCGGTTGCGTCGTTGTCGCTCGGCCCGAATTGAGTGGACCCAGCGTCCGCAACCTTTGGTCAGCGCTGCCTGGATTACTCCAGCGGTATGCCCAGCGAATCAGATGGGCTTCTCCCCTGCCAGGATACTCCGGATCCCAGTCGCCAGGAAAGGTGCAGGAAAACCGGCCCCTTTCGCAGTGGTCGCCTGCGCGCCCCTGCTCTAGCCTCTGTGGCAGTTTGCCGGTTCGCATGAGCGGGCCGCGAATGGCGCTAGCTGGGCGCCCGACAAGAACAGCCCATCGATGAGGCGGCGCTTCGCGCCGCAGTCCACCACCCCCGCCGGGCAGGCCGCCCCGGCAGCGGGGCCATGCCTCCCGGTTTGTTCACCTGGAGGTCCTTCCGATGTTCGACCTGATCGTCCTCGGCCTGGTCGTGGCCGGCCTGGCCGCGATTGCGCGCGCCCCAGTGCCTAAAGATCCGACCGAGATCCCTACCCCGCCACGCCGAGCGCTCTGGGCCGCCCAGACCGACTGGAACCGGTTCCACAAGCCCACCTATCTGCGTCGCGGCATCGTCCTCGATAGCAATCAGGCTCGATCCACTCCGCCGGGCAAGTGTCGTTCCCCGTCCGAGCAGGAGGCGCAGCCCGCCGTCACCGGAGAAGCACCATGAGGCACATCGTCCTCGCGGCGCTCGTCGCCGCCTTGAGCGCCTGCGGTCTGGCGCTCGGTCTGTCTGCCGCCGACGCGGTGGAGCAAGCCGCCGCGCGGCACACCGCAAGCGTCGAACACGCCGTGTCCTGGTAGGACGCGGTATTTCCAATCGACCCGGGAGCCCCGATCCCCACCGGGGACGTCCGCTCCCTTTCTTTGCGAGGAACAATCCATGCTGAACCTAGCCCAGATCATCGGCCACCTCGGGCGCGACCCCGACGTGCGCTACACGGCCGAAGGCACCGCGGTCGCCAATCTGGCGGTCGCCACCAACGAGACCTGGAAGGACAAGGACGGCGAGAAACAGGAACGCACCGAATGGCACCGGGTGGTGCTGTTCGGCAAGGTCGCGGAGATCGCCGCGCAGTTCCTGAAGAAGGGCTTCCTGGTCTACCTCCAGGGCCGCCTGCAGACCCGCAAGTGGCAGGGCGAGGACGGCCAGGACCGCTACACCACGGAGATCCTCGCCGAGCGGATGAAGATGCTCGGCGGTAAGGGCGAACGCGACACCCAGGCCGCCAACGGCTCCCCTGCGGTACCCGTGCGCTCCCATCAAGGACCGCCTGCGCGGCCGGTTTCCGAGCCCCCCATTCCCTTCGACGACGACATTCCCTTCTAGGGTATCCAGACGTTCGCGGCCGCTGCGGCCCATCCGACCCGGTCCGGGGAGCACCCACTCCCCACGGGGAGGGTTTGTCTCCCTGGGCCCTCCATCCTTTGGGAGACACGAAGCATGTCCTTTACGTTCACGAAAGCCACGAAATCCTCCGCCAAGCTGCGGGCGGCGCTGTTCGGTCCCTCCGGGGCCGGCAAGACCTTCACGGCGCTGCGCATCGCCGCCGGGCTGGGTGGTGCCATTGCCGTCATCGACACCGAGCGCGGCTCCGCCTCGAAGTACGCCGACCGCTTCAGCTTCGACGTCCTCGATCTGGAGCACGCCGACATCCCCTCCTATCAGGGGGCCATCGAGGCTGCCGCCCAGGCGGGCTACGCGGTGCTGGTCATCGACAGCCTGTCCCACGGCTGGCAGGAGCTCTTGCAGGAGATCGACCGTCTGGCCGCCGCCAAGTACCGGGGCAACACCTGGTCGGCGTGGTCGGAGGGGACGCCCAAACAGCGCGCCCTGGTCAACGCGATCCTTACCTACCCGGGGCACGTCATCGCCACCATGCGCAGCAAGACCGAGTGGAGCATCGAGGCCGACGGCAAGGGCAGACAAAAGCCAGTGCGGGTCGGTCTGGCCCCAGAGCAAGGCAGCATCGACGCAAAGGACACTACAGTATTTGCCGCTAACGCTGCCTTCAGCGGAGTAGGCGCGGCTGCGACTGTATTCGCTGGAGAGCAGCATTAAACCATTATCGTGTCTTGAAAATACTCTTTAGCGATCCAGTAAAACAATTGAACCTGCCTGTGGGCTTGCGACTTTTCACACAACTCAACGCCCAACGCTCCCTGCGTTCAGACATCCAGTCCTGCTTGTAAGCCTCGTTGCCCGTCAAGAAGTCGATCTCCTCTACTTGGTCCGTATCGATCACGTGCTCCATCAGATATCCTGTCAGTATTGAGCCTGGTGAATACTGCCTCCAAGTCTCATCATAGGCCAGCCTGAATATGCTGGCTTTGGCGTGCCGTACAAACCAGAGCTGTGCAGCGGCAGGCTGTCCTTTAATATAGAGAACTGCGAGTCTCGACCAACCCGTCTTCGAAAAAGCGGCTACCATGCCATCCAGAAAGTCCGCATACTGTTCATTGGCCTTCCAGCTGGCTCCGTAGACCGCATAGTAATCAGACATGGCCTGCGGAGCTTCGTCTCCAGCAAAAAGGCGAATGCAATAGCCCTGCTCGCGTTCAAGCTTACGCTTCTTGCGGGCGATGATATTGCGCAGTTTGGCAGGACGATCTGCCATATAGTCTTTATATGATTGCCCCTGCACTTTGAAGATCCAGTTGTAGAACCGGAAACTGCGATGGCAGGTAAATCCAGAAGCTTCCATGCTCCTTTGCAGGCTGTTTACTCTGCTGTCAATCTCGCCAACCGGCTCCAATAGCAATGCATCGACCCGTAATGCGCTCAAACCTTGGATCAGACACGCAAGAATCTGCTCCTGATCGGTGTCCGTAAGCAACAGGGTATAAAGTGAACTATAACGATGCCTGAGGGAGCAGCAAGTATTGCCGGTATGCCTCGTTAGGGGCAGGATTGCCAGCACATTGCCTCCTTCCACCACGCAGGCAAGCAACATAGCCTGACCATCCTGAATAGCCGTGTGCGCTAGATTCTCAAACCATGGGCGCGAAAAAAACATGCTGTCTTTCTCGCCCTGTGCAAACAGCGTATCAGCACCCTCTGGCAGTTGTTCCATGTCGGTGTAAGACACAAATTCCATCAACAAGCCAGTCGTTCAAAGACAATATGTATGAAAAGTGATCCTCTGGTTTTTGGATATCACCCCGAAACGGGATGTTATCCCGAGGCAAAAGGCGAGAGGCGCTTGCAGAGAATCTGCGTCCCTGCTACCTCATATGCCGTTGCTGGTTGGGATCGTAGCACGGATGTCCCGGAGGTCTGCTTGGCCGTCAGCAGATGACTACGCCCCCTGTAAATTCGTCGCAAAGTGTAGACCAATGCTCTGCTGTCCGCTGTCCTATGTCTAGGTCCGCTGCTGGCCGACTGCAGTCGTAAGGGTTAGCGACAAGACCTGGACCTTGGCGGGAAAGGATGCGTTTTTTGGAGACCTTTCGCGCCTCTGCAAAGGCGTGTGATTGCCTATGGTGCAGAGCAAGCGCGCTCGCGGTGCCCCTTCCGCTGAAGGGGGCAGCGCCAACGCGGTTTCGTTCGGCTCTCCCTGGTGAGACCGAGGAAAGGCGCTAGCTGGGCGCCCGAGAAAAACAGCCCTGCGACGCGGCGGCTTGTCCCGCCATTCCACCACCCCATGGGGAGAGCAACTCCCCCAGGGGGGCGTGTGTCTCCCCTTTGTTCAGGAGACACACCGATGACCGACCTCACTTCCTTCAGTGCCTGGCTCGTATCGGCAACCCGCGCAGCGATTCTGGTCGTCCGGGAGCGGGTGTATCAGGCCCGCAGGCTGCACCCGGAGCGGCGCTCCGAGGCGAACGCGATCCTTAAGACGATCACCCAGGAACTCGCCGCCCGCGGCGAGTACGACCGCCGCTGCGCGGCCTAGCCATTGACCCCGCGGGGAGAACTTCTCCCCGCCCCGGGGCAGGTGCGTCTTCCCGCGTCGCAGAGAGCTTCCGTGTTGACGCCAACCCGCGGGACTACTGCGGGCTCGCCGGCATGCCGTTACTACTTCGCTGAACCCAAACCCGAATCCTACCACCCCATCCGGGAGACCATTCCCCGTGGGGGACTGCGTCTCCTCCGGGTAACCGAGGAGAACCACACCATGAAGCAGCGACGGCTGCGACTTGTCGAAAGCGAAAACCGCTTTGCGGGGCTCAAGCCCGGTGACCTGACGGAAGCCGAGGCCGAGTCGTTGACGGACCTGGCGTTGCGGCTCCTGGCGGCCCGGCACAGGAAGGGCCAGGCGATCGAGAATCCCGCGCAGACCCAGGCGTACCTGCGCCTGCGGTTGGCCGAACGCCCGAACGAGGTGTTCGTCTGCCTGTTCCTGGACACGCGACACCGCGTCATCGCGGTGAAGGAGCTGTTCCGGGGCACCATCGACGGCGCCAGCGTGCACCCGCGCGAGGTAGTGCGCCGTGCTCTGCAAGTCAACGCGGCCGCGCTGATCGTGGCGCACAACCATCCGTCGGGGGTGGCCGAACCCAGCCAAGCGGACCTGCGGATCACCCAGCACCTGAAACAGGCGTTGGCCTTGGTCGACGTCCGCATGCTGGACCACGTGGTCGTTGCCACCGAGGGCAGTGTTTCGCTCGCGGAGCGAAGCCTGCTCTGAGCCGAACCCCGCCGGGAGGCTCTCTTCGCCCATGCGTGCGGAGGTGTCTCCCGCCCTGCGGATCGACGAGTCCCCGTCCTGCGGTCCCTCCCCGAGTGTCCCGGCAGGGCCTCTCCCGGAGGGAAGCGGCGTCTACCCGGCGGACATTTCACGTTTCACATTTCGCCCGGGAGACCGGGCCATGAGGTGCCTTATGAGAAGAGTACGAATCGAGAGCGATAGCCATGATCGGATCGCCGGCTTCGTGGCCGGGGTCGAGTGGGTGAACGACTCGGCCGTTACCGTCGTCGACCTGGACTACAGAGGCCGGACCGCGTTCGTGGTCCTGGAAGACCTCGATGGCGACGGCGAGGACGCGGTGCTGAGCCTCACGGCCAACGGCATCGAGGGCAAGGAGTAGCGCGATGAACAAGAGACTCATCGAGGCACGGGGGGTGCGCGAACGCGCCGCCGGGCGCTGGATCGACATGCTCGCGGCGCTCGCCCCCGCGCTTGGACCGGCCTTGAGCCGTCCCGGGCGGCACGTGCCCTGCCCTGTCCACGGCGGGACCGATGGATTTCGTCTGTTTCGTGACGTGGATGATACCGGCGGAGGTGTCTGCAACACCTGCGGCACCTTCCCTGACGGCTTCGCCCTGCTGATGTGGGTGAATCGTTGGTCCTTCCCGGAGACCCTGCAAGCGGTCGCCCACGAGCTGGGCATGACCGAAGACAGGGTGCCGGAGCCCAGACGAGTACACACCCCGCGTCCGCGCTCGACAGAGCGGGACCGGGAGTCGGTGATCGAGGCCCTCAACCGGGTCTGGCAGCAATCGCTCGATCCGGCCGACCGTCGTGCGGCTCCCCTGCGGTCGTATCTGAGCCGCAGAGGGCTGTCCGGTGTAAGGCTGGACGGCGGGGTCGTCCGCTTCCATCCGGCGCTGGGCTACTGGCAGCGCAATGACCGCAATGAGGCTGAGCTGGTCGGCCGGTACCCGGCGATGGTGGCCCTGGTGACGGGTGCGGACGGTGCGCCGGTGACGGTGCACAGGACGTATCTCACGCCCGACGGACGCAAGGCCGCCGTGCCGGACCCGAAGAAGCTGATGGGCTATCCGGGCGACCGCCTGGTCGGCGGGGCCATCCGGCTGTTCGCTCCGGGGCCGACGCTTGGCGTCGCAGAGGGCATCGAGACCGCGCTCGCCGTACACCTGAGAACGGGGATGCCCGTCTGGTCGGCGGTATCGGCCGGCCTGCTCGCGCGGCTGGAGCCGCCCGCGGAGACCTCGCTGGTCGTGGTCTGGGCGGATCGGGATCGCTCAGGTGCCGGAGAGGCGGCGGCACTGTCTTTGCGCGAGCGCCTTCTCGAACGCGGAATCCCGGTCGCGGTTCACCTGCCCCCGGGGCCGATCCCGGCGGGTGCGAAAGGAATCGACTGGGCGGACGTCTGGTGCAATCGTCACCGAGCGGGCCGTTGCTTGAGTCAGGCGAGGTAAACGTTCGGCACAAAGACCACGCAGGGCGATCCGGCGTGGTCTTTTTTTGCCTGTCCGCGGCGACTGACTGTTGACCTCGCCGCCCCCGTAATCCGAGGTCGCCGACCCTGGTGTTCCCTCCTCTCCGGAGCCCTCACCAGGCCCGTCCTCATGCGCGAGGCGGATTCAACAGGTGACGTGCAGGATGGCGTTGATGTCCTTGGGCTTCAACTCCTGCAGCATGCCGCAGATCTCCGGCGTCGGCCGCGCGACCACTTCGATCCCCTTTTCCTCGGCCGCGGCGTAAAGCTCGGACATGATCGGCAGCTTGCCGTACATCCCGGTGCCGACAAACAGCCTCTTGCCGTGCCACGGGATGGCTTCCTCGGCAGACAGCGGGGTGTGGCCGTAGCGTGCGCGATAGGCCTTGGACGGCTTTTTGCTGCGCTTGCGAATCCCGCCCTGCTCGACGACGAGATCGTAATCGTAACGCTCGCCTTCGACCTCGATCTCGCCGAACGTCTGCATGCGCATCTTCATCGATCTCACTCCTCGGACCCTGCCACGATCCGAGTATAGGTCAAGCGTTCGGTGCGCCGTTCGCGATGCCCTCTCCGTTGGCGTGCCCCTCCGCGCCACACACCCCTCTGTGCCAATGTAGGGTGACACCACCCGGTTAAATTACTGTAGGGCGGTCAGGAGATCACCGATGGCAGCACGATTGAAACAGGTCCAGGTAGGCGCGCTGGGGGAGGAGACGCAGGGAGCCGGACGACGACCCCATCGGTAAACCGCTCCGCCTGCACAAGCACCAGGAAGACGCAATCCACGTCGCGCGCAAGCGGCGAAAACTACGTCCTGACGACCGGCACCGGCTCCGGCAAGAGCCTCGCCTACATCGTCCCGATCGTCGACGCGGTCCTGCGCAACGGACCGGCAAGGGTATCCAGGCCATCGTCGTCTACCCGATGAACGCCCTGGCAAACAGCCAGCTGGGCGAACTCGAAAAGTTCCTCAACCTCGGCTACCCGGACAGCAAGCGGCCGGTCGACTTTCGGCGCTACACGGGTCAGGAGAACGAGCGAGGAGCGCAAGGAGATCATCGCCTGCCCGCCGGACATCCTGCTCACCAACTACGTGATGCTGGAGCTGCATCCTGACCCGCCCCGGGAGCGGCGCACCCTCGTCGAGGCGGCCCAGGGGCTGCGGTTCCTGGTCCTCGACGAACTCCACACCTACCGCGGCCGCCAAGGCGCCGACGTGGCATTGCTGGTGCGCCGGGTACGCGACGCCCTCGACGCCGAACACCTGCAGTGCGTCGGCACCTCCGCCACCCTGGCCGGCGGCGGGACCTTCGCCGAGCAGCAAGCGCAAGTCGCAGAGGTGGCCACGCGCATCTTCGGCGCCCCGGTCCGGCCCGAGTCCGTCATTGGCGAGACCCTGCGCCGGGCAACGCCCGAGCCCGAAGCATACGCTGCCTGGAACGACTGCTCAGGAAGCGCCTGGAAACGGGAGACCCGTTCAGCCGCCTGACTACGACGACTTTGTGTCTGACCCCCTCGCCGCTGGATCGAAACCACCTTCGGCGTGCAGCGGGACCCATCGGGTCGCTTCGTCCGGCAACATGCCGATCACCGTCAGTTCCGCAGCAGACGAGAGCTCTCCGATCTCACGGGCATCGACCAGGACCCTGTGCCGTCGCGATCAAAGGCGCCCTCCTCCACGGTTTCGCGTCAAGCACCCCGAAACGGGCTTCCCTGTCTTCGCCTTCCGCCTGCACCAGTTCATCAGCCGCGGCGATACGGTCTACGCCTCTCTGGAGTCCGAAGCAACCGTCACGTCACCGTCCACGGCCAGCATACGTGCCCAAGCGGCACGGCACGCTCCTCTACCCGCTCTGCTTCTGCCGCGAATGTGGCCAGGAATTCTACTCGGTGCGCCGCGAGAAGGACCCGGACGGCCCCGGCTACCTCTAGCCGCGCGCCCTCTCGGTGATCGCCTTGCCGAGGAAGGCGGAGAGCCGGGGTTCCTCTACGTCGATTCCGAACGCCCCTGGCCAATCGACCTCGACACCATGCACACGCGCGTTCCTGAGGACTGGATCGAGGAGCACCACGGCGCATTCCGGCTGCGCAAGAACCGCCAGCAGTACCTCCCCCAGCCGATCCGCATCAGCGACGAAGGCAGGGACGCTGAGGAGGGAACGGACTGCGCATTCCTCCCCGCCCCCTTCCGCTTCTGCCCGTCTTGCGGCGTGGCCTACGGCCTCCGCCAGACTCGCGACTTCGCCAAGCTGAGCCAGCTTGGCTCGGAGGGCCGCAGCACCGCCACCACCATCCTCAGCCTCTCGACCATCCTCGGCCTCAAGGACTCGAGGGCATTGCCGATCGCGCCCGCAAGCTCCTGAGCTTCACCGACAACCGGCAGGACGCCTCGCTCCAGGCCGGCCACTTCAACGACTTCATCGAGGTGGCCTCCTGCGCGCGGCCCTCCATGCCGCCGTCGTCGCCGCCGGTCCCGAATGGACTGGCCCATGACGCCCTCGGCGACGCAGTCGTTCAGTGCCATCGACCTGCCCAAGGATCTACGCCGACGATCCGGAGGTCCGCTTCGCCGCCGACGGCGACCAAGCGCGCCTTTCGCGACGTCCTCTGTTACCGCCTCTACCGCGACCTCAAGCGCGGCTGGCGCATCATCGCGCCCAACCTCGAGCAATGCGGCCTGCTGGAGGTCCACTACGTCTCCCTCACCGACGTCTGCGCGGCCGAGGACCTCTGGGAGAAGTCCCACCCCCGCTCGTCGGCGCCTCCCCGGCCAACCGCGAGAAGGTCGCCAAGGTCCTGCTCGACTACATGCGCCGCGAGCTGGCGATCAAGGTCGACTACCTCGACCCCCTCTACCAGGACCGCTGCGCCAGCGCAGCAACCAGCACCTGCGCGCACCATGGGCCTCGACGACAACGAGCGCAGTGGAGCACTCCTGGACCGTCTACCCCCGGGCCGGCACCCGTGACGACTACCAGGGCTTCGTCTATGTCTCCGCCCGCGGCGGATTCGGCCAATACCTTGGGCGCAATAACACCTTCGAGGGCTGGGCCGGCTACCTCAAGCTCGACGACAAACAGCAGATCATTCAGGAGATGCTGGAGGCCCTGCGCGCCGCCGGGATTGTCTCCGCGGTCGACACTCAGGGAGAGGTCAAGGGCTACCAGATCCCGGCCGCCGCCCTACGCTGGGTCGCGGGTGAAGGCACCAAGCCCTTCCCAGACCCCATCAGCGTCCCGAACGCGCCTGAGGGTGGCGGGAAGAGCCCGACGAGTTTTTCAAAGCCCCTTACCGCTCCGTCGCCCTGCAGACCAAGGGGCTCCGCGCTGGCGAGCACACGGCCCAGGTCCATTACGAGACCCGCGTGCGGC
>CAWJRN010000013.1:0-64132 GCA_963845265.1 uncultured Gammaproteobacteria bacterium | reverse complement strand
CACACCCGGCCAGCTAACTGGACCTGCGTCACCTGGACACCTGAAAAAGAGGAGCCGGCACCCGGCGGCTATGCCGCGATGGTAATGTCCTTGATAAATTCATTTTGTAACGACCGTTACAAATTGTAATAGCCTATATCGCGATCGAAACAATTTGTAGGCACTGTTTCAAAGCTTGGTGGGTACAATGGCAAGTACCTTAAATAGTTGCCCGGCAGCGCGATTGACGCGAATTGCCAATTCAACCTCGACGCGAGGAACCGACCATGAAAACACTGATCGCCATGACCCTGACCGCCGCGGTCTGCACTCTTGGGGCCTACTCATCCAATGCCCTAGCGGCCAAGAAGGTTACCAGCACCGGTCTGGATGCCGTGGAAGCGGCTCACCTGGCCTTCATGCGGGAGGAAGAGAAGTTGGCGCGCGATGTCTACCTGACGCTTGCCAACATGTACCCGGACCAGGACGTGTTCAACACCATTGCCACGACCTCGGAGCAGACCCATACCGACACCCTGCGCGACAAGCTGGCCCAGCTCGACCTGCCTGACCCCAACCCGGATACCAACGATCTACCGGCCAGCATCGGCGTGTTTCTGGGCGAGGACTGGGGTTGGTACTTCACCGAGAAGTTCCATGCCCTAACCAGCAAGGCCAAGGAGAGTGAGTTGGCCGCCTTGTACGTCGGAGCTTTGATCGAGGAGCTCGACATGAATGATATTGCCGTGTGTCCTCAGGTGATGATCGATGCCGGTTACCCCGAGGTCTGCGGCCTGGAGTACACGGACGAATCTGTCCTGATCAACGTCTATCGCTCCTTGATCGACGGCTCGGAGAACCATCTGCGCGCCTACGTTGGCCAGATCGAGGCCGTGATTGGCGTCGGCAACTACGAGGCCCAGTACCTGACGCAGGCCGAGGTGGATGCCATCCTCGGCCGCTGATCGGACCGCTTCGCCACCTGGCCGCGCTTTCAAGGGCCATCCCCCAACGGATGGCCCTTTTCTCACCCTGGGGACCTCGCCATGAAGACTCGCCAGATCCTTGCCGCTTTCCTTGCCGGCTGCGTCCTGGCCCTTCCCTTGGGGCTAATCCAGGGGCAGGAGTGGGACTCGGACCATGACGGCGTTCCGAACGCCAGGGACCGGTGCCCGAACACCGCCCAGTTGAAGAAGCTGCCAGCGAATTTCAGGTTCGGCGGCGCAGTGAACCCAGACCGCGTCAGACCAGGCCCCCAAGCCCACCCGGTGGATACCGCGGGCTGCGAGCTCGACAACGACAGTGATGGCGTGGTCAACAGCCAAGATTACTGCCCAGATGACGCGGCAGTGGCCCTCAGTGCTGGAGTCACGGTCAACGGCTGCCCGAAACAAAGCGACTTCGACGGCACCCCAGACTATCGCGACCGCTGTCCCGATACCCCGAGGGGCGTTGCGAGCGATGCCCAAGGCTGTCCGCTGGTTGCTGGCGATCCGGGCCCCAACTGATAAGTGGGTGCTTGGTTGTAGCTCCCGCGGCGCGTGCTACCCCGCGCGACGGCGCCGTCGGAAACCTGTCCAGCGGGGCTCTTGGGTGGCCTCGCTCCGGTCGGTCAGCCGTGTGATTGAGCCCCGAAATGACCGCATCGCGGGCGCCGACGTTTTCGAGACGACGGAAGGCCACACCGAGGCGCCTAGTTGGCCTGGCTGAGGTCCCGCCGGGGTCAAAGAGCAGGGCATGTACGCACTGGGGCTCCCCAGGAACCTGGGAGGCCCTGCCATCTCCACCGAAATCCGGCAAACGGAATGGGGGACGCCGCACCCAAGGTTCCCGGCCCGCGGGGTTTGTGTCTGGCCGCCGGCGGGAGCAAACGAGCAGACACTTAGGTGTTACGCACAGCCGAGCCGTAGCGAGGCGAGCGGAAGGGCGGCAGGGAGTCGCAGCTTGCGCTAGTACCGATCAAACAGGGGAACGCCGTCTATGCGGACCCTGCGGAGGAAAGGGCAAGCGGGCGAGAAGAACTGTTGGGAGGCAACATGGCGGGTGCGCAGGAACCCGAGATCGTGTCGACGAAAACTCAGCGGATAGCCGAGTCGGCGAGAACCCTTAGCCGTTCTCGGCCGGCGGATACGCGACCAGATTCCCCGTTTGCGTAGTGAACCTTCTCGCACAAGAAGCCGGGCACTTTGAGTCTAGCGCATGGATCATGGTTCTCGGAACCTTGAGCCTTGAGCAAGGTTGAGCAGAACGATGAACTCCGAGGTCTTGGGCAGAGTTGCAGACTGAGCCCTGATCATAGAGTGGCATGCTTTGGGCCTAGCACTTAGTGGTCGTATGTGGGACCTTGAGCCTAGATCCAGGTCGGAAATGCATCCCGAGGTCTTCGGCAGGGCCTCCAGGGGCGGGCGATACGGGCGAGGCAGTTCTTGGGGAGGTTTGGCGGAAATCCGACCAAAAGGGGTCGAGAAAAGTCCTCCTGGGTTTTAGGTCCAGGGGAATTGTCTCCACTTCGCTCTCGGATCAGAGGACAGCTGGTGCTTTGATCCGTGGGAATTTTGGCCTGGCTGAAGCCAGCGAGGCTGGGTTCGTTACGCCCCCGGCGCCATATCCTCCCTATCGGACCAACACCGCGTCCTAGGGTTAGGTGCAGAAGAATTTATTGTTGCAACTTGGCCACTTGCTGTTGCTGCCACCAGTAAAACACATCCCCCACATCAAAAATTGGCTCCTTTACCTGTCGTCCAGTTCGTCTGGACGCTTTGTCACGCCAGCTGTGCGGTACTCCCTGCGTAATCCAGAGATCAACGGTGCCCAGCGTCACCTGACAGATCTTCGATAGTTGGTTGCGGCTTACTTGTAGACTCAAGGCTGTCCTCCTCCAGTGCACAGTATTATTTTTCGAGCGCCTAGACTACCCACTGGATATTACATTCATATGACGGCCCGAAAGGCCGCACTGCCAGGCGTCGTTGCGAAGGCTCGGACGGGTCAGGGACGGCTGGTACTTTGAACCTGGAGCCTTGCGGTACCCATTCCACGGGTCGGATTTGGGCAGCGTTTTGAGTTCAAAACGACCAGAAAGCCGGTGTTGTTCCCGCCGCAATTGTGTCACGTACTTCTCTCTCCGGACTTTCCACGGGCGTAGAGACTCACCCACTTTGCGAAGCCTACGCAACGCGAGAATCGTCCCCGAACTGGGAGCTAAGCCACACGGCTCATCGCAAGTTCGTGCGCAATGATGATTCGCACCTCTGTTCATATTGGACCAAGAAAATTGTGCTGTTGTTGATCGAGCGCAGCTTGGCTGGTTGCCGCGAGAAAAAGTAGCACGGCCTTGTATACTTATATGCGGAAAAGATGTTGAAAAGGAGGTGCAAAATGCTGAACCGAGTTCTAGCATTGGTAGTTGTTACGAGCCTCTTGGTTGCGTCCGGCTCGGTGTGGTCATATGACGCAGACTTGGCCGCAAGCTACGCTCTGTTGTTCCAGCCAGTGACGGGAGCCAAAGCTGGAAAAGCGCTACATCTCATGAGTCCGGAAGCCTTTGTCGCAAAAGCAACAAAGGGAGAGCGTTTGGTTACGCTGGACATTCGAACGCCGGCGGAAGCGTCCATATTTACGTCCGCTCTGCCGGAAAGTCTAGCGATTCCGATAAACGAGTTGTTTACCCCGGACAACCTTGCTCGAGTGCCTACAGACACTCCGGTGGTGGTGCTCTGCGTATCCGGAACTAGAGCGACCGCAGCAGGCACCGCACTTCGGCACATTGGTTTCCACAATGTGTTCATCCTCAAAGGCGGTTTCAAAGCGCTTATCGGTTACCTGAATCCAAAGACCGCCAATCCGGCACCCGCGGCTGGCACCGACAAGTAATACAGCAACCTACACCCCCCGCGATAGTGGGGGTGTTGCCTGTCCAACACGATTCCGCTACACCAGTAACGATTGAGTCTCGCTGCAACGAGTTGAATTGCCCGAATATCGGCTTCTGGCCGAGAGTGAATGCACCGCTGGTCCCAATCCTGACACAGTACCTTGCGAGGCTTCGCCTCAGACCGACGAGGCATGAACCTTTTGTGCGGCGCACACAAAACTTGACTCTTTTTTGAAGATCCTGGTCGCTCAAGGAACCCTAGTGCAAGGCTCTCGGTTCCAAGAGCTTGGAAGATAGATCGAGGTTGGAGAAGGCAGGAACGGAGATCTTGTGTCTAGGACCTTCATCAGGGGAGAAGCGTTTGTGGGTCTCTACGTGGGCTCGGTTTCCCAGTGCGGGGCTCTTGGAGCATTGATGTGGGCGGGCGAGTGCCTTGAGCTAGGCACCAAGATCAAGCCTCACTCCCCGCGGTACGGACCTCCAGGTGTGGGCGATAGCATGGCGAAGGACTTAGCGGGTTGGATGTGATCAAGGGGAAAGATTGAGCCAAGCTGGCCTTTTTGCTCCAAGCCGTTCAAGGTCCAGGGTGTTACAAAGGAACTTTGGCGCTTAGTGCCATAGCTCCGTTAGCCCTGGTGGTGGCGAGGTGCAGCCAGTGTTCGGGGCACGACTGAGCCCGGCTGGGCTATCCTTCTGCCCGCTCCCCGCCGGTCTCGCTCTGGTCGCCCTCACGCTCTTTGCTACAATTTATGTGGCGCTGCTTACGCGCACTAGCGGCATGTCACCGGAGGGTTACCAGCATGATTCGTATGCATCCAAGGTATCAGGGTGGTTATAGCGCTCTCTCAAGCCTGCTCGGCGCGGCGCCTCGTTATCTGCAGTCCGCAATCCACGGCCAGGCGGGTGTGGGCTTCGCTTTTGCCACGATTTCTGATGCGGAGGTTCCACCGGGCGTCAACCTTGAGTGGTGGAACTTCGTGAACTTCGCTTCTGAATCCAATGATTGGGTAGTGACGACGGGCGAGCTTGAGCTTAGAGCGCCCCAAGCGTTATCCGTTATTCACCCGGATATCAACCCCGGCGAAGTGGGTGTTCCCATTCCGGGCGGGAGCTTAGACCCCACATTGCGCTCTGATGCGTGGGGTAAAGCGGTCCCCCACGAGAGTTGGGGCATTCCCAGAACAGGACCTATGTCCGCTGTATCGATAGTGACGGGGAGCACAGGACCGTGCGGTGTTATTGTCGTATGTAATCGTGCCGCCGGGAATGTGCCAGCAGGACTTGTTGCGGGTGCGGTCGTACCTGCAGGACTCCTATACTCATTCTTTCATGAGGTTGCGCTTCATGCGGGAACGATCTCTTATTACCTATGTGGGAACCCGGGCCAGCCAATTGATCATCCCGCAGTTGATGGATTGATGCGGGACCTTGAACAAGTCATTCCCCGCCCGGTGAGTCCCCTTCCAGTCAACCCGTGATCCAGAAAGAGGATTAACGCAAACAGAAATATCCCGGAACTTGAGGTCACGCCTTATGGTCCCCAAATGACGACGGCTTACTGCCCATCCATGCTGGGAGCGACGAGACCGTCTGAGGAAACGATATATCCCATTGCAGTGTACTTTGTACGCTTGTAATAGCAACTAGACCATTGAGGTATCGAATCGAGGTATAGAAAGTAGAATCCGAGCTTATCGCATGCCACGATGGCCACCGCATGAAACGACTGTAACGGGTGGTCACGTTTGCCCGTGAGAGCGACTCTGGCACCGGGTCCTATACGCGCAAGTCCTACCACGACCGCCTTTCCTTTCTTGAGTGATCCGATGATTCGCTGCACCCCCCCCAGTGAGGCGTCTATCCTGAAACTTGAGACTCTTGGTTAGGGGCTGTCCGCTAAACGATTTCACCGCGTAATAAGGATTCGCTTGCCAAACGGTCCCATTCATGTATCTCGCGCAGAATTCGGCTACAGCAACTCCACAATCCGCTGTGATTCCGGGGCGCCCGTATCTCCATCCAATTTCTTGCGGCTGGCCCGGGTAGGCTGCATCGGCCAGCTTGCTCTTTTCCGTAAGTCTGGTCTCAAGGAGGTCCACGTCCCAAACAGGTTCGTCGGTTGCCTACCCGGTCTGCCTCATCTCTGGGGCTGCGTAGCCCGGAAAGCCCCTGGTTCGAGTGCGCTGGCGGGTTGGCGGCGGCTCAGCCCCGATGGTGCTTGGCGGGGTCTTGGAGGACCCCGGTCTCGCCCTCGCTGCGGGCGATGATCACGGCGCCGCAGGAGTCGCTGAAGACGTTGACCGAGGTGCGCATCATGTCGAGGATTCGGTCTACGGCGAGGATCAGCCCGATCCCTTCCAGCGGCAGTCCAACGGCCCCCAGGATAATGGCAATGGCCACCAGGCTGGCGGCGGGGATGCCGGCCACGCCGATGGAGGTGAGCAGGGCCAGCATGACCACCATGAATTGGGTGGCCATGGACAGCTCGATGCCATAGGCCTGGGCGATGAAGATCGCGGCCACGCACTCGTACAGGGCTGTGCCGTCCATGTTGATGGTGGCGCCCAGCGGCAACACGAAGCTGGTGATCTTGTTCGAGACCCCGGCGTTCTTCTCGACACACTCCATGGTGACGGGCAGGGTAGCGGAGGAAGAAGCGGTGGAGAAGGCGGTCAGCAGGGCCGCGCCCATGGCCTGGTAATGGCGCAGCGGGTTCACGCCGCCGACGAAGTAAAGGAGCAGGGGCAGGGTCACCAGGAAGTGGGCCGCCAGCGCCAGGACGACGGTGAGGAAGAACAACGCCAGCGGGCCGAATGCCTCGAGGCCGGTATCCATCACCGTCTTGGCCACCAGGGCGAAGATGCCGATGGGGGCGAAGCGCATGATCAGATCGGTGATGCGCATCATGATCTCGAACATGCCCTGGAAGAAGTTGTATTGGGCCTCTGCATAGGCCTCTGTGATGCGGGTGAGGAAGAAGCCGTAGAGCAGGCTGAAGAAGATCAGGCCGAGCATCTGGCCCTGCCCGGCGGCGGCCACGACGTTGGTGGGGATCATGCGCAGGAAGACCTCCATGACGTCCCCGCTGTCCTTGCCGCCGACCTTTTCCTCCAGGGCTGCCACGTCGGCGTGGAAGCCGAATACCTCTTGTGCGCTCCCCTCTACCACGCCGGGCTGGATCACGTTCACCGCGATCAGGCCGATGAGAATGGCGAACAGGCTGGTGGTGGCGTAGTAGCCGATGGTCTTGCCGCCCAGGCGCCCGAGATTCTCCGAGCCGCCGATGCCGGCGACGCCGACGATGATGGACGAGATGATCAGCGGGACGATGAGCATCTTGAGGGCGTTGAGGAAGAGTTTGCCCACGAAATCGAAGATGGCGTAGAGACTGACCCCGAGGAGGTTTGCCTCCCGTCCGACCAGGAGCCCCACCACCACGGCGAGCACCAGGGCGATGAGGATCTGCCAGTGGAGCTTCAGTTTGAGCGGGTTCATCGATGGTTCCTTCCCGGGCGGGTGGCTGTTGGCTGGGGTGTGACGGATGATCCCAGATCGGGAATGGCCGGGCAAACGGCTGTCGGGTCCGGGTCTCATCGACCGTGCCGATCCTTGCTCCGTCGCCGCCTCGTGACCTTCCTGCTACCATAGCGGCGCCTTTACCGCCGACCTCATCAGCGCCTGACACTATGTCCCATTCATCACGCTTGCCCCGACTCGTCCTGACCCTGTCGCTCAGCCTCGGGTTGGTCGCCGGGCTCCAGGGTGCGGACCTTGATCTGAGCGTTCACGATACGGACTTTGAACCCAGCGTCACCCTGCGCGAGCAAGGCGAGTCGACGGTGCAGGAGTACCGGGTCAACAATCGGCTCTATCAGGTCAAGGTGACCCCCACTATTGGCGCCCCGTACTACCTGGTGGACGAGGACGGCTCAGGTGACATGGCCTGGCACCGTGGCGGTAGCCAGTTCGAGAACAACATCCCCCAATGGGCCCTCATGAGCTGGTAGCCTGGTCGTGCAACTAAGACCTCGCATTCCTGCCCTGTTCAAGGAGAACCTCGATGACACACCACACCCCTTGGCTGGCCGGGCTCCTGGTCGGCGCCCTGTCGATCACCCAGGCCTTTGGCAGCACCTTGGACGAGGTCAAGGCCCGCGGCACGCTGCGTTGCGGGGTCAACGGGGAAGTCCCTGGGCTTTCCCACCAGGATGCCAACGGCGTCTGGAGCGGTCTGGATGTGGACTTCTGCCGAGCGGTGGCCGCTGCTGCGCTGGGCAAAGCGGATAAGGTCGAGTTTGTCCGCCTCAACAACTCGGATCGGTTCGATGTCCTGCGTGAGGGTGAGGTGGACCTGCTCTCGCGCAATACCACCTGGACCCTGTCGCGCGATCTGGACTTGGGGCTCACCTTCGTCGGTATCCTCTACCACGACGGTCAGGGTTTCATGGTGCCGCGGGCGACCAACCTGGTGAGCGTCGTTGAGCTGACCCGCAAGCGTATCTGCGCCATCGAGGACAGCACGGCGCCGGCCAATGCGGAGGCCTTTTTTACCCGCAATCGGATGCAGCTGAGCCTCGTTCTGGTCAAAGATTTGGACGCCGCCAAGGCCGCCTACCAGCAGGGCAAGTGTGACGCCATCACCGGCGATCATTCCCAGCTCCATTCCGTCCGCGCCGAGCTCGGGGATGCCCACCTCAACCGCATCCTGCCGGAGGTGATCTCCAAGGAGCCCCTGAGTCCTGCCGTGCGGGAGGGTGACCGGGCCTGGTTCGATCTGGTCCGCTGGACCCTCTATCTGCTCATCGACGCGGAAGAGGCCGGCATCGACTCGGGTAATGTGGAAAAGGCTCGTACGCTGGCAAAGACGGCGGAGGTCCGCGGGCTGTTGGATGTGGATGGGGTGTCGGCAGGTATGCTCGGGGTGGAGCCGGGCTGGAGCTATCGCGTCATAAAACAGGTCGGCAATTACGCCGAGGTCTTCGATCGCAATCTGGGCGATCAGTCCGCCCTCAAGATCAAGCGTGGCCTCAACGCCCTGTGGCGCGATGGGGGCATCCTTTACGCCCCACCGGCGCGTTAGATTCCTAAGTCCGTGCCGCCCGCCTACGCAGCGGCTGCGCAACCCGCGAGGAGCCTGTTATGCCCCTGATTCAGCCCTTCCCCGGCCTACGTCCGGCCCCTGGTCGGGCGGACAATGTTGCGGCGCCACCCTATGACGTCGTGAGCACCGCCGAGGCCCGCGCCATGGTGGACGGTCGCCCCTGGAGCTTTCTGCATATCTCGCGGCCCGAGGTCGATCTGCCCAAGGGCACCGATCCCTATGCCCCCGAGGTCTACGCCAAGGCCCGAGAGAACCTGGACCTGATGATCGCCGCGGGCATCCTGCTGCGTGACCCTCAGGCGTGCTACTACGTCTATCGCCTGACCATGGGTGAGCACGTCCAGACCGGGCTGGTCGCCGCGGCCTCAGTCACTGCCTATGACGTCGAGCGCATCAAGAAACACGAATTCACCCGCCCGGTGAAGGAGGATGATCGGGTCCGTCAGGTGGATGCCCTGAACGCCCAGACTGGCCCGGTCTTTTTGGTTTACCCCAGCACCCCGACCATCGACGACATCTTGGCTGCGGTCTCCGCTGGGAGCCCGGAGGTCGATGTCACCGCTGTGGATGGCATTCGTCATGAGGTCTGGTCTGTCGCCGACCCGGCCACCATCGCATCCCTCACCAGTGCCTTCGATGCCCTGGATGCCCTTTATGTGGCGGATGGTCACCACCGCTCGGCTGCGGCCTCCCGGGTCGCGGCGGAGCGGCGTGCCGCCAACCCGACCCCTAGCGGCATGGAGTCCTATGAATACTTTCTGGCGGTGATTTTCCCCCACAATCAGATGCAGATCCTCTCCTACAACCGAGTGGTGCGGGACCTGCACGGCATGGATGTCGCCGAGTTTATGAGCCGTATCTCGGTTCCGTTCCGGGTTGAGGCTAGCGTCGAGCCGGTCGCCCCTTCCAAGTGCGCCGAGTTCGGCATGTATCTGGGCGGGGCCTGGTACCGTCTGACCCTGGACGAGGGGCGCATCCCCTGGGACGACCCGGTTGGCCGCCTGGATGTGAGCCTCCTGCAAGACAACCTCATCGAGCCGATTCTAGGCATTGTCGACCCCAGGCGCGATGATCGGATCGACTTCGTCGGCGGCATCCGCGGCTTGGAGGGCCTGACCCGTCGGGTGGACAGTGGCGAGATGGTCGTTGCCTTTTCCCTGCGCGCCACACGCATGCACGATCTCATGGCCGTCGCCGACGCCGGTGAGGTCATGCCGCCCAAGTCCACTTGGTTCGAACCTAAGCTTGCCGACGGGTTGATCAGTCACGTGCTGGATTGATGCGGGATAGTCAGTGTCTGTTTGGGCGGGTATCCGCCCTGCCGGGCCATGATGCGCCGACGCGGACGATGGGGTTAGGCCAAGGAGGGTTAGGAATCGTTCCTGGGGTCCATGTCGCTGGGGTTCGTCCCGGGTCCTTGGTTGGGTGGCGCGCAACCCGCAGAGGCCCCGGCCGACCGAATCTTGTTATAGTGCCCGCCGCTTCGCCAGCCAATCCCGATTGTTCGCCACCCGGGGGCGCCGTCCCATGAAATTCAACGCACGACCGCACACCGACCATGGTCTCGAGCAGCATGGTCTGTATAACCTGAATGCCGCTTATTGGAACCTCCCGACACCGGAGCTCTATGAGCAAGCCATTCTCCGGCACGAGGGCTCGCTGTCTCACATGGGGCCGCTGGTGGTGCGGACGGGCCACCATACGGCAGGGGCCGCCGAGGACAGTTTTGTGGTGGAGGAGGCGTCGACCAAGGACGCGATCTGGTGGGGCAAGTTCAACAAGCCCATCTCAGAGAAGCGCTTCGAACTGCTCCACCAGCGTCTGGCCTCCTACCTGCAGATGAAGGAGGTCTACGTCCAGGACTGTTTCCTCGGGGCCGACCTCGGTCGTCGCTTGCCGGTGCGGGTCATCACCGAGTACGCCTGGCATAGCCTGTTCGCACGTAATCTCTTTATCCAGTCCGATATCGCCCCGCTCGACGACCACGACCCGGAATTTACCATCATCGACGTGCCCCGGTTCCACGCCGTGCCGTCCCTGGATCGCACGCGCAGCGAGACCTTCGTCCTAATCAATTTTGCTCGGCGCCTGGCCCTGATCGGGGGTACCAGTTACGCGGGGGAGATCAAGAAGGCCCTGTTCGCGGTGCTCAATTGGTTGATGCCGGGGCGTGGGGTCCTGCCCATGCGGTGCGCCGCCAATCAGGGGCCGGAGGGTGATGTCGCCCTGTTTCTTGGTGTCAGCGGGGTGGGCAAGACCACGCTCGCCGCGGACCCGGGGCGCACCCTGATCGGGGACGACGAGCACGGCTGGAGCGATGAGGGGGTCTACAACTTCGAGGGTGGCTGCTACGCGAAGATGCACCGCCTCTCTGCGGTCGAGGAGCCCGACACCTTCGCCGCCGCCCAGCGCTTCGGGACCGTGTTGGAGAATGTCACCGTCCAGGCCCAGACCCGGCGCCTGGACCTGACAGACGACTCTCTGACGAACAACGCCCGCGGCGCCTATCACATCAGTGCCATCCCCAACGTCAGTCCCAGCGGCGTGGCAGGGCACCCGGATTCGGTCATCCTGTTGACCTGCGACGCCTTGGGCGTCCTGCCGCCCGTCGCCCGCCTGAACCTGGATCAGGCCCTGTATCACTACGTTTGCGGCTACGCCGTACAGTTCCCGGGTCGCGGTCCGGGGAGGCGCGAACCAGCGGTGGTATTTAGTTCTTGCTACGGTGCCCCCTCGATGCCCCTGCACCCAACTCGGTACGTTACCCTGCTGCGAGAGCGCCTGGAGAAGCATCGACCTCGCCTCTGGCTGGTCAATACCGGCTGGACTGGTGGGCCTTGGGGCCTGGGCCGCCGTGTGGACTTGGCCCATACCCGAGTGCTGGTCAATGCCATTCTCTCCGGCCAGCTCGACGGTGTGGAGATGCGCACCGACCCGGTATTCGGTTTCGAGGTCCCCTTGGTCTGTCCCGGAGTCCCAGCGGAACTGCTTGATCCTCGCAGCACCTGGGCCGATCAGGCCGCTTACGACGACCAGGCAACCCGACTGGCCGGCCTGTTTCGCGACAACTTCAGCCCCCTCGCGGACTGCCTGGACCCTCAGGTGCGCGCCGCGGGGCCTTGCTAGGAACCTCGACCCATGTCCGCTCCCCTGGAGATTACCCTCACCCGGCCCGATGACTGGCATTTGCACCTGCGCGATGGACCGGCACTGGGCAGCGTCGTTGCCCATACCGCGGAGCGCTTCGCCCGGGCCATCGTGATGCCGAACCTCAAGCCGCCGGTGACGACCACGGCTGGGGCTCTGGCCTATCGTGGGCGCATCCAGGAGGCATTGGGACCCGGGACGGCCTTCGATCCGCTCATGACCCTCTATCTCACCGATCGGCTGGCGCAGGAGGAGATTGATCGCGCCAGGGAGAGCGGGGTGATCCAGGCGGTGAAACTCTATCCGGCGGGGGCGACCACCAATTCCGAGGCCGGCGTCACCGACCTGGCTAAGGTCTACCCGGTGTTGGAGCGAATGCAGCGGCTGGATATGCCTCTGTTGGTGCATGGGGAGTCCACCGCGCCGGAGGTGGATGTCTTCGACCGCGAGCAGCGCTTCATCGACGAGCGGCTCAGTCGTATCCTGCTGGACTTCCCGGGGTTGCGGGTGGTGTTCGAGCACATTACGACCCGCGACGCCGTGGACTACGTCCTTGCCGGGCCCCCGACGCTCGCTGCGACGATCACGGCACATCACCTGCTCTATAACCGCGGTGCCATGTTCGCCGGGGGGCTGCGCCCGCATCTCTATTGTCTGCCGGTCCTAAAGCGTGAGATGCACCGCGAGGCCCTGGTGCAGGCGGCGACCAGCGGCAACCCACGTTTTTTCCTCGGCACCGACAGCGCCCCCCACGCCCGAGGGGCCAAGGAGGCAGCCTGTGGCTGTGCCGGCATCTACACGGCCCACGCCGGCATCGAGCTCTATGCCGAGGTCTTCGAGCAGGCGGGTGCCCTAGGGCGGTTGGAGAGATTTGCGAGCCACCATGGGCCGGACTTTTATCGGCTGCCCCGCAACAGCGGGACTATCCGGTTGCGGCGCGAGCCTTGGCAGGTGCCTGCCAGTTATGGTTTCGGGGGCGACGCCCTGGTGCCGCTGCGGGCGGGGGAAGATGTCGCCTGGCGCTTGGTGGTGTGATGGCGCCGCTTCAACCGGACGATCAATGGGCGCCGCCGACGCTTTGTCGGCGGCGGTCTGATCTTTAGGGTTGCTGCTCAGGTCGCCCGTCAGGCGCCCGGTTGGTTTGGACGGGCTTGGCGCCATAGCCAGCGCCTAACCATGCCTCGTCGGCCTCGGTTTCCGGGGGTGGATTGCCGTCGTAAACCTTGGCCCGTCGGCGCTGCAGATAGGCGTCGCGGGTGAAGCTGTAGGGGTCCAGGGCGGCCTCGTCCAGGAGGTCCGTCGCCTTGAGCAAATCCGCGCGGCGATCGATCAGACGCACCGCCACCGCACCCCAGTAGATCTCGTTCTTGTTCACGCTGAAGAACGGATCGACATAGATGTCGCCGGCCAACCCGATGGTGTCGCGGATCGTGCTGGGACCCAGGATGGGGATGACGAAGTAGGGTCCGGGGCCGAAGCCCCAGTAGCCCAGGGTCTGGCCGAAATCCTCTTTGTAGCTCGGTAGCCCCATATTGGTGGCCACGTCCAGGAACCCGAGCAGGCCCACGGTGGAGTTCACCACGACACGTCCTACATCGCTGCCGAAGCGCGACAGTTTGAACTGGAGCAGGTTGTTGACCGCCGAGGTGACGTCGTCGATGTTGTTGAAGAAGTTGGTGATGCCCCGGTCCACCGGCTCCGGCGTCACGTACTTGTAGCCCTTGGCGATCGGTTTGAGAAAGGCGTTGTCGAAGTCCGTCGTGAACCTGTAGGCGGCACGGTTGTAGGGCTCCAGGGGATCCCTGGGATCCCGGAACTCGTCCGGTGTCGAGGCGCAGCCCCCAATCAGTACCAATGCGGCCAGGAACACGCCAGGCCCTAAGGATTTGCCGACAAGACCTGCATGCATCTCGGTTCCTTTCGCTCCAGTTGATGTCTGCCCCGGAAGGGCCTCACAGGATGTTATCACAGGGTCTGGCGCCAAGGTGTCGCGCTAAGGATGTGCTGATGAAGATTGTCACTGGCTCTGACCGGCTCGTGCCCTGCGCGGGGTGGCTCGCAGGTAGCGATTCCCTAGTAGATCGCCCGAACGCGACAGCCCCGATCCACCAGGCGCTGGAGCAGACCCTGCGGTCCGGGCAGGTGTAGCGCCCCGACGGCGACGAATTGGTTGCCCTTGGCCAGCAAGGGCACCATGCGCTCGGCCATACGGGCATTCCGCTCATCGATCGCCACCCGATGGAAGCGCTCCGCCAGGTCCGGTGCGCCCCAGCGCTGGTACATCTCGTTGAGCTCGGACAGGGTGCTCAGGTCGCGGTGCACATAGGCTGCCACGAGGCGTTGGAACACCCCGCTCAATTCGCCATGGATGGCCAGGGTTTGGTTGAGCAAGGCGATCTGATCGGCCTCGGAGAGTGTGTCGAACAGCGCGACCTGCTCGTCCAGGGTTTCGAGGCCCACCACCGGCTTGCCCTGGGCCAGGGCCGCTCGATAGAGGCGCACGTCCAGAAATTCACCAGTGGTCGAGGGTGGGCTGCTGAGCAGGGTGACCAGGGCCCAGGGCTTGAGGGTCTGGATGGCGGCCTCAGGCATGCCGAGGGATGCCATGACCACCACCGTTTGGTCATACAGCGGGGAGGGCAGTATCTGCTTCAGGGTACGACCGTCCGCAAGGTGCATGAGGGCCGTTGCCTTGCGCACCGAGTCGGGGTCCGGGACGGCCTCGGTGACGAACCCATGGGCCTGGTCGAATCGCGCCTGGACGGGCGCCGGCAAGCGGATGACTCTGGGGTCTTCGCTGTGCATGGTGCCAAACAGGTAGCTCGGGGCGGTCTCGCAGCCGGAGACCTCGAAGAGCAGCCCCCGGGTCAGGCTGTCCGCCACGGCGGTGCCGAGCCAAAGCATCAGGGCAACACCAACCGTCGTCAATGTGGATCGTGCAAGCATGGCGCTGGTCGTCCCAAGGTCGGCCCAAGTTGGGTGCACTATAACCGCACAATCGACAGTCGACAGCTTCGTCCGGCATGTCACCCAAGGTCGGTTTTGTTTTTTGGTCAAGCGGCGCCTATCCTGTCGCGATGGATGAACCCGACTACCCCAAGACCCCCATCGCGCGTCGCTTCCGAGGCTTCCTCCCCGTTGTGGTGGACGTGGAGACGGCGGGCTTCGACCCCCAACGCCATGCCCTGCTCGAGATTGCCGCGGTGCCCATCCGTATGGCTGACGACGGGCGCCTGGAACCGGGCGCGACCATCGCCTGCCATGTGCTGCCCTTCCTGGGCTCTGAGGTCGATCCCCGGGCCCTGGCCTTCAACAAGATCGATCCCGATCACCCCTTTCGGGACGCCATCCCCGAGCAGGAGGCGGCGGGTCGCATCCTCACCCCCATCCGCCGGGCGGTAAAGTCCACGGGCTGCACCCGTGCGGTCATGGTTGCCCACAACGCGGCTTTTGATCTGGGGTTCATCAGGGCCCTGGTGGATCGGACCGGGTACAAGCACAACCCCTTCCACTCATTCAGCGTCTTCGATACCGTGACCCTGGCGGGTCTGGTCTATGGTCAGACGGTCCTGGCGAAGGCGGCGCAAATGGCCGGCCTGGGATGGAGCAACCGCGAGGCCCACTCGGCCATCTACGATGTCGAGCAGACCGCGCGGTTGTTTTGCGCGATTGTGAATCGCTGGGGTGAGCTGGATCCGATTCGGCCCTGGGAGGTGCAGACGGACGAGGACCAGCGAGACTAGTACGGCCACGCCCAATTGGAACGAACGTCCCTAGGGTGGATCAGGCGCGTGGTCCTAAGCTGGGAGTTTGCTGAGCGCTCCCTCCGCGCCGTATCCACCGAAGGCGTGCTGGTAGATGCGCTTCGCTTATCCCCCCTTGTTGGGAGGGCTTGTGCGCGACGGTGCTAGCTCGCGTCGCCCTCGGTCTTGGCCGCGGCGGCCTCCATCAGTTGCTTCAGCTCGCCGTTGGCGTGCAGCTCCAGGGTGATGTCGCAGCCGCCGACCAGCTCACCATCGACATAGATCTGGGGAAAGGTCGGCCAGTCTGCATAGCGGGGCAGGTTCTCGAAGATCTCGGGATCCTGCAGGACGTTGACATAGGCAAAGGGTACCCCGCACTCTTGCAGCGCCGAGGCGGCGCGCATGGAAAAGCCGCATTGCGGGAACTGAGGGGTGCCCTTCATGTAGATGACGACGGCGTTGCCCTTGACCTGCTGATCGATTCGCTCCAGAACGTCCAACTCGCACCTCGTTGATAGATCGTGTGATGTGTCGCCCCCAGATCCGGGTCCACAGGCGTCTTTTCAAGTCTTGCCCCAGCCCCCGCCTCCCGGTGTCTCGATCCGCAGCCGATCGCCGACGCAGACCTCCAGCGAGACCTTGCCCGGCAGTTCTTCTGCGTTGAGCAATTGGCGGCCCGCCGCCCCCGGCTGTCCGCCGTTCAGCCCCCAGGGTCGGTGGGTGCGTCGTTCGCCGAGTAGGGTGACCGTCGCCGGGGCCAGAAACTCCAGCTCCCTCACCAGACCGTCTCCGCCAGGGCGGTACCCGCCGCCGCCGGACTCGGGCCTCAGCCCATAGTTGCGCACACGCAGGGGATAGCGGCCCTCCAGGACCTCGACGGGGGTGTTTAGGGTATTGGTCATGTGGGTCTGGACGCCGGAAAGGCCGCCGCCCTCGGGTCCGGCCCCCATGCCCCCGCCGATGGTCTCGTAGTAATCCCAAGCGCCTCCCGCCCGGACGCTGCCCATGGCCAGATTGTTCATGCTGCCATGGCTCGCGGCGGGAATGCGCCCGGGCATGGCCTGGGCCAGGGCCCCCAGCACCAGATCCACCAACCGGGTGCTGGTCTCGACGTTGCCCGCGGCGACGGCAGCTGGATGACGGGCATTGAGCAGGCAGCCAGTGGGGGCGTGCAGGGCGATGGGTCGAAAGGCGCCGGCGCAGGCCGGGGTCTGAGGTGGCATCAGGCAGCGAAAGACGTAGTAGACCGCCGCCGCGGCCACCGCCACCGGGCAGTTGATATTGCCTGGGACCTGGGCGGCGGTGCCGGTGAAGTCCACCTGCACCCCGTCCGGGCCGGTGGTGACGGCCACGCGCAGCGGGATGTCTCGGGTGCCCTGGCCGTCGTCGTCCATGTAGTCCTCGAAGCGATAGGTCCCCGGCGGGATCTGCGCCAGGGCCGCACGTGCCAGGCGCTCGCCATAGGTGTTGAGCCCGTCCAGCCCAGCGGCAAAACCCTCCAGACCCCAGGCTGCGATCACCTCGCACAGGCGCGCCGCCCCGGCTCGGTTGGCGCCCATCTGGGCGTGGAAGTCGCCGGCCGCGTCCAATGGGCTGCGCAGGGCCTGGGTAAAGCCGCTCAGCCAGTCCTCGTCGAGCAAGCCGCCGCGCACCAGCAGCCTGGGGGCGATGACCTGACCCTCCTCTGCAAGGCTGCGGGAGATCGGCATTGAGCCGGGGGAGTCGGCACCGATGTCGGCGTGATGGGCACGATTGACCACGAAACCCGCCAGGGCGCCCTGGGCGTGGACCGGTGCGATGAGGGTCACGTCGGGCAGATGGGTGCCGCCCAGGAAGGGGTCATTGAGGATCAGCATGTCGCCCTCGCACCAGTGCCTGGTCGTCACCAGGTCGGCCATGGCGTAGGCCATGCTGCCCAGGTGGACCGGGATGTGGGCCGCCTGGGCACAGAGCCGGCCGGTCGGGTCGAAGACGGCGCAGGAGAAGTCGAGGCGGTCGCGGATGTTGGGCGAGAAGGCGGCGTTGCGCAGGATTGCGCCCATCTCCTCGCAGACCGCATCCAGTCGGCTGGCAAAGATACCTAGTTCCACCGGGTTCATCGGCCCATCTCCCCGGCGACCGGGCCGCGCAGCGCCGGACCAGAGGCTTGCGTGCGCCTGGTGCCCTGATTAGACTCCGCCCGCCTTTTTCCGGGCGAGGTGCTGGGAATATCGTACCGAGGCTTGAGGTCGGCCCTGCCCGCACCCACTTTGCGCAACGCCAACCAACCTTCAGGAGACCCCCACTCATGGCCCATGAACTGCCCGCACTGCCGTATGCCAAGGACGCCCTTGCCCCCGTCATCTCGGCCGAAACCATCGAGTTTCACTATGGCAAGCATCATCAGACCTATGTCACCAATCTCAACAACCTGATCCCCGGGACCGAATTCGAGTCCATGTCCCTCGAGGACATCATCATGAAGTCCTCCGGCGGTGTGTTCAACAACGCCGCCCAGGTCTGGAACCACACCTTCTACTGGAATTGCCTGAGCCCCAACGGCGGCGGCGAGCCCAGCGGCGCCCTGGCCGAGGCCATCAACGCCAAGTTCGGTTCCGTCGAGGAGTTCAAGAAGCAGTTCGCTCAGTCCGCCGCCACAAACTTCGGCTCCGGCTGGACCTGGCTGGTCAAGAATGCGGACGGCTCCGTGGAGCTCATGAACACCTCCAATGCCGGCACCCCCATGACCTCCGGCAAGCAGGCCCTGCTGACCGTGGACGTCTGGGAGCATGCCTACTACGTCGACTATCGCAATGCCAGGCCCAAGTACCTGGAAGAGATCTGGAAGATCGTCGACTGGGCCGCTGTCAGCGCCAACTACGGGGCCTAAGTCAGGTCCCCCAACCGGTCTCGGGCATCTCTGCCGGAGCCCCTGTGAGACCGCCGCTCGGCGGTCTCGCTGTTTTGGGGTCGCCGCCCCGCGCTGTTTTCAGCATCTCGCCAGAGCGCGGGTCCGTTGCCTCCGAGGTGGTATGATCGGGCCCCCAAGAACCACCCATCTGAGGACACCCACGCGTGAGCGAGCCAGATCTCACCCTCTATCCGGACAATAGCCCGCAGGCCCTGATGCGGGTCCTCGCCATGTTCATCATGAGCGATGCGGACGTGGCCGATGCGGAGATGGACGCCATCGAAGACCTGGGCGTCCTGGCGGCCCTTGGCGGCGACCGCGAAAGCTTTGCCGAGATCTTCGATGGCTATTGTGACGACCTCATCGTGCATGCAGGGACCCGCCCATTGGTGACCCTGGCCGATGCGGATTGGGTCAGGGCCGTCTTGACCCCGATCACCGATCCGGCTAAGCGTCGGCTTATGGCCCAGACCCTCTTGGTAGTGGCGCGCTCCGACGGTTGGTTTGCCGATGCCGAGCTGAAGGTGGTCCGTCAGATGCTGGACCAGTGGGGTCTGACCCTGGAGGACCTAGGCTAGCAGTTCGGGCAAGGTGCCACCGGCAACCCCCGGCGAAGCCATCCCGGGCCGGCCCCGCTTCCGGCCATCCCCTCGCTCACGTTGTAGACCTGGGTGAATCCCGACTCCAGCAGGAAACCCTGCATCACGTTCGATCGACCTCTGAGGTTTCCGGCGACCGGTCTCGGCCACCCTGAGACGGGGCACATGGAGGCGTTGGCCCCTGGTTTCCAGACAGGTTGGTCTTCCCGGATGGCGGGTGACAAACCAACCCGCGAGCCCTTGCCCAAAGTCCGTGCCCCGGCAATACTCGCGCCCGACCTCAACGCGGCGCAGGAGTGCATACCATGTCCGACCCCATCCTGATCGGCAAGGGCCAATCCTCGGTCCATATACTCCCGGCCATGGCCAACCGCCACGGCCTGGTGGCCGGCGCCACCGGGACGGGCAAGACCGTTACCCTGCAAGGCCTGGCGGAGTCTTTCAGCCGCATCGGCGTGCCTGTGTTCCTGGCGGACGTGAAGGGCGACCTGGCCGGGATCGCCCTGGCAGGCGGTGGCAACAAGAAGGTCGCGGAGCGGGTCGAGTCTCTGGGGCTCGAAGGTTTCGAATATGCCCCCTGTCCGGTCACCTTCTGGGACATCCTGGGCGAACAGGGCCACCCGGTACGGGCCACCATCTCCGAGATGGGCCCATTGTTGCTCGCCCGCCTGCTCAATCTCAACGAGACTCAGGAGGGCGTGCTCAATATCGCCTTCCGTCTGGCAGACGACAACGGCTGGCTGTTGCTGGACCTCAAGGACCTGCGTGCCATGCTCGCCCACGTCGGCGAGAACGCCGGCAGCCTCACCAACACCTACGGCAATGTCTCCGCCGCCTCCATCGGGGCGATCCAGCGGCGTTTGCTCTCCCTGGAAGAGCAGGGCGCCGAGCACCTATTCGGCGAGCCGGCCCTGCGCATCGAGGACCTGATGCAGACCGACGAGCACGGCCACGGCTACGTCAACATCCTCGCCGCGGACAAGCTCATCCACACCCCTGCCCTCTACTCCACCTTTCTGCTCTGGCTGCTCTCGGAGCTGTTCGAGAACCTCCCGGAGGCAGGTGACCTGGACAAGCCCAAGCTCGTCTTCTTCTTCGACGAGGCTCACCTGCTCTTCGACGGGGCCCCCAAGGTCCTGCTCGACAAGGTCGAGCAAGTGGTTCGGCTGATCCGCTCCAAGGCCGTTGGGGTCTACTTCGTGACCCAGAACCCCATGGATGTACCCGATAGCGTTCTCGGCCAGCTCGGCAACCGGGTCCAGCACGCGCTGCGCGCCTTCACACCCCGGGATCAGAAGGCTGTGCGCACCGCCGCCGAGACCTTCCGTCCCAATCCCGACCTGGATACCTCGCGGGTCATCACCGAGCTGGGCGTCGGCGAGGCTCTGGCATCGGTGCTGGATGCCGACGGCACCCCCACCATCGTGCAGCGCATCTTCGTTGCCCCACCCGGAAGCAAACTCGGTCCCATCCAGCCCGCGGAGCGTGCGGCCCTGATGGACAAGTCCCTGGTCAAGGGGGTCTACGAGCAAGCAGTGGATCGCGTCTCAGCCTACGAGGTACTTAAGCAGAGGGCCGATTTTGCCGCGGCAGCCGAAGCAGCCGAGGCAGCACAGCGCTCGGACCCGGAGGTCAAGGCGCAGACCAAGGCCCCCGTCAGTCGTGGCCAATCGACCATGGAGGCCTTCGCCAAGAGCACCATGCGCTCCCTGGGCACCCAGCTCGGACGAGCCTTGGTGCGGGGGATCTTGGGTTCTCTCACCGGGAGGCGTCGTTAGGGAAACGCCGATTAAACCTGGGAAGAGCAACTGGTCCGCAAATGAACGCAAATGAACGCCAATAGTTCAGTGACTTTGGTGAAGTCCGGAGGCCGCCCGCCGACACCAAGTCCTTGTTTGTTTCAGTCTATTTGCGTTCGTTTGCGGCTGAACTGCTACTGAGACGTTGGTCCCAGGGGCAAGCCCTATCGGGGCTCAATGCAAGAACGGGTTTGGGCTTGCTTCCGGGGTGGGGGCAGGCGGAGCTTTGGGCCGCGGTGCACTTTCTGCTGTCCCCGGGTCGGTCGGCAGGCCCAGCTCGGATTGGGTGCTCGAACTCGGGCGACCGCTCCCCATCGCCGCCGCCGAACCTTGCGGGGTGACCTGGGGGGCATCCCATGGCCCCTCGATGCGGTACTGATAGCGCCCCAGGTTGTCGATGGCGCCGCCGGTCACGCGGTCCACCAGGTAGACGGCGGCGCCAACCAACGGGCCGCCGACCACGGCGCTGGCGACGGCGACGCCGGTGCTGATCTTGGGGGTCACCGTGGCCACTTGGTCCAGGCGCCTGGTCTTGAGGTCGGCGCTGCCGGTGACGGCGATGTCTGCCGCCGGGCCGGCGATCTCGAAGTGCTCGATGCGGGCCAGGCCGGGGGTCAGGGCGATATCGCCGCTGATGGACTCGAAGCGGTAGCCCTTGTCGAAGACGTCGCTGAAGTCGAGGGTCAGGCGCCGCTGCAAGGCCCCGATGTTGAGGATGCCGAGCATGCGTCCCACCCCAGGCTCCACCGCCAGCAGGGCCCCGGCCTCGACTTCGAAGGTCAACTGCCCCTTCAGACCAGCCAGGTCGAAGCTGGTCGGGGCGCCGGCCCAATCGGCGCTCAGGCTGACCTTCGCCGGGGCATGTTCGACGGCGCTGGCGTAGCCCAGGCCTCGCAACAGCGCGCCCAGGTCGGCGCTGTCGCCCTGCAGGGCCAGCCGGGTGACGGGGACGACGCCGTCCGCGACCTGGGTCCAGGCGCCGCTGCCGGTGGCCTGGGCCAGTGGGCCCTGTAGGGACAGCTCGGGGATGTCGAGCCCGTCGGTCTGGGGCCTGGCGAGGACCTTCAAGCGCCCCAGTTCCAGCTTGCCCCAGTTGAGCTGCTCGATCTGTAGGTCTAACCCTGGGGCCAGCCTGGGGTCCGCGGGGGACGATTCTGCGGGGCCTTTGGGGGCGATCTGGGTCTCCTCGACGTTGTTGGCCAGGGGCGCAAGGTCGAGCCGGGTCAGTCGCGCCCGGATCGGCTGGCTACGGGGGTCGTCCGGCAGCGACAGGGTGCCGGCGACCGACGCGCCCACCAAATCAGCCTCCCAGGTCCCCTTGCCGCGCTTCAGGCCCAGGCGCAGGTCGTCCCAGTTGACCCCGCTCAGGCTGAGGCGCCCTATCTGGATGGTCGGCCCCGCGGAGCACCCCTGGGTCTTGCGCCGACTTGGCCGTGGGTCCGGCAAGCGTCCGCCCCCGTCCTGCCCACCAGTCCTGCCAGGCGTCGCCGTCGAGATTGGCCAGGCTGCCGGTCAGCCAGAGCCCGTCGGCGTTCGCCGGCCGCACCTCGCTTCCGGTGGGCTCGGCGCCGACGGTGATGCGCCCACCCGACAATTCCAGGGTCCCGTCCGCCTGAGGGGCGAAGTCCATGTGGGCGGTCAGGTCTCCCAGCTTGGCATCCGCCGTGACCCCGACCCCCGGGGTAAAGCGCCCCGTGAGGGACAGAGGGCGCTTGGTACCGGCGGTCTTGCCCAGGGGGGCAGGCAGACCCAGGGCCAGACGCTTGAGGTCGGAGTCCAGCTCGAAGCCGATGGGGATGGCGGCACTGGAGACGTCGGCGTTACGCAGTTCGACGGCGAGGTCCCAATCCAGGGTCCCGTCCAATTGGGACCAGGCCGGGCTAGGCAGGTGTTTGGCCAGGGTCGCCACCGCCGTGGCGGCACCGGCCCGGACCCGGGTGCGGCGCTCGGCCGGGATGCTGCCCAGGGACTCCACCACCAGGCGAATCGGGCTCCCCCAGAGGCTTGCTGTGAGCCCCTCGCTGGTGAGGCCCTCGGTGGTGAAGGCGAGGGAGCCGGCGGGGTCGTGCAGCTCCACCGGGCTGCCCTTGAGGCCGATGCGCGCTCCCTCGGGCCAGCCGATGCGGCCGGCCAGCGTCATGGGCTGGCCCGGGTGCAGTTGGGTGCTGATGTCCAGATCCAAGACCATGTCGCCGTGAACCTCGAAGGCCTCGGCGAGCCGCCCCAGATGACCGGCCAACGGGGTCTCGCGCAGCACCCGCAGACCGTCGCCCTGGGGGCCGGTGGCGCTCGCATGGATGGTCAGGGCTCCTGGTCCGGAACAGGTCATCGATACCTGCCGTTCCACCGGTGACATCGCTGACGAGGACGCGCGCCCGTTCGACGACGAGGTCCATGGTGTGGTTGAGGAACTGCACCTGACCATCGATCGCCGTCAGTGCCGGCCAGTCCGGCAGGTATTGCAGGGTGCCGCCGCGCACGTCGAACAGGACCAGCAGGCGCCCCTCCTGTTCCCGGAAGGGGAAGTCCCCTAGCTTGCCTCGGAACAGCACGGCCCCGGAGGGGACCTGACCGGCGAGCACGGCTTGGTCGATCCACTGGACCAGGGTCGGTGTGAGGACGCCAACCGGGATCAGCGCCTTGGCCATGACGGCGTCGCCATTGCCGAAGTGCCCGCGCAGGTCCAGGAAGGGGCTGCCGCCGCTTGCGGGCAGACACAGCGACAGGGTGGTCTGGGTGGCGACGGCCGCATGGTCGGCGATCAGCTCCGGGACCTGGATCCAGAGCCGTCCGTCGGCCTCCTGGCGCCAGGTCAGTTCACCCTTCAGGCGTTTCAGTTGCAGGGGTTCGCGCAGCAATCCGGGCAGGTCGAGGACGGTCGTGCCCCCGGGTCCGGACCCCGATAGGGTGGCCTGCCCACCGCCCTGGTCGGCGACCAGTTCCAGGTCGAGGCCTCGCACTCCGGGAAGGGCGCCGGCGGCGGTGCTATTGAGGCTGTCCAGGCGGGCGCCCAGGGCCCAGGTCGGGGCCCCGGTACCGCCGCCGCTCAGGCGCCAGGTGAGGCCGCGAATGGCGGCCTCCGGGTCGGCCTCCAGGAGGTGGTCGAAGGCGTCCTGGGACTCCAGCGGGAGCAGCTCGCGCAGGGTCGGCGCAGCGCCCTGAGCCAAGTCCAGGATCTGCCCCAGACGCGCCTGGCTCAGGCCGCCGCGTAGCTCCCAGGCGCCGTCGTCGCGGCTGCTCTGGAGCAGGGCCAGATCGGTGATTGGCCAGGGGGACCTTTGCTGCACGACCCGCAGATCGTGCAGATCCAGGCGCCAGCCCCCCGCGCCAGGCAGTTGTCGCCAGTCCAGACTGGTGCCCAGGGCTTGCAGGCGCAGTGGCTGGGCTTCCAGCCCGGGTAGGGTACGACGCAGCGCCAGCCCGGCCAGATCGAGGTGGGCCTGGACCTCTGCCAATCGCCCCGCGGCGATTTGCGCCCATGCCGCCAGGCGTACGCCATCGCTGCTCAGACGCAGATCGGCAGGAAGTGGGGTGCGCACCAGCGGTGCCAGATCGGCGCCGCTGACGCTCAGGTAAGCGCGTCCGTCCCAGAGGCCAGGGGCATCTGCTTCTCCGATCAGGTCCGCGACCAGGCGCAGCCCCACTTCGACCCCATTCAGCGCCGTGGCGCGCACCGCGAGGCGGTGGCTGGGCCCGGCATTGACGAACCAGGCCCGTACTCCGGACAGCACCAGAGGCGGGGCGGTGCCGCCGTCCTCCATCCAGGTGATTTCCCCGGCCTCCAGGCGGAAGGTGCCTTGGCGGAGAAAGAAGGCCAGGTCGGGTGGGTCCCCGGTCGTGCCCTGGATGCCGCCAACCAGCAAACGGCCGTCGGCCAGGCGGCGCACGACCAATCGGGCACCGACCAGGGTCACGGCGCCGATCTGGGGCTTGAGGCTCTGCAATGAGGCGCCCAGGTCCAGGTCCAGCGCCAAGCGGTCCATGGCCAACTGGACCTGGCCGCTGGCCTGGTCGAGAAAGCGGGCATCGCGAAACCTTAGCTGCGGACGCCAGCCGCGCAGCCGGACCTCCAAGTCGCCGAGCCGCACCGGCAGACCGAGCTGCTCGCCGACCAGGGTCTCGACCTGACCGCGCAGGGTGCCGGCAAAGGGCAGCACCAGACGCAGGGCGCCGAGCAGCAGACCGGCCACCAGCACCGCCACCAGGGCATAGGTGAAGGTGCGGGCCAGGGCGGACTTGAAGAGGTGGATCATGAGGGAGGGTTGGGGATGCGAGACGGCTGCGGTCGTGCCGTCAGCCCGGGTGAGGTCAAATCAGGACGACGTCGTATTGTTCCTGCGTGTACAAGGCCTCGGCCTGGAGGCGGATGGGCTTGCCGATGAACTCCGCCAACTCCGCCAAGTGTCCGGACTCCTCGTCGAGCAGGCGATCCACGACCTCCTGGGAGGCCAGTACCAACAGGGTCTCGACCTCGAACTGGCGCGCCTCGCGCAGGAGCTCGCGGAAGATCTCGTAGCAGGTGGTCTCTGCGGTCTTCAGCGAGCCGCGCCCGTGGCAGACCGGGCAGGGCTCGCACAGGATATGCTCCAGGGACTCGCGGGTGCGTTTGCGGGTCATCTCCACCAGGCCGAGGGCGGAGACCTCGCTGATATGGGTCTTGGCGTGGTCGCGGGCAAGAGCCTTCTCGAGGGCGCGCAGCACCTGGCGCTTGTGCTCCTCCTCGTACATGTCGATGAAGTCGATGATGATGATGCCGCCCAGGTTGCGCAGGCGCAGTTGGCGGCAGATGGCCTGGGCTGCCTCCAGGTTGGTCTTGAAGATGGTCTCTTCGAGATTGCGGTGACCGACGAAGGCCCCGGTGTTCACGTCGATGGTGGTCATGGCCTCGGTCTGATCGATGACCAGATGCCCGCCGGACTTGAGGTTGACCTTGCGTTGCAGGGCCTTCTGGATCTCGTCCTCGACCCCGTAGAGGTCGAACAGGGGGCGCTCCCCCTGGTAGTACTCGATCTTTGTGGCGATGTCTGGGACATATTTTTCGGTGAAGGTCAGGGCCTGCTCCAGGGTCGTGCGCGAATCGATGCGCACCCGCTCCACCTCTGGGCCCACCAGGTCGCGCAGCGCCCGCAGGGCGAGCGGCAGGTCGTCGTGGACCAGGCCAATCTCCTCGGTGGCATTGCAGCGGTCCCGGATGCCGTGCCACAGCTTGGAGAGAAAGGCCATGTCCCGGTGTAGCGCCTCCTCACTGATGCCCTCGGCAGCGGTGCGGGCGATGTAGCCGCCCTCGTCGGGATGGGCATCCACATAGGCTTGCAGGCCATCGCGCAGGCGGCGGCGCTCGGCCTCGTCCTCGATGCGCTGGGAGACCCCGGTATTGCCCAGAGACGGCATGTACACCAGGTAGCGCGAAGCCACCGAGATGTTGGTGGTCAACCGCGCACCCTTGGTACCCAGAGGGTCCTTGACCACCTGCACCGCCAGGGTCTGGCCCTGGTGGATCAGCTCGTGGATGTTCTCGCTGCGCGTCTCGCCCTCGGGGGACTGGATGTCGGAGGCGTGCAGGAAGGCGGCCCGCTCCAGGCCGATGTCCACGAAGGCGGCCTGCATCCCCGGCAGGACGCGGCACACCCGACCCTTGAAGATGCCCCCGACCATACCGCAGCGCTCGGCGCGCTCGACAAGGATTTCCTGCACGACCCCGTTCTCCACCACCGCGACTCGGGTCTCCGGTGGCGTGATATTGATGAGAATTTCTTCGCTCACTTTAAGTGGGTTCCTTCAAAATTATCTTGTGCAGGCTGGGCACCCCAGCCGCGGCCAGTAGGGCCGCGGTCTCGAAGAGGGGCAGCCCCATGACGCCGGAATAGCTCCCGCTCAGGGCCTCGACGAAGACCGCGGCACGCCCCTGGATGGCGTAGCCGCCGGCCTTGTCGGCGGGCTCGCCGGTGGCCCAGTAGGCGGCCATCTCGGCATCAAATATTCTGCGCATCCGCACCCGGCTCTCGCTAAGGGCGCTGGTCTCGCGGCCGTCGGCCCGGATCAGGGCCACACCGCTCAAGACCCGATGCTCACGCCCGGATAGGCACCGCAGCATGGCCGCAGCGTCGGCGGCATCGCGCGGTTTGCCAAGGATGTCCGCGCCGACGACCACCGCCGTATCCGCGGCCAGAATCAGGGTGCACTCGCCCTTGCCTAACAAGGTGAGGGCGGCGCGGGCCTTGTCCAGTGCCAAGCGGCCGACATAGTGCTCAGCGGATTCTCCGGGCTCCGGCGACTCGTCCAAGTCCACCGGCAGCACCTGGCAGGTTACCCCGATCTGGGCCAGCAGTTCCCGACGTCTCGGGGAGGCCGAGGCCAGATACAGGCGGGGAGTGGCCAAGCCCTGGGTCCTCAGGCGCGATGGTACGGGTGGCCCTGGACCAGGCTCCAGGCCCGATAGAGCTGCTCGGCCAGGATCACCCGCACCAGTGGGTGGGGAAAGGTCAGGGCGGACAGGGACCAGCGCCGCTCCGCCCGCGCCAGGCACTCCGGGGCCAGGCCATCCGCCCCGCCGACCATCAGGGCCAGGTCGCGACCCCCGCCCAGCCAGCCGGACAGCTCCGTGGCCAGGCGCGCCGTGCCCCAGGGCTCGCCGCGCTCGTCCAGGGCGATGGGCAGGGCCCCCTTGGGTAGGGCGCGGAGCAGGCGTTCGCCTTCGTCCCGCCGGGCGCGCTCCAGGTCCGCCCCCTTGCCTCGGTGTCCGGGGTCGATCTCCACCAGATGCAGGGCGCACTCCCCGGGCAGGCGTTTGGCGTACTGGGCGTAGCCGGACTCCACCCAGGCGGGCATACGTCGCCCGATGCACAGCAGGTGGATACGCACCTTCAGTCGAGGGTCGGCCCGAGGACGAACTCCACCGGCCCGAAGCCTCGTGCCTCCAGGGTCTCCAGGATATCCGCCAACCCCTCGGCCCCGGTCGTTTCTTCCACCTCCGCGGCGAGACCGGTGACCATCCGGTAGGCCTCCTGGGGACCCAGGTCCTCGGGCATGGTCACCAGGCGGATGCGGCTAGGGTCGTTGCTGGGTAGCAGCATGAGGCGTTCGGGCATGACGGGACTCCTCGACTTTGGACTACCAGGCATCATAGAGGACCTGGGGGCGACTGACGAGGTTGGCCCACGCCGGATGCCCGTATAATCCGACGGTATCGTCCATTCGCAGCCAAAGGCCAGCCCATGCAAGACCGAGCCGAGAGACTCCGCGTACTCCTCTCCGATCGCATTCTGATTCTGGATGGGGCCATGGGCACCATGATCCAGCGCTACAAACTCGGCGAGGCGGATTACCGCGGCGAGCGCTTCAAGGGCTGGCCCTCGGACCTCAAGGGCAACAACGACCTGCTGGTGCTGACCAAGCCCGAGGTGATCCGCGAGATCCACGAGCAGTACCTCGACGCCGGGGCGGACATCCTGGAGACCAACACCTTCAACGGCAACCGCCTGTCCCAGGCGGACTACGGACTCCAGGACTACGCCGCCGAGATCGACACTGCCGCCGCCCGCCTGGCGCGGGAGTGCGCGGACCGCTTCACCGCCCTGACCCCGGACAAGCCGCGCTTCGTCGCCGGGGTGCTTGGTCCTACCAGCAAGACCGCCAGCATCTCCCCGGACGTCAACGACCCCGGGGCGCGCAATACCCACTTCGACGAGTTGGTGAGCATCTACATGGAGGCGACCCGGGCCCTGATCGCCGGTGGTGTGGACCTGGTCATGATCGAGACCATCTTCGACACCCTCAACGCCAAGGCCGCTGCCTTCGCCGTGGATCAGGTCTTCGAGGAGGACGGCATCGTCCTGCCGGTGATGATCTCCGGGACCATCACCGACGCCTCCGGGCGGACCCTCTCCGGGCAGACCGTGGAGGCCTTCTACAACAGCTTGCGCCATGTGCGGCCCCTGTCCATCGGGCTCAATTGTGCCCTGGGTCCGGATGCCCTGCGCCCGCATGTGGAGGACATGGCGCGGGTGGCGGAGTCCTACACCTCCTTCCACCCCAACGCCGGGCTGCCCAACGAGATGGGCGAGTACGACATGACCCCGGCGCAGATGGCCGAGCACATCCGCGAGTGGGCGGACTCTGGCTTCGTCAACATCGTCGGCGGCTGCTGCGGCAGCTCCCCGGACCACATCCGCGCCATCGCCGCCGCCATGGCGGGCAAGGCCCCGCGCCGGCCCCAGCCCCATGACCACCGGCTGCGGCTTTCGGGGCTAGAGGCGTTCAACGCCTGAGGTGTCTGCAATGCGAGCGGGGCATGGGTGAGTGGCAGCGATGAATGATCTGGACACCCTGGCCCTCAGAGCGCGACTGGACGCCGGCCTGGCGGCCATGCATCTGAGCGCAACCGAGGCCCAGCGGGATGGCTTGATCGCCTATATCGCCCTGCTGACCCGATGGAATCGGGCCTTATAACCTGACCGCTGTACGCGACCCACTGGAGATGGTCGGGCGCCATCTGCTCGACTCTCTCGCGGTGAGCCCCTTCCTGTTCGGCGACTCGGTCCTGGACTTGGGCACCGGGGCGGGGCTGCCGGGTATCCCCTTGGCGCTGCTGCACCCGGAACGCCGGTTTTGTCTGTTGGATGGCAACGGAAAGAAGACCCGATTCGTCCGCCAGGCGGCGATGGAACTGGGCCTGGACAACTGCGAGGTGGTCCAGGCGCGCATGGAGTCGTATCGGCCCGGGCGAAACTTCGCTACCATTGTGGCTCGCGCCGTGGCCACCCTGGCCGAGTTACAGGCCCTTGGCCGACCCCTTCTGGCACGACCGGGGCGTTTGTTACTCATGAAGGGACGCACCCCCGACGCGGAAATGGAAGCCCTGACTCCCTGCCCCGACTCCCACAAGGTCCACCGTCTGGAGGTCCCCTTCGTGGTCGGCGAGCGCCACCTCATCGAGGTTCGACTGGACTAAGCCCATGGCCAGAATCATCGCCATTGCCAACCAGAAAGGTGGTGTCGGCAAGACCACCACCGCCGTCAATCTGGCCGCATCCCTGGCGTCCATGCAGCGGCGTGTTCTGCTGCTCGACCTGGACCCCCAGGGCAACGCGACCATGGGGTGCGGCGTGGACAAGCACGCCTGCGAGCGCACCAGTTGCGATGTGTTGCTCTCCGGCGCCGCGTTCGCGGACTGTGTGCAGCGGGTGGCCGAGCCCCATCCAGGGTTCGATCTGTTGCCGTCCAATGGCGACCTTACCGCGGCGGAGGTCGGGCTGTTGGATTCGACCCTGCGCGAGCGCAGCCTGGCCCAGATCCTGGTGCCGGTGACCGGTCAATACGAGTTCGTGGTGATCGACTGCCCGCCGTCGCTGAACATGCTGACGCTCAACGCTCTGGTGGCGGCCGAGGGGGTGCTGATCCCCATTCAGTGCGAGTACTACGCCCTGGAGGGGCTTTCGGCCTTGTTGGACACTATCGGCCAGGTGCGCGCCTCGCGTAACCCTGGGCTCCAGGTGGAGGGCATCCTGCGCACCATGCATGACCCGCGCAACAACCTGGCCAATCAGGTCTCCACTCAGCTGATCCATCACTTCGGCGGCCAGGTCTACCGCACCATCATCCCGCGCAACGTGCGCCTGGCCGAGGCCCCAAGCCACGGCCAGCCGGCGTTGCTCTACGACAAGGTGTCCCGCGGCGCGGTCGCCTATCTGGCCCTGGCGAGCGAGGTCCTGCGTCGCCAGGAGCGCCCGTTGGCGGCGGCTTGATCCTATGGGGGAGGACGCACCACAGATGAATGCCAAGCGGCGCGGTCTGGGGCGGGGTTTGGATGCCCTGCTAGGGGGTGCGCGCGACCAGTCGCACGACGGCATGGATGCGACGGCCGATGTCACCGGCCAGGCGGCGGATGTCCCCGTCACCCGGCTGCCGGTGGACTTGATCCGCCGCGGTCGCTATCAGCCCAGGCGCGATTTCGATCCGGACAGCCTGCGTGAGCTGGCCGACTCCATCGCCGCCCAGGGTGTGATCCAGCCCGTCGTGGTGCGGCCGGTGGAAGACGGTCGGTTCGAGCTCATCGCCGGGGAGCGGCGTTGGCGGGCCTCACAGCAGGCCGGGCTGACGGAGATCCCGGTGGTCGTGCGCGAGGTCACGGAGCAGGCGGCCGTGGCCATCGGGCTGATCGAGAACATCCAGCGCGCTGACCTCAATGCGATGGAGGAGGCCGCGGCCCTCAATCGTCTGCTTCACGAGTTTGGCCTCACCCACCAGCAGGTGGCCGAAGCGGTAGGCAAGTCGCGTACCACGGTCACTAACCTGTTGCGCCTCCTGGAGCTGAACGAGGACGTCAAGGGTTTCCTGGAAAACCGCAACCTGGAGATGGGTCATGCCCGCTGCCTGCTGGGTCTCAAGGGGGCCAGGCAGAGCGAGGCGGCCAGAGCGGTGATCGCCCGGGGCCTGTCGGTGCGCGACACCGAACGCCTGGTCCGACGCCTCCAGATGGAGGAGCAGGGCGAGACGGAGCAGCGCCCCAAGCCGCAGCTCGATCCCAATGTGCGGCGCCTGCTCGAGGATCTTACGGATCGCCTGGGTGCCAGGGTCGAGCTACAGCAGGGGACCAAGGGGGGCGGCAAGCTACTGATTGCCTACAACTCTCTTGACGAGCTGGACGGCATCCTCGCGCACATCAAGTGAGCCGCGTGCCAGCGGCCCTGCGCGCCCCCTGGGTGGATGATCGTCCATGGCCCTTTCGAATGTCTCCCCGAATACTCTGTAACTGAGCTTATGCCCACATTATTGCGTTTGACCGTCCTCAGGCGCCCCCCTATACTTCGCCCCCGTCATGGCAGGGCGTTCCTGCTCTGACCTAGCTGAGCATGCAATCGCCGGCCTCGACCCAGCTCTCCGAGGCGCCTCTGGCGCGGCGGGTCTTGGTCTTCCAAGCGATCCTGACGCTCGTGGCGACTCTGGTCGTTATGCCCATCGGGTTCTCGCCGGCTCTCTCGGTCTTGATCGGGGGGGGAGTTTGCCTTGTGGCCAATGCGGCGGTCGTCCTGTGGGTGTTCCGGGACTACCGGGCTCAGGCCCCAGGTGCGTTGGTGGGGCGGTTTTATAGCGCGGAGATCATCAAGATCGCGCTTGTGTTGGGGTTATTTGCCGTCGCCTTCTTAGGGATCGAAGGGCTCAGTCTACCGGCTGTGATCGGTAGCTATTTCGCAGTGCAGGTATTGCCGCCCATTTTTGCTGCTCAGAAAGCGCCCCATCCACCGCGCAACCCAAAGGCGCCCGACCAGGTGAGATAAACACAGATGTCCTCCTCCGCGACCCTCACTTCTCAAGAGTACATCCAGCACCATCTGACCAATCTCACCTTGGGTATGCACCCCGAGCATGGTCTGTCCTTCGCCCACGATGCCGCCGATGCTGCGTCCATGGGCTTTTGGGCTATCAACGTCGATACCATTGCGGTTTCCGATCCTCTCTGGGCGTCCTCTTCGCCTGGTTCTTCAAGAAGGTCGCCGACGGGGTTACCTCAGGCGTATCCCGGGCCGGCGCAGAATTTTGTCGAGTGGGTGGTCGATTTCGTCGAAGAGAACGTCCGTGGCTCCTTCAGCGGCAAGAACCCCATGGTCGCGCCCCTGGCCCTGACCATTTTCTGCTGGATTCTCCTGATGAACATCATGGATCTGCTGCCGGTGGATCTGCTGCCCTGGCTGGCGGGCATGATCGGCGTGTCTCACCTCAGGGTGGTGCCCACTACCGACCCCAACACGACCTTCGGCATGGCCCTGATGGTGTTCGGTCTGGTGCTCTATTACAGCTTCAAGATCAAGGGCGTTGGTGGATTCGTCGGCGAACTGACCCTGCAGCCCTTCGGTAAGTGGGGTATGCCCGCCAACCTGGTCCTGGAAGGCATCGGCCTGATCTCCAAGCCCGTCTCGCTCGCCCTGCGTCTGTTCGGCAACATGTACGCTGGCGAGATGATCTTCATCCTGATCGCGATCATGTACGGCGGCGGCGTCGTCATGGGTGCCACGGCCGGCATTCTGCAGTTCGTCTGGGCGGTCTTCCATATCCTGATCATCACGCTCCAGGCCTTTATCTTCATGGTGCTCACCATCGTCTATCTGGACATGGCCCACCAGGAACACCACTGATCGTCCACTCTCCTTCCATTCTCGTCACGTCAACCTGAGGGTAAAACTCATGGAACTCGAAGTCGCACAAGCCTTTGCAATGGCGATCAAATTCATTGGTGCCGGCCTCATGCTCGGCTTGGGTGCGGTGGGCGCCGGCGTCGGTATCGGCGTGCTGGGCGGTCGCTTCCTCGAAGGCGCGGCGCGCCAGCCTGAGCTGATCCCGATGCTGCGCACCCAGTTCTTCATCGTCATGGGTCTGGTCGATGCGTTGCCGGTTATCGCGATCGCCATGGGTCTCTACCTGATGTTCGCGGCCTAGTCCTTGGCGCGACGAATCTTTACGTCGCCCCCACTCGTCCGCAACGAGGCACACAGATGAATTTCAATCTGACGCTGATTGGCCAGATGATCTCCTTCGCGGTCTTCGTCTGGTTCACGATGACCTATGTCTGGACGCCTATCGTCAAGGCTCTGGACGCCCGTAAGACCAAGGTCGCCGAGGGTCTGGCGGCGGCGGAGCGCGGCCACAATGAGCAGGAACTGGGGCGAAAGCGCGCCCTGGAGACCATGCAGGCGGCCAAGCTCCAGGCCTCCGAGGTGATCGGTCAGGCCCAGCGCCGCGCCACCGAGATCATTGAGCAGGCCAAGCAGGATGCACGTGCCGAGGGTGACCGGATGCTGGTCTCCGCTCGCGCCGAGTTGGAGCAAGAGACCAACCGGGCCCGCGAGGGGCTGCGCGAGAAGGTTGGAGAGTTGGCAGTGGCCGCGGCGGAAAAGATCCTAGAGAAGGAGATCAAAGCCGCTGACCACAAGTCCATCGTCGAATCCTTCGCAAAGCAGATCTAAGGCGGGACCATGGCCGGAGACATCACAACCATCGCACGGCCCTACGCCGCAGCGGTCTTCGAACGAGCCCAAGAGACCAATGAGGTTGCCGGCTGGTCTGAGGCCCTGGGGCTGCTCGCCGGCATCGGCAACGATCCCGAGTTTGCAGGCCTGATCGACAATCCGAACGTCCCCAACGAAGTGGCCCAGGACATCGTCCTCAAGGTCGCGGGCGACGCCCTGTCGGTGGAACAAGGCAATCTGGTCAAACTCCTGGTTGAGAATGATCGGCTCGCCCTATTGCCCGAGCTGAGCGGTCTCTTCGAGGAGATGCGTACGGCCCAGGACGGGAGCCGCGTCGCCCAGGTTCGCAGCGCCTATGCTCTGACGAAGGCCGAGCAGAAGGAGCTCTCGGCTGTCTTGGCCGCCAAGCTTGGGGGCTCGATCGATATGACGGTGGAGTTGGACAAGTCATTGATCGGGGGCGTTGAGATCCGTGTTGGGGATCTGGTGATCGACGGCACGATCCGCGGCAAGCTGGAAAAATTGGCCACCGAATTGGAATTTTGAACGGGAAACCGCCATGCACCTGAATCCTTCCGAAATCAGCGATCTCATCAAACAGCAGATCGAAAACTTCGATCTCAAGACCGAGGCCCGTACCGAAGGCACCATCGTCAGCCTGACCGATGGTATCGCGCGGGTGCACGGCCTCTCGGACGCCATGTCCTACGAGATGCTGGAGTTTCCTAATAACACCTTCGGTCTGGCCTTGAACCTGGAGCGCGATTCCGTCGGCGTCGTGGTGATGGGCGATTATAAGCACCTCTCAGAGGGCGATTGGGTGCGCTGCACCGGTCGCGTGCTTGAGGTTCCAGTGGGTGAGGCCCTGCTGGGCCGTGTGGTCGACGCCCTGGGTGCACCGATCGACGGCAAGGGCCCCATCGCTACCACCCAGACATCGCCGATCGAGAAGGTGGCGCCAGGCGTCATCACCCGTCAGTCGGTGGACCAGCCGGTGCAGACCGGGCTCAAGGCCATCGACGCCATGGTTCCGGTCGGGCGTGGTCAGCGCGAGCTGATCATCGGCGATCGCCAGACCGGCAAGACCGCGGTGGCCATCGACGCCATCATCAATCAGAAGGGCTCCGGCGTTAAGTGCATCTACGTCGCCATTGGCCAGAAGAATTCGTCCATCGCAGCAGTGGTGCGCAAGCTCGAAGAGCACGGCGCGATGGCACATACCATTATCGTCGCCGCCGCTGCCGCTGAGTCGGCGGCCAAGCAGTACCTCGCCCCCTATGCCGGTGCGACCATGGGTGAGTATTTCCGCGATCGCGGCGAAGACGCCCTCATCGTTTATGACGACCTGACCAAACAGGCCTGGGCCTACCGCCAGGTGTCCCTGCTGCTGCGGCGCCCGCCTGGCCGCGAGGCCTATCCGGGTGATGTCTTCTACCTGCACTCCCGTCTCCTGGAGCGTGCGGCCCGGGTCAATGCCGACTATGTCGAAAAGGTCACCAACGGCGAGGTGAAGGGTAAGACCGGCTCGTTGACGGCCCTGCCGATCATCGAGACCCAGGCCGGCGACGTCTCGGCCTTCGTCCCGACCAATGTCATCTCCATCACGGATGGGCAGATCTTCCTTGAGACCGACCTGTTCAACGCCGGTATCCGTCCGGCCATCAACGCCGGTCTTTCGGTGTCGCGCGTTGGCGGTTCGGCCCAGACCAAGATCATCAAGAAGCTCGGTGGCGGCATTCGCCTGGCCTTGGCGCAGTTCCGCGAGCTGGCTGCCTTTTCCCAGTTCGCCTCCGATCTGGATGACGCCACCCGCAAGCAATTGTCCCGTGGCGAGCGGGTTACGGAGCTGATGAAGCAGGGCCAGTACGCCCCCTTGAGCACCGGCCTCATGGCCTGCTCCCTGTTCGCCGCGAATGAGGGTTACCTGGACGACGTGGACAAAGCCAAGGTAGTCGACTTCGAAAAGGCCCTCCACGGCTACATGGCCTCTGCCCAGGCTGCGTTGATTGAGCGCATCGACTCAACCGGCGACTACAACGCCGAGATCGAGCAGGGTCTACACGCTGCGTTGAAGGACTTCAAGGCGAATAACACATGGTAGGCAGCCACCGGTGGGTAGCCGCCGGCCGCCACCCCCGCGGGGCCTGGGGGCCCGGGGTACTTTGTTTGAACCGACTGCAACCCGCTGCCCAGCACCGCGTCTGCCATACGACGCCGGGCGCTGGAAGTTGGGGGCTGGGAGCTAGGTAATGGCCGGCGCGAAAGAGATCCGCACTAAGATTGCGAGTATCAAGAGCACGCAGAAGATCACCGCTGCCATGCAGACGGTGGCGGCGTCGAAGATGCGCAAGGCGCAGGACCGCATGGCGGGCTCCCGCCCATATGCGGAGAAGATGCTTCACGTCATCAGTCACCTGTACTACGCCTCGCCCGAGTACCAGCACAGCTTCATGGCCAAGGAGCGGCCGCGCAAGAAGGTCGGCTACATTGTGGTCTCTTCCGACCGCGGCTTGTGCGGCGGCCTGAACAGCAACCTGTTCCGCAAGCTGATTGCCGAGATCAAAGAGCAGCGCAAGAACGGAGTCGAGCCAGTCTTTTGCACCATCGGTGGCAAGGCCCTGGGCTTTTTCAAACGATTCGGCGGCACGGTGCTGGCCCAGGCGACGCGCCTCGGGGACCAGCCGCACGTCGAGCAATTGATCGGTACCGTCAAGGTGATGCTCGACGCCTACGAGAGCGGCGAGATCGATGCCATCTGCGTGGTCTTCAATGCCTTTGTGAACACCATGACCCAGCATCCCACCATCCGTCAGTTGGTGCCCATCATCGCCGAGGACGTCGAGCCCCAGGCGCATCACTGGGATTACATCTACGAGCCGGATGCCCGGGCCGTGCTGGATCAGTTGCTGGCCCGGTATATCGAGTCCCTGGTTTACCAAGTTGTGGTCGAGAACGTTGCTTGTGAGCAGGCCGCGCGCATGGTCGCCATGAAGTCCGCCTCGGACAACGCGGGCAACCTGATCGATGAGCTGCAATTGGTCTACAACAAGGCTCGCCAGGGAGCGATCACCCAGGAAATCGCGGAAATCGTGGGCGGCGCGGCGGCGGTCTAGCGGGTCATCGCCGGCGCCTCGTCCAGCTCTAGGGCATCGCTACAGGCCAGCCCCCAGATCGCAACGCATTTGTACCTACATAGCCGTAAGGCCTGAAGAGGAAATAGTTATGAGCACCGGTCACCTCGTGGAAATCATCGGCGCCGTGGTGGACGTCCAGTTCCCCCGGGGCGAGATGCCCAAGATCTATGAAGCGCTGAATGTGCCGTCCGCCGATCTGACCCTCGAGGTCCAGCAGCAACTCGGCGACGGAATCGTGCGCACGATTGCCATGGGTTCCACCGACGGCTTGCGGCGCGGTATCGAGGCGGTCGGCACGGGAGCCGCGATCAGCGTCCCGGTCGGTGAGGCGGCCTTGGGTCGGATCATGGACGTGCTCGGTAACCCCATTGACGATAAAGGTCCGGTGCCCACCGAAGAGCGCTGGCCGATCCACCGCGATGCGCCTGCCTTTGAGGATCAGGCGACCAGCACCGCGATCTTGGAGACCGGCATCAAGGTCATCGACCTGGTCATGCCCATCGCCAAGGGCGGCAAGATCGGCCTGTTTGGCGGTGCCGGGGTGGGCAAGACCGTTACCCTGATGGAGCTGATCAACAATATTGCAACGGGCCACGGCGGCTTCTCCGTGTTCGCTGGTGTCGGCGAGCGTACCCGTGAGGGCAACGACTTCTACCATGAGATGACCGAGTCCGGGGTGCTGGACAAGGTGGCCCTGGTCTACGGCCAGATGAATGAGCCTCCGGGTAACCGCCTGCGTGTGGCCCTCACCGGCCTGACCATGGCCGAGTACTTCCGGGAGCAGGGGCGCGATGTGCTCCTGTTCATCGATAACATCTACCGCTACACCTTGGCCGGCACCGAGGTCTCTGCACTGTTGGGCCGCATGCCCTCCGCGGTGGGTTACCAGCCGACCCTGGCCGAGGAGATGGGCGTACTACAGGAGCGCATCACCTCCACTCGTACCGGCTCTATCACCTCCTTCCAGGCGGTCTACGTCCCTGCGGACGACCTTACCGACCCGTCACCGGCCACCACCTTCGCTCACTTGGACGCGACCCTGGTGCTGTCCCGGCAGATTGCGGAGTTGGGTATCTACCCGGCCGTAGACCCGCTGGACTCCACCAGTCGTATCCTCGACCCGCTTATCGTCGGGCCCGAGCATTACGAGGTGGCTCGCCTGGTGCAGGGCACCCTGCAGCGCTACAAGGAGTTGAAGGACATCATCGCCATCCTGGGCATGGACGAGCTCTCAGATGAGGACAAGCTCGCGGTGGCTCGGGCGCGGAAGATTCAGCGCTTCCTGTCGCAGCCCTTCTCGGTGGCTGAGGTGTTCACCGGAGCCCCGGGAAAATACGTCCACCTGGCGGACACCATCGCGAGCTTCAAGGCGATCGCGAGTGGTGAATACGATCACCTCCCGGAGCAGGCCTTCTATATGGTCGGCGGCATCGAGGAAGCGGTCGCCAAGGGCGAAAAGATGTAATTGCCGCAAGGCACAAGGGGCAAACCCATGGCAATGACAGTACATGTGGACATCGTGAGTGCCGAGGGGGCCATCCATTCCGGGCTAGCCCGTATGGTCTATGCCCCGGCCGAGATGGGTGAGGTCGGCATCGCGCCGCGCCACTCGCCGCTCATCACCCGGCTCAAGCCGGGGGACGTGCGGGTCGAGCAGGAATCCGGCGAGACCGAGCATTTTTATGTCTCCGGCGGCATTCTGGAGGTTCAGCCTTCCATCGTCACCATCCTGGCGGACACGGCGGTTCGGGCCCATGACCTGGACGAGGCCTCCGCGATGGAGGCCAAGCGCCGGGCCGAGGACGCGCTGGCCGGTCATGCCGCCCAGTTCGAGTATGCCAAGGCACAGGCCGAGTTGGCCGAGGCCATCGCCCAGCTGCGTGCCATCGAAAAGCTCCGCAAGATGAAGTAATCCGGCAGCGCCCACGGGCGATGTCCGATGCAGGACACGGCCCCCGCCCATCGGCGGGGGCCGTGCGTTTCGGGCGCTGGGCCTTGCGATCCTCCGGACCGGGTGGGTTACACTCCCGGCTCCGCCCTGATAGCGTCCCAATATGCACATGACCGATCAATCCGTAATCCCGGGCAAGTTCGTCTCCGTCACCTACAGCATGCGCGATCTCGATGGCAACCTGCTGGAGCAGAGCGACCTGCCGGTGAGTTATATCCACGGCGGCAGCACCGAGCTGATCGGCGGCATGGACAAGGCCCTAACGGGTAAGCGCGTCGGCGATGAGGTGGAGATGACCGTCCCGGCCGCGGATGGTTTTGGTGCCCACGATCCGAACCTGACCTTTACCGATGACCTGGCCAACGTCCCTGCGGAGTTTCACCGTATCGGGGCTGAGGTGCAGATGCAGAACGAGGCGGGGGAGGTGATGACCTTTTACGTCACCAGCATCGCCAACGGCCGGCTCACCGTCGATGGTAACCACCCCTTGGCCGGTAAGCCGCTCCAGGTCCGCATGACCGTGCGGGAGGTACGCGACCCGACCCCGGAGGAGCTTGCCCAGGATCGGGCGGGGCCCGCGGCCTCGGGCCTGCACTAAGTTGGTCAGAGGCGGCTAACACCCTGCAAGCACCGTCAGTCCCCGGAGGTTATAGCCATGAAACTCGGCGTCGCCGTCCTAGCAGCGGGCCAGGGCACCCGCATGCGCTCGGATTTGCCCAAGGTGCTGCATCCGCTGGCCGGACGGGGCCTGCTGGCGCATGTCCTGGAGGCCGCCGATGCCATCGAGGCAGAGCGCGTGTGCGTTGTCTATGGCCATGGCGGCGATGCGGTGCCTGGGGCCCTGTCTGGGCGGGACTGTGCCTGGGTCGAGCAGACCGAGCGTCTCGGCACCGCCCACGCAGTCCTGCAGGCCATGCCGGCCCTAGCCGAGGTCGATCGAGTCCTGGTCCTTTACGGCGATGTGCCCTTGATCAGGCCCCAGACCCTGCTTCGCTTGATCGAGCAGGCCGCCGGCGTGCACCTGGGTCTGCTGACCATGAAGTTGGTGGATCCCGCCGGCTACGGACGCATCGTGCGGGACCATGCCGGATGCATCCTGCGTATCGTCGAGCAGAATGACGCCAGTGAGGCCGAATTGGCCATCCATGAGGTCAACACCGGCATCGTCATCGCAGATCGCGCCAGGCTTGCCGGCTGGCTGGACCGGGTGGGGAATATCAATGCCCAAGGGGAGTACTACCTGACCGATATCGTTGGGCTGGCCGTGTCCGATGGTGTGCTGGTGGCCTCCGCGGAGCCCGATCATGAACAAGAGGTGGCCGGGGTCAACGACCGGCTCCAGCTCGCCGCCCTGGAGCGCTGGCATCAGCGGCGCCAGGCGGAGGACCTGATGCGTGCGGGGGTGACCCTGCTCGATCCAGAGCGATTCGATCTGCGCGGGACCTTGGAGACTGGGCGGGATGTGACCCTGGACGTCAATTGCGTCTTCGAGGGGCTTGTGCGCCTGGGCGATCGGGTCAGTATCGGTCCGAACTGTGTGCTGCGGGACTGCACCATTGGGGCGGATACCCAGGTCTTTGCCAACTGCGTCATCGACGGCGCCAAGGTCGGTGCCGAGGCCCTGGTCGGGCCCTTCTCGCGCCTGCGTCCAGAGGCAGAGCTCGGCGACGCGACCCATGTCGGTAACTTCGTCGAGATCAAGAAAACCCAGGTCGGGCAGGGCAGCAAGATCAACCACCTGACCTACGTGGGGGATGCGCGCATCGGCAGCGGCGTCAACGTCGGGGCAGGGACCATTACCTGCAACTATGACGGGGCCAATAAGCACCTCACGATTATCGGAGACGGCGCCTTTATCGGCTCCAACACCGCTCTGGTCGCCCCGGTGACCGTGGGTAGCGGGGCCACCATCGGGGCTGGGTCGACCATCGGTCGGGATGCGCCGGCGGACAAGCTCACGGTGACCCGCGCTCGGCAGATCACGATTGACGGCTGGAAGCGCCCCCAGAAGCAGCCCAAGGGCTGAGAGGATAAGGACAATGTGCGGCATCGTCGGCGGCATCGCCCAGCGTGAGGTATCGGCCATCCTATTGGAAGGGCTTAGGCGTCTGGAATATCGCGGCTACGACTCCGCAGGCATGGCGACGCTGGCCGCCCGCGGCGATCTGCGTCGGTTGCGCAGCATCGGCAAGGTCGAGCGTCTTAGCGAGCAGATGGAGCAGACCCCCCTACCGGGCACTTTGGGCGTTGCCCATACCAGGTGGGCCACCCACGGCGAACCGGCGGCGCACAACGCCCACCCCCACGTTGCTCGGGGGCGCTGCGTGGTGGTACACAACGGTATCATCGAAAATCACGAAGCCCTGCGCCGTGACCAGAAGGCCGCGGGCCACGCCTTTACCTCCCAGACTGACACCGAGGTGGTGGTGCATGCCATCTGTGACGAGGTCATTGCGGGTCATGGTCTGGTGGATGCGGTCCGCCGCACGACCCGTCGGCTCGAAGGTGCCTATGCCCTGGGGGTGATCGACACCCAAGACCCGGACCGTTTGGTGGCGGCACGCTTTGGCAGTCCGCTGGTGATCGGTATCGGATTTGGAGAGAACTTCATTGCCTCTGATGTCTGCGCCTTGTTGCCTGTCACCCACAGGTTCATCTTTTTAGAGGAGGGTGACCTTGCCGAGCTGACCCGGGATGGGGTGACGATCTGGGACCGGGACGGCATGCGCGTCGAGCGTCCGATCAAGGAATCGGCCTTGACGGCGGATGCGGCCGAGCGGGGCGAATACCGCCATTTCATGCTCAAGGAGATCTATGAGCAGCCGCGGGCCGTCGCCGATACCCTGGATGGGCGGCTCGCGGGGGCCAAGGTCGTACCCGAGGCCTTCGGTCACGAGGCCCCGGCGCTGTTTGCCGGCATCGAGGCGGTCACCATCGTTGCCTGCGGCACGAGCTTCCACGCCGGTACCGTGGCGCGCTACTGGCTGGAGTCCTACGCCGGCATCCCCTGCACCGTCGAGGTCGCCAGCGAATACCGTTACCGCAAGCATGTGGTGCCGGGCAAGGCCCTATTCGTCACCATCTCCCAGTCCGGCGAAACCGCCGACACCCTGGCCGCCCTGCGGCTGGCTAAGTGCAGCGGTTACGCTACCACCCTGTGCATCTGCAACGTCCCGGAGAGCTCACTGGTGCGTGCGTCGGACCTGGTGCTGCTCACCCATGCGGGGCCTGAGATCGGTGTCGCCTCCACCAAGGCCTTTACCACCCAGTTGGTGGCCTTACTCCTGCTCACCATCACGTTGGGTCGATACCGGGGCCTTGGGGACGAGGCAGAGGCCAAGGCGGTCGGCCTTCTGCGCTCCCTGCCGGCCAAGCTGGAGGGCGTCCTGGCGCTGGACCGGATCATCGCCGAGTTGGCCGAGGAGTTTGTCGAAAAGCGTCATTGCCTCTTCCTCGGGCGTGGTGAGCAGTACCCCATTGCTATGGAGGGGGCGCTGAAGCTCAAGGAGATCAGCTATATCCACGCCGAGGCCTACCCGGCGGGCGAGCTCAAGCATGGCCCACTGGCGCTGATCGACGAGGATATGCCGGTCGTGGCCATCGCCCCCAACAACGCGCTGCTGGAAAAGCTCAAGTCCAACCTCCATGAGGTGCGTGCCCGGGGTGGTCGGCTCTACGTCTTCGCCGACTTTCAGGCCCCGATGGAGGAGGAGGATGGGGTCACGGTCATCAAGCTCCCGGAGACGGACGACCTCATCGCCCCCTTTGTCTTCACTATCCCGCTTCAACTTCTCGCTTACCACGTCGCCGTCCTCAAGGGCACAGACGTGGATCAACCGCGCAATCTGGCAAAGTCCGTGACCGTCGAATAGGCCCCGGTTCCTGGTAAATTGTCAGCCCCTTTTTTGTCGTCAAGCCGAATCCGAGCAGATCATGACCGACCACGAAGATTTCGCCGCCCTCCTTGGACAGTACGAGCGTCAGCACGGTAGCCAGACCAAGCGCCAGCCCCAAGTGGGCGATTTGGTCCACGGCACCGTCGCGTCCATTGGGCGCGAGCAGGTCTATGTCAATCTCGGCATCAAGTCCGATGCCGTCATCGATATCCAAGATGTCACCGACGCAGACGGCAACGTGGCGCTCAAAGTGGGTGACCCCGTGGATATGACTGTCAGCGCCGTTGACGCCGACAGCGGCATGCTGCTGCTCGGCAGCAAGCACGGTCGGCGTATGCACGGGGCCGCCGGGCTGGAGCAGGCCTTTGAGCAGCACCTGCCCGTAGAGGGGACCGTCACAGGGGTGATCAAGGGCGGCGTCGAGGTGGAGATGGCTGGCGTGCGGGCCTTCTGCCCGGCCTCCCAGGTCTCCCTTCAGTTCGTCGAAGACCTGTCGAGCTATGTCGGCCAGCGTCTGGCCTTCCGCATCACCAAGTTCGAGGGCGGCAAGCACACGAATCTGGTGGTGTCCCGCCGTGAGCTGCTGGAGGAAGAGCGCCGCGCCAAGGCCGAAGAACTGCGTGCCCAGGTGGTCCCGGGGGCGGTCCTGCCTGGGACTGTGACCTCGCTGCAGGACTACGGGGCCTTCGTGGACCTGGGTGGGGTCGAGGGGATGGTCCACATCAGTGAACTGGCCTATGAGCGGGTCCGTCACCCGAGCGATCTGCTGAGCCCCGGTCAGCAGGTGGAGGTGGCCGTCCTGCGGGTGGATGCGACTGACAACCCCAAGCACCCGCAAAAGATCGCCCTGTCGCTCCGTGCCCTGGCCAAGAACCCCTGGACGGATGCGGAGCGCGAGTTTCCGGTGGGTAGTACGGTCAAGGGCCGGGTGACCCGGGTGCAGCCCTTCGGGGCCTTCGTGGAGTTGGTGCCGGGGCTGGAGGGCATGGTCCATATCAGCGAGCTGGGTGCCGGACGCCGGGTCAACCACCCCAACGAGGTCGTCAATGCGGGGGATGAGGTCGAGGCGACTGTGTTGAGCGTGGACCTGGACAAGCGCCGCATCGCCCTGACCCTGGATGCCTCGCGCCAGGCGACCCTGGAGGCTGCCCCCAAGGTTGCGGACTATGCCAAGCCGACTGAGGGTATGGGGACCCTGGGCGACCTGCTGCGTCAAAGCCTGAGTCAGGGGGTGCATCAGCCCCAGAGTAAAAGCAAGCGGTGACCGGGATGATTCGAAGCGGGGCGCGCGTCAACCTGAATTCGAAGAGCGTTCACGCGCGGACGCGAAGAACAGAGTAGCAGGTAGATGTGCTCCGATTCCCCGCGCGGGCATCGCTTGGTGCCGCTATCCCGTCGAACTTCCTAAGTGACTTCCGAGCGCCCGCTGCCTTTTCAGGTTTTCCCCTAACATGCCAGGGGATATGAGGCGCCCCTAAGTCGGGCTTTCAAGCTAACCTAAGGTGCCAAACACCAACCCCGGAGGAGGGGAGCACCATGGGTCGAGTGGCATTGGTTACCGGGGGAACCCGGGGCATTGGCGAGGCTATCTGCCTCACGCTCAAGGACGCCGGTTATGACGTTGTTGCGAACTACGCGGGTAACGACGAGGCGGCGCGGGCGTTTTCTACGCGTACGGGTATCGCCGTCAAGAAATTCGACGTCGGTGATTTTCCCGCCGTCGCCGCTGGGATCTCGGAGATCCAGGCCGAGCGGGGTCCGGTTGACGTCTTGGTGAACAATGCCGGCATCACCCGAGACGGGACCCTGCACAAGATGACCTTCGAGCAGTGGAACCAGGTCATCCAGACCAACCTGAGTTCGTGTTTCAACACCTGCCGGGCGGTGATCGACGGGATGCGCGCCCGGGCCTTCGGGCGGATCGTCAACATCGGGTCCATCAACGGCCAGGCTGGGCAGTACGGCCAGGTCAACTATGCGGCGGCCAAATCCGGCATCCACGGCTTCACCAAGGCCCTGGCCCAGGAGGGTGCCGCCAAGGGCATCACCGTCAACGCCATCGCTCCGGGCTATGTGGACACGGACATGGTGCGGGCCGTGCCGCCCGAGGTGCTGACCAAGATCGTTGCCAAGATCCCAGTTGGGCGGCTCGGTCAGCCGCAGGATATCGCCCGCGCAGTGCTGTTCCTGGTCGCCGACGAGGCTGGATTCATCACCGGGGCGACGCTCTCGGTGAACGGCGGCCAGCATATGTATTAGCCCAAGAACAGCAGCTCAGCCGCAAATGAACGCAAATTGACGCAAATAAGCCAGGGCTTGGTGTCGGCGGCCGACTCACCCCGTGGATGGCCTCCAGGCCGTGTCCAAGTCACTGAATCATTTGCGTCAATTTGCGTGATAGACGGCCGAATCGCTTTTTCTAGGATGAAGGCCAAGGACGGCTTTGATCGACCGCCCCTGAGGTTCCGGGCACTCAGTGCTGGCATTCATCCAGGTGTGTGATCCTCGTCGGTAGCAGGCCGACCACGACGGCGGCCAGCATGAGGATCGCGCTCCCCAGCACCGCCCCGATGGCCGCGACGTTGGCGCTAATCGTGAAGGAGGTGGTCTGGGCGAGGACCTCCATCAATACGCCACCGACCAACAGGGCCGCCGAACCCAGGACAGCTGTTCGAATCAGTTTGCAGGTGCGCATGGTACTACTCCGGTATTTAAATACATAAGCGTATTCTAATGCGCAAGGCGTGGGATGCAAGTACGAAGTGGCCAGCTGCCGTTTCTCGGCGTGATCAATGGCCCGAGCTTTCCACCAGTGGATGTCGAAGGGACGGCGTTCGGCGGCCGTTGCGTGTCGACGGATGCGCGGTATGGCCCGGCAGAGGCCGGGAATGTGCATAAATTTGGTGCCAGGTCAGGTCTGGTGGGGCATTGGGGCGGGAAGGCTGACGAGGGGCCCGACCCCAAGGCTCTGTTTGGGGCCGGGCAGGGGAACAGCGGGCGGGGGAGTCGCTCCGCTACTTGGTTTCCGGCACCGGTTCTGCGTTATCTTTGAGCTTGACCACCGACTCATTGAGTTCGAGCTTGGCGCCCTCCCGCAGAGCGCCGATCTTGCCGGCGAGCTGGGCGCGTTGGTAACTGGCGATCAACTGGGGCTTGGCCTCGTCGAGAGTCGGGGGCGTCGGGACGCGGGTGTCTTCCAAAAGGATGACGTGCCAGCCGTACTTGGCCTCGATTGGAGTCTTGGTGTACTCGCCCTTCTTCAGCCCGGCAACTGCGTCTGAGAAGGGCTTGTTGTCGACTTGGCTGCTGGTGAACCAGCCCAACTCGCCGCCTGCTTTGGCGTTCGGTCCTGTGGAGTGCTCCATGGCCAACTTGGAAAAATCGCTGCCCTTGTCTAGCTCGGCGATCACCTTCTTGGCCGCGGCCTCGTCCTGCACCAGGATCTGCCGGACCTTGTATTGGGTTTCTTCCAGTTGCTTGACTAGGGCGTCATAGCCCGTCTTGAGGTCTTCGTCGCTGGGCTGGATCTCCTGGGCCATGGCCTGCAGGGCGATGTTTGAGAGCAGTTTGATCCGCTGCACCTCCAGGCCGATCTGGACGTCGGGACGCTCAGTCAGCTTCATCGCCTCGGCTTGCTGGGCTGTCAGCACCAGGTTGATGAACTCGTTGAACGCCAGCTGCTGCAACTCTGGGTTGTCCTGAGCCTGGGACTGCTGCAGGCGCTCCATGTAGAACAGCCGAAACATGTCCAGTGAATACGGGACCCCGTTGACGGTGGCCAAGGGGACGTCGCCGGCGATTTCGGCGGCAGCCTCCGCAGGTGCTGCGGGCGCAGGGGTGTCGGCGGCCTGGAGGGTGCCGGCGGCCAGGAGCGCACTCAGTGCGAGGGGCAGGTAGACGATCTTCATTTGGAATGGATTCCTTTGGCTAGTGGTTGGAGAGAACAGCGGTCACCCGACGACGGGGGTCGTTAGGCGGGGAATACCTTGACAAAGGGCTTGACAGTCACGTCCTCGTAGACCCCCGCGGTGACATAAGGATCCGCGTCGGCCCAGGCCCGGGCGGCGCCCAGGTCAGCAAACTCGGCCACCACCAAGGACCCGGTAAACCCGGCAGGCCCGGGGGCGTCGCTGTCGATGGCGGGATGTGGCCCGGCGAGCAGCAGCCGTCCTTGGACCTGCAAGGTTGTAAGACGTTCCAGGTGGGCCGGACGGGCGGCGAGGCGCGCCGCGAGGCTGTCGGCTCGATCCCTCGCAATGATGGCGTAGTACACGTCATTCCTCCGCTGGCTGCGCGTCGGTCTCCTTGATGTGGCGGGCCAGATAGAAGGCCTGGCCAATCACGAAGAGGATGGTGAGTCCCATCATACCGAACAGCTTGAAGTTGACCCAGGTTTCTTCCCGGGCCTGGGCATCCTGGCACTGGGCGAGGAGGGCGCCGGTGAAATCCTCTGCACAATTGGCCAAGTCTACCGCGGCCTGGCCGGAGGCGGCGATCAGCGCCTGTTGGGCATCGAAGAAGCCGCTGTAGATATAGACCACATAGAGGTTGGCCAGGCCGGAGAAGATGAAGAACACGACCCAGAGCAGGTTGAGCCTGGACCAAATGGCATTGGGTACCTCGATGGCGTGGCTCATCATGCGCTCGATGAGTGGCTTGCCCGTCACCAGGGTGCTGCCGAGGAAGGCTGCGGCGAAGAGCCAGTTGACGAGGGTCGGCTTCCACATAACAAAGATCGGGTCATGTAGAGCGATGGTCATGCCGCCGAACACCACCAGCAGCCCCAGGGTTACCAAGTGCATGGTCTCGACCCGACCATGGCGGAATCGGTTCCACAGGACCTGGGCCAGGGAGGCGGCAATGGCCACTCCAGTGGCTACATAGATCCCCGCGACCTTATAGGCCACGAAGAACAGCAGGACCGGGAAAAAGTCGGCGAGCAATTTCATGCAAGGGTCTCGGGGGCAGGGCGACGCGGCGCGTCGGGCTTGTATGGTAGATGGTGCAGGGGATGCTGGATTCAGGCTTGCGCATTGACGGCGAATGCCGGGCGCCTGTCAACCCAAACCGGGTCAGTGGAGGATGCGGCGGGTGCACCAAGTGTCGGCATACCGTTGCACCACTTCTCGCACTTGGGGCGGATAGTTTAGGGCCTCCATCTGGCCCAGGGCCTCGAGAAAGAACTCCGGTGCGTCCCTGGGTAGGGCCTCCACGACGGCGCTGAAAGCCGTCTCCATCAGATCGGGACGATGGCTTCGGGTGGCAACGATGGCGCGGTTGAGCAACAGGACCCGCCAGGGTCTGGTGGCATCGGTCTCGTCGCTGTCCTGGGTGACCTGGGGGCTGAGTGCATCGACGACCTCGCTCATGAGCCCGTGAAGCTCGGCCAACGCGTCTGGTGCCTTGAGGCTGTTGGCGAGGGCGCCGGCTGCATTGACGACCGGGGCTGGCTGGCTGAGTTCGCCGCCGCGACGGGCCCCCCAGCACGCCAGGGGGAGGGTCAGGGCCTCGATCCGATGGGCGTGCTGGGGCAGGCCCAATCGCCCGGCCAGGCCGGACAGGCGGGCCAGCAGATCGAGACCGTGATTGCACAGGGTGTCTAGGCCTGGGGCCCCGGTCGCATCCGCCCGGGCCGCAACGGTGCCTTCGGGGCGCCCCTCGAGACTCGGTGGGTGGAGTGGGAGGCGAGCGCCGAGATCGGCCAGGGCAACGAGGACCCGTTGCAGGCCATCACACAGCTCCGCCGGGTCAGGCGCTAGGGTCGGATCGGCGTCGGAACCTGCGTCGGCATACCGCTGGGCGAGGTCATCGCACAGACTGCGGATCTCCAGGTTGATGTAGGCGATATCGATAGGTGGAAGCATGGCCGACGAATTCTAGGCGCTTTGGTTGGGGGACCGCCAGCCATCCAGGGCAATGTTGCGGGGTTCCCGATAGAATAGCGCGCTATGTCACCAGATCTACATACCCACTCGACCGCCTCCGACGGCACCCTGACCCCCACCCAGCTCCTGGAGCGTGCGGCGGCGGCTGGGGTCGAGACCTTGGCGTTGACCGACCACGACACCGTTGCCGGGCTTGCTGAGGCCAAGCTGGCTGCTGCCGACCTGGGCGTCAGACTGATCCCCGGGGCCGAACTGTCGGTGACCTGGGGCGGGCGCACCATCCATGTGCTCGGCCTGAACCTGGACACGGACAGCGCAGCGCTCAACGCCGGCTTGGCGCGCCTGCTGGCCTATCGGGATTGGCGTGCCGAGGAGATCGGCCGGCGTCTGGACCGCCACGGGGTCGCTGACGCCTATGCCGGGGCACGCGCCCTGGCGGGCGGGACCCTGGTGGGGCGCACCCACTTTGCCCGACTCTTGGTGCAACGCGGCCTGGCGGACAGCGTGCGCAGCGTGTTCAAGCATTTCTTGGTCAAGGGCAAGCCGGGGCACGTCCCCGGGGAGTGGGCGACCCTGGAAGAGGCCCTGGGCTGGATTCACGCCGCTGGCGGCCAGGCCGCCATCGCCCACCCGGCGCGCTACGGACTGACCCGTACCAAGGTCCGCAACCTGTTGGGGGCCTTCCGTGAACTGGGTGGCAGCGCGGTGGAGGTGGTCTCGGGCAGTCACAGCAAGGACGACGCCTTCGTCTTCGCCCGCCACGCGGCGGACTTTGGCCTCCTTGCCTCTGCCGGTTCCGATTACCACGGCCCGGAGAACCCCTGGATGGACCTGGGGCGCCTGCCGCCACTGCCGCCGGGATGCACCCCCATTTGGGCAGACTGGTCGCCGGCCCTGGGCGTCGGTACGCCTCGACCGAGGACTCGGACCAGCACCCCCGATACGATAGGTACGCCAGATACGACCACCGGCAGGACCGCGGAGCCTGCCTGTTTCCTCTCACCGGCCCAAAGCCCTGCCCTGTGAACGCGCAACCCATGGCCCAATTCTTTCAGATCCACCCATCCAATCCGCAGTCACGCTTGGTGCGCGGCGCGGTCGATATCCTGCGTGCCGGCGGGGTCATCGTCTATCCCACCGACGCCTCCTACGCCTTCGGTTGCCAACTCGGGGCCAAGGAGGCCATGGAGCGCATCCGCCGCATTCGCGGTCTGGACGACAAGCACAACTTCACCCTGGTCTGTCGCGACCTGTCGGAGATCACCACCTACGCCAAGATCGACAATCAGGCCTTCCGTACCCTCAAGACGCTGACCCCGGGGCCCTACACCTTCATCCATGAGGCGACCAAGCAGGTCCCGCGACGCATGCTCCACCCCAAGCGCAAGGGCATCGGCATCCGGGTCCCGGACAACGCCATTTGCCTGGCCTTGCTGGCAGAGCTGGACGAGCCCATCCTCAGCGCCAGCCTGTTGCTGCCCGGGGAGGCGCTACCCATGACCGACCCGGACGACATGCGTGACGCCCTTGACCGTCAGGTGGACCTGATCATTGACGGCGGCGCCGGCGGTATGGAGCCCAGTACCGTTATCGACATGACGGAGGAACCCTATCGTGTGGTGCGCGTGGGCAAGGGCGATCCGGCCCCCTTCGAGCTTTAACCTGGCCCGCCACGCTTGATGGAGCTAGCCGGAACCGTTGATAAATCTCACCGATCCGTAGGGTGGATGAGGCGTACGCCACGGAGCCATGGGTTAGCTGAGACGTTTGTCCGCGACGCATCCACCGGCGCGCTTGTGGTGGATGCGCTGCGTTTCATCCACCGTTATTGGTTGGATTTGTGCGCAAGCGTAATCGAGGCATCAATAGGCTCTGCCGGGGCCGCCAGCGTGCCAACCTTGGCGCATCTGACCAACGTCGCACCTGAACAATTCATCCGCCGTGCAGCCCCCATGGGCCCGCCGGCCCAACCCCTGCCGATCAGAGGAACACCGACCGTGACCACAGTCCCCGCCCAACACGCCCGAGTCCTCTCCGGCATGCGCCCCACCGGGCGCCTGCACCTGGGGCACTACCACGGGGTGCTCAAGAACTGGCTGGAACTGCAACACGAGTACGAGTGTTTCTTCTTCGTCGCCGACTGGCACGCCCTGACCACCCATTACGAAGACCCGTCCATGATCCCCCAGAGCACCACGGACATGCTGGTGGACTGGTTGGCGGCGGGTATCAACCCAGGTGCCGCTACCCTCTTCATTCAGTCGCGGGTCCCGGAGCACGCGGAGCTCCACCTGTTGCTGTCCATGATCACCCCACTCGGGTGGCTGGAGCGGGTGCCGAGTTACAAGGATCAACAGGAGAAGCTCAAGGAAAAGGACCTGGCCACCTACGGATTCCTCGGCTATCCCCTGCTGCAAAGCGCCGACATCCTGATCTACAAGGCCGGCCAGGTCCCGGTGGGCGAGGACCAGGTGGCGCACGTGGAGATGACCCGCGAGATCGCCCGGCGTTTCAACCACGTCTATGGGCGCGAGCCGGACTTCGCCCAGCAGGCCGACCAAGCCGCACGCAAGATGGGCAAGAAGAACTACAAGCTCTTCGATAAGCTCCGTCGGGCCTACCAGGAGCAGGGCGATCATGAGGCCATGGGTGTCGCCCTGGCCCTGATCGAGAGCCAGGGCAACCTGACCATCGGCGACCGCGAGCGCCTGATGGGCTACATCGAGGGCGGCGGGCGGGTCATCCTGCCAGAGCCCCGGGCCCTGCTCACCAAGGCGTCCAAGATGCCTGGCCTGGACGGACAGAAGATGTCCAAATCCTACAACAACACTATCGCCCTGCGCGACGATCCGGCCGTCATCGTGAAGGCCCTGCGGACCATGCCTACGGACCCGGCGCGGGTGCGCCGCACCGACCCGGGAGATCCAAGCAAGTGTCCGGTCTGGCAGTTCCACCAGGTCTATACGGATGCCGAGGTCCAGGCATGGGTCCAAGAGGGGTGTCGTAGCGCCGGCATCGGCTGTCTGGACTGCAAACAGCCTGTGATCGACGCTGTGCTCGGCGAGTTGGGTCCCATCCAGGCGCGGGCCAAGGAGTACGAGGCCCAGCCGGAGCTGTTGCGCAACATCCTCAATGCCGGTTGCGAGGCGGCCCGCGAGGTCGCCCGCGACACCATGGACGAGGTCCGCCGCGCCATGTCTCTGGGCCAGGTCTGAAGCGGTCCATGGGGGCTCAGGCCGATCTCGGCACGACGACTCCCAACGACGGAGCCGGCGGGGATGCTGGCTCCGGTTCCGGCGAGGCCCTGGGCGCGCAGCCGCCCCGTCAGGCCGAGATGCCCTTTGCCATCGTGCAGGGGTCGCCGTTATTGACCCTGCCACTGGATCTCTACATCCCGCCCGATGCCCTGGAAGTCTTTCTCGATGCATTCGAGGGTCCGCTGGACCTGCTCCTGTACCTGATCAAGCGCCAGAACCTGGACATCCTGGAGATTCCGGTCGCGGCCATCACCGATCAGTACATCACCTACGTGGAGCTGATGACCGAGCTGCGTCTGGAGCTCGCCGCGGAGTATCTGGTCATGGCCGCCATGCTGGCGGAGATCAAGTCCCGCATGCTCTTGCCCCGCCCGGCGGCTGACGAGGCGGAGGAGGAGGACCCCCGGGCCGAGCTGATCCGTCGCCTGCAGGAGTACGAGCGTTTCAAGAACGCCGCCCAGGACATCGACGCCCTGCCGCGCCTGGACCGGGACCATTTCCCCACCCACGCCCAAGTCCCGCCCGGGCACAGTCGGCGTCTGCCCCCGACGGTGGACCTGCGCGAGGTGCTCTTGGCCCTGCGCGAGGTCCTGGCGCGGGCAGACCTGTACACCAGCCACCGGGTGGAGCGGGAGTCCCTGTCGCTGCGTGAGCGCATGTCCCTGGTGCTGGAGCGCCTCGCCAGCGGCGAGTTCACCCCGTTCACCGATCTGTTCCCCTATGATGAGGGCCGCGCCGGGGTGGTCGTCACCTTCCTCGCCATCCTGGAGCTGACCCGCGGCGCCTCCGTGGAGTTGGTGCAGGCCGAGCCCTTCGCCCCCATCCATGTCCGCCTGCGACTGGTTCCTGAGGCGTACGAGCCGGAACCCCGCAATGCCTTGCGTATCCTCGATCCAGGGGACGATGAGGGCGACCCGTTATGACGACCATCGACCTCAAGCTCATCTGCGAGGGGGCCCTGCTCGCCGCCGGTGGCCCCCTGACCCTGGAGCAGATCCTCGCCCTGTTCCCTGACGAGGATCGTCCACAGCGCGACGCTATCCTCGCCTCCATCGAGGCCCTACGGTCGGACTATGCGGAGCGCGCAGTCGAGCTGACCGAGGTCGCCGGGGGTTGGCGGGTCCAGGTGCGCAGCGAGGTTGCCCCCTGGATCGGACGCCTCTGGGAGGAAAGGCCCCAGCGTTACTCCAGGGCGATGCTCGAGACCCTGGCCCTGATCGCCTACCGCCAACCCATCACCCGGGGCGAGATCGAGGACATCCGCGGCGTGGCCGTCAACGCCCAGATCATTCGCACCCTGGTAGAGCGGGAGTGGGTGCGGGTGGTCGGACATCGGGATGTCCCAGGGCGCCCCGAGTTGCTGGCCACCACGCGACGCTTCCTCGATTACTTCGGCCTGCGCTCCCTCAATGATTTGCCGCCCCTGGCCGAGATCCGCGATCCGGCCTTCCTGGGCGACGAGCTGGACCTGGGCGAGCTGCAACCCCCCCTGGGTGACCTATACGCCAAGGTGGTGCCGTCACCGTCGCTGGACCAAGCCTCAGAACCGACCCCCGACCCAGCACCCGATTCCGACCTCGACTCGGAACAAGACCCGGACCCCAAATATGACTGATCAGCGCCGCCCGCCCCGTACCCCTAAGCCCGGTCTCCGCGGCGGGGGCCCCAGATCGCGCAAGGCCGCGGCAACCCAGCCCGAGTTGGGTGAGCCGATTCGGCTGCAGAAGGTCCTGGCGGAGGCGGGCATGGGCTCGCGCCGAGAGGCGGAGCTGTGGATCTCCGAAGGGCGGGTGCAGGTCAACGGCCAGGTCGCGACCCTGGGGCAGCGTGTCGGTCCAACGGATCGCATCCGCGTCAATGGCCAGGACGTGCGCCGTCGCCCTGCCCAGTTGACCCGGCTCCAGGTCCTCGTCTACAACAAGCCGGAGGGAGAGATTGTCACCCGCAAGGATCCCGAGGACCGCCCCACCATCTTCCGCCGCCTGCCGCGCCCCAAGAGCGGGCGCTGGATCAGCGTCGGGCGGCTGGACATCAATACCTCCGGACTCCTGCTCGTGACCAATGACGGCGAACTGGCCAATCGGCTCATGCACCCCTCCCGCGAGGTCGAGCGCGAATACGCCGTGCGCATCCTCGGCGCGGTCCCGGAGCCGACCCTGCAGCAGTTGGTCACCGGGGTGGAGTTGGAGGACGGTCCCGCCCGTTTCGATACCATCGCCCCTGGGGGTGGCGAGGGGGCCAATCACTGGTACAAGGTCACCCTCAAGGAGGGACGTAACCGCGAGGTGCGGCGCCTCTGGGAGGCCGTGGGTTGCCGCGTGAGCCGCCTCATCCGTATCCGTTTCGGTAACGTTACCCTGGGCCCGCGTCTGTTCACCGGGAATTGGCGGCCGTTGGAAGACGAGGAAATGACCGGGCTGCTGGCTCTGGCCGGGATGGAGAAGCCGCGGGACCCGAGGCCGCGGCGCCCGCGGGGAATGATGTCCAGATAGCTTCCGCCCCAATCTATACGAAGAAGTTGTCAGTTGGCAGTTGTAGGGTGGGTCAAGCGAAGCGGACCCACCGATACTGCCAGCAACAGCGGATCCGTCGTTGCGGTCCTTATGTTCGAGCCACGGGAACAACACGCATGGCCTCGTCGGTCTGAGGCGACACCTCGCCAGGACTGGCAGTGTCAGTCCGCGTCGTCCAAGAGCGGCCAGTCGGCCGCGGGGGTGAAGGGGACGCCCTCCTCTTCCAGTCCAGCGCGGAGATCGGCTAGGCCCGCGTCCAGGCCCTCCCGACCGCGCAGGCCCACCAGGATGTGGCCGGCCTCCTCGGGGTTCTGGGGCAGGTGGGGCAGGCTGAAGACCTTGAGTTCAGGGTGGGCCAGGGTCAGGCGCTCCAAAAATGGTACCAGCCGACTCTCCGGCACGCCCGTGACCCGCACCGCGACCTCTCGGCTGTGCTGGCCTTCGCCGGGATACCGGGCGTCGAGGACGGCCTCGGCCATGGGCCAGGCCATCTGGGGGAAGCCGGGCAGGAAGTAGCACTGGTCGACGCTGAAGCCGGGGATCTGGTTGTAGGGATTCTCGATCAGGTCGCAAGCCGCTGGCAGGTCGGCCATACGGATACGCTGGGGGTAGGCCTCGTCACCAAAGCGCGCCTCGATCAGGGCCGCTGCCCCCGGGTGGCGGGCCAGGGGTAGGTTTGCTGCTGCGGCGGCGCAGGCGCGGGTGTGGTCGTCGGGGGTCGCTCCGATGCCCCCGCAGCAGAACACCGGCACCGAGCCTTCCAGGGCGCGGCCGAGGTGCTCGATGAGGATCTTGGGGTCGTCCGGGAGCAGCCAATACCAGGCCAGCTCGTGACCGCGCCGGGCCAACATCTGCTTGAAATGCGCCAGGTGGGCATCGCTGCGGCCACCGGTCAGGACCTCGTCGCCGATGACGATGAGCCCGAAGCTCACAGGGTCCCTGTTGGCCGGCGTGTTCACAGCAGCCTCTCGATGGCCTCGACCACCTTGCCGCTCTGCGGCGAGGTGAAGCTCGACCAGGAGTCCACCAGGTGGCCCTCGCGGTCGATCAGGTATTTGTAGAAGTTCCACTTGGGGTAACCGCCGCCCATCTCCGCCAGGCGCCGGAACAGGGGGCTCGCGTCCCCCTTGGCGACCTGGGTCTTCTCGAACATCGGGAATTGCACCGAGTAGGTGAGGCGGCAGAAGTCTTTGATCTCGGCCTCGGTGCCGGGCTCCTGGCCCATGAAATCATTGGACGGAAAGCCCAGGACTACAAAGCCGCGGTCTTGGTACTTGGCGTAGAGGGCCTCCAGCCCCTCGTATTGACCCGTGAACCCGCACTTGCTCGCCGTGTTGACGACAAGCACGACCTTGCCCTTGTAGGCCTCGCACAGGTTGACCTGTTCATCGGAGGCGAGGCGGCGTACCTCGAAGTCCAGGATCGGCGGGCAAGCCTGGTCCGCTCCGGCGTTACCGGCCAGCAGCGAGCCTACGGCAAATAGGGTGGTCAGGGCCTTCATTGGGCGGTCTCCCGGATTGAGTCGGCATTTGGCAGGATGGATAACGTGCGGACATCGGAGGGCTTGACAAGGTGCGGGCACCCTCGGGCTCAGGGTGGTTTTTTGGGGCCGGCCTTTGATATCCGCTGCGGGCGGACCGATGTTGCAGCGACGCTCAAGCGAGTCGCTCAACAATTTAGGAGATCTCCCGCGTGAAAGACTGGATCAAGGGGCGCGTCGTCGCCAAACGGCAGTGGAACCACCGCCTCTACAGCTTGCAGTTCGACGCACCGGTGGAGGCTTTTAAGGCCGGACAGTTCACCCAGGTCGCCCTGGACGTGGGCGAGGAACGGGTCGGTCGCCCCTACTCCCTGGTCAATCCGCCCCAGGAGCGTCCGCTGGAGATCTACTTCAACGCGATCCCCGAGGGTCCGCTGACCCCTAAGCTCTCGGACCTCGAACCCGGCGACGACATCTGGGTCACGGCCAAGGCGGGCGGGATCTTCACCATGGACGCTATGCCCGCGGCCCGCGATCTGTGGCTGATTGCCACCGGCACAGCCCTCGGGGTCTACCTGTCCATCCTGCGCACCCCGGATCCCTGGGAGCGTTTCGAGCGCATCTTTCTGGTCCATGGGGTGCGCAGCGCCGACGAGTTGGCGTACGCCGATACCATTGGCTCCCTGCGCGACACCCATGGGGAGCGGTTCCGTTTCCTCCCGAGCCTCAGTCGCGAGCAGCGCGAGGGTGTCCTGCATGGCCGCATTCAGCCGATCCTGAGTTCAGGTGCGCTGGAGGCGCAGGCCGGGGCGGCCATCGAGGCGGAGCACAGCCACATGATGCTCTGTGGCCAGGCGGACATGATCAAGGACGTCCGGGCCTTCCTGGAGGCCCGCGGCATGCGCCGTCACCGGCGCAACGAGCCCGGGCACTACACCACCGAGCAGTACCACTGACATCGGAAAAGCCCAAGGTACTCACATGGTTGTATCCTCGTGGTCGATCCCCTAAGGTACGGCGCGCTAACAACAACGGTCCTTGACCTACCTTAGGAGAATGGAGCATGACACCTCCTCTGACGCGATCGATCCTGCTCGCGGCCCTGATGGCCGTGGTACCCCTGACACCCTACGCGGCCGACGACGAGGCGGCTGCGGACAGCGAGGCGGGCCGCCTGGCCTATCGCCAGTGCGCCCTCTGCCACGGCCAATGGGGCCAGGGGATCATCGGCGGTAAGTACCCGCGGATCTCCGGACTGCCGGAGTACTACCTCCTCCGGGTCTTGGACGATTACCGCGGCGGTGATCGCAATTACGAGGCCATGACGGTGGTCGGCGGCTTGCGCAACATGTCCGACGAGGATCTGGCCAACCTGGCGGCCTACATCTCCAGCGTGGATTTGGAGGAGGTCGCCCCCTTGGATGTGCCTGTCCTGGCGGGTGATCCGGAGGAGGGCGAGGATCTTTACAAGGATGACTGCAAGACCTGTCACGGCAATAAGGGCCAAGGCAAGTCGAAGAAAAAGTCCCCGGCCCTGCGTGGCCAGTATGGCGAATACCTGGCCCGCCAGATCGACTTGTTCAAGGACAAGAAGCGGGAGCACGCAGATGATCCGGAAGATGAGACCTTCGACGACTATAGCCAGGAGGAGATTCTCGACATCCTGACCTTTGTCACGACGCTGGACGACAAGTGAGCCCGGTTGCCGGTCGACACCTCCGCCCCAGACCCCTCCTAAGGAGCCAACCCATGAAACAGATACTCGTCGCCTTGTTCGTCAGCCTGTTGTGGCTGCCCGCCGTCCATGCCGAGTCCCCGGCGGCACCGGAAGTGCAGATGTTCGATATCGACCAGTCGGTCATCAAGATGAGCCTTGCCAAGGGCGTCACGGCCGATGCGGCCATCGAGGCCATGCTCTCCACGGCGGCCGCGATCAACATGAAACTGGTCGGGCGTCAGGACGTCGGGGGCGAGATCAGGGCCCGGGGCATGGACGCCCCGGTGCTGCAGATCCTCCAGTTCTGTAATCCCGAAGACGCCATCAAGATGGTCAAATTCAATACCATCTACGCCGCCTACATGCCCTGCCGCATCGCCGTGGTGGAAGACGGCGAGGGCAAGGTGTGGCTGGAGATGCTGAACCTGGACATGATCATCAGCGCCTTCCCCTTGCCCGAGGAGTTGCGCGCCATCGCCATCACCACCAACGGTCAGATGCTCACCATCATGACCGCCGGGGCGACCGGTGAATTCTGACCCCTGCCCTGCCCTGCCCGGGCTCTGCCCGGGCAGCGTTTCCAAAACCTGGCGGACGCCACCCCGTCGAATAGACTAACGACACACACCCCCAGTCGCGACGTCGTCAACAGGCCCATGAATCGCCAGCATTCGGCCGCAGGGCCACCCTGTAGCCTTCCTGGACTGCGTCCTGTCCCTGAGTCACCCCGTGCGCACTCATGCCCAGACCGTCTACAAATCCGTCGACGCCCAGGGCAGGGTCACCTACTCCCAAAGTCCCCCGGTCGCAGCCACGGATGTCGAGGCCGTGACCGTCCGCGAATCCACCGGGGGCGCCGCTCCCGAGCAGGCGCAGCAACTGCGCCAAGAGGTCGAGCGCCAGGCCGCCGAGGGGCAGAGGCAACGGGAGGCGCAGAAAGAGCGCAAGGCTGCGGCAGTCGCTGATGCGGAACGGCGCTTGCAGCGGGCTCGCGACGGCCTCGATGCCGCCGAGCGGCGCGGCGACGGTGACTGGCAGACCCTTACCGGGGGGGCGCGTGGAGAGTGATGCCTATCGCGAACGGGTCCGCGACGCGGAGCGGGCCCTGCGCGATGCCAAGGCCGGCAAGTTGCCTCCGCAGACGCTGTGGCTTGCGGTTGGCGTAACCCGAAGGGAAGTTGTCAGTCGTCAGTAAGAGTTTGTTGGTGCTGGAAAAGTTGAAATCCTGAAGCGAAGAAACGACGCGCGACAGGTATAACCGAGGACTTGGCGTCGGCGGCCGGCGCACCCTACGGGTAGCCTCGGGGCTTTCGGTAAGTCACCGAACCATGTGTGTTTATTTGCGGCCGAATTGTTTCTCAGGTTTACGGCTTGGTCTGCGGCGCTCGCCGCCAGCGCCCCACAGGCCAGACCAGGTACGTCAGGGCCGCGACACTCAACCCCAGCACGCCAAGCAGCTGCAACAGCCCCGCTGCCAGGTCGTAGCCCCCATCCGAATAGGTCAGGCTCGCCGTCATCAGCACCGCCAGGGCGACCAAGACCAAGTGCGGAGCCGGGTCCAAGGCGCCCCACTGAACCCGTGTGGCCAGGCGCACCCCGATCCAGGCTGCCAGAACCCCGCCCATCAGCCCCGTGGCCACGTCGATCGGCCAGTGCACCCCCACCGCCACCCGGCTCAGGCCGATCAGCACGGCCAGCAGGGTCAGCAGCGCCCTGGCCCAGGTTGAGCGAATGTAGCAAACCAGGACCGCAAAGAAGACCCCAGCCGTGGCGCTATGCCCGGACGGGAAGCTGTTGCGCATCCTCCTCGGACCGATCAGGTTGAAGCTCCCAGGGTCCAGCACCGCGGGCGGGCGCAGGGCATCGAACAGTGGCTTGCCGATATGGGTGAAGGCGGTTCCGACCAGCCCCGCGAGCACTAGGGCCCAGAAGACCCGGGGATAGCGGCGTGCGAACAGCAGTGACAGGGCGAAGGGGACCCGCTCATCCCCCAGGGCCGTGAGCCAATGCCAGATCCAGGGTGGGGCCCCGGCGGCCCAGCCATTGAGGCGCAGGAAGCCGGCGTGGTAACCGCAGGCGAGGTAAAGCGCCAGGGCGACGGCGAGGCACAGGACGGCCCAGGTACGCAGCCAGGCGAGGCCGGCGGGCGGGGGCTCGGGTGTGCGTGTCGCCCCGGCGGTCAGGGCCAGGCGCACGTCTTGGGCGAGGAAGGCTGTCAGATTTGGTCTCACTTTGTCTCCCGGATTTCGCCCAAGCGGACCAGGGCCACGGGCCCGCGTCGGAAGACGATCTCGTGACCGACCCCGGGCAGGTTGCGGGACAGGTCGGCGGCCAGGGCTTCCAGTCGGTCGATGCGCAGGAACACCAATTCCCCTGGGGCCAAGGGGCGCTCCGCGTCGATCTCGGGGGTGATGGCCTGGCGGTAGACGCTGAAGCTCGGCATGGACGTTCGGTAGACCACGGTCGGCAGGTCGAGGCCGCGCGCCAGCAGACCGGCCTCTTTCACCGGTTCCTGCATGACTTCCAGCACCCTTGGGGTCAGGGTGCCGTAGACCACGGTGGTCTGTACGAACCCGATCAGCAGCAGGCGCTGCCAGATGCGTGCCCTGGCCAGCAAGGCCAGTCCCAGGGCGAAGGCCAGACCCAGGCCGACCTGCAGCCGATAGGCGCCATCCAGCAGGCGCAGTCCCTCGGCAAACTGGGCCGACTGGTGGAGCCGGTCTTCGCGAACCGGGATGAGCGGAAGCAGGTCGGGCAGCAGAAACACCAGGCCCAGAAACGCGAGGGGCGGGGCAAAGGCCAGCCAAGGGTTGGTCAGAAGCCCGCGGTGGCGGGCCATGAGCACGAACAGGGGCGTGGCACCGTAGAGCATGTAGTGGGGCAGCTTGGTCCCGGAGAAGGAGAAGAAGACGAAGACCGTCAGGAACCACAGCCACAGGAAGCGGTCGAGCGGGTCTGACCAGGCCCGTCCCCACCTCGGGAGCAGCATCGGCAGCAGGCGCAGGAACCAACCGGTGAAGGGCAGCAGGATCAGCGGCAGGACCAGGAAGTAATAGAACACGGACCCGGAGTGCCCATGCAGGGCCCCGCCGAAACGCCCGGCATTGTGCTTGAGGAAGAAGCTCTCGAAGAAGCCCGGCCCGTTGTCCAGGTAGATGGCCAGGTACCAGGGTCCGGCCACCGCCAGGAAGATCAGCCAACCCAAAGGCAGGAAGGCGGCCCGCCACAGGTCGCGGCCCCGCCCCAGCGACAGGAAGTAGCCCAGGCTGACCACCAGGGGGAAGAACACCGCCACCGGCCCCTTAGTCAGAAAGCCCAGCCCCATCCACAGGTAGGCCCTCAGGGCCAGGCCCCGCCTGGGGTCCAGGGAGTAGCGGTAGATGTCGAAGAAGGTCAGGGCGATGAACAGATTCAGCACCGCGTCCGCCACTGCCGCCTTGGCGATGAGGGAGACCTGGAGCGACAGGATCATGGCCAGGGCTGCCACCGTGGCCGATGGGGCGTCCAGTTGCCGGCGCACGAAGGACCACAGGGCCAGCACCCAGATGGAGGCCGCCAGGGCCGAGGGGAGGCGGAGGGCCAGCTCGTTGAGCCCGAGCAGGTGCACGGAGCCTGCCTGGAGCCAGTAGATCAGCGCCGGTTTGTCGTAGCGCGGCTCGCCGTCCTTATAGGGGGTGATGTAGTTACCCGAGGCGATCATCTCCCGGGTCGCCTCGGTGAAGGCCCCCTCGTCCAGGTCGTAGAGGGGTGGGCCGCCCAACTGCCAGAAGAAGCCCAGCAGCAGGGCCGCGAGCACCGCGACCAGCCCGGTCCTCGGGTTGGCGAAGGCTCGATCCAAGGCGCCGCCCAGCGAATCTCCAGGCGTACTCACGCCCTGGTCCGCCAGGTGGCGGTCGCCGGGTCTGTCTGCCAGGCGATGCAGTGGTGGGTGCGCTCCGAGGAGGCGTAGAAAGTGCGGCTCAACATCTCGGCCAGGACGCCTGTGGTCAGGAACTGGAGCGAGGCCACCAGCAACAGGGTGGCGACCAGGAGCAGGGGCCGGCCGCCGATGTCCTCGCCGAAGGCCAGCTTGACCACCAGCAGGTGGCCCATCATCACTGAGCCCACCAGCCCCAGAGCCAGCCCGATGGAGCCGAAGAAGTGCCCCGGGCGGGCCCCGAAGCGCAGGAAGAAAAAGGCAGCGAACAAGTCCAACAAAACCCGAAAGGTCCGGGAGATGCCGTACTTCGAGGTCCCGAACTGGCGCGCCGCATGGGTCACCACGCTCTCGCCGATGCGCTCGGGGTCTGTTACCCCCGCGACCCAGACCGGGATGAAACGGTGCATCTCCCCGAATAGGGCGATGCGTTTGAGCACCGCGGCCCGGTAGACCTTGAGGCTGCACCCGTAGTCGTGCAGCCGGACCCTGGTGACCCGGGCGATCAGGCGGTTGGCGATGCGCGAGGGGATCTTGCGCAGCACCAAGGCATCCTGGCGGTCCCGCCGCCAGCCCTGGAGCAGGTCCAGGTCGCGTTCGAGCAGTTCGTCCACCAGACGCGGGATGTCCGCCGGGTCGTTTTGCAGGTCCCCGTCCAGGGAGGCGATCAGCTCCCCGCGGGCGGCGTCGAAGCCGGCCTGCATGGCAGCCGTCTGGCCGAAGTTGCGCCCCAGCCGGATCACCCGGACGTGGTCGCCATAGGCCTGGGCGGCATCGCGCAGGCGCAGCGCGGTCCCGTCGCGGCTGCCGTCGTCCACGCAGATCAGCTCCCAGGGCCCGCCATACCCGGTCAGGCCCTCATGGACCCGCGCCAGCAGGGGGGCGACGTTGTCCGCCTCCTGATAGAGGGGAATGACCACCGAGAGGCTGGGGCGCAGGGGTGTCGGCTCGTTCATGCTGGGGTCCGGGTCGGAGGGCTGGGCTGCGGGCAAACTAAACGGGGGTTATAGCAAACTGCAACCCAAATAGGGCCATCGGATGCGGCGGACCGGTCCGGCCCAAAGCGCCACCCCAGTCGTCTGTTGGACTGTAGGCCAACCCGGATCCCTTTCAGGTCTACCCGATGATCTCTCCAGAGGCCCTCCCCCGTTTCGACCCGGACGCCTATCTCGCCTACGAGCAGACGCAGACCCTGCACCACTGGGTCATCGCCCGGCGCATCGGCAACGGGACGCGTCCCACCCAAGGCACCTGCGCCATCGCCAACCTCGCCAGCATCATCGAGACCTGCCGCAAGCGCTCCGTCTCGCCTCGGCCCTACCTCGCCGAGGTCCTCAGGCAGTGCCGTCGCTTGCCCGCTCCCGCCCTGCCGATTCCCGCAGCGCCCGCTATCAGCCCCGCTTGAATCGCCTAGCGTTGGCGGGGGGCTGAGCGCTTACCGCACAAGGTGGCTGAATATGAAGGCATCTGGAAACCGCGGATTCCGAAAGCCGATTACTTGTATTGCGGGGATGGCGTGAATCGGCCGTGTGCCATGAACGTCTGCCCATTGACAGATTGAGAAATCATCATGTTACCAAGAAAATATGTCTTGTCTCTTGCTTGCCTCCTTGTCAGCTTCAGCTGTTTCTCGACGGCGGGCGCACTATCCCCGATTGTTGCGCAGGCCATATCTACACCTAAGGCAATCGTGGGTACGCTTACCGAATAAAGAGTTCCATAGCAGGCATTTTGTTTTAATCGGCATCCAGGAGCATACCTGGGTAACGTCAGATAATGCCGTTCACGTCGTTACGGCCGGTAGCGAGCAATCAAGAGCAGGGCTCACGCTTTTTTCCAGCTACGACGATGGGTTGAGTTAGATCAAGATTGGAACCGTTGCCCCGGAGTGAGGCGATTCCGAAGGCCAACGGCTATCTTGTCGACAATACTCTGTATGTCGTGTTTAACAATTCCGTCGGACAGCTGCAGCTGTTGGTGCTTGGCTACAATGCGAGGGTCTCGCGGCGCTGGTGAGAAAAACCGTGCGGAAGGACTCTTTCAGTCACATGAATCATTTCGCAGAGAGGGCCACGACAACGATAAACAGCCAGGGTCGTGTTTGAGTTTTTACGTTTGCCGAGGTAGACCAGCAAACGGCAGAGTCGATTATCAGGATCGGCTATCTTGCAGCGAACTCTGTTGCTCTTGACGCAGGGAAGAAGAATTGGGGACACGAAATACCTCTTCGAGGAAGAGCGCCCGTTTGCTGAGCCTGAGCGATGGGCTCGGCATCGTTTACACCGACGG
>CAWJRN010000012.1:0-251701 GCA_963845265.1 uncultured Gammaproteobacteria bacterium | reverse complement strand
CGCTGCCTGCTTTCCTCCGCTCGCATCGCGGCTGCGCGGGAACGCGCTTCCAACTCGACGACCTTCGCCCTGCCCAAACGTAGTTGTCGGCGCAGGCGTTGATTCCAGATCAGGACCACCAGCGCGAGCAGACCCGCGAGGCCGCCGAAGGCCAGCGCCCAATGCTGCCCCCAGTGCAGCGCCCAGTTCAGGGCCCAGTCCACTAGGGTCCTGCTGTCCGCTCGGCGGACGGGGTCTCGGGCGGCCTCGGCGCGAGGATCTCCGCAGCCTTGGCCGCGGCCTCGCGCCGGTTGGCGACCCCCAGCTTCTGGAAGAGATTCTTCAGGTGGGTCTTGACGGTGTCGACGGAGACGAACAGTCGCGACGCGATCTCTTTGTTCTGGAGCCTTTGGGCCAACAGTTCCAAGATCTCCAGCTCGCGGCGCGTGAGGGACTCTTGGAGCCGAATCTCCCCGACCGGTCCCGACCGCGGCGGCATGCCCGCCAGCGGCCTGCTGTCCGGTCGCAGCGCTTCGAGCACGGCGTGCAGCTGCTCGTTGGAGCCGCTGCGCCCCGCGAGCCGCTTGAGCAGCCCGGCCATGGAGGGTCCCGCCTCGACGAAGGGCCGCACCCAGCCACCGGGTGCGGCCATGGTGAGGGCCTCCTCCAGGGCGTCCAGGGCCTCGGCGCCGCGTCCCTGTTGCTCTAGCACCAGGGCCTGAAGGGCCGCCACCTCGATGGTCTGGCCGATGAAGCGGCTTTGCTCGCTCAGGCGCCGGATCGTCTCCAGCTGCTCGGCGGCGTCCTTCAGGCTGCCTGCCGAACCGAAGGCGATCAGGACCCGTGCGCGGGTGATGGAAGGCACCTCAACCCAAGTGAACAACCCGTCCGGGGTGGGAACCGGGTCGATCGAGTGCGGCCAGTGCCCCGCCGCGATCTCGCCGCGCAGCAATCGGACCCGCGCCCTGCAGGAGTCGGCCACGAGCAGGTGCTCCGACGAACCCAGCTCGCGGGCGAAGGCGTCGAGCCGATCCAGCGCCTCGTCGGCCTGACGTGGCTGCCCCATCAGTGCGTGGGTCAGGGCCAGGCCGGCGAAGGCGTCGATCGCGCCCTTAGGCTCAAGGATTTGGGGCTGTCGAAGGGCGCTCGCGAAGTGACGTTGGGCGGCATCCAGCTCGTTGGCATGGAAGTGCATGCAGGCCAGCAGGTAGTCGCTCCAGGCCTCGCTGTTGGCGGTGCGCCCCTCGCGTGCGAGCGGCGCAAGCCTTTGCGCAGACGCCATCGCCTGCACGAGATCGCCGCAGACAAGGTGAGCGAAGGCGAGGGCGCCCATCAACTGGGAACGATAGAGCACCGGAAGCTGCGCGTCCGACATCATATCGCTCAGCGTTCGGATCGCCCTGGCCTGCTCGCCCTTCATGCAAAGGGCCAATCCGTAATAGAAGCCGATAGCGCCATCGGAGAGCCCCGGGCGCTCCGGGATCTGCTCGATCGCCTTCTCGAGAAACCGGACACCACGCTCGGCATTGCCTTGCCAGTACTCGATCAGCCCATTGAAGAAGTTCAAACCCTGGGCATACGCAGGTTCGTCCGCGTGATCGCCCGGCAAGGTCCCGAGCCGCTCGGCGAGGGATGCCAGCTCTTCGAACCGCTGTTGAAACAACGCTATCCAGGCCTCGGCCAGCAGCAGTCCGGGGCGTTTTTCCCTGCTCTCGACCGGCAGCCGATCCAGCCAGCGCTTGGCGATATACCAGCGATCCTGGTCCAGCTCGGCTCGCCAGTGGCGCTCGACGATCTCGGCCGCGGCCACATCGTCTCCGGCGCCAAGGGCATGCCGAACGGCCTCGTCGATCATGCCTTGCGCTTCGAACCACCCGCTGGCGCGCCTGTGCAGCCCCGCGATCTCCCCGGCTCCCAGGCGTCGTTTCAGCTCCCGCAGCAGCAACTCCTGGAACAGATGATGAAAACGAAACCAGCGCTCCTGCGCATCCAACGCGATGGTGAAGAGATTGCCGGCCTTCAGCGCTTCGGTGAAGCGGGCGCCATCGAAGGCGCCGTCGGCCCCGACCGCCGCGCCTTCATCTCGCGCGGCTCTGTCCCCCGCGCGCTCCTCGCCTGCCTCACCGTTGTCCCCTCCGGCACACACCGCGTCGCACAGGGACGGGCAAAAGCGGTCGAGGATGGCGCTCCTCAGCAGCCAGTCGCGCAGCCGTGGCGGCTGTCGGCCGATCACCTCCTGGACCAGATACTCCTCGGTTTGCTGGACGCCGCCGTGCAGACCCACCAGGAAGCCATCCGGGTCTTCGGATTCGCGCAAGGCCAGCGAGACCAGGCGTAGACCCACGACCCAGCCCTCCAGCTCCCGATCCAGGTTGGCCAGGGCTTGATCGCCGGGTGAAAAACCGGCGGATTGGGCCAGCAGGGCGCGGGTCTCGGATGGTCCGAAGCGCAGATCCGACATGCGGATATCGGTGATCTGGCCCATGGCACGCAGCTTGGCCAAGGGCAAGGGGGGATCGCGGCGGGTGGCGATGACCAGGTGCAGCGGAATGGGGGGGAGCGCCAGCAGCTGCTGCAGCAGCTCGTTGACCGGTGAGCCGCCGTCGATCCGGTGGTAATCGTCCAGCGCCAGAACCAGCGGCTCCGGGAGGGCGTCCAGGTCGTTGCTCAGGGCCGTCGACAGGGTCTTGACGGAAGGCAGCTCGTGCGCCTCGGTCAGCCTGCGGCTCGACGCGCAGGCCGCGGGAAATCGGGTCTGGACGGCGTCCACCAGGCCGCTCAGGAACTGACGCAGATCGCCGTCGCCCTCGTCCAGCGACAACCAGGCGGAGGCCCAGCCGCAGGACTCGAGCCAGCTGCCCACCAGCAGGCTCTTGCCGTAACCGGCCGGCGCCGAGACCAATGCCAGGGGCCGCGTCTTCCCGGCCTCCAGCCGCTCCAATAGGTCTGCGCGCGGCACCATGTCCGCGGGAAACGTCGGCGGGTAGAGCTTGGTCCGCAAGACCAGCGGCGCGGATAGCGCAGGCACTTGCGTCGTCGCCTCCCCCGTACCCGCCCCCGTACCCGCCCCCGACCCCCACCCGCCCAAGGCGGATCGGGTGCGCGAACTCCATCGGGCGACCGGCCCGCGGTGGGTGCCGAAGTCTGCTCGGACGGTGTTTGGCGCAGGCTTGAGATCAGGGTGTCGATCAGCGGTGCGCTCACATAGGATTCTCCGCGCAGCAGGGCGCGAACGGCACGCACCAGTTCCTCCGGCGCGCTGTCCTTGAGCAGGTAGCCGGCGGCACCGGCGCGCAGCATCTCGTCGACGAATCGCTTCTCGGAGTGGATGGACAGGGCGAGGACCCTGGTCCGCGGCGCCTCCTCCAGGAGCCGTCGGGTAGCCTCGATGCCGTTGAGCCTCGGCATGCTCACGTCCATGACGACGATATCCGGAGACAGTGCCCTGGCCTGCTCGATGGCCTCCTCCCCGTCCCCCGCTTCGCCCGCCACTTCGAGACCCGGCTCGCCCTCGAGCAAGGCACGCAGGCCCTTGAGCATCAGGGGATGATCGTCGACCAGGAGTATGGTCGAATGTTCGCGATCGGATGCCATGTCTGTCAGAGCACGCGGGTGTCAGTCATCGACGGTCGGAAAACTTGGAACATCGCGCCAGGAAAGCACGCGGGCTTGCGAGCGTCGTTGAGAAACGCCGCCCTCATATAACACATCGCCGCCGGGCTCACGCCCATGTTCCATTTCCGACAGTCGATCCGAAAACCGGCCGAGGTTCTCGAAGAAATCCGCCGACATCGTCTCACCGGACTTGATCTCTACCGCGTCCAAGGCTCCGGCGCGATCCGCGAGCAGTTGCCTGAGCAGCTCGGGAACCTGCTGGATTTCATCGATCACGATGGGCCGGAATACGCACGCCTTGAGTCCGGCTTGCAGCGACGCCACCGCTTGGCGGTGTTGACCGACCATGCAGCGCGCCAGTGCCAGGAACATCTGCGCATCGCAGGAAAACCAGGTCCGCGTCCCGGCAAGGCTGCCAACGGCCTTCTCAAGGTAGCGCAGGCTGCGTTCTCCGGCACCCTCGTAGTAGGCGAGGAAGCCGCGCAGATAGGCGATCAGCGCGGTTGCCGCGGGGTCCGGTTGCGCCGCCGACCCGCCGGCAGCCAACAGCGCCTCCGCCTCGTCGATCAGTGGCAGCACGCGGACCAACTGATGCTGGAGATTGCGCACCCAAGCCTCGATCAGGAGCAACTTCGGGCAGCCGTGGCGGATCGCGGTCGGCAGCATGGCAAGCCAACGCTCGATGACATACCAACGGTCGGCGGCGAACTCGGTCTGCGCGTGGCGCTCGACCAGCTCCGCGGCCCGGGTCGTGTCCTTTGCCGCCAGCGCGTGCTCGATGGACTCCGAGATGAGATCCTGGGCCTCGAACCAAGTGCTGGCCCGCAGGTGGAGGTCCGCGAGCTCCCGATCCGTCGCCGTTTGCGCCAGCTCCGCTCGGAGAAGCTCCTGAAACAGGTGGTGGAAGCGGAACCATTCGCCACGCGCGTCCAAACCGATGGTGAACAGCTCGCTGCCCAATAGGGAATCGACGATCTCGCCGCCGCCGGTTCGGGTCTCGGCCTGGGGAGATTCGGGCGGAGGCTCGGGGGTTGGCTCGGGTAGGCAAACCGCCTCGATGAGCGCCGGACAGAAACGCTGGAAGATCGACGCGCGCAGCAGGCACTGCCGCCGCGCGTCGGGCTGTTGGGAAAGCACCTCGTGCAGGAGATAGCCTTGGACCTGCTGAACACCGCCTCCGAGATGGGCGAGAAAGCGCTCCGGCTCCTGGGTCTGGCGCATTGCCATAGACGCGAGACGCAGCCCCGCGGCCCAGCCTTCCACCTCGCGTTGCAGCTGCCGGATCAGCTCCGCGCCGACCGCGGTCGGGGTGCTCTTGGCCAACAGCGCGGTGACCTCTTCGTCAAGGAAGCACAGATCCCGTAGCCGGACCTCGTTGACCATGGACGCTGCGCGCAGCGTCCAAATGGGGAGCGGGGGATCACGCCGACCGATCAGGACAAGGTGCAGCGGTCGCGGCGGATGCGCCAACAACAGCGAGACCAGCTCGTGGACCTTCGAGGTGGGCTCGATGCGGTGGTAATCGTCCAGGCAAAGTACGAACGGCCGATCAAGCCTGTCGAGCTCGTTGATCAGGCGCCCCGCCAGATTCTCGATGGGTGGCAGTTGTCCGGCCCCGATCAGATCGTTCAACGCTGGACATGCGCCCGGCAGTGCCTCGTCGAGGGCCGCGGCCAGATAGTCGAGAAACTGCGCCGGATCGCTGTCCGACTCATCCAGCGAGATCCAGGCAACGGGGTGCTCGACGCTGTCCGCCCAATGGCTCACCAGCACGCTCTTGCCATAGCCGGCCGGTGCCGAGACCAAGGTCACCGTCGTCTCCAGGCCGCGATCCATCAGCGCGTGGAGGCGGCCGCGGCAGACGATGTCAGCCAAGACCCGCGGACGATGCAATTTGGTACGGATGAGGTGCATTGAAGAGAGATGATAACCGCAGAACCGCCTGAAGCCGGCGCGATGGGAGGCGCGACGGTGTATCGTCCCTCAGTTCCACGCCCTTCCCGCGCGTCACTACGTCGTCTTGTCAGTCGGACGCCTATTCCGTGACGAACATCCGGTCTCTTGCCAATTGCCGACGGCGCTCGGTCGAAAAGCGCTTTCGGTACTGGCGCAGGGTGTAACAACTCCTTCTCCGCGTCACAACTGACCGCTTCCAGCGTTTAGCAGTCGCTCGCGCTGAACGGGTGAGTGTCCGCAGTTGGCCGACTGCGGACACCGCCGGCCGCAACTGTGCGCACGGTGTCAAAATGCCGAGCCCGCATCCAGCTCTCGCATGAGGTTGTCCCGGAATCGAGGTGCGGTGACCAGGCCGATACGGTGTCGCAGTCGTGGGCAATGTGGACGTGGGAAGCCCCACTGTTAGAGAGTGGCCGGTTGCAGCCTGTTATTGATGTCGTTTCTCAGAGTGGAGCGGCAACTGCAAGCAAACGTTTGTAAACAGGTTTTTATGCACACGCCCTGTGGATAACCTTGTGGATTACGTTCGCATGGCGCCCTTACGCCCCGTGAAGTATTACAAATTCGTTAGATTGGCCAATTTCTGCTCACCCCATTTTCTCGTCTAAATCTAGCGACTTACGGAATATTAGCAGTTATTGAAGAGTCTCTGGCAGCTAACATGGATGAACTTCCGCGTCAACGTGACCTGTGTGTAAAACATACCTTGCCGCTCTGTAATCTGCCGCTCCATAGAACAAGGCAGCGGTCCGAGCTTGCGGCGAGTTCCTTGAAGGCTTGGCAGATTTCACTGCCTCTGCCACGCCCAAGGCGGCACCGGGTCCAGGTCCGACCACAGGCCCGTCCGCCATACCTTCGCCCTGGTCTCGGCCGCCTCGTACAGATGGCCGTCCACGGCTGTTTGAGCCTGGCCAGGAGCAAGGCACCCGTCTGGCGATGGGGTGTTCTGGTGGACTGCAAGGTTGTCGGTCGCGTGAGGCCACCGGAGATCCGGGTCGGCGACTGGAGCGGCATGACCCTGTCCGATGCGTCAGACCGGCAGTATCGGCCTACAAGGGACGAGCCGGCTCGGCTGCTGGTGGATCTGGCAGACTGACCACGCGGGCACGGGTCGGCTGATGTGAAGCCTCGGCCCGGTTGTTGGCACGCCGCGCCGTGGCGTGCGGCACTGAAGGCATCGTCGTGCGCCGTGCCGCCGATTAACTCGCAACAGTAAGCCACCGCCTCTGGCGGTGGACTCCTCAAGGCTCTGCCGTTCCTGCGTGTATTTCCACGGGCTCTTGGTTGGTGACAGCGCCGGGGATGGCCAAAAGCGGCTATAAGAGCAGCAGCATTCGGTGGCACAGAACGTCTTGAACAGCGAGCAATGGGGGCATCCCGAGTTCGTTGGTGCTGTCAAGAGACGGACGGCTCGAGCCTTGCCGTTTGCTGGTGGCGACGCTAACCCTCGTTGAGCTTGGCAGCATGGCCCCCTATGGGGGCCTTCATCAAACCACCCCCCTCTGGGGGTGGTGGCTGATTCTTAATGGCATTGGAGGCCAGCTAGGCATGAGGACCCTCAAGTCACGGTCGTGGATGCGGGTGCCAGCAGGACTAGCAGGCGTTCAGCCGCGGCGCGGGTATCGACCCCTTGTGCGTCTAGGCCGGCGATCAGGGCCTGTCCCTGCTGGATCAGATCCTGCATCTGGACGGGGTCGAAGAGCTCCAGGGCCGCGTTTAGCTCGTCTGGGGCGGCGGTCAGCAGGGTGGCTACAAGCTCCCCAGGAGTGATGAGGGTCTCTGGGTGGAGCAGGTCGGCCACCAGGGGCTGTTCCAGGAGCCGCAGGTGGATGGCGCTGGCGCGCTCGCCGTCGTCCAACTCCGCCAGGGCCAGGGAGTCCTGGCCAGCGGCGCGTCGCACTGCCTTGGCGGTCAGGTCGATGAGCCGCCGCAGGGCGGCGCGCTCCTGGGACTGGTCCTCGGGTAGGCCGCAGGCCTGTTCGTAGTGGCGCTCCAGGTCCTCCTTGAGGGCCAGGACCTGGTCGCTACCGGCGTTGGGGGGCAGGTCGACGGCGCGCTGGACCAGGGCCCGAAAGCTGTCGCGAAAGGCGATCATCTCCTCGTGGTCGTCTCGCTGGGCCGCGAGCAGGTCCAGCGGTTCGACGGACTCGACCGGCCAGGCGAACAGCGGGTTTTCGTGGCGCCGACGCAGGTGGCGCTCGCGTCGGCCGGGTTTGTGGGTGAAGGGTAGTTCCATGACGGTGTTTGATCCGGTTTGGCGAAAAGTTTAGGGGACCATGGCCTCGTAGAGTGCCGAGTAGTCCTGGTCGCCGTAGCCCTTGGCAAGGGCGCGGATGCAGGCGGCCTCCAGGGTGGTGATCATTGCGCTGTCCATGCCCAGGGGAGCGGTGACCTCGCGGAACAGGCGCACGTCCTTGAGTAGGTGTTTGAGGGGGAAGTTGGCCCCGGCATAGTCCTGGTTCAGGTACTTGGCCAGCTTCTTGTCGAAGGTGGGGGCATAGAGGGCGCTGGCGCGCAACAGGGTCATGAACTGCTCGACCTCGATGCCCTCGGCGCGCACCAGACCCAGGCTGAGGGCGAAGGTGGCGGTGAGTCCGGCGATGAGCTGATTCATGGCGAGTTTGAGGGCGGCGGCCTGGCCCACGGCGCCGATACGCTGGGGGTCCTGCCCCAGGGCGCGCAGCAGGGGCAGGCAGCGCTCGAACAGTTCAGGGTCGCCGCCGGCCATGACGATGAGCCGCCCCTCCCGGGCCTCCGGCAGGCTGCCCAGGACCGGGGCCTCCAAATAGGCCCCGCCGGCCTTGGCGATATCCTCGGCGAGGTTGCGGCTCTCCTGGGGAGCGATGGTGCCCATCTGGATGCACACCCGACCGGTCAGGTCCGGGGCTGGGTCGCCCTTGAGCAGGGACTCGCGGATGGCGGCGGCGTCGCTCAGGACCAGGACCACGGCCTCGACCCCTGCGAGTGCGTCGGCCGGGGTCTGGCGCCGTGGGGAGGCCTGCCTCTGCCAGGGCCGTGGCCTTGTCCGGGCTGCGGTTCCAGCCGGTGACCTCGAACCCCTCACGCTGTAGACGCAGGGCGATCTCCGCACCCAGGAGGCCGAGCCCCAGGACTGCTGTCTTCATCGCTTTTGCCTCGTTTTTGTCACAGAAGCCTGGGTCTGGAGCGGACGACCAGGCCTTATCGGCCGGCGCGCAGCGTCGCGATCACCGGGGCGGTCTCGGGGCTGACCCCGCGCCACAGTCGGAAGGACTCGGCCGCCTGCTCCACCAGCATCCCTAGCCCGTCCAGGGTGCGGGCTGCCCCGTGGGCCTGACCCCAGCGGCAGAAGGGGGTGGGGGCGTCGCCATAGACCATATCGTAGGTCCAGCCCCCGGGGGCCAGGCAGTCGCCCGGGATGGGCGCCACCTCGCCGGCGAGTCCGGCGGAGGTGGCGTTGACGATCAGGTCGAAGCGCAGCCCGGCCAGCTCGGGGAGCCCACAGCCGGTGACCCGTCCCGACTCCCCGGTGACCAGGGCCAGGGCGCGGGCCTTGTCTGCGGTGCGGTTGGCGATGGTCAGTTGCGCCAACCCGGTGTCCAGCAGTGGGCGCAGCACCCCGCGGGCGGCCCCGCCTGCACCGAGCAGCAGGACACGACGGCCGCCGAAATCAAAGCCCTCGTTCGCCGTCAGGTCCTGCACCAGGCCGACGCCGTCGGTGTTGTCCCCCCGCAGCCGTCCATCGGACAGCCGGATCAGCGTATTGACCGCCTGGGCAAGCTCGGCCCGGGGGCTGTGCTCGTCCGCCAGGCGCCAGGCAGCCTCTTTGAAGGGGACCGTCACGTTGAGTCCGCCGCCGCCATGGGCGAAAAATTCCGCGACTACGGCAGGGAATTCCCCGGGCTCGGCGAGGATGCGGTCGTACTCCAGCGCCTGGCCGGTCTGGCGGGCAAAGGCCGCGTGGATGTACGGCGATTTGCTGTGGGCAATGGGGTTGCCGATGACGGCGTAGCGGTCCATGGGGCCGGGCACCGTCAGTCCGCCAGCCAGCGGGCCGCGTCCAGGGCGTAGTAGGTCAGGATGCCGTCGGCACCGGCGCGCTTGATGCCGAGCAGGGCCTCGAGGACCACGGCACGCTCGTCGAGCCAGCCGTTCTGGCTGGCGGCCTTGAGCATGGCGTATTCGCCGCTCACCTGGTAGACGAAGGTGGGGGCGCCGAAGCGGTCTTTGACCCGTCGCACGATGTCCAGGTAGGGCATTCCGGGCTTGATCATGACCATGTCCGCACCCTCGGCCAGGTCCAGGGCCACCTCGTGGAGGGCCTCGTCGCTGTTGGCCGGGTCCATCTGGTAGCTGTACTTGTTGCCGCCGGCCAGGTTGGCCGCCGAGCCCACGGCGTCGCGGAAGGGGCCGTAGAAGCTCGATGCGTACTTGGCGGAGTAGGCGAGGATGCGGGTGTGGATGTGCCCGGACGCCTCCAGGGCGGAGCGCACCGCGGCGATGCGCCCATCCATCATGTCCGAGGGGGCCACCACATCGGCCCCGGCGGCGGCATGGGACAGGGCCTGGCGGACCAGGACGGCGACCGTCTCGTCGTTCAGCACATAGCCGGAGGCATCCGTCAGCCCGTCCTGGCCGTGGGTGGTGAAGGGGTCCAGCGCCACGTCGGTGATGACCCCGAGCTCCGGCAGGGCCGACTTGAGGGACTGCACGGCGCGTTGGGCCAGACCGTCTGGGTTGTAGGCCTCGCGGGCGTCCTCCGACTTGGCCTCCGGCGGGGTGACCGGGAACAGGGCCATGGCCGGGATGCCCAGCTCCCAGGCCCTGCGGCCCTCCTTGACCAGCAGGTCGATGCTCAGGCGAGCAACCCCCGGCATGGAGGGGACAGGTTCGCGGCGGTTCTCTCCCTCGACCACGAAGACCGGGTAGATGAGGTCGTCTGGGCTCAGGCGGTTCTCACGCATCAGCCGTCGGGAGAAGGCGTCCCGACGCATGCGCCGCATGCGGGTCAGGGGGTAGGTGGCGCGACCGGACTCGGCGGTAGACATGCGGCGGCGATCCTCAGGCTCTTGGAGGGGGGCGGGGGCATTTGGCCCACCGCCGAAAAAAGGGCCTGTAACATAGCGCACCGCCGCCCTGGGCTCCACCCCGGGCTTAGGATCTGGGCTTAGGCCCTGGGCGCAACGCCTGTGCTTTGGGATGGGTGTCGAGGGGTCGGTTCAGCCGACCCTGGCAAAGCTGCGCGGACGCAGATTGATCAGCGCCATCTCAAGCCGAGGAATCAATGGCAGTAGTTGCGACAACTCGTTTGACCGGGCGTCGAGCACTACCACCGAGAGTGGGAGCGTTGACGGGTTTTGCTGATACGGAAGGTTCTTGTCAGCGGTCAGAAAGGCATCGAACTGCCCGGCTGCAAGCGCCATCAGCTTCCCATTCTTGATGCCTCCCCAGCCCATCTCAACGACCGTCTTGACCGAATGGGTGGGTAGGTAACGCCCAAGGCGTCGAGGCAACGACTCGTCAAGCAGCAACCGCATCGGCGAACAACCTTGATCGAGCGGCCTCCAGAACTGCTATCGCCGTCTCCCGACTGACGGAGGGGAAATCCTCAAGGAACTCCTCCAGTGAGGAGTGCCCTTCAAGGTAATCAAAAAGGTTCTGTATCGGGACTCGCGTTCCCGTGAAGCACGGAACTCCGCTCATGACCTCTGGATCACGGGTGATTGGAACAGTTTCCATCTGGTGCCTCCGAATGACGCGGGTTGCTCGGATGCGGTGAAGTGGATATTGGGACGGTGCTGGTTTCGCCTCGTCACCGCGGCAAAGACGCCCAACAGCACCCGCAACGGTAGGCTAGTCCGACAGTCGTCCCATCGCAACCTGCGTGCCCCTCAGGCGGTTCTCGCGTATCAGGCGCCATGAGAAGGCGCCCGCGGGTCAGGGGGTAGGTGGTGCGACCGGACTCGGCGGTGGACATGCGGCGGCGATCCTCAGGCTCTTGGAGGGTGGCGGCGGCCTTTGGCCTACCGCCGAAAAAAGGGCCTGTAACATAGAGCACCGCCGCCCTGAGCTCCACCCCGGGCTTAGGATCTGGGCTTAGGGTCTGGGCTAGACCGTCAGATACTGCTTCACCAGGTCGTCGCCCAGCTCGGCCATAGGACCCTGGGCCATGAGCCGGCCACGTTCCATCAGGACGAAGCGGTCGGCCACCCGGCGGGCGAAGGGGAGCTTCTGCTCGACCAGGATGACGGCGAGACCGTGCTCGGTATTGAGGCGGCGGATGATGTCGCCGATCTCCTGGACGATGTTGGGCTGGATGCCCTCGGTAGGCTCGTCGAGGATCAGCAGTTTCGGGTCTACGCCCAGGGCGCGACCGATGGCGAGTTGTTGCTGCTGACCACCGGATAGGTCGCCGCCGCGCCGCCCCAGCATGTCCTTGAGCACCGGGAACAGCTCGAAGATGAAGCCGGGGATCTTGCGCACCCCATCCGTCCGGGCGGCAAGGCCGACCTGAAGATTCTCCTCCACCGTGAGCAGGGGAAAGATCTGCCGCCCCTGGGGTACATAGCCGATCCCGAGCCCCGCACGGCGTTCCGCCGGCAGCCTGGCGAGGTCCTTGCCCGCGTACTCCATGACCCCGGAGCGAAGGGGTAAGAGCCCCATGATGCACTGCATCAGGGTGGTCTTTCCGACCCCGTTGCGCCCCATGACACAGGTGACCTGACCCTCGGGGAAGTCCAGGTCCAGGTCCCAGAGGGTATGGCTCTGGCCGTAGTATTGGTTCATGCCTGCGATCTTGAGCATGGGCTTGCCGTTACTCCCCAAGGTACACCTCGACCACGCGTGGGTTGTTCTGGACCTCGTCCATGGTCCCCTCCGCCAGCACGCTGCCTTGGTGCAGCACCGTCACCCGCTTGGCGATGGAGCGGACGAAGTCCATGTCGTGTTCGACCACCACCACCGAGTGCCGCCCAGCCAGAGATGTCAGTAGTTCTGCGGTGCGGTCCATCTCCTGGTGGGTCATGCCGGCGACGGGCTCGTCCACCAGCAGGAGCAGTGGGTCCTGCATGAGCAGCATGCCGATCTCCAGCCACTGCTTCTGCCCGTGGGACAGGGCCCCGGCGGGGCGCCGCACCTCCTCGGTCAGGCCGATGATGCCCAGCACCTCGTCGATCCGGTCGCGTTGAGTGCCGCTCAGGTGTGCCCGCAGCGTGGCGAAGACGCCCTTGTCGCCGGACATGGCCAGCTCCAGGTTCTCAAACACGCTGTGGTGCTCGAAGACCGTGGGCTTCTGGAACTTGCGTCCGATGCCCTTGGCGGCAATCTCCGGCTCGTTCAGCTCCAGCAGATTGATGGTCTGGCCGAAGTAGACCTGACCGGAGTCCGGTCGGGTCTTGCCGGTGACCACGTCCATCATGGTGGTCTTACCCGCCCCATTGGGTCCGATGACGCAACGCAGCTCGCCCACGTCCACGTAGAACGACAGATCGTTCAGGGCCTTGAAGCCGTCGAAGGCGACGCTCACCCCCTCCATGTAGAGCAGGGTCTTGTGGGAGATGTTGAGCGTCTCTGCCAGGGTCTTGCCGGGGTTGAGGTACTGCCAGCGTTCAACTTGCCCGCCCATCAGGCAGCCCTCCGCCAGTTGAGTAGGCCCGCGACGCCGCGCGGCAGGAACAGGGTGACCAGGACGAACAATGCCCCCAGGGCGAAGAGCCAGGCATCCGGCATGGCCCCGGTCAGGTAGGTCTTGCCGTAGTTGACCACCAAGGCCCCCACCACGGCACCGTAGAGGGTCGCCCGGCCCCCGACGGCGACCCAGATGACCAGCTCGATGGAGTTGAGCGGGGAGAACTCGCCGGGATTGATGATGCCCACCTGGGGGACATACAGGGCCCCGGCGACCCCGGCCAGCATGGCGGAGAAGGTGAAGACGGCGAGCTTGAAGTGTTCGACCCGGTAGCCGATGAAGCGGGTACGGGACTCGGCGTCGCGGATGGCCACCGCCACCCGCCCCAGGCGCGAGGCGACGATGGCCCGGCAGCCGACATAGCCCAGGGCCAGGGCCAGGGCAGAGGCGACGAAGAGCCCAATGCGAGTGGCATCGCTCTGGAGGTCGAAGCCCAGCAGCTCCTTGAAGTCCGTCAGGCCGTTGTTGCCGCCGAAGCCCATCTCGTTGCGGAAGAAGGCCAGCATGAGGGCGAAGGTCAGGGCCTGGGTGATGATGGACAGGTAGACCCCGGTGACCCGGGAGCGGAAGGCCAGCCAGCCAAAGACGAAGGCCAGGAGCCCGGGGACGACCACCACCATCAGGGCGGCGAACCAGAACTGGTCCATGCCGTACCAGAACCAGGGCAGCTCCTTCCAATTGAGGAAGACCATGAAGTCCGGCAGCACCGGGTCGCCATAGACCCCGCGGGGGCCGATCTGGCGCATCAGGTACATCCCCATAGCATAGCCGCCGAGGGCGAAAAACGCCCCGTGGCCGAGGCTGAGGATGCCAAGGTAGCCCCAGACCAGGTCCACTGCCACTGCCAGCAGGGCATAGGTCAGGTACTTGCCCAGCAGGGTGACGGTGTAGGTGCTAACGTGCCAGGGGTTCGCCTCCGGCACCATCAGGTTCATGACCGGTACGGCCACGGCGACCAGGAATAGGACCGCCAGCATGATCTGGCCGCCGGTGTCGCCCCTGAGTGATTTGGCTATTCCCATGCTCGCGTACCCACTTCGTTTGTGCGGATGAGAGGGTCCGCAAATGAATGCCAATGAACGCAAAAAAGCGTGACTGAGCATGGTGCCCGTCCGGGACGACATGTGCCGGACGATCGGCCGCCAGGTGCGCCGCATGACTCGCCGCCAAGTGCTTTACCCATATTCAATTTGCGTTCATTTGCGTTCATTTGCGGACAAGAATTCCTCGTATGAGCCATGGCCTCACTCAGCAGCCCGCCCACGCTGGGGGAAGAGCCCGCGGGGTCGCTTCTGGATGAACAGGATGATGAAGACCAGCACCAGGATCTTGGCCAGCACGGCACCAGACCAGGGCTCCAAGAACTTGTTGGCGACCCCCAGGGTCATGCCGCCGATGAGGGTGCCCCAGAGGTTTCCGACTCCGCCGAAGACCACCACCATGAAGGAGTCGATGATGTAGGCCTGGCCCATGTTGGGGCCCACGTTGGTGAGCTGGGAGAGGGCCACCCCGGCGATACCGGCGATACCGGAGCCGAGGCCGAAGGTCAGGGCATCCACGCGCGCCGAGCGCACCCCAAGCGCCCTGGCCATGGCCCGGTTCTGTGACACGGCGCGCACCTGTAGCCCCAGGGCGGTGCGCTTGAGGATGAGCAGGAGGCCCACGAAGACCGCCAGGGCAAAGAACAGGATGTAGATCCGGTTGTAGGTCAGGGACAGGGCCGGGTTGATCTGCAGCGAGCCGCTCATCCAACTCGGGTTCTCGACCGTCACGTTCTGCGCCGAAATGACGCTGCGCACCAACTGTTGCAGGATCAGGCTGATGCCGAAGGTGGCGAGCAGGGTCTCCAGAGGGCGCCCGTAGAGGAAGCGGATGACGGTGCGCTCGATGGCCACCCCGAAGGCCCCGGAGACCAGAAAGGCGGCGGGGATGGCGACGAGGATGGCCCAGTCTCCCGGCAGGGCTTGTTGCACCAGGTAGGTGGTATAGGCCCCCAGCATGATCAGCTCGCCGTGGGCCATGTTGATCACCCCCATGACTCCGAAGGTGATGGCCAGGCCGATGGCGGCCAGCACCAGGACTGACCCCAGGCTCAGCCCGAAGAACAGGGTCTCGGCATAGGCATTGAGCTGTAGCTTGCCCTCGATGTTGGCCAGGGACTTGGTTGCCGCGGCCTTGACCTTGGGATCCGGGGCCGACTCGGCGAGGCCGACCAGGCGATTGCGTACCTGGGGCTCCAGGCTGCCGGCCAGCTCGCCGATGGCTTTCAGCCGGGCCTCCGGGTCGTCCGCGTCCAGCGCCGCCAGGGCCAGGGCGGACCCGATGGCGTCGCGCACCTGGGGATCGTCCTCCTTGGGCAGGCGTTCGCGCAGCACCTCGGCAGTATCGGCGTCCAGGGCGGAGAGGATCTCCCGGGCGGCACTCAGGCGCACCCCAGGGTCCGGGTCGTTGAGGGTGAGGCCGGCGATGGCTGCCTTGAGCTGGGTGCGCATCGCGTTGTTCAGGCTGATCTTGCTCAGGTCCCGCTTGGGCGCCTCGCCAAGGGCAGAGCCGGTGGCTGCGTCGATGAGCGTATAGGAGTCCCCTTCGGGAGTGGCCAATACCACGAGCTTGTCGGATCGGCGCACATAGAGATCGCCCCCGAGCAGGGCGCGGAGAATCTGGGCGGCACGCGGGTCGCCGCAGTCGGCGACGGCCTTGGCCGCGGCGGTCTTGGTATCGAAGGAGCGTTCGGCAAGCCCGGAGAGGGCCTGTTCCAGCGGTAGCGGGTCGGCCTGGACTGTCGCTACCGTGAGGCAGAGCGACATTAGGAGGCCGAGCCAGAGCAGGGCGCGGGCTGGCGCGGACGGCATCGCGATGGGCGACAGATCGGGCATGGCGAGGATCCGCTGAAATCGAGTCGGTGGCCCGGGGCACCGCCGCAGGCGACGCCCCGGAGTCGAGTCGGCCCCGAGGTGCGAGGACGCACCCCAGGGCCTGGGGTGGCTCAGATCAGTAGTTCTGACCGGAGCACTTCTTGGTCTTGGTGTTGTAGTTGCCGCAGGAGATGGGCGGGGTCCAGTCGGCCTCGATGTCCTTGCTGCCGGGCAGGAAGTCGGACCAGGCATCCCCGGGGACCTCTGCCTCGGTCTGCCAGACGGTGACGAACTGGCCGTCGTCCTGGATCTCGCCGATCAGCACCGGCTTGGTGATGTGGTGATTGGGCAGCATCTTGGCCGTACCACCGGTGAGGTTGGGGGTCTCAAGCCCGATGATGGCCTCGCCGACCTTGTCCGGGTCCGTGGTGCCCGCCTTCTCCACCGCCTTGACCCACAGGTTGAAGCCGATCACATGGGCCTCCATGGGGTCGTTGCTGACGCGCTTGGGGTTCTTGGTGAAGGCCTGCCAGGTCTCGATGAACTCGGCGTTGGCCGGGTCGTCCACGCTCATGAAGTAGTTCCAGGCGGCCAGGTGGCCGACCAGGGGCTTGGTGTCGATGCCGGAGAGTTCCTCCTCGCCGACGGAGAAGGCCACGACCGGGATGTCCTCGGCGGAGACCCCCTGGTTACCCAGCTCTTTGTAGAAGGGGACATTTGCGTCGCCGTTGATGGTGGAGACCACCGCGGTCTTCTTGCCGGTCGCGCCGAACTTCTTGATGTCGGCGACGATGGACTGCCAATCGGAGTGACCGAAGGGCGTGTAGTTGATCATGATGTCCTCTTCCTTGACGCCCTTGGCCTTGAGATAGGCCTCCAGAATCTTGTTGGTGGTGCGCGGATAGACATAGTCCGTCCCGGCCAGCACCCAGCGCTCCACGCCCAGGTCGTTCATCAGGTAGTCCACCGCGGGGATGGCCTGCTGGTTGGGCGCCGCACCGGTATAGAAGACGTTCTTCGAGGACTCCTCGCCCTCGTACTGCACTGGGTAGAAGAGCAGCCCGTTCTGCTCCTCGAAGACCGGCAGGACGGACTTACGGGAGACAGAGGTCCAGCAGCCGAAGACCGCCGCTACCTTGTCCTTCACCAGCAGCTCGCGGGCCTTTTCCGCAAACAGCGGCCAGTTGGAGGCCGGGTCGACCACCACCGCCTCCAGCTTCTTGCCGAGCAGACCGCCCTTCTTGTTCTGCTCGTCGATGAGCATCAGCATGGTGTCTTTGAGCGTCGTCTCGCTGATGGCCATGGTCCCCGACAGGGAGTGCAGGACGCCGACCTTGATGGTGTCGTCCGCGGCCTGGGCGGGGAGGGTGCCGGCCAGGCCCAGGGCGAGGCCCAGGCTGGCGGCCATGGTCTTGATGAAAGTGGGTTTACGCATGCAGTTGGCTCCAGTGGGTGAGTCTCTGACGGTGGTTGCGGGCAGGCCCACTGGCCTGACCGCCCCCAACCACGCAAGCAATCCACGTGCCAGCGCAACAACCCTTGGCCGTACTCCGCGCAGAGGGCGCAATGCTCTGTCATGTGCTGGGTCAGTGCACTATGGCGACGCATGAGACGGCCGATGGTGCAGGAATCGCCCCGTGGCGGGGCAGGGCGTCCCTGGGTCGCGGCGCTGGACCGCCGGCCAGCAATGCCCTATGTTTCGCTGGCCCAGTAGGGGCCGCCATCCCGGTCCCACGACGAGGGCTGTTTCACACACCCATTAGAAAGGCACCAAAGGAGAGCATCTATGCGCAGACTCATCGTCGCCCTGGCCGCGGCCACCCTGGCCTCTGCCGCCATTGCAGGGGATATGGCCACCCCGGACGAGGCCAAGGCCATGAGCCAGAAGGCTCAGAGCGCGGTCAACACCATGGGCGCGGACAAGGCCTATGCTGCCTTCGCCGATCCCGCCGGCGGTTTCCAGGTCAAGGATCTGTACGTCTTCTGTGTAGACATGGACGGGGTCATGACCTCCCATGCGAAGAAGCCCGAGCTGGTCGGCAAGAACCTGACTGACTTCAACAAGTACGGCGACTTCTTGTTCAAAGACATGGTCGCTGTGGCCAAGGACAAGGGTGAGGGCTGGGTGGACTACAACTGGCCCTACCCGGGCACCGACGAGATCAAGCCCAAGACCAGCTACATCATGACCAACTCCGCCGGCGTCTTCTGCGGCGTCGGGGCCTACAAGTAGGCAAGCTCATCGGTGGGGGCGCTGCCCCCGCCCCAGATAAGGTCCACTGCCCTGATCCCGTGGCGTGGCCCCGCAGGAGTAATCACCCAAATAGAGAGGAGCTCAGCCGCAGTCAAACGCAAAAAGACACAGTTAAACAAAGGCTTGTGGTCGGTGGTCGGATCACCCTGCGGGTGCCCTCCGAACTTCGTCTCCTCCGAACTTCGCCTTAGCTGCTGATGTTTTTGCGTAAACTTCCGTGATTTGCGGCCGAATTGCGTTTTCCAGCGAGCCTTCGGTGGATGCGCTTCGCTTATCCACCCTACCGTTGTTGGACGACGGCACTAGTGCCAGCGACCTCGTTCAGTACCCTTCGCCGACATCCGTGCCCGGCTGTTCGACCACCTTCACCTCTTTGCCCTCGTTGAGCCCCAGGAAGCCGCGGGTGATGACTCGCTCCCCAGGCTCCAGGCCCTCAAGCACCTCAATACGGTCAGCGAAGCGCAGCCCGCTGCGCACCGGGCGGCGGCTCGCCTTGCCGTTGTCTTCTACCAGCCACACGAACTCCCCGGTACGGTCCCTGCGCAGAGCAGCGAAGGGGACCAGCAGGCGGGCTACCGCCGCAGTGTCCAGGGTGGCGCGCACGAACTGACCCGCACGGGCACCGGCCGGGATGGGGGCCAGGGTCAGCTCGACAATGGCCTGGCGACTGGCCGTGGAGAGGGTGGGGTGGATGCGCAGGACACGGGCCGGGAAACCCGCATCGCCCAGGGCGTCGATGCGCAGGGTCGCTTGGTCGCCGACCTTGACCAGGGGCAGGATCAGCTCTGAGACGGAGACCTCGGCCACGAGGGAGGCGGGGTCGGCGAGGGTGAGCAGGTGCCGGTCCTTTGCCACGAAGTCGCCGGGTTCGACCAGGCGCTCGGTGATGACCCCGGCGAAGGGGGCCTGGATACGGGCGTAGGCGAGGCGTGTCTCCAACAGGCGCTCTTCAGCCTCGGCGACGGTTAGCGCGGTGCGCGCCTGGGCCAGTTCGTCCTCGGAGACGGCGTTGCGCTTGAGCAACCCCTCCAGGCGCTTGAGGTCCAGGCGTTCTTGTTCCCTGGTTGCGATGGCCTTGTCCAGCTCGGCCTGGAGCAGGGTGCGGTCCAACTCGATCAGCCCCTGGCCGGCCTGGACCTGGTCGCCCTCATAGACCTCCAGACGGGTGACCCGGCCCTCCTCCTGGCTGTGGATGCGCACCAAGCGGCGCAGGCGCAGGGTCCCGGGGCGCTCGTGGTGGCCCGTTACCGGGCTCCGGTCGATGGCCTCGACTGTGACGAGGTGGGCGGAGGGTGGTCGGGCCTTCGGCTTGTCGTCGGCAGGTCCGGGGCAGCCGCTGAGGACGAAGGCCAGCCCCCCCAGGATCAGCGCGGTCTTTAGTGGGCCGGCCCAGGCCCGGGTCGCCACCTCAGTGCCGCCCGGTCAGGTCGGTCAGGGGGACCTGAATCGGCACGGTCTCGCCGGCCTCGTAGGTGTAGTGCTTGATCTTGCGGCGGATGTTGCGCTGGATGATGACCCCCAGGACCTTCCACTGGAGCCCGGTGAGGTCGATATCCGGGTAATTCGCATGCAGGGCGACCAGCCACTCGCGCCCGTCCGGGTCGCGGCGGTATTGGCGGCACCAGCGCACCCCCTCGACCTCGGCGAAGACATACATGCCGTCCCGGCAGAACTCCGTGGGCTCGATGAGCACGATGCAACGGTCGGGGAGCTCCGGCTCCATGCTCTCGCCGAGCACCTGCAGGGCGTAGGGCTCGTGCATACTGCAACCGGTGGCGTGTTCAAGGCTTTGTTCGGACATGCTGGGTTCTCGCTGTGGGGGCCTGGCGCCGGCCTGGCCTCGGGTACAATGGCGCGGATATGGCATTCTACCGAACACAATGAAAGCGCCCACCATGCCCGCCATGCCAGATTCCCGGCAGGAGGACTGTGCCGTGCGTTTCACACCCCAGTCGCAGACCGTCTGCCCTCGGGGGGAGATGGGTAGGGCTGAGGGCCAGAACTGCGCGGACCAACCGACCGAATGAGCCGCATCAACGCCACCGACCGGGTCCACAGTGACCGCCGCGACTGGCAGAACCTGCGCGGCATGCTGCCCTACCTGTGGGAGTTTCGCGGGCGGGCCCTGTTGGCGCTGGCCTGCCTGGTCCTGGCCAAGTTGGCCAACGTGGGCATCCCCCTGACGCTGAAGGGCATCGTGGACGCCTTCGAGCACCCGCAGGGTGTGGCGGGCGCCGTCGCTGCCCAGAACCTCGTGGTGCCCCTGGCCCTGCTTTTGGGCTATGGTGCCCTGAAGTTCTCTGCGGCCCTGTTCAACGAGCTGCGCGATGTGGTCTTCGCTCGGGTGCGCTACCGGGCCATGCGCCGCCTGGCCACCCGGGTCCTGTCCCATCTGCATCGGCTGTCCCTGCGCTATCATCTGGAGCGCCAGAGCGGCGGGGTGAGTCGCGACATCGAGCGCGGCACCCGCTCGGTGAGTACCATCCTCAACTATATGGTCTTCAGCGTCCTGCCGGTGGTGGTGGAGTTCGGTCTGGTGGCGGCCATCCTGGTGACCCAGTATGCCCCGGTCTTCGCCCTGGTGACCTTCGGCACCATCGCGGTCTATTTCGTCTTCACCTTTGCCGTCACCGAGTGGCGCATGGACTACCGCCACGCCATGAACCGGCTCGACTCCGAGGCCAACAGCCAGGCCTTCGACAGCCTGATCAACTACGAGACGGTCAAGTACTTCGGCAACGAGGGGCTGGAGCTGGCCCGCTACGACGCGACCCTTTCGGACTGGGAGGAGATGGCGGTCAAGAGCCAGACCTCCATGTCGCTGCTGAACTTCGGTCAGGGGGCCATCATCGCCCTGGGGGTGACCCTGGTGATGGTCTTTGCCGCCCGCGGGGTGGCCGACGGGACCATGAGTATCGGCGACCTGGTGCTGGTCAACGCCTTCCTGTTGCAGATCTTCATCCCCCTGGGCTTCCTTGGCATCGTCTATCGCCAGATCAAGTACTCCTTGGCGGATATGGACCTGGCCTTCAAGCTGCTGGAACAGGCCCCTGAGATCCAGGATGCCCCGGGGGCGCCGGACCTGATCCTGGGTGCCGGAGAGGTGCGGTTCGAGCGCGTCGGCTTCCATTACCAGCCGGAGCGGCCCATTCTCCACGACCTCGACTTCACCCTGGCCCCGGGGCAGAAGCTCGCGGTGGTCGGCCACAGCGGGGCCGGCAAGTCCACCCTGGCGCGGCTGCTGTTCCGCTTTTATGACGTCAGCTCCGGGCGCATCCTGATCGATGGCCAGGACCTGCGCACCGTGACCCAGGACAGCCTGCGCCGGGTCATCGGCATCGTGCCCCAGGACACGGTGCTGTTCAACGATACCATCTGGTACAACCTGGCCTACGGGCGCCCCGAGGCGACCCAGGCCGAGGTCGAGCGGGCCGCGCAGATGGCCCATATCCGCGCCTTTATCGAGTCCCTCCCGGACGGCTGGCAGACCCGGGTGGGGGAGCGCGGGCTCAAGCTCTCCGGCGGCGAGAAACAGCGCGTGGCCATCGCCCGGGCCATGCTCAAGCGGCCGCGCATCCTGGTCTTCGATGAGGCGACCTCCTCGCTGGACAGCCACACCGAGCAGGCCATCCAGCGCACCCTGGCGGAGGTCTCCGAGAATCACACGACCCTGGTCATCGCCCACCGGCTCTCCACCGTGGTGGACGCCGACCGCATCCTGGTCATGGAGGCCGGACGGATTGCGGAGCAAGGCTCGCACCGCGAGCTGCTGGCCGTCCAGGGGCTCTATGCCTCCATGTGGGAGCTGCAACTGCGCGAGCGCGAAGAGGCCCTGGAGGCACCGGCGTGAGGGCCGGGATGGGTTTACGGGACCGCTCGGCGCGGCGCGTGGCCGGTGTGCAACGCCTGGTCAGTGGGGAAGGGGCCGTGCTCCGGCCCCTGCGGGCCGGGGGCATGGTCGGGCCCCTGGCGCTGGCGATCATTGGGTTGGGGCTGGTGGCCATAACGGTGGTGCTCCCGTGGATCGGCACCTGGCAAGCGTCGGAGATGGCCTGGTGGCGGTCCCTGTCTATATTGGGCCTCACCCTGGCGCTGGTCGGGCTGACACTGTTCTTGCTGCGGCTGCGTCGCGAGGTGCTGTGCCCATTGGTCGCCCTGGAGGATGCCGTGACCCGTGTCTGCCAGGGCGAGCCCGGTGCCAGCAAGTCCCTGAACGATCTGGGGCTCCTGAGTACCGTGGCGGAGGGGGTGGCCAACCTCAACGAAGAGCTGACGGAACTCTACGAGGACATGGACCATCGCATCGCCCGCCAGACCAGGCGTCTGGCCCTGAAGACCGCCTCGCTCAAGATCCTCTACGACGTCGCGGCGGGCATCAATCAGGCCGAGGGCCTGGAAGAGCTGTTGCTGCGCTTTTTGCGCATCCTCAAGGAGATGATCAATGCTCGGGCGGCCACGGTGCGTCTGATCTCTCCGGATGGGACCCGCCGCCTGGTCGGTGCCATCGGGCTGGACGACGACCTGGTGCGATCCGCCGACCTGGCCCCCGTGGATCTGTGTCTGTGCGGGACGGCCCTGTCCCCCGGGGATATCCTGTGTACCCGCGACGCCCGCTATTGCTCCCGGGTCTATGGTCGGCGCATGTTTGGCAGCGACGAGGTGGAAGCGGTCAGCGTGCTCCTCCCCTATCACGGCGAGTTGCTTGGGATCTACACCCTGTTCGTAGACCGCCCGGGGCTAGAGGGGCGCGAGGACATCGTGGAGCTGCTGGCTACCATCGGCCATCACCTCGGAGTAGCGGTCGCCAAGCACAGGTCCGACGAGGACGCCCGGCGCCTGTCGATCCTGGATGAACGCAACGCCCTGGCCCACGAGTTGCACGACTCCCTGGCCCAGATCCTGGCCGGCCTGCGTTTTCAGGTGCGCATGCTCGCCGATTCCCTGGCACAGACCCCCCTGCCCGAGGCGGCGCGGCGCGACATCGAGCGGGTGCGCAACGGGGTGGACGAGGCCCACACCGAACTGCGCGAGATGCTTGCCACCTATCGTGCCCCTTTGGATCGGCGTGGTCTGATCCCGGCCCTGGAGAAGCTGGTCGCCCGCCTCGTGCAGGACACCCAGTTGCACGCACTGTTCCAGAACGACTGTCGCCCCTTCGATCTGTCCGCGGGCATGGAGTTGCAGATCCTGCGCATCGTTCAGGAGGCCCTGGCCAATGTCCGCAAGCACGCCCGGGCCCACACGGTGCGGGTACTGCTGAACCGCGGCGTTGGCGATACCTATGTCCTGCTGGTCGAGGACGATGGTGTGGGCTTCAGCGCCCCCCGGCGTTCCTCACAACCGGGGGAACACATCGGCCTGTCCATCATGGAGGAGCGGGCCAGTCGTATCGGGGCGGAATTGCGCATCGAGAGCGAGCCTGGGGAGGGGACCCGGGTGGAGTTGGTTTTTGCTCCGGAGCGGCGTAAGGCCATGGCCGACGAGGGGATCGCGGCATGACCCAGGCCGAGACCCTAGCGAGCGCCGCCCCCTTGCGGGTGCTGCTGATCGACGACCACGCCCTGTTTCGAGCTGGCCTACGGGAGCTGTTGGAGCGACGGGGCATCGTGGTGATCGATGCGGTCGGAGACAGTGGGGTTGGCTTGCGCCTGGCCCGCGATCAGACCCCGGACGTGGTCCTGTTGGACTTGCGCATGCCCGGTCGCAATGGGATCGAGATCCTGCACGACCTGCGCCAAGCGAATCCCCAGGCCCTGGTGGCCATGCTCACCACTAGCGCCGACGAGCGGGACGTCTTGCAGGCCATCCAGGGTGGGGCCCGGGGCTACCTGCTCAAGGACATGGAGCCCGATGAGCTGATAGAGGCCCTGCAGCAGATCGTCGCCGGCGGTACGGCGGTGGCCAGGGAACTGACAGGCGTGCTGGCCAAGGCGGTGCAGGGGGAGGTGCCGGCGGCCAAGCCGCGTTCGGCCTTCTCGGACCTGACCCCGCGGGAGATGGAGATCCTCTGTCACCTGGCCGCCGGGCGCAGCAACAAGGCGATCAGCAGGGAGCTGGGCATTACCGATGGTACGGTCAAGCTGCACGTGAAGGGTATCCTGCGCAAACTCGCCGTCCACTCCCGGGTCGAGGCCGCGGTCATCGCCGTGGAGCAGGGGCTTTGCGAACGCGAGCGGCGTGGGGAGGGCGGGCACTGAGTGACTGTTTGAGCAGGGCCCGGGCGGCCTCATCTAAGGTTGCCCTGGTTGTTTCCCACAAGGTGGTTACATGAAAAATTTTCTCGAGTTGATCAAGGGTTGCCTCTCGGACGTGCGCGAGATCATGCCCTGGGACCTGGAAGAGCGCATGGAGGCCAACTCGGACCTCTTGATTGTCGACGTGCGCGAGCCGGCTGAGTTCGACGCCATGCACATCGACGGGTCCATCAGTGTGCCGCGGGGTATCCTCGAGTCCGCCTGCGAGTGGGACTACGAGGAGACAATTCCGGACCTGGTCCGGGCCCGCGACCGCGAGGTGGTGGTGGTCTGCCGCTCGGGCTACCGCAGCGTCCTGGCGGCGCACTCCATGCAGGTCTTGGGCTACCGGAACGTGGTGTCCCTGACCACTGGGCTGCGCGGCTGGAAGGACTACGAGCAACCCCTGGTGGACAAGGGCGGTGCCGAGGTGGACCTGGACGAGGCCGATGTCTACTTCACCCCCAAGCTCAGGCCAGATCAGCTGCGCCCGGAAGCGGTCTAGATCAGCGGCACCGAGTTGGACCGAACATTTGTAGGGTGGATAAGGCGCGTGGCACTGCGTCGGGGGTTTGCCGAGATGCCCGTCCGCGCCGCAACCACCGGCGTGGCTTCGGTGGATGCGCTTCGCTTATCCACCCTACCGTCACCGGGCTCGCTTGGTCGACAGCCGCTCCCACACGCCGTCCTCCGGCTGGATCGTTCGTGAACGCAGACAGCGCTTGCCTATTCGACGCTCGGGTGCCGACCGAGCAACCCATGGGAACCATGTCACAACATCGACGACACCACTTTCTGCCACTCATCCTGGGCTGTCTCGCCCTGGTCTTTTCGGCCTCGTTGCAGGCCGCAGACACCGGGGTTGAGTATCGCCTGGGTTCTGGCGACCGGGTCCGGGTCTCGGTGTTCGGTGAGCCTGATCTTTCGATCATCGAACGCGTCAGCGACCGGGGCACCATCGCCTATCCCCTGCTCGGTGAGCTGGCCGTGGGTGGCCTCACCCCGGCGGAGCTGGCGGGCCTGGTTACCGAACGTCTCAAGGGGCCCTATCTGGTGGATCCCAACGTGACCGTGACGATCGAGGAGTACCGCCAGTTCTTCGTCATGGGCCAGATCAACCGACCCGGTGGCTATACCTACGCGCCGGGCCTGACCGTGCGCAAGGCGGTCTCCATCGCCGGGGGTTTTACCGAACGGGCCTCGCGGGGCAAGCTCTACCTGGTCCCGGAGGGGCACCCCGATGACGAGCGCCGCGTCGGCGAGGAGGCCCCCCTGGGCCCAGGGGACACCTTGGTGGTTAGAGAGAGCTTCTTCTGATGCAGCACCCGCCCAAGTCGCTCCCGGAAGGCCAGGGGCGGCGCGCTGAACGCTCCTCCGGCCTGAGCATCGCCGCCTGGTGGAACCTAACCCGCAAGCACCGCTTCGGCATTTTAGGCTTTAGTCTGCTGTGCGGTCTGGGCGCCTTCCTGTATGCCTCATCCCTGGTCCCTGTCTATCGAGCGGAGACCTGCCTGCTACTCGACACCCGTGGCCGTGTAGGCGCCGATGCCGCGGGAGGCCCAGCGACCTGGCTCTCGTCCCGCGATGCATCCAGTTACCTCAAGACGCAAACCGTGTTGATGCGTTCCCGTACCCTGGCAGAATCGGTGATCGATCGGCTCAAGCTGGCTGATGGAACCGGGTTCAAGGCGCTGGGGTCGGGGTCGGATTGGCAGCTATGGATACCCGGCGGGCTGCGCGACCAACTCCCCCCCGGCTGGTGGCCCCTGGCTTCGGACCCATCTCCAATCCAAGAGCAGGCGCGCGCGGCGGCAGTCGAGACCCTGAGCTCCGGCATCGAGGCGGAGGTGGTTGCCGGGACCGACCTGGTGGGGCTGAGTTTCTCCGCCACAGATCCTGGACTGGCGGCGTCGGTGGTCAATGCCTATGCCGATGCCTATATCGAACTGGGATACGAGACGCGGCTGCGGGCCCTGACCAAGGCCACCGGTTGGCTGACGGAGCGATTGGATGCCCTGCGCGCCCAGGTGGAGGCTTCGGAGGCGCGGCTCCAGGCATTTCAAGAGGAAGAGGGGCTGACGGTGACGGATCAGGCCCTGGACCTCACCGCCAAGCAGTTGCAAGAGCTTGCGGACCGCTTGGTGGAGGCCCAGGCGAGGCACGACGAGCTGGAGCGGCTCGACGCCCAGGTGCGCCTCATGGGCGAGGCGCCCAGCGCCGAGGCGATCACCCCGGCACTGATGGTGCGCAGTCCGGATATCCAGGGGCTCCAGGGGGCGGTACTCCAGACGGGGCGTGAGGTGACGGAGTTGGCCAAGCGCTATGGGCCCAAGCACCCCAAGATGCTGGCGGCACGTTCCAATCTTGAGACCTTGACCGCAGGGCTGACGAAGGCCGTCGCGGACGCGGTCACGGCGGTCAGGCGGGACCTGGGTGCCGCCGCCACGGACCTGGCCCAATTGGAGGCCGAGCTGGCGGCGCGCAAGGCGCAGGCTCAGGAGGCAGGTCGCCACGAGGCCGAGCTGCGTTCGCTCAGGCGCGACCTGGAGACGGATCGGCAGCTCTACGACAGCTTCCTGACCCGATTCAAGGAGGCCGGCCAGGGGGTTGAGGGCGAGACCGCACCCGCCCGAGTCATCGATCCTGCCCTGGTCTCTTCGCGACCCGTCGGACCGAGGATCGGGGTTTGGGTGACCATCGCGGTGTTGCTGGCCCTGGTACTTGGGGCCGTTGCGGTGTTGGTCTCCGAGTATCTGGACAATACCGTGCAGAGCGGCGAGGGGCTGGAAGAATCCCTCAGCCTGATGGTGCTCGGTAGCCTGCCCCTGCTGGGCCGCTGGCGGACGCGGCGGGTGCTCCCAGAGCGGATGTTCTTAGAACACCCCAGGTCCGAGTTCGCCGAGGCCATCCGCAGCATCCGTGCCGGCCTGGTGCTGGCTGGCCAGGAAGGGGTGCTACGGACCTTGCTGGTGACCTCCAGTGTGCCGGGGGAGGGCCGGACCACCCTGGCGGTGAGCCTTGCCCTGGCCATGGGTCGGCGTGATCGGACCCTGTTGATCGATGCCGATCTGCGGCGTCCGGCCCTGGGTGCCAGGTTCGGTCTGGACTCCGATTCTCCCGGGCTGGGTGACTTGGTGACGGGGTCGGCGGAGGAGGGGGCCTGCATCCATGCCATCGAGGGCCAGCAGGTGGATGTGCTGCCCGCGGGCAACTTGCCCGCAGAACCGCTGGAGTTGCTGTCCTCGCCGCGGCTGCCCGAGATCCTGGCCGGGCTGGCGGCGCGCTACGAACGGATCGTCATCGACTCGGCCCCGGCCCAGAGCGACGCCCTGATCCTGGCCAGGCTCTGTGATGGCGTGGTCTTGGTGGTGGGCGCCAACCAGACCCAGGTCCCGGTCGTCCAGGCCACCCTGGGCCGGCTGCGGCATGTCGGCGCACCCCTGCTGGGCACTGTGCTGAATCGCTACGACCTACGACGGGTCGCCCGCTACGGTCACTGCCACCAGGGCCGCTATCGGCGCTGCGCGGGTGCACTGCAGGGCTATCGGGGTTAACCCATCGGTGCGGGTAGACCCGCTCGCCGCGGGGTCAGCACTTCCTCCACATGGGAGCCTGTACATAGGCTGCACGCAGAACGGCCAGTGCGGTCTTCACGCCGTGGAGGTAGTCCGCCAGCAGTGCGCGCGGTGCCGGTGCGGTGGCCCCGGAGTGGGGCGTACCGGGGCACAGAGGCCGTCGCCGAGCGGAAGGCGGAATGATGACTTGGCAGTCCCGTTTCGCATCCGAAACACTGCGACACTCCGATCATTCGCTGCCGCTTGCTTGCCGGCTCGTGCATCTTGGCTGTCTTCGAGCGTGCCCCGCGGATTCTCGGCTGAGTCGACAATTCCGTGAAATGGTTCACTCCCTGAGACGAAAGCGAAGGGTTTGTGTCACCGCCATGCGAATTGTCAACGCCCTGGCCGGGTGCAATCGGTGTACTGCCCCCGAGTCCTGCCGTAAGGGAGCGTTGGCCGCAGGCTGGTGCCCCGACTTCACTGCCGCGTGTTCCCCTAAGGGAACAATAGGGCGAAGCCTTTTTTCCACGACCTAATGGAGTGCACCCATGTTCACTAACAAACTCTCGCGCAGAGAGATGCTTACCGTGACTGCAGCCCTGGCCATCAGCCCCCTGGTTCTTCCTGGCGTGGCGGCCGCCGGTCGGCGCACAGCCAACACCACGACCCTGACCGATGACGAGACCAACGATCTGATCTTCATGCGCGAGGAAGAAAAGCTCGCCCGGGACGTTTACCTGACCCTCTACGGGATCTGGGGAACGCCAGTGTTCGCCAATATTGCTACCTCGGAGCAGCAGCACATGGATGCCATCCTGGGCCTGCTCAACACCTACAAGATACCAGATCCGACTGTCGGCAAGTTGGTGGGCGAGTTCGTCAATGACGAACTGCAGAATCTCTACGATGAGCTCGTGGCGAAAGGCGCGCAATCCGCCCTCGACGCCCTCATAGTGGGCGGTATCATCGAGGAAACCGACGTCGAAGACATTCAATCCGCCATGGAAACAACCACCGTGAGGAACATCGACAGGGTCTATTCCAATCTACTGAATGGATCTTTCAATCATTTGCGCGCTTTCTCCAGCAACATCACCGCCATTACCGGCGAGCCCTACGTGGCCCAAGTTCTGTACCAGGATGTCGTGGACGCTATCCTCGGGAACTAACCCAGTCCGCCCAGAAGGCGGCAACTGCAGCCAATGCCATAAGGGCCCGCCAAGTGCGGGCCCTTTCGTTTGTGTTAGTTGGGGTACGGGTGCCGCTTCAGTGTGAGTCCCTGCGCCCAGCGCCATCCCCGCCATCCCCAACTTCCAGAACGGCTGACCGACCCCTGTCGGCCAAAACCTGTCGCTGACAGGCGAAGTAAGAGCGGCAGCAGCCCAAACCACAGCGGACGCCGCGTATGCTGATCGCGTCCGGACCGAGCGACAAGTCCACCGAATCGTACGTCCGGGCCCTGCATCTTGCCGGGCGACGTCTGGCAGGTTAGGTGAGTTGGACCATTTTACTGCGCAGGAAAAGGATAAAGACCCATCCACCTCCCAGTTCCGTGGCATGACGCAAATCCAAATACGAGTCATACTGGTGCCGGGAGTCTCAGCGTACGGCGTAGCGCGTGATGTGGGATTTCCGAACCCCGATAACTGGTTTGGTCGCAGAGTTCCGGGGTTTTTTCTCGTGCGAACCTCCCTGTTGCAAGACGGTAGCGATATTCATCCATGGAGTGCAAACAATGCTGAAACTTCTGACATCCCTGTTCGCGGCTTTCCTGCTGGCGCTGCCTGCTTCGTCCGTTCAGGCGGATGAATATAGCGAGACGATCAGCATCTTCAAGAATGCAGGAGCCTGTGGTGCTTTTTTCAAGAGCGCCTACGGTTATGCTGTGTTCCCGACGATCGGAAAGGGTGGTTTCGTGTTGGGTGGCGCATATGGCAAAGGTCGCGTGTACCAAAAGGGACAGTATGTCGGTGATACCTCGGTGGTTCAGTTAAGTGCAGGTTGGCAGCTGGGCGGCCAAGCCTACAGCCAGATCATCTTTTTCGAGAACCAGTGGGCCTTCGATGAGTTCACAAACGGCAATTTCGAATTCAGCGCAGACGCCAGTGCGGTTGCCATAACTGCTGGGGCTAGCGCCATGGCTAGTACCGCTGGATCGTCGGCCGGTGCGAGCGGTACAAGCAAACATGCTACGGCGGCGGGCCAGTACTATAAGGGAATGGCAACATTCACCGTCGCCAAGGGTGGGCTGATGTATGCAGCGACGCTCGGTGGGCAGAAGTACAGCTACGAACCCCGAAAATAGCCTCTGTCAGTTCCAAGGGGGTGCGAAGGATCGGGGGTTCGGAGCCGTGAGACCGTAACGGATCAGGACATTGGTATCGACTGCGATCATGCTTCGCTATCCGGCTCCCAACCGTGCCGCAGGTGAGCGTCGATGCCTGGGGAGTGTCGGTGTGGGAGCGCCGCCTCCTGCGCGACCGGGCGAGGCATGGCTGCCCTGGACGGCGGACATGCAGGCAGCGCAGGAGTGGTTGTCGGCCAAGCGAGGCCGACAATGCGGGTCAAGCATTTGCCCGAGGGCCTTCGGCGGCTAAAGGCTAGCCATGCGCCGATAGGCCGTGGCCAGGGCCGCGTCGTCGCCCACATTGCCGGGAAAGATGACCACCGGCAGCTCCGGATAGCGCGGGTGGTCTGTCGGGCACCGCACCACCGAGCAGCCCGGCAGCACCTGGCCCAGGACCCGGCAACTGTGCAGCGCCAGGCCGTCGCTCAGGACATCGTTCGAGGTGATCCCACCCTTGCTGATGAGGAACCCCAGATCCTGCGGCAGGGTACGCACCAGGTCCATGAGAAAGCCGGAGACTTGCTCGCCGAAGGCCAGGCGGGTGGCCTGGTCCGGGAAGGTGCGCTCCACCCGGCTGGTATAGATTGCTGGGGTCTGGCCGTTGGACCAGGCAGTGGTGATGCGCTCGCGGGTCTCGGCGAGGAAGGTAGCCCCCCCTGGGCCGATACGGTCTACGTCCACCTCAATGGCCGCGACGCTCGGCTCTTCCAAGAGCTTGGCGAGCTGGGTCGTGGTCTTTTGGACATGGGAGCCGACGATCACCGCCCCGGGCCGATTGCCGCGGCGATAGTTGCCCATGTCCGCCGCCGGGACCGGCTGGGGCGGCAGCCCCGCAAGCGCCGTCAGCAGGCTGGCGGCGCTGCGGAACAGGAAGCGCTTGCCGCCGGCCGCTGCCTCCAGGAGTTGAGCAGTGAAACCGTCCAGGTCCGACTGGCGCTCGGCATCCACCACGCAGCACGCATTCCCGCTCAGGGCCGCGAGCCGCTCCCTGAGGTCCCCGCGCACAGCCTTCAGGTCGAACCGCTGCACCGCGGATGCCGGGATGCGCCCGCGGGTCTTCTCCTCCACATAGTCGGGGAGGTAGGCGGTGGAGAAGCCGAACACGGAGTCGCGGGCGAATTCGGTCTCATGTACCGGCACCGGCTGCCCATCAACCATCAAATAATGGGTGCCGTCCCGGGTTACCCGACCGCCCTCGAAAAAGGCGGGCACCAGGAAGTGGGCATCGAAGGGACCCAGTTCCTCGGCGATGACGTCGGTCTCCACCGGATAGTGGCCGCGCAGCGTCGAGTCGGAACGACTGACCAGCACGGGCTGGATCGCCTTGCCAGCAGCGGCCAGCCCGTCCAGGGCGGAGCGCAGGTTGGTGCACACGTTGCGGGTCAGGTCCGCGGCGCGGCCGGCGTCCATGCCGCGGGTGTTGGTGAGGATGAAGAACAGGGGCGAGGGGTCCTGCAGGGCCTCGCTCAGGGTCACCGGGTCCCAGCGGGTCAGCAGCAGGCAGCCGTGGACGGTCTGGGAGCCGGTCGGGTCGTCGTCGAGGACGATGATCTTGGTTTGGGGCATGGGTCGCTCCGGTGCTTCGACAGGGCTGATATTCGCAGGCGTCGTCGGGTGGGTAAACGAAGCGCATCCACCGAAGCCTGTGCAGGCAATCGGTGGATGCGGCGCGGACGGGCCCTGTGCCGAGACCCAGGCGCCGCGGCGCGCGCCTTATCCATCCTATAGGTGCTTCGTGAATGGCGGGGCTGGCAGCAGCCCTCAGCCTTTCAGCGCCCCCAGCACCCGCCCGGCGATGTCCGTCGCGGTCAGGCCGTTGACGGCCATGACCTCACCGGGCGAGGCGGTGGTCTCGCCCCGCTGCCAGGCCATGAGCTCGCGGCGCTTAGCACGGGTGCGCAGCAGCACCGGCTCCAGGGGAGCACCGGGCCCACCCGACACGGCGCACAGTAGGTCGCCGTCGAACAGGGCGTTGAAGGCCGCGTCGTCCATGAAGCCGCCGTCGGGCTCTGAACAGGTCTTCCAGGCCACGTCTGTAGGCCGGTAAAGCCGGCGTGGGTTGGCCACGCTCACGATACGCACCCGATAGCCCTCGGCCTCCAGGCGGTCCTTGGCCTCGAACACGGGCAGGAACACCATGTCGCCGGTCACCGCGAAGACCACGGTCCCCTTGTCGCCGCTGCCACCCTCATAGATGGCCGTAGCGCCTTGGTCGATGGCCTCCCGGGCCTGCTCCAGGGTCGTGTAGACCGGTAGCGGCGACTTGGAGGCGAAGATCGCGATCCCCTTGTTGTAGCTGCCCAGGGCCCACTCGTAGGCCGCCTGGATCATGTTCGCATCCGACGGGAAGAGGGCGAAGACGTTGCCGTTGCGCATCTGGGCGGCGACGTAGTTCTCGATCTCCGGGCGCTGGTGGGTCCAGCCGTTACGCCCTTGCTCCAGGGCCCCGGCGGTGAACATGGTCACCAGCGAGGGGGTGCGGTGGCGCAGCTCGGCCATGGCCTGGGTCACGGTCTGAATGATGGGCCAGCCGTTGATGGCGAAGGACTCGTAGGACAGCCAGGCGGAGCGCCCGCCGAACAGGGCCACGGCGGCGGCGAGTCCCGCGCACGCGTCCTCGTTCAGGGGCTCGTAGACCTGACCGTCCGGGCGCTGGCAATAGAGGTCGTCCCGTGTGGGATGGCGAATGCCCAGGGCCTCGCTGATGTTGCGCATGGCCGAGGCCTCGTTGCCGTCGGCGTTGGTCACCAGCATACGCGGGTCGGCACGCCCCACCGCCGCCACCAGGGCGCCGAAGGCGGTGGCCGGGACCTGCTTCTCGCCCACAGGGAAGTCCTGCATGGGCAGCTTGCCCAGGGCTGGGATGGGCATCTCCTGCTCGGTCACCGAGGTCTGAGCGGCAGGCCCGCCGCCGGCACGGGTAAAATTGGTCCTCACCAGGTCCCAGGCCGCTGCGGGCAGCGCGCGGCGCTGGAGGCCGGCGATGATGTGGGGCTGGTCCAGGGTATCGGCCGGGTAGAGGTTATGTGCCTTGGCGCCGAGGGTGTGCACCCCGGCGCCCTTCAGCTGCTTGATGATGAAGGCCGTCGGCGTGCCGTCCAGGGCGGACCGGGCGGCCTTGTCCATCCCCTCCAGCACGGCGCGGGCGAAGGCCAGGCGACGGCCGAGAGAGAAGCGGGTGCTGTCGACATAGGCGCCTTCCTGTTCGGTGTCGTCGAAGGGCTTGGCGTCCACCAGGATCACCTCCTGGAAGCCGTGGGCCCGCCAGTAGGCGACCATGCGCTCGTTGTCCCAGGTGGAGACCATGGCGTGGTGCTCCTGGCTATAGCCGTTCCAGACCAGCACCGGAAGGAAGTTCGTCGTGCCCGGGTACGCGGTCAGAAAGTGCATCATGGCAGAGAGGGGGTAGGGCTCGCCCATGCCTCCGTCGCCCAGGGTCACCGGGAAGAGCTTATCCGGGTAGAGCAGGGCACCGGCCATGGCGAAGTGCTGCCCCTGACCCAGGGGGCCGGCGGGGGACAGGATGCCGGGGACGGCCCCGGACAGGTGGCCGAGGAGGCCCTCGCGCTCACGGAAGCGCTCGCGCATCTGGGCTACGGTGTGGATGCCCATGGCCTCCAAGCGACGAGTCCAGGAACATGGAGCTATAGAACCCCGGTGCGTGGTGGCCCACCTCGGTGACGATGTTGGTGTGGCCGAGCATGATCAGGGCCGCATGGGCCTCGGCGCTGGAGGCGAAGCCGCCGGGGTGGCCGGAGCCCTTGGCGCCGCAGACCTGAAGGGTCAGATAGCGCAGTGCATCGGCGCCCAATAGGGTCTGGTAGATGGCCGCCGGGTCGGTGCTGTCGGCGATGGCGATGTCGTCCGCGCCGATGGCGGGCGTCGCTGCGAGGCTAGCGAAGTCGGGCCAGGGGGTGCCGAAATGGTCGATGCCGGCGCAGAAATCGGGGGTGACGGTCTGAGTCTCGGTAGCAGCGCTCATGGTGCGGTCTCCGGGGGCAAGGTGGCGAGTGATTGCGGGAGGGGCAGATGTCCTACTCCAATGGGGTAACAATCTATCGGCTCGCCAAATATTGCGCAATACAGCACGAGTACCGCATTGTGAAATATTATCGGGTTTCGGCCTCGGGCTGGGTGGGAGCGCCGCGTGTTTGGCGAGCCGGGGCGCTACGCTGTCGCGTCTGGCTGGAGTACCGCAGCGGTGTGGATCAGGCTCATGAACAGGTTGCCAACCGTGGCACCGTTCAGGGTGCGGCAGAACGTGGCTGTGTCTGCGTTGGATGTTGCTCCGGTCGGGCGCCCGACCGTGGGAGCGTCGCCTCGGCGCGACCGGGCGAAGCGAAGCGAGCCCAGCGGCCTAGTCGGGCTGATTGTCGGCCAGTGACGTGGGGCCACGCGAAAACCCTACGCTCCCTCGCCCGCTCGGGCATCGCTCATCGCTTCGGCCGCAGGCGGTTGTTGCGCTTGGTGGCGGGCGCGAACGCTCAGCTCGGGTGCACCGCCTCCAACCCCTTCCGCCCGATGCGGAAGGCCAGAACTAAAGCGGGACGCTCGAAAGGCGCGGCTACCTGATCATCCGAGGCTGTTTGAGAGCCGGCACGACCTTGCCGTTCATCAGTACTACGTAGTAATGCGTGTGGTGCGGGGTCGGCGCCTCGGTCTTCAGCTTCACCATGTAGTGCCAGTGGCTCTCCTGGTGCGGGACGCGCCGCAGCTCGATCTCGTCAAGCGTCGCGTCGGCTAGCACCGGGTCCGAATCGATCGCCCCGGCAACCGCTTCCAACGCCTGTTCCACCGACAGCGGCGGTGCATCCTTGAACGGGTGCCACGGCAGCCCGGCGTTCATGTCCTCTTCTTGTATGGACGCGACCACCTTCGTGTCGTCCACGTACTCGATCACCTGGATCGGAAAATCGAACGCTTGGGCGCTCGCGGCAATGAGCAGGGCCAGCAACGCCCGCCATCAATACCACATCATCTCTCTCCAGCTAGTCATCGCAAGGTTACGGGGCGTCGCCGCCCAATTTCGTCAATCGCGCGTGCGAGCCGTCAGTTTAGAGCGTTTGGGATATGGGAGGCCAGCTCAGCAGCTACGCTCCTGGGGGAATGCCTGTAGGGCCAGATCCTCCCTCTTGACTCTCTCGGTCGTCATATGGAGAACCCTTCGCCCCCCACGCCCGCCCGTAGCAGCATGCTACCAAGCGAGACCCGACCCCAGACCTGCCCGACCCCAGACCTGCCTATTTGGTCTGGCGTTATGGCGAGCGAGGCAGGCGCTATTCAGACAGCGACGGGGCCTGGTTGGTCACCCTGGCGCTTCACCCGTTGGAGCGGGTGCACGATCAGATCGCCTGGCTCGGCAAGGTCCTTGCCACCCGAGGCATGCCCACGCGGCAAGCCATCGCCGAAGCGTTTCGGTAAGAGGCAGGCCGGGGGCGCCCGCGTCGGCGAGGCGGCTCGAGGGTCAGGAATCGATGCGGTAGTTCGGCGCCTCTTTGGTGATCTGCACGTCGTGAACGTGGGACTCGCGAATGCCGGCGCTGCTGACGCGCACGAATTCGGGCTTGGTGCGCATCTCGTGAATGTCCGCGCAGCCTGTGTAGCCCATGCTGGACGCCAGACCGCCGGTGAGCTGGACGATGACATTGATCACGCTGCCCTTGTAAGGGACCCGGCCCTCGATCCCCTCCGGGACCAGCTTGTCGGTGTCGCGCCCCTCCTGGAAGTAGCGGTCCCTGGACCCCTGGCTGCTCGCCATGGCCCCCAAGCGAGCCCATGCCGCGGTAGGACTTGTAGGAGCGGCCCTGGTAGATCTCGACCTCGCCCGGTGCCTCGTCGGTGCCGGCGAAGAGCCCGCCGATCATGACGCAGTGGGCGCCGGCGGCGATGACCTTGGCCACGTCGCCGGAGTAGCGCAGGCCACCGTCGGCGATGACGGTGACGTCGCTGCCCTTGAGGGCCTCGGTGACATTGGCCACGGCGGTGATCTGCGGTACCCCGACACCGGCGACGATGCGCGTGGTGCAGATGGACCCGGGGCCGATGCCGACCTTGACCGCATCGGCGCCGGCCTCGGCCAGGGCCAGGGCGGCAGAGGCGGTGGCGATGTTGCCGCCGATGATCTGTACCTGGGGGAAGTTCTGCTTCGTCCAGGCGACGCGGTCGAGTACGCCCTGGGCATGGCCATGGGCGGTGTCCACCACCACCACGTCCACGCCGGCCTCGACCAGGGCGGCGATGCGCTCGTCGGTGCCGGCGCCTACGCCGACCGCAGCGCCGACACGCAGGCGCTCGTGACCGTCCCGGGAGGCCTTGGGGAAGTCCTTGGCCTTCTGGATGTCCTTGACGGTGATCATGCCGCGCAGTTCGAAGCCGCCGTTGACCACCAGCACCTTCTCGATCCGGTGTTTGTGTAGTAGGCCGACGACCTCTTCCCGGGTGGCGCCCTCGCGCACCGTGACCAGACGCTCTCGAGGGGTCATAACGGCGGTGACCGGTAGGTCCAGGCGGGTCTCGAAGCGCAGATCGCGCCCGGTGACGATGCCATCCAGGTGTCCGTCGGCGGTGACGACCGGGACCCCGGAGATGTTGTTGGCGTGTGTGATCTTCATCACCTCGCCCACTGTGGTCTCGGGGGTGACCGTGATGGGATTGCGGATGATGCCACTCTCGTACTTCTTGACCGCCCGCACCTCGTGGGCCTGACGGTCGACGCTCATGTTCTTGTGCACGATACCGATACCGCCCTCCAGGGCCATCGCGATGGCCAGGCGCGCCTCGGTCACGGTATCCATGGCTGCGGAGACCAGGGGGATCTTCAGGGTGATACCTCTGGTCAGGTGGGTGGAGAGGTCCACCGTGTTGGGCAAGACCCGGGAGTGGGCCGGCAGCAGGAGGACGTCGTCGAAGGTGAGTGCTTCCTGGATCAGGCGCATGGCGAGGGTCCCCTTGGGATGGTGTGCGGCGAGAAATAGCCAGGCAGTATAGATTTGTGGACAACCCCGGTAAACTCCCCGGAGCACTGGACCCTGGGGGCAGCCCCGGCGCCCTGTCAGTGGCGCGGTTGGTGCCGTCCGGCGTCTGGGCCGATCGGCCCCAAGAGACCTCGTAGTCATGAGTATTTCCCCAAATCAGCCCGGTCTCGACTTTGGTCGCGACATCTACAGCGTCTCGCGCCTTAATAGCGAGGTGCGGGCGGTGTTGGACGGCAGCTTTCCGCTGCTGTGGGTTCAGGGTGAGGTGTCCAACCTGGCACAGCCCGGTTCCGGGCACATCTATTTCTCGCTCAAGGATCCGACCGCCCAGGTGCGCTGCGCCATGTTCCGGGCCAAACGCCTGTTGCTCAACTTTCGTCCGGCCAACGGTCAGCAGGTGCTGGCCAGGGCCAGGGTCGGCCTGTTCGAGCCGCGCGGCGATTACCAGCTCATCTGCGAGCACCTGGAGCCGGCGGGCGAGGGCGCCCTTCGCCTGGAGTTGGAGCGCCTCAAGCAGCGCCTCTCCGCCGAGGGGCTGTTCGATGCGGCGACCAAGCGCCCCATTCCAGCCTTTCCGCGTCGGGTCGGGGTGATCACCTCGCCCATCGGGGCCGCCCTGCACGACATCCTCAGCGTATTGGCGCGGCGCCTGGCGGGCCTGCCGGTGCTCATCTATCCGATCCCGGTGCAGGGTCCGGGGGCCGCGGAGCAGATCGTCAAAACCCTGGAGTTGGCCAACCGTCGGGCGGAGTGCGACATCCTGATCCTAGCCCGGGGCGGGGGTTCTCTGGAGGACCTGTGGGCGTTCAACGACGAGGCTCTGGCCCGCGCCATCCGGGCCTCTGTCATCCCCGTGGTCACGGGCATCGGCCACGAAGTGGACTTCAGTATTGCCGACCTGGCCGCCGACCAGCGGGCTGCCACACCCAGCGCCGCAGCGGAGCTGGTCAGCCCTTCGGGCGAGCACCTGGCCCATCGGCTCTCGGCCCTGAGCCAGCGTCTGGTTACGGTCCAGGTTGGGCAACTGGCGCGGCTCGCGCAACGTCTCGGCGCTGCGTCCCGGCACCTGCGTCTGCTCCACCCGAGTGCCGCCTTACAGCGCCGTGCCCAGGCGCTTGACGATCAGGAGCGCCGCCTGCGCACGGCTATGGTCGCGCGGTTGGCCGGGGCCCGCCGCCGACTGGACCCGGTGGCGGCACGCCTGGCGATCAACTCGCCGGGGCGTGATCTGGCCCGGTTGCGGCTGCGTCTGCACGGGCTTGGGCGCAGCATGGCCCTTGCCGTCACCCACTGGGCGAGCATGCGCCGGGATCGCCTCGCCCTGGCGGTGCAGGGCCTGGATGCACGCAGCCCCCTGGCCACCTTGGCCCGGGGCTATGCCATCGTTACCTTGGTGCCGAGCGGGGACATTGTGCGCGACAGGGCCCAGGCGCCACCCGGGACCCTGGTCCAGGCTCGGCTGGCGAGGGGGGAGTTGACCTGCCGCATCGAGGCGGGCAGCGAGGTAGAGTCTGGCGGGCGCAAGGGCCAGCTATCAACAACCTCTTAACTGGCAACTGAAAACTGCCAACTGACAACTTCTTCGTATAGCAGGACGATTCCATCGATGAATACAGCCCTTCCGCGCTCCTACAAGACCCTGATGGCCCTGGTGTTGGTTGGCGGGCCCCTAGTCTGGTTGCTGCTGACGACTGACGGTCAGAGGCGCACCGATCTGGTGTTGCTGCCACTATTTGGTCGCCCGGTCGTGGATTTCTCCTTCACAGACATGAATTCCGGGTTGCGTGAGGAGGACATCCGTGCCCGCCTGCCGGACGTCGAACTCCAGTGCTTCGACGCACCGACCCCCTTCGGGGACCGGGTCTGTAACGCTCGTATTGGCGCCTTCGGTCGTCTGCCCGCGGAGGCTCTGAGCTTCTTTTTTTCGGCTTTGGACCTGAGGGCAGCTAAGTTGGCCTATCGCCAGGATGTCCATGAGGAACTGGTAGCCTCTGTGGTGAGGCAATTGGGTGAGGGCGACACCAACCAGCCTAAGGACCAGTCCGGGGAATCCCAGGTGGTGACCTGGCCGGTGGCGGACGGCATCCTGCTCGTCAATGCGGGGGACTTGGCCCCCAGGGAGGAGGCGGCTCTGTTGTGGCTGTCTGGGGTCGCGGTTGCCGAGCGCATCGAGGCGTCGCAGGCTGGTGTCCGGGGGGCGACCGATTAGTGCCTTCGGTGGATGCGCTTCGCTTATCCACCGTCGTTGGGAGGACTTGTTGCGCTCTCCGGTCGTGAAATCCCATGTAATCGTCCTGTTTGCGGTTTCGTTTGGATGGGCTAGACCTGTAAATGCCAATCCACGTTCTGACCGGAGTCTGTATCCATGCATACCAGCGACATCGTGATCCATATCGACGAGAACCTGGACGACCGCCACATCCATGCCTTGGAGCGAGCCCTTGGGGACGAACAGGGCATCTACAGCGCCTGCGTACACGAGAAGGCGCGTCACCTGATGCTGGTCGATTACGACCCCGAGGCCCTGCGACCGAGCGCCATCGTTCTTGCAGTTCGTGGACAGGGGTTGCACGCCGAGATGATTGGGTTCTAACCCCGAGGCCGCGCCGGGAACCCTCCCGCGAAGCAGTACGCCAACGGCCTCTCTGGGCCGTTTTTTTTCGGCTCTGTCTGGGTTAGCCCATCTTTGGCACCCTTCCGAGAACTTCCACGTTATTTCAGTCGGTTACAAATTTTCGGTGGCGACCTTGGGCACTCCATCTTCACTAAAATGTTGATCTGGTAGGATCCGAGCGTCGCGCGAGCGCGGAAAAACGGGGTTTTTGGGCGGAACGCGCGGCCGAAATGCCAAAGATGAGCTAACGAAAAACCGGCCGCCGGCGAAGTTTCCGCCGGCGGCTGCGAACCTGTTGGGCGAACAGGCCTCCTGTGACTACTTTTTGTCCTTTGATGTGGTTGCAGGTTTATCGGCCTTCTCGCCGGAGGCCCCACCCTTGGACTTGGTCCGGCAGTAGCCAGCGACCTTCTTGCCGTCCTTCTTCTCGTAGCCGCCGACCCAGACGCAGTCGGCCGCCTTCTCGCAGCCGCTCTGGGGCATGCCCTTACAGGCCGATTCCGCCAATGCCGTACCGCTGCCCAGCACCACTACGCAGCCGGCCGCGAGCAGGGCGCCGATGGTGTAACGTCTCATCGTTTCGCGCGTCATGTTATTCTCCCTAATGATCGTTTCGAGATGAAAAGTAAACAACGACAGACGTGGGGCCGATCCCCGCGTCCACGGAAAGGGTAATCGACGACCCGGGATCTTGCCACCCTTGCCTGAGCGTCTTTGCTCAACTTGAGACGCTCGCCCCCCTCGTTCCCACGGGGACCGTGGGAACGAGACAAAACACTGGCTTTCTCAGACCGACGCCAGCGTAGAGGTCAGGTGCTCTGAACGTACGCAACTCGCGGAGGAGGCGACTGCCCGCTATCCCGAATGGTTGTCCACATTGGCTGGGGTCACCTCGGTGGATAACCTGTGGCCAAGGCAGGTTCCGCGCTTCCGGGGCAATGCCTTAGCGACACTGGCTCAAGTTTGGCCACAGGTGGGCTGCCGCGCCGGCATGTTAACTTTGTGGGTGTTTTCACGTTGCCGACCCCGCTGCGATGAGAGCCGGGACACCAGCAGGACCAGCTCGTGCACCCCGACGCAGTGGTCGGTCCCAAGACGCGAGGAATGCCTTGAGGGCCTTTTCGGCCGCCTGCTGGCAGTGGTTACACGGCGGTGTCGAGAAAGGGCGGCTCGCCAGCCAGGAGTCGGATGGCGGACGCCAGGTCGCGCTCGGCCTTGTGCCGCCATTGCCGAACGGCAGGATGCCAATGCAGTCCGCTGACCAGGCGGCGGCAATGACCTCAGGTGGCCGACGCTTACCGCGACGGTCGACATATTCACAGGAGCGCATCGAGCCCTTTTCTGTCCAGGGCGATGGCCAAGTCATTGAAATGAGCAGGTAACATTCTTTGTGGGAGCGGGACCTCGCCGCGACGATGCCGGGGGCGGACGCCCCTGGCCGGCCTGGGCCGCCGAGCTCGCTCCGCTTCGCCCGGTCGCGCCGAGGCAGCGCTCCCGCAGGCGGTCGCCAGGCTGGACCAACTTTTTTTAGCGTGCGGTCAAGGTGCGGTCAGAGGCCCAGTCGAGGCTTGGGTACATGCGATGAGAGGGTGGTTGCCAGTCTGGCTGCCGGGGTTGTCTTGGCCGGACCCTGGGCGGTTGATCCCAGCGCTCGGCATAGTCAGGCTCCGCCTCCCAGGGATAGATCCGCTGGTCTCGCGGGTAGCGACCGTTGTCGTCCGGCCCAGGTACATAGGTGCGGACGCGATAGTCGCGCTCCCAGGGCCCCGTAAGGGGGCCGGCGGCGTAGCCCTGGGCTGCGGTGGCGGGTGATCGGTAGGGCAGCGCCTCCGGGCTACCCATGCGTTGCCGGTCGCGCTCAGTCAGGGGGCGGAAGCGATAGGCTTCGACGTTCCCACCGGGCCAGGCGTCGGCCTGGTATCTGTCCCGAGGTGGCGAGTCGAAGGGCGCGAACTCGGGGACTGGCCGGCGACTCGCCCAGGGTGCCGTGTCCCGGTACGGTTGCGGCGGGGCCGCAATGGGGTAGTCGTAGCTTGGTGTCGGCGTGCGGTGGGGCAGCCGGGCGGTCGGCCGCTGGGGTGCCGCCGGTGCGGTTGCGTCCTCGGGCGGGGGTGGCTGGTCATCGTCCCCCAACAACCAGAGGGCAAGCCCCCCGACCAGCAGTGCGGCAATCATGGCCCTTTTGGTATTCACCGTCTTTACGCCCGTGTCTATCTCCGATAGGTCTCTGCCTAAATTCTAGTCCCAAATTCAGGTTTCTGTTATAACCGCTTGCGATCAATAAAGATTATTTCCGCCGATTTTAGCCTGACTTAGGGGGAAACAGGGTACTAAAGGGATGCCTCGGCCACTCGGGCCTCTTCCTCTTTGTCGCGCTCGATGAGGGCATACGCGGAGTGGTTGTGGATGGACTCGAAGTTCTCCGATTCCACGACATAGGCCCCGACGCGCTCGTCGTCGTTAAGCAGACCGGCCACGTCGCGCACCATGTCCTCGACGAACTTGGGGTTGTTGTAGGCGCGTTCGGTCACGTACTTCTCGTCCGGGCGCTTGAGCAACCCGAACAGCTCGCAGGATGCCTGACCCTCGACGATGTCGATGATCTCCTCGATCCACATGAAGCCGCGGTTGCGCACCTGCACGGTGACGTGGGAGCGCTGATTGTGGGCCCCGAACTCGGAGATTTCTTTCGAGCAGGGGCACAGACTGGTGACCGGCACCGCCACCTTGATATACATCACCGGCTTACCCTTGCGGATTTCACCGATGAAGGTCACGTCGTAGTCGAGCAGGCTCTGCACCCCGGTGATGGGGGCGTGCTTGTTGACGAAGTAGGGGAAGCGCATCTCGATGTGGCCCGCCTCCGACTCCAGTCGCTCGGCCATCTCGCGCAGCATCTCCTTGAACGACGACACGCTGATCTCGCGCTCGTGGCCGTTCAGGATCTGGACGAAGCGCGACATGTGCGTCCCCTTGAAGTTATGGGGCAGGTAGACGTACATGTTGAAGGTGGCGACGGTATGTTGCTCTCCTTCGTTACGATCCCGCACCCGCACCGGGTGGCGGATGTCCTTGATGCCCACCTTGTCGATGGCGATACGGCGGCTATCGGCGCTGCCTTGCACATCGGCGATGCAGGCGACGGCGGGGGTGGACTTCAGCGCTGACTCCATGGGAGTGTTTCCTCGCGGGGCGTTGGGGGTCGGACTCGGCACGAAGGTAGGGGCTGGCATGCCGTCGGACAAGGGCATGAACAGGAGGGCCTTTCATTTGGAGAACGGCGGGCTCGGGCTGCGGCTCGGGTCGCGACAAGGTCGCGTTTCGGGGACCGATCATTATCCGGGACGGCGGGGGTCTGGGCAAGCGCAACCGGCTTGTGGGAGTTGCTAGCGATCCCGCTGGATCATGTAGTCGGCCACCCACCGCAGAGGGTTGGATGCCTCACCCATGCCTTCGAGACTCCCCAGGGCTTCGACGATCAGGCCCTCAGCAGCCTCGCGTGCCGGTCCTAGTCCCATCAGGGCAGGGTAGGTGGCCTTCTCCTGCGCCTGATCCTTGCCGCTGGTCTTGCCAATGACCGAGCTTTCGCCCTCCACGTCGAGGATGTCATCGCGAATCTGGAAGGCGAGCCCCAGGCACTTGGCATAGCGGTCCAGGCGCTCGGCGACCTGCGGGTCCAGGTCGGTCTGGGGCAGGGTCGCCATGCGCACCCCGGCGCGGATCAGGGCACCGGTCTTGTGGATGTGGATGTTCTCCAGCATGGCCAGGTCGGGGGGCTGGGCCTCGGCGGCCAGGTCCAGCGCCTGGCCACCGGCCATGCCACGCGAGCCACTGGCGCGGGCCAGGGTGGCAATCATGGAGACCCGGACCGCTACGGGTAGCCCCTCGTCCAGGGCTAGGGCCTGGAAGGCCTGGGTCTGTAGGGCATCGCCTACCAGGATTGCCGTTGCCTCGTCGTAGGCCTTGTGACAGGTCGGGCGACCCCGGCGCAGGTCGTCGTCGTCCATGGCCGGCAGGTCGTCGTGGACCAGGGAATAGGCGTGGATCAGCTCCACCGCCACGGCTGCGCTGTCCACCGCCTCGGGTGCCAGACCGATGGCCTGGGCGGTGGCATAGACCAGTGCTGGGCGGATGCGCTTGCCAGCCCCCAGGGCCGCGTAACGCATGGCTGCGTGCAGCCGGGTTGGGTGAATCTCAGCGGCGGGCAGGCAGCGCTTCAGGGCCGCCTCGCACCGCGCCTGGCTCTGCGCAATAAAGCCTCGCAGCTCTGCCTCACTCATGGGAAAAGGGCTCCGGTTCGGCGCCTTCGGTGGCGCTGGTGAGGATGCGCACCTTCTGCTCCGCGGCGTCCAGGGACTTCTGGCAGGTGCGGGTGAGCAGGACACCTCGCTCGAAGGCGGCCAGCGATTGCTCCAGGCTGAGGTCACCCCGTTCGAGGGTGTCCACCAATGCTTCGAGCTCGGCGAGATGGTCTTCGAAGCTGGGTGCATCAACCGGGGCTGGGTTCCGGTTCCTGCCCTTGCGTGGGGCCTGGGCTGGTGCGTCCGGCGATGCCGGCACAGCGGGTGTCATGTCTGCGGGGGGTACGGCTTTGGGTGTCATGGGGTTTGTGTCTGCCTCTACTGGTACGGTAACGTAACGCGGTTAAAGGGGTCAATTGTGAGCCCCATTGGCCCCTGGGAACGGGGCGATCTGCCACCCGCCAGCCCGAGGAACCAACCCACCTGCCATGAGCGGCAACTACGACGCCTCAGCCATCGAGGTCCTGAGTGGCCTCGACCCGGTGCGCAAGCGCCCGGGGATGTACACCGACACCACCAGACCGAACCACCTGGCCCAGGAGGTCATCGACAACAGCGTGGATGAGGCCCTGGCCGGCCATGCGCGCAAAATCGCCGTGGTGTTGTTCGGCGACGGATCCCTCCAGGTCAGCGACGACGGGCGGGGCATGCCGGTGGACATGCACCCGCAGCAGGGTCTGCCTGGGGTCGAGGTGATCCTGACCAAGCTCCACGCCGGGGGCAAATTCTCGGCGGAGAATTATCGCTTTTCCGGCGGCCTGCATGGGGTTGGCGTGTCGGTGGTCAATGCGCTATCCAAGCACCTGGAGGTCTGGGTGCGGCGCAGCGGCAAGGAATACAACATGGCCTTCGCCAGTGGGGACAAGTCCTCGGACCTGGAGGAGATCGGCTCGGTTGGCAAAGGGAACACCGGGACCACCCTGCGTTTCTGGCCGGACCCCAAGTACTTCGATACCCCCAAGTTCGCTGTCCGGCCCCTGACCCACCTGTTACGGGCCAAGGCCGTGCTGTGCCCCGGCCTGGAGGTCTCCTTTCGCGACGAGGCCAGCGGCGAGGAGCTGAGCTGGTGCTACCAGGACGGCCTCAAGGACTACCTGGCCCAGGCCCTGAGCGGCCTGGAGCTGATCCCCGCCGACCCCTTCGTCGGCAATCTGGAGTCCGCCAACGAGGGTGCGTCCTGGGCCCTGGCCTGGCTGCCCGAGGGCGGGGATCCCATGGCCGAGAGCTATGTGAACCTGATCCCCACGGTCCAGGGGGGTACCCACGTCAACGGCTTGCGCACCGGGCTGACCGAGGCGATGCGCGAGTTCTGCGAGTTCCGCAATCTGCTGCCGCGCGGGGTCAAGCTGGCCCCGGAGGATGTCTGGGCGCGCTGCTCCTATATCCTCTCCGTCAAGCTCATCGAGCCCCAATTCTCTGGCCAGACCAAGGAGCGGCTGTCGTCCAGGGAGTGCGCCGCCTTCGTCTCCGGGGTGGTCAAGGACGCCTTCAGCCTGTGGCTCAACCAACACACAGGCGAGGGCGAACGCATCGCCGATCTGGCCATCGGTGCCGCCCAGGCGCGTCTGCGGGCCGGGCGCAAGGTGGTGCGCAAGAAGATCACGTCTGGTCCCGCACTGCCGGGCAAGCTGGCCGACTGCACCGCCAGCGACCCGGACCGTACCGAGCTGTTTCTGGTGGAAGGCGACTCCGCCGGCGGCTCCGCCAAGCAGGCCCGCGACCGGGAGTTTCAGGCCATCATGCCCCTGCGCGGCAAGATCCTGAACACCTGGGAGGTCGACCCGGCGGAGGTCCTGGGCTCCCAGGAGGTCCACGACATCGCCGTGGCCATCGGCGTGGACCCGGCCAGCGACGATCTGACCCGGCTGCGCTTCGGCAAGGTCTGCATCCTCGCGGACGCCGACTCCGACGGGGCCCATATTGCCACCCTGCTCTGCGCCCTGTTCCTCAAGCACTTCCCGCGCCTGGTGGGGGAGGGCCATGTCTATGTCGCCATGCCCCCCCTGTACCGCATCGACGTGGGCAAACAGGTCTACTATGCCCTGGACGACGCCGAACGCCAGGGCGTGCTGGACCGCATCGCCGCCGAGAAGATCAGGGGCAAGGTCAATGTCCAGCGCTTCAAGGGCCTGGGCGAGATGAACCCCATGCAGTTGCGCGAGACCACCATTCACCCGGATACGCGCCGCTTGGTCCAGCTCACGGTGGAAGACAGCGATGTCAGCGGTCGGCTCATGGACATGCTCCTGGCCAAGAAGCGCGCCGCCGATCGTCGCGCCTGGCTCCAGGCAAAGGGCGACCTGGCAGAGGTCTGACCGCGGTGCCAACACACAGGCGAGGGCCATGAAGGAAGATACATCGACGGCGGACTTCGGCGCACCCACCAAAGGTGACGGTACGCTGAACCGACGCGAATTCCTGCGTCGCACCTCACTGGCGGCACTGTCCGCCGCCACCCCGGCCCTCGCCGTCGATCCAGAGTCGCAGGCCCCAAGCAGGAAGGTCCTGGACGCCCATCAATGGCGCACCTTGGTCGCGGTGCAGGACCACCTGCTGCCTTCCGAGCCCGGTGCGCCGGGCAGTAGCGACATCCGTGCCACCGCCTACTTGGACGGCGTCCTGGCCGACCCGGACCTGGACCCCGAGACCCGCAGCTTCGTCCTCCGTGGCGTCGGCTGGCTGGATGAGCTGGCCCAGGAGGGCGATGGCCAGCCCTTCGCCGACCTGGCCCCGGGTGTTCGCGAGGACCTGCTGGTCCGGATCGGCCAGAGCCGCAGTGGCGACCATTGGCTCTCCACACTCATCGGCTACACCCTGGAGGCGCTGCTCGGCGACCCGCTCTATGGCGGCAACCCCGGCGGCATCGGCTGGGCCTGGCTGGACCACAACCCAGGCCTGCCGCGCCCGACCGCGCAGACCATCTATGGGAGGCTCGGCAAGGCGTGAGCAAGGACTTCGACGTCTGCGTCATCGGCAGTGGCGCCGGCGGTGGCCCCGTCGCCCTGACCCTGGCCGAGGCGGGCTACTCAGTGGTCGTGCTGGAGAAGGGCCCCTGGTTCCGCGAGGCCGACTTCCGCAAGGACGAGATCGCCGCCACCAGGCGAAGCACCTACACCCCCAACCTGCGCGACGAGTTCCACGTTCTGGAGCAGCAGGACTCAACCGGCGCCTGGGAGGCCCAATCCACCTTCGACTCGGGTTGGGACTTTTGGAACGGCAACATGGTTGGGGGCTCCACCAACCTCATGAGCGGCTTCTTCCACCGCCAGAAGCCCGTGGACTTCCGCCTGCTCTCCGAACTGGGGCCCGTGGAGGGGGGCAATCTGGTGGACTGGCCCATCGAGTACGCCGACCTCGAACCCTATTACGACCGGGTGGAGCGCAGGGTCGGGGTCTCGGGGCGGGTCGTCCCGCACCCCCACCTGGAGCCCAGGTCCAGCCCCGACTTCCCCTACCCGCCGACCCTGGAGCACCCCGTCTCCCGGCGCATCGACGACGCCTGTCGCGCCCTGGGCTACCAGCCGTTGCCGGTGGCCCGCGCCATCCTCCCCACCAGTGCCATGGGGCGCTTCGGCTGCACCTACAGCAACTACTGCGGCAGCTACGGTTGCAGCACCGGTGCCAAGGGCAGCTCCAGGGCCGCCCTGCTGGACCAGGCCGTGGCCACGGGGCGCTGTGAGATCCGTCCCAGGTCCATGGTCAGCCGGCTCTCAGCGACCAGCAGGGCCAGGTCGAGGCGGTGGAGTGGTTCGGCGCCGACGGCCGGACCAAGCGCCTGACCGCGCGGGTCTATGTGGTCGCTTGCCAGGCCATCGAGACCGCCCGGTTGCTGCTGCGCTCGCCCGGTCCCAAACACCCGGGCGGTCTGGCCAACAACAGCGGTCAAGTCGGCAAGAACCTGCTCTTCTCCTCCGGCGGCGTTGGCGGCGGCGATCTGCCCTATGCCGGGCTCGATCAGGCAGAGGTCGATGGCCTCAAGGCCCGCGGGCTGTTCGTCAACCGCTCCCTGCAAGACTGGTATCTCTTCAACCACCCCGAGACCGGGGCGCGCGTCAAGGGCGGGACCGTCGAGTTCCTGTTTCGCCACGCCAACGGCATCGCCCGGGCCGAGTCGCGCAAGCGCGACGACGATGGCAACTTGGTCTGGGGCAAGCCGCTCAAGGACCGTATCAAGGCCTACTTCACCGAGGGCCGGCACCTGCGTTTCGAGGTCTTCAGCGACTGGACCCCGGTGGACGACTGCCATGTCACCCTGGACCCCGAGGCCCGCGACCGCTGGGGACTGCCGGTGGCGCGGATTCGCCTCGGCTATCACCCCCGCGACCTCGCCCTGGGGCGCCTGCTCGCCCCCAAGGCCGCAGAAGTGCTCAAGCGCCTGGGTGCCGTGAACGTCACCTGGGGCGTCAGCCCGGCGCCCCCGCAGAACCTGGTCGCCGGTGGTTGTCGTTTCGGCAAGGACCCGGCCACCTCGGTGTTGGACCAGGACTGCCGCGCCCACGGCGTGGACAACCTCTTCGTCAGCGACGGCAGCTTCATGCCCACCGGCGGCAGCGTCCCCTTCACCTGGACCATCTACGCCAACGCCTTCCGGGTCGCGGATCGGATCGTCGCGGACCTCGGCGGTGTGCGGGCGGTGCCGGGACCGGCCGCAGTGGGGCAGGTGGGTGCCTGAGAAATTTAATGCTTGCAGCCTGGACCGATGGTCCGTATAGTTCTCGCTTCAATTGCGGGGTGGAGCAGTCAGGCAGCTCGTCGGGCTCATAACCCGAAGGTCGTAGGTTCAAATCCTGCCCCCGCTACCATATGAAACAAGGACCTACAGCGAATGCTGTAGGTCCTTTTTCTTTGCAGCTAAGCGGTGTAAGCGCCGGTGTAAGCAAATTTCGGCAATGCGGGTGCACTTCTTGGCGACCGTGATCTTTCTCGGGGACCTCGCGACCCATGCCGTGCGTCGGATCTCCCGCTAACGGCGAAAAACCGGGTCACAGCCCAGCGGACATAGTCGAACAATCGGATCTTGCGGAAGCTGATCGGACCTTCTTGGTTCCGGGTCCCCAAGGTCGCCTTCGCTTGCTTGTTCGCGAGCCGGTAGCGCAAGACCCAGGATTTCCCTCTTGGGATCTTGGTCGCGTTTCAAAAGCGAGTAAGCCAAGCCTTGCGGCGCAAAACCCGCATGGTCCAGATCTGAACCATCTTTTAGCGCGTCGGATCAGTCGGCCATGGTCACCAACAGACCGGCCAGCTCGTCACGGGTGCGGCGATACCTGCGGTCTTCCGCTCCAGGCAAGGCGATGGTCGCTCCGGCCCAGTCGCCCCCGGATCGCTGGCGGGTTCCTGCGTCCGACAACTTTGCCGGCGATTGTCACGTCCCACTGCCAGCTGGGCGCGGTGGACTTGGCCAGCTTCCAAGGCTTGACCGGTGCGGTCGTGAGTCAAACACCCGGTGGGAGCTAATGCGGTCGTACCGTCATGGGTACCGATCTTCGCGGATCAGCCGCAGGCAGTCCGCAGCAGCAACAAGTCAGGATCTCTAGTGCTGCTCCCGATGCTTTTGGGCAACACTTCGCCCCATCCGGCGCCATCACTCGCCCCACCCTTGAGCACCCGGATCTCGCCCTTGCGGACTCGCTCCTTGATCAGGTCCCGGGGGGCGCTGGTGAAGACGCCGTTGTGCATGATCCCGGAACGCTGGGCCCCGGCGTAGATGCCGATCTGCGCACCGCCAGGCGCCCGATGTCCTTTACCACGGCCTCGGCCAGCTTCACCGCGAAAGGCGAATGCCACAGGGCGTCGAATTCCTCTTGGACCCAATCCACCGTCTTCGGGTCGTCGTCTTCCCACAGCAACTCGTAGTTCAACCGCCAGGCGGTGAGCGACTCGTTGACGCTGCTGAGGAAGGAGGTCCGATGGGCGTCCGCCAGGGTGATGACGCCCGCGTTGCCATGGATCAGCCCGAAGTGGGCGTCCGGGATCACCTTGACCCGCAGCTTGCCGTTGACCAGGAAGTCGTAGAGGCGCCGGAAGCGCGGGCGGGCCGGCTCCGGCAGGCGTTCGGACTCAGTTCCGCATCACTCCCGGCGCATCGCTGCCTAGGCCGCCTTTTGGGCCGTTGCCACGTCCTGGGGATCGAGCTGGGAATTACAGATTAGGCGCACGGGGTCCTCGATAGATTCCAGGGCCTCCCCTGCCGCCTCAAGAATCAAGGACGAGAAAACCCCGGCGATGCGGTCATAGCCTTGGGCACCCTGTAGGCGTTCGCGGAGAAAGCTGTGGTCGAGGCGCTGCCGCCGGGAGGAAAAGGGGGTGATAATGCCGGTGCAACACCCAGGCTGCGGGTCTCAGGCAGCACGTCCCTTCGCCGCTGCATCGGCGGGCGCGATGCCGACGCGCACTAGAGCGCCAGGGGCGTCGTCGGAAAGCGGTAGAAACTCCGCTCCGGCAAGCGTGCTTTCACCCTCAAGCTGGCGGGCTTGGACAATTCTCAGGGCGAACGCGGCCGCCGCGGCCACAAGTTGCCTCGCGGGGTTCTCAGCGGGTCAGTGGGCTAGATGTGGGGTGAGGAGCAGGCTGATACTTGGAGCGGTTGGCATGTTACGCAATACTTGATCTTGCTCTACCACTGCTTTCAAATAAACATGCCTGCGGCTCCCAGGAATTCTCACATGAAGATATTCATCAGGAACGTACCCGGTTCAACCTCTCAGCATACCTTGAGAAGATTTGCTGAGCAGCTCATCTCTCCGCGCTGGTATACACCGTTCGCTGTCAAAGGGAGGGTGGTAAGTTGCGTGGTGCAAAAGATCAAAGATCTGGACAGCGGGGAGATCCAATATCACGGACTGCTGGAGATTCAACCATTCAAGGCTGCGCAGCTCGCAATGGAGAAGCTAAACGGGGAGAAATTTACCGGGCATCGTATCGAAGCGAGGCAATGGCATATCCGTTCCTATCTGGCAGATCGCCGCGACTGGTTTAGAGAAAACAGTTCGAATGCTCCAAGCGAGCGGCGCATTTTGGAGCGTAGACGGGCCAATCTGATAATAGAAATCCATACGCCAATCCGCGTCGAAGCTGTTAAAGGTTTCAATCGGCAATACGGCACATAAACCCGTTCTCTTCACCCCTCTCACAACCAATTGGGTAACAGTGTTCACCTCAAATCAGTGGTATGCCAATAACACCGGCCTTAGCTCGCGCTCATAGGTAACCGTTTACCCATACCATTACCCACATCTCTGAAACTCCGACTCTAGGCGCCTCAGTCATCCGCGCAACCCATTGATCGTTCATGGTGCCTACTTCCACCAGTCGATAACACAATGCTCAGGCGGCGCGAATTACCGCGGTTGCTCTGGAGCGTTGGGTCCGACTTGTAACCGTCCTCAATATCTCGCTGGATCTTTTATCATGATCGAGCAACTCGCGGAGCTGTAGAACTTCTCATTGAACCAGCTGATCGTGCTGGTCTTCTTGACCCCTTGGTCCGGGCCATTAAGGTAGACGATACCCGGTTCAACACCGGTAAGGACGATGACGTGACAGACGCCATACCAGAGCCCGCAGCACCAAAGCGGGCCATGCTTGGTCAGCATTTCGGTGAGACCCGCCACCGTGTAGTTATTGGCCATCGGGAACCCGAGCATGCCAACGTTCTTGGCCAGCGTGATGAATTCCGCCCAGTAGAGCGGTTCCACGTCCGCCCGCTTATACGCTTCGGGCACAGTATTCATCGGTCCCTGACGATGGGTCTGGTGCTGGTGGTACAGCCAGATCATCATCGCCGCAGTGTGCCAGCAACAGTTCGGCTTTTCCTGCGCTATCAGCGGGACGTCCAGTTTGATCTGCATCACTCTTCTCCTGAGAATTGAGTGTAATACAGTCTATCTGAACACATAGCTTGAAGGCTTTTTATTGTTCCTGGTATTCCTGCTCTTTGGATAGTGACGCAGAATGCACATGCCGAAAGAGGCTTGCAGTACCCGCTGGTGGGTTGGCGATCGACAATCAGCCAACAGCCTCGTGAACCGCCTATTGCGGACCCGTAGGCTAGGTAGTGTGCGGAGGGCAGGATAAATAACGGTCTTTACCCGATCTAAGTATTTTTTGATCCAAGTTCAGCAAGCCTCAGAAGCAATAGGCGAACATACCCTCTTTCAATCATTGCGCCCCACAGCCCATCACAGAACCGTTCCCCGCGAATACAGTAAGTCAGCATTGCCTTAATCTGGGCGAGACTTGCGGTCTTGATAATATCGTCACTCTCAAGCATTCGGCCCGCCTCTTGAGGGCTATAGCCATAGTCCCTCCAGCCTTCACTAGCGGCGGCTCGGAAAAACTCCACGACAACATTGTCGTATTCTGGCCAAGGCATAGTAGCAACCCCGTCCTGGCCCTTGGTTCTACCGCCCCATCTTTTAATAGGAGTAAGCCCATCCACATACAGTCTCGGTAGAAACGAGACTAACTCTTCAATTTCCTGTGATGTAGGTAATCGTGTCTTCATAGTTGTGCCCAACTCGGCAACAGCCGGCAATTACGGCCAGTCTCTCCATTGCAGCTGACACAGCTAGATCAACGTCGCCGCCACTGCCAAGGTGGCACTGGGTCCGGGTCTGACCACAGTCCCTTCCGCTCCTCCTTCGCCTTCGCCTCTGCCACTTCGTAGAGGTTCTGGCCAACCGGACTCTGCTCACCCGCATACTTGCGGTACCACCAACACATGCTGTCCCGGACCAAGGCGATGTTCACGTTGCGCTCCCCGTCGAGGGCCTTGCCCGCGCCCCTAGCGGTCCCGCTTGCCCCTCTCCAAAATCACGTCGCGTTCGAAGACGTACCCCGATAGGGGCTGTTTCGCCCTCTGGCCCCAGGGCTGGCTGAGGAGCTGGAGCGTAAAGAGGCGATCCGCGTCCGGCACGTTCCGGCGCGGGTCTGATCCGACGACTCACTTGCGGCGGGTTACATGAACCACCCAAAGTGGGGAAGAGCGATCGGATCGCCCCCGGGGTTGCCTATCCTGGCCTGCGGGGCTGCCGACGCCCCGGCCGCTGAGAATAACCCCATTATGTCGCTAGGTTATTTCCAGGGGCATCGGCTACCTTAAGCACTGTGGCCACGCTGGCCGCGAAAAGCGAAAGACGCGACGAGGAACGAGACATGTACACCGGCGACATCGTGATTCACATCGACGAGGAACTGGATAACGACCGCATCCACAACTTGGAGCGGCAGATCGGAGACGAACACGGGGTCTACAGTGCCTGCATGCATGAGAAGACACGCCATCTGATGGTCGTGGACTTCGACGCGACCGAAGTGCGGCCCAGCAGCATTGTCCAGTCCGTGCGCAGCTGGGGGCTGCATGCGGAGATGATCGGCTTCTAACACGCGGGGGAGATCGCCGGGATATACCCGGCGCCTCGTCCAGCATTCGGTGACAAGGCGGCCTTCGCGGGTCGCCTTCTCTTTTGGCGCCACCGCATCAGCGCCCATCCCAGACGCGCAGGGAACTCGCGAAGCGCGGGACGCCTTTGTTCGTCAGGCACCGGTCGATGTCAGGGGCAAAGGCGCTAGGGTCGATTGGTTTCCAGTCGGCTGACGGACGGCTTCCCCTCCCATTGCCGCCGCACACCGAATTCGTCCTCGGGGGCCGGTTTTAGCCGATCTCGGTCTAACCGTTAGCGTCGGCGCCACTTCCTGTGTCCGATTCGCCAGTGCTGCCGAGTAACTGAGCTGTTCTGACAGACAGACCCGCTTGGGCACGCCACATGTTGTGCGCGGCGATGAATGCTGCGGGGTCGAAGTCAGCCACATGGTTTGGCTGGCTTAACGAGTAGTGCGGGCAGAAGGATGGTCGGTGCGTGGATTTTCAACCGCATTTCCTTGCGGCAACTGTTCACTCGCCAGCCGCTTGCAGCGCGTACCGCAGACCGTGTAGCTCACACCCCAAGCCGCCTTTCGTCAAGGGGGGGTCACCGAGTCGAGAAGCGATCTACGGAGGCTGAGCACTGCTTGAGGGCTGCATAACAGAGCCCGCCGACTGCGCTCCCGATCCGCAGGCGAAAATAAGCCCCGGGGGTACCGGGGCTAGAAACCACACCATGAGGAGGATCATGCTCGACCTTGGGGTGGGGCCGTTTGTCCGGCCGGACCCGCCCAGGAGCTTCCCCAAGAGATTGGCACATTGCGACGGAGCGCAGCGAGACGGGCAGCACACCTCTAGTGCTTGGCAGTTAACTGCCTTGGGGATCTGTGCGGTGCTTCGGTGAGGTTGATTGCGCTGGGCGCCTTGGGTGGCTGTGGGTGCTGACTTACGACGCTCGGGCACAAGCGGCGGCGGACGTGGGCCTTGAATGGCGCTGAGTAGCCCGAACGTCTCCCTCTGAGGCTAAGCGCGCGACGGCGCGGCGTTCGCAGGCGTCGGCATAGCGGAGGTGACCCGTCCATTGCGATAAACGGCCAGTTGCGGCCTGTTATTGATGTTGTTTCTTACAACTGAAAGATAACCGTAACCTACGGCACGCAAAAGCTTTGTTTATCCACCGAGCCTGTGGATAACCCTGTGGATTTCCTTCTCGCAACGCACCTGAAACACCCTGAATATGACGGTTTTGTCAGATTGGCCAAATTCTGGCCAGCGCGATTTCACGACTAAATTCAGTGAGCTACGGAATATCACCGAGTACTGAAGGTGTTGAGTTGGCTAGCATGCATGACATTCGGCGTCAATGCTGCTTGTGCACAAAACTTCGCACTTAGGGAATCATGTAGCAACTGCACTGGCCGGATGTCTGCCACGTGGCATGCGGTCGATGACACACGCTGAGAGCCCAAGTGAGAGGGCCAATACGCTAGTGACGAGGCTCATCTTCCAGATCATCGGTCAATCCTGTGGGTTCAGCAAGAGCTGGGGAGAAGATCAAGACGGACATTTCTCCGCGGGCCGCGTAGTCACGCTCAAGGTCAAAGAGAACCCGGGCAGCAGCCTCAAGGTTTGCATCTCCAACCGAAATAGCCGGTGCGACGAGTGCGGGGCGGATCTCGGGCGTCGCGTCTGGATTACGCTCGTAGACGAAGGACGGGCCTTGTGCCTCACCTGTGCCGACCTGGATCGGTCGAGCAACCCGCGAAGCGCTAAGCGAATGGCGGATGTCTTGTCGGTCTGTGCCTGGTGCCGAGCAAGATCAGAGAATCGCGGAGTTAAGAGCCGACACCGGCAGGGCTCAATCGCTGGATCCTAGCCCCCCGACTCGCACGTAGATGAGGCACCCAGTTTCGGAGAAGGGTGTGTGCTGGCTCATGTGAGGGCTGCGAATCCAGGTCCCTTCCGGGTATCGGCCGTGCTCGTCGGCGAATTCGCCCTGCAGCACTAGAATCTCCTCGCCGCCCCAGTGGGTGTGGCGCTGAAAATGGGTATCCGGATCCCAGCGCACGAGCGCGACATTTTCCGGATAGCCGCCCTGGACGTAGAGGGGACGCACGCTGAGCCCCTTGACCAGGCCCGGCCGCCATCCGCTTTTCGCACCGGAGTCCTCCACCAGCCGAGAACGGTCCTCTCCCGGATATTGGCGCAGACGCACGAACAGGGTACATCCATGCTCCGAGCGCGGTGAATGCCGGCTGCCGTGGGGATTCATCAGGAAGGTGCCGGTGGGGTAGTCCCCGTGCTCGTCCGAAAACACCCCGTCCAGCACCAGGATCTCTTCGCCTTCCGGGTGCGCATGCTCCGGGAAAGCGCCGCCAGCCGCATAGCGCACCAGGCTGGTCACCGGCCCGAACTCTCCGCCGCGGCGGTAGAGCGGCTTGCGCCAGACGGTGCCGCTTGGGCTTGGCTCCCAGGTCATCCGCCGCGTATCGACCACCACTCGGCGGGTGAGATCGCCATTGACGTCCGCAAGGGGCTCGGGGGTTTGCTCTGGCATGGGTGCAGGCCGGTTCTGGGATTCAATCATGATCGCTTGGGACGTAGAGAATGTCGTGCTCTTGTTCGTTCGGATCGTTGCGCACCGCGATGGCCTGGGTCGCCTCCGTCTCGCTCCGGTTGATGGACTGGTGGGGTATGTCGGGCCGGATGAACAGGAAGTCACACGCTTCGGTGATCACCGATTCCTCGAGCCCCGGTCCGTAGCGCGTCTCCACCCGTTCCTCCAGCACGTAGACGGCGCTCTCGAAGCCCTTGTGGAAGTGCGGCTCGGCGGCGGCCCCCGGGGGATGACCACTTCGCCAGTCAACCATAGCCTTCACATACTCGGAACAGTGCCTCGGCTGCATTGATATCCGCTCCGAAACGGCAGGATACCGCGCACTGATGCTCGAAGTACTTGCCGGTCTCTTTCGCTCCGACGGCCTCGGTGGCCAGCCACGCGGGGGTGCTCGCGGCCTGATCCGGGCTCTCGTGACCGCCGAAACCAAGATTGCGGCTCAGGGTCGAGACGACATCGCCGGGGTGACATGCGTTGACCGTGATCTGCGATTCCCGAAGACACTTGGCGAAGGCGACTGTCAGCATTCGATCGGCCTGCTTCGACTGTCGGTAGGCCGCGTCGTTATCGTAGCGGCGGCTGACGTTGTCAACGATGCTTACCATTGTCGATACGGCCTAGCAGCCGCTCACGCAGTTCCCGTCGCTGTCGAATCCCATCGTGCGGCCACTCAGCGGAAGATGGACGGGCACCGCTGACGCCTTGATAAAGGTTTCCGTCTTGGTCCCCGCGATGACCTTTCCGCCCTCGGTCGCGGCCTCGTTGGCGTGGGAGGCGATGACCGCCGCCGGCTTGATCAGCTCGTTGACCACATAGGCCGCTTCGTTCGGCCCCGTGGTGAAGGTGTCGCCGATATTCATGACGACAAGCTTTGCCCCGTAGTGCCCACGCACCACCGAGTCCTGCTCTGCGGTGATGCCGGTGTCGCCGGACAGGTAGACGACCAGCCCGTTGGAGAAGGTGAGCACATAGCCGGTCGGAGGGCCCGCGTAAGCGGACAGTCCCGCGGCGTCGAGCATGTTGCCAAGCTCACCGCCGATCAAGGCACCGGCGACGCCGTTCGAATGCACCGCGGGAACCGTGGTGATGGAAACCCCGCCGACCTTGCGCGATCCGCCGAAACGCACGAGCTGCGAGGCGTCGGGGTCGCCGCCGAGCGCCTGCAACTTGCCGGCGAAGAAGCGCGGCATCTCGCTGCCGGTGATGATCTTGGCGCCCTTGGCCAGGGCGATCTCGACGCTGTTCGTGTTCGGCGCCGTCACGACTGGGGTATCCGGCTTGCCGCATTCGCCGGCGTTGACACGCTCGATACGGCGGTCCCCGACATGATCGCCGTGCATGTGGCTCACCAGCACCACGTCGATCTTGCCGAGACGGGGGTCATCCGGCCCGGCGACGGTGCGGCCGGCGTCGTACAGCAGCCGGGTTCCGTCGGGGTCTTCGAGGATCAGCGCCCGGTCGAACGTGCAGAACTCGCCGTCGTGGCTCCCGAGCGGGGTGATCTTCAGGGTTTCGGCGGCGGCGGGAACTGCTGCCGCGGCAAGCATGCTTACCGCGAGCATTGCCCGTCGCAAGGAAATCGCTTTCGTTGGATTCATTGCCCGTGTCTCTCCAGTCGGTGTGTTACATGCGTTCCCAGAGCCCACGCAAACGCCCAAAGTCCCGCTCGGTGCGGACGCGCTCGGGGGCCACGGGTCTGGGGTGCGGGTTGCTGATCTCGGCCACGCGGAAGGCGAACACGTAATCCGGGTCCACGCCCATGCGCAGATCGCTTATGACGACACCATCGCCGTCCGGCAACACCCGGTACAGACCCTTGGTGAACCACTGCAGGCGCTGCACCGCGGGCGTCTCCTCGATCTCCGCCAGCAGCTCGGGTCGATGGCCATGGTGCGTCACGGTTAAACCCTTCTCCGGGCTGACCAGGGACCAGAGGCCCTCGAAGTAGTGGTCGCCATTCACGCCGACTACCCGCCAGAGCAGGGTATTGAAGGGCGTGGGTTGGGTCTGCAGTTGCTCGTACTGCACCCCCTCCCGGGCCAGGATGTCGCGCACCGCGTGATCGGCGTAGAGCTTGGCACCGGCGCTCCAGGCGAGATAGAGGCTGCTCAAGGCCAGACCGGCCAGATTCCAGCGCCAGGCCCGACTCGGGTCGCGGCGAAGGAGCAGGGCGGCGAGCACCCCGGCGGCCAGCGGCAGGGTGTAGAGCGGGTCGATGATGAAGATGGTCGCCCAGCCCACCGGCGGCACCGGCAACGGCCACAGGGCCTGCGTACCGTAGACGGTGAAGCAGTCGAGCAGAACGTGGGTGCCGAACACCAAGAGCACCAATCGATACCAGCCGCGGCGCTGCTCGGTGGTGCCGGGGTGCAGCTTCAGAATGAACCAAACGACCAGGGGCGTAAGGGCGGCGAGGACGAAGATGGAGTGACTTGGCCCCCGGTGCCAGGTGAAGGCGCTCACCGGGTCGGCGAAGGGGTAGAGCACGTCCAGGTCGGGCAGGGTGCCCAGCAAGGCTCCCCACAGGGGCGCCTTGTGACCGACGCGGCGGCCGAGGGTGGCCTCGCCGACTGCGGCACCGAGAACGGCTTGAGTGACTGAATCCATTGGGCTGTTGTTGGTGCTCGGCGCGCCGGATTCAACAGCGGGGCCTCATCAATGCTATTTCCAGCGCGATCCCGGTCCCGGCCCTGCAGCCGGGACCGGTTCTCCGGTGCTTCCAATGGACGCCCTCATTAGCTTGTTGCCGGTCGGGCTCGACGCTCGATCCAACGGCCCCCCACTGGTAGCAGGCCAGTCCCGCGAGGATGACCGCCGTCCCACCCAGTACCATGCGTGAAGCGACGCCGATCAGATAGCCCGCGTCCTCGCTGCTCCACTTGATCGCCAGAGGGGTGGTCGCCCAGATCAGCACCACTCCCAGAAACGCCGCCGGGATCGACATCTCGACTCTCCTAAAGGAAACCGAACGCCGAAACGAAAAAGGCCGCAGCTGTTGCTGCGGCCTTTCCTACAAATCACTGAATCGCAGTCTCTACCGAATCATAACGGCACGCAGCAATGGGTACGCCAACGCTGGATGCGGCGCATCGGGAGCAGGTGCCGGGTGCACGGAATCGATAGCGGCATGGTCTCGAGTGTCTCCGGTTCGCCTCGCCGTCGCAAGGTTCGGTTTGGACAACGCGCGGACCACCGTGCCGGTATCGAGTCAGAGTTCTTCCGATCAGCTGCTTGAATGTGGCCTCCATCGAATCGTTCGAGCGAACGACGATGAACGTCTTGTGGCCCGGCTCCGCGTGCGGGTCGACGAAGATCAGATCTCCCTCGTTAAACCTGGGCTCCATGCTCTGACCCTTGACTCGCAGCACGAAGGTCTCGTCGCTGCAGCCCACGGGGCAGGGCCAGACCTCGCCGGCGTGCTCGACGGCGAAATTCCAGTCTAGCTCCTGCCAATGGCCCGCCTGAACCCAAGAGATCAGCGGGTGGAGAGAAATCGAGGTCTTCTTCGACTTCGCGTCCGCTCCAGCATCCTCCGCCTGGACCGGCTCCGCAGGAGTGTTAGGGTCGTGGTTGCGGCTGACAAGGAAGTAGACTGCGATCGTCCGCCGGCTGTCGTCCTCCGGTTTTCGTCGCAGGCGTAGCCGCAGGTCGATATCGGTTAGATCGAGGTCGTGTACTCGGTTAGATCGAGATCGTGTACGCTGAGCTCTCCCGTGAGCAACGACAACAGCGACACCGAGGCTGCAGCTTTTTCGGCGTCCAGCTGCCATTGCTCGGCGGCAGTTTGCCCATCCGCAGCGAGCGCTGCCAGCTCGATCCGCAGGGGATGAAAGCTCCATGCGCGCTCCCAGGTGAGCACGAACCGATCGGGCTGGATGTTATCCAGGTCGGCAAGGTTGCAGGAAGGTTCAGCGCCAGATTAGCAAGAATCAGGTAAAGGGCCCCCAGTGTGAGAAATGTGGCGACGATTCGCGACAGCAGCGTCTCCATCAGAGTGGATCAACCAAGAACAGAGCCTGACCGGTTCGTGATTTTGATAGTAAAATATCGTGGTGCGTCGCGGACATTTCGCATCGCATGAGCCAGATTCCGGATCATGGCTGGGGCGTACTTGATTCTTCCCCCGGTTGCCGTGCCGCATTTGGGTGCCCCGCCGTCGAGCGCCCTACGGTCCTGCCCCGAATCCGAGAGTTATTGTTGCCGCATTGGACCTGATCAACTCGGCGCGCAGAGCAGGGTCAAGTTAAGCGTTCTGGCGGGTTGGTCGGAGGCGCCTCCCGCAGCTCGTAAGCAAGAGTTTGGAGCTGACATGATGAGCTTGAGACACTTCTCCATGATCGCCGTTGCCGCTTTGGCACCCAGGACGAACCAGTCGCCAGCAGACTCGACCGATGCCCGCTGCGACATCTACCTGAAGGGCCCCGACCACACTGACAAGATGATCCCGTGTGTGTTCAGCCGGTCCTAAGGCGGCGCGTGGCCTCGTTGAGCTTGGCCTCCAGAGGGTCGTTGTGGCGTTCCTTCAGCCCCGCATCCATGCCGGCCAAGGGCCTACTCACGCCACGCCTCAAGACGGTATATCTCCACGTCCAGCTCGCGCGAGAGGGTCTCCACGGACTCGCCGCGCAACAGCCACAGCACCGCCACCTTCTTGCGGTTGGCCGACCAACCCTTCGGTGCCGGCTCGGGCGCCGCGCCTGGTGCGTCTCCAGTCGCCCGGCGGGGTCCATACGCCGAACCAGGCGCCACCTCAACACACTTCTTCTCAATTATTGCAGGCTCCTATTTCTCAGACTCGGATTGTCCCCATTTCCGTGTCCAATAAAACCGGAGCCCCCTATTTCACGTTCGGGGACGGGGTGGGTGTAATGGAGAGATAGGCGATAACCCTTGAATTTGAATTGAGAGAGGATCTAACGATGAAACGAGTTACGAAGCGTATCGCGTCGCTGGGTGCAGTGGCAATCTTTTTCGCTGTCGGAAGTGCAAACGTTTTTGGCGATCTCATAGCCAGCGTCAAGTTCGATGTATGGATTTCTCCTAACAGCTTTGTGCCACCGGAAACGTCATCGAACACACCCGATCATGACTGTATGACAATTAACTTCTATGGTGACCCAAATCCAAGGACTGATGTATTGCTCGAAAGCCGTGAATTCCCAGGAAGCATGTTGGGTATAGGAAGCAGATCCGCCGATTGGTTCCATGCAACTATCTGTGATAGTGCAAGCGTCTGCGATAAACAAATCGCGGGCTGGTTCATCAATGCCGTGGCGACTCCATGGGCCGACCGTGGTGTTATTGGCGGCGTAATTGGAAGTCCGCCGGCAGAGGGGGAAGAACCTTCTGAGAACCCTTCTTGGGGCTTCCATGGGGTTGTAAACCCGGAGTGTCAATTCACCTCCAACCAATAAACCAGTCCTATCCGCCGAGGAGCAGGAGTGGCGTCGTTACAAGAGAGTACATAGGATGGTCGACATGATATGATCTTGCCCTATCAAAAAGATGCATGGCAGAAAGCTCAATCATGAAGCGCTCGAAGAAATACGGATTTGCGCAGTGAAACGTGCTGAAGCGGGTAAAAGTCCGGACGTGGTGATCGAGGCGCTGGGCTTTCATCGCTCGGTGATCTACAAATGGATTTCCCTCTACCGCGAGAGCGGCGTCGAAGCATTGAAGGCGCGCAAAGCAGTGGGACCGACGCCGAAACTCGACGGCAAACAACAGCGCCAGCTGTACACGATCATCACCTCGAACAAGCCCCTACAGCTTGGTTTCGAGTTTGCCCTGTGGACCGAGCGATGATTCGCGAAGTAATCCGCGATCAGTTCGGCGTTCTCTCGAGCGATGTCTCTGTGGGACGCCTGCTGCATACGCTGGGGCTGTCCCCGCAACGCCCGCTGCGCAAGGCCTATCAGCGTGACGAAAAAAAGGTCGAGGCGCGGCGCAAGCAGACCTACCCAGATATCCAGGAGCTGGCCAAGCGGGAAGGGGCAACGATCTACTTCGGCGATGAGGCGAGCATTCGCTCCGACACCCACAGCAGAACGACTTGGGCGCCGACGTGCGAGACGCCCGAGGTCGAAACTACCGGGGCGCGCTTCAGCATCAACATGGTCTCGGCGGTGAGCGCCAAGAGCCTGTTGCGGTTCATGACCTTCGACGGGCGCATGAATGCCGATCGATTCATCGAGTTTCTCAAGCGCCTGATCTACAGCGCCACCACACCGATCTTTCTGATCCTCGATGGTCATCCGGTGCACAAATCCAAACGCGTGCAAGATTACGTCGCAGGACCGACGGACGGTTGCGCCTATTTATCCTTTCGCCGATCATAACCTCGCATACATTATGGAGGCATGAGTACGAATGTCGCCTACCCAATGTACGATTTAGTAGGTGCGGCGCCAGGCGAGGACTAATAGGCTGAGTAAGTCGAGAAAGCTTTGCGTTGAATGGAGAAAGGATGATGAGATGTCTCAAGTGTTTACCGTTTCTGGTGTTTAGCGGGTTTGCTCTAATGTGCTCTTGGCACGCAGTTGCAGATCCCACTCCGTTCCAAACACTCTTTTATAACTGTCATGGTGACGCTTGGCTAGGCAACCGAATTGGTGATCCAGTCGCCACGCCAAATGGGAGGCTGCAACGCTATGAGCACGGATCGATATTTTCATCAAACAGTCACAATGGGTGTTTTGGCGAAGATGTATTGATGGTGGATGGTAGGTTGTTAGATAGCCCAAGCGAGTTGGACGTAGAAACATTTCAGGAATACGTCGAAAAGGACCCAATATTGCCAAAGCATCGAAAATGCGTTGTTTTCACTCTGATCGATCAGAGGTTGAGAAGAGACGACTGTGATGGCGAGAATATTCATCCCTATTGTGAGGGCGCGGAGCAATGGTGCTCGGAATTTGCATCATGGGTATATCGCAATTCCGGAATGAGGAATATAGAAGGGGAACATCGGCATTTGAGTAGTGTCAAATGGGCAAACCAACTGAGGCGGGTGTTCGAATATTTTGATGCCTATATTGAAGATGATGATTTAAAGAAGACGACGGCTGAACCTGGTGACTTTCTTATACTTAAGGACGACACCAAACATACAACATTGGTCGTTGCCGTGAACCTTGACGCAAGCTTGGTCTGGACGATAGGGGGAAGCGAGGGTGACCCACGTACAGTACGTTTTCGGCCGCGAGACTATTTTAATCCTCGCCTCGCTGAGGAAATCGAAGGGGTAGGATTGATACGTGGACCGTGGTTTGACTTCCGGAATGCATATCTGGAACAGTGCCAGCCTGGTACCAAAACATCCTTTTCCCTTGACCCTAAGGACTATGTTGATGGTCAAGAGGAAGATCTGAAAGGCCGAGGCGTCTTCTGCGGAGAGTTGATCGTCAGAGTCAAGAATGCCTGGCCGAATTGTGCCGATGTAAGTATAAGAGTGATTCAGGGACCTACGCCATCAAGCAGAATTCATGTGTCCGAATTAGAACCAAAACGTATTCGACTCACATCGGGAGCATTTGATGGCATTCAGTTGCGTGCGGAATGCGCTAGAAAACGAGAGTCAATGACCGTGTGGCCAGATCGGAGTAGTCCACAATTTGATAGCGTTAGCGTCTACATGGGCAGAAACAAGGAAATCATCCTAGAACCAGTGCGCATTACGGATGACGGATTTTGGCAATCTTCGGATTATGATATTGCATTAAGGTTACCTGGTTCAGAGCAAGCCACCGTCACTGGGGGTAAGGTAGTTATACCCGAGATGGAATCCGGGACATATCGGGGGAGGCTACGAGTAATTGATGGGTGCGGACGTAGCAGCTTAAGTAAGTCGGTTGAATTCACGGTAAACGAGACAGGTTACGTTGTGGACCCCGGTTCGAGCCCTCACCCGGATGAATGTCCCTCCGGGCAAGACAAAAATTCCCGCGGCGAGTGCGTGGATGCAGGCTGTGACGAGGCACTCGGCTGGATTTTTGACCCCGATTGCGCCGTTGGCCGTGGATGCTGCGTATGCGCACCGCCCGGAGACCCACACTACAATTCAGGGTGTATCTACTGATGTCAGTTACTTCTGTCCGTACTCGTGGATCAAGCAAGCCGGCGTCCGAGCGCGGTGAGGACGCGCGTCCGTTCCTTTTTGGCCTCAGTCTCCTCCTCTTGGATGCGTCGCTCGATCTCGAATCGGGTGTTCCGCGAATGCTCGGCGGCGGGCCCGGTTCGACGCGTGTCCTTGTGCACCACTATCGTGCCCCGTCCTCGCGACAGCCGGGGTCACTTCGAAGCCCCCGCTGCGGCTCGTGCGACCTCTACGGGTGACGGCCCCGTGCGCCACACCTCTTGAGAAACAAACTCGATGCCATCGGTTTTCATGCGGTTGCTGACGAGGGAGTGATGTTGAATCCCAGAGTAGCGGCGCGACGCTTTAGGGCTGCGATGCTGCGCTGGCGCTGTTGCTGTTCGTAGTGTTGCTGCCCCTTGTCGACAAAGGCCTCGCCGCGCGTCAGCATGAAGTAGACCATCCGCGCGAGCTTGTGCGCGACGGCCGTGTTGGCGCGCGGCTTGTCCATGCGACCACACAGCCGGCGATAGAATGCACCGCAGCGCCGAGTCGCTGCGCGACAAGCTCATGGCTGCCACTTCTTAGCGCCTGGCGAACTCGATTGGCTGAACGCTTGGTGTTGGCCGACAGCACCTTGCCACCGCTGATCTTGGTGCCCGGACACAGGCCAGCCAGGAGCAGAAGTGCTTGACGTTGGCGAAGCGACTCAAGTCCGGGCCGATCTCCGACAGGATCTTCATCACCGCCGCAATGCCCAGCCCATCGATGCGCGTCAGGTCCACACCGGCCCAGTTGGCTAGGGATTGTCGAACATCGAACGCGGCGCGCTGTTTGCTGCGTTCCTTGGGCGCCTTGCCCAGGTCAATGGCTTGACGCCCCAAGGGCGCAAGCAACGCCTGCGTCTTGGCGTCGCACTCGCCGATACGCTGAGCCAGGCTGTCATACATCGCCAGGGCCTGCGTCAGCACGAACAGATGCTCCTCGCGCCAGTTGCCCGTCAGTGCCTTGCGGACCTCTTCGGCGCTGGCCTTGATCCGACCACTGCGGTGACGCGCGAGCGCTTGCGGATCGCGCTGGCCCGCCACTATGTCGCGGATGATCGCCTGGCCCGTCATACCCATCACATCGCTGAGAACCCCGGTGAGTTGGATGTTCATCTGCACCAGCGCCTTTTGCATGCGCTGTACCCAGCTGGCTTGCTCGGTCAGCAGTACCTCACGTTGGCGCACCACCGCGCCCCCCCATACCTCGTCGCCGGGCCGCCAAGCCGCACGCAGCAGCCCCAGGCTCATCAATTTCTGCAGCCACTGACAGTCCTGCACATCGCTCTTGCGACCTGGCACGTACTTCATCTGCCTGGCGTCGACCAGCCAGACCTGCAGACCACGCCGCTCCAGCACTTCGTAGATCGGGATCCAATACACCCCGGTGGACTCCAGCGCGACCACGTCCACCCCGCAGCCCAACAGCCAATCGGCCATTGCATTCAGGTCGTCGGTCATCGCGCCGAACTCGCGCACCGGCTCCTCGGTAGCTTGCTGGGGCACGGCTACCCAGTGGCTCGATGCCCCGACGTCGATCCCTGCCGCATTGGGGAACACCACCTCTTCATCTCGCTTGCGCATCGCCATCGTCTACTCCAGGATTGTTAACGAACGGCAGCGCCATGGGAATCGTCGAATTCGACTCGATCTCTTGAACGGGATGCGGCTTGCGCCGCTCGCCACTGTCACCGACGAATCCCGGACCATGCTGATTAACGGGCTCGCACAAGCTCGCACCAATGGTGGGTCGGTCATGTCGGCGCTGCCGCTCACTTTATAGCGCATCTCCGTTTCTCTGCGAACGCCTGGCCCGCGCGCGGGGTTTGGAAGCTGATTAGGCACATGAATGTTCCACAGGTTTCCGTCATTGGACACCCAAACCGTGCGGGCGATGCCGAGGGCCTTCGCCGCCGGTCTCAGCGCGACAACCAATTCTCGCGTTGGTAAGATGAGGTCCAGGCGCCGTAGCGGGCGACCTGGGTAACGCCTCTGCCCGCAACCAGGCAAGGGCCTCGGCGAGCGACGCCTCATCGGGCTTGCCATCGATGGGTACCGTCCCCTTGAACCCCCAGGCGGAGGCCGGGTCGTAGAAGGTCAGCAGCGGTCGAGCGTCCTGGAGCGGACCGAGGTCCACGAGCTCGTCGCGGTGGACATACCATCCTTGTGCTGGCGGCAGCTTGAGCCACTCGGCCAGCCAGGCCTCTTGGTCGGACAGCCGCCTGGCCGACCTCGCGTTCGTCTGCCAAGGCCAGAGTATCCAGACGTCGACGACCACGTCGTCGCGCTCGCTCGCGCGTCCCCAGTCCGGCAGCGGGCCCTCTATCAACGGCCTCGCTACAGTGGATCCTGCTCCCTGCGCCCTGCTCACCGGTTCCCCTTCGATCGATCACTTATACGGACCGCGGGGATCCTTTCCCGATGCGGTCCGGATGGAGGCTTGCACCGCAAATACTCGACACCCTTGAGCTTGACGGCGCAGTTGTACCCAAAGGTCACGGAGCGGTCGGCACGGCGCCGACCTCGGCCCAGAACCGACGAAAACCATAGACGCGCGGATCGTGGGCAGCCGCGGCGGAGTTCGAGGCGCAGGTTCATGTTCAGGGCGAGCTCCAACAACCCTACCGGCGCGGCGAAATAGTGCGTCCTCCCTGATTTACATCGCCTGATTGTCAGTTGCGGAAATCCGCCCGCCACATACTTTTTGGGCCGTATCGCGCGATGGAACCGGTTCCGCGACTCCGGCTCGCGGATCACGCCGGCAAGAGCATCTCAGGGGAACGTTAGGTGCTTGTAGGTGGCGCGCGGCTCGACCGGCAGCTCTGCGACCGCGTCGACGAAACGCTGAGTCGGGGGGCTGTGAATGTCCTCGACCGCTTCGATCACGATGCCGTTCGCGACTTCGCGGATCGTGCAATCCGGAAGCCCTCGGAGTTCGGCGACGACGTCGCCCCCAAGGCCCTCGAGTGACACGTAAGTCCACGGCGCGAACGTCCTCGGCACATGCGCGTCTCGGAGGACCGCCGCCGGGTTGTCGGACAATCCAAGTCCCCCGAGCGTCGCGCACCGAGGTTTCAAGGCACGGGTGACTGCATCGGCTGTCCGGGCCAGGTAGGACCAGATGCGAGTGAACGCGGGCCCACCGGGCATGCTCGACAGCACCAGGGACGAACCGTCATCGCCCGCGTCGAGGAACGCGAGCGTGCTTACCCAGAGGACGTCCCCGAGGACCCCTGGCGGATGCCGGATCGAGATGGCCGTCATGGACTGCTCAAAGTCCACGTTGCGCTCGCTGCCGAGCAACTCGACGTCCGCGTCAAGCCACGGCGCGGCCACTTGGCCGTAGTCGCTCGGCATCGCTGCGACGAACCGCCGAGCGAGGCCTGTGGCGCTCGAGGGCTGCTCGTCGACGGACAACACGAGGACGATGGCAACGGTCTTTGCTTTCATGAGATCACGCTGAGGTCGAAACGCTTGCTTCTGCCCGGGACCTTGGTCGGCCGAGATGCAGCGAACGCCGACAGCCCGGCCGCGCGGCTCTGGAGCAGCGCCGGCGCCCCGCCGCGGACCTCGAGACGTACACCGCCGATCGGGTCTCCATTGTCGGTGGTGGGCGACGTGAGGTGGTCCTGAACCTGTCCAACCGCTTCGAGAACCCGGTCGAGCCGCTGCTCGGGCGTCCAGCGACCTGTCCGGTCCAGTTCTTCACCTCGACGACCGTGACGAGGTCTCCTTCGCTCCACTCGGTGTAGTCGGCGCGGCGGTCTCCGACGCTAACCTCCACGCCACGCAATCGTGTAGGCCGGGGCGCCGCCCGGATGATCTGTCGCATCTGGGTCCCGAATCCGGCCGCGAACATGTACTTCAACCCGCTCGAGCTGCGCAGGAGTCCCTCGAACTGGTTCCGGAGACCTATGGCGTTGCCGGGATCTCCCCGCTACGCTGCATCGGCACGACCAGCGCGTCGTACTGATCCACCAACGCCTGGTCCTGAGGCCGCAGCGTGTTCGTGACGTACGCGATGTCGCCGTTGTCCGGGTCGGCGTACGCGCCATCCGTTGCTGAGCGCGCAGCCGATGCGGCGGACTCAGAGAAGGTGAACGCCTTGAAAGCGGTGTTCATGGTTCTATACGGGGGATCCCCATCGTGGATCTTGGCTAGCCCGCCTGACGACGCCGGTGATGTCATCGATCGGCGGCGGCCCGTTAGCTAGCTGGGTAAGCCTAGCCTGAACGGCGGCGTCGTTGATCGGCTTCGTATCATTGCCGACCCGGCTGTTCTCGCCGAGAAAACGATCGAATCCAGTCCGCTGCAATAACCAATCCTTGACCAGGTCCCACTCGGGCTGGCGGAGGTTGTCGGGCAGCCCACCAAGCTGCTCGGTCGCGTAGGCGTGCGCCCCCGGCGGCATCTTCCCCGAGCTGATCGCTGAAGAACTCGGCTGGATTTTCGATGCGACCCAGCGCCAGCAACTCGCTGACCGCCTGCGCGAACTGGCGTTGCTTGGTTTCGACCGAGTCATCTTCGACCGGCGGAGGGTTCTCATCCGAAGCGTGCTGCACTATCAAACTTGCGAGGGCATCGGCTTCCATATCGATCTGTGCCGCAAGCGCGAGCGCGTTCTGCTTCTTGGTAGGGAAGTCCTCGCTGGTCATGCTCGACCACGGCGCACGACCGGAGAGGTCGTTGACCCAGCGCTCCGCCGGCGTAGCCGTCGTGTTGATCATCAGACGTGCGTCGCTGCCTGCCTGGTCGATGGTGACGACATGCGACTCGCCACTGCCGCTCGCCGGCGCGTCCTCGCCGATTTCTTGGTCGCCGCCCCTCGAACCTTCCTCGGCGTCGTCAGCGCGGGTTCCACCTCCGCTGAACAACCCCTGCACCCGCCGGACGAGCCTCACGATCGCGTTGCGCACGACTGCGCGCAGGCTCTGCAGTACCTCTTGCACCTTAGCCGTCAAACCGCGTGCCACGCCAATCAAGTTAGCCAGCAGCGAGATGGCGATGGGGATGAGGCCCGCGATGGCGCTCTCCACCGCCTGGGCGGCGGGCGTGATGGTGCCCGCGGCGATGGTGGCGATCATCTCCACGATGGAGGTGACGACTCCCCAGATGCGCTGGATGTTGGTGCGCAGGAAGTTGTAGACGTTCCACACAGTGATAATCGCGTTTAGCAGCGCGCCTACCGGACTGAACATGGTGGCGATCCGTAACACGGCCTGCACGACGATGGTTTCGATCAGGTAGTCCTTGATGCCGTCTATGACCGTGCTCCAGAGCTGGGACAGGTCGTTCTGGATCTGCTCCCACAGGCCCGCCCAGCCACCGGTGATGAGCGCCTCCACGTACCGCCACACGAAGTCGAAGATGGCGCCCCCGGTCTCGCCCACCACCTCGACGATAATGCTGCGGATGCCGGCCGCCGTGAGGCCCAGGACCTGCAGCACCAGGCCGAGGATACCGACGATGTCCCAGGTCGTCGGCAAGGTGATGCCCAGCTCGCCCAACGGCCCGACGATCCAGCGGAAGAACCCCTCCTGGAGATGCGTTAGGATGTTGTCGGCGAACCGCTGGAAGCCCTGGGCGACGGCGCCGATGAGGTTGCCGACGAACGCGCCCGGGTCATCGATGATGGTGTCCAGCGCCCCCATCGCCCGGGCGATGAGCGCATAGAAGGCCTCGGGCGGGATGCCGGCCAGGGTCAGGACGGCCTGAGGATCATCCGCCCCAGGGCTGCCCAGTCGCGGGTCAGCAGGGCCTGCGCGAACGTGAATGCCGCGTTGATGGCGGCTCGGTAGGCCTCCAGGATCGCCGTTATGGCACCACCAATGGCATCCAGGAGTGCATTGATGCGGGCAATGAGCACATCGGCGAGCGCGTTGACCGCTGCCACCGCAAGGCTCGATCGCAGCGTTGACGAGCGTGGTCGACGCCGCCGCCAGCTCGGGGAAATGTCTCCGAGCAGGGCGTTGATCAGCCCCGTCAGGATGCTTCGTTAGGCCTGGAGCGCACTGACCACGAAGTCGCGGACGGCGTTGAGGTTCGCTGCCGCGGCCTCTTTGGCCGCGTCGATGATCGCGCCCACCGCGCTGATGGCCGCGTGAAGAGATCGGTGATGAAGCTCGTCAGCACCGAGAACGCGCTGACGATGGCATCGCCACCCGGTCCCACCAGGAATCGCTCTCAGCGTCGCGCTCGGCCTCCTGCTTTCTGCGTTCGGCCTGGGTCTCGGCCTGATTCTCTCGCTCGGCCTCCCGTTCGGCAGCGGAGAACTCGCCTCGATCCGCCGCTCGTCCTCCTCCACGCGCGCGTCTACATCGTTCTCGAGTCTCGGCGCTCTTCCTCGCCCTGACCTCCGCCTCGTCGACCTGCTCCTGCTGCTGGCGCCTGGTGTCCTCTCTGTCGGCTTCTATATCCGGACGCGCTCGGCGACGGCGGCCTCCTGCTCGGCGTTGGCCTCGGCGTTGAGCCGCGCGTTCTCCTCCTCGGCAGCCTGGGCCTGCTCGGCCTGTGCTCGTCCTCCTCGTCGCCGCATCGTCGAGCTGCGTCTTCGCCTCGGCGAGCGTCGCGTCGATCTGCTCTGGCCCTGGGCGTCGGTCTGCGCCTGGATCTCGTCGGTGACCGTCCCGGCCGCTTCGATCTCCGTCATCCGCCCGATCTCGGCCAGCGGTTCGGAAGTCGGCGCCTCGGGCTGCTCGACGGGGCGCGCCTCGCGGATGCTTCGCGGTTGCACCTGCTCCGGGCCCGGCCCGTTGTCGACGTTGGCCGCCGCTTGAGTGCGCAGGGCCTCCGCCTGCTCGTCCGCCGTCTGCGCCTGCTCGGCCGCCTGCGCTGGGTCCGCCGACCCGGTCAGTTCAACCGGGGTGCTGGTCCCGGGGAGGTCTCGACATTGTCGAGTGATGTCGGCACCTGGTCGAGTGCCGCCGAGAAATTGCGCTGGGCCGCCGATTCGTCTCCTTCGGCCCCGAAGTTGATCTGCGGCGTGTCTGGGGTAGCCGGAGCCGCAGGCGTCTCGGTACGTCTCCGCCTGGACCTGCCCCGTGTCGGCGCCGGGCGCGGGACCTGCTCGCCGAGCGCTAGCGTCTCCGGCGCCGCGCGAACCGGTGTCGGAGCCTGGGACGCCGGCCCGAGCTCCGCCTGCGGTGTCGGGAAGGCGGCCGTCGTCGCCTGGGTGTCGGTCTCCAGCGAGTCGTCGATGTCGCCGCTGACCGAACTCCACTCGTCGGCCTGGGCGAAGTAGGAGTTGTCGAAGAAGTCCTTGGCCGTGTCCGTCGCACGGCGCAGGACGGAGCTGTCCGGTGGCGCCCGTGAGGGGGGCCGGATCCAGCTATCGGTAACGGGCTCGGGGGCCGGCTTCGTCCGCCGGATGGGCGGACGCAGGGGGGTCGCCCTCGGCGCTTGGACGCGCGCCGGTGCGCGCCAACGCTCCGCCAAGCTGTCGGCCTCGCGCTCGACCGCGTTGCTGGGCTGCGACACCGCGGGCAGACCGGCCAGCCGACCCTCTCGATACTGCGCGACATGGGCCAGCTCGTGGGCGAGCAGCGCAAGCCCACCAGGGGAGTGCGGCGCGAATCTCCCGTGAGCGAAATAGACGTGGGTGCCGATGGTGAACGCCTCGGCGCGCAGGTGCTCTGCCGCGCGGGCCGCAGCGTCGTCCCTGTGGATGGATACCTCGCGTAGCAGCGGTGCCGGCATGCCCGGCAGCAGCGTCTCCAGGCCCGACGGGGGCGCCTCCCCCCCGCTCACCCGCGCCAGCGACCGCGCCTTGGCCAGCCGCTCGGCCGGGGGCATCGCCGGCTCGCGGGACCACCGCAGGATAGGTGCGTCCTCGACTGGCGCCGGGACCACTGGCTCGGGCGCCACACCCGCTGACTGGCCCCGCCACGGACTCGGACACTGGAAGGGGCGCAAGCTCGGGCTCGGGAACCGCCTGAGCTCGGCATCCGGCACCGGGTTCGGCTCGACGGCTTTCTCGGCCTCCCCAGCCGCCGCCTCGGCGACTTCCGGCTCGGTGATGGGCGCCTCGAGCTGCAACGGAGTCGGCTCTGCCGACTCGGCGGCCATTGCGGCCGGCTGGTCGGGGACTGGCCGATCCTCCTTTGCCTCCGCCGGAACCTGCTCCGCCTCGGCCGGGGGTGCCGACGCCTCCTCGGCCTCCCAGGCAGATTGCCGCCCCTCGGCCGGCCCGGTCCCTAGGAGCTCGCGCCACGGGGGCAGGCGCACCTCGGCGGCAACGCTCTCGCCCTCCTCCTTGGCAACCCGGGCGCGCGTCTTGCGGGCCGCGGCCTTCACCGTCACCTCAGCCCGCTTCTTGTCGCGCACCATCGTCATGGGATTCGCTGCCCCGGCGCGTCCTACCTCTTGCCGGCCGCGAGCACCGCGAGCTCAGCCTCTGCCGCCGCGAGCTCGGCCTGCGCCTTGGCGAGTGCCGCCTCCGCTGCCTTGCGTTCGGCGGAGAGATCTGCAACCGCCTTCGCGAGGCCGGCCTCGTGCGCCACCGCCTCCGCCAGCTCGCTCTCGAGGGCTTGCAGCTTCGCTACGCGCGCTTCCCGCCGCCTCACGAGCGCGTCGTACTCCGCCGATTCCTTGGACTCGTGGCCTTCTATCTTGGCGTCGATCTTCCGCAGCTCTGTCCGGGTTCGCGACACCTGTCCGCGCACCTTCTTCACCCTCGGGAATACCTCTTCCTGGGATGCCTTCAACTCGGCCTCGCGGGCGTCCAGCCGCTCCACGGCCGCCTTCCGGGTCTCAACGGCATCGGCCTTGGCGTCACGTACCTTCTCGAGCTCGGCACGGCGCGCCTCGTGCTGTTTTTCTTCTCGCGCCTGTGCGCCACGACGCGGATTCTTCTGCCGGCCCGTCCGCTCGGTTCCAGTTTTTTTCTCGTGCCTTCTTCGCACCGCCCTTGGATAGCCGTCCGATGGATTCGCGCGTGCGCAGTTCCTCCTTTTCCATCGCCACGACACGCTTGCGTTCCTGCTCCAGCCGCTCAGCCAGCGCTTTCACTTCGGGGTCCTGGTCGCCGCGCAGCGCCCGGGCTCGTGCAACCGCGGCCTCCCTGCGTACAAGGCGCATGGAGTCGATCTTGCGGCGCGTGCCCACCTGCTGCAGTCGCACCAGATCGAGCAGCCGGGGTAGACCCTCGACCAGCGGATCGAGCCTTTCGGAGTCGAAAGCCGTGTCTTGCTTTTCTCGTCGTTTCATCCTTATTAGCCTGGTATGCCAAGCCGAAGGAAATGGTTCGCCCTGTACGAAGGAATCCAAGAAGACCAGAAGCCGCGAGCGGAGGCGCAGGCCTTCGTAATAAGCACTCTGTCTTTACTTTCTTCCTTTCGAGTGGATATTCAGAACCTCATCGATTCCATCACCCGAAAGAGTGACCTGCTGCGTTTCGCCCTCTGCCGGAGTGATCGTCATCCTATAGATCTCGGTGTTATGTTCCGCGTCATAGGCCGCAGAGCAATATCCTGGCTCTCGCCCGATATTCGATACACGCCCACAACCACCTCCGAAGCGGGAGCAGGTAGATTGACTACCGCCCGATTGATCTACTGTACTAACACCCGTAACGCCGTCGAACGTTACTGAGCTCGTTGGCAGCGGCTCATTATTCGCGTCCGCCGACGCCGATCGTCGGCTCGAAGGGTGAGCCGACATCGGCGCAGGAACCACAGGCGAGTGGCGAGAACGCCTGGGCGAGGGACCGGTTGCGGTCCGCTACGAGCAGTCTCGGGTCCGAGCAGCGGGCGTCGATACAGTGCGTCGACTGGTTATCGGAAGTGGTGTTCAGAAGGATCCCGTAGATGTAACCGGAGAGCCAGGCCCGCAATATGCTCTCCTGGAGGCGGTTCCCGCCCACACGCAGGGTCATGCCACCGGCAATCAGGTTCGCGAGCATGTAGTCAACTACCCCATGGCTACGTCGCACTGGTTTCCGTTGGAAAGAGAGATCGTCCAGCGTTATTGCCAGCACGGAGCAGAGGCCTAGGCTGACGTGACTGTCCTGCATGTCCAGCAAGACCTGATTGTCGTGGAAGAGCACGGTGCCGCGCCCGAGGTCAAGAGAGCTTCTCGAAAGACGGGCCTTGTTCGCCGAGAGTCAAGAGCTCGTTCGGCAGTCCCAGGTCGACCACCGCGACAGCGCTGCCGGCGAAGAGGTCGATCGCGTTGAAGACAGCCTCGTCCCATTCCTCGCCGGACTGCAGGATGCTACCCAGCGTCTCCAGAAGGCCCCAGATCCCAACATTACCCGAACGGAACTGATTCCCGTGGACCGCGATGCGGCCGAGGCCGGCGACCGTCAGCGCGCGGCCGAACGGCTGGCTCACGACATTGTTCGTGATAAGTGCGGCGGAGCTGCCCATCGGGTCAGCGCCGTGGCCGAATTCGAGAAGGGGCGCGAAGGGCTCGGACACGTTGGCAAGATAAATGCCTCCGCGCCGGCCGAGCTGGAGGCCCTCGGCCTCACCGGCCTCGGTCAGTCGGCCATTGTCGAGAATCCGGTTACCGTCGATGATAATGCCCTCCGCGTCGAGCACGAAGAGCCCGCAAACCGGAAAGCCGTGGGTCGCACCATTGAACTCGATGCGGTTCGCCCGGATCTCGATGCGTTCTCCCGCGCCCAGCACCACGCCCCCCGCGGCCGTGTAGGGAGCGATCGATGGCGAAGGATCGGCTCGGTATCATCCGGAGACATCCGTGCACCCAATTCCCGGCAAAAAGCAGATCGTCGGTCGCGATCGAGCCAGCCCAGAGGCCCTCCGGATCGAAAAAGCGCGCAACGGCCACGCCGTTCAAACCCATGCTCGACTATCTCGTTGTCCATCAAGCGAAGATCCCATAGGTCCCCGCCTGAAACGGGTACCGGCGCAGTTAGGGTCGTCTGGATCTGTGGACGCCGGGGGGTTGAGCACGAAGCACACGCAGTTGAGCACATCGTTCTGGATGACGCGGCCTCCGGCTCGTACGCTGCCGAAGCAACCAGGTCGCCGGTGGCTGCTGCGTCTGTCGCGATATCCGGGGCTACGAACACCACGTGGCCTAACGTGATGCCGTTACCGGCGCCGCCGTATATCTTGTTACCGCGCACCAAGACCTGATACGAGTCCCCGCCGATCTGTATACCCCCGAGCATGCCGTACAGTGGACTGCCGGTAGTAGATGCGGATATTTGGCAGCCTTCGATCCTGAGGTCTCCACCCTGTATCACCACCGTGGGCCACAGGCGGGTGTCGCCGCCAGGCTCCATCGGTTCGGCGAGCGGGCCCGTTTGAATAATACAGTCAGTGACGCGTGCCCCTCTGCAACCCCACAGAAATACAGCTGAGCGATCACGGGCGCCGACGATGATCTCCTGCAAGAAAAGTCCGTTGAGCTCGGCGCTGTGGGTTGCAATGCCGAACCCGCCTTCCGCAATGACAACCAGTTTCTCGATCGTGACAAGGTTAGCCGCCAGGGTGACCACCGGTTCGGTTGGGTCTCCGTAGTCCGGCGGTAGGCGCAGCACCGTGTGCAGCCCGCAACCGCTGATGTGCACGCGATCTTTATTAACGGTCACGGCCTCCTCGAACTCGCCTTCGAGCAGACACACCTTGCCCCCCTCGCTCGGCAGGCTGTCGATGGCGTCCTGGATCGAGGTGTAGTCACCGTGGCTGACCTCACCGTCGCCCACGGTTACGGTGCAGCAGGTTTTGATGCGCGTCAGCGGGAGGAAGGTCTCGCGGCAGTCCTGCACGGTCCTCCACTTCTTCCTCCGCCCATTGGATCACCGCCAGCGGGCACAGGTAGGTCGTCACCCCGTGGGGCGCACGCCCGTCGGCATGTTGGAGATCCCAAGGCACCACCTGCGACGGCGTGTTAGGCCGCGCGGCGATGATCCAGTGGGCGTCCGCGCCGATGTGCTTCGCCGGTGAGCTGCACGGTGATGCCGGTGTTGCCGAGGGGGACCGCCGCGCCGTCCGGCGTGATACCGATCCGCGAGTCGCTGCTGATGTCCGTTCCCCGGTCCCATACGCGCAGGTAGCACTCGAAGTTCGCGGGGGTTGCCATCGTCGTCCAGCGCGGCCCCCGCGTGGGCGGCCGCCAGCGTGTTGAATTCTCGGGCGCGTCGGGTGGGTGGCCGTCAAGAATGACGGTCCCGCTGGTTCCGGTCTCGGTGGGTGGCTCGTAACCCGTGACGACGGTAGCGAGGTGCCCGTGACCGACCGACAGCCGCTCGCCGCCCACCTGCTCCTCGCAGCGCCCGTGCCCCTCGCCGACCAGCTCGCGGTTAGGATCCAGGATAGCCGACAGGGGCACCAGCTCGACGTGCTGGCCCAGCAGCGGCCAGTGGGCCTGGTCCTTCGGCTTGGTCAGGAACGTGACCGTGGTCCTGTCCGGATCGTTCGTTGTGTTGATGCTGACGCGGTATAACGGCGCGCCGTTGTCGTAGCCCCAGGTGAACGCCGCGTCCGACCCTGTACCGGTCGGGTCGACCAACTGCACGCGGATGGCCGTGTTCCTGGCGCCCAGGTAGCCCTCGGCGATCTCGGGCGCGCACAGGTCCTCCTCGTCACCGGTGTCGCCGAAGTCGACGATGAGGCGCAGGTCGTTGGTCAGCGCCGCCGTCTCCGCGTCCCATTCCCCGCGGAGTCGTCCTGGAGCTGTGCCGTCAGCTCGGCCCATGCGCCCGAACAGCTGGTGTCGTCCACGCCGACCATCCGCACCCGCGCCATGGTCCGCAGGCGCTGGGAGGTGTCCGCCCCGCCCAGAGGCCTCCTCGAAGAGCTCGCCGTCCTCGACCGCGCTCACGGGCTGCTGCCAGACCTCCAGGTAGACCAAGTCGGCACTCGTGTCTCGCCGCGTTCCGGTCCGCATCGCGCTGGAGCAGGAAGTCCGGCTGCTCGGATAGCTTGACGTCCTCCTCCAGCTCGACCCGCAGCCCCCCACGTAGATCGTGCCCGCCTTCAGGGTCAGGTCGACCAGCCCGTCGCTCACCGTCGGCTCCGAATCCTCTTCGGTCGACACCTTGAAGCCGTCGTCCGGGCTACCGTAGGGGCCCACCACGTCGATCAGGGCGCGCCTTGCATCCTCGGCCTCCAGCGCGGCGGCCTCGTTGAAGTCGTCGTCGGTCAGCACCCGCCCCTGCTGCATGCGCACGCCGGCGTAATGCTTAAGCGGCTGGGTCGCGTCTCTGGAGCGGTCGATGGTGGCCATAGGAATGTCCTTGCGGGCTGAAAATCGTCAGGTCTCGTGGATCAGGACGGGGAGCAGGCCGAAGGGCATGTACTCCTCGAACTTGGCGCGCAGCGCGCGCTCTTTTAGCGGTCCGTGCAGGTTGTGGAAGGCACCCATCTCGCCGTCGTCCTCCGCGCCCGACACGATGGACGCGTGGGCATCCAGATCGTCATCGCTGCCGCTGACGCGCACGGGCGCGTCCGAGAGCTGCGCGTAGCCCGGGTTCCCGAAGGTGCGGGACACGAACAGCGGCTCCGGATTGACGAAGAACGCCGACTCGTAGGGGTGCGGCAGCTGGTTGCGGCTGGCCTCGCTGGCCGCCGAGAATCGGAAGCAGCCGTTCTGAGTGTCGAAGACGTCGCCGGTCCCGGCAATCAGGCTGTCGGTCGCCCACAGGCGGTGTACGTTCAGGTCGCCCAGCACCGTCACCCGGGCCAGGTGGACCTCGGCCTCGCCGAGCGCGAGCGGCCCGGTCACGGTCACCACTGGATCGGTCACCTGCGGGTCCAGGATGCTGTCGCGGACCTCCAGCACCTTGACCGAGTCGGCACCCGAGCCGGACAGCTCGATGCGCGGCAGGATCGACGACTGCACCACCAGCCGCTCGACGGCGCCATCGATGCGCAGAACCACCGGGAAGATGTCGCCGCCGGCGGCGTCCGTGCCGCCCGGATCCAAGGTGCAGCCGCGGATCTCGACCAGCTCGAAGTCGCCATCGAGCACGATCGCCCGCTGCTCCCCGATGGCGCCGAGCCACAAGCCGTCCAGCAGCAGATAGGCGTCCGGGTCGTCGGGTGGCCCGGTGCCGGCATGGCCCTCGAAGGTCAGGTCGTCCTGACAGCCGCACGTAGGGGCGCACCTGGTCGCCGGCGCGCCAGGCCAGCTCGCTGAACGTGACCTCGGCGCGGTGACCGACGTAGTAGGTCCGGTTGTCGCCCACCGTCGTCGTCTCCTCGGCGACCAGCGACGATTGCGCCCCATCGACGATTTCGGGGCTGCCCTGGTCCGGGAGCGCGCGCTCGTCGTCGGCCCAGGGTAGCTGCTCCCGGTCCCAGGGCCCGGCACCGACCGATCCGCTGAAGCCGAAGCGATAATCCACCAACAGCGTGTTGACGGTCACCTCGCTGTCGAGCAAAAAGCGCCCGCGCTCCGGGTCCACCAGCGCCTGGCGCCCTGCCGGCACCGTCACACCGCCCGCGACACGGCCCGCGCCAAGGCGTTCCTGGGCGATGGCGTCCCCGGGGCTCACCGAGTCGGGCGTAATGGCAAGGGACGGCTCGTCGTCGCTTAGCAGGATCGCGCGCCCGGTGTCCTGGCACAGCGCGTGGCGGCGCACGTAGACCAATAGGTCGTCCCAGTCCGTGCCCGCCATCGCTTCGAGCGTCGCGCGCAGGCGTTGGTCCGAGGCGATCCGGTTATTGCGCAGGTCCTGCAGCGCCGCTTCCCAGATTCGGCGAAAAGGCTCCGCCCGCGTGATCTCGCGATGTCGGCGATGACCGCCGAGGTGACCTCGAACTCGCCGTGGTCGAGCAACCGGCACCGGATCGGTAGCGGCAGCTCGGCCTCGGCGGCGGTGCGCCAGTCGTCGTAGTCGTAGGTCTCGCCTCGGGAGCGCCGTGCGAACAAGGGGGTGTCGCGCCCCGACGGATCGAACGTAAAGAAGTCGTCGAGCGGGCATGGGTCGACGCCGTTGACGCCGTGCGAGCCCAGCCGGTATAGGTGTATGGCGAGCCGGTTGATGCCGTAGCGCCCGTCGGTACCCTGCGGGCGCCGCAGGTCGGGCGTGTGGTGGAACTCGTCGAAAGGCGAGCCGGCCAGCTCGGCCCCGACCGGCGAGCGCAGGTCCGCGAGGCCGAAGACCGGCGTCCCGGTGAGCTTGCCCGTTGCCGGCGCCGGGTCCAGGCCATGGGGGTGGCGCACCAGGCGCCGGAACTGCTCGCGGACCACCCCCTCCCAACCGGTGATGTCGGCGATGAGCTCCTCGAGCACCCGCAGGGTGCCGGCGCGCCGCCGGTAGTAGATCGTCTTGGCGACGTCGATGCGCTGGGCCCGTGCCAGTAGCGCCTGCACCAGGCGTGTGCCCACCAGATCCCCCAGGTAGGGCACCGCCCACTGATCGGCGAGTTCGATGAAGGCGTCGTCCCAGAGCCGGTCGTGGCTGCGTCGCAGCTCGGCGGCGTTCTCGCCGATGATCTCCACGAGCTGGCGCAGCGTGCCGGGTGGCCCCGCCGCCACGTCCTGGGCGCGGATCCATGCCGGCACCAGCTCCCACAGCTTCTCGGTGAGCCAGCGCTCGTAGCCGTCTGCCGCCAGGCTGGGATCACGCAATGCCATACGTCCTCCCGTTGATCGAGAAGGCTCCGCCGACGAGATCGAAGTAGCGGCCCTGCCCCGGCGCGACGGACTGGCCCGTGGCCACGTCCTCCGAGCCGAGTTCCTTCCAGCGCAGACGGACCGACAGCACCCCGGGCACGCCTTGGGCCATGGCGCGGATCCTGCTGAACCGGAGACGCGTGCCGATGCCGATGCGCTCGTAGCACAGCAGTCCGGTGGTCCTGTCCGCCAGCGCCGCCGTCACCGCCGCCTCCACCTCCTCGTCGACCCGGTCGGGGTCGATGTCGACGGTGAGGGCGAGATCGATGGGCACGGCATCGGCGACGCCGACCTCGAAGGGCGTGTTCGGATCCGACACGCCCTCGAGCCGCTCCCGGATCTTGGGCACCAACGACTCGGCGCCGATGTACCAGACGCGCACCACCGGGCGCTGCCCACGGGTGGCCCAGGCCCAGGCGACCTTCGCCGCGATGACGCCAGGATAGGCAGAGACCACGGCCTGGAAGTCGAGGATGGACACGGCGCGGCCGAGGAACATCGCCTGCCGGGGCGCGTAGGTCCGGATCCCTTCGGCGTCCTCGGCGTCCTGCGCCACCCCCCGCCGCGATCGGCTGGCTGACCCCCTTGAGCCCGGTCACCGGCTTTGCGATCTGCTTGATCGATCCGGCCTCGGGCGCGGCCGCGCCGGCGCCGAACCGGTAGCTGGCCACTACGTTGTTCGAGCCCGTCGGCAACCGTGCGCCACGCACGCCGTCGCCGAAGGTCAGGGTGGCCGTGCCCTCCTCGTCGCAGCGCACGACGTAGACCTGGGCCGTCTCGGACTGACCGTAGAAGCTGGTCTTCTCCTCCCAGCGCACGCCGTCGACCCACACCCGGAGCGTGCTGACCAGCCCCGAGGCGGTCGTGGCGCTCGTCAGGTAGGTAAGCGGCTTCTTCTTCAGTGTGAAGCTCTGGTTTCCTACGGCGGCGTCGCCGCTGCCGAGGGTCTCGCGGGAAACCGTCTCGCCGCGGCTGGCGGACGCCAGGTTCCCCCACGCCTGCGCCGGCAGGGTCATGGTCGGTCGGGTCTCCGAGTCGGCCACAGGGTCGAGCAGCGCGGTGTCGAAGTCCAGGCTGCCGTCGAAGGCGACCGCCTGCTCGTTCATGTCGGTGACGAAGAAGCGGGCGCCGCCGGTATCCTCGAAGGGCTTCTGGATCGGGCGTTCCAGGGCCAACGGGTCCGTCGGCGCGAGCTCGGTGCTCGGCATCGCCGTCGGCGTGCCGATCAGTGTCATGCCGTGGTGCACGACGATGTATTTCTGTATCTCGTTTGTGATCGACGACGACGTTTCGGCCGTGTTGCGACTGGCCTTGTCGTCAGGATATTCGTCGAGGTCGATCACCGTCGTCGGCAGCTTGGCCCTCGGTGTCGCTCTCGGGGCTGTACCGACGGTACGTCGATCTGCGTCTCGCTCGATGTAGTCGACCGCGAACCAGGCGATCTGCCGATCGCGCGTAGGTCACCAGGACCCGGTCCCCGGGTCGGATCGAGCGTGTGACGCCCTCGAGGGTGAGTTCTTTTCGCTCAGACACCATGCCGTCGTCCGAGGTGAACGTCCACAGCCCTGTCGTCTGGGTCGGCCGGTACAGGCGGATGTTTGCGAGCGCCGTCCCGTAATCGATGTTGCTGCCGAGGTCCCCGTCCAGCGCGATCCGCCGGTAGCGTGTCCCATCCTCTCCCTCGACGTCCTCTACGGCGTCCACGCGGCGGGCGATCGAGTTGGACATGTTGCCGCTCGCCTGGACCAGGACCAGATCGCCTTCCTTGACAGCACCCGCGGTGCGACGTTCGAGTAGAAACACGGCGCTCCCGTTGTTCAACACGCCCGCGTCGGCGAGGGTCGTCGGTCGGGGCGCCGCGACGTTCCAGCGGTTGCGGGCCGGGTGGATCAGCGTATCGGCGTCGAGCTCGAAGACCTGGGGCGGTCCGCCGTCCACGGCCCCGGACCGGAAGGCGGTCCCCGCGGGCAGCGTCACCGCGCGGCGTCCGTCTGCCTTCAGCGCAAGCTCGACCGTGGCGCCCACCGCCGGCGTCGGGACGTAGCCGAGCAGCTCGACCAGCTTGCGCAGGCTGTCGCGCCGTCGCGCGGTGCGCAGGTACGCCTCGTGGGCGTGCACCTCGTCGTAGAAGGAGAGGATGTCGCCGAGATAGGCCCACATCTCGAGCAACATCAGTCCCAGGTCGGTCCCCTCGCGGGCGGACCAGTGGGCGAAGGGGATGGCGTGTTCGGCGTCCGAGATGGCGGACAGGAGTAGGGCACGCAGCTCCGGGAAGCCGACCAGCTGACGCGGGATGGCGTCGAGGCCCGGTGCGATGTCTGCCACAGGCCAGGCCGGGCGCTTGTCACATGGGCAGCTCATGCGCCCCCCTCCATGATGAACTCGAGGCTGCCCCGTTCGGGGTGCAGCGGGTCGTTGCTGACGCCGATGACCACGTTGCTTTCGACCTCCAAGCCCTGAGGATCGAGCGGTTGCCAGTCGAAGAAGCCGCGGCGGCGGACCTCGACAGCGCGCACGGCCTCGACCCCGGGCACGGCGTGGATGGCCTCCTCGAGCGCCGAGCGGTACAGGGTGTCACCGAAGGTCCAGCGATCCGGCGCGAAGAAGCCGGAGGCGCCGTCGGGCCCGACCAGTGCGTCGCGGATTTCCGCCTCGACCTGGCCGCGGTAGCGGCTGGGCGAGACACAGATCGTGAGCTTCAGGTCCAGCCACGCGTAGATCGGGTCCTGCACGTGGGCCTCGCGCCCGGCGAGACGGAAGCGCTCGAGCTGCGCGGTCACGGCCTCGCGCGTCGTGTCGTCCAGCGTCACGCGCCCGGCCGGGTCCGGCGTCGCGAAGACGGTGTGCCAGCTCCCGGTCCAGCGCACCTCCGCTCCGGCGCGGTCTACCTCGTCGAGGCGTTCCAGTGCCTCCTCGTAGTCCTCCTTGGTGACGGCCCGGTAGGTCACGGCCCGCCAAGCCTCGGGCGCGAGGCGCCGCGCGTCCTCGAGTTACTCGCGTTCAAGCCCGTTGGTCGAGGGCGGTCGGGTTCGTCGCCGTGGCCACTCCGTGGACGGGGACCGCGTTCCCGGTCGCCGGGTCGATGATAAAAAGCTCGAAAGCGCGGCCCGCCGGCAGGTTGCCCCGGTCGCCACCGCCGAGGCGGTAGCGCAGCGCGAACTCCGTCCCCCGTGGCGGGGACATGCCGAACTCGCCTTCGCCGAAACGGATGGAGTAGCCGTCGCCGGTGCGGAAGTCGTAGTGGCGGATGGGATCGGGTGCGTCGCGCCAATAGCGAACGACTTCCTCCCACAGCCCGTCGTCGAGCGTGAAGTGCTTGTCCGACGACGTCGCGCTCGGCGAGCCCAGAAGGCTCCGCTGCCAGTCCCAGGTGTCGCCGCTATCGACCTCCTGCAGCCAGACTTCTGGCTTCTGGTCGAGGGCCAGCGTCTCGGTGTTGGGGATCGCGCCGATCGCGGTATCGTCCTCGGGCACCCAGGCGAGCAGCGTCTCGTCCGAGCCGCCGAGGCCGCGCAGAAACACCGCGGCGCCGCCCGGACCGGTGCGCTCGACGGCGTGCGGCACCTCGCCGCTCCAGGCCTCGGCCTCGGGCCGGATGGTGAAGGACTCCGGATCCTCGTTCCAGCCCGGCGTCGTCTGCCCGGCTACGATGGGCACCAGGTTTCCGTGCACCCTCAACACGTCCAGGTCCATGTCGCTCGGAATCGCCCAGGCCTCGGACCAGGTCAGGCGCGTGTAGTCGATCTCGGTCAGCGGGTCGGTCGCCTCGTCCACCTGCTCGGGACCGTCGAGCACGACCCAGGCGGTGCGGACCGGCAGCGCCGCATCCGCCGGCACCGCGCGCAGCAGGAGGCGCCGCGGGTAGCCCGCCGTATTGAGGACGGTCTCGAACGAACCCTCGAGGTCGAGGCTGGTGCTCCCAGCCGGGAGACAGGTGTCGTCCTCGTCCCAGATGTAGGGCACGAGCCCGTCCAGTGCCCCGTCAACGACGTACGGGTCCGGCCCGTCGCGACGCTCAACCATGTCCTGGATGCTGGTGCCAACCTCGAAGACGATGGGCTTGCCGTCGTCGCCGGTGGCTTGCGCCGATGTGCCCGCGGGAATTTCCACGGTCGTTTCCGGTGGCATAGGGTCGGTCTCGGCGTTAATGACGTTGCCGGCTTCATCAGTGACCTCGACCAGCAGCCACCCCGACGCGGCCAACCCGTCGTGCATCTCGTAGTCGACGAAGCGCGCGTGCCGGCGCACCGAGCGGCGCTGGGTCGCCGTCTCCAGGTGCGCCTCGCGAGCGAAGCGGTCCTGGGTGTAGGTCATCTCGTCGGCCAGGGCCGCCATCGACTCGAGCATCATCATTCCGAGATCGGCTTCCAGCCGGTCCTTCCAGTGGGGGTGCCGCAGGCTGACCATCTCGAGCAGCGCCCGCCGATAGCTGCGCCAGTCGCGCGCCTGGTAGTCGACCGGGACGTCGACCAGCTCCTCCTCGGGACAGACCGTCTCGGGCGCCTTGCAGTCCAGTCGGCTCTCGCAGCCCGCCTTGAAGGTGAACTCCACCGATCCGAAGTACGGGTCCACCCGCGTCGGATCATCCGGGAAGGGACAGCCTGTAGATGGAGAAGTCCCCTGGCGTCGCCGTCTCAACGCGCAGAGCGCGGCGACCAGACACCAGCTCCCACGAAGGGGGTCCCGTGACCTCTACCGTCGGCACGCTGCTGTCGGGCGACGTACTCTCGATGGTGATGTCGCCCTCGCCGGTGAAGGCGTCGTCCGTCGTAGGCCGACGTGACGGCGGTGTCGGAGCCGAGGAAGAACACCCAGAGGGTCTGCTGGGTCGATACGTCGACCCGGATGAAGTCGATCCCGACCAGGGTCCCGTGGTCCTGCAGCAGCGGGAGTCGGTCTTCGGCCATCAGGGTGTGACCTCCAGGTTCAGGATCCGCCGCTCCTGCCGCGCCCGCAGCAGATAGCTCACGCGTACCTCGAGGGTGGCGTCGTTGGCGCGGGTGACCACGTCGTCGACGCGGATGACGGTGCCCATCCACCTGTCCAGCGCGGTCTGGATCCTGACCTTGAGCAGCTCGGCCGCCGCCTCGGAGTTGGGTGCGAACACCGTCTGCGCCAGCCCGCATCCGAAGTCCGGCCGGTTGACCCGCTCTCCCGGCGCGGTGAACAGCACCTGCAGCATCATCTGCTCGACATGCTCGGCGTGACTCGGCTCCTCGGCGAACGTGCCGCGGCCCCGGTCGATGCCGGGCGGGAACCGGAACGAGTGGATGATTTCGGTCATGGCTACTCCGACTGCGTCCGGGTCTGGGTGGAAGCGACGATCACCGTGCCCTGGGCAGCGCCGGTCGCGGCCAGACACAGTCCCGTGCTCCCCTGCGACAGCGTCGGCACGCCTCCCACGGTCACGCGCGTTGTCCGCTACGACCCACTGCACCCGGACGCACGGGCTGGCCGCACCGCCGGGCGCGAACGGGCAGCCTGCGATCATCATGGTGTCCGTCTGCACGGTAACCGGGGCGCCTGCGGTCACGTTTGAGTTGCCGGGTACGATGCTTACGGTGCCGCCGTGGGGGCACATCAGCGTTGCGCCGGCATCGATCATGAATCCCGACATCACCGGACCTCCAGGGCGCCGTCGTTCAGGCTGACGGCGCCGCCGCTCAGCGCCACCTTCGCGGGGCTGGCCTCGAGCGAGGCCTCACTCCCCTCGAGCTTCAGCGTCGCCTGTCCGCCCTCGGCCACCAGATCGGTGGTGAGCGTCACCAGGGCGCCGTCGATCTGCTCGAGCTTCACCTCCGCTCCATCGTCGTCGATCCGCAGCTCGGCGGCACCGGTCCTGAGGATCTTCACCGCCGGCACCGCGTCGCCCGGGACCTGTCCGTCGCCCCAGAAGCAGCCAGACCAGATCGGATGGCTCGGATCGCCCGCCTCGAACTCCACCCAGACCCCGGTGCCCGCCTCCGGGATGAAGTACATGCCCACACCGTCGCCGGCGTAGGGTACGCACGGCATCGCCCACACCTCGATTTCGTCGAGCACTGCCGGCACCTGGACCTTCAGTCGCCCCAGCTGCGCCGGGTCGTCATTGTCGACCACGACGCCGCGGTACTTGCCGAAATGGTGCGACTGCACCCAGGTGAGCAGTTCGTCGACGAGATCGCGCTGGATCATCCGGCCCCCCATGCGTTGCGGGCAAGCTCGAAGCGCATCGCGTGCCCGGTGGAGTCGATGGTGTGGCGCACGCTGGTAACCAGATACCGGCCGCTGTGCCTCTGCCCGGCGCCCGCCAGCTCGACGACGGTGTGGGCCCGCAGGACACCGCGCAGGGCCGACACCGTCGTGGACCCCGTCGCCTGGACGAAGAGATCCGCCTCGATGAGCGCGCCCTCGGCCCGCGCCTGCAGATCTGCCGCGTCGGCCGTCGGCGCCGTGAGCAGCATGCTCCGCGTGTCGCCGGTGATCTGCTGTAGCCCCTGGTCGCCCAGCAACGTCAGCGGGGTCGACGCCACGCTGCCGTCGGCGGTCTCGAGCGTACCCGCATCGAGCGCCTTGGCCGTCGTCGATGTCGGCCGCTCCGCGTCCCAGCGCAGGTCCAGCGACTCGAGATTCGCCGGGTCCTGGTTGATCGCCAGCTCCTGCGCCGCCGCGGCGCCCAGGTCGAGTCGCTTGAAGTGCCCCGTCTCGACCCCGGTCGTGGCGTCGCAGTCGATCCAGAAGAGGAAGCCGTTGCGCCGCGCGAGTCGCCTGAGCAGCTGCAGGTCGGTCTCGCGCTGGACCAAGGGACGCCCCGTCTCAGTATAGCGGGCGTTCGTCGACGCGACGTCCGGGACCAGCCCGTAGTCGGACAGCACGAGCGACGCCACGTCGCTGTCGGTCACCTCGAGATGGGCCAGGGTCTTCGTCTCGCGGTCCATGGTCGCCGAGGTGTCCGCGCCCAGCACCTCCAGCGTGGAGCCGGCCCCGCCGTGCACGAGGTGGATGCGCTGCCCGGTGACCGGCCCCTTCACGATGCACACCTCACCGTCGGGCGACGGTACGCGCACCGATAACGTCGTCCCCGGCGACAGGCGCCCGTCGGAGAGCCACGTGAGGTCCCCGCCGGCCGGGCTCACTGCGTACTGCAGGCTGAACAGGGTCGGCTCGCCCAGCCGCTCGGTGACCTCGACGACGGTCGCGCCGCTCACCTCAGCGTCGGCCGTCCGGCCCGAGTCGACGAGAATGGCGACCCCCTGTGACATCGGCTAGCCCTTCACCGGGATCGGGATCTCGGCTTGCAGGGTCAGCGCCTCGGGCACCATCGCATCGGCCTGCTCGGCGATCCGCCAAAAACCGGTCGGCTGGTCCAGGTATCGCCCGGCGAGCACGTCCAGACGGGTATCGGCCTTCCGCAGGTGGTATCCAGCCAGGGTTTGGACGGGTGGCGGCGCCGGCACGACCACGTTGACGGTGCGGCCGCGGCGGTCGGTCACCGAGTAAGTCTCGGCGTTGGCGAAGCGGCTCTTGCTGTCGAACATCACAGATTCTCCGGCAGTTCAGAAAGGCAGCAGTGACAGGATGTTGCCCAGCCCGCTCCCTGTGTGGGCGGCGGCCAGGAGATCCCGCTGGACGCGGGTGTAGCGGTAGGCGCCGCGGGCGATCTCGGCCGCGATGCCGGTCTGGGCGCCTTCCCCCTCCTCGGGGAAGGCGCGGTCGGTAAGCACCTTCACAGCCAGGCTGACCGACGCACGGATCGGATACAGCGTGGGCGACCAGGCCTGCTCCTCGACCGAATAGCTGGTGATGCGCACGGGGACGATGAGGCCCGGGCCGAACGACAGCAGCACAACAGGCACGATGGAGCGGGGCACGGCGCCGGACGCCGAGCCGCTTATGAGCGAGACCACGTCGCCGAGCAGGCCTCCGTCTTCCTCGACCGGGTAGAGCATGCGCTCGATCGCGGCAAGCCGGGGCGCCACCCCACTGACCGCCGCCACGGGATGTTCCCCAGGCTCCTCCCAGTCGTCAGTCGCGTCGAGGAGCAGCGTCAACTCCAACGTCTCCTGGGGGTCGTAGGGCTGGATCTGGGGATCGGTCTGGGCCTCGCCCTCGGGCTCCTCACTCGACTCCGGCGGCGCCCACGGCTCGAGCTGGCGGGTGACCGATTCCGGGTTGTACTGGAAGGCCACCAGGTTTGGCACCGGGCCGAGGAGCCCTTCGGTCAGCTGGATCAGCGCGCCCTTGGTCAGCTTCGGGCTACGCGGAAAGGCACTCGCCATCGTTACGCCTCCACGCCGAGTTGGACGCTAAGCCGCAGCACGATCTGCTCCGCGAGCTGGTCCAGCGGCAACGCGCTCGGCAGATCCACATCGACCTCGAGGTGACCCACATACGACGGGAAGCGCCCGGTGGCGGCCCGCGCGGCCAGCCGCTCCTCGACGAGGGCGCCCAGACGCACGCCCTCGGCGCGGGTCAGGCCTGGTACCCGCAGGACCAGCTCTTCGACGTGGAGATCAGCGAGGGGCATTGCGCTCCAGCCTCGCCCGGTCGGCCCGGGACACGCCCCGCCCGACCTTCCAGAGCTCGCGCTCCACGCCGGACAGCAGGTTGGAAAATGACACGGGCGCCTCCAGACGGCGCGCCTCCAGCAGGGCGGTGAGGACCGCCGACTTGATCTGCGCGCCCGACAGGTCGAACGCATTCGCCAGGCGGGTGAAGCTCTCCCCGAGCGTCGCCGCGGTCTCCGGCCCCGCCAGGCTCCCGACGAGTCGCTCCCAGAGGGCAAGCCGCAGCCCGGCGTCCGGCGGCGTGAACTCGATGACGTGCCGCAGGCGCCGCACGAAGGCCGCATCCAGGTTGCCCCGGCGGTTGCTGGCCAGGATGGCGAAGCCCGGCCAGCTCTCGATGGCCTGCAGCAGGTAGTTGGTGTCGGTGTTGGCGTAGCGGTCGTGTGCGTCCTTGATCTCGGTACGCTTGCCGAACAGGGCGTCCGCCTCATCGAAGAACAGCAGCGCATCCAGACGCTCGGCCGCCGCCAGCACCTTCTCGATATTCTTGGAGGTCTCGCCGACGTACTTGGACACCAGCGCCGACAGGTCGATGCGGAAGAGGTCCACGCCGAGCCGTCCTGCGAGCACCTGCGCCGACATGGTCTTGCCGGTGCCCGGCGGGCCGGTGAACAGCGCGATGAGGCCTTTGCCCTGCGGGAAGAGGCGCTGGAGTTCGGCGTCCTCCCAGAGGATCCCCCGGACCTCGGCCTCGTAGGCCAGCTCGCGGAGCAGCAGGTCGACCGGCTCGCTGACGATCAGGTCGTCCCACGTGAAGGTGCACGGCAGCCGGCGTGCCAGATCCCCCAGCTTGTCGCGCATGGCGACCTTGACCTCGGTGGACGCGGCCGTCGCATCGACGGGAGCCAGCCACGCGGCCCGGCGTACCTCACCTACCGTGACGCGGTGGCGCCGGGAGAGCGCGCGCAGCGCATCCGCCGGCCAACTCGTCGATGCCGGGACGATGGCGCGCCACAGTGCGGCCCGCTCGTCCAGGGTCGGTAGCTCAAGCGTCACGTCGAGGTGCGGCCAGTCCACCGGACCCTGATGCCGGTCGCCAGGTCCGTTCAGCAACACCTGCACGGGAAAGCGGGGCGGGAACGAGGTCCATGACGGCGGCGTCACCCAGGCCAGCCCGGCGTGATCCAGCCAGGCCTGGCGATGGGCCCGCAGCTCGACCGTCGTACGCTCCTCGGCAGGTACCGGGTTCGTGTCGACGGCGATAAGTCCCAACCCCAGCGCCCGGAGCACGCATGCGGCGAAGGTGCGGCGCCCGCTGCCCTGTGGGCCGTCGACCCGCAGTACCACCCCGGGAGCACCGGTGCCCAGCACCTTCTCCAGACGGCGCGCCGTGTCCGTCACCGGCCAGCGCGGCAGCGGGTCGAGCTGGTTCACGTGGCAAGCGTACCCGAGCAGCGCGTCGTCGAGCACCCGCTCGCCCGACAACCAGCGCACCAGGCTCGGACACATGCTCACAAGCGCCGGCGCTCCCACCCGCGGAGCCTCCAGGGCAACCAGCTGCCACGCGAGCACCGGGCTCGACTTTGACAGCACCAGGGTGCGGTCGTGACCGAACAGCCGGGCCGCCGTGGCGAAGGTCGGTGCGGATGCCGCGCCGGGGCCGGCGAGCAACGCGCACAGCTCTGCGACCTGGGGATCGACCGACGCGGCCAACACCAGCGCGAGGAGATCCGCCTCCGCCGGGCTGAGGTGCAGCACCTCCACCAGGTGATCGACGGGGGTATCGGTCAGCGCCTCCCAGGCGTCGCGGGCCGCGCCAAGCTCGCCGCGCAGCGGCGCGACCTCGGAGGTCTCGGCCACCCACGAGGCCTCGGCCTCGGGTGAGTCCGCATCGCCCAGCAACCCCTTGACGCGGTCCCCGTCGGCGAGGTACGACATCCACGCCAACCGCAGCCGCGCGCGCAGCCGCACCAGCGCACACAGCACGTCCAAGTACTCGGGCCGCTCCGCGCGTTCCGGGGCCACGGCGTGCATCATGCGATCACCCGCAGCCACATCGGCATCGAGGACGCGCCGTTGACCGACACGCTGACGGGCTGGAGGCTCAGCTCCGGCAATTCGGCGGGCAGGAAGACCTGGAGAGTGGTCTCGTTGACCACGCGGAACTGACCTGCGGCCACTGGCCCTGTCTCTCGGTTCTCCAGCTCGACAGCCCCGGCGCGCAGCCGCACGGAGCGTGGGTCGGCTGGGTCGGTAGGGATAGGGAAGTCCGTCGTGCCCTGAAAGCGCCATCCGTTGAGCGTGAATGCCGCCGCCTTGGAGCGGTCGCCCAGCATCGGCCCGGTGTCGTCGACGGGATCCAGGCGCGGCGCAATCAGTATGGGCGTCTCGTTCGACGGGTTGACCACCGTGCGCACCGACGAGCCGATGCGCACGCTCTGGCGGACCAGCACCGACGCGGACCAGGTGCCCGGCATGGTTGGCACAGAGCCCATCCAGGGCGCGACGGTGGCAAAGACCCGGTCCGGGGAGGCCACCAGTCCCCAGGCAGCCGCATCGACGTCGAACACGCCCTGGTCGCCGCGTAGCCGCAGCGCTGTGCCCTCGGCAGTGAGCGCGCTGCCCTCCAGCTCGAACGCCGCGTCGCCATACTCGAAGTCAGGGTCCATGGGGTCGATGGCCGGGAAGGTCTCTCGCAGGGTGACCTGCGCCGGCGTCAAGGGGATGCTGCGCGGCGTCGCCTCGTTGCCGACGACGATCGACGCGGTCGACCGGCTGCCGGTCAGGGTCGGGGCGCCAGTGGCGAAGATGCCCGAGCCGTACTCGAGGACCGGCGAGGCCGCCGTCACGGTGCGCTCCGGCTCGATCATCACCACCGACACCTGGTAGTAGGCCGCCATCCGTAGCGGTGCCTCGCCGGCGGTCCAGTAGTCGACCGCGTCGTCGGACGGGACGGGCCGCAGCGCAATGCGGAAACGGTTCTGGCGGTCGCGCAGGCCGGTCGGCAGCACCGGCGTGGTGCCGACCATTGTGTCGTCGGTAATGATGGCGTAGTCGTGGAGCACGCGCATCGCGCAGCCCATCAGCGTCTGCGCCTGTAGGCACCCTTCGTCGTCGTTGCCCACCTGGGCGGTGAGCTGGTAGTACAGGTTCAGCGCCAATGGCTTCTCGCGCTGGGTCCCGCCGCCCAGTCCGTCCCCGGTCTGGTTCTTGAAGTGGGCGTCCTCGGCGACGTGGTAGAGGTACAGGCCGAGCTGCGCGGTGCTGCTGTTCATCAGGACCAAGTCGGGTGGCATGGGCGACACAGTGAGCGTTATACCCGCGCCGGAGGGCCAACCGGCAGTTCGCGGGCAGGCCTGCTCGAGGAGCCAGATCAAGGTCTCCGTGACGTTGCACAGGTTGGCGAGAGACATCAGCTCTGCCCCAAGCCGAAGCGCAGCCTCGATGAAGAGACGGCCGTCCTATTGGGCCATGCACCCGCATCACGGCCGCGCCGGCGGACCCGGGGCCTCGGCGAGACCGGGCGCTCTGGTGGCGTCACTTCGACAACTAGCCGTCGGATGATGACAGAGGGGCGGGCCGGAGGCTCGGGTGCAGCGACGGGTAGTGGCTCGGCCTGGCCCGGGATCTGGTGCAGTAGATCTTCTAGGTGCTGGATCGGTCGAAGGTCGTAGTCTGGTGCGGGCTGCGCCTGCGCAGTCCGTTCGTTGGGCTCTACATCCAGCGCACCGTCCCGCGCGGCGGGCGATGCGACCAGCGGATGGCCCGGCTCGGCGGGGGGTGTGGCCGGCGCGCGGTTCCGCTCGGCATCCCCGACGCCGTCCGCATTGGGATGCGACGCGGAGGCCACCTCGTGCGCGGTCTCATGCAAGACCCGGCGTGTCACGTGTACGACGCGCTCCTCGCCAGTCTGCTGCGCCATCTGTGTATCCGCATCGTTCATCAAACCCGAGGGTGGGTTGCGGACTATCGTCTCGGGTCCGACTAGCGACTCCCGAAATCGGCTATGGGCCGGCTCTGCGCCTTGAGGCAAGACGGCCTTGCTGGCCGAAGATGGGCGGTCAGCCCCCGAGCTTGGGTTCACCTGCGCCCCTGCGGATTGTCCCGACACTCCAAGCGAGGGTGCTGCTTTCCGCTTGTGTTGCGCGGAAGGAAGCGTCGAGGCCGAAGCATCTGCTGTGGGTGCTGCGAAATCGTCTTCGGGCAGTTCCTGCGGATCCGGGCCATCGGGCACAGTCCGTACGCGGGGCTGCACACTGGTCTCGTCTGCCACCAGACCGGTGGCGCGCCGGGCTATGCGCTCGAGGTAGTTCACGCTGCCCCTCCGAACCCTTCGCGCTCCAAGAGCCCCACAAGTGCCCGCCGATCCGTCCGGGGGAGTTCCAGAATCTCGGTCGGATTCCAGCCGTACGCGCGCGCCAGCAAATGGATCTCGCCCAGCAGTCGTGGATGCTCGCGAACCAACGCGCCCAGGAGCAGATCCTGGATGTTGAAGTGGACAGCGTTGTCGCCGCCGCATTCGGGGCAGGGCGCTTCGAGCTCCAGGTCCAGCACCGGCGCGGCTTCTTCAAACAGCCGTGCCGCCGCCGCCAGGTCGACATCTGCGCCGCCCGCGGCGGACTCGACAACAACACAGCGACTCAGTAGCGTCTCCGCGGCCGTCGTCGTGGGCAGAGAGACGACGGCCTGTTCGTCCTCGCCGGTCGGCACCCTCAGCCGCGTCCCGTCCTCCAGCCGAACCTCGCGCTTCAGCGGCACGGGCTGCACCGTATCCACGAGCGCCGTCAGCGCAAAGCCTAGGTCGAACCGATCGCCACAAACCGCGCAGGTGGCAATAGCTGCGACTTGGTCGCCGAAGCTGTCTCGGTAGACGGATGCCAGCAGCCTGTCCCGCTCGGCCACGGTCAGACGAGCGGCGCCGCCCGGACCAACGCAGGTGTCCGGCGCATCGGCAAGCAGCCGGTCCAGCAAGTCGCACGCCTGGTGCACGTCGGTCCCGATAACGGCCTGCTCGTCAAAGCCCCGGAGCGACCTGAGCCGAACGTAACCGTCACCGAGCCGCACGACCGATGCCGGGTTTGACGGAAGGCTTGGCACGTCAGGCCTCGGTCGGCTCGCTCACGGCCTCGTCGCGGACCCAGCCCTCGTTCTGCAGGGTCAGCATTTCGATCGCGACGGCATTGCCGTTGGCATCCATCTCCGGCAAAGACGAGTACTCCGACACCCAGCAACGGAACACCTTCCAAGCGAGCGCGATCTGGCCGGCCTCGTTGAGCAGCTCGACTGTGATGTCCTTGCGGAAGTTCTTCAGCGAGATCGCCGCGTCGCCGTCGGTGCTGTAAACGAGATTTGCCCAGGCCTCGAATTCGGTATCGTGAGTGACGCCACGCTCGAGCGTGATTGGCTCGAATTTCCAGTGACTCGGCATGACGCGAACCGTACTGGGATCCCCCCCTCGCGGTGGGTGACCGGCTCGGTCGAGCGTTTCAGCGCGCTCATCTTGCTGACACCGGCCACGTAGCGGCCGTCCCACTTCAATCGAAACTTGAAGTTCTTGTATGGATCGAATCGTTGCGTATTGACTGTGAACTGCGCCATGGTACTCGTTCCTCCCCCGGCTTAACGTTCGATGCGCCCAACAACAAGCGGACGATCAGACCTCGGACTGGCCGGCCATCTGCTGCAGGTAAAGCACGACGAACTCGGCGGGCTTCAACGGCGCGAAGCCTACCCACACGTTGACGATGCCGAGGTTCTGGTCCGTCGGTGTCGTCGTCTCGCTGTCGCACTTCACGAAGTAGGCATCCGCCGGCTTGGTGCCCTGAAAGGCCCCCTTGCGGAACAGGTCGTGCATGAAGGCGCCGACGTTCAGGCGGATCTGCGCCCAGAGCGGCTCGTCGTTGGGCTCGAAGACGACCCAGCGCAGGCCGCGGTACAGGCTCTCCTCCATGAAGTTGGCCAGCCGTCGCACCGGCACGTACTTCCACTCGCTCCCGGCCTCGTCGTAGCCGTCCATGGTGCGCGCACCCCACACGACGACGCCGTCCGGCAGAGCGCGGATGACGTTGATGCCCTTGGGGTTGAGCACGCCGTTCTGGGCGTCACTGAGCCGCTGCTTGACCCCGGAGATGCCACGGACGTCCGCGGGGGTACCGGCCGGGGCCCTCCACACGCCGACGGCGCTGTCGGTACGCGCCATGACGCCCGCGACGGCGCCGACCGGGCTGATGGGCACGGTGAGTTTGCCCTCGCGGATCTCCAGGGGCGGGTAGTACAGCGCCGCGTACCGTTTGGACAGACCGATGCGCAGGCTGGTGATCTCGTTCGACGGGTCCTGGACACCTTTCCATCCCTCGGGCGGCTCCATCAACAACAGGGCCCGGCGCTCTTCGGCGAAGGCGCTCGCGTTGGGCCACAGTTCGTCGACAACTCTCCGGTTGCTCCCCGGATGCCCGGGGCAGCACCAGGAGGTTGAACAGGTCCACCTCCTGTCGAACGATGTCGTAGGCGGCGTCGTAGGGTGTACCGTTGGCCGGCGCGGAGCCGGGTGCGCCGGCGGCGCCGTTGGTCTGGAAGATCCCCCCACCGCTGGTGCCGAGGCTGTAATAGCGGATGTTGTCGACGACCGGAGGAGCCGACACCGGCGTGCCGACCGGCACCTCGAGCGCCCAGCCGCTGGCTCGGTTGTCATCAGCGCCCGACGCGAATCGGTCCATCAGTGGGCACGACTGCAAGGCGCCAGCCCCACAGCTCTGCCCGCCAAGGAAATGATTCACCGGCGGCGACCAGCGCCGTGTCCGAGGCGATGGCGTTAATGAAGTCGCGCAGCTGGGCAAGCCTCTCTGCCAGTGTCGAGCCGGCGGTGAAGGCGATGGTCGGCGAAATGGTAGTGGTTGGATCGACTACCTGGAGTGCCGTGCCGGCTGAGTCGTACTTGTATAGGCTCACGGCAGCATTCGCGGCCGCAACCAGCGCCTCCCCGCCCGTGAGCGAGTGCGGGCTCAGCGTCACGCCGGTCGGGGCCGGTCGATACATCGCGTAGGCGCTGATCTCCAGCCCCCCCTGCTCGGCGCCGATCTGGAGGTGGGCGGCCGCGTCGTTTGTGGATGAGGTGCGCACGCGGACGCTGCCGGCGCTGCCGGTCCGATCGTCCCCGTCGACTCGAGGTGAAACGCAGCAGCACGTTCGGAGCCGAAGTCTCGAACGAGGTGGAGAACGTGCGCGGGCAGGGTCAGCGTCCGCCGTGCGCTGCAGGCGATCGCTCGGTGATGTCCTCCGCTAGCTCGGTGGCGGTGGTCGCGTCGTCGTCGGTGTTTGAGCCCGGGTGCTGGGCAGGGTGACTTCGACGTAGGGGCTGCCGTCGACGCTGATGCTGATCTGGTTCCGGCTGGACGTCACCGCAGCATCCCATGCGGTCGATGAAGGCCGAGTCGGTCGAGGCGTCGAAGGTGCAGCCCGCCCGTCGACGTCGCTCGGTAGGTGGCGGGGCGGGTCTGTCACGTCGCCGTCACCAGCTTGGAGTTGGAGTTGAGGAAGGTCTTGGCGTAGTTCCCGCTGTTCGGGTCCATGGACAGCCCGGTCCAGGACTCGGTCTCCTGGGCGACGATGGTCCCGTTGCCCTGGTCGACCCAGCGGAACAGCGTGATGTTGAAGGTTCCCTCGGGGTCGTTGCCGCTGTAAGTGACCGCCGCGCGGATGCTGTCGCCAGCTCTCGCCCGGGTGCCGCGCCGTGAGCCGCAACACGTCGGTCGGGTGTTGCCGTCGGCCCCTGGTCAGGTCATCCTCGGCCCGGAGCGTGACCGCCGCCTTGTCGGCGCCGTCGGCCACGCGCAGCACGTAGCACTCGGTCATCCCATTGAGGAAGGCGAGCTTCACGTGCCGAGTCATGTCGCCCGACGGTGGTGTCATCGCCGTAGGCGCGCACGTAGTCCGTGTACGAGAAGCATCGGGTCGGCTTGTCGATCGGGCCGGTCTTCGTATAGCCGATGAAAAGACCCACCGATGTGCTTACACCACTTATGGTGCGTACACCGCTGGGGACTTCCTGCACGTAGACGCCCGGGTACGAGACTGAGACGGCCATTCGATTGCCTCCAGCGCAAGTTGGTTAAACGCCGATATCCGGCGGTGCGGTGCGATGCGGTTCCGATCTGCCCTCTAGACCTGCGCTCCTGCGCGCTACGTGGGTGAGCACTGCAAGGCCAGACCTCCTCACTACGACGCAACGGGGGCATCGCCACTCAAACAGGAATCAAGAGGAATATAGACTAAATTCTCTGTGTGTATTTTTTTGGGGGTGCCGGGGGGAGGGAACATCCTTGCGCTCGTCCACACCACCGGTCGGTCGTCGATCTTGCCTACCACGTGGCTCTGACCGGAGTTCCAGTGCGTCAACGCGACCAACCGCCGGTCCCCTGGCACGCCTGTCACCACTGCGCCGGCCATCAGGCCAGCTGCCACCAACGCCGAGTCGCTGGCGTCGCAGCCGTGGGTGGTGTTCACTCGCCGGCCCGACTCAAGACGCGGCTGGCATGACGGGCATGAGCGCAGAACTCCCCCGCTTTGTCGTCCTCAACCCGGTAGATGCCCATGTGGTACGATCGGCCCGGGACTGGGCGTGGAGCAACTATCGGGCCATGGCGGATATGGCCCGCGCCGCCAAATGGCTCAGGACCGAGTGGACACTGGCCGCGTTCGCGGAGCAGGTGTAGGAGGCATAATCCGCATACAGTCGGTTTGTCGCGAACGCCAAGAACCAGACCTCTCCGTGGGAAGCGCTGTAGAACCAGATCTACCTGAGCCCGGAGGCGTTTGCGGATGAGATGCACAGCCGATTCGATCAGTGTTTTCTTGGCGGAAAGCAACGCGAGCAGGACAAATGAGTCCTCTGCGTAGCACATTCGCGGTACTGTTCGGCTTTGCCCTGCTGGTTGCGCTGGCGGTGGCGGCCTATCTCTTCTTCCAGGATATATACCAGTACCTTCAGGCCCTGGATCGCCAGGTCGCTGCCGGCATTGTTGCCGGCCTTGTCGCGGCGCTCTATATCGGCCTCAGCATTCGGCGTGCCGGCAAGGTCAATGGTGTCCAGCAATTGCGGCTGAAAAGAAAGGCCGAAAGTTACTCGCGATTCCTGAGTGCCTGGTCTGGCACGGCCGCCGAGCAAGGCGGCGATTCCCAGCCCGAAGCAGCATCGGCGGAGATAAATGCAGCAATCAGGGATCTCCTGCTCTGGGCGGGAGCAGGCGTGATCAAGCAGCTGAGAATTTACCAAGGAATGAATCCCCGGATGATACTCTCTGATCCCGCATCCCGCTCACACCTGGAAAACCTTCTACGCGCCATGCGTAGCGATCTGGGTTATAACAACCTAGGCCTGGGCGAGGCGGATTTGACTAGTCTGCTGACTCCCGAAGGCCCTGAGTCTTCGAAGAGCTCTAAACTGGAAGAGAAGCACGTGGTAATAGAGGATGAACCCCAGCGCTGAGCCGAACACCGCGAGATAGACGATGGACAAGGTGGTCCGCGGCTCCAATTCCGTGGGCAGCGCGCCGTCGAGCAGCGCCCAGTTGAGCAGGTACAGGGGCACAGCGATCAGAAGCGCGACGAGTACCAGGCAAATGACCACGCCCAGTACCATGCGTGAAGCGACGCTGAACAAAAAGCCCGCGCCCCCGCTGCTCCACTTGATCGCCAGAGGGGTGGTCGCCCAGATCAGCACCACTCCCAGAAACGCCGCCGGGATCGACATCTCGACTCTCCTAAAGGAAACCGAACGCCGAAACGAAAAAGGCCGCAGCTGTTGCTGCGGCCTTTCGTACAAATCACTGAATCGCAGTCTCTACCGAATCATAACGGCACGCAGCAATGGGCACGCCAACGCTGGATGCGGCGCATCGGGAGCAGGTGCCGGGTGCACGGAATCGATAGCAGCATGGTCTCGAGTGTCTCCGGTTCGCCTCGCCGTCGCAAGGTTCGGTTTGGACAACGCGCGGACCACCGTGCCGGTATCGAGTTAGAGTTCTTCCTTGAAATTGTTTGGCTTGACTCACGCCCGGCTATCGAGGGACACGCTGCGGGCAAAAATTTAGCTGCGCGCTAACATTCTGAAGAGCGAACCGATTGGTGGGCCAATTAGTTTCATGCAAACTGCTAGCGCTATGGTTTGGCGGAGCGTCAAACTTCCTCTCCTTTGAACAGCACCACACCGCAGATCGTGGTGTTCTCGCCCATCTCGATAATGCGCTCCGGCCAATCGGGGTTCAGCGCCTTGAGATACCGGCGGTTCTCCTCGACGATCAGCTGCTTGAATGTGGCTTCCATCGAATCGTTCGAGCGAACGACGACGAACTTCTTGTGGCCCGGCTCCGCGTGCGGGTCGACGAAGATCAGATCCCCCTCGTTAAACCTGGGCGCCATGCTCTGTCCCTTGACTCGCAGGACGAAGGTCTCGTCGCTGCAGTCCACGGGGCAGGGCCAGACCTCGTCGGCGTGCTCGACGGTGAAATTCCAGTCGAGCTCCAGCCAATGGCCCGCCTGAACCCAAGAGATCAGCGGGTGGAGAGAGATCGAGGTCTTCTTCGACTTCGCGTCTGGTCCCCGCGTTCGCCGGCTCGACCCGCCGGCTTCGTCCTGTGGCTCGTCCATCCAACCGCGGGGCTTCTCCATGGACCGTTCGAGCTTGTCCGCCAGCTCATCGCCCAGGCTCCGCGGCGTGCCCGTCTGCGTCGCCAGCTGGCGGCGCACCTGGCTGAGCAGACGGGCTGGTACCGGCCTTGCGCGCTAGCTTGGCGGCCAGTCCCGCTTCGGTGATCAAGAGCTCCAGGTTGCGGAGCCGGACCTGTTCGTGTCGTCGCGTCATGAGTGCCTGCTTCGCTTATTTAGCGCATTGATAAATATAAAAGGGGCAACTGTGTGTTGCAAGGCGATTCGAAGTCTTGCTAAACGAAAGAGCATGACGCTAAACGCTTTCCTGAGAGCAGCCACCAAGCGCGAACGCGCCGAGGTGGCGGTGGTATGCAACGGTTCGGTTTCCTACCTCTACCAGGTCGCTGGCGGACACCGTTTCGCCAGCCCGAGGAAGGCGACGGAGATCGAGGAAAAGACCCGAGAGGTCGCCGCAGACTCCGGCGGGCGGTTGGAAACGGTTCCGCGCCAGAGTCTGGTCAGGCATCCGGAGATCTATCGGGGCGTGTGTCCGCGCGAGCATCGCGGGAGCACGCCCATCGGAGACGGCTGATGTCCGAATCGACCGGCGGGCCACGGGATCAGAGCGCCGCACCGTCGCTGGTCTGGATTCCCGTCGGGCGCATCCGCGCGTACGAGCGTAACCCGCGGCAGTCGGAGAACCCCGCCTACGGGGGGATCAAGGCGTCGATCCACGTCGACGGGATGCTCCAGCCGCTGATCGTGACCCGTCGGCTCAGTGACGAAGATTACGTCGTCGCCGCTGGCGGCAACACGCGGCTTGTTCATCGATCGTGCGCGGTCCGTTCTGGCGTTGCTGGACCTGATTCGTGAAGAGCAGGGCGGGGCACCGTTCAGTCAGCGGCAGGCGGTGGCGGCACTTCGCGACCTGGGCTACGTCGTTCCCCTGACCGAACTGAAGGCCAACCCCGGCCGGGTGGTCAAGTACACGGCCGATGCCCACCGCCCCGGGCTGCTCACCAGCCGGGGTCGTGGTGTGGCCGTCCTCCAGTCCGTTGCCGATTACGAGCAGGCCGAAGAGGAGCGCGCCTTCATGCGCGCGGTCGCCGCCGGCCTGGCCGACCTAGAGGCGGGGAGGGAGGTTTCCCCAATCGTCGCCAAGGCCCGGCTCGCTTTGGAAGGGTTGCCTGGTGACGGCGATTGAGGCCGCGCATCCGTTCGATCAACAGGAAGCAACTCTCTTTGCAGGCTAGGCGGCGTTAGGAGCGGAGCGAGGCTAAACCTCGATACTGGGAATGCCCATGTGGCCGAGGAGCGTCGCCAGCCGCCGATCCAGAGTCAGAATGCCGCAACCGGTGCGTCTGGCGAGGATGGCATAGAGCAGATCGTAGACGGGGTGCCCGTACCGAACGGCTTCGGCGAGCGCTTCCGTCGTGAGCTCCAAGTCTGGTGTGAAGTCATCGATCAGGTTGATGGCCTCTGCATACCGATCGAGCGCTGCCTCGATCCCCAAGGTGCCCGCTTGGACGTACTTCCACAAGGCGTTCGCCACTTCGCTTGCATACAGGCTTGGCGCGATGACCACTGCCGCGGCTGTAATAGGGGCGAGCAGTTGCTCCGCCCGCTCGGCACGCATCACCAGCCGCACCGCTGCGGAGGCGTCCAATACCAGCCGCACCCGCTAGCGCTCCCGATCTTCGCGCACCAGATCTTCCGGAGAAGGCGTCATTGGCGCCTCCGGTTTCCCCAAGGTCGCGCGAATGTTCGCGATCACGGCCCTGCGGCGCTCAGCTGTGGTCAGCGCCGGGGAGCGCCGCAATTCGGCGATGGCCTGCTGGGCGAGACTGCGGTGCTCCTGGCGGGCACGAAAGGAGAGGGACTGATAAAGGTCATCCGGTAGATCCCGAATCTGCAGGGATGGCATGGGTTCGACTCCAGCGATTGGCATCAAAATGCATGCGTCATAATGATACGCTCCGGTCGCCGACCTCGCCACGCCGAGACGGCCAGAATCGCCGCTCAGCTGTCCCCAGCGTCCCCAGGTCTTGCCCGCCACGGCGAAGCGAGCCCCTCAAGCTCGCGCAGCCAAGGGCGGGGCCGCCAGCAGCGGCGCCTGTGGACCTCTGGGGGCAGGTGACACCGCTCCGCAGGTCCGCAACGACTTCGGGGGTGCCGGCCTCTGCCAGGCGCAAGCCCTGGCGGGCAGGTCGCCACGCTCGAAGCTGCCATCGTCACTAGCAGCGCAGCGGGGTAGTGCTGATGGCGGCAGGGCAGGCCCTGAAACCGTGGCGGCTGCCGCAAGGATTGGCGGGTGACCGGCGCGTGACGCGTGCCCAAGCTGCGGCCATTCAATCGCAAGTCCCCGACGGCTTTATCCGTGGCCACTGCGACTCGGTGGCAACAGGGCGGCCCGTCCTTGGCGCAAGCCGAATGGGGCAGCGCGGCAGGGCTCAACCTGCCAACCCAGGCATCGCGGACCGCGCGACGATGCCGCGACCCCCGGGTCGTCGGTCCTCCTTACACCCAGCCGAGCGCAAGGCCGGCACGCGTCGCGGGTACCGCCCGCACTTCCAAGAAGCCTGCCATCGCAGACGCCAGCGGCGTCGTTCGATCAAGGCTGTCCTTTCCACCCACGCGGACAAATCCGCACAACTTAAACGGAGGTCAACACCCGTATCGACCCAAGCCCGAGAAGGGCGCGTTGGTCCGCGTCGGGCCTATCCCACCAGGGAGCACCGACGTTGCCTGCAACCAGGCACCTTCAGGTTGAACGGGAGTGGTGTCCCGTGACCCTTGCCTCGCGAGCGGATCCGTAAGGCTGCGGCCTACGGATGGTCAGAAACACTTACCAGAACCGAAAAACACCGTGCGGAATCTGAACCACCAACTCAAGGAGCTGTCCCGGCGCAACCGCGATGGCTGCCACGCCGCCCAGCGCGACCGCGAGCGCATCCTAAGTCTGATCGCCGACCAGCTCCACGCCCTCGGCTTTCGGGGCATGAGCGCCCGGTCATTGAAGCCGAAGCATGTCGAGGCCCTGCTCGGCCAATGGCAACGGGAGGAGCTGTCGGTCGGGACCATCAAGAACCGCCTCGCGGCGGAGGAGAGGATAGAGGATAGGAAATCCAACCGCACAGGCGGCTGTCGTCGGCCAGACGCTACCATCGCTGGGAGGCGCGTGGCAAGCGCCGCGCGCGAGCCGACGGGGGGAGGGACGGGGATGAGGTAGCCATCTCGGAGGGGGCCGAGTGGGCGTGAGGGGTGGTTTGCCGGGGCCTGGGTGCAGGGAGAGGCGCGTCGCTGGCGAGTGGCGACGACGGAAGGGGGCTACCACTGCACTTCCTGGTCGAAGACATATTCGGGTGACGGTTGCGCCAGTGCATCCCAGTCCGGTACGAGATCAACCGGCGGGTCGTCCCAGGCCGGCGGTCCGCGGGCGGGGGCGATCCTGGGCGGCTCGGCGGGCTCGCCGATGTGGATGAGAATCCGCCGCACGGGGGCGGTCTCAGTGGTGAAGGCGATGATGCGCATGTCGGCGCCGCAGCGGGGGCAGACGAGCTGCAGGGTGAGGAACAGACGGGCGATGAGCAGGGCCCACGGGTAGTGCGCTGAGGAGCGGGCTGGTGGCTGCGGCGGCGGGGGAGGCAGGGGCTTTGACCGCTGGCGGCGCGCCGCCGAGGTTCGCATCGCGCCCGTAAGCGGTGGCGGCTAGGCGTAGCGGCGCATTGGGTGCCAGCACACCGTGGTAGCGATGGCGATGCAGGCGCGGTGGTGGAATCAGGGCGGCGAGGTGGTCGATAAACTCCAGCGGGGTGAGGGGCAGCGCGGTGCGTCCGTTGCGCTGTGGCTCCGGCAGACGATAAACGATCCGGTCTTCGTTGACCTGTTCGATCCGCTCAAGGGCGAAGGGCGGGCGGGCGCAGTAGCGTAGCAGCCGTTCCAGTCCGGCCCGGTCGGGTCCGGCGATGCACACCGAGGCGTCGAGTGAGAAACCGCTATTGGCCCCCAGGGATGGGGGACATGCCGGGGGCGCAGGAGCGGCCCCCGGCTAGGCCCAGGCGAGCATGTCGCGGGCGTCATCGGGATCGAGCAGCCCGTGGCGGGAGAACCAGCGCAGCACGCGGCGGCGTACCTGCTCGCAGAGCCCAGCAGCGCGCGAGGGCCGCTTCGAGTTCCTGCGGGGGGAGCCTGGCTAGCCGGTCGAGCTTTGAAATGCTGGGCGGCAAAAGCGCAATCCATTTCGGGTTTGAAAGGATCGGATGGTCAGCGGCGCGCATGTACATCTGCGCCGCGCGCGCCTGAAACGGTAGGTCTCGCTCAACCATCGCCGTGAACTGGCCATGCGGCAACGATTTCTTGGCGGCAATCAGCTCGCGACCGACGTCAAGAACTGCGTCGACGGTGCGGCCATAAGCGGCGCGAATGCGATCCGCCCAAGCGGTCGTCGAAACTGACGCGGGAGACAGGAACGTCGTAGACATAGTGAGAACCTCGCTCAACGCGAAACGTATAAATGGAGGGCGAATTGCCCGCCGTTTCGCACTGGCCCCGGAGGTTCTCAAGTGATCCTATCTTGGACAGACGTGTCCCAGGATGCTGTTAGAGATGCGCGGGATGGGGCATGTTAGCGCTCACTTTATCTCACCAGATTTTCTCAGATTAGACCGCGGCAACTCACTCGGACTGCTCCACCGTCTTCAGCGCTCTCCGAAAGGCTCCGAATTTGGCGCTTGTCTTGGCTTATCCTTACGACCGCAGTCGGCCAGCTCCGGCCACTCGCCCTCTGGAGCTGAGGGGCAGGTTCACGCCGATTGCGGTCACCGATTGGCGTGATGATGGCATGGACAGTACCGCAGGAAGCGGACATCGACCTACGGCTGTGATTGGGGCTACCATCCACCTGGGGGATGACCGAGCCGTCTGAGTAGCGAGCGGCCCGCCCCGGCCGCTACTTCGGTACACCGTAAACACAGAGCCGTCATTCGAACGACTGGTTCACCCTGACAGCCGCCATACGGCCTGCGCCGGGAGCTGCGCGCCTACCACGAAGGGAACGGACAGTTCGGCTACGAGATGTTCCTGTTGGGGCACCGCTGACCCCGCCCGCCCTGCACGGGTCAAGCTATTGAGACAGCATGTGCCCTTTTATTCATCGGAAAGGACATCATGGAGTTTTTGACAGGACACAAAGGGCGGGAAGCGGAGATCATTGACCTCTTCACCGCGACCTTCACCGCATCCGAGGGCGAGGAAGAAGGCGCGCTGATCGGGGAGTTGGTGCGCAACCTGCTGGGCGGCACGGCGGAGAAGGATCTCTTCGTCTTCACCGCCGAGGAGGAAGGTATGATTGTCGGCGGCATCGTCTTCTCGCGGCTGAGGTACGAGCAGGATAACCGGACCGTGTTCGTTCTCGCCCCCGTCGCCGTGGCGACCGATCAGCAAGGGAAGGGCATCGGGCAGAGGTTGCTGATCCATGGCCTGGCTTCGCTGCGCAGTGCTGGCGTCGACATCGTCATGACCTATGGCGATCCGAACTACTATGCGAAGGTCGGCTTCGTGCCGATCAGCGAGGCGGATGCACAAGCGCCCTTCCCGCTGAGCCGTCCCGCAGGTTGGGTGGCACAGTCGTTGACGGAGGGAGCGATGGCACCGCTGAAGGGTCCGCCCCGCTGTGTCGGGGCGCTGAACGATCCGGTGTTCTGGTAGCGGCCATCGCCATGGACCGTGACGACGCCGCACTCCTTCGCTGCAGCGCGAACGCCGGGTCTGCCAGCCGCAGTCCGGCGACGCTCGAAGCACTTGGCTGGGGACCCTTCTTGGCGCAACAGACCAGCACGGAAGCGCTGTCCGACACACCACCGGTGCGCGTGGTTGCCGTGCATCGCAGCGGTCTGCAAATCGTTGGCGCCGGCATCGACGAGACCATCCCGCCGCGCGCCGATGTGACCGTGGGCGACTGGCTGCTGTTGGATCGCGCTCAGCCTCGGGCGAGCCGCGTCCTGTCTCGGAAAAGCCTTGTCAAGCGCCGTGCGCCGGGCACGAACCGGCAGGTGCAACTGATCGCGGCGAATATCGACACGGCCTTCGTCGTCACGTCCTGCAATCAGGATTTCAACCTTGCCAGGCTGGAGCGCTATGTCGCACTTGCCTTCGAGGCGGAGATCACGCCAGTCATCGTGCTGACCAAGGTTGACCTCGTAACGGATCTACCACCCTGGATCGACGCAGCCCGCACCGTGTCGGATCGGGTGCCGGTCGTTGCGCTCGACGCCCGTGGGGATGAGCCGTCGGCAGTGCTGTCGTCCTGGTGCAAGCCAGGTCGGACTGTCGCGTTCCTTGGGTCGTCGGGTGTCGGGAAATCTACCCTGACCAATGCCCTGGCCGGCAGCGATGCGATCGCGACGCAGGCCATCCGCGAAGACGACGCGAAGGGGCGCCATACGACGACGCGTCGCGAGCTTCATCTGATCCCCGGAGGCTGCCTCGTGCTCGACACACCGGGCATGCGGGAGTTGCAGTTGGCAGATACCGGGGCCGGCATTGCCGACACCTTCGAGGACATTCAGACCCTGTCGGCTCAATGCCGGTTTGGCAATTGCGGGCACGAAAACGAGCCCGGCTGCGCTGTCCAGGATGCGATCGAGAACGGCCGACTCGACCCCGCGCGGCTTCATCGCTGGCGCAAGCTTCTGGCGGAGGATACCTTCAATTCTGCGAGTCTCGCCGAGCGCCGGACGAAGGAGCGAGCGTTCGGGAAAATGGTTCGAAGGGTGATGAAGGAGGCCAAGTCGCGCCGACGGCCCTGATCAATAATGCCGTTCAAAGCAGTGCGTGATGACACCCCAATGTTCGGAAAGGCCGAGGATTTACAGATGAGCGATCCCCCGGAATGACTGGTTCATTCTGATACTCGCCGTTGATCCCTTGAGTAAGCGTGTGACGGCTGTGGGTCGCTTCCGCCCCCTCCCGCCCACGAAGATGGGTGTCCGCAATGCAGTCCGGACCTGTCGCTCAGGCCCTTGTCGTGGGCGACAGCAATGGGTCGATTCCGGACCCTCCGCCACCGCTCGGACGGTGCCGCAGTGCGGGATAGATCGCCGGTGGCGAGGTGGGCGAATCTTAGAAGTTCTTGACGAAATACTGTTGGAAACAACAGGGCATCTGGCTGTTGCGCAGCCTACGTCCGCGCGCCATCTGTTGGAAGTTGCAGCCTCGCCGGGCGACAGAATCTCGTATACTTTTCACCACCGGGGCGAAGATACGGGTTCTGATCCTCGATGCGTCGGGCCACCTCGCGGCTCGTGGCAGCGGCCGGTACGACCGAATTTAATTCGGTCCGCATTTCTTGATGTCGCTACCAGAAATGTTCGAGCGCTTCAGGGTCTGCTGGGCTACATACAACCCTTGCAGGCACCCTCCCCGGTCCGTACCGAAGGGAAAGTCCAAGCGGCGGGAGCCGAGCCGTCGTGGCGCAGCTCCGCCTCCATCAAAGCCATGATATCCGACAAGAATGTTGACGTAGCCGACGCCCTGCGAATTCTAGTTGTCGAAGACGACCCGCTGCTGGGCGCGGGTTTAAAGATAGGACTCGGCCAGGACGGCTGGGCGGCGGACTGGGTTCAGGACGCCGCCGCGGCCGAGCGTGCGCTTTCCGCCGGGGACTTCGATTTGATGGTCCTCGACCTCGGGCTCCCCGGGCGCGACGGCCTCGAGTTCCTGCGCGACCTGCGCGGCGAGGGCCTCTCCCTTCCGGTGTTGATCCTCTCGGCCCGGGACGCGGTGGGGGACAGGGTAACTGGCTTGGACGCCGGTGCGGACGACTATCTCGTCAAGCCGTTCGATCTGGACGAGCTCGGCGCCCGAATCCGCGCCCTCGCGCGCCGCGGCCAGCGGAATACGGTGTTGCAGGCCGGGGACTTGGCCCTTAGCGCGAGCGAGAGCCAGGCGATGATCGGCAAGCGCTCCATCTGCCTGTCGCCAAAGGAATGCGCCCTGCTGCAGGCGTTGATGCGCGACGTGGACACGGCGGTATCGCGGGAACACCTGCAGGCCACGGCCTTCGGTCCGCAGAGTGACATTGAAAGTAATGCGCTGGAGGTCCACGTGCACAACCTGCGTCGCAAGCTGGGTAGGCAGCGCATACTCACGGTGCGGGGTGTTGGCTACCGACTGGTCGCCGCCCCGAAGCCGTGATCTACATGCTCCACGGCAATCGGGTGAGGCTAGTTGGCCTGCGCACGCGCGTCTCGCCTCCTGCGGGCGACGGCCGTGTCGTCTCGCCGGTGATCCCGATAGCCGCTCACCGGAGCGGTTGACCCCGATCGGTGAGCTCAGCGCCACGCCCGGGATTCGGCCGCCTCCCTGGACGTAGAGGAAGGGCGCGGGCTGCCCCCTCATTGCCTTTAGGACATCAGCTCCCCGGAAACTGCAAATCCGCCCGCTGCCGAAGCGGCAGGGCGGCCGGTGAGGACAGCGTTTCGGTGCTGTAGCATTGGCTTTCTACCCTTGAGAGGAGATCGAACCCATGGCAGCCGAGCAACCGCGTCGCGACAAGGCATCTACCCGTCCCTCCCGTCCCGTGCGGACGGCTCTGGTGGCGGTCATCCTGATTGGTGGCATGGAAGTTGCAGCCGTGGAGATCGGGGAGTATCAGGCACCCGATCTCGGCCAATTCCTCCTCCTCGGCGAGGAGGATGGTGACGGAGACGGTGACGGGGTCAAGGAGACCCACATCCTGCGCTACAGAGACATCGCGGGCGACAGCGTTTTTAGCATGACCACGAAGGGGCGGCTGTGGGCCTGGAGCATGGAATCGCAGGCTGAGGAGGCGTGGGACCTGAGCAGCAACTACGTGATCCGGGACAGCGACTGTGACGGTGTCTTCGACGAGCGCTACGGACTCAACGAGGAGTTTCGCGTACCGGACTGCCTGAAGTAGGCAACGCGAACCCGAGTTCGCCTGGTATCCTGCCTTTTCGTTGCCGACGGATGGGAAGACCCCGGGTATATGCCCGTGGGGCGGACCTCTGCGGGGCGGGACCGCTGCCGCCGAAATCAACCTGCGATGTCGCGCCCAGCGCTGACTGCCCGCTCCAGGGGTACCTGACGGACAAACATCGAATCTACTTAGGAGAAAGCCATGAAAAAAGCCGCTATCGGGCTGGCCGCGATGCTCATCGCCTCGGCCGTCGCCGCGGAGGAGTACGTTTACATCTACGTGAGCTACAAGGGTGCCGACGGGGCCTCCTCCAGGCACAAGCTCGAGTGCACGGACGCCAGCTGCAAGGCGGAGATCAAGGGAGAAGTGCGCCCCATGAGCTTGTCCGACGCGCAGAGGGGGGAGCTCATCGAGGCCCTGCAGACGGAGACGCGGCAGTTTACCCTCGAGGGCGATTCCGCCTCCGGCGACAACACGATGAAGTTGAAGGTCAAGTACGAAACGCCGCAGAGGCGCATGTCCGCCGAGCGGCGCCTGGGGGCGGACAATCCCGACGCGGTGACGCCTGAGATGCGCAATGTCCTCAAGGCCTACCTCGACCTGGAAATTAAGAAGCCGGAATTGCCCGCACCCGGCGAGGGCAACCAGGAACTCGCGGCGCCTGAGCCGAAAACCTAGAGGTCCGATCCGGTATCGCTCCCCGCCTGTGCGCCGTTTCCACGGCGCGCCACCTCAGGCCATGACCAAACCCGTGGCGCCGGCGCAAATCGGCGATCCACCAATCTTGTTGACGCGATCTCTTGTGACGTGTTTTGTGACCTGTGTCACAAATTCCGCCTTTCACCCTGAACCTTAAGGCCTTTTAAGGCAATTGTCATTGACTTGCTCTAGGGTCGTCCGTGCGGAATTAGAAAAGGGTGGTAGACCATTTGACGCACGCGGCGCTTGTGCCGCGTTTGCATCGATGGGGCTGCAGCCGGCAGGACGCCGTCAGGCTCTGTATGCGCTGGAGGAGTCCGCATGCAGGCAATTAGAAAATCAATGTAATCGCTCTCTATCAGTGGGCGGAGGATGGTTCCATGACTGAACAGTGGGCAGTACAGCGGCCGTCGCGTACATCTGTGACAGCCGTCGTCGGGCTTGCACTTGCGCTTGGTTTGCCCGACGGGGTGTCGGCCGACGACGGCGACCGCGAGCGAAGCCGCAGCTCCGGCGGAAACCCCAAGAACACCTTCAATATCATGATGAACTACGAGCTCGGCATGCACTGCACCGGGTTCGAGTTCGCATATTGCTGCGTGTTGCCGCCCTACAACTCGATCCTGGCGCAGGTGGTCAAGACCCAGCAGAGCAGCAAGGGGCAAGGCGCGTTCGCCAAGCTGCTGGAGGGCGATCCCGTCGAGGGGCTCGACGCCCTCGGCCGCCAGACGGTGCTGCGCGACGCGGACCTGGATCGCGGCGGCAACTTCCAGAAGTACGTGCTGGAATATTGGCACGACGCCCAGCCGCGGGAACCGGGACCCCGGGTGATTACCGCAGGAATCCACCCTGATCAGCGCGACAGAGGGCAACTCGCTCCTGATGTGGAATACCCTGGCCGACTCCGCCGCCGTCAACCCGGACGGCTCGCTCAAGCTCTCCGGCCAGGACGGCAACCCCACCTGGAACGGCGTAACCGGCGCCATGCTCGGCGACGGCGACTTCGACGATCCCACCGACAACTACTGGAACGCGGTGTGGAACCACCTCTACATTTACGACGGCCTCGAGGGCCACAATCCCGACAATTCGACCCTGGAGCAAGACAAGATCCGCCTGGGCGTGACGGGTCACGTGGAGTATCCGGCCGATTGCGGCGCCGGCCTTCATCCCATGGGGCCGGTGAGCCACCCCGACGGTCTGCCCACGAACCCCGCGGTGCCCAATGACTGCGGTGGCGCCTCCAACGGCAATGTCCTGACCTTCTCCGGAGAGGAGGGCACGGTCGTCTACACCCAGATGAAGGTGCTGGAGAACCTGCCCATCACCCTGACCTCGCCGCGGATCTGGGAGGCCCTGGGCCTGCCGCTGACCCCATTCGAGGACTCCATCAACTTCTTCGCCGATCCCGGCGCCATGTACGAGGAGTCCGTGCGACCGTTCGTCGCCATGCGGGCGCGGATGCGCCACTACGACCCCAGCGCTCCCGGCGGCATGGGCGACCCGGTGCTGCAGAACGGACATCCGGTGGAGGGCTTCGGTACCGCGCCCATCGACATCCCCAACTGCGAGCGCTGCCACTCGAACGAGGTTGGAACCAACTCGCCTCATACCGACAACCCTGACGTCTGGGCGAAGGTCAAGCAGGAGTACGACTTCTGGATGGCCTACTACCAGATCGACCCGGCTACCGAGTCCGACTGGTACCCGCGCCTGAAGAGCGCGGCCATCAGCATCCTCGGACTGCACGACAAGAACCAGGGTACCGAGTTCCTGGCAAATTACCCGGCCTGTGCCACGCCCGAAGAGTGCGACACGCTGGCCGCGAAGCTGTCAGACGACAACGGTCGTCCGGTATTCGCCCAGAGCACGCGCATCGGCGACACCACGGTGCTCTGCCAGCGCTGCCACGCGGACAACGTCATCGCCCAGGTGAAGTCGTCCAGCAAGGACGGCAAGGTGATCAAGCCCATGTCGGAGGCCATCCATCAGGCGCACCGGGGCGAAGCCGAGGGCGGCCCCATCGCCTTCAGCGACAGCCTGGGACGCTTCGGCGGCTGCCAGGGCTGCCACCCGGCGCACCGCTCGAGCGGCGACATGGCCGGCTACCCCATCACCGAGTCGGGTGACAACTTCTACGGCGACACCGACAACCGCCTCGGCCAGGGTGGCTGCTTCGTCGGCCGCGACGTGCACTCCAATCCGTTCAAGGATATCGACGGGGCAGAGACGCCAGAGCACCTGAACGCCATCGGCGAGTGGCTGGTCGAGAACGTTTCCCGCAACCAGGCGGGGCTGCCCGGCGGCGCTCGGGACAACCGCGGCGTCTGGTGCACCAACTGCCACAACCAGCTCAGTCAGGAGATCTGGAAGAAGGAGAACATGGAGGATCTCGTTCACGGGTTGCCCGGTCCGGGGGCGGAAAATATCCGCGCCCTGCCGTCCCTGGATCTCATCGCCGCAGCGGTCGGGGTGGACGCGCAGCAGGCGATCGAATGGCTCGACCCGCGAGCGCCCGGCACCTATGCAGACGGCCAGTCCCGCAGCGCGGAGCACACCATGGCCATCTGGCGTGAGAACCCGGGCCTGTGCGCCTACCTCGGAGGTAGTACTGACCCGGCGCTGGATGCCAACGTCGCCACCATCGAGGTGGCAGGCAGCGCGGACAGCTGCACCACCGGTGCCGCGGCGCCTGGTCCGGACTGTGACGGCCAAGGCGGCCCGGACTTCCAGCTCTGCGGCACCTTCGACGGCGATGGAGACTTCAGCGTCAACATCCTCGACTTCTGCACTACGCCGGACTGCGTCGCGGCCGCGCAGGCCGAGCTGACCTCCTCGAGCGCCGCGCCGGTGCCCTTCTCGGCGGCTACCGACGGTCGTGACCATTGGCTGGCGGCGGGTGAGCCCCACTGCGCGGACTGCCACGAAGCGCCGTATGTCGAGCAGAGCGGCAACATCAATGCCTTCGCACCCTTCAACTACCCGCGCAAGGCCGGCCTGATGCGTTACTCCCGCGGCCATCGCGACATCACCTGCCAGGGCTGCCACGAGTCCATCCACGGCCTGTACCCGGTGGCTCCAAGTCTGGATGATGGCCCAGGCAGTCCCGGTGTCGACACCACCAGCTATGCCCAGGCGGCGAGTATGAACAGCGATGGCTCCCACGGCCCGCTGAAGTGCGGCGCCTGCCATCAGGTGAATAGCAACCAGGTGCACAGCCGGATGGATGACCTGGAGTACGACGGGAAGCGGGTGCGCAGCAACTTTGACGCCGCCGTCGGGTGGGCCCATACCTTCACGGACGAGCACAGCCCGGTCGACGACATGTGCCAGAACTGCCACGGCGACGAGGCCGACGAGGTTTCCGACCGCGACGAGGAATGGCAGCAGCACGCCATGCGTGGCCGCGCCTCGCGCAAGATGATGGACCAGGTGGAGATGGAGCTCCTCGGCGCCATCGCCGGCACCAACCCGGACGGCAGCTTGAACGTGAGTGCGGCGCGGAACCGGCTCTGCGAGTCCTGCCATGGGGACGAGTGGCGCGAGGTGAGCTGTAACGGCGAGGACGGCCGCGACTGGAAAGAGCACCTGTCCGAGGGTCGTGTGTCACCGGTGGTCTGGGAGCAGGTCAGCAAGCTCCGCACCGGCAGCACCTGCGGCTGGTAGGCGCCCGAACCCCCGCCCGCGCAATGCGGTCGGGGGATCTTTTTTCCTGATTGCGGAGGGGAGTTCGCTCCCCTCTTTCCTTTTCTGCCAGAGAGACCGGATGAAGGGGAGGCGGAAGCCGGACCGGGGCCAACCCCGGCGGGCCCGGCAACCCCGCTACCCGACGGAGGAACAATGATACGACTGCTCTTGATAGCGTTCTCGACGCTGCTCTGTGCGTCAGCCTTTGCCGAGTCCCCCCAGATACCCGAGGAGGCACCTGCGGATGCGGTCGCCAGGGTCGGCGATCAGACCATCACCTACTCCCAGCTCAACACCCAGCTGAATAGCTCGGCGGTGGTCGGCGTGTCCGTGCCGGTGCTCGGCTCCCCGGAGCGCGGCACCGTGATGCTAACCCTGCTGGACAGGGTCATCAGCGCGAACCTGTTCTACCTCGACGCGATCAATCAGGGCCTCGACCAGGACCCCACCTATCGCGCGGAGCTGGCGGCCTTCGGCGACGCGATCCTCGGCGAGCTCTACCGGCGCCAGCACCTGGTCGGCGAGATCGAGGTCACCCCCGAGGAGGTGGACGCCTTCATCGCCGAGAATTTCGCCGCCGACGCCGAGCAGACGGAGCAGCTGCGCGCGGGCGCCGAGGCGACCATTCGCAACAAGCGTTACGCGGAGCGCACCACCCACAACCGCGAGCGCCTGCGTGAGGGCGTGGCGGTGACCATCCACGCCGAGAGCCTGGACCCGGCGGGCGACACCGACCGTGGCGACGACACGGTAGTCGCCGCGATCGGCGACGAGCGGATCACCTGGGGCGAGACCAAGCGGCGCCTGACGACGCTGAACAACTCGGCCGACGCGCAGAAGCGCGTCGAGTCACTGAATGACCTCGTCGACCAGCGCCTGGCGGCGCGCAAGGGCCGCGAGGCCGGGCTCGATCAGGACCCGACCTACCAGCGCCGGATGGCCGAGTTCCGCAAGACCCGGCTGCTGAACCAGCACCGGGAGAACCTGGTCCGCGGCATGGAGCCCACGGAAGAGGAACTCCGCGCTTACTACGAGGCGAACCGGGACCGGATCCTGGTCAAGGAACAGCGCAAGATCCAGATGGTCGTTTTGCCGAGCAAGGAGCAGGCCGAGGAGATCAAGGCCAAGATCGAGTCCGGGGAGATCACCATCTACCAGGCCGCCCTGGATCACTCAATCGACCCCAACGCCAAGCGCACCCTGGGCGACTTCGGCTGGGTGGCCAAGGGGAGCGGGTTCCCGGAGCTGGACGCGGTCACCTTCGCGCTCGAGCCGGATACGCTGGGCGGCCCGGTCGAGTCGCCGGCGGGCTGGCACCTGGTCAAGGTGACGGACGTGCGCGACGCCCATTTCACCGCATTCGAGGACGAGGATACCCGCACCGTGACCCGCCGGCGTCTGCTCAAGGAGAAGATGGAGGAGTACGTCGTCGACCTACGGCAGCAGGATTTCCCGGTCAGGGTCTACGAGGACAACATGAACCGGCTGTTCAAGGAAGAGGCGCAATGGATGGCGGCCAAGACCAAGGATATGGAGGCACACCCGGAGCGCGCGAAGGAGATCCTTGACCAGATGCGCAAGATCGTGGAGTAACAGTCACGGCCAGGTCGGGACAGGGTTCCCGGCCCGGCCAACTTGTCCGGACGCCTGCTAATGCAAACTGCCCGTCGCCTGCTCCTGGCTGCCTTGTTATCGACCGCGGCCCTCACGCATGCCGCCGGCCTGCGCTCACCCGGGATCGACCCCGGGGACCTGAACGGCCGGCTGAAGGCCGCCGACGCCCCGCTCGTAATCGACGTCAGGACGCCGGACCAGTACTCCTCCGGGCACGTCCCCGGCGCGGTCAACATGCCTGTGCCGACGGTGACGAAGCACCTGGACGAGATCCGTGAGGCGCCGGAGGTGGTGCTCTACTGCAACGACATGCAGTTCACCCGGATAGCGGAGCAGTTATTGCTGAAGTCGAAGGTGAAGGGGGTCTCGCACCTGGAGGGCGGGCTCACCGCCTGGCGGGACCAGGGACTGCCGCTGGAAACGTCGCTGCCGGAGTGATCCCGGGGGTTGCGCCGCTCGCGCGCGGGGCTGAGTTCCGACGCCGGCAGGGCGGTCGGTTACTGTGCTTCCACCGCCGATTCGAGTTCCTGCTGCAGCTCCCCGATGTGCTCCTGCAGCCGCTGCGCCGCCAGCCGGTTGCGTTCCTCGACCAGCTCGGGGACCCGGGTCAGGACTTTCTGCCCGACGGGCGTGACGTAGAAGGCGTTCATCTGCTTCAGCTCTTCTTCCGTGAAGGCCGCGAGGTACATGGCAACCAGGTTGGGCCGCAGGGCCTGCCAGCCGATGTTGCGCTTGAGGAAGCCGCGAACGACGGACTCTCGGGGCGTGAGCTCGGGGCTCTGCTGCATCTGCATCGCGAGCAGATTTTCGACGCTCTCATCGACCTTCCTTTCCATCTGCGTCAGCCGGAACAGGGTCTCGACCTCTTGGAGATGACCGACCGCGTCCGCTTGCGCACCGGCGGCGAGGAAAGGACAGGCGAGAAGGGCGGCCCGGAGCAAGCGGTGTTGGTTCATGGTTGGCATCCTCTTGGGCTCGATGGGGCACCAGCGTAGCACGCGGAGTCGGTCGTGGTTATTGTCGGCGGCGGCTCCTCGGACAGCAGGGCCTCGATCGCCGCGGCCGCGCCGTCGCCCTCCCAGTCTAGAGGGCCGACCACCTCGAAACGGATTTGTCCAGCCTTGTCGATCAGGTAGGAGGTGGGGAAGACGGAGGCCCCCCATTGGCCGTATGCCTCGGAGCTGCTGTCGAACAGCACCGTTTGATCGAACCCGGTCAGCTTGAGGGCCCGCCGCACCTGATTTTTGTGCTCCCCGACGTTGATCGCCAGTGCGGAGAACGGGCGTGTCTCGAAACGGGCGGCCAGGCGCTGCAAGCCGGGCATCTCCACGATGCAGGGGGGGCACCAGGTGGCCCAGAAGTTCACGAGCACGACGCGGCCCCGGTAGGCCTTGAGGTCGTGGGCCCGGTCGCGGATGTCGGGCAGTAACAACTCGGGGGCTTCGATCGGTTGCCCCAGCTGGCCTAGCTGGCCGGCAGTGGCATCAGGTGCGGCGAGTGGCGCCGACAAGGCAAAGCCGATAACTGCGAGGGGCGTTTTCCACATGCTTCAGGATTTGCGGGCGGCATGAGTGAATCGGCAATTTGGCGCATCGTACACCGCTCAACAGGTTAAAAAAACCGTAGGCATTAGCGTGGCCGGCTTGATCGAGAACACGCCGTTGTTGCCGAGCGGCGCTCGCCTGGCTAGGTTGCATGAAGGCCGGCTCCGTGGGTGGCTGGGTTGGTTTAGTCGCCTTTGCCCTACCACTCCTGCCGGCCTTTGCCTCGAGGATAGGAGGATAGAGGATAGGAAATCCAACCGCACAGGCGGCTGTCGTCGGCCAGACGCTACCATCGCTGGGAGGCGCGTGGCAAGCGTCGCGCGCGAGCCGACGGGGGAGGGACGGGGATGAGGTAGCCATCTCGGAGGGGGCCGAGTGGGCGAGGTCGAGGATGGGGTCAAGTCTTGCAATCACGCAATGCGTGATTGCAAGACTTGACCCCCTGGTCCCGGTCCCTGTGGTCCCTGTGACCCCCTGGTCCCTGACCCCCTGGTCCCCAACTTGTGCGATCCCATCGCAAGGAGACCCGGGGTGGACATCCGCCAATCGCTGTCCCGCGCATATCGTTGCGGTCAGCAGGGACGCGAGCAAAAATGCAACGATCTTTTTCATGCAACTGTAAGACTGAAAACGGTTAGGCAAATCAGGGTCGGGAGACCCTTGGGCAGCCGGGGTCAAGACGGAAGATTCTGTGGTCCCGTGACTAGCCGCAACTCGAATACGGCTCCCGAGGCCAGAAAATGGACATCCACGTCGAGTTGCAGCTCGATCCGGAGCTTCTTCATTGCCATTCCTTGGCCGCCGGTATAGGCGATATCACGTCTAATATCGCCTGCATCCTTTTCTACGAAGCGTCTTATTAGCCAATCGACGACCCGGGAGGCAAAATCATCGCCATACTCTTCTCCCATATAGGATTTCTTGGGTTTTACTATTTTTGCCCCGTATCCATTATCCACCACAACGAGGATCATTTTGTCGTCGACGTTGTCAACGAATAAGATGACTTTTACTCCGGGAAATCTGCTTTCAAACTTTCGCTGCAAAAATGCGGCATGAGAAAAGCTATCAATCGCGTTCTGTAACGCATCCTTGACAACGCCTTTTATTGTTTGACTATCACCTGCCGTTGCGCCAAGCTCAGTGATTAGCTCGTCGTAGACTTGTGGAAACACCACCTGATCAGAGAGGGACTTGCTCTGCTCGGCCTTGCTCAAATTATGCCATTCGGAGAATGCGGAGTCGTTAAATAGCAAAGAAAACTGATCTATAATAGAGATGCTCTTCTTTTTCATGCCCTTGCTTTTCAGGAAGATCTTAAACAAATGGTTGAGCTCCGCCAGCGTGAGATCTTTCTTTTCTCTCGGCTCCTCAATAAAAAAATCTTCCACTTGGAGGATGACTGGTCCTTCCTTGAGTGATCTCCCCTTCGCCGAACTCTCTGTGGTCTTCTTTTTCACGGTGTTGCTATTGCTCTAGTTCGTCATACAATTCCACATCGTTCATTCCGTTGACGACTGGTAGCAGGGACTCAGCGCGGTAGCGTAGCGGAATCATCTTCCCCTTCGTGCTGGTATACACACCGATCCAAGGAACGTTTCCGCTGAACACCACGTCATGGTGCTTGATGCCCCCCACGTTAGACCACAATGTGTCATGCCTCGTGAGGGGAGTATGGCCGACGAACAACTCCGCATTTCCACCAAGCTTGAGTGAATTCCGGAAGCGTTTCACATCCCCTTTGGTATACCCCGCCGGCCGTTGAGGTTGAATCAATCTGTTGCTAGTTATCTCGCGAATAAGACTGGGATACTGATGGAGATTGATCAGCATGTCCATGTCCACCTTTCCTCTCGGTGGTGCCGCGTGGCATGCCGCGTAGGTATTGGACAGGACGACAAAGGGCAGCAGTTCGTAGAATTTATCCATCGCCTCTTTATAGGCATCGCCACGGGCATCACGCAACGCCTCGGCCCATAGGAGTCCCTGGGGGACCCCGCTCTTGCCTATCTCTTCCGAAAAACTGTCATGGTTTCCGCGGACATAAAATATCTGCTGCGGAAACCAAAGCTTGAGCCGCAGGATCAGATCCATCATCAAAAGAGAAGACTCCATCTCCTCCATGCATCCATCCATTTCCGAGTGGACGGCATCGCCCAGAATCACCATCGTAGCCTTGCCTTCCGACATGGCTTCGAGAAAGTGATTCTGAGTCAGAAGCGTGAGCAGGTTGTCTACTTGGGCGTGCAGGTCGCCAATGATGATAGGGACCATCTTTTTCGGTAGGGAGACCACACCACCTGGCCTCCCGTGAACGTCCCTCGGTCGTGATGGTTCTCGCTCCAAGAGTTCATTTACTTTGTTCAGATTCTCTAAAGCCTGGTCAGGCGGAAGCAGCTTGATTGGCCCGCCGAATATTCTGAATATCTCCCTGAGACTCGCGTTACGGTTCTCGGTAATATCCAGTTTGTCTTTGTCGATTGGAGACAGAGTGGTTCCGGGGGAAGTCGTTAAGTCCTTGAAGACGAGTGCATCGCCTTCGTGTGCAATTGAAAAGAGGCGCGAGGGCGCTGACGCAGGAAGGTCGAGCATGGTCCGCTGTTGTTCATCCTCCGCGCCGACGATCAGATGATCTCCCTTGGAGATTCGTATAAAACCATTGATTCGCGTGTTAAAGTGCTTCGGGTCCAACAAGAGGAAAGCCGACCCGTCACCACCCCGAGCCTCACCAATAAACTGCTCTCGGACAAGGCTGAGCGTCTTTCCGCCAGAGTCCAAAGAAACTCCCTTAGAGCAGTTCTCGATCGACGCTTTGGCGCATTCATTTCTGAGTCGGAATGATTGCGCCATTTCAATTTCCGGACAGTGCGCCGGGTTTACGAATGCCGATTTCAGTCGGTGGAAGAACGACTTTTCAGCTTTAGCGCTGGTTTTCATATTGGATGCGGCTGGAAAGGCTGGATATCGGAAAGAGTAGGGCAAGGTCTTGTATGTTGCAAATTCGGCGGCAGATTGACCGAGAGCTTGTAGTCACGGCGGAAGATGGTGTTGCGCCCGGCAAGCTCGTAGCCGAGGCTTTCGGTATCGGGGTGAATTTTGTCCGGCCGTCCGGTCAAGAGCCTACAAGCGCTGGTGTCCGAGCGGAGGATGGGGTCACGAATGGGTCAAGTCTTGCAATCACGCAATGCGTGATTGCAAGACTTGACCCCCTGGTCTGCCCTGACCCCCTGGTCTGCCCTGCGTGACCCCCTGGTCTGCGATGTGGTCTGCGATGCGAGACCCTGGCCCCCTCTGACCCCGGCCCCCTTGCGGCCCCGGCCCCCTTGATTCAGCAACTCTATCCTCCACCCGATTATCGCCAGCCGTGCTAAAATTCTAATTGAAGTAGGTGATCGGAGTAGGTGATCAGCGGGGTTCGAATGGCAAGTATCGATCGGGCCGGCCAGCGCCGCACGCCGATTCCGTCCTTATGTGGCTTCCCAATGCCAAAAAGGAGGTTTTATGTCCATGAGAAGGATTTTTTTGAGCCTGCTGGGCAGCGTCATGCTCGTGGCTGCTGGGTGGCACACAGCCGGCGCGGCGACCTTTACGGTTACGAGCACCAATGACGCCGGGATGGGATCCTTACGCGAGGCAGTGAGCGGGGCTAATACGAACCAGGGAGCCGACGTGATCGCGTTCGATTCTGATGCTTTTCCTTCCGGTCTCACGACCTCCATTGTTCTGGGTTCCAACCTGCAACTTACCGACACGTCGGGTGGCACAATCATCGAAGGTGATGGCCGCGTCCGTCTGACGGCAGTGAGCAAGACATTCAACTGCATAGAGGTACACTCGAACGACAACGTCATCAGAGGCTTGCAGATAGTCGGGTGTTGGGGCGGCATCGTGCTGGACCGCAACTTCGCCAGTCACGCCAATATCATCGGCGGGACGGTGCCGAGTCAGCGCAACGTAATCTCGGACAACCAGCACGTCGGGATTGCCATTGATGGCCCTCAGAGCAGCGGAAACGTCGTTATCGGTAACTACATCGGTCTCGATGCCGACGGTGCGGCTGCGCTCGGAGAGCAGGCCGTCGGGGTTGATATTGCCCACGGCGCCTACAGCAACATCGTCGGCGGTACCACGCCCGGAGAGAGGAACGTGATTTCGGGTAACATGTTCGTGGGCGTTTCCATTACTGATACCACCCAAGAAGGAACGAGGGACAACTACATCCGGGGGAACTACATCGGTACCGATTACACCGGAATGTATCCCATTCCAAATAACCAGGGCGGTGTAGGAATCGCCTTCGATGCCAGCGGTAACGTCATTGGCGGAAGCGCGCCTGGAGCAGGAAACGTGATCTCCGGGAACACGGGGCTGACCCCGGATGGTATCCGTATTGGGATTCTTGCCAGCGGAAACTTTGTCTACGGCAACATTATTGGCCTCACCGCCGATATGTCCGCGCCGCTCCCAAACGGGTTCGGTATCTATATGGCGGGCGACACGAACGGAAACCGCATCGGCGGGCTCGGGCCGAACGAGGCGAACATTATCTCCGGTAACACCGAATGGGGTCTGGCCATCGGTGACAATTCCCGAAACAACGTCATCGAAGGAAACTACATCGGTACGGATCCGTCCGCAAAGGCGCTCGGCAATCGTTGCGGCTTGCGGATGGGGGCGTCCCCGGAGGGTGCGGCCGAGGACAATCAGATCGGTCCCGGAAACCGCATTTGGTTCAACACGGATTACGGTGTCTTGCTGGACGCCGTTACCACTTACCATAACCGAGTAACCCAGAATTCGATCACTGCGAACGGTGAAGGCGACTCTGAGCGAGGCATTCTTCTGGAGAGCGGTGCGAATCAATCCATTTTGCCTCCTGTGATTAGCGTTGTAACTGAAACTGAGGTGATGGGCGTGGCGGATGTGGCAGACGGAAGTGTCGTCGAGATTTTTAGAGACGAGGGCGATCAGGGCGAGACTTACGTCGGCTCGGCGATCGTCACCGGCAAATCGTTCGTCTTTACCGGCGGTGCTCCTGTGAGCGGTGGTTATCTTACCGCCACTGTAACGGATACGGTCGGCAACACGTCTGAGTTTGCGGTGCCGGTTCCGAACGAGTTGGTGTCGACCGACCTCGACGTCGCACAGTTACGCGCGAGCAAAGCCATTCGCTATCGTGGGAGCAATACGCGGCCGGTCAGTATCACGCTGTCGGTGAGCAACGAAGGGACAGTCGAAGGCAGCGTGCCGGCAACCGTGAGCGGTGTCCGGGCGGACAATGTCTTGGTCTATGAGGAAACGCTGGATGTCTGGGACGACATCGGCGGCTGGCCCTCGGCCTTCCCATTTCCTGACTATGTGCCGGAGGCGGCCGGTAACATCACCTGGACGGTGACCCTCGATGACGGTGATCCGGACATCGACGAGGCGACCGCGATCACGCGCGTCTGGTGAGGCGTTTTGGGCAGAATAGGGAGGGGCCTTGGCCCCTCTTTTTCATGCAGCCGACGGTAAGCAACAGATAGCGGAGGTTGCTGTTCCCCGGCCGATCATACAGTACGCGGGCGCGGGGATAGGTTTCTCCTTATCCTGAGGCTTGCTGCACTGCACTGCACTGCACTGCAGGCCCTGCAGGCCTGGGGTCATGAGGCCTCGGAGGATGGGGTCACGGAGGATGGGGTCAAGTCTTGCAATCACGCAATGCGTGATTGCAAGACCTTACCCCCTGGTCTGACCCCCTGGTCCCCGCAAGAAGTGTTGTCTTGAGCGGTCCTGAGGGTCCGCCCCGGAATCCCCCTTGGTTGGCCGAGGTGGGCCGGGACCTTCACGGCGTATCACACCGACGGAAGCCCCTCCCGAACGGTGGACGGCCGGGTCAGTTCGATCACGGTTAACCGGGGCAAGTAGGGTTAAGGGGTCCCGCGGGCTGAGGGCGGCGCGATCTGGGCGCTGTCGGCCAGGAGCGGTCCCCGAGCATGGTTCTGTTCGCGACGGCTAAGGGACGTTAAGCGGCCGCCCGACAGATCGAAGTATTTGACCTTGTCCCCTTATCCCTTCAGTTGCTGCTCCAGTCCGGGCGCGGTCGTGGCCGGCGATGCACAGCGAGGCGTCGAGCGAAAAGCCACCATGCTCCCAGGCGAGCATGTCGCGGGCGTCGTCGGGCTCGAGCAGCCCACGGTGGGTGAACCAGCGCACCACCCGGCGGCGGACCTGGGCGGTGATGGACGCCACCGCGTCCGGCGTCAGGGCCGCGGCCTGGCGGAACTGGACCCCGCCCGTCGCCGGCGGCTCGAATACACCGTGCCAGGGGTACAAGCTCGTCGTGTGAGCGGGCCTACTCGTGGCCGAACACGGCCACGCGGCTGATGCGCTCGACGAAGCTCCGGCGCTCGCTGCCCTCGCCGAGGCGCAGCGTCGTGACCGAGACGCGGTCCACGGCCATCTTCACGTCGTGGCCCGGCCGGCACCCCACCCGGTAGCCAGAGAACTGGTGGATGGCGAACCAGTCGGGGCCGTCGCGACCCAGGAGTAGCATGATGTGCCCAGGCATGAACGCGAGCGCGACGCCCCGCTCGAGCGCGTGTTCGAAGGCCCGCGACTTCTCGGCCTCGCTCATCGCGCTCGTGTCGATCGCATAGGACCCTGCGAGCGACTGGAACTGTGAGTTGCGAGGTAACTGGAGCCCGAAGAGCGAGAAGAGGTCGAGCAGGAAGGCCGAACAGTCGCGGTCGCCGGCCGCGCCGGCCCAGCCGAAGGTATCGTCGAGCTGACGGAAGGCATGGGCGACGAGCAGGCGTCGCGTGAACGGTAGGTAGCCCACGTTCACCGCGTCGGCCTCGACGAAACCCTCCCGGAGACCGTCCGACGATGGGGCGAGCACCCTGACGAGCCCGGCCCGCTCCTCCTCGAGCAACGGCAGACGCAGCCCCACTCGTGCCGTGGCGAGCAGGTTTCGGCGTGCCGCGCTCGCCCAGAGCGGCGCCCGGTCCTCGGTGACCACCGCGAAGCGCTCCGAGCCGAGGAAGGACGCTGCGGCCTCGGTCGTGATCTCCGGGCCGAGCCCGCCGTCCTGGATCCACCCCTCGACGAGAGGGCTCCTGACCAGCGTCCAGCCGTCGGCGTGGCGGCTGATGACGCGCACCACGTCGCCCGGCCGCAGCGTGGAGCACAGCAGGAGGTCGAAGTCCGTGTCGCCCGGAGCCTCGTACAGCCCGGCCGCCGTGGGGTGGCAGCGCAGATCCGTCAGCCGGGCCACGACGTGGAACGTGCGCGCCGGCTCGATGGCGCGCTGGATCCGCTCGAGATCGCCGAAGAACGCTTCGGGCGGCGCACCGCCGTCGGCCACGAAACGGTGGCCCTCGGCAGCAGCCGCACGGTGCCGATCGATCCCCTTCTGCATGGCGCCGACGATGACCTGGGCGTCGGCCGACCCGTCGAGCAGCGCGAAGCGGGCCCCGATGCCCGCGGGCTCCTGCGAGAGCCGCAGGGCGTGCTGGTTGCTCTCGTCGATCTCTGCCGGCGTGAGCACCACCGCGTCGGGGTCTTCGATCCGCGAGATCCAGAACCCGGGGTCGCGGTGCTCCGGTCGCGTGCCGGGCAAGACGTGAGGCGCCGGCAGCACCGGCTGGCACTCGGGCTCCTGCGGCGCGTCGGCGACCGGCGGCGGGGGAGGGGAACAGGCCGAAGAACCCGCGGCCGCCAGGAGCGCAAGCGCCACGATCGTCGCCGCAGGGTGGCCACCCCGTTCCGTTCGCTCACCTCCGCGGCGGTCTCGACCGCGTGCTGAACCAGGTCCTGTAGGCCCGCATGCGGTCGACTTGTTCGGCGGACGCATGGCGCCGGCAGCTCGAGCGTTACGGGCTGCCATCGGGCGCCCCCCACCTGATCTCGATGCAGTCGTTTGGATTGTAGGCCATCTCAAGCGCGCTCTGACGCGCGACCACGTCGGCCAAAGTGATCCGCTGCTCCGCGCCACCAGTCCGGCGGTAGGCGACCGAATGGCTCCCGAGGAATTCCCTCGACTCCCGGCGGAGCCCGGCGATCACGTCGGCCACTGGCCGATCGTTCGGAATCGCGAAGGCCTCGGGCGTCGTGGTGACGTGGTCTGGGAAGCGCAATGCGAGGTGGATCGCGATCAGGAGCCGCAGGTCGCGGGCGGGCGTCGATGAAGTCCTCCCAGGGGCAGGAAGTCTCGAATATCTCGGGTCCGTCGGGCATCTCGATGACCGTGTCGGCAGACCGACCGGCCAGGTAGGCCTCACCGGCCTGCACGGAGTCGACCCGCTCCTGCAGGGGATGGGGAGGGGATAGGAAACCCAACCGCACGGGCGTCACGGGCGGCTGGATCGAGGCGGAAAGTAGCACCGCCGGGAGGCGCGTGGCAAGCGCCGCGCGGGAGCCGACGGGGATGAGACGTGGATGAGGTCGCCGTCTGAGGGGGGGCGAGCGGGTCTCGGAGAGGGTCGCGCGGGCTTGCGGCGTGGTTGGCCGAAGCCCGGGTGCAGGGGGCGGCGCGTCAGCGGCGGGTGCCGATGACGGAAGGGGATGGGAGACGGCTACCACTGCACCTGCTGGTCGAAGACGTACTCGGGCTGCGGTTGGGCCAGGGCGTCCCAGTCGGGTACGGCCTCGACGGGCGAGTCGTCCCATGCGGGCGGCCCGGATCGGCGGGGTCTTTCCTTTAGGGGCAGACGAACTGGATACTGCCGTCCGCTGACCTCCCTACAGCGGACGCTCGCGTGGCGAGCGCGACTGACCTCTCTGGGTCGCTATGTAGAGTTCTACATAGCGACCCACTGCGGACATCGGCTCGGTCGCGGGGAACGGCAGCTGTGCCGCACCTAGCCGACCCTGGGGGGGTGCCGAAGGTTAATCCCCTTGCAGGATGTGTCTCGTCAGTCCGTAAATGTTACAAAGAGAGACCTGGCCCCGGTGGCCCGCAAAGAGAGACCTGGCCCCGGTGGCCCGCAGTGAAAAGCCGCCGTTGGTCCAGGCGAGCATGTCGCGGGCATCATCAAGATCGAGGAGCCCCTGGCGAAACCAACGCACCCCGCGGCGGCGGACTTGCCCGTCGATCGCAATAACCACTGCTGGCGCAAGATCTTTCTTCCGACGAAAGACAAGGTATCCAAAAGAAACGACAATCTAGCGCGCTATCATCGCCTTCAAAACCCAGGAGGGGATATCGCCGGAGTTGGGTGGGGCGCTCTGCCACGGGTCCGGTTTTAGCGCGAGGGCGCGTCCCGCATCGAAACCCGCACGCATCTCGGTTGGCTCGAAGGCGAGCACGTCATTACCGATATCAACGTCGTCCGGAATCCCAACCATCTTGTAGGAGTAGCCGAGTATCTTTGTCCCGAAGTAAGACCTTGTCAGAGCTGTTTGCATCGACTGTTCCATCATCACGCTAATCGTTGTCGCCGCGACGTCGCCAAGGGCCCGGCGCAAGGCACTGGGCGGCTGCGTGACCCTGCCGTTATCAATTAAGTAGAGATTTCCCGGGCCGTACAGCGGGGGATTGGGCTTCCGCGTTCCGCCCATCCCCGGGACCACCACATTCGAACGGGCGGCCCCATCGACGAACAAGTGGCCATCTATTTCCACCGGCGGAAAGACGATGGGGAATGAGGCGGATGCTAGTAATACCTTCCGATAGAGTGCTAGATCCCCTGCCTTCGCTATAAGCGTCATATTCCAGACCCAGGTCTGGCCGTAGTCGATGTTGGTGGTGCCAACAAACAACATACGATTGTCATCGTAAGCCGCGGCCACGCGCTTTAACGTCTCCGCGGTGATGAACTTGGCAAGCATTACGCGCAACGGAGCGGTGTCTCTTAGTGAGTCGGTACCGGAAAGAAGGTCGAAGACCCCTCTCTCGTTGTAGATATCGGCGTTTGTGACCTGCGTGTACATTTCTTCCAACATCACGTCGTCGGCCGGGGTGCCAAGAAAGGCGTGCGTAGCCAGCAGCGCACCAGTGCTAACACCGCCGACGACATCGAACTCCGGCCGCCTTCCGCTCTCGCGCCAGCCGATGAGGAAACCAGCACCGAAGGCGCCGTTCTGGCCACCGCCGGAGAGTGAAAGCATGTTCAACGCGTGTCCGCGTTTGCGCTCCAGGTAGCGAATGACATTATCGCCAGGAACGGTCGATACTGCGGCATAGATGGGCGAAGGGTGGGTCGGATCCAGCGGTTGGTATCCATTCGGCAGCGTGGCGAACGACGACGCCTTTGAAGAGAGTTCCCGCTCAGGGGTCGATGTACAGCCCGCTAGAAACAGCGAAGCCATCAGACCGAGAAAAATTATGAAGTTCTTGTGTTTCATGCCCCTTCCGATTTTCGAGAAAGTAGAAAAATAGAGAATTAAATTTGCGACGCCTGCGGAGGGCAGTGCCGAGAGACAGCAGTCGCCCAGTCCCTGCCAGTCGAGCGCGCTAAATGACTGACCGGTGTACGTCAGGAAGCGGACTTACGATCTCTTGCTAGCCCCTATCCGCGTGAGGAGAACCCTCGGGCGGATAGTCGAGCGTGTCCGTAATCTCCACTCGATAGCCTTCATCGAAATCCGGGAATGGCAAGGTCTGGGCCGAGGCCCATGACCGCACCTGTTTTTCGGCAGCCTGCTGCCTTTCATTGTCGAGTCCACCATCGCGGGCAATGTAGAGCGTTCGCGATGGGAAGGCGAAGCCCGTCCCGGCATCTTTAACGATCTTCTTGGTGCGGAGGAGAATGTCCTCTTGAACCGCAAGAAACTCGTTGTAGCGCGAGGTCTGGATATAGACACGAATCGCAACATTCAGGGAGAAATCGCCGTACCCGACGAAGCGCACGCGCACCGGCTCGTCTGCGGTGTGAATAGTCATGGGGTGCGCATGCAGGAGTTCCCGCAACTCTGCCAGCAAAAAGCGCAGCTGGTCGTCCGTGGTTTCGTAGCGCAGGCCGAGTGTGGTGGTCAGCAACATGCGGTCGCACTTACCGAAGTTCACGATGTGCAGCTGGGCGAATTCCGCGTTGGGGATGGTGATCAGCGTGCGGTCGAACTTTCGGATCTTGGTGGAGCGCAGTCCGATGGATTCCACACGACCGGCCGGGCGCCACCCCGATGCGGAATCCGCATCATAGCTACACAGGTCACCGACGCGCACCGGGCGGTCGGCGAACAGGTTGAGCGCGCCCATGAAGTTTTCCAGGGTGCTTTTTGCGGCCAGCGCGACCGCAATGCCGCCCACTCCGGCGCCGGCGACGAGGCCATAAACCGGTATTCCGACATCTTGCAGCACCTCGAATGCAAGCACCAGCGCAGCGATGGTACCCACCGCGCGGGCGGCGAGCCGCAGCAGGTTGGCGTCCAGGCTCTCGGGGCTGATCCGCGGCGAGGCGATGACGGCCTCGGCGATCCAGGTGGCGGTGAGCCATACGAGCCAAACTACGCCGACACCGTAGACCACCTCGATAAGGTAATTCGGTATTCCGGCAGCAGAACCTGTGAGATTGATCTGGTACTGAAAGAAATACCGCAGGAGCATCGCAAGGACGAAGGCTCCGAAGGGCACGATGAGACGGCGCGCATAGGCGTTCAGGGAGCCGTCCCAGTCCCTGCGCCGGGACCAGCGGAAACCCACGATCACCGCCGCCAGGGCGAGTCCGAGCAACAATACAACCGCGAACCACTTCCACAGCACCTGGCCGAGCACGGGGGTGTTGGCCCAACCGGGGAAGGCCTCCACCCAGGCCATCGGGATCATCCAGCCGGTCAGTAGCTGATTGGTCCGGAGCAGATCATCGGACGGCATCGGCCGCCGGTAAGGCAATTCCTGCACCACCTCGTAGAAGCCTGGCAGCCGCTTGACCGTATCCGGGCTGAACAGGAACTCGCCGGCGCGGGGGCCTTCCGCGACCCGGGCGATGGTGATCTCGGTACCGGGGATTTGCCAATCCGCCGGCCGTTTGGCTTTGTCGTCACCCTCCATGACGGCGGTTGCATCGGGAATCTCTTCCAAGTCCGGCAACTCCAGGCGCGCAAGGATGTCCCACAGAAGCACGTAGGCCTCCCCAGCGACCTCGTGACGGGCGATCGGTGGAACCTGGCTCAGATCGAATAGACCTCTAGCCTTACTAAGGGCCCGACTGAGCGCTTTCTCCGTGGCTGGACTCTGGGCATCCCGGTATTCGACAAAGCGGCGGGCCACCTTGTCGGTCAGCGCCAGAAAACTCTCCATGGTTGCCCGCGGGCTCGACGTGTCGGGCGGTTTGAGAGGCTGTCCTGCGTCGATGGTGATCGCCGCCAGCAAAAGCAGCAACCCAACGAAGAACCTGTTAGCGACAATGCCCGTGAAGGCTAGGCAGTTCCCGGATGCGTGCGGAGAGAGGTCATAGCATGTACCGGGTCGAATGTGAGGGTTGGGAAGGTGTTCAGACATGCAGCGAGTCTTCGTTGTGTATCAGTGACCTGCTTGGGAGCGGTGGAGCATCCCATCCTTGGTTGGGTCTACCGCTATTCTGATTAAAGGACAAAGGATAGGAAATCTAATCGACCCACGGCAGTGTTGGAGGTGACGGTAGCACCGGGGAAGGCCGCGAGCAAGGCAATCGCAGCCCTAGGTGGGGCGGGACTGGAGGCGTGTCGGCTCGCCGATATGTGCGAGAATCACTCGGACCGACGGTGACTCCGTGACGAAGGAGATATTCTGTATTTACTCTAGGTTCGGTTGTCCGCTTTGGCGCTAGTTGCCGACGCTTAGTTGCAGCGCTGAAATGTCCGTTTCGGGTCGTTTGCCGCACCCTCCCGCCGCCTCTCGGACGGTCCCGCAATGCGGGATAAATAGCCGGCGGCGAGGTGGACCAATCCGAGAAGTTCGTGACGCAATCCACTTGAAAACAACACGGCGTCTTGGGACGACGCGGAAGAGGTGCAGAGTCGCACTGACGATTTTCGCCTGCAATCAGCGTGATTGCAAGACTTGACTCCCTGGCCGGTTTTGACTCCCTGGCCGGTTTTGACCCCCTGGCCGGTGACCCCCTGGGCGGGGGATTCCAGCACGCGCTCGCCGGTCTGGGCACCATGCAGGGCCTCCAGCTTGTCCCACGTCTTCGTCTGGGTGGCCTGGATGAACGCCAACACCTCGGCGGGGAAAATGGCCCGTTCCCTATCGAAGCCCTTGCCGTCGACCTGGATGTAGCCGGCGCCCAACAGGACCGACTCGATGGCGGTCTCGAAGGCGGCTTCGTTGGTGGGTTTCTTGGATTCTTCCTTTACCAGTTCGGGACTCAAGTTAAAGATAACCGCGTTTCCTTAACTTGTGAACAGCGTAAGGTAACGCTTGAAGGCATACACACGGCCCCGTTGCTGCCCTGTCGTCTCTACCAGGATACCCTTCTCGATCAATGCCCTGATCAGCGCGTTGGCGGTCGGCGTGGTGACCTCAAGGGCCCGTTCCAGGTCGCTCGCCTCGATGACAGGCTGCCGGTAGAGCAGGCTGAGTGCCTGTCGCGCCAAGGCCGCCCGCTTGCCCATGCCCATGGCGGCCTGCTCCACCTCGGTGCGCAGGGTCAGCACCTGCCGGAACACCTCCCGCCCTTTGCTGGCCGTCTGCGCCACGCCATTGAGGAAGAAGCGTACCCAATGAATCAGGTCGTTGCCCACCCGCACCCGGGTCAAGGCATCGTAGTAGCTGGCCCGGTTGCGCTCGAAGAAATCCGACAGGTACAGCGAAGGCTTGGCCAGCAGGCCGTGGCTGACCAGGTACAGCGGAATCAGCAGGCGACCAATACGGCCGTTGCCGTCCAGAAAGGGGTGGATGGTCTCGAACTGGTAGTGGCTGATCGCGACACGGACCAGGTGCGGCACCACGATAGTCTCGTTGTGCCAGAACTGCTCCAGATCGCCCATCAGCGCCGCCACGCCCTCATGGTGGGGCGGGATGAAGGCGGCATCGGCCAGGCTGGAGCCACCGATCCAGTTCTGGCTGGTGCGGAACTCACCCGGGAGCCTGTGCTCGCCGCGCACGCCCTGCATCAGGATGGTGTGGGTGTGCTTGAGCAGTCGGTTGGACAGCGGCAGGGTCTTCAGCTCCGCGATGGCGGTGTTCACCGCCTCGATGTAGTTGCGTACCTCGCGCCAATCGTCGCGCTTTTCCGGACGGATCTGCGCCTCCTGCATCAGCGCCTCGTCGATGCCCGTCTGGGTGCCCTCGATCTTGCTGGAACTCTGAGCCTCCTTCACCACGTGCATCTCGATGAACAGATCGATATCCGGCACGATCAGCGAGAAGGCATTCAACTCGCCCAGCGCCCGGGTGGCCTGTTCCAACAGGGCGTTGATGGTCGGGTCTTCCCAGGTCCACGCCAGGTTGACCGGCACCGGTTCGAAGCTCTTGTACTGGTAGCGCGCCTGCCAGCGGCCGGCCTTGAAGGTCTCGAACTTCATGCGGTCACCACCTCAACGGGGAGTTGACCGTTGACGCAGGTGCTCGGTGTCGCGTCTGGCTCGAAGGCGATAACCATCTGTTCAAAACGGCCCAAGTACGCGAAGGCGAGGCTTTCCCGTTTCATTTGGCCATCTTCTCCAGCGCGGAGGGGAATTCCGGGGACAGTATACGTATCTCATGCATGTGGCGAGTGTCTGCTGTCCACGCGACTGCGGACCACGGCCGGCGAAACACCAGCGTCGGCAACTGGCCGACTGCGGTCGTAGTGATAACCCAATCTAGTCGGGAATTATGGAGCCTGTCGGTGCGCGGTGAAGAGGGTGAAGCAGCCCGAGCGAGTTGGCGAAGCCTAATCTGAGAAAATCTGGCGAGATAAAGCGAGCGCTAACACTGACCACAGACGCGGATCCCCGTCTGCTCCAGCGCGCTCACCGTGCCTGCTACCCTGCAACCAGTTTGAGGGACGTGCCGGACAACTGGCGAGCCGCGTTCGAGCCGTTCGGCGAAGAGTACTGCCTTTCGGGCTGAGTACCGGACCCCGGTGCGCGTCATGGAGCAGGACATCCGCCATGCGTTTCCGCAGAGCCACTACGATCTGATTCTGTGCCGCAACCTGGTCTTCACCTACTTCGATGCCTCGTTGCAGGCGGCGATCGCCAGACGGTTGGCCGAACGGCTGGCGACCGGCGGTGTGCTCTTGCTCGGGATTCACGAGTCCCTGCCGGAGTCGATCCCTATGTTGGTGCAGGAACGGCCTTGGCTTTACCGCAAGAAGAAGTAGTGGGGGAGGACGTACCATGCTCGGCGCGATCGCAGGAGACGTCATCGGCTCCGTCTACGAGGCAAGCCCGGTCAAGACAACCGATTTCGAGCTGTTCCCGCCGGGGTCCCGGTTCACCGACGATACCGTGCTGACGGTGGCAACCGCGGAGGCCCTGCTCGGCGACGGCGACTACGCGGGCGCCTACCGCCGCTATGGGCGGGCCTATCCCAACGCCGGCTACGGCGGCAGCTTCTACCGCTGGTTGCTGAGCGAGGACGCCGGCCCCTATAACAGCTGGGGTAACGGTGCGGCCATGCGGGTGAGCCCGGTGGGCTTCGCCCTGGAAACCGTCGATGAAGTGCTGGCGGAAGCGGCCAGGAGTGCCGCCGTCACCCACAACCACCCCGAGGGCATCAAGGGCGCGCAGGCCACGGCACTGGCGGTCTTCCTCGCCCGCTCCGGTGCCGACAAGGAGAACATCAGGTCGGAGATCCAAGATCGTTTCGGCTATGACCTTACGCGGTCGCTCGATGCCATCCGTCCGGCCTACCGCTTCGACGTCTCCTGCCAGGGTTCGGTGCCCGAATCCCTGATCGCCTTCCTGGAGTCCACCGACTACGAGAGCGCGGTACGCAACGCCATCTCCCTCGGCGGCGATGCCGACACCATGGCCTGTATCGCCGGCGGCATTGCTCAGGCCTTCTACGGCGCTGTCCCCAAGCAGATTGCTCTGGAGGCCCGATCGAGGCTGCCGAAGGGTTTCCTGGAGGTCTTGGATCGCTTCGAGAGCCGTTACGGATCAGCGAATGCGAACCCGGGAATGGCATAGAGCGCCTGGTGCAGAACGTTTTCCTTAGGAACGACGCAAAAACAACCGATAAGGCGATGGCGGGGCTTTCTCCCCTCACCCCAACCCCTCTCCCCGCTGGGGAGAGGGGCCAAAGAACGCACCGTTTCAGTAATTTCTGAATCGTTCCTTAATTCGGATCACCGACGAAAGAGCCAGATCACCAGAGACACGATGAGACTCAAGAGGATCCCGGTCGTCAGGGGCGCAGATACCCGTCACACACGGGTTTTCCGCCGCGATGCACGCCTCTCGCACCCGATAGCCGCGTTACGACTCCTCGCAATAGAGTCCGCTATTACTCGTCGTCGTGCCTTGCTCTCGGGCACGATAGACGCACCTCGCTTTCCGCAAAATCCATGTGCGACGGGTATTGAAGCGGAAGCCCTCGCGCTCGACGGCGATGTCGCCGGGCAGCCGTCCAAGGGGAAGCTTTGAGAGCCAGGGCCACAGCAGCCCGATCACCAGGATGGTGAGGCCGGCGACGATCAGGGCCTTCTGCATTCAGGACCCGCTCATGCCGATGCCGTCGATCGCGGTGCCGCAGTCGGGACAGGCGCCGTTGTGGATCCGGTTCTGGCGCACGAAGAAGCCGTGGCGCTCGATCAGGAGGGCGCCGCACTGGTAACAATGGGTGTTCTCGCCGCCCTCGCCGGGCACGTTTCCCTCGTAGACATAGCGCAGGCCCGCCTTGCGGCCGATCTCGCAGGCCCGGCGCAGGGTCTCGACCGGTGTCGGCGGATGATCGTGCATCCGGTAGGCGGGGTAGTATTGGCTGAGGTGCCAGGGGATGGCGGGGTTGAGCTCGGTCAAGAACTCGGCGATCCCGCTCAGCTCCTCGTCGCTGTCGTTGAGGCCGGGGATCACCAGCGTGGTGACCTCCACCCAGACCCCGAGCTCGTGATAGAGCCGGATGGCGTCGAGCACCGGCTGCAGCCGGGCGCGGCTGATGCGCCGGTAGGACTCCTCGCGGAAGAACTTGAGGTCGATGTTGACCGCATCGAGCAGCGGTGCGATCTCCCGCAGGGCCGCCTCTCCGATGAAGCCGTTGCTGACGAAGCTGTTCTTCAGGCCCTGCTCTCTGGCGAGCACCGCCGTGTCGTAGGCCAGCTCGTAGAAGATGGTGGGCTCGGTGAAGGTGTAGCAGATGGACAGACACCCGGTCTGCTTGGCTGCGTGCACGATTTCCGCCGGCGTGATCGGCTCGCCGGGGACCTCGGCGTCCAGGACCTCCAGCTGGGGACAGATGGGTTCGGGCGCATCCTCTTCCGACGGCTTGTCGAGCTTCTTCGGCAGATGGTCCTTCGGCCATTGGGAGATCTGCCAGTTCTGGCAGTAGGAGCAGCGCAGGTTGCAACCGACGGTCGAGATCGAGTACGCATAGGAGCCAGGGTGGAAGTGGAACAGGGGCTTCTTCTCGATCGGGTTGACCTCGCGGGCAACCACCTTGTCGTAGACCAGCGTGTAGAGCTTGCCGTCGCGGTTGTAGCGCACGCTGCAGGCGCCGCGTCCACCGTTCGGGATGCGGCAGTCGTGCGGGCACAGGGTGCAGAGCACCTTCTTGTCGGCGAGGGGCTCGTAGAAGCGGGCTTCGTGTACAGATGTCATGCGTGCAACTTTAGCACTTGGCAGGCTGCCGGGCGCCGGTCCGTTCAACAGAGGTCCGTCGATCCCCAACCGAATCCTCGGCCGGTATACATCGCGCGGCCATGACTACAATGCCTCCGATACAGAAACACGCAAAACCGCTTCTATGCGAACCCTGATACTGACCTACCCGACGGAGATCGACGACGAAGCGCCGCTGGAGGGCAAGTTTCTTCAGCTCCTGTGGGCTGGTCGCACTTACCTGCTCTTCGCCGCCGCCGAGGAGAACCGCTACCACAACCAGGTCCTCGGGCGTTTCCTCTCGGAGCAAGGTATCCCCCACCGCTGGGAGGGTGCGGAGAACCTGGTCGTGGATCACCCCGAGCTTTCGATCATGGGGGGCGGACGCTTCCGTCTCGATCTCCTCACGAAGCAGCTGCGGGCGTGGGATGCGTCCAGCGTTTACGGTCGCTTCGATGCGTCCGCCCTGTCAGTGCAGCTCGCCGCGGCGGATCCGCCCTGGCAGGGGCTTGCACTCAGCATCGCTTGAGCCCGAATGCTCCGCGGTGAGAATGCCACGATTATGAGGTGCGAGCGGATCCTCACAGCCCGTCAGATGCCGAGGTAGCCCTCGGGCGCCAGGCTAGTGGCGAGCATGACCGAGTTGATGTCCTCATGCTCCTTCCAGGTCCGGCTGCTCCGATTCGCCGGTTCCAGCCAGAAGCCCTCGATCGTATCGATCATGGGGGCATAGTGCATCAGCCGTTCGAGGCGCGGGCCGAGGGAGGAAACAGAATCCAAGGCCCCGGGATACTGTGCGGCCAGCTCCCGTGTGCGCTTGACCGCGCGCAGTCCGATCGACAGCCCGAGCTCGCGGAACGCGAGCCGGTAATCCGCCGGCATCGACAGGGCATCCCTGTCTCTTGACTGGTACTCGAGTCCGGGCAAGGACGCGTCGAGCAGGGTGTTGATGAGACCGCCATATCCTGAAACACCCGCCAGGGTGAGCTGCGCCAGCGTGTGCGCTGCGGTCAGCAGGCCGCCGATCCCGAGGGGGTCGGCGGTGGCCAGAGGCTGACTCTCAGCCATGACGGCCAGATCGGCGATCTGTCGATCGAGATCGGGGCCAGCGAGCTCACCCAATCCGCTGGCCGCGTGACGCAGCTCGAGGCAGGTGACCAGACCGTCCAACGGGTCGTGCTGGCCCTGCGAGTCGACCAGCGGCCGGGAGAGGTCGACGCTCATCTTCCAGACCATGCGCCGCTGGCCGCCGGACGGCGGACCATAGCTGAAGCGCTCAACAGCGGTCTCGGCGAGCTCCCGCGCCCAATGGGCATAGTGCGCCTCACCAGTTGCTCTGCCCACGCGGGCCAGCGCGTGCATCCACTTGGTCAGGTAATGGAAGTACTGGCCGTCCCGGTCCCATTCGAGGCGCTCGTCGAATGGTTCATCCGGTCCGCGCTCGTTGAGGGCTTTGCCGATTCTGAGGCCACCTTTGGTTGGGTGCCGCTCACCCTCCGCTTCACCGAGACCACTGATCCATCCTTCCCTCCGGTAGTCGGCTCGGTGCCGCCCGAGGACATGGTGCACCTGATCGACGAGGCGCAGTGCGAGTCCGCGATAGGTCGCGTCGCCCGTTCGCTGCTCGAGCTCCAGGAAGTTGCAGACGGCGAAGGCGTCGGTCCACAGGTAGCGTGTCGGAGGCTGTTCTCCAATCAGACCCGTGCGCTCGGCGAAGTCCCTCATCAGGTCCCGTACGAAGGACGTTTTTTCCCGTTCGGCCATCGTCATCGGGAGGTTCCCCGCGAGTCCGATTTGTTTTCCGCCGGTCGCATCGGCCTGTTCGGGGAGTACGACATTGCCCCTATCCCCTCGCGTCTGGCTCGGATTCGAACACCCGTGCCAGGCCGTCACGCTCCGGCAGGGGGTATGGCTCCCAGCCTGATCGGGTCCGTTGCAGGACCCCCGGGGGCCCCTCGGTGACCTCGCCGATCTCCGTGCAGGGGATGCCCTGCTCTTCGAGGGCCGCGCGAATAGGCTCCGCATCCCGGGTCGGCGCGGTGAGAAGCAGCGCTCCCGAGGCGATGGCGGTGAGGGGATCGATGGAAAAGGCGGCGCAAACCCGTGCCGAGAGCGGCGTGACCGGCACCGCGACCGGATCGAACCGCAAGCCCCGTCCCGAGGCCTGGGCGAGCTCCCACAGGGCGGCGGCGAGCCCACCCTCGGTGGGATCGTGCATGGCGGTGACCCGGCCGGCATCCAGGGCAATCCGGGCGTCCCGGGTGACCCCGATCCCCGGGTCGTTCAGGTAGCCTTGGGTCTGCTTGAGCTCGGCGGCGGTCAGGACCTCTCTCAGCTGCTCCGACCGCTCCCGGGCCAGGATGGCCGTGGCCTCGATGGGAACGGACTTCGTCAGCAGTAGGCGGTCCCCCGGCCGGGCTCCGCTCGGGGTGACCAAACGGTCGCGTTCGACCAGCCCGAGCAGGGCCCCCACCGCTACCGGGCGGTCCAGCCCGTAGGTAACCTCCGTGTGGCCTCCGACGAGGGCGATGTCGAGCTCCCGGCAGGCGTCGCCGATCTGCCCCATGAGCCGCTGCGCCATGGCCTCATCGGCCGCGTTCTCGGGCAGGAGCAGGGTGACCAGCAGCCAGCTCGGTGTGGCGCCGGTGGTGGCAAGGTCGTTGGCGTTGACCTGCACCAGATAGTCGCCGAGCTGGTCGGTGGCGAAGGTAACCGGGTCGGACTTGCACACCAGAAGCTGCTTGCCCAGGTCAATCACCGCGCAGTCGAGACCCACGCCCGGTCCCACCAGCACCCGCGGGTCGTCGACCGGGGCCGCCGCCAGGAGACGGGCGAGCATCTCCGGTGGCAGCTTGCCGACGGGGAGCGATGGTGTGTCGCGATCACGCATGGCGTTACTGTGCCAGTGCTATGGCGGGCTGTCACGATCGATCGTTTCCGGCGTCGGGATTTACCTCGGACGGGTGCCCCGCATGATTGGTTTGGCTTTGAGGGGCGCCGGGGGCGTCTCGGGCGAGGGCGTTGGCTGCCCGGTTGAACCTGCGCGGAACGAGCCGCAGATGAAGCCGCCGTAAGGGTCGGGCTGCGTGGCGACGGCTACCTGGCGGTGCCGCCGTCCGTCCACGCCAGCGGCGAGCCCTATCGGTGGGAACGCTCCCCTGATGTCTGCCCCCTGGCGCCGCTGCCGGACTGGCTGAGTGAGGCGTCGGAGGAACAGGGCTGTCGCGGACACCCTATCTCTCACTGGCGCCGCCTTCTGCGGGAGGGCGTTGGCGAGGGTGAGCGCAACAACAGCATCGCCTCCCTGGCCGGATACCTGCTGTGGCACGGCGTCGATCCCGAGGTCGCAACGGAGCTCCTGCTCGCGTGGAATGTGACTCGCTGCCGACCGCCGCTGGAGCCGGAGGAGGTCGTATGCACCGTCGCGTCGATTAGCTGTCTCCATCAGCAGGGAGAGGACAGAGACAACTGACGCTGAACGGTGCGTTACACAGACGGGTCCCTTAGTCCCGAGCCGGCGCGAGCAGCTCCGGCCAAATCATCCAGGCCAATACCCAGTGACCCTCCGCGTCCTTTTCCAGGCAGGCCATGGTCCCGGGCTGAAAGGCAAGCAGCGGCCGATCCGGGTCCGAGGCGAGCAGCAACGAGGCCAGCCGCCCGAGGTAGGGCAGGTGACCCACGATCAGGGTATCAACGGACCAGAAGGCGATCTCCGGGGAGACCTTCTCGAGGGGATCCTTCGGGCCGAGACCGGCGTGTGCCTGGGGCTGCCCATCGGGAAGCAGGGCCCCGGCCAGAATCTCTGCGGTCTGCCTGGCCCGGGTCTTGCCGCTGTGCAGGACCTGCCCGACTTGAATGCCGGCCTTGTCCAGGAACTCGGCGATGCGCCGTACGTCTGCGCGGCCTTGCTCGCTCAAGGGGCGGTCGGGGTCGACGTCCTTGGGGACGGCCAGACCGTGTTGGGTCAGGTAGATGCGCATCTCAGGCTCCGATCTTAGTGGTTCAGGTGGAGGATAGGCGGGTATCGTCGCGGCGGCCGCTGTCGTACAAGGTCATCTCCCAGCGGTCCTCGATGGTGTCCTGGCGCAGCAGGTAGATGCCGCCGTCGTCCCCGCGCAGCTTGAAGTAGCGATGGCGGGGGTCCAGCCACCGGTCGATGATTTCGGTCACAACCACCTCTCGCTCGCCGATGTGCAGCAGGCGGGGCTCGGTGTCGGCGCGGTGACCGGCATAGCATTCGACCCGGAGGAAAGGACTGTCTTCCGTGCCGGTGTCTTTCTCTGAAGGCTCGCTCATCTTTTCTTCTCCAGGGAGATCAGCGGCTCGCCGATCCAGGTCCCCTTGCATCGCGGGCACTTGCCCGGCTTGTGCAGCTTGTGGTCGTCGAACCAGAAGCCGCACTTGCGGCAGCTCGCGGGCGTGATCACCGAGCACAGCGGATCCTTGCGCAGGGAGCGGAACAGGTGCTCCAGGTCGTCCTCCAGGTCCCGCGGCCTTTCGTCGAGCACCAGGGCCAGCTCCTGCCGCGAGATGGGGCGTGCCTTGAGGATGTCGATCAGGTCCCTGCGGAACATGGGTCCTCCGTTTCCCGGGTCAGGCCAGCGGATCCTGGTCGCACCTGGACGGTCGCGGGACTACCGAAGGGGCCATCCACGTCGATCTTCACCGGCAGGAACAGACGGATCACCTCTGCATTGGTGAGCAGGTGCGCGGTGACCTCGCTGGTGCGCAGCTCGGAAGGCCTGTCGGCCAGCGCCAGCGGTAGCAGCCCGTGACTTTGGTGGGTCCGCTTCGCTTGACCCACCCTAAGACGGCCGGCTGCCCCGCCTTTTTGAGAAGTTACTGGCCGCCGAGCCGATGACGGTCACCAGCTCGCGTTGTCCGCGGACCTTGACCCGCGGCACGCAGAAGCCGCTCTCGCGGCTGTGGAAGGTGACGCGCTCGATCGAGCCTTGCCGGTGCTCGGATGTAGCCCCTTCCTGTCATTGATTCGGGTGGACCATCCGCCGTTCAGCGTCCCACCGTCTCGCTGCCTTCTCCACCGAAGCGGGTCGCGAAGTAGCCAATGACCAGGCCGATGACGGCGCCTTCCGCCGTGAACCAGAACGGCGATTGAATGATCCCGTCCTCTCCGAACATCGCGACCAGCATCGCCGCCATGGTGTCGTAGGCGAAAAAGGCCAGCACGAAATTCATCCAGGCGCCCACAAACGTGGCACGGAACCACCAGGGGAGGGGGAGCTTCAGGATCGGGTGGCGGGTATAGACGCCGAAGACGCCAATGATTGCGCCAACCGTGGTGTACCACAGCAGGATGCCCCATCGGATCAGCCAGCCGGCATCCGGAAGAAAGAACGGCAGCAGCAGGAAGCCCGCAAGGCCGAAGAGAAAGCCGACGCCCTTGCCGATGGCGATGCGTGTCGTCAAGGATGGGTTTTCGAACATGCGTGCTCCTGTCGCTCAAAAGTGGTTCGGGAGATAGATTTCCGCGGAACGGCCGCCCCGATACGGGTCCAGTTTGGGCAATCTCGATCGTAGTTTGAAGGATCTCGATCAATTCCGCTGAACCAGCTTGATCCGTATGCTCTGGTTGGGACGCAGTGTCCCGGCGGCAACACACCCGATCTCGGGTCCATGAAGCGGTTCCACCTTGAATCGCCGCAGGATCAATGAAAGCACAAGCCGCGCCTCGAGCAAGGAGAATTGCATGCCGATGCAAATGCGCGGACCGAGGCTGAACGGGAAATAGGCAAATGGATGTCGGCTCCTGACGGCCTCCGGGGTGAACCGGTCGGGGTCGAAGCGCATCGGATCCGGCCAGATCTCCTCCCAGCGGTGAGCAAGATAAGGTGAGAGCATGACGATCGCACCGGCCGGGATCCGGTACCCGAGAATGATGTCCTCGGATATCGCGTTGCGCGCAATGGTCCAGGCGGGAGGGTAGAGGCGCAACACCTCGTTGACGAAGCGCGCCGTGTACTCCAACGCTTTCAGATCGTCTGCGCTCGGGTTGTCGTTGACGACGTGGTCGTCGATCTCCGCCGTCACCCGCTCGGCGATGTCCGGCCGTCGTGCCAACCAGTAGAGCGCCCAGGTCAACAGACTGGCCGTGGTTTCGTGGCCGGCGAGATAGAGGGTGACGACCTCGTCGCGCAACCGCCGATCGCTCATGGCCTCGCCTGTGTCCGGGTCCCGTGCGTCCAAGTAGGCACCGAGCAGCGTCTGGTCCCCATTCTCCGCCTGGCCGGCGCGGAAACGCCGGATGATGTCGTACACGAGGTCATCCAGTTCCCGAAGCGTGCGGCGGAAGCGCAGATTGCCGGGCGTAGGCACCCATAGCGGCACCTGCAGATTGGCGGGCCCCCGGCGTCCGATGGCCGCGAGCGCCGCACCGAAGCTGCGGCTCGCCCGCTCTGACTGCGCGCTGAGATCCAGGCCGAAGAGCGTGCGCCCGGTGATCGCCAGGGTGAGCCGCGTCATCTCCGCCTGCGCGTCGATCGGGGCAGGGCCGGCCAGCGGGGTCCAGGAAGCGATAAGCTCTCGGGTGCATGTCCCCATGGTCGAGACGTACTGCTCGAGCTTGGCCGGACGAAAGGCGGGGTTGGCGAGCGCACGCTGGCGGCGCCAAAGTTCTCCCTCGCTGGTGACCAGTCCGTTTCCGAGCAACAGACGCGCGCCGTCATAGACGGATCCCTTGCGGTAGTTTTTCTGCCGGGACCGCAACACCTGCTCGACCGCATCGGGATGTGCGAGCATGACCAGATCATGGCCCAGGGGGAGGGGGACTCGAAACATCGGTCCATACCGCTCGAATAGGCGGACAAAGGGCTTCAGCAAGTCGCCTTGCAGAAGCGATGCGAATGTCCCACCCAGCCGCCAGCCGGCAGGACCTGGCAGCTCACGGATGCTCATGGCTCGATTGATTTCGCCGCGGGCGCCATTTGATTGTCTTCCCTCAGGCAGAGGTCCCAGTAAGGCACGCCGGCAAAACGCTCGGCCAGAAAGTCGACGAACGCTCGCACACGGCGGGACAGGTGCCTGGTGTGGGGATAGACGGCATGAGCGTAAATCGTCGGCCACTGGAAGTCCGTGAGGATCGCGCGCAGCTTCCGTGCTTCGATTGCCCGGTGCACGATGAAGGTCGGTTCCAGGACGATGCCGTGGCCGTCCTCCGCCGCCTGCCGCAGGCAGTCGCCGTTGTTGGCCCGCAACCGCGCTCGGACCTGCACGCTGCCCTGCCGGCCGTCCGGATCGGTGTACGTCCAGAGACCGGGGTTGGGTGCGTTGGCGTAGATCAGGCAGTCGTGATGGGTGAGCTCGGCTGGGGTTCGTGGGGTACCGCGCTCGGCCAGGTAGGCGGGACTCGCGCAGACCACATGGCGCACGGGTGCGAGCTGTCGGGCGATCAGGGTGGAATCGGCGAGCTCGGCGATCCGCACCGCCAGGTCGAACCCTTCGGCGAGCAGGTCCACCTGCCGGTCGTTGAGATCCAGGTCGAATTCGATCCCCGGGTGGGTTCGCAGGAAGGCGTCGATGGCGGGCCCCAGGTGGTTCAGACCGAACGAGAGGGGCATGGCCACCCGCAGCCGCCCCTGCAGATCGCCGTGTTCCTGGGAGACGGCCAGCTCCGCCTCCTCGACATCGGCGAGGATGCGCAGGCAGCGCTCGTAGAAGCTCTGCCCGGTGTCCGTCAGGTTCATGCGGCGGGTGGTGCGGCGAAACAGTTGGACCGACAGGCGCTCCTCCAGGTCCGCCAGCCGGCGGCTGACCGCCGACTTGGCGATCCCAAGGCGCTCCGCCGCTCCCGTGATGCTGCCGCCCTCCACCACGGCGACAAAGGTGCGCATCTCTTCCAATCGGTCCATTGTTCTCAATCGCGGAAAAGTAATTTCTCTATCGTATCGTTTATACGTCTCCGCGCAACATCTAGACTGTAGGTCAACGGTGCGAAACGGTGCGCCCCCGTAAATCGGCAGAGACGTAGTGGAGGTATCGGATGAAAGCGAGAAATGACCGGAGTTCGCGATTCGGTGGCCTAAAGTTGCTGCGCGTGGACAGCAGCGCCCGCTCGGAGGGTTCGATGACCCGCAGGGTCGCCGACGAACTGATCGAGCAACTGCGGGAACGCGAAGGCGCGGTCGAGGTCAGCGTGCGGGATCTCGCGGTAGAAGCCCCGTCATTCGTCGATGCGTCCTGGGTGAACGCGAACTTCACGCCCTCCGAGGAGCGGAACGAGGAGCAAAGGGCTGCCCTCGCGGAGTCCGACGCCCTGGTGTCAGAGCTCAAGGCCGCCGACGTTCTGGTCATCGGCGTGCCGATCTACAACTTCGGGATTCCAGCGGCACTCAAGGCCTGGGTCGACATGGTCGCGCGGGCGCGCCTCACCTTCCGCTATACGGAGAACGGCCCCCTGGGACTTCTCAACGGCAAGCGGGCCTATCTGGCGGTCGCATCGGGCGGCACGGCGGTCGGTAGTGAGATCGACTTTGCCACCGGCTACCTGCGCCATGTGCTGGGTTTTCTGGGAATCGACGATGTGCACATCGTGGCGGCCGATCGGCTGATGGCGAGAGGTGAGGAAGGTGCAATGCGTCATGCCCACGCGCAAATCGATCGTCTGCTACCTGCTCCCGAGCCGCTTGCGGCGACCGCCTGAGCGCTTCGAGGAACGCGACGCCATCCCGCGGTCGAGAGGACAGTATGAAAAGGAACACAGGCGGAGAATTTGTCCGCTCGGAATCCAGCTTCCGAAACTGGGTGACCATGGACGGTCGTCCAGGGCCCTCGGGGGAGGGCGGATTTCAGGCGGCGCCCGGGCGTTATCACCTTTATGTATCCTATGCTTGCCCCTGGGCCCATCGCACCCTGATCTTTCGGAAGCTGAAGGGTCTCGAGGCGGTGATCTCGGTTTCCGTGGTGCATCCGCTGATGCCGGCGGAGAGCTGGGTGTTCGGAGACTATCCCGGCTCGACTCCAGACCATGTGCACGGATTCCTGAAGCTACGCCAACTCTACGACCACAGCGCGCCTGGCTTCGACGGCCTGGTGACCGTTCCTGTCCTGTACGACAAGCAACGGCGGGTCATCGTCAACAACGAGTCCTCCGAGATCATCCGCATGCTCAACGGCGCCTTCGACGAGTGGGGACGCAAAGACGTCGATTTCTACCCCGAACCCCTGCGCATCGAGATCGATGCCATCAACGGGGTCGTCTACGAGAACGTCAACAACGGTGTCTATCGGGCGGGGTTCGCAAGCACCCAAGCTGCCTATGAAGCCGCCTATGATCGGTTGTTCGATACGCTCGATGACCTGGAGAGGCGGCTGTCAGCGCAACGCTATCTGATCGGAGATAGGCTGACGGAAGCGGACTGGCGGTTGTTCACGACCCTGGTGCGCTTCGATGGGGTCTACTACGGACACTTCAAGTGCAACCGCCGACGGCTGGTCGACTACCCCAATCTCTGGGCTAACACGCGTGAGCTTTACCAAGTGCCCGGTGTCTCCGAAACGGTAAACATGGATCACATCAAGCTCCACTACTACGGCAGTCATCGCGGAATCAATCCGACGGGTATCGTACCTAAGGGTCCCGATTTGGATTTCTGGGCGCCTCATGGACGCGGCAATGCCGGCGTTCAGCGCTGTGCTTGAAGATTCCAACCGAACGAAATCCTAACCCAATCGCTGAATGGAGAACGAGCATGAGTGAAGAAGCGGTCATCGCAGAAAAGTCGCCCTTTGCGGTCGAGCTGGTGGAAGGGGAGACCTATTACTGGTGTGCTTGTGGGCGAAGTAAGAGCCAGCCGTTCTGTGACGGTTCCCACCAGGGTACCGGCTTGGAACCAGTCGCCTTCACGGCAGAGAAGACCGGGACTGCCTATCTATGCGGTTGCAAGCGGACGGCGAACCGGCCGTTTTGCGATGGGAGCCACAACACACTTTGAAAGGTGCCGGCGGCTTAGGCGATTTGTGTCAATTCTCATACCATCCTGCTTGTCTTTTCGCCCGGCTTCGGCGTCGCGACAACAGTTACATCGTTCTACTATGCGCCTGTTGTCGCTCCTTGAAGCCGAACGAAAATACGGCGCAATCTGAAATGAGAATCTCCGGCAATTGCCTAAATCTTCGGCGAGTGTGGGCTGGCAGGACGAGGCACCCGTGACGGTGGAGGACGAATGATGTGGGACCAGCGTTACAGCGGTGAAGAATACGCCTACGGGACAGAGCCCAACGAGTTCCTGGTGGCTATGGCGCCCAGGCTGCCGATGGGAAGGGTCCTGTGCCTTGGGGAAGGCGAAGGCCGCAACGCCGTCTGGTTGGCCAGTCAGGATCATGACGTGACAGCAGTGGATGCCTCGCGAGTCGGGCTTGAGAAGGCCCAGCGGCTTGCGGCGGAGCGCGGGGCGACGATTGCGACAGTGCACTCGGACCTTGGGGCATACGACATCGAGCCGGATACCTGGGACGGTATCGTGTCCGTTTTCTGTCACCTTCCCCCCAATCTGCGAGCGGATCTCCACCGTCGCTGCGTAGCCGGTCTGCGTTCCGGCGGCGTCATGCTACTCGAGGCCTACACCCCGCGTCAGCTTGGGCATGGAACCGGCGGGCCGCCGGTCGCAGAGCTGATGATGGACGAGGAAACACTGCGCGCGGAACTCGCTGGTCTCGAGTTTCTGCACCTGCAAGAGTGCGAACGCGAGATACATGAAGGCACGCTCCATAATGGGCTCGGCGCGGTCGTCCAGATGGTGGTGCGAAAGCCATAGGTGGTCCACGTTTTCTGATCCGTCACGGAAGATAACGCCCCTGTTAGGGTTAAGCTCTTGAGGGGATATGTCGTTGTCTGAGTTAAAATTCCGGGCGGCCTCCAAAGAGCAGGGGGAGCATCGGGGGAGCAGGGCGGGCAAGACACAATCGCCCCACACTATTGGGGGGCTGGACGGGCCGGCCGAGATTGCGCCCAGGTCGGCACTTCTAAGTTGATGCCTCTACTTGTCACCAACAGCGCATTCCCAATTGGATGACCGCGATAGCAGAGAGGGAGGTAGGTGATGAGCAACGAGTGCAGGGTCCAATGCGACTGTGGCGCGGTGGAGTTGTCGATCGTCGGCACACCCATCGTGCATGCCTTCTGCCACTGCGTCGACTGCAGGGCGTTGCTGAATGTCCCATACCATTCGGTGACGGCGTGGAAGAAGGAGTGCGTCTCCGTCATAAAGGGCGAAGATGCCCTGTCCGTATTCCGGCACCGCGAGATGGCGATGGAGCGCTTCTTCTGCGATCACTGCGGCGAGGTCCTGTTCAATACCAACGTTGCCGGCTGGCGGGTGGTCTCTCAGCTGCTGATCGCCAAGTGCAACGATGACGAGCTGCCCGCGGAGCTGCGCTCGGACAAGCACTTCTTCTATGAGCAACGCATCGTCGATGTGAACGATGATCTGCCCAAGTACCTGCGGGGGACGGACGGTCCCCTGTACGAAGGTTTGGCCTAGCCGGCCTACCTCAGGCGTTTCTCCATCACCGCCTGTTTGAAGGCACGGTTACGGTAGATCTTGATCTGCCGCCTGACGGTCCTGAAACCTATACGGCGGAAGAAGGGCTCGGCGGTAATGCTCACGTCCGCTCGAGAACGCCTATTGCCGCGGCCGCGCGCCTCGCGCCCGACCCGGCCCATGAGAGCGCCCCCAATGCGGCGATGCTGATGCGCGTAGTGGACGTAGAAGCAGTCGATCTCCCCTTTACGGCCCAGCTCTACGAAGCCGGTGACAGCGCCGTCGTCCTCGGCGACCAGGACCCGATGGCGCCGGAAACGCCGCTGCCAGAAGGCGTCCTGGTAGACCTGCGGCACCCAGATTTCGATCTGCTCAGGTCAGTAATCCCGGGCATTCACTCGATGCACGGCCTCGTAGTAGTGGCGCGCGATCTGCGGGATGTCTGCCCGCCGGACACGACGGACGCGCATCAGCAGGTGAGGTGCAGGGCCGCGACTATGCGCGCGTACTCCCTCTGCAGGCGGTTGAACTCCTCGACTGCCAAGCTGGTTTTCACAACCCGCACATCGATGCCCGCGGCCCGCAGGGAATCGAGCGTCTCCTGGGGGACCTGCATGCGACCGTAGTAGCCGGTGCCGACCACGAGCACCTCGGGCTTCTCGGACAAGACGGTCTCGAGGTCCTCCCGCGCCAGACGGTGCCCCTCCCGCCGCCACCAGCGTTCCTGAACATGGTCGGGGAAGATCATGACGTCGGCGTCGTAGCCGCGGCCTTCGATGTCGATATGGCCGAAGCGGTATTGGTCGATGCGCATAGTTCGATGTCTAGGCGACTCAGCAGGTGAGCGCCCGTCCGCAAAAGGTCCTCGCCTCACGGGTTCATCAGCCCCTGCAGTGCAAGGGCGTTACGCTGGGCATTGTCCCGACAGCAGTTGTTGAACAGCACGTGCAGCTCCCTGGCGCGCCTGCCGAGCTCGTTCACTGACCCCGCGAGCTCGCGCAGCTCCTCGTCCGAGTATAGGTGGTTGAAGCGTTCCGCTGCGGAGATGCCCTTCTTGGCCTAGGTCGCTCGGTTGCGACCGTGCAGGCGCACGATGGTCAGGTTTGGCGATGCGCATTCCCACACCGCCGGCACGCTGGAGGGGAACCCCTGGGACTCGTCCACTACCACATGAAGCAGGCCGTGCTCGCGCTCGAAGACGAGGGTCTCTTCGAGATGTTTTTCGGCGAACCAGGACCTATTTCGAAACTCCACGGCGATCCGGTCCCCGGGCACGCAAACCGGGATGACCAATAAAGAAGCCCCGGGGGTACCGGGGCTTAGAAGCCACATCATGAGGAGGACCGAGGTTAGAGCGAGACCGTTTGGGCCCGCCCGGGAACTTCCCCATGAGATTGGCAGATTGCGACGGGGCGCAACGAGACTGGCAGCACAGCTTTCATGCTTGGCCATCTGCTGCCTTGCGGATCTGTGAGTGCATCAACGCGGTTAAGGTCGCTAGGCGCTTTGGGGCCCAGGGGGTGCTCCGGAGGCCCAGAGGCTGCGACAGTGCGGCTAGGCGCGGCGCGGCATTGCATGCCTCGGAAGTGTGGACGTGAGGCATCGATGGCGATGGAGGGCGATGGTGGCCAGTTGCGGCCTGTTATTGATGTTGTTTCTCACAACGGGAAGATAACTGTAACCTACGGCAGGCAAAAGCTTTGTTTATCCACCGAGCCTGTGGATAACCCTGTGGATTTCCTTCTCGCAACGCACCTTAAACACCCTAAATATGACGGTTTTGTCAGATTGGCCAAATTCTGGTCAGCGCGATTTTACGACCAAATTCAGTAAGCTACGGAATATCACCGAGCACTGAATGTGTTTAGTTGGCTAGCATGCATGACATTCGGCGTCAATGCTGCTTGTGCACAAAACTTCGCACTTACGGAAGTCTGTACGGAGGGTCGAGCATGGACGCGACGCAAGTGAATGCATTCGGCAGCCGTGGCGGTGCGGCCAGCCAACCGACAGCGACGCCTGCAGTGTTCGCCGCCATATCCGCAATGGACATGAAACGATAACCCGTCATGCCTTGCACGAATTCCAGCGCGACTCCCATGACGACGAGCAGCAACCCCGTGATCCGCCGTTCGGCTCCACTGGCCTGCACCTGAGCGAACCAAATCATGAGACTGGCGTAGGCGACGAGGTGCTGTAGCTTGTCGCCTTCCTCCAAGTCGATCTTCGGCGGATCGGGTACCAGGGAGAAGTAGGTGACAACGCCAACGCCGAGCCAGCCAACCCCAAGCCACAATGCGCGCAGGGATGTTCTAGTCGTCATGGTTGATCCGGCGCGTGCGCCTTTTAGTACCGAGTGTCCCCGCGTGGCGATGCAGTGTCACAGCGCCCGCGCAAGCCATACGCAAGCCGACGTGTTGTCGGGAGTGGTCGATGAGGTCAACGCGAATGATGTCGTCTTCAGGGCGCCGAGGCCCTGCACAGTTGCGAGCAAAGTCGCGGGCTAGGCTGACCATCTTTAGCAAGATGTCTTGCGGTACGTCGCCGTAGCGGACCTGATAGTACCCGATATTGAGGGCGAGCAGGCGTGCAACGTCTGCAAGCTGGTCCTTGGTGGCGCGTTCGTAAGAGCGAAAATCTTCGGTGTCGGTCACAGGCGGAGCTGCCCCCGGAAATGATCGGAAGCCTCGGGCACGGTCACGCAGACTCGGATCAACAGGGCCGAGAAAGTGACTGGAAATCGCCAGGCCACGAAAAAGGGGTCACGGCGTAAACCGTGACCCCTTGTTTTGGCGCGCCCGGAGAGATTCGAACTCCCGACCCCCTGGTTCTTAGCCCGACGATGGCGCGCAACTTGTTGTTTTAATTAAGCCCCTGGCGGTGACGCCCGTTGCCAATTGCACTGCCATGCACAACTCAGCTGAACCCGCTTCGGCATAAGTCCGGCGGGCCGGTGTGTGCATCCTAAGCCAACTAGACACACACCCATTCCAGGGCAACCTGGACAGTCGGAGCGAAGCGACGTTCGGGGTGGATGCTCTTGACGCTCTGATGGCGTGGGCCCCTCCGTGAGTCTTGGCTGGAGTTTTCGCAGGGATTCCCCTGCCAGACCGATTGAATGGGGACGGTGTTTGGATGGCGGTGAAAACACGCGCATCGTTGGCGCACAGCCTGGCATTCTTGGAACTCGTTCCGGCCATCGACCGAGAATCTCGGACGAGCGAACTCTGTCCCCGGTCCCACCTGCAGCATGTGCCGGAGGGGCGCTAACCGGGCGCCCGGCGAGGCTGCGCATCTCACGGTGGGGTGAAAGTTTGCTCAGACGATGGTTGCGCTCTCCATTCGGAAGTCCGCCGCCGTTCCCTGATAAACGTGCGGGGTCAGCCCGGTGCGAGCCCAAACTCCACCCGCAGTGGATAGTGGTCGGAGACCCGATACGAGATCTCGCTCTTGGACAGATCCGTCTCGGTGTAGACGAACGGCAGAAAGTTGACGTGGCCGCCGCGCCGGTAGTCCAGCGATAGCCGTGTGCGGCCTCGCGTGGTCTCGAACCAGGCGATCTGGTCGTAAAACTTGTCGGTGCTCGGCTCACCCGGGTCGGCAAAGACCGAGCGCGGCACCGTTTGCAGATCGTCCGGGACGGTCAGGCCCGTCGAGGGCAGCGCCTGCCACAGCGGATCGTCCTGGCAGTCGATGTTGAAGTCGCCCAGGGCGATCAGGTTCTGCGACCAGGCGTTCGTTCGGTCCGCCCACTCCCGCAGCCAGCGGGCGATGCCGCGCAGCTCCGGTACGCGGTCGGTGGAGCTGTCCCCGTAGGTGACATGCAGTGTCACGAGGATGAACGTCTCGCTGCCGGAGCGGAAGCTCACCGCATAGGGGGTCCGCGCAAACTGGCGGTGCAAGGCGTCGGGCGCGATCTCGTTGAGCCACTCCGCGGGCACCACCAGTTCGCAGGCGAGCCCCGATGGCTCCGCACGGCGGCGGTCGAAGAGGAAGGCCATCCGCTCGCTGTTCCCGGCCGCCCCCAAGGTTGTGTCTGTCATCAGGAAGGCCCAGTTCGGGCCCAGCCATTTCAGGAGATCGCGCAGCGCCCGCAGGTCGCCCTTGACCTCCTGCAGGGCGATCACGTTGAAGCGGCGAACGATCTCGCCGATGGCGATGAGTCTCCGCAGGTCCCGCTTTGGCGAGTCCCGATCCTCCGCCGTCCATTCCCGCGTCAGCGAGGCGAAGCTGCGGAGGTTCCAGGTCGCGATGAGCAGATTCTCGTCGAGCCGCTTCGGCGGCAGGACATCGGCCAAATGGCGGCGCAGGGCATCGCGGTCCGCTTGCACTGGAGCTGGGGCTGGGTCGTCGAGGCGAGGCATGGCTCAGTTCTTCCAACGGAATGCTCGGGTCAATATGGTACCTGACCTGGGAACTCGGATAGGTGGCTGGCGGGGACCCCACAGTTCGAACCTCGCCCCGACCAGAATCCGCAGTACGTCCGCTTGCGGCGCAGTAGTGCCCTCGACCACGCGGCCCCGGTGCAGCGGATTCTCAACCACATCGGTGAACCGGCCGTCGCGGATCAGCCCGGCACGCGGGCGGCCCAAGTTCGACGCCTCGCTCGTAGAAGTTCTACCTGACTGGGACACCCTGGCGCAGCCGCCACCGGAGTACGTCTCCTTTCTGGGTACTGTGGGCTAGACTCGTGCTCGCAATCCCGCATGTCTGCGCAACGGTCGAAGCGACGATGGCTCGAATCATCCCCTCGGATCTGTCCCGCCTGGCTCTGAGCGGCGCCCACGAGCCGGAGCTCCAGACGTTGGCCCTCCTGCGCGGCGCGCTACCCGACGACTACACGGTTTTTCACGGGGTCCACTGGACTCGCCAGTACAAGGGCAAGACCCTGTACGGGGAGATCGACTTCGTGGTGCTCAATAACGCCGGTCAAGTCCTCTGCATCGAGCAGAAGAACGGCAGACTCGAGGAGGAGCAAGGAGCCCTGTTCAAGGTGTATGGGGATGACCGCAAGAGCGTGGGCGCCCAGATCCACCGGTCTGTCGACAGCATCCGCGAAAACTTTACGTTCCAGGGTCGACTGACCGGGGCTTCTGGTCCAAGGCCGCGCGCCAGGTCGAGGAACAAGCCTTGGCCAACACCCCGTCGGAGGAGTGGCGGTTCGACACCCTCATCATCGACGAGGCGCAGGATTTCGAGGGGGAGTGGTTCGAGGCCGTGCGGCTCTTCCTGCGCGAGAACGCCGCCATGCTGTGGCTGGAGGATCCCAATCAGAACGTGCGCGGCGTTGACGCGGTCGCCCTGCAGCAGCAGGGGTTCGTGGGCTATCGGTCGCTGCTCAACTACCGCTCACCCGAACGCATTGCCCAGGTCATCAATGCGGTCCTGCAGGAGCTACCCTTCACCTGCGCCAACGATTTACCGGGCCTGGGGGTCGGGACGAGTTTCTATGGGGAGCCTGCAGACCAACCGCGCCTGGTCGGGCGGATCGTCGGCCGGCTGCTCAAGGAGCGCTTCCAGGCAAAGGACATCGCCGTCTTGTCCTGCCAGGGGCTCGACAGCACCGCCTTGAAGGCAGCGGAGCGTGCCGCCCTGCTGGGCATCGCCGGCCTGCCCGACCGGGCGGTGGAGGCCGACGTGCGCCGGCGCAGCCGCGACTGGTCCCAGGTGCGTCCGGAATGGGCCCTAGCCAACAACGCCGCCTTCATCGCCGCGCCGCGGCCGCGCTCGGCGGGCATGGACCTGGGCGGCCGCGCCTTCCTGCACGAGTACGTGTGGGAAAAGGACAGCGGCTCCCAAATCCTGGAGCTGATCATGACCGCCCCCATGGTGGTGGCCAACTGGATCAACATGCAGTACCACGGCTCGGTGGTGGACAACCGGCGCTTCGGCAGCGGCAACAAGGTGCTGCACAACGTGGTGGGCGGGGCCATCGGCGTGCTGGAGGGCAATGGCGGCGACCTGCGCGTCGGCCTGCCGCTGCAGTCGCTGCACGATGGCAAGCACTGGGTGCACGAGCCGCTGCGGCTGAGCGGGTTCATCGAGGCCCCCCAGGCCGCCATGGATGACATCATCGCCCGCCACGAACCTGGTGCGCCAGCTGGTGGAGAACGGCTGGCTCCACCTGTTCAGCATCGGCGAGGACAACGGTGTCTACCGCCGCCTGCCCGGAGGCCGATGGGAGCGCAGTGATCTGGCCCAGGCCGACGCCGGATGCGTCCACTAGCGAGGCCGGCCGATTCGGACGGTGCGACCGCCGGTTCTTGGTATCGTGGCGCCGAGTTGGCCCTGTTGACCCAGCCATGGCAAGAAGCGCGTCCTCGCCCCGGTGCTGGAGGCTGCCTTGGGTTACCGGATGCTTCATGAGTAAGGCGAAGACATTGACTGCCTGGGCACCTCCTTCCGCGACATCGCGCGACAGGGCTGCCAGCAGTGTGCAGTCAGGGCGAAGGAGCGCATGGGCATGGGAGCCGCTGGCCCGCCCTTGGGCTGCGCCAGCTCGGGGCCATCGCCCCCCACGGTTGAATGAAGCCAGCCAGGAACCGCGCTTCCTGGGGGCACTCCGATGTTGGCCAGGATGGCCGTCGGTCGGGCCAATTCCGTGACCACCCGCAGGCTAGAATGGTGCATCCTATGAGTGCCAGCCTTCGCCTTGCCGTGAACCCAGACCTGGAACGTCTGATCGCTGCCTGTCCGGCATATACCTCTGACTCGCGCGACGCACGCGCCGGGGACCTCTTCGTGGCACTGCGCGGCACCAGGCTTGATAGTCACGAGTTCGTGGCCGAGCTGCTCGCCTCTGGCGTGTCCTGCGTCGTCCAGCGCGGCACGGCGGCGCGATTCAGCGACGGGGTCGCCCCATCATGGGCGCCTGGTCGAGGTTGACGATACCCACGCGGCTCACCGCGCCATTGCGGGCGTCTTTCGTCGGCGTTTCAGCGGGCCCGTGATCGCGATTGGAGGCAGCTCGGGCAAGACCACCGCCAAGGAGCTCGCGGCCACCGTCCTGGCGTCGAGGTTGCGAGTCGCCAAGACCCAGGGATCGCAGAACGGCGAGCTTGGGATACCCAAGACCCTGGAGCATCTGCGCCCGGACCGCGAATCGGCAGTGATCGAAGTCGGGATCGACGCCCCTGGCGACATGGCGTCTATCAGGCCGATCTGGGCCCCGACACCGCGGCCAAGGTGGGGCGGCCATGCCGGCCTGCGACCCAGGGGAGGATTGGTCCGCCGTGACGGATTAGCCTGGTAACGACATTCCGCGGTCACAAAGGCGACCTCGGGGCCTCCCGCATGTCCGCCAAGGCGCTGTCTCCTTGTTCTGGCCGGACCGACGAGCACGGTGGCGCCGCGGGCAAAGCAGGTTTCCCAGCCCCAGAGGTCGCGGCCGCTGCCGCTCAGGCCAGGGTCGGCCAAGCCAGGAGCAAGCCCAGGCTGGCCGCGCCGCTCAGGGCCAGGCGCAGCGGCAGGTACCAGTCCGGCAGGACCAGGTGCGCGGCCAGACGCCGATCTTGCAGATAGTGGCCCCAAAGACCAGCCACCAGGGTCGCCGCGCCCCAAGCCGGCGGCAGAACCAGGGCCACCCAGGCCACCAGGGACGGCACGACGCTCCACACATAGAGGCGCGAGCGCTGCGCCTCGTCCAGCCCGTTCGCGGTCATGGCGAAGCCCCAATGCAGGGCGCCGACGAAGGACAGGATGCAGGCCCCATAGGCCAGCAGGGCGAACTGCACCTGGGCCTGGGCCTGCCAGTCCACCCAGGACAGCACACCGAGGATGAGGAACGGCAGGGCGCCGCCCGCCCCCAGCCACCTTGGCCAGATTGGGATCGGGCACTGCTTTTCGGACATGGGGGCCTTCGCGCTTGGGTCAGGATCGCCGTCGGCTCGGCAACTGGGACTTGTTGGGTTCTGAAGTGGGTCGGATCAACAAGACCGCCCGGTCGAGCGGTTTAGCGCTGGTCTTACCGCCTCGGGTCGGGTGGTCCAGGGACGACCGGCGGAAGGAGTCGGGCAATTCCGGGGCGCAGGCGCAGGAAGCCCCGGTAGCCCCACTCCAGCCACTTGGCGACCCCTGGTCGCTGTGCCAGCCGCGCCATGCCGCGCAGCCGCGGATAGCATGCCCAGAGTCGCGTAAAGGCCGCTGCGCCGGTCTGCGCCTGGCCGCTCGCGTCGATCACATGGAAGCGGGCGAGGGCCTGCGCACGGGCCAAGCCATCCGGCAAGGAGGCGTCGTCGCAACGGGTCAGATCCACCCAGGCGATGGTCTCGTTCGACTGACGCCGCTGGTACCAGGCGATCTCTCGGGTGCAGAGGGGGCAGGCCCCGTCGTAGAGCACCGTCAGGCCGGGGCTCGGGCAGGGGGCCGGTGTGCCTTCAGCGTCGGGGCGATCGGTTGGGGGTGAGGGCATCTTGGGCTCCGTGAAGAAAAGGGCCAGGCGCGGCCTCAGGGGTAAAGGGCGAGCCGGGCGATGCAGAGATCGGCTTGCATCTCCCGGCCGATGGCCACTAAGCCGAGTCGCTTGAGCCTGGCCAGGTCCAAGGGCCGGTCGATGCGATAGGGCTCAAACTGCCGGAACGGCAACCGCAGCGTATGCCAGCTGGGCGTCGCCTGAAAGCTGGCCCGGTAGGACTGCCAGACGATGCGGGTGTCTGCGGTGCGCAAGTGCAGGTTGTAGCCCTGACCGTTGCCGTAGACGTCTGCCTCGATGCCGGCGTAGGCGCGGGCGTCCAGGGGTCCGGCCTGATCCAGGTCGAGGCTGGCCTGCACGAACCCGCCGTTGTTGAGCAGGCTGACGTCTCCGGTAAGGCGCAGGCAGGGGCGCCCTTCGACCGTCGTCGGCTCCAAGTCGCCGTCCGAGACGCCACCCATCACTTGGTCGGTGATGAGCCTCCAGCAGGCCCCGCTGCTCGTACATAGGGTGCCGCTGGCGCGGTCGTCGAGGATCAGGGGTTCGTCTGCGGCGGGCAATGGCGTGCTCCAGGTGAGTGCGGCCAGGGCAAAGCCGAGGCACAGCGTCGCTGAACGACGGGCCGCGTAGTTGCAGGTTCGCAAGCCTTCCGTTGTATCCATTAGCCTTCCGGTGTTTTGGCCCGGCCCTGTGCCACTCGGATGAGCCCGGTGAGGTCGAAGCCGGCGTCACGGGCCTTCTGGAGCAGCGGGTCGAGGGCCTCGTCCGGTAGAGTGGGAGTGCGGGCCAGGATCCACAAGTAGCCGTGGGACGGACCGGCCACCATGGCCCAGCGGTAGTCGGGGTCCAGGGCCATGACGTGGTAGCCGCCGTAGAAGGGCCAAAAAAAGCTCACCTTGAGACTGCCCGTATCCGGCGCGTCGAGGAAGTACGCACGGCCCCGGGCCTCCTTCCAGGCAGCCGTATCCGAGTCGAAGCCACGGTTGAAGACGTCCACGCCACCATCGTCACGCGGGCTGTAGTCGGCCGTGACGTCCGTCAGGCCTCGCTCGAAGCTGTGATCCAGTCGGGCGATCTCGTACCAAAGGCCGAGATAGCGATCCAGGACAAAGCCGCCGACCGGCTGCACGCCAGTCGGCGCGCTGGTGCACCCGGACAAGGCCGTCAGCGCCAGAAGGAGTAGGACGGGGGCCCTATGCATCAGCGCACCAGGGGGCGAATGGTGGAAAAACCGCCGTCCAGCGACCAGACCTGACCGGTCACCCGGGCGGCGGCCGGCGACAGCAGCCAGGCGATCAGGGCCGCCGCGTCCGCCGGGTCGCCGATGCCCGGCAGCGGGTATTGCCGGGCCGCAGCGTCGCGCATGACCGGACTGCCGATCAGTCCGGCGACCGCCGGTGTGTCCATCAGGCCGGGGGCTACCGCGTTGATGCGCAGTCCGGCGGGGGCATAGGTCGCGGCAGCGGCCCGCACCAAGCCCTCGAGACCAGCTTTGGCCGCCGCTACGGCCTCGTGGTTCGGCGTGCCGATGCGTGCCGCTGCGCTGGATAGGAAGACCGCGGCCCCGGGGCACTGCGCGGCCTTCAGCGCCCGTACCCAGGCCGACAGGGTGAAGAAAGCGGAATCCAGGTTGGCGGCCATGCAATTGCGGTACTGCTCCGGAGTCGTGCGGTGCAGGGGCGCGACCAGAACCGATCCAACGCAATGGGCTAAAGCGTCCGGTGGGCGCCCGAAGTGCTCTGTGCACTGGGCCAGGACGTGCTCGGCGCCTTCCGCGGTGCTGACGTCGCCCACCAATAGCGGACCATTGGTGCCCGGAAAGGCCGCACGCAGCCTCTCCAGGTCGCGGCCCGCCAGCGCCAGACGGATGCCGTCCTGTTTCATGCGCTTGGACAATGTCTGGCCCAGCCCACCGGATGCACCAGTGATGAGAACGATCGGATCGTCTGTCGATGTGATGGTCACCTTGGGGTGCCTGTGCTCAGCCGAGGATGGCAGGTCAGGCGTGTGCCGCGGTCAGTCCCGTTCGGAACGGACAAACTTAAGAAGCTCATCTCTTCAGCCAGAATAACCTATGGACATAGTCGACAACTGGGGGTGGAGAAGCGAAGTGTCAAACAGGGAATCTGGGATAGTGCGGCTCGGCTGAAACGGCATCAAAGTGCCAAAGTGGCGCTTGCGGTGCTCCCCACAAACCAGGAGAGGCGCCAGTGAAAGACATGCCGACAGTTGGCGTGGATCTGGCAAAGAACGTGATCCAGCTGCATGGCGTTGATCAGCTGGGCAAAGCGGTGCTGAAGAAGCAACTTCCGCGGCGGCGGTCCGCCGAGTTCTTTGCTAATCTGCCGGCGTGTCTGATCGGCATGGAGGCTTGCAGCAGTGCGCACCACTGGGCACGGCAGCTGGAGAAGTTGGGCCACTAGGTAAAGTTGATGGCCCCGCAGGTCATAACACCCTACGTGATTTGGCTTCATATATCTGGCTACCGCTGGCTTGCTCAGGGCTTGAACCGTTTGGCCCCCTGGACCGGGCTACGGGTGCTTCGCCGCCTGGCGCTACCGTCGGGCGCTGAGATACGCCCGCATGCGGTCCTGTGAGCGAGCGGGGCCCCTTGAAGCGGGGTTGATGAGTTTTAGCGATGCCAGACCCTCGATCGCCGGAGCCCCGCGACGGGGATCGAACCCCCCAGGTGGTTGGCGCCCCGTACCTCGAGCCTGATAGGGGTGCCGGTAAGAACGGGCAATCCAGCGCCCTTCCTCGTCGTAGACCCCCGTGGGTTGCGGAAACCGATACCGGCTACGACTTATAAGCAACCAGCGAAGAATCAGAGCTTCTTGTCCCCGATGACGACTGAAGCACTGTGCGCCCCAAGCATCGATCCCGACGAGGTCGCCTATTACGAGAAGCTGGCCCATCGCTGGTGGGACACCGACGGGCCTTTCTGGCCACTGCAATAACTCAATGCGTTTCCGGGGTGGGTACATTCGCGAGCACCTCAGCCACACCTTCGGAACCAATCCAGCCGCCGAGTACCCGCTGGAGGGCCTGCGGCTGCTGGATATTGGTTGCGGCGGCGGCATCCTGAGGGAGTCCATGGCGGGGCTCGACGCGCACGTCACGGGTGTCGACGTCACGCCAAAGAATATCCGGGGCGCGGAACTGCACGCGGAGCGGAGCGGCCTGGATCTCAACTATCGGCTGGCGAGCGCCGAGACACTCGCGGCCGGCGGTGAGCAGTTCGATGCCGTGCTCAACATGGATGTGGTGTAGCATCTGGAGCCCCTTCTGGAGTTCCTGTCGACCTGCGGCAGGCTGGTCCGACCGGGCGGTGTCATGGTGGTGGCCACCATCAACCGCACCATCGCGGCCTTCGTCATCGCCATCTTTTGGAACGGAGTATGTACTGGGCTGGCTGCCGAAGGGCACCCATCGCTGGCGTAAACTCGCGAAGCCCAGCGAAGTCACCGCCGGTCTAGGTGACCAATTCCGCCTCATTCACTGCACCGGCGTGCGCGTCAACCCCCCTGGACCGCAGTTTCCATTACACAGGCCATGAGGGCGTCAACTACATACTGCTCTTGCAATAGGCCCCGGAGTGACCCCATACCGTCTCTGCGAAGCCCCGAAAAACCCCGGTGTCCGGTCTGGCTGCCCTGGCGCACATCGCCCCGACTGCCGGTCCCCTACCGATCGCTAAGAGGAATCCGACCCCATGACAATCAGAATGACCACCCTGCTTGTTGCTGCCTCCAGCCTTACGTTTCTCACCGCGGTGTCGTCCGAGCCTGCGGACAACTCCAATGCCGCCGAAGCGAAGAACATCGTCAAGACCTTCGCCACCAGTCTGCAGGCGGAGCTTCAGGCTGCCATCAAAGAGGGCGGTCCAGTGAAGGCCATCGCCGTCTGCAAGGAGCGGGCGCCGGCCATCGCCAAGGGGCTCTCCGACCAAACGGGCTGGGAGGTCGGCCGCACCAGCCTGAAGCTACGCAATTCGACCCTAAACGCCCCAGACGACTGGGAAAGGCAGGTCATGCTCCGATTCGACGAGCGCACGGCCGCTGGTGAAGATGTGCAGACCATGGCCTATGCCGAGGTGGTCGAGAAGGATGGCAGCAAACAGTTCCGCTTCATGAAGGCCATTCCCACCGGCGAGGTCTGCCTCGCCTGTCATGGGAGCTCGATCGCTCCGGCGATCACCACCGCCCTCGATGAGACCTACCCGGACGATCAGGCCAGGGGATACAAGCTTGGGGATGTCCGAGGGGCTTTTACCTTGTCTAAACCGCTCTGAGCGGCACGGGGGGATCCGGGAGGCAGTGGCAGGCGGCCAGGCTCAGGTGCTCCGATCAGTGGTCTTCAGATCCGAATGCTTGTCGAAGGGCCGAAGGCGCTTCGCCCGGTTCTCCCCTGCGAATGACCCAGGGCAGTCGGAGTCAATCATCATGCGCAATAAGACAACCGTTTCATCCATCATCTCAGTCACGCTATTGGCCGGTGTCTTGGCCAACCCCGCCTCTGCCGGCGAGGGCGAGGGCGAGGGCGAGGCGCTGGGCCTGGTCTCATGGATGGGCCGACTTCAGTATTAAGCACACAAGCTTGGGCTCGCCGCGAACGCCGAGAACCGGGCGCTCCAAGGCTACTATGTCCACGAGGTCGAGGAGGTCATCGAACACATCGAGGAGATCAGAGAGGCGGACGGGATCGAGATCGGCAAGTTGGACAAGGCCAATCTGGTCCCCGCATTCGAGGCCTTGGAGGGCGCCGTGGAGACCGGCGATCAGGCACGGGTCAGTTTGGCCTACGATGGACTACTGGCCGCCTGCAACGCCTGCCATCGGGCAGCCAGCCGCCCCTATATCCACATCGTGCGCCGCTCCGATAACCCGTACGTGCAGGACTTCGCCCCGCTACCCTGAGCGGTCGGTTCCTCGAGCGCCAACCCCTTGCAGTCATTGCCGTCTTAGTCCTCGACCGATACCCGCATAGCCGCGAAGTCGATCCGCAGCCGGCCGTTGCCGATGAATCCGTCGCCGAGCAGGCCGCTGATACGGAAGCCAAACTGGTGCTCGAGGCGGAAGCGTGCGAGCAGCATGCCCGGGAGGTCGCGGCGCTCAAGGCCGGCGGCACTGACGGAACGGCAGACGATGGGCGTGGCGGACAGGGTGTTCTGCACCCCGTAGCCAATCCCCTCTGCGTCGACCAGCACCTCGACGTTCGCCGCTCGGGCGGTGGACATCGGCAGCGCGAGCCCGGTGCCGGCCATGCCGGTGTCCAGGAACAGCAGGGTGTAGAGACGGCCGTTGATCCGCGCCGGCACGAGCGGGTATTGATCGGACGCCAGATAGAAGGGAGTGCCGTGTTCCACGGACTGGTCACCGCCCAATTGCAGGCGCCGGCGGCCATAGTCGAGCGTGGCCGGCAGCCGACTCAATAGTCCGCTGCCGATGACGCCATCCACCGGGAACGGCAAGAGCTCTGCCATGCTGCTGCGCGTCTGGTGCACGTGCACCGGCAGATTCCCGACGCTGAGCCCGGCCAGCGTCAGCCGCGGCAGCAGGCCCTGTCCGATACGCCCAGCGGGTCCGGCCGGGAAGTGAATGGCCTCCTCGCCGAACACGTCCACGTCGGCTTCGGACGCAATCGCCGGGTCGAGCAGGGTCTCGCCGACACCGGTGTCGATGACGAAGCGCGCCGGCCGCGGGCCATGGCGGGTCTCGACCATCGCCTCGACCACAGGGACCCCTGTTTCGCCGATCCATGGCAGCTCGACGCCGTCCGCCGGGGCGTCCAGCCGGTACCAGCCCGGGCCGGCCGCGGAGTCCAGCTTGGCGGCCAGTGAGACGCGGCCGAGCTCGCGGTAAAGTGCCGCGGCCTCTGGAAGCCGATCAGAGCGCCGATACGACTCGGCCAATATTGCCTTGAGGCGCACGGAGTCCCGTTGTTCGGCGAGGCCGCCGCAAGCAGCCCCGCGGCCTCGGAGGGTCGGTTCTGCCATAACCGCAATTCGCCAAGCAGCGCGTGCAGCGGTAGAGAGCGGACCCCCTCCGCCCACAACGCTTCGCAGCACCCGATGCTGTCGCCAAAGCGCCCGCCGTGGAATAGCTCGAGGGCGGTCTTCAAACGCGGGTCGGGAGCAAACATGGCGAGGATGGGCGCGGCGGCGGGGTGTGGTCACGATACGAACCGATGACCGCGCGGCGTGTCAATTGCGGACCATACCATCGCCGTTACGCCCGGCCGCTTGACAACCCACCAGCCGGAAGGAAGGGCGCCGCCGGGAGTGGCGGATGAGAATGGACCGACGATGCTCCCGCTGCCATGTGCGGCAAGGCGGGTGAGCAGGCCAAGGGCGTGAAACCAGGGTGCGCGGATGCTGGGGATGAATGGCTTCGAGGTCGCGTCGCTAAGCCGTCGAAGTCGGGCCGACCCATGCCGGCGAGTAGTGCAGATCCTCGGGCCGGTCGATTCATCTGTGCCCAGAGCGGACCGCAGATGCCAATCACGATGGCTTTGAAAGATGTCCTGGGGGTCTTAGGTCATACTCAGGCCCTTGCCACCTCGCCATTGGAGCCGCTCTTATGCCCAGAACAACGCCAGCGCACCGCCGTGCCCGCCTTGCTACCGCCGCCTGCCTCATGTTCCTGTGCGCGGCGGCAGGAGCGTCCGAGGCCACCCTGCCCAGTTATCAACATGCCCTGGAAGCCTTTCAGGCGGAGCGTGCGGCTGGTAAGGGGCCCAAGGTCACGCCCGAGGACCGGGCGGTCATGGAACAGGCCGGGACGGACCTGGCAGTGGCCATGCCGAGTCCTGGGCTCAAGGTGGGCGATCGGGCCCCGGGCTTCGGCCTGATCGATGCCCGAGGCGAAAGGGTCACCCTTGAAGGGCTGCTCGAGAACGGGCCCGTGGTGCTGACCTTCTACCGGGGCGCTTGGTGTCCTTACTGCAACCTCCAACTGCGCGGCCTCGCCCAGAGCCTGCCGACCATCCAGGCGGCGGGCGGCCAGTTGGTCGCGATTACTCCCCAGGCTCCGGATAAGTCTCTGGAGCAGGTGAAGAAAGACGGCTTTCCTTTCGAGATCCTGAGTGACCTGGACTCATCGGTCATGCGCGCCTATGGGCTCTACTTCGAGGTGCCCGATGCGGTGAGCGATGTCTATCGGCGTAACTTCAAGCTGGACCTGGCGGAGTACAACGGCGCCGGGCGCTATGTCCTGCCGGTGCCCGCCACCTACGTGATCGATCGGGCTGGAATCGTCCGTTTCGCCTTCGCGGACACGGACTATCGCAAACGGGCGGAGCCCGCGGCCATCGTCGAGGCGCTGAAGGGTCTCAAGGCACCGGCAGGTGGCGGTCCAACTTGATCGAGCGGTGCCGCAGCCATCCCCGCGTCACCCTTGTTGTTGGTAAGTTGATCTCACCGGATGTTCTCAGAATGTTCCGTACCGACTATGCCGCATGCGTCCACCCTTGCCGTTGCGGCGGATAGCGGATGCGGATAGGAAATCCAAGCGACGCTGGTTACCAGGAGATGCGCTGGTCAAACTCGAAGCCGGGGTCCGGCTGGGCGATGAGGTCCCAGTCCGGCGTCGGCCCGAGATCATCGTCCCAGGCGGGTGGTCCGCGGTCCGGTGCGATCGGCGGTGGCTCGGCAGGCTCACCGATATGGGTGAGGGTATGCTGCACCGGGGCGGCCTCGGTCAGGAAGGCGATGATTCCCATGTCCGCGCCGCAGTTGGGGCACGCCAGCGGGAACGACTCGAACAGCCGGGCCAGCAGCATCGCCCAGAGATAGCGGGCCGGCGAGCGAGCGCTTGGCGCCGGGTCGGCAGGCGGTGAGGCGACCGCTGCGGGAGGCTCACGCCCGTAGGCGGTGGCAGCGGCGCGCTGGAGTTGGGTGCAAGAACGCCGTGATAGCGATGGCGGTGCAACTTCGGTGGCGGGATCAGGGCCGCCAGATGATCAATCAGCTCCAGCGGCGTGAGGGACAGCGCCGTGGAGCCATCGCGCTCGGGCCGCCGGGGTGACTCGACTCCTCACAGAGGACATGCAAGACGGCCGCACGGTAGGCGCGCTGCGCCTGGAGAACCCGTTCAGGGAGGGCTTCGATCTCGGCATGGATTGACCTTGAACGGCCGACATCCAAAGCACCGATGTCCCTGCACCGCCTCTCCGACGTTTCGCCCGAGCACATCGTCGGCCTCGACGATCAGCGTCTGCGATTGCTGATCGCCCGGCTTTGCGAGGCAGACCTGCGGCGCCGAGGTCTCTCAACCAGCTTTGTTGAGCCTGGCCCCTTTTCCATTCTTGGCCCCTTTTCCAGGCCTTTTCCAGGCCCCTTTTCCCACGCTGGCGAAAAGAACCTTGCGCCAGGTCGGTGGGAACGAACTTTTCGCCGCCAGCGGCGGGACACTGTGCATCGTATTCATCGGCTCACTCCTTCCAAAACGGTGTTGGTCGATCCTAGGGAGTTGCGGGGCGTTTCCACCCACGATCGGATCAACGTATGGCCTCCCGCGCCTTACATCGAGTCTTCCCAGCCATTACCGATTTGTAAGAACGCGGCGTTCCGGGTCCCTGTAGCAGCGTCGGGTCGAGCCTCCGCGAGGCGGAGCGCCTTTTCAGCGAGCGGGTCCGGGGTGAGTCCGCTTGTCGAAGCGGGGGCTTGCGGAGGGTATTGCACGGAGGCGACCTGACGCCCAGGGTCACATTCTGTCGCGCGGCGCATTCTTGCAGAAAAATCAGTCGGCTCTCCCGGACAGAGGTGCTGCGGCAGGGCGTTCGGATCCCACTGTCCTCAGGTACGAACGAGTCTTGCTCAGAGGCGGAAAACCCCCATTGTAATCAATATGTTGGTAGTTCTGGTGCGTGATTCCATGCGCATCGTGACAGCGTTTCCGTAAGGCGCTTCACAGACCAGCGACCGAAAAACGCGAACCTTGGCGCGAAATCTGCGTAGCAGTCGATGTAGGCCAGCACCAGCGTCTCCTCGCTTGATTCCAAGCGACCTTGGTGCCGGCGGCCAACTAAGGCGATTTCTGTCAAATCATGTACCAGCTTGCTCGTCTTTTCGCCCGCCTTCGGTGTCGTGCCGGCAGTCACATAGTCCGACTATGCTCCTGCCGACACTCCTTGAAGGCGAACGAAAATCCGTCGCAATCTGGTACATGATTCTCCGGCAATCGCATAAGGAAGTTTCGGCAGGGCGCTGAAAGGGCTCGCCCCTCGCTCAGGATGAGGAGAACCCGAGGGGTAAATCGGGTCGCCAATCACAGGAAACCCTCGGCGTCGCCACCCTTGCTCCCCTGCGGCTTCGGCTTTTCAAGGAGAACACGATGATCCGGTCCGCCTGCTCAACCCTCCGCGTAGTGGTTTTTTTATCCCTGATCCTCTTCGTTTCGGGGGCGTCCATGCTGCTTCTGGCAGCATCGGTCGACGGAGCCTCCGGCAGTATTCCTGCGCTCGTAACTTCTCTCAGCCTGCTCCTCATGCTGCTGGGCCCTTGCCTGCTCGTTGTCGCAGCAGGCCTGGCTCTGCTGCCGGGGATCAGCCGGCATCTGGAGGCCTGCCAGCGCTGACGCGCCTGCCCTGCCCTGTGGATCGTTGGCGCGGCTGAGTGGGCGGTGCCCAGGGCTCAGGGAGCGAACTCTTCCTCGACCCGGGGTCCGCTGTCCGCCGGCGAGGGATCGGCCGGCGAGCGAGCGCTTGGCGCCGGGTCGGCAGGCGGTGAGGCGACCGCTGCGGGAGGCTCACGCCCGTAGGCGGTGGCAGCGGCGCGCTGGAGTTGGGTGCAAGAACGCCGTGATAGCAGTGATGGCGGTGCAACTTCGGTGGCGGGATCAGGGCCGCCAGATGATCAATCAGCTCCAGCGGCGTGAGGGACAGCGCCGTGGAGCCATCGCGCTGGGCTCTGGATACGCTGTAGATGACCCGCTGCGCGTCGATCAGATGGAGACGTTCGAGCGCGAAGGGCGGGCGGGCACAGTAGCGCAGCCGCCGCTCCAGGCCCGGGCGATCCTGAGCGGCAATCCGCACCTCGGCGTCCAGCGAGAATCCGCTGTTCTCCCCAGCGAGCATCTCGCGGACGTCATCACTGTCGATCAGGCCGCTGCGGGCGAACCATCGCAGCACCCGAGCAGGTACCTGCTAGCAGATAGCGGCGATGGCTTGTGGTGTCAGCTCCGCCGTGGGTTGGAAGCGCACGGCGCCGCAGACACCCGATCCATTGTCGGCGCGCTCGAACACGTCGTCGATGACGCAACAGTGGGCCCGAACCTGTCCTGTGGCAGCATTCACCGCGGCGCGAACCGAATATCCCCAAACCAGGCGCGCACCGTCTCTCCAGTCTGATCGGTATCAGCGGCTATAGCGACCCCCGAGATGGGCGGGGGTTCTTCGCCAAAGGCGGCACGGAAGTCGGCGGCCACATCCCGCTCCTCGCTCACCCACTCGCCCCGTCGCGCGGCGCCGCTCTCCACCACGATCATCCGTACCCGGTCGGTATAGGCATTCCACAACGTGGTGCCGGCGGGCAGAGTGCCGTCCCAGACGTAGCACAGCGCCGCCGCGGGCACCACGTCGCCCGCCACCGAGCGGGCCAGTGCGATCTTGGCTCGTTCGATCAGGGACAGTCGGTCCAGCGGATAGTCGAACATGACATAGAGCCGAGCCGGAACGTCGTCCCCCTGTTTGCGGCGCAGATCAGCGCCTGCAATCAGGTTTTGGACCCGCCAGCGCCAGCTCAGCCCGGGGCTCCGATTCGGGTCGATGCGGATCGGCCGGAAGAGGCTGGCGCCAGCGTCGCTCGCGTCCATCTGCATCACCGTGACCCCATCCGATCCCGCCAGCGTAAAGCGGGTGGCCGTCACACCCGGCAGCTTGGCGACTCGCCAGCCGGAGGGAAGCGCCCCGCCGGGGGTGGCAGACGAGAAGGGGCCGACGACGATCTCGCTGCCCTGTGCGGCGTGGCTGGTGAGCAGGCCGAGGGCGAGCAACAGGAGTGCGCGGATGCTGGGCATGGATGACTCCGAGATCAGGTCGTTAAGTCGGCGGGACCGGGCTGATCCGTGCAGGCAGATAGGCCAGATCCTCAGGACGGTCGATGTCGCGCAGGGGAGCCAGACGGGACCACTGCCACCCGAGTGCATCGAGCCGCTGTTCTGTGACCTCGGCGACTCGGTCGCTGCCCCAGGGCATCCGCTCGAAGAGTGTGTTCTCCACGGAGCGCAAACCGAGCAGGACATAGCCTCCATCCAGTGCCGGGCCCAGGACGGCGTCCTGATGCTCCAGTCCTGCGATAGCGGCTTTGAGAAAATCCGGCGAGAGGTCGGGGCAGTCGGTGCCGACCAGGATGACGGCCTCGGCGCGGGTCAGGGCCGAACGTGCGGCGTGCGCCATGCGCGCGCCCAGGTCCTGGCCCTCCTGTACGAAGATGTCGAGCTGCCACCGCTCCGCCAACTCTGCGAAACAGGGATGACCGGTATCGGGTGTGACCCACAGCTCGACCCTTGCCGGGCCGGAGGCGCAGAGCCGTCCGACGATGTTCTCCATCAGCTGCCGATGCAGGCGGGCCGCACCCTCCGCGCCCAGAGCGGGGATCAGGCGGGTCTTGACTTGGCCGGCCACAGGGGCACGTCCGAAGACGACGACGCGTGCGTCCAGTGCTCGCTGGCGAGCCGAGGCGTGGCGATGACCTTGCTGCTGGGCTGGCATGGCTCAGCCAGCCAAGGCGCCCGAGCAGCTCGATCCCTGTCCGGCCGTACAGCCATAGCAGTGGTCTGCCACCTGGATCGGCAGCCCCGGCAGGCGCCCCAGGTCGAGGTCGCGCAGGTGAAGGCGGGACCGGGTGCCGGCGTGGAGCGGGAGGTCGAGCATCTGGTTGAAGTCGCAGTCGTAGACGAACCCACGCCAGTCGATGCTGATCAGGTCGCGGCACATGACCGATGCTAGGTTATCGGCGCGATGGGCCGACTTCAGCAGTTGCAGATAGGCATCGAACTGGCCCTTGGAGATGAGTGTGCTGCCGAAGCGCTGGATCGGCATGTTCGCCAGGGTGTAAAGGCGGTCGAACCGGATGCCGTACTCCTCGGAAAGCCGCGCCCGGTAGGCCGCCTCCAGGCCCGTCTGCTCGGGCGGCAGCTCTGGACCCTGGGGGTTGTAGACCAGGCCGAGCACCAGACCGGAATCGCCGCGGCCGTAGCCCAGGGCGTTCAGCCGTTTCAGGCCGGCGATGCTCGCCTCGAAGACACCCTTGCCGCGCTGTGCCTCGACATTCTCCTGCAGGTAGCAGGGCAGCGAGGCGATGATCTCGACGCTCTGAGCGGCCAGAAATTCCGCCAGGTCCTCCTGATCGGGTTCCTCAAGGATGGTGAGATTGCACCGATCGATGACCCGGGTCCCGAGGGCCTGCGCCCTGGATACGAGGTGGCGAAAGTCCGGGTGCAGCTCGGGCGCGCCGCCGGTGAGATCCAGGGTCTCGATGCCACCACGCGCCAGAATGGCAAGCATGGTTTCGATGGTGTCCCGATCCATGCGCTCGGTGCGGTTCGGCCCCGCCGCGACATGGCAATGCAGACAGGACTGATTGCAGCGGTAACCCAGATTGGCCTGGAGGGTCTTCAGGCCGCCGCGACGGATCGCGGGAAAATCGGTATCGCGCAAACGGGGGAGTGTGGCATGCATGGTCGATTGGCCTGTTCGACTGGTATGGAATGGATTCACCGGTTGTGTCCGGTGCAAGTATGACCGGCGGCGCCTGCTGTTCGATGCACCCTGGTCATTGGCCGGGGAGACGCGCGGCGATCCTGGTACAACGCTCGTTGAGCGCAGTGTCGAAGCGACGGGTCGGCACGACGATGGAGCCTGGCCACATGCGGACAGTGCTGCGAGCCGGGGTTTTTGGTCAGACGAGGACGCGCTGCTCGCTATATCTGCGTCGCACGGCTCTCTACACCGGATTGCCTCCCCGCCGCGGCCTGCCCCTGCCGATTGGAGGAATCGCCCTAGGTGCCCGGCTTGTTCAGCCAGCGTAAGCCGGCCAATCGGTGTACCCGGACTTCTGAGGCGTGTACCAAGTCGCCATCTCGGCCTCCGGCGCCAAGGGCCAATCGTTCGCGAACCGCTCGACCAGATCCGGGTTTGCGATATACGGGCGGCCGAAGGCAATCATGTCCGCTTGACCCGCGGCGATCCGCTCCTCCGCTGTCTGCTGGGTATAGCCCACGTTGCCGATCAGGATGCCGGCGAAGAGCGGGCGGATCTCCGCCAATGTCATGGGCTCGCCGAGCTGATGGAAACCAAAGCCCAGACCGTCCATCACGTGCAGGAAACCGATGCCGGTGCCGGCCAGTTGCTCGATCACGTAGGTGAAGAGCTCCCTGTATTCGGGCGTGCCCATGTCGTTGAAGACGCCGTTCGGCGACAGACGGACGCTGATGCGCTCGGCGGGAAAGGCGGTCTTCACGGCCTCCACCACCTCCCCCAGCAGCCGATAGCGGTTCGGGATGCTGCCGCCGTAAGTGTCCTCCCGCCGATTGGTCTTGGCCTGCAGGAACTGGTCGAGGAGATAGCCATTTGCCGAGTGAATCTCCACGCCATCGAAGCCGGCCGCCCTGGCACGTAGCGCCGCTTGACGGTAGTCCTCGACGATCGGGGGGATCTCCTCCGTCTCCAGTGCCCGCGGCGTCTCGTACGCCGCCTTTCCCTTGGGGGTGTGGCTGTGATCGTCGGCGATGCCGATGGCGGAAGGCGCCACCGGCAGGCGCTCATCGTCGAAGAAGTAGCGATGCGATGCCCGCCCGCAGTGCCAGAGCTGCAGGAAGATCTTTCCGCCCTTGGCGTGGACCGCTTCGACGACGTGGCGCCAGCCCTCGGTCTGGGCATCGCTGTAGATACCGGGGGAATCAAGCCAGCCGATGCCCTGCTCGGAGACCACCGTTGCCTCCGTGACGATGAGGCCGGCAGCGGCCCGCTGCTCATAGTAGGTCGCCATGGCCTGGTTGGGGATCCTCGACTTGCCGGCGCGGGCGCGCGTCATAGGTGCCATCACCACTCGGTTTGCGAGCTGTAGCCCGTCGGCGGTGGTGATGGGGGAGAGAAGCCTTGATGTGCTCATGGTTTCGTTTCTCGCAGTGCTGTTGAAACGGGTCTCGCGAAAGTTGGCCTGACGCGCTCGGCGGACCTGATGCGCGGGAGGCCGCCGGCAAGGCAACAATGGCATCGGCCGCACCGTCTCCCGGCCTCTCGGCATTCAAGGGGTCTGCATCCGAGCGGCAAGCGCCAGGCTGGGGTCAGTTATGCGGCCGCGGCGACGGTATCCAAGCGAGACGGAGAAAATCGCGCACCAGGCGAACACATAGGCGCCCCGACTGACGGCAACCACGATGTCAGATTGGACCGCGGGGTCTTTGACGAGCCGGGTAAGCAAGCGGACCAATCGCTAGATTGTCTGCCGGGAGACCAGTGTGCAGGGGCGAGTGACATCGTCTTGTCCCTCGGCGCTTGCTGGGGAGCTTGTTACTTGTCGCATCTCGGCTGGCAGCCGCCGCCCAGATGGTCGGAAGCAGGTACTGCAACACAAGGTACCCCTGCCACTCGGGAGATTGGCGCGGCTAGGAGGCAACTGCTCCAGCAGTTTTCTGGCCCGGCGCCGATTTCGCCCTAGCCTCGATATCGGCCTCGGGAAGCTATCCTTATCTTCGGTATAGCATTCCGAAACGCTGGGGTAAGCGGAAGCGAGCCTACCCCGGGCATGGACTTGTTGTCGATGCCGGGTGTCCGGTGGTAAGTTACGCTGAAATAGCTGAATCAATTGTTATGCATAAAGAGGATTTCTGAGAACCGTGGCAATACCAAACTACCAAACACTCATGCTGCCAGTTCTCAAATTAGCATCGGACGAAAAGGAACATAAATTCAGTCAGGCAGTTGAGATGCTGGCTGATGAATTTTGCCTCACAACGGAAGAAAGAAGTGAGCTTCTTCCTAGCGGTAGTCAAGCGGTGTTTAACAATCGCGTAGGCTGGGCGCGTTCCTATTTAAAACAGGCTGGTTTGCTTGTCTCGCCAAGACGAGGTTTTTTCACAATTACATCGGTAGGCACACAGTTACTTGCAAAAGATCCAGAGAAAATCGATACATCCGCCAAGATGCTGGAAAGGCACTCGGAAAAAGAGGAGATGGTGGAATTGACGGAATTATTAATGAAGACCGTCTTGGCTTGGATGTCATATATATCCAGGCTAAGCGCGGGGAGGGTGCTGTTGGGCGCCCTGAAATACAAAGATTCGCCGGTGCGCTGCAAGGACAGCGTGCCCGAAAAGGCGTATTTATTACAACGTCATCATTTACCAACGAAGCAAAGGAATACGCTTCTCTGATAGAGTCGAGAATGATCTTGATTGATGGAGAGCATCTTTCAAGGCTAATGGTAGAGTACAATGTTGGGGTCTCAGCGGTTGGACAGTATGAGGTCAAGAAGTTGGATTCAGACTACTTTGACAATGAGTAATGCATAACAATCGCATACACTCGGACAGCAAAAGCGCAGCTCCTTCGTCGCTTTTCCGCAGGTGATGCGAGGCTTAGGCGATAAAGCAAGGTAATTGCCGTGAAAGTTCTCGCTAGGCCGCACCGCACTAGCTTTGTGCAAGGCCCGAGGTCTTCTGCGGGGCGACTGCCCCGTTAGCGTGAAAGAACTTTCATGTTCCGGGGTGTCTGCGCGCCTACATGACCGTTAGCGTGGAAACGCAGCTAGCCCTGTCTACCTTGTGGGAGCGGCGCCCTAGCCGCGATGCAGGGAGCCGCGATCTTGCTTGGCAGTCACTGTGCCTGCACGCCGCGCTTGGGTGCGGCCCGCAGTGCCATTGGAAGACGCTCCGTCGCGTCGATGGACCCCAGGGACGCAGGAGCAGTCCCCGGTGTAGCGCGGCTCCCACGGATAGCTGAGCTTCGACGCCAATCAACTAAAAGAACTACCTACTGAACAGGCCGCGCTTGCGTTTGCGGAGTTACGTCCCAACGTCATACCTCAATCCAAAACACACATGGATTGGGTACACAAGACTTGGGCCGGAACGCCTACTCGAATTCTGGCACATGCCAGATCACGCCCCCTGTTTTCGTTTTGGTATCTTCCAGGCCTTATAGCGGATTGCTTGGCAGAGAATGGCCGTATGTCGTGGTGACGAAGGACCGCCAACATGATGCCCTAGGTCGTTGGGGCTCGCTCGCGCTTACCCCAACGCACGAGGACTGGACGCGAGAGCGTTCTTTTTAATGGCGGGTGTCGGGATGGCGAGCAATCTGTTACAGCCTGAGGGCGGACGCAGTTTCCGCGAGTGGAAAGGCCGGGCGAGCTACTCCGCTATACGCAGCGGCAAGACCCTCATCGAAAAGGCTGCTTGGTCTTAGGAGCAGCCGTTCGAGGCGTTGGCGGAGGTAGCCGGGCGCAATAGCTGCTATCCGGGCCGGGTCGCCTACTACGCCGACGCAGAGTGGGTCGGGCCGCGGCCGGCGGCTTTTACGGCGGTTGCGTCACCAACGAGATTGTCGGCGCTTTCAAAGGCAACCCGCGGACGGGAGGGTGGTGAGATGAGTACTCGATTCATGGCCGGTATCGTCCTGCTCGTGGTGACGATCAATGGCGCGGCTGCCTACGATCTCGGTCAGTACCAGTGGCGGCATCGATTGCTGTTTCTGATTGCTTCCGACAGCGAAGATCCAGGAATCGCGACGCAACGGCAGTGGATGCAGCGTCGATGGGAAGCGCTGCTTGACCGCGATGTGATCGTCTTCCAACTGTTCTCCGACCAAGGCCTGGTCGGCGACCGGGCATTGCCTGCTCAGGCAGTCAGGCAGTTACGCCAGGAATTGGAGGTGGCGACGAGCGACAGAATTGTGGTCCTGATCGGAAAGGACGGGGGGATCAAACGGCGAGCCGCGCTGGACACCGATCTGCGCGATATTCTTCTCCAGATCGACGCAATGCCTATGCGCCGTGACGAGATGGAGGCCAAGACCGAGGCGGGTGTCAGCGTGACGGCACCCTGATCACCGATAGCCTCGGGGCTCAAGCGGATTCGTCCGGCATCGGGCACCGAGTGAGTGCGCCAATTGACGCCCTAGGGTTCCTTGAGCGACCGCGATCCTCACAAATGAGTCGAATTGGTTGCTCGGTGCGAGCCCGCAACCGTGGGAGCGCCGCCACACCGGGGACTGCTCCTGCGTCCTCTGTATGTCCCCCGTCCCTGGGGGGGGCCATCGGCGCGATGCGGCGTCTTCCGGCGGCTTCTCTGGAAGACGCCCGGTCGCGGCGGGGCGCCGCTCCCACAGGATGGCCGGCAATGCTTTGCCGGTCTGAGGTGCCGCCTCGCTGATCGGTGAACTCAAGAAGAGTCGTTGGGGCCGGAGTTGCCAGTTCCTGAAGGCCTTACGCAGGAACCATCGGTGCGATTTCATTCGCACGTACACCGGGATCACCTGCCGGATTTAGGTTGAATGTTGCGACGCGGGTCGAACAGGACCTGTCGGAGCTGTGCCAGCCGTCCCTTGTCGCTCCGGCGGCTCGCCCCAAAGTGCCCCCCACTAGTGGGGTGTTCCCCTGACCCGCAGAGGATCAATTGCGATGAAAGTCAGCCTGATCGGCGCAACCGGTTTTGTCGGCACCCACTTGGTCGAGCACCTGGTGGCGGCAGGGCATGTGCCCCGTCTCTTGGTCCGGCCCGGAGAGAAGGAGAGACCTGTCTGGCTGGATGTCTGCGAGACGGTCGTCGGCACAGTCGATGACCCGGCCGCCGTGGAGGAGTGTGTCGCGGGCAGCGACGCGACGGTGTATCTGATCGGCATCCTGCGGGAGAACCCGGCCCGCGGGGTAACCTTTGAGGGGCTCCAGTTCCGGGGCGTCGAGCGGGCGACCGGCGCGGCACAGGCTGCCGGCGTCAAACGCTTTCTGCTGATGAGCGCCAACGGGGTCAAGCCCGACGGGACGCCCTACCAGCGCACCAAGTTCCAGGCTGAGGAAGCGCTGAAGGCCTCCGGACTCGACTGGACCATTTTCCGACCCTCGGTGATCTTCGGCGATCCCCGTGGGCAGATGGAATTCTGCACCCAGCTCAAGCGCGACATTATCGACAGTCCTTTGCCCGCACCCCTGTTCTACACGGGTCTGCTGCCATTCCAAGCCGGGGCTTTCGAACTGGCCCCAGTCGCGGTGGCCGATGTGGCTGCGGCCTTCTGTTATGCCCTGACGCACCCCGAAACCATCGGCCAGAGCTACGACCTGTGCGGCCCCTGGGCCCTGAGCTGGAAGGATATTCTCACCACCATCGCGGCCGGCAGCGGCAAGACCAAGCTCATGCTCCCGGCCCCCGCCTTTGCCGTCCAGACGGTGGCTGCGGCGCTGGACCGTTTCCCCTGGTTCCCCATCACGCGCGACCAGATCGCCATGCTGCTGGAGGGGAACACCTGTGCCGGCGACAACGGCTTCGAGCGCCTGGGAATGATTCCCACCCCCTTCGATGTCGCGGCACTTGGTTACCTGACCTGAGGACCGGGCTTTTTGCCGGAGCTGCCCATACCCGGAAGACGAATACCGATAGTGGCTTGTGCCAGGCATGCACAGGCGGCGCAGCCCGCTAGTACAGCCGCGCCGAAATGGAGCGAACATTCGTAGGGTGGATAAGGTGCGTGGCACTGAGCAGGGGGTTTGCTGAGCCGTCCATCCGCGCCGCATCCTCCGGCGTGCCTTCGGTGGATGCCTTTCGGTTATCCAGCCTACCGTTATTGGGAAGACTTGCGCGAGACGGTACTAGTCCACCTGCTCGCCCATGGCCCGGAGCATGGCGTTGAGCCGGCGCAGTTCCTCTTCTGCCTCGACCTTGTCCGTCACGTCGTACTGGATCCCCAGGTAGTAGACCAGCCGCCCCTGGCGGTCGAGCAGCGGGCGTATGGAGAAACGGTTGTAGAACAGGGTGCCGTCCTTGCGATAGTTGCGCAAGGTGACCGTCACCCGTTTCTGGTCACGCAGGGCCTCGCGGATGCGCTCGATCTCCGGCTGGTCCCGGTCCGTCCCCTGGAGGAATCGGCAGTTGTGGCCGACGATCTCCTCGCGGTTGTAACCGGTGATGAGCTCAAAGGCCTCGTTCGCATAGACGATGGGGTTGTCCGGCTGGTCCGGGTCGGACAGGGTGATGCCGTTGACGCAGGTGTCGAGGATCTGGGAGAGCACGAAGGGGATGGTGCCCTCGTCTTTTTCGGCCATGAACTCCATGGGGGTGCTCCTATCGATTGTTCGCCGCCGAGGCGGCATGGTGGCTGAGACGCATTGCGTGACCGCGATAGCGGCTAGCGCCTGTCAAGGTACTCCGGCAGCGCTGCTCGGGGGTGCCGACTCACGTTCCACCAATCCCTTGATGTTGCGGACCACCCGCTCGGCCCCGTCTTGGACGGTGACCCGGATTAGCTTCTCGAAGGGGCGCATGAAAAACTCCAGGCGGGTCAGCTCGAATGAGAAGGTCAGGCGGGTATGCGCCCCCACCGGGGTGAGCCGGTAGCTGATCCGGAACAGGTTGGAGCCCTCGGCGAAGTCCAGATGAAGCGGCTCCTCAAGGGCTGTCACCCGGAAGGTGGACTCGCTCTGGCGCCCCTGGTCGACGCGCACTTGGCGGGCCCGGCTCCCCACCCGGACCGGGCCCGGGGTCAGCACGTCCAGGCGCCTGACCTCGGGAGACCAGCGAGGATAGTTTGCGAAGAAATCCCGTGCGACGAAGCCGTAGACCAGCTCCGGCGGTCTTTGGATGAGGATCTCTGCTCGAGCCTTGACCAAGGTCTTTCGTCCTCCGTTGGTTCGATCGGTGCGAACAGTCGCGGAACCCACTCGTTGGGCGTCACTCCGGTTCACCGAATCCCGCGCCGGCTTCTCCGGCACGCATCGGAGCAGTAGCGTACCGCATCCCAGCAGCGCGCCCAACGTCGCCGCCACGCGAAGGGCCGCCCGCAGGCGGCACAGGTCTTTTCAGGCAAGTGCAGCTTGCGATGGCTCACGAGGTCTCCGGCGGCGTCTGACCGTCGGCCCGCCGCCGCGCCCCGGCGCCGCGCCGCCGGCTGCCGTGCTCGCGCAGTACGTCGCGGCTCTGTGCGCGCGCCTCCGACGTGCGGCGCATTGACCCCAGGCGACGCCGCGCCTCCCGGGCGCTGGCCTCGTGATCGACCATGGCGGCCGGGTAGTCCCGGCCGATGCGGCACCCGAAGGCCGACTGCTCGACCGCGGGCATCCGCCACGGCTCGTGAATCCAGGAATCCGGCACCCCGCCAAGCTCCGGTACCCAGCGGCGGATGAAGACACCGCTGGGGTCCTGGTCCCGGGACTGTTTGACCGGGTTGTAGATGCGCAGGGTGTTGATGCCGGTGGTGCCGGATTGCATCTGCACCTGCGACCAATGGATGCCGGGCTCGTAGTCCGTGAAGCGCCGCGCCAGGTGCAGACCTGGCTCCCGCCAGTGCTGCCAGAGCTGGTAGGAGCTGAAGGACACCAGCATGGCGCGCATGCGGAAGTTGATCCAGCCGGTGTCGGCCAGGGCGCGCATGCAGGCATCCACCAGGGGGAAACCGGTCTGGCCGGCGCACCAGGCGTCCAGGGACGTCCGGTCCGGCTCGGTTGGGCGCAGCCCGTCGCAGGCGCGCTGCATGTTCTCGAATTCGATACACGGCTCGCTCTCCAGCTTTTGCATGAAGTGGCAGTGCCAGTGGAGTCGGCCCTCGAAGGCCGCCAGGGCGCTGGCCCAAGTGCTCCGGCCGCTCGCCAGGGCCTTCGCCAGCGCCTTGACCTGCGCGCGCCGCAGCCGGGTTGCCTGCACCACCTCGCGCATGGACAAGGTCCCATAGGCGAGGTGGGCGCTGAGACGGGAACAGGCGTCGAAGGCGGTCAATGGGCTGGACATCTCCTTGTGGTAGCGCTCGCCGCGTTCCGCCAGGAACTCATCAAGCAGCCGCTGCCCCTCCCGCCGACCGCCCGGCTGGCGGCCGGGGCATGGGTCATGCGCCAGTCCCAGGTCGGGCGCCTCGGGGATGACCCCGAGACCCCGGTCGCCCAGGCCGCGAGCGAGGTCCTGGTCCAGCGGCCGCAAAACCGGCGGCGGCGCCAAGGTCGCACCCATCCGCTGCTCCCAGCTGCGCGACCAGAGGTCCCGGCTCGGCAGGCGGCGCACCACGCCGTTCTGGGGCAGCTCGTTCCAGGGCAGCCCGCGAGCACTCAGCAGGTCTGCCACTGCCTGGTCGCGGGCATAGGTCCAGCCGTTGCCGGTCTCCTCGTGGGACCAGACGGCCTCGATGGGCAGGCGGTCCAAAAGATCCTGCAGCACCGGGATGGCCTCGCCGATGCGCACTACCAGGGGCTGGCCAATGGCAGCCAGATCGCTTGTCAGCTCGGTCAGAGACTCGGCGATGAAGCCCCAGTGGCGTCCGGCCGCATCCGGCTGGGCCCAGAGCCCAGGTTCCGCGATGTAGAGGGGCAGCACGGGACCCCGGCGGGCGGCCTCGCTCAGGGCGGCGTGGTCGCACACCCTCAGGTCGCGCTTGAACCACACGAGCTGAATGGGGCTCACGAGTGCATGTCCTGCCGGGCCGGGAGGGCGTCCAGCCGGACAGCGCCCAGGGTGCACTCGCGGGAGGACGAGAAGCCGCGGCCGGGGGGAGAGGGAAAAGGGCCGCCGGGAGTATCCTGGCTCATCGGCCCTTGCCCCAGGTCAGGGGCTCGCAGGGGAGTGGCCTGGTATTCGCTCCTCGCGGGACCGACTTGTGGATAGACCCTGCGTATCCGAGCATCGTTCGACCAGCCCCCATCGCTTGTTTCGATTTTCATCATGACCGATCAACGAGAGACAGAACCCGAAAGCTCGACCGATGGACTGAAACGGCCCCCGGAACAGGCCAGCGCCTTTTGGGTGACCGAGCGCGGCCTGGGCGAGCTTCGCCAAGAACCCTCGCCGGACCCCGTCCCCGGGGATGCCCTGGTGCGCACCCTGTACAGCGGCATCAGCCGCTGGACCGAGTCCCTGGTATTCCGCGGCGAGGTACCGCAGAGCGAGTACCAGGCCATGCGCGCGCCCTTCCAAGGTGGCGACTTTTCCGGCCCGGTCAAGTACCGTTATTGCAGCGTCGGCGTGGTGGAGGAAGGCCCCGCGCACCTGCTGGGGCGGACGGTCTTCTGCCTGCATCCATACCAGACCCGCTACCGGTCCCGGCGGATTTAGCCGAGCGCACTTCTTGGGCCAACGAGGTGGAATCATGATCGAGACCGACCGCTACGCGTTGGTGCAGCGCCTGCTGCACTGGCTGATCAAGCGCGACGGGGTGATGGCGCGGATGAGCCTATTCCGCTGAGGGGATCACTGCGCATGGCCCGCTCCGATCGGGATTTCCCTGGCGCTTCGGGTTGCTATGAGGGGTGAAACAGACCATGTCCGAAAACGACGCAGATACTCCGCTGGCCGGCAATCAGGCGCCACGCGTTGGGGCAAGTGCCCGGTGTGTGCCCGATTCCTCGGCCCTGGTGGATTTCGTGAGTCAGGGCGGGCCCCTCTTCGTGCTGAGCGGGGCCGGCTGCAGCACTGCCTCCGGCATCCCCGACTACCGGGACAGCGACGGGCGCTGGAAGGTCAGCGAACCGATGCGCTACCAGGAGTTCGTGCGCAGCGCCGAGGCGCGATGCCGCTATTGGTCTCGGAGCTTTGCGGGCTGGCCGAGAGTGGCGGGGTCGCAACCCAATGCCGCACACCGGGCGTTGGCTGCGCTAGAGCGGGTGGGTCTGGTCCACCAGTTGGTGACCCAAAACGTGGACGGCCTGCATCAGGCGGCCGGGCATCGGCGGGTGATCGATCTCCACGGCAGCCTCGCGTGGGTGGATTGCCTGGATTGCCGCTCGCGCGTCCCGCGGGCCGAGGTCCAAGAGCGCATCGCCGCTTCCAATCCGGAGCCGGTTGCCGACCCCTCGGCCTTCGCCCCGGACGGGGACGCCCTCGTCCCTCCGGAGCAGGAGGGCGCTTTCCGGGTGCCCGACTGCCCCCACTGCGGCGGGGTGCTCAAGCCGGCAGTGGTCTTCTTCGGCGAGAATGTCCCGCGGCCTCGGGTGGAGCATGCCCTGGCGAAGCTCCGGGAGTCGGCCACGGTGCTGGCGGTTGGCACCTCCCTGACTGTCTACTCCGGCTTCCGGTTCTGCCGTGAGGCCGCGGGACGGGGCATCCCCATCGCCCTGGTGAACCGGGGCAGGACCCGGGCCGACGAACTCGCTACGCTGCGGGTGGACGGGGACGTCGGAGAGGTCCTGTCGGCGCTGGCGACCCAGCTCGGTGCGGATGGGACGCAGGCGACAGACATCCATCACCACTAGCAGCTCGGGGCGCAGGATGTCGCAGGCCGGAAACTGGCAGGACCTGGCCACCCGGGACTTCGATGGCATTGACCCCGAGGGCATGGTCGCACTGCTGCCCGTCGCGGCGATCGAGAGACTGGTCCACCATTCTCCGCCCCTGTCCAATCTGCGCCGCAAGGCGGCGCTTGGGACCGCCGGCATCTTGCCGGCCAAGGCGCGAAGCGCCACCAAGCATCTCTCAGTAACCCAATGGCGTAGGCGTTCAGCACAGGCCCGAATCGCCGCCTCAGGGCGTCGAGCCGGCAAGATGCCGGCGGTCCCAGCCCCGAAGGTGCTGCGGGCTTTCCACGAAGTCAGAAGTGAACGCCTTACCGTCTACCACTCTGCCCCTGATAAGCCCCGTGGAGCGGAATAGTTCAACATTCGTGTTCAGCGGCCGCTGGAGCGCGAAGCGCGGAGGGGATCGGCAAGGGCAGCTTGCCGACGGTCTCCAGGAAGCGCGGGTTAGCCGCCACCTGGTTTCGCGAAGTGAATGACATATGCCAGCCGATGACCAAAGAACGCTTGCTCACGAAAGCCCGTTGAAACCGCAAGCGTTGTGACGGTACCACGAGACTGAAAGTGAGGATCAAAGACAACCTCAACGACTGCGAGCAGCCCGCCGGGCTTAAGAGCGCCGAACAGCTCAGCGAATGCGGCAGCGCGGTCGGGGATTTCTCCGAGGACGGTGACCAAGACAGCGCGATCAAAGCAGTTCGCGGGGAGCTCGTGGTCGCCAAGACCGGCAGCGATAAACTCGACGTTTTCTAAGCCGGCCGCCTCAGTCTTCGCCTTCGCGCGCGAAAGCATTCCCGCCTGAACGTCTAAGGCGAGAACATGACCATCGGTGCCGACACTCCGAGCAAGGGGGACGGTTAGGCGCCCGGGGCCGCACCCTGCGTCCAGTACAGTCATGCCAGGGGAAAGCGAAAGGGTCTCGACAATGAATGCGGCCCGATTTGTCTTGGTAAATGGATTGTCAATCTCAACGAGCCAACGTAGCCAAACTGGACAGGGCAGCGACTGTCGACGAGAAGCAAGGCGCCATATCAATCCAACCAGAGCTATTGCGGCAACTCCGACAAGGACAACGATTAGTGCACTCATAAGCGCTTGATGGTGGCAAACTTTTGAATTAACCGGCTGGCGCGGCTTTATTGCGTGCGTCCGGGTTGAATGATCCTAGAAACGGCGGTTGGACGGCCCCCAGGGTGCGTCCCGCGTGGTGGCTGGCAAGACGCGACGAGGCGCAATAGTGTTTCTATTGCAACGAGTTGCAACGCAGCCAGGCGCCGCGCGGGGCGTGCACTGGGGGTCGTAGCGCCGTCACCCAAAAGGTGAAGCCTCAGAAAGCGCAATTGTTCGCGCATTCCAAAGGTTACATGTAGCACGAAGCGGTCAACTGCCGTTTCTAGGATGATGGGTTAGCCCGTGGCTTGAAATGCAGGATGGAATTGGACATTGCCATGAGCGGAAGAAGTGCCAAAGGATAGCGAGAGGAAGAACTCCTGAGGGACGCCCTTAAGCACGAGGGCAGGATTATTCGCAAACCCAAAACGAGTGTAGAACGCCGGGTCGCCAACGAGCACACATCCATTGGCTCCAATTTTGCGTAATTCGGCAAGACCTCTCTCCATCAGCGCTCGCCCGATGCCACGGCGTTGCAAGTCGGGTTCGACCGAAATCGGGCCGAGCCCATACCAGCCAGTAACGCCATCACCGATGGTTACTAGGGAAAGCGCGATATGCCCTACGATGCGGCCGGCATCTTCGGCGACAAGGGAGGCTGAAAGCGCATGATCTGCGCGCAGAGCGCGGATGATAAACTGCTCAGTTTGATGGCTGTAAGGATGCGAGAGAAAAGCACGACGAGTGACTTGCTCAATTGCATCTTCGTCTGAAGGTGTTTCGGGGCGGATGGTTGGAGTCATAGCGTAAAGCGCCAAATTGTCAGCGGCGGAAACGGCGGCGAAAACGGGGACCATTCGCCGGCTTTTCGCAGAAACGGAGGTCCGTCCGCGATTTCCACTGTATTAGCGCCGAAACGGCGGCCAGTCTTGTGCTCCTTCTCATTAACTACTCCGTGTGGTAGGCGCTATCAGCTTGCGCCTGCCGCCTGCCGCCGCTTTGTCATGGCAGGGCACCGGTCAATGCCCGCTGAACACCAGGGCCTTGATCGGCAGCAGCAGTGCCTGGATGCGCAGGATCATCGCATGCACGATACCGACGGTGTCGATGGCGTGCAGTCCGAACTTGCGCAGGCTGCCGATATTCGGGTCCTGCAGCGCATCGTGGTTGTTGGTGTAGGCGTTGGCGATGCAGCTGCCGCCCTGGGGCAGGTCGTCGAGCTGCCCTGGATAGAGCGGCTCCATGGCGACGGTGATCGAGCCGGGCTTGGCGAAGTGCTGCACGTCCATCAGGGTGTCGGTCGGGCGCACCTGGCCGGAGGCGATGACGTTCTGGACCTCGGTCACGACCATCGGCACGATTTGCCAGGGCTTGGCGATGCAGGTCACCTCGCCGATCATGCCCACCTTCAACACCTGTGCCTCGATCTGCCCGAAGCCGGCCATCAGGCCCGTAGCATGCCGTTCCGGCACCAGGATGCCGGCAGGTCGGAGCATCGGATTGACGATGTCGCCCGGTTGCAGCGCGAACTGCTGCACGACGCCGTCGGTCCCGGCCACGACCAGGGTCTTCTCGAGTTCCACCTGGGCCTCATTCAGCGCTGCCTCGGCGCTCGCCTTCTCCGCCGGGAGCTTGAATTCGATCTCCGAGACGATGGCCTCGTGGCTCGCCAGGGCTGCATCCAGCGCGCCCTGCTGGGTATCAACCTGAACGCGCATCCGCTCGACCTCGCGCTGCGCAATCGAACCGGCACTCTTGCGGTTCGCTTCGGCGCGGGCCTCGAACTCGTCCGTAGCCTGCTGCAAAGCGCCGCGTGCCTGGACGATGCGACCTTCCGCTTCAGAGCGCCGGGATTTGGCCACGACCATGGCGGCCTCGACCTCCGCGATACGCCTGCGGGCCGTCTCGATGTCCGCTTCCTGCGCGGTGCTGTCGAGCCGGAACAGGGGCTGCCCTTCCTCGACCTGCTGGTTCAGCTCGACGAAGGTCTCGGCCACCCGGCCGTTGATCTGCGGCAGCACAGTCACGGTGCGGAACACCGACGTGGCGGACTTGGTCGAGGGGTGAAAGTAGAAGATGGTTGTAATCAGGGCCACGGTCAGGATCAGGCACAGGGTGATCCCCCAGCGCAGCTCGAACCAGACGGTGAACAGCGTGATCTCGCGCCCGATCCGCTTGCCCTGCGCGTAGCGGCGAAACAGGTAATCCGGCAGGACGGTCAGCATCGAGCAAAGGAGAAGCTCTAACATCGCTTAGGCCTCCCGCTGCTCGGTCGGCCGCCCGATCGGAGGCTGACCGGGCGATTCCGGCGCTTGCCCCGCGGGCGAAGGGGCCAGAGCAGGCGGAGCAGGCTCCGCGCCGGCGGCAATGCGGTCGAGCGAACGGGCCATGGAGATCAGCGGCGTCGTGAAATCGGGCAAGGGCACGAGGGCAAGCAGCAGCCCGGCGACCCAGAAGGCGTGGTTGTGCGTGAACAGCGCCAGCAGCGCCAGCACCGCGACGAGTTCGAACTGCACCTTTTGGCCACGATGTGCCATCTGCTCCGGCAACGCATGGATCTTGAAGTAGAGGATGCCGATGCCGATCACAGCGAACAGCACCAACACCGCCATGAGGATGAATAGCACGTCAGTCTCGCCCGGTGCGGTGACGAATGGGGGCAAGTGGTGCGTAGCGGCCGGGTGAAGCGACTCCGCCATCTGCGAATCTCCGTAAGAATGTTTGCGGTCTGTTTGAGGTCGGACGACCGTTGGCGGGTTGCAGTCTAACGCCGGAAATCAGCCGCGCGAGGCACGAGCGTCGGCTGGATTTGCCTTGTGTGTGCCCGGCATGGGCATGATTTTATGGGGTGCAAGTCCCCTGTACATTGTCTGGGAGGATGTCATCTTGACACCTTTAAAAGTACTAGCCGACGGCAAGGCGTGGAAGGGCGACCGACCCGCTGAAAGAAGCCCGAGTGCAAACCTGTGAGCCGACGGACAGAAACTGCATATAAGGCCGAACCCCAGGGCGAGTCAGCACAACATGACGAAGCCCAACCAGATCTATGGGGGATGGTAAATGCGGCGGTTGTGCAGGGAAAGATCATGTTCTTACCCGGGGAGATCTGCCGACCTAAGCGTCCTAACGGACGTGGTGGAACAGAGCCTGCGAAGGTACGCGTTAACACGGCAGAAGTCAGCAGAGGACGAGAACCCGGGGCTTGCCCCGGGGAAAGGTCCGAAGGCAGTGTGATTGGGAGGTGCCCGTGAGCTCAAGTAACTCCTCAACCCCGACCGGGGATCTGGGTGCTTGGCGCGTCATGGAACCATCTCCTATCGATTTTGCATCGGTGGAATACATCGCATCGAATGCGAGTATAGCCGAGGCATGGAAAAAGGTCAGATCCAACAAAGGAGCGCCTGGTGTTGATGGTATCAGCATCGGGAAATTCCCAAAGTGGGGACGACCGCAGTGGGACGACATCAAGAAGCAACTGCTGGATGGTACCTACGTACCCTCGCCGGCGCTTCGCGTTGAAATTCCCAAGGAGTCCGGGGGAATGCCGCGTTTGGGCATTCCCTGTGTGTTGGATCGAGTGCTCATGCAAGCGATTGCCAAGGTACTCGGCGACGACTTCAATCCAACCTTCTCGGATTACAGCTACGGATACATGCCGGGTCGCTCGGTGCAGCAAGCCGCACAGCAGGCCCAAGCGTACTTCCAGCAAGGATACGTTTACCAGATCACCTTAGACCTGGAAAATTCTTCGACACGGTCAACCACGATGTGCTGATGCATCGGGTTGCGCGCCGCGTAAAGAACAACGACCTGCTGAAACTGCTTGGCCGCTTTCTGCGAGCGGGGGTGGTCGTCAACGGCCGCCTGCACCCGACCGGCAAGGGAGTGCCCCAAGGCAGTCCGGTGTCACCGGTGTTGAGCAACATCCTACTCGATGACCTGGACAAGGAGCTGGAAAACCGAGGACACAAGTTCGTCCGCTATGCCGATGACCTGGCCATCTTCGTCAAGTCCAAGCGAGCGGGAGAGCGGGTGCTGGCCAATGTCAGCCGATACCTGGAGCGCAAGCTCAAGGTGAAGGTGAACCAGGCTAAGAGTTACGTCAGACCTGTCAAAGAGAGCGCTGTGCTCGGATTCGAGATTCATCGTAAGAAGTTGAGAGCGCTGGACAGTAAAGTCACAGCGTTTCAACGCGAGCTGAAACACATCACACGCCGATGTCCCGGCATCTCCAGCGCGTCAAGAATCAAGCGTCTGAAAGAGTATATTCAGGGCTGGATGGCGCATTATGGATGCGGACTGCAGTACGACGATGCCGTAAAGCTAGATGGATGGATTAGAAGGCGGTTACGGATGTGCTACTGGAAACAGTGGCGCCGACCAAGACGCCGTATCCGGGAACTGATCAAGCTGGGGGTGAAAACGCGTGAAGCCATCCGTCTCGGCCTATCACGCAAAAGCTACTGGCGGCTATCGAAGACGATGGGAACGAACAGTGGGTTGAGCAATGCGCATTTCACAGAAATCGGTCTCTTTTCCGTGCGGGAGCTATGGTGCAAGATTCATCATCCGGCTACGGCCCGATAGACACTTGATATAGGATTCGATTTGCCCGATGAAATGTCTCTGCGAATAGCAGGCTAGGCGCCGTATACGGACCCGTACGTACGGTGCTGTGGGAGGGGGCCGCTAGAGCGGCTCCCTATCCCGATTAGCTGTGGCATCGTACAGGGTGCCCGATGCGTATTTGTGCAGGATGCTGGCAACAAAAATCTGGTAAGGAATACCAGCCTCAAGCGCTCGTCTCTGAAGCGTAGACAGGTCGCGTTCCGACATCCTTATCTGGATTTCCTTCTCACGCTCGACTGTGGCGGCGGCTCCGTCTTCCAAAAATCTCTTGCGCGCAGGGGAAAGGTCTGAGGCGAATTCTCCTGCGTCATACGCGTCCAGGATATCCCGCTCTTCTTTGTTAAGGTGGTCACTCGTCATTTCTTATCTCCGAGATACTGTTTAGTCGCTTTTCGGCTTGGAATGACTGTCTTAAGAAAGATCTCTTGATCATCTTCGACATACGGAACCAAGTACGCATACCCTTCCACGTCGACAACCAAAACTCGTTGATGAGAGAATTTCACTTTGTTTGGATGTGCCATGTCATCCAATAGTCCACCCGAGTTCAAGCAAAAGATAACATCTTCGAAAGAAATGCCTCGGTTCTCGATAAGTTCGCGATTTTTGTCTGGGTTCCAGTTAAAAGGCTTCTTGCTGGGAGTCATAGCGCGAACTGCATATCAATCGTGGCGTTAACGCGACTATCAGCTATTATTCGGCGACTAAAGTGCCGGAGAAGCCGGTACCTGGCGGGATGGCATCAGAAAATCGGCGCACAGTCAAGGAGTTCGGGGCGCTGGGCCAACGGGTTGGGTCCCATGCTATGCGGCAATCTTGCCGCATATTTCGAAACCGCCAGCCATTTTGCCGCATATACGGGCGCACTGAGTTGCGCTTAAGCCAAGGAAGGTCGGGAATTCAATGGCCTGCGACTCGCTAGCTCAGGTCGACATCCGGGTGAACAGCGGCCGCTGGGTATGCGGCGAAATTGGCCGGGGCTCTCGGTAGATGATCGCCGGGTTGTTGCACGGGTGGCGGATAGCTCAGGGTCAGAGCCCAATTGCTGTGCCGGGCTTCCTCAGGCGAACACCCACTCAGCCTGCTGTCACAGCTCGTACCGCCAGACGCTGCTCGTGCAACGTGCCGGCGCATCACGCCCAACGCTGCAACCATCGCCGGGCGATCCTTCTCTGCGGCAAGGGCTACCGGGTCTTGCGGACTCGCCCTGTTGGGCCTCGTGCAGCGGCCTGAACTTCCGGGCGATTGAAGCCTGCGTCGCTGCCGCGAGCCCCGCACGCCGCCTGGACTTGTCGCCCATAGCCCCCGCGCGACAGAGGCCCCGCCGCGTGGGCGGGGCGGGCACATCAGCCCTTGGGCAGCAGGACGGTATCGACGACCTGGATCACGCCGTTGCGCGCCCGGAGGTCGGCGCGGATGACGCTCAGGTCCTGCGTTTGCAGGGGCTGACCGGAGGCCGTCTTGAGCTCCTGGCTCTCCAGGATCTCCGCCGCCGAGACTCGGCCGGGCACCACATGGTACTTCAGGAGGGCGACGAGCTTCGTCTTGTCCCCGAGCAGCTCCTGCAACGCGCCGGGCGGCAGCTTCTTGAAGGCGGCGTCCGTGGGGGCGAACAGGGTGTAAGGCCCATCGCCTTCCAGTAGCCCGGTCAGACCAGCCGCATCCAGGGCGGTGAGCAGTGTACCGAATTGACCAGCGCCCCTGGCGATGGCCACCACGCTCGGACCGGCTTGCATTCCAACGCCGTAGCCGGCCCCTGACTGCGCTGGCCCGCGCATGCCCTGGTGCATCATCGGGTAGGGTATCGGCGCCCCGTTGTAGGCCATGGGGCCGCGCATCATCCCGCAGCTGCGGGCATCGGCCGGCCCGCCGATCACGGCGAGCGAGACGAAGGTCAGCAGTGCGAGGGCGGTCGCGGGCCGAAGGTCGCGGGCGACAGCAATGTTTGTCTTCAATGGAGTTTCTCCTGCATCGGTGGGTCGGTGGACGAGCGGGAGATCCGCGAGCGGCCGCCGTCCGGGAGTCGGACCGCCGATTGCCGGCGAGGTTTCCTGACAAGGGCTCTGGTCCCGGAATGTGAGGGCGGAATGGTTTGGCTGGCGGCTGGTCCAGGGGTGCCGCCAGGAGTCGCCCTACAGCACGCGGTGGTTTAATAGGACTGCAGCGAGCCCCTATATCCGCATCATGAACGACGAACAACTCCAGGTCCACAAGCTCCGCAACGGCCTTCAGACCGGCTTGCTCATGGCTGCGCTGGCTGGTCTGCTTGCGTCGCTCGCCTGGTTCATCGGCGGCCCGGTGCTTGCCTGGGGGGCCCTGATCGGAGTCGTGGTGCTGGCGATGGGCTACCCGGCGGCATCGCCGCGCCTCCTCATGCCTTTGTCCGGCGCCCGGCCCATTCGGCAGGGTGACGCCTCGGCTCTACGCCATCGTCGAGGTGCTGAGTCGCCGCGCCGGGCTCAGTCGGCCGCCGGTGCTCTACCTGCTGCCGACGCGGCTGATGAACGCTTTCACCAGCGGCAACAGGCAGGCCCCTACGGTGACCGATAGGAGCGCATCTGTCCTACCAACACACCCTGGATCTGCACCTCGTCCGGCTGGAACTCCATGGCTTCCATGGCGCTGTTCTCCGGGTAGAGCATCGTGCGCCCCGGCTCCTGCAGTATCCGTTTCAGCGTGGCCTCCGCTCCGCGGACCAGCGCCACGACGATCTCGCCATTGCGGGCGTGGTCGCGCTGCTCGATCACGACGTAGTCCCCGTCCAGGATACCGGCCTCGCGCATCGAGTCCCCAACGACCTGTAAGACGTAGCAAGGCTTGTCGGTGCGCAGGTGGGCCGGCACCTGGATCTGTTCGGGCTGCGGCAGGGCCTCGATCGGTCGGCCCGCAGCGATGCTTCCAAGTAACGGTAGTCCGTCTTCTGTGGGCTCGTCGGTGATCAGGCAGATGCCACGATGCTGTCCAGCCATCGGCTCGACGAAGCCGGCCTGAATCAGGGCTTGAACATGTTTGTGCAGCGAGCCACGCGAGCGCAGTCCGAGCAGCGCACAGAGCTCGTCTAGCGTTGGTGGGTGCTCGAATTGCCCGACGCTCTCGCGCAGGAAATCGAGAATCTGTTGTTGGCGTCGGGTCAGTCGCATGGTCTGGCTGTTTCCTGTTCGTTCTCCTATTGTATGCTAGTCTTCAGGAGAACCAATAGAGAACGCGCCGTCAGCGCGATAGTGTGGACAACCGCCACCGGAGCCCAACCATGCAGACCGTCGCCTACCTCCTGCCCAAACGCCAGCACACGACTTGGAACCCGGCGCTGGAACCGTTGGATCTGGCCGCCGAGTCCGGCGTCGAGATCCCGTTGCTTGGCTATGTCACCGCGGGGCAGCCGGTCGACATCCCGGAGGAGCGGGACATCGTCACCGTACCGCGGCATATGGTGCGCAGGAACAGTTACGCGCTGCGGGTGCGAGGGCACTCGATGATCGATGATCAGATCCAGGACGGCGACATCATCATCGTGGAGCAGCGGCAGACTGCGGAGAACGGCGAATCGGTTGTGGCGATGATCAACGGCGAGCGCGTGACATTGAAGCGCTTCTATGTCGAGGCGAACGGGATTCGGCTGCAACCGGCCAATCCGGCGATGGAGCCCATCTACCTGCGCCATGAGGAGCTGCAGATCCTCGGGATCGTGGCCGGGGTCATACGCCAAAGCTGAGGGCACACCCGCAGCGCGGACGAGGTCCGGACACCGGGTCGCTGCGCTGCGGTGTCGGGAGTGCTTCTCCCAGGGGTGCAACAAGCGGTGATCTGCCAGAGAGGCTTATGACCAGGGGATACTTAAAGACAGCGAGCTGCTGGCGGAGCAGGTCGCCCGACGTGAGCCGCGAAGCGCGACTGGGCCTGGAGCCGGCAGGGACTGACGCTCGCTCAGCGGCTGGTGCTTCTCGCACTGGCCGAGTATGCCAACGAACGGGCAGAGCACTGTTTCCCCTCTCTCGGACTCCTGGAACGGGTGACGGAGCTCAGCCGGAAGCCGGAAGATGAGACACGTCAGCCTGGCACGCACAGACGTATTGTCGTCCGCGGGGCGACTATTCCGTCGTTTTGAGAGCCTGCCGGAGCCGTGCGAGCAGCTCTCCGCGCTTGCTCTGATCCATGCGCGCGAGGTTGCCCAGCTTCCAGCGCACAGCCGGAAGGTTTTGCGCGCCCGGCAGAGCGAGCAGGTCCCAGGCGGGTGAGCCGCTCTTGAAGGAGAGCAGGAATTGACGGTGGGCGTCGGGCATACCGCCAACGATGGCGGCGATCAGGTCTTCCCACGCCTGCAAAAGCGCATCGAGACTGACGGGGGACTCGCTCATGCCGACAAAACCCCTTTCGAATTCCTCTGTGAGATCCTTGCGCGTCGGCTTCAGCACTTCGGCCATGGGCCGGTTGTGGCTGAATGAGATAGACCACGAAGGCCGTGCGCAGGAGATCGTCGATCCCTTCAGTGGGCGAGCAGGTCGCGCACGTCGAACAGGTCGCGGGGGTGCTGGCGGTCAAGGGCCGCTACGATCTTGCCTGCATAGAGATCGGCAAAGGAAACACATCAGCCGACCCGTGCGCGCGAGCGCCAGATGCGGGGTTTCAACTCGCCCGGTCAAGCGCAGCGCTTTCTGGCCGCGCACGCGGTGGTCGGAAATCTATTCCGGCTGGGCAGGCACTTGATGACCGCAGTCCACTATCGCGAGCTTCGGCTGCGAGCGTTCTTGGGCTGGCAGCAGTTGACGGGCGCCTGTTGAACGGGGAATGGTTTGAACAAAGGGGATCGATTGAGATCGAGTAGGTAAGTTGACAACGCCGGGTGAAGGCCATCCGGCTTTTGGGGAGGTTGGCCGGGGACAGGTAACGACCCTAAGCAGACCTAGCCGCCTTTCCCGACAGGTGTATGGTTTTCGCAACGCCCAACTGAAAGGGACGCCTCATCGCGACCGGCTTTTTTTATCGTCGGATGATCACGGACTCGCGATCATGACCGACTGTTGAGCCCCCCGGGATCTGCCGGTCCGGAGTTTCTCTGTACCCAATCAGAAACGATCTCAATTGGCCGATTGAGGCCCCGTAGAACGGTTCAGTTCGATTCTGTCCCGCCAGTGGTCGAATGTGTACCACGCCGTCGCCTAACATGCGTGGCGTATTGCATATCCTCGTCGGCGATGTGATCGATGAGCCAGTCCTGAGCAACGTCCAACGCGCGGTCAGCCAGGTGCTGGCTAGACCCGAAAATCTGAAGTTCATCCACTAAAAATTCCAAGCTCTCAAAGAAAGCGTCGTGGAGCTTTTTGTGTTCCTCCAGGAGCGGGAATTCATGCTCGCGCATGAAAGCCTCTTCGGTCTGAAAGTGCCTTTCGGCGTAGTCCTGGAGAAAAGTGACGGCCTCTTCGACTCCGCGTTCGCCTTCGCAGTTGAGAATCTGGTCATACAATCGATGCGCTGCCTCAAAGAGCCCTTGGTGCTGCCTGTCGATTTCCGCAATTCCCGTGAGGTAATCATCCGACCAGTCTTTAAACATGTGACACCTTGTTTCCGACGCATCCAATGATGCCCGAGCCGATCCCCAGAGAGGTCGCGAGTCCTGTCCGCTGGAACACCTACGCGCTGCTTTTTGTACCGGCGTTCAGCGCTGTAGGATTGCCATCGCGCGATCATCCCCGGCATCAGTCATGTAGGGGATACCTGCGACCTCCGCCGTCTCCCGATTGGCCGCCATCAGGTCTTCTCGGGAAAGCTGGTCCAGCGCGAATTTTCTCGCCCCTGCCATGAATTGCTGCAGACCGCAAGCAAGCTTGTCCGCGTAGCCGTACATGGCGATGGCGCCGAAGGGTAACTTTCCCATCTCCGCGTCACCCACTTTCGCACGGACGGCTTCCCAACCCGCAAAGATCTCCTCTGGGAACTTGCCGATATTCTTGACCGTGGACGGCAGTTGCTGCCAGTGGCCGGAAATCGCCGCGCGTCGCTCCGGTTTGAGTACCCCTTCGATGTTGCTGCCGAGGAAACCGGGAATCATCGGTGCCCGGCCCATGCAAACCAGTTTCGTATAGGGGGCGCACAGCGCCATCGCCTTGAAGATGTGATCTTCCCTGGCGAATCCGCCCGCCAGCGAAATATCCGGCGGTGTGATTCCCCGACCGGCTAGGATCTGGCAGTATTCGTGCGTCTTTGCATGCAGAGGCAGTGACGGCACCCCCCAGTGGTCCATCATGTTCCACGGGCTCATGCCCGTCCCACCGCCCGCTCCGTCGATGGTCAGCAGGTCCAGCTTGGCATCGGCCGCGAAGCGAATGGCCATGGCCAGGGCCTCCATCCCATAGGCGCCGGTTTTGAGGGAGATTCGCTGAAAGCCGAGCTTGCGCAACCTCGCCACCTCGTCCATGAAGCCTGCGCGGACCTGCTCCACCGCGCTCAGATCGGTAGCGCCGAGGCGACTGTGCCGGGCAAAGCTGGTAATCGCCCCGCCTTCGAAGGCCTTGCGTACGACGGGATCGGTCGGGTCCGGGTCGACGATGTAACCGCGCTCTTTGAGAAAACGGGCATGGTCGATATCGGTGACCTGGATCTCACCGCCGATGTCCTTTGCGCCCTGGCCCCACTTCAGCTCCATGATGACCTGATCGCCGTGTTTATCGATGATGTACTCAGCCACGCCGTTGCGGGTGTCCTCGACGTTCATCTGTACGATGATCGCGCCGTAACCGTCGTAGTAACGAAGGAAGGTCTGAATCCGCCGGTCGAGTTCGGGGGCGGACTTGGTCTTGCCGTTTTCGATGACGGCTTCGGTGTCTACACCCACCACGTTCTCTCCGATCACGATCGGAAAGCCGCACAACGCAGCGCCGACTGCAAACGAATCCCAGTACTTCGCCGCGATGAAGGTGGAGCCGAGGGCGCCGGTCATGATCGGTATGCGACATTTCGTCCTGATCGCCTGGCCGAAAGACGTCTCGATGTCGACATTCGGGAAGACCCGGTCGTCCGCGCTGCTCGATAGGCGGTTATCGAGCCCGTGGGCACCATACGCATAGCCCTGTATACGCAGGGCGTGATATCCCACGCCTTCGGCAAGGATATTGGCGGAGCCGGCCGTGGAGTTCCCGAAGTTGCGCGGGTAGAGGAGTTTGCGCCCAAGCAGGGAGGAGAGCCACGTTTCGCATTTACCCTTGCAGTCAGCCGTGCACAGCGTGCACAAACCGGATTCGCACGCGTTTCCCCGGTTGGTTGTCCCCAGCGCATCGTTCTGTTTCGGTGCCTGATACATAGCCCTTCCTCGTCGTGGTGGCGGTAAGTTAAGGAGCAAGACCAACCGAGTGCGAGCTCAGAGTATGCGCCTGACCGTCCGGAAACCTCAAAACATCCCCCTAGCGGCATTGTCAACTTGACGAGGCGGGGTCAGACTTGGTCCATGAGCACCAACGGTCCCAACTATCGCGGGTATCGGTACCCGCCTCAGATCATCAGCAACGTCGTTTGGCTCTACCATCGGTTCTGCCTGAGCCTGCGTGATGTCGAGGACCTGGTGGCCGAGCGAGGAATCGTTGTTTCCTACGAGACCGTGAGGCAGTGGTGCCGTAAGTTTGGACCAGCGTACGCAAGAGCAGCGAAACGCCGCACTGGCCGACTGGGGGACACCTGGTATCTGGACGAAGTGTTCGTCACGATCAAGGGGCGGCGCCATTACCTCTGGCGTGCCGTGGATCAGGACGGCGATACCCTGGATATTCTGGTGCAGTCCCGGCGCAACCAGCGCGCCGCGGAACGCTTCTTCCGCAAGTTGCTGAAAGGGGAGGGCGCCTCCCCGCGTCAACTGGTCACTGACAAGCTCCCCAGTTATTCGGCGGCACGGCGCACCACGATGCCTTCAGTGCCGCACGTCACGGCGCGACGTGCCAACAACCGGGCCGAGGCTTCACATCAGCCGACCCGTGCGCGCGAGCGCCAGATGCGGGGTTTCAAGTCGCCCGGTCAAGCGCAGCGCTTTCTGGCCGCGCACGCGGTGGTCGGAAATCTATTCCGGCTGGGTAGGCACTTGATGACCGCAGTCCACTATCGCGAGCTTCGGCTGCGAGCCTTCTTGGGTTGGCAGCAGGTGACGTGCGCCTGTTGAACGGGGAATGGTTTGAACAAAGGGGATCGATTGAGATCGAGTAGGTAAGTTGACAACGCCGTCGCGACAGCGTTTACCCAGATTGCTGCGGGTGCCGCAGCTGATCTTGCGCCACTTCACATAGCCGCGGATGTCGCCTTCGCTGCCGTTGGTATGCAGGACGATGTCCGGGCGCTTGAGCACCAGCAGCAGCTTTTCCTTGTGGGCGTGCAGCCGCTTGAGGGTCTGGTTGAGGGTGGCGAAGGAGGTGCGCTGGGTGAAGATGGCGTCGAAGCGCGCCGCAAGCGCGGGGGCCAGTGCCGGATCGGGATTCACGAGCACAGGAGTTCGTGACGAAATACCCCTGGACACAACAGGATAGAGAAGCGCAGTTCAACCCGCATTTTCCCAGTCGGCGGTCGGCTCATAGCGGTAGCCCACGCCATAGACGGAGTGGATCAGCTCCTGCCCCGGCAGCAGCTCGTCGAGTTTGCGGCGCAGCTTTTTGATGTGGCTGTCGATGGTCCGGTCTGAGACGACCCGCCCGTCGCTGTAGATGCGGTCCATGAGTCGGTCCCGGGAGAAGATGCGCCCAGGGGCTGCGTGCAGGGTTTGCAGGAGGGCGAACTCCACGGCGGTCATCTCGCAGGCGCGTCCGTCCGGCGTGCTCACCCGCAGGGTGTCGGCGTCCAATTGCAGTGGCCCGGATTGGCGTTCCGAGGCGGGGCGGGTAGGGGCTGCGTGGCGGCGAAGCACCGCCTTGACCCGGGCCACCACCTCCCGGGGGCTATAGGGCTTGCAGACATAGTCGTCCGCGCCCACTTCCAGGCCGAGGAGGCGGTCGATCTCTTCGACCCGGGCCGTGGTCATGATGACCGGCACGTCCGAAAAGCCGCGCAGTTCCCGGCAGATGTCCATTCCATCCCGTCCCGGAAGGCTGAGGTCGAGCAGGATCAGTGCCGGGGCCTCGGCGCGCACCCAGTCCAGAACCTGGCGTCCATCGCCGATGCGGTGGGTCCCGAAGCCGGAGGCGGCGAGATAGTCGGCCAGCAGGCTAGCGAGGCGGTCCTCGTCTTCGACGATGAGGATGGTCTGATTCACGCAAAGAGCCTCATGAGGTCTGGACCGGCAGTTCAATGTGGACCCACAGCCCGCCCTGGGGTGCCTGCCCGGCCTCGATGCGGCCCCCGTGTGCGACGACGATATTGCTGGCGATGGCCAGGCCCAGGCCGGCCCCGCCGGTATCCCGGGACCGTGACCCCTCCACCCGATAGAGCCGCTCGAACAGGTGGGGCAGGGCCTGCGCGGGGACTCCCGGAGGGCCGTCCTGGAAGTCGATGGCGAGCCCGGTCTCGGTCCTGGTCATGGCGATCTGCAATGCCCCGCCAGGGTCTGTATAGGCCAGGCTGTTGCGGAGCAGGTTGCGGAAGAGTTGGGAGAGACGGTCGGGGTCGGCCAGCAGGTGCACCGGCTGCGGGAGGTCCGCATCGAGGGTTAGGGACAGCCCGGCGGCGGCGAAGCTCGGCTCGAAGGCGCTACAGTCCTCTGCCAGGATGGTCGCAGGGTCGAGCTCGACCTTGCGGTAGCTCTGAGCGCCGAGGTCGGTGAGGGATAGGTCGTGGAGGTCGTCCACCAGGCGCTTGAGGCGCAGGGCGTCGCCGTGCAGGGCGTCTACCGCGGCGCGGTCCATGGGCCGCAGCCCGTCCTGCAGGGCCTCCAACTCGGCGCGCAGCAGGCTCAGGGGCGTGCGCAGCTCGTGGGAGATGTCCGCCACCCAGCGGCGTCGGGCCTGCTCGTTGGCCTCCAGGGTCTCGGCCAGGGTATTTATATCGCGCCCCAGGCGGCCCAGTTCGTCGTTTGCCCCGGTGGGCGCGCGGGCCCTCAGGTCACCCGCCGCCAGGCGTCGGGCGGTCGCCTGAAAACCGAGCACCGGACGTACCAGACGGTGAGTCAGGGTAAAGGCGACGAGGGCGCTCAGGGCGATCATGCCCAAGGCGACCAGGACCAGGGCGCGGGCGTGACGAGCCTGGAATTGGACCTCGCCCAGGTCGGCGGCGCTGGGGCCGGGGAGCAGGGTCAATTCGCCGATCTTGACCCCGTCCAGTTCCACCGGGTAGCGGCTGGTCCCGGGCAGGAGTTGGGGGCGGCCGTAAAGGACCTCTCCCCCCGCATCCAACAGCATCAGGCGCAGCTCCACCGGCAGGGGTGGGGCCTCCGGCGCCCTCGGACTCAGGGCTCGGGGGGGCGGCCATAGCGTGGACCGCTCCTGCGTCCCCGGCTGCATCAGGTCGCGCAGATGCCGACCTGGGCCCCGGCCGGGCCGGTGCCCGCCGGCTTCGCGGCCGGTGGCGCCGAACAGGGTAATAACCCAGAGGCGGCGGTCCTGGCGCAGGCCGTCCCAGCCATGGTCGCGCCGGTAGACCTCCGCCAGACGCTCGGAGATGGCTTCGATCTGCTGTTCCTCCCGGGCGCGCATGAGGTCGGCCAACCCGCGCTCGAAGGACCAGCCCATGAAGGCGAACATAGCCAGAGCCACCAGGGACCCGGTGCCAAGGAGGGCGAGGAAGAGCTTGATGCGGATGGACATGTGCCGTCTTTGCGGGCGAGCCGGCTTTAGATTGGCGAGCTCAGATTGGCCGAGGCGGCTGAGGCTGACCGAAGGCATCCCGGATCAGGCCGAGGATCTCGTTCTCCTGGCGCTCGATGTCGCCGGCAAGGGCGAACTGGGTCAGGGCCTTGGTCAGGTTCTCGCCCCGGCGGGTGACGCGGAAGTAGCGATCCCCGGCTAGGTGATCGGCAAGGAAGCGCACCCCCAGCTCGAAGGGTATCAGCCGTATGCCGTCATAGAGGCTGGCCAGTTCCGCCGCCCCCAGGATGTCCCGCATCTCCGCCGCGTAGGCGGACAGAATGGCCGTGGCACAGTCCAGGTCGAAGCGGACGCCCTCGTGGGTGGCGGACTCCCCCTGGCGGTTGCAGCAGGAGCGCAGGCAGTCGCCCAGGTCGTGCTGGATTAGGCCTGGTTGTATCGTGTCCAGGTCGATGAGCGCCAGGGCCCGGCCGTCTCCCCGGTGGAAGAGGATGTTGTCCAGCTTGGGGTCACCATGGGTGACGCGCAGGGGGATGCGACCCGCCTGGCGGGCCCCTTCGAGGCTGTCGGCCAGGTCGCGGCGGCGCTCCACCTCGGCCAAGGCCTGAGTCAGCGCCTGGGCCAGCGCGGTGTCTCGCGTGTCTGGCGGCCGGTCCGCCAGTGCCCGGTCGAGCTGCTCCAGGTAGGTCGGGGTTACGTGGAAGCCCGGCAGGGTAACCGCCATCCGCGCCGGGTCCAGTCCGGCCAGCAGGCGGTGGAAGCGGCCCAGGGCGAACCCGACCTCGCGCCCTTGGGCCTCGGTGGTCACCTGGGTCAAGTTGACGGCTTCTGGGATACGCTCCATGAGCCGCCAGAGCTGACCATCGTCGTCCAGGGCAAAGGCGGTCCCGTCGCGTGCGGGGATGGTTGTCGGGATACGCATGCCAGGGTCCGGGTGTTTGGCCAGGTGTTCGGCCAGGACCCCCCAATTGGCCATGATGCGTTCCGGGTGGGGAAAGACCTTCTGGTTGACCCTTTGGAGGACATAGCGTCCGCTGCCCGTGTCCAGGGCGAAGGTGGCGTTGATCAGCCCTTGGCCCAGGGGGGCGACGGCGATCGGCGGCTCGGGCAGGTCGAAACCGGCAGCCAGGGCAAGCAGGGTCTTGGCGTCGTACAATTCCGCTCCTCGTGTTCTCGTATCCATGGCGACGGCGATCTGGGCAGCGGACGATGACGGACTTCACCGACAAGGTTTTCGTATTCAGCGGGGCCACCTTCGAGGCCGCACTGGCGGACTGGACAAGGGAACAGATCGACGCCTATCCGCACCGGGAAGAGTTGATCCGCATCACTGCCCTGGCCATGCGCGATTTCATGGTCTCCCCCCAGGTGGCGCAGCACAAGATGACACTGCCAGGGCCAAGGTCGGTTTCATAGTACCGTCGCGCGCTTATCTTCCCAACAACGGTAGGGTGGATAAGGCGCGTGTCACTACGCTGGGACTTTGCTGAGCGGTCCGTCCGCGCCGCATCCACCAAACGCACGCCGGTGGATGCGCTTCGCTTATCCACCCTACGGATGTTCATTCCATTCAGGCACGGCTGTACTAGCCGGCCAGCCGCAGTACAGGGTTCGCGCCCACTGTCGTGCTCATCCCCCGGTCACAGGCGGGAAAAAGGCCAGCTCGTCCCCGTCCGCAACCTGGGTCTCGTCCCGCGCCAGCTCCTGGTTGACCGCGGCCAGCAAGGCCTGGTCCTGGGCAAAGGCCGCGGCCCAGGGGCCGCCTCGTCCGCGCAGGGTCGTGGCGATGTCCGCCACGCAGGTCGGTAACTCCGGCGCGGGCAGGGTCTCACCGCTCGTGCCGACCTGTTCGCGGAGTCGGGCGAAGTACAGGACGCGGATCATCCAAGTAGCTCGGTGAAGGGGATGAAGGGTAGCGTATCGCCGCGGTGCAGGCTGCGCCCCTCGGCAATCACCGCCAGGCCGTTGGCCCAGACCACCGAGGATAGCACCCCTGACGATCGGCTCGGGTGGATCTGGACCTCTGCTTCGCCGTCCGGGCCCGTTTCCACTCGGGCACGGTGGAACTCGCGGCGCTTGTCTGGATTTGGCCAATCGAATCCCGCCCGCAGCGTCAGCGTTTGGGGGCTGACTGGGCCCTTGACACCCTGCTGGGTCAGGATGAAGGGGCGGGCGAAGAGGCTGGCGGTGACGAACAGGGACACCGGGTTGCCCGGGCTGCCGATGAAGGGGGTGCCGCCGATATGGCCGAACGCCAGGGGCTTGCCTGGCCGCATGCCGATCTGCCACAGCTCCAGGCTCCCCAGGCGCTCAACCGCCGGTTTTACGTGATCTTCCTCTCCCACGGAGACGCCGCCGCTAGCCAGGATCAGATCCGCTCGGGTTGCCGCGTCGGCCAGGGCAGCGCTGGTCGCCTCCAGGGTGTCGGGGACGATCCCCAGGTCGATGACCTCACAGCCCATGGCTGCGACCAGGGCTGCCAGGGTATAGCGATTGGAGTTGTAGATCTGGCCGGGGCCCAGGGGCTCCCCTGGATTGGCCAACTCGTCACCACTGGAGAAGATCGCCACCCGCAGGCGTCGGTAGACGCTCAGCTCCGCCAGCCCCACCGAGGCGGCCAGCCCCAGGTGCTGGGGGCCGAGCCGGGTCCCTGCGCCGATGATCCGGGCCCCCGATTCGATGTCCTCCCCCGCCCGGCGGACGTTGGTCCCGGGGGCGACAGTCCTGGAGATCGTGACCCAATCTCCGTCGGCCGCGCAGTCCTCCTGCATCACCACGCAATCGGCCCCGGGGGGCACCGGGGCACCGGTGAAGATGCGCGCCGCCGTGCCGGGCTCCAGGGGTTGACCTACGCTGCCGGCGGGGATGCGCTGGGTCACGCGCAGCCTGGCTCCGGCGTCAGCCCCTGTGTTGGCCAAATCGGCGCTGCGTAAGGCATAGCCGTCCATGGCGCTGTTGTCCCAGGCGGGTACGGCGATGGGGCTTTTCAGGGGTTCGGCCAGGACCCGCCCGAGACCGGCGAGGAGGGGCACTTGCTCCGACTGTGCCACCGGCCTGGCGTGGGACAGCAGCAGGCTCAAGGCCGTATCCATGTCCGTCAGGGGGCGTGCAGGTGGGCAGCAGTCGTTGGTCGTGTGCATAGTGGCAAGGTGCTCTATGGGGTGCTCGGGGGGCAGGACGGCAACCCTAACGTTCCAGCAGTCGCGGGATGAGTTGGGCGAAGTTGCAGGGGCGCGTGCGGTGGTCGAGCTGGGCCAGCAGGATCTTGTCCCAGGCGGTGCGGCAGGCCCCGCTGGAGCCCGGCAGGCAGAAGACGAAGGTCCCGTTGGCCAGGCCGCCGAAGGCGCGGGACTGGACGGTGGAGGCGCCGATCTCCGCGAAAGAGACGGCGCGGAACAGCTCGCCGAAGCCCTCGATCTGCTTGTCCAGCAGGGGTGCGACCGCCTCGGGGGTGCTGTCGCGACCGGTCACCCCGGTCCCGCCGGTGGACAGGACCACCTGTACCTCGGGGTCGGCGATCCAGCGCGAGAGCACGGCGCGCATTTGATAGACGTCGTCGCGTACGATTTCCCGGGCGACGACTCGATGACCCGCCGCCTCGGCCAGGCCCTGGAGGGTGTCTCCCGATCCGTCTTCGGCCAGGGTACGGCTGTCGGAGACCGTCAGCACCGCGATGTTCAGGGGCACGAAGCCCGTGTCTTGAAAGTGTTCGGTCATGTGGGGTCCTGATAGTGGTGGCGATCTATTTACTCGTTCTGGTTCAGGCGCCTAGGAATGGTTCTTGTGGCTGCTCAATGATCCAGGGCACTTTTGGGCGGATGAAGGAGCGCAGCGACGGATCTCGCCGATGCCCGCGGCTTTGGTGGGTCCGCTTCGCTTGACCCACCCTACAGCCATTTTGGGATCAGCACGATGGCCCAGATCACCGACAGGGTGCCGATGCTCGACAAGACCGCCGCGGAGGCGATGTCCTTGGCGCGGGCCGACAGCTCGTGACGCTCATACCCGACGCGGTCCACGTTGGCCTCGATCGCCGAGTTGAGGAGTTCGACGATGGGCACGAGCAGCAGGCTGCCGACCAACAGGGCCCGTTCCACCGGGGTCTCCCCAAGCCACAGGGCCAGGGGGAACATCGGGATCAGCAGGAAGACCTCTTGCCGGAACGCCTCCTCATGCCGGAAGCATGCCTTGAATCCGTGCATGGAGAAACGAAAGGCGTTGAGCAGCCGCTGCAGGCCCTTGGCGTTCTGGTCAGCCATCGACGGGGGCAGGCTCCTTGTCGGGGCGCCAGGCCAGGTCGAGGTTACGCGCCGCACGCACGTCATCCAGACGGCGTACCGGCAGGGTGTGAGGCGCGGTCTTGAGCCGTTCCGGGGACTCCTCGGCCTCGGCCCGGATGGCGGTCAGAGCGGCGACGAAGGCGTCCAAGTCCTCCTTGGCCTCACTCTCCGTGGGCTCGATCAGCAGGCACTCCGGAACCAGCAAGGGGAAATAGGTGGTCGGGGCGTGGAAGCCGTAGTCGAGCAGGCGCTTGGCGAAGTCCATGGTGTTGACGCCCAGCTCTCTGGCCTCGCGCTTGAGGGTGATGATGAACTCGTGGCTGGCGCGACGCCCCGGGTAGGCGGCCTCGAAGCCGGCCTCGGTCAGGCGTGCCATCAGGTAGTTGGCATTGAGGGTGGCGTACTCGCCGACCCGGCGCATGCCCTCGGCCCCGAGCATCCGGGCATAGATATAGGCCCGCAGCAGGATGCCCATGTTGCCGCCAAAGGCGGTCAGGCGTCCGATGGTCTCGGGCCGGTCGCGCTCGGTGAGCCAGGCGTAGTCGTGGCCGTCGAAGCCGACCAGGGGCACGGGCAGATAGGGCTCCAGGCGCGGCGCTACCCCCACGGGACCAGCACCCGGGCCACCGCCCCCGTGGGGGGTGGAGAAGGTCTTGTGCAGGTTCATGTGGATGACATCGAAGCCCATGTCACCCGGCCGGACCTTGCCCAGGATGGCGTTGAGGTTGGCCCCGTCGTAGTAAAGCAGGCCGCCGGCGGCGTGCACGGCAGCGGCGATCTCGCGGATGCCGCGGTCGAAGACGCCTACGGTGCTTGGGTTGGTGAGCATGATGCCGGCGGTCTGGGGCCCCAGCACCCGCTTGAGGGCCTCGATGTCCACGTCGCCATCCCTCCCGGTGGGGATCTCCCGGACCTGGTAACCGCACATCACCGCTGAGGCCGGGTTGGTGCCATGGGCGGCGTCAGGTACCAGGATCTCAGTACGGGCGGTGTCGCCCCTGGCCTGATGGTAGGCGCGGATCATGGCCACCCCGGCGAACTCCCCCTGGGCCCCCGCGGAGGGGGCCAGCGAGACGGCGTGCATGCCGGTGACGTCCTTGAGAATCTCCTGCAGATCGAACAGGCAGGCGAGGATGCCTTGGCTGTGGCTCGCCGGGGCCAGGGGGTGGCGGGCGAGGAACCCCGGCAGCATGGCCAGGGTGTTACAGGCCCTGGGGTTGTACTTCATGGTGCAGGAGCCCAGGGGATAGAAGTGGGTGTCGATGGAGAAATTCTTCTGCGACAACCGGGTGTAGTGGCGCACGGCCTGGAGTTCGGAGACCTCCGGCAGGGCCGGCGGTGCCTCGCGGCGCAGGTGGGCAGGGATGGCCGAGGTGTCTGCCACCGTCAAGGGGGCCTGGGCGGTGGCGCGGCGGCCGGGTCTGGAGTGCTCGTGGATCAGCATGATGTGTTTGGTCGATTTGGACTGTTCCGCGGTTGCTCGCCTAGGCCGCTACCGCAATGCGCGACTCGATGTGGTGATTGGCGGGGCCCCGTCACGACGTGGCGCGTTCCAGCGGTATCTCTGGAAGACGCTGCGTCGCACCGAGGCGGCGCTCCCACGGTAGGTATCCCGGACTTCGATAGGGGGGATGCACCACCGCAATACTTGATTCGCAGCCCGGTATCCTTAGCCCAGCGCCGCCAGGGCCGCGTCGTAGTTGGGCTCCTGGGTGATCTCCGGGACCAGCTCCGTGTAAAGCACCTTGTTGTCGGCGTCGAGGACGACCACGGCGCGGGCGGTGACGCCGGCGAGGGGGCTGTCGGTGATCAGGACCCCGTAGTCCTTGGCGAAGTTGCGCGAGCGCATCATCGACAGGTTGACCACGTTGGTGATGCCCTCGGCGGAGCAGAAGCGGCTGGAGGCGAAGGGCAGGTCGGCGGAGATGACCAGGGCCACCGCGTCGGTCTTGCCGGCCATGGCCTCGTTGAATTTCTTGGTCGAGGTGGCGCAGACGCCCGTGTCCAGGCTGGGCACGATGTTGAGGAGCTTCTTCTTGCCGGCGTAGGCGCCCAGGCCGACGTCCTGAAGGTCGCCGGTGACGAGGCTGAAGTCCGGGGCAGCGGAGCCGACGGCGGGCAGGTCGCCAGAGAGGTTGACTGGGTTGCCTTGGAGTGCGGTTTGGGCCATGGGGGTCTCCTGGGAGTGGTGGCTATATCGGATGGTCTTCAGTTTTTCGTCAATGATCGAAAGTCATGCGGTAACGAACGACCAGAAACGAAAAACCAATAACCAATGGGAATTGCGTGTGAGTTGTCGCGGTCTGCGACGGCTGCGTCCGCACAGCGGACCCTACGAAAACTTCGGTTCCACCGGGCAGCGCGCCTGGGTACGGGTGGCGACCACCCGGGTCAGCTTGGCGGCATAGGCCTGCATGTCTTCTTCGGTGCGGGTCTCGGTGGCGCACACCAGAAGGGCCGGGTCCAGCTCCGGGTACTCGAGCCCAAGGTCGTAGCCGCCCAGTATGTTGTGGGCGGCCAGCGAGCGTAACAGGTCCGCCGCCGGGGCCGGTAGGCGAAATGCCTGCTCGTGGAAGACCGGGCCCTCGAATAGGGGCTCCACACCGGGGATCTCGCACAGCAGGGCCGCGAGCCTGCGGGTGTTGGCGTGACAGGCGGCGGCGACCCGCGCCAGGCCCTCGGCGCCGAGCAGGGCCAGGTGAATGGTCGCGGCGGTGACAAGCAGCCCCTGGTTGGTGCAGATGTTGGAGGTCGCCTTGGAGCGGCGGATGTGCTGCTCCCGGGCCTGTAGGGTCAGGGTAAAGCCGGGTTTTCCGTCCAGGTCCAGGGTGCGCCCGACGATGCGCCCGGGGATCTGGCGGACCAACGCCTGCTTGCAGCACAGGATGCCCAGGTAGGGCCCGCCGGACGCGAGCGGCATGCCCAGGGGCTGGCCCTCTCCGCAGGCGATATCCGCCCCTTGGGTACCCCATTGACCAGGGGGCTTGAGCAAAGCCAAGGCCACCGGATTGACCACCCCGATGACGAGGCCGCCCTCGGACTGGGTCCAGTCGGTGAGGGCATCGACCTCCTCCAGGACACCAAAGAAATTGGGCTGGGCGATCACCAGGGCGGCGAAGCCCTCATTGCCCGCGGCGGCCTCGGCCTGCTCGACCAGGGTGCAGCCACTGGTGCGATCAAAGGGGACCTCGACCAGCTCGATACCCTGATTGTGCACGATGCTGTGCACCGTGCGGCGGTAGTCCGGGTGCAGGGCCCGTGGGATCAGGACCCGATTGGACTTGGCCTTGCGGTTGGCACGCACGGCCATGAGCACCGCCTCCGCGAGGGCCGAGGCGCCGTCATAGAGGGATGCATTGGAGACATCCAGCCCGGTGAGGGCGGTCATCATCGATTGGAACTCGTACAGCAGCTGCAAGGTCCCCTGGCTCGCCTCGGCCTGATAGGGGGTGTAGGCGCTGTAGAACTCGCCGCGAGAGGCGATCTGCCATACCGCCGCCGGTACATGGTGGTCGTAGGCGCCGGCACCGATGAAGCACAGGGGCTGGCCGTCGGCATTGGCGCGGCTCGCCATGAGCCGGCCGATCTCCATCTCCGAGAGGGCAGGCGGGATGGCCCCCAGGGACCCGGCGCGCAGCTCCGGCGGGATCTCGTCGAACAGGGCCTCGATGGAATCGGCACCGATGGTCGCCAGCATGGCGGCCACGTCTGCCTCGGTATGGGGTACGAATGGCATGGGACTAGGGTCGGATCAGTGGTCGGCGGCGAATTGGGTGTAGGCGTCGGCGTCCAGGAGCTTGGCCAATTCGCCGGCATCGGCCAGGCGCAGCTTGAAGATCCAGCCGTCGGTGTAGGGCTCCTGGTTGATGGTCTCCGGGGCATCGACCAGGGCCTCGTTGGTCTCGACGATCTCACCGCTCAGGGGGCTGTAGATGTCCGAGGCGGCCTTGACCGACTCGACCACTGCGCAGGCTTCTTCGACGGCGACCTCGCGGCCGACCTCCGGCAGCTCGACGAAGACCAGATCCCCCAGGGCCTCCTGGGCGTGGTCTGTGATGCCGATGGTGACGGTCCCGTCGCCATTGTCCTGCACCCACTCGTGGCTTTCGCTGTATTTGAGCTCGGCTGGGACTGTGCTCATGGTGGTCTCCGATGGTTGATCGCTGAAGGTTGCCGGCTTGCGGCGGGCGCATTCTCGCACCCTGGGGGCCGGTTGTGCAGTCGTTGGGTCCGCTATGCAGACCGAAGTAGGTCCGGCTGTCCGCCCCGACCCTAGACCAGCGCCTGACCGTGACGCACAAAGCTGGTCTTGGTCACCTGCACGGGTTCCTGCCGGCCGCGGATGTCCACGGTGCAATCGGTGCCGGTGTTGGCGGCGATGCGTGCAAAGGCGATGGATCGCTCCAGGGTTGGTGCGAAGCCGCCGGAGGTGATTTCGCCGACCTCCTGACCGCCGCAATAGACCTTCTGGTGCCCGCGCAGGACGCCACGACCCTGGAGCAGCAGTCCGACGAAGCGGCGGCGGTTCGGGTCGGTCCTGAGGGCCTCCAGGGCCGGGCGTCCGATGAAGGTGCGCTCCGGCGGGTCAAAGGCGACGGTCCAGGTCAGGCCGCTCTCCAATGGGCCTGTACCCTCGTCCATATCTTGGCCGTAGAGGTTCATGCCCGCCTCCAGGCGCAGGGTGTCGCGTGCGCCGAGGCCGCAGGGTTGGACACCGGCGGCGACCAGGGCCTGCCAGACCTGGGAGACCTGGGTCGCCGGGAGCATCAGCTCGAAGCCGTCCTCTCCCGTATAGCCGGTGCGCCCGACGAACCAGTCGCCGGCCTCGGCGGCGAAGAACGGCGCCAGTGCCAGGACCGCCTCGCGCAGGTCCTCGGGCATGACCGTCGCCGCCTTGGCTCGGGCCTGTGGGCCCTGGACGGCGATCATGGCCAGATCGGTGCGTGGCTCGATGGTTAGGTCCTGGCCTTGGGCCTGGGTGCGCATCCACGCCAGATCCTTGTCCGCGGTGCCGGCGTTGACCACCAGGCGATAGCGGGTTGGGGCCTCGGGAGGGTCGCGCAGATAGACGATCAGGTCATCGATGACCCCGCCCTCGGGGTTCAGCATGCAGCTATACAGCGCCTTGCCCTGAGCCTGCAGGCGGGCCACGTCATTGGCCAGGAGCCCGCGCAAAAAAGCCTGGGCGTCCGGGCCTGAGAGATCCACAACACGCATGTGGGAGACATCGAAGAGCCCGGCGTCGCGGCGTACGGCGTGGTGCTCCTCGAGCTGGGAGCCATAATGCAAGGGCATGTCCCAGCCGCCGAAGGGGACGATGCGCGCCCCAAGGCGTTGATGCTCGGCGAATAACGGGGTCTGAAGTCCCATCCTGCACTCCGGGTGGTGGGTGGTGGTTGGTCTGGAACCAGTAGATGGGCGGCAAGGGGACGCAAACAAGGGCGCCAATACCTACCGCTGGGGCAGTGGGTGGCTCGGACGTCGCCGCCGAGGCGGGACTATAACCGCCGCCTCGGATGCTGCCAACCAAAGCGCCCAGGCCAGTGCGGATCTCAGTTGTGGGTGGCTCAGATCGGCCGCGAGCCTGTCAGCCGCGAGCCACCCAAACATCCGGCAGTCCCTTACGCGGGGTTCACGGCATCACGCTGGAGTCGCGGTGCCGCGTTTGAAGCCTGTTCCCCCGCACTTGGGGCAAGTGGGGATGCGTCCTGCCTTGACGAAAGTCAGCCCCTCGCCACAGGCCTCGCATACCAAGGTGCCGGGGCCGGTGACATCGCCGGTGCGGTAGGCGGGGGCTTGGCGGGCCTGCTCGGCCCATTCCCGCAGTTGGACGCTGGTCTGGTCCGCGACGCTAGTGAAGGCGTCGAGCATGCGTTCTTCCATGAGCTTCAGGTCGAAGCGCCACCACTCGCGAAGGCTCTCGCCGGTGTCGGCGATGTAGGTGGCGGCATCCCTGACGTCACGTTCCAGGTACCCGGCGACCTTGGCCGCCTCCTCGCGGCTCAGCTCGCCCAACTCGACCATCTGGTCGCGGGCCTGGTTCATCAGCTCGCGCATGCGCGGGACCGTCTCCTTCTCCGCCTCGCCGATGGCTTCGTGGGTCTGCTTGAGCATGCGCTCATAGGCGTCGACTAAACGGTCGGTCGCGTCGGGCTTCTGGGTTTCGGGCATCTCGGCCTCCGGGTCGTTCGGTGGTTGGGCATTTGAGAGCTGGGCTTCCACAGTGTGTCTCATGCGAGGGAAAGCGCAACCCGGGGCGACAGTTTCAGTGCGAATTCACAGTGGACCAGCTTCGCTGGCCTGTGTCCCTGCCTTGGGGCCGGCTACGCCGGGTTGGGGTCTAGTTAGCCGCCCGTGCCGCTTGCCCCGTCTGTCACTTCGGCCAGCCGTATGGCGGTCGCTTCGAGCGCGACGCACAACTCATTGGGGATTGCCCCAACGCCTCCGCTACTAGTCGGCTGTATTGGGCGATGCGAAGCACATGATTACCCGTGCCCTCGTCACGGTACTCGACGGCCTTTGCCAAATGGATCAGAGTTTCCAATTCCCGGTCCCGGATCGCCTGAGTGGCGACCGCGATCTTCTGCTCCAAATCGCTCAACTGATTGGAGATGATCTGTTGCTGAAAGCGCAAGGACAGAAGATTGCGGCAGCGAGCCCGGCACTCGTGTTCATCGATCGGCCGGTTCAGGAAGTCGCTGGCCCCCGCGTCGAGGGCTTCATAGCGGATGCTGCGGTCTTCAACCACGGTGACGATGACCGCAGGGACATCGGCGCAATCGGGCAGCGCACGCAGCTCGCGAATGAACCGGATCCCGTTCATCTGCGGCATCAGATAGTCCGTCAGAACCAGATCCGGTGCCTCGTTGCGAATGGCCTCGAGTGCCAGCGTCGGGTCATCGAACACGAGCATCCGAAGTCCGGGGTCGATGCCCCGGATCAGCTGTTCCAGAATCTTTCGCCCGGTGGTCTGATCATCGACGACGACCACGAGCGGCGACTCTTGGATGGGCGACGTGAAGCGCATGGCACTAGCCTGATCCGAGATCGTTGAAAATGGTGATTACTGTGAAAGCCCTCGGCAAGGCGCTCCAAAGCGCGCTGCATCCAGGTGCTGGCGGCAGCCGACCGGGTCGCGCCCAGGTAGCACGGACGACCTTCACATTCCGGGGCATCTGCCCAGATATCCATATTCGTTAGCGTCTCTCATCAGCCAGGCCAAGGGTTTTGGCCTGCAGTCCTCGACGTTTCCTCTGCCCCTCTGGTCCGTACGGACGAACAAGTGGGCGGTGGCGCCAGATCCATTGTCTCGTTGCCGGAGAAAACTGTTTGCCATGTGGGTTCGGTGTGCGCCTGGCGGGGCTGCCTAGGTGCCTCGGACCGCCCAGGTGGGGCGCTGATCCGAGCCGATCAGGTGCCGATTCAGCAGCCATTGGCGGGCATCGTCCGCGTCCTGCTCAAACCAGGCCCGTGCCGAGCCGAGGCGGAAGCTGTAGCCCCACGTGTCCATATCGCTCAGCAATCGCTTAGATCCGACCCCAGGAAGGGTATCGCCGAGCAGGATTTGCAAGTAGCAAACAGCATCCTCTTCGGCGAAATCTCCGCCGGCATCCGTGTGCAGCGTGGTACGCCTGGCGGGGTCCATGCAAATCCAATGACAGGCCTCGTGTAGGGCAGAGTGTAGTGGCGTGTCGTCGCGCAGGTAGAGTCGATCACCCACCAAACCGGCCTCTGGTGGACCCCAATAGGAGCCCGGGATCTCGTGCTCGGCCGGGATCCAATGACAACTCAGTCCATAGCGGGCGGCAAACGCCTCCAGGGTCTGGCGGCCGACGTCCGCACAGGTTAGCACTGTCTGCGCATCGAGGAACCGGAGTCCCGGTGTGGTTGGGGCAGGTCCGCCTGTGGGGTGTCTCGCGGGGCCATATGGGTGGGTCCTGTGTCGCTACGGGGGTGGACCGCTGCGCTAGCCGCCAAGCCCCACGTCGGAGAGGTCGAAGCTCAGGGTCGGACTGGGGGGCCTGGATGAAGGTCCCCTGGGCATAGCACGCGCCGCTGGCCCAGACCGCCCCGATCAGGGCCGGGTTGTCGATGCCGCTGACTATCACCTCGGTGTTGCTGCTGCGCAGACGCTGTACCAGGGCCGAAAGGCGATCGGGTTTCAGTCGATGGACTAGCCCAGGGGCGAGTTTGATGAGGGGCGGCTGGATCTCGGCCAGGGTGTCGAAGGTGGCTGAGGTCTGCTCCGCACCGGTCAGGCAAATCTTGAGTCCCAATTTGCGCAGCGTTTTCAGCGGTACCGCGGCGGTACTGAGATGCTCCAGCACACCCTGTAGCCGCAGCCCCAGGACGGGAAGGCGTCGCACCAAGCCGCGGGATACCAATTGATCGCGGAGCCAAAGCACCCACCCGGGGCTGGTCACGGTCTCCATCGTCTGCATGACGACGAACTGCAGGTCAGGTTGGTCAACCGCCTGTTGTTTGAGTACCTCCAAGGCGTGGACCATGACCCAGCGGTCGACCTCGATCATGCGCCCAAGACGCTCGGCCACGGGGAGGAATTCCGTGGGAGAGATCAACTCCCCGTCCCGATCCGCGAGGCGCAACATGACTTCGATGAACTGGTGCCCCTGGGGCTGTACCGCCACCAGGGGCTGATAGTAGAGCCGGAATCCGGGCCCGTTCAGGGCCTGATCGATCAGCTCGGCCAGGCGCTGCTCGCGGGCTCTGTCCTGGATGTCCGCGGTCGGCGGGCGTGCCGCGATGACCCGGTTTCCGCCCGCGGCCATGGCCGCGGCACAGGCCTTCTCTGCACGCGAGATGATGGTCAAGGCGTCCTTCGCGTCCGAGTGGAAGAAACCGATGCCGATGCTGACGGTGATCGACAACTGCTCGCCCGCGATGGCAGTGGGTTGGTCTGCCACGGCGGTGCGCAGGGTCTCGGCGAAGGCATTGAGGCCGTCGAGATCGGGGCGGCGGACGAAAATGGCATGGGCACGATCTCCCAGACAGACCCCGACGTCCGCCTCGGTCAATCGGTCGCGGATCAGCTGGCCGATGCGACTGTGCGCCACGTCCGCCCCGCCGGTCCCGATCTTCTCGCCGATCTTGGCGGCGCCGTCCAGGGAGATGAGCAAGATGCCGTTGCCTGGCTCGCGGATCAGTGGCTCGCCGATGGCCTGATCGACACAGCTCAGGAAGTGGCGCCGGGTGGCCAGCCCGCTGCTGGAGTCCAGGTGGTCGGTGTTGCCGTAGCGCTGGTCCAGGTTGCGGGCGGCCTCGATGCGTTGGGTAACCAGGCGGATCAGCAGATCGGGCCGGATGGTCTTGGAGAGGAAGGCATCGCCGCCCAGGCTCAGGGCTTCGTGCTGCTGGTCTGGGTCTTGCTCCGAAGACAGGAACAGAATCGGCAGGACCCCGAAGGTCCCCTGAGCGCGGATGATGGCGGCGATCTCGGCACCGCTGGCACCGGGCATGTGCAAGTCCGTGAGGACCAGGTCCGGGTGGAATTCCTTCAGGGTGTCGAGGATGCGCAGCGGGTCGGAGAGGGTGCGGGTCTCGAAGCCGGCGGCGGTCAGGATACGTTGGGTGACTAGCCCCTGGGTTGCGGCGTGGTCAACCAGTAGCACCCGTCCCTTGGGTTCGGTACGCGGGCGGCACAGGGCGACCAGCCGCTCGGTCAATGCCTGGGTGTCCACCGGGGCGGCAAAGATGGCCGCGGCTTTGGCGCGGATGGCCTGAAGGCGCATGGCGATGCCGGGCGTATGGACAATCACCACGAGGGCGATGGGCTTGGCTGCCCCGATCAGGTCCGTGATGCTGCGATCCGGTGGGAGCCGGCCGGTGTCCAGGAGCAACAACGATCCATCCGCCCAGTGGGCGCCGTCCGGCTGGACCTTGGTCAGCCCGGAAGTGTCCCCCTGGATGCGCAGTTCGATCCCATGTTCCGCCAGGGCGGGGTCGAGGCGCTCGGGCAGGGCGCTGTCTCCACCCAGGCAGATGACGTGTGGAGCGGCGGTGCTGGCTTCGCTGTGGGACATGTCGCCCTCGCTGGTCGGGAGGCGGGCCTGGCCTCTGTGATCACAGTGGTGCGGGTGACCCTGAGGGGTGAGGTGCACCCACATGGCAAAACACTATGACGGCGCGAGCCTCTCACCTCGCAAGCCAAATCTGTGCACCGCCGTTAGAGGAGGCGTCGCAGGATCGTTTGGGTCTCGGCCGTTGGGATGCGCGGCCCCAGGCTGGTGACCAGCTTGGCCGCGGTTGCGGCAGCAAGAGCGCCGGCACGCTCATGCCCCCAACCATGGGTCAGCCCATAGAGGAAGGCACCGGCAAACATGTCGCCGGCACCCACCGAATCGACCGCCTTCACCGGGACGGCATCGATCTCGATCATGCGGCCGCCGTCCCAGATCAGGGCCCCCTCGGGTCCGCGAGTAATGGCGAACTCACTGGCGATGGTCTTGAGATAGGCGAGGGTGGTCTCCAGGTCATCGCTGCCGGCCATACCCTGTGCCTCGGCCTCATTGGCGAACAGGAGGTCTACCCCGGGGCCGATCATGTCCAGCAGCCCGGGCTTGAAATAAGCGACCATGTTGGGGTCGGATAGGGAGATGGCGGTCTTGACTCCAGCTTGGCGCGCGAGGTCGTGTCCGGCGATAACCGCCGCTCGGGCGCTATCGGAGGTGACCAGATAGCCTTCCATATAGAAGTAGGCGCTCTCGGCGATCGCCGGGGTCACCAACTCCCTCTCCGAGAGCCCACCACTGACGCCGAGGAAGGTTACCATTGTGCGGTCACTGTCCGGCGTGACCAACACCACACAACGCCCAGTGTGGCCGTCGTCGCGCTCGCCGTGGCGATTGGTCTCCACCCCGTTGGCGATGAGGTCGTCGAGATAGAACTGGCCGAGCGGGTCATTGGCGACCTTGCACGAATAGAACCCCCGGCCGCCGAGCTGGCTGACGGCGATCACCGAGTTGGCTGCGGAGCCGCCGGACCCCTTCACGTGAGGGCGTTCGGCCAAGTGCGCCATGATCTCGGTCTGGTGGGCCTCGTCGACCAGGGTCATCACGCCCTTGTCGATGCGCAGCTTCGTGAGGTCCTCTGGTTCTACCTCATACTCCATGTCCACCAGCGCGTTACCGATGCCATAGACGTGATATTTGGGCATGCCTGCTCCTATCGTGGGGCAAAAAAACGACCGCAGTATAGCGAAATCGGCCAATCTAGCGGCCGGACGGATTGTGCCTTGGCTGGGCGTTGGGTGTCGGCGACCGGGTCACCTGGCCTGCTCGATCAGCGCCGGTCCGCGGCGCCCCTGAGGACTGGGGCGCTCGTCGGTCAGCCAGACACTCAGTTCTGAGTCTCCCGCGGGCCATAGTCCCTTGGCCTGGACCTGGGGGGCCTCGCCGACGAAGGCGAGGTAACTGTACTTACCATAGTGCGGCAACTTGCGGGTCAGGCCAGGCAGGGGGCGCGCGTCCGGCGCGCCCAGCCAGGCGATGGGCTGGCCCCCTAGGGTGCGGGTCAATACCAGGCTCGCCGGGCCGTCCGGCAGATCGGTGGCGGTCGGGATTTCGACCCGGCGTCGCTGCGTGTCCAGGGCGAATTGGGTGGCGCCTGCGAGAAAACTGGGTAGATGTCGGTTCTCCCAGCCCAGCAACCAAATCGGGCGGTCGTCCGGCAGGTGACTCACGCCTTGGTCGCTGCGTACCTCCCAGCTTGGACGGGTTGCCGTCCACGCCTCTGCCAGGGCACGGTAGGCCTGAGCTTGCTCCGGTGGGGCCTCTGCGGGCCAAAGGATGATGCCGGAGTCCGCGCCGAACAGGCGACTGAGGGTGGGTGGCGCCTCGCCGTCGGCCAGGCTGCGGAACAGGTCGAATCCCGGGTCGGCGGCGACCCGCAAGGCCAGGATGGGCAGGTCGACCTCGAAGCGGGTGCTGCGCCCGTCCATGTGCACCGTCTGGTTCTGCTGCCGACCGCCGATGAGGTCGATCTGGAGAGTCACGTCCAAGGGCCAGGAAGGCCCCAATTGGGTCTGATCGACCCGGCCGGAGAGCCGGAAGCCACCAGCGTTGTCCACCAGGGTCACGTCCGAGAGCTCGATTCGCGGTGCGCCCGGGCGCGTCGTCCAGGCCGTGAACAGGCCGCCCAGATCGTCGCCGCTGGTCGCCTCGAAGGCGCGGCGCAGGTCGTCCCAGCCGGCTACGCGGAACCGGTTGTCCGCATAGAAGCGCCTCAGCCCCTCCACAAAGGTAGCGTCGCCGAGTTGTCGGCGCAGCATGTGGAAGAACATCATGGCCTTGCCGTAGCCGATGGCCTGGGAGGCAGCCGTGTGGCGCGAGCGGAACTCGGTCAGCGGGAAGTCTTTGTCCTGGCGGACATAGTCGCCGTAAGCCTTGAGGGTGTTACGGCGGTAGTCGGCGCCGCCGTCGCGCTGCTCGGCGAGCAGGTGGTCGGCGAGATAGGCGGTCAGGCCCTCGCTCCAATTGCCCGAGGCATAGTCCAGATAGACGCCGTTGCCCCACCAGTTATGCAGGATTTCGTGGGGGTACGAAGTATCGACGATAAAGGGCAGGCGGATGACCTGGGGCCCAAGGAGGGTGAAGGAGGGCATCCCGTAGCCGCTCTCCCAGAAGTTCTCCACCAGGGCGAATTTGGCGTAGGGGTAGGGGCCGAGCAGGCGCGAGTAGAGGTCCAGATAGCGGCTGGTAGCATCCAGGTAACGCTCGGCCAGCGCCGGGTCCGGCTGGCGCAGGTAGACCTGGGCCTCGGCCACCGGGGTGGGGCGGCGGTAGAGGGTGAAGGGGGCTGCGACCAGATAGATATCGTCCTGGGGCTGAGCCTCGCGCCAGTAGACCAGGGCCTTGTCGGCGGGCGTCTGTGGGGTGACGTCTGGGGGGGGCTCCGGCCCCGCCCCCTGGGAGACCGCAGACCAGCCCTGGGGGAGGGTGACCGCCAGAGAGAAACTGTGCAGACCCGTCTCTGGCCTTGGGTACCAGCCACTGTAACCGTCCAGGAAGACGCCCTCCTCGCCGATGGTCCCGAGGGTCCGCTGGTGGGCACGACCGAGGCTCTCGGCGACTTCCTGCATGCCGTGGCGGATCTTGCCCGCGTAGCTTAGGGTGACAGGGCCCGGTCCGGTCAGGCGCAGTCGGTAGCGCTCCAGGTGTTGCTCCTGACCCAGGGGCTCCAAAGTGGCCGCCCCGGCAGTGACCCGCGGCGCCAGTCCGGCGTGCAGGGTCAGGGTCCAGTCCGTTTGCCCGGGAGGCAGGGTCAGGCGGTCGCTGGCCTGGATCATGCCGGCCTGCGGGTCCAGCTGGGCCTCGATCTCATGGTGAATGAGGGTCGGCGCTTGGGGCTGATTTTGTGCGGCGAGACACGGGGGCAGCCAGAAGAGCGTTGCCAGGGCCGCGAGGAACTTGATGTTGTTAGGTCCGGTCATAGGTCGGGTCCTGTCAGCGGGGCGTCGTTGAGCATGCGATCGCACCATAATGGGGCCCGAAAGGGTCCGAGACCAGCCAGCGAATCTAGTGAGGAAACCTGTGCCCAATCGCCCAACCCTTCGTACTGCATATTCGGCCCCTGGGTTTTTCGCCCTGGCCCTCGTCCTAGCCCCGTTAGCGGCGCCCTTGGCCCATGACGAACACTCGGACGCCCAGCCAGCGGGAGCGCCAGGCCAGGATGAGATCATCGACACCCAGACTTCGGTCGTCGATACCGCCACCCTCGGCGATCTCGATGGACTCATCGACAAGCTTGCGGAGCGGCGCGTGGTCTTTGTCGGCGAGTCCCATGACCGCTATGAGGACCATCTCAATCAGCTTGCCATCATCCAGGGCCTGCGCGCCCGAGGCAAGGATCTGGCCATCGGCATGGAGTTTTTCCAGCAACCCTACCAGCAGGCCCTGGACGACTACGTGGCAGGGCGCCTGGACGAGGCCGAGATGTTGCGCCGCACCGGTTGGTTCGAACGCTGGCGCTTCGATTATCGCCTCTATCGCCCGATCTTGCGCCTGGCACGGGAGCAGGGCATCCCGGTGATCGCCCTGAACCTGGAGCGGGAGATCACCGAAGCGGTGGGGGATGGCGGCCTGGACGCCCTGGACGATGCCCAGCGCGCCCGCATCCCCGCGGACATGGACTCGAGTGATCCGGCCTATCGCGAGCGGGTCCAGGCCGTATTCGAGGCCCACCCCTGGACCAGCGGCAGTCCGCATGGCGGCGACCAGGGGGAGACAACGGAGGACCCTGAGGAGGCCAAGGCCAGGTTCGAGCGCTTCCTGGCGGTGCAATTGCTGTGGGACGAGGGCATGGCGGAGCGTGCCGCCGGCTATCTCGCCGAGCATCCGGGCAAGACCCTGGTGGTGCTGGCGGGGGCCGGGCACCTGGAGTATGGCCAGGGCGTCCCCAAGCGCCTGCAGAGGCGCATTCAGGTCCCGGCCGCGGTGGTGCTCAACGGCACCCAACGCGACCTCGATCCCAAGGCCGCGGATTTCCTGCTCTACCCGCGCCGGGTCGCTTTGCCGGCAGCCGGTATGCTCGGGGTCATGCTCGATACCGACGCCGTGGGCCAGGGCCTCGCCGTCAAGGGCTTCGCCGAGGGGAGTGGGGCCAAGGCCGCCGGTATGGAGGAAGGGGATCGCATCGTGCGCGTCGGCGAGATCGAAATTGGCAGCTACGCCGATATACGCCTCGCCCTGCTCGACAGCCGTCCTGGTCTGCGCCTGCCCGTGGAGGTACTGCGCGAGCCCCTGATCGGCGACGCGGAGCGCGTCAACATGGAGGTGGAACTCCATTGAGCGGGGCGACTGCGGCCGAGGCTCCACAGCGGGCGGTGGGTCCCGAACTGCTTGCCCCCGCCGGTACCCTCAAGTCCCTGAACTACGCGCTGGCCTACGGCGCAGATGCGGTCTATGCCGGGTTGCCCCGCTACAGCCTGCGGGTACGCAACAACGACTTCGATGCCCGGACCCTGGCCGCGGGTATCGCCGCTACCCATGCTCAGGGCCGGCGCCTCTATCTGGCCTGCAACCTGATGCCTCATGGGGCCAAGTTGCGTACCTTCATCGACGACCTGGCGCCCATTATCGCCCTGGGGCCGGACGCCCTGATCATGGCCGACCCCGGGCTCATCCTCCTGGTGCGGGAGCGCTGGCCCGAGCTGCCCATCCATCTCTCGGTCCAGGCCAACACCCTCAACGCGGCCGCGGTGCGCTTCTGGCAGGCCCAGGGCATCGCCCGGGTCATCCTCTCCCGGGAGCTGTCCCTGGATGAGATCGCCGACATCCGCCAGGCGTGCCCGGACATGGAGCTGGAGGTCTTCGTCCATGGCGCCCTGTGTATCGCCTACTCCGGGCGCTGCCTGCTCTCGGGTTACTTCAATCACCGTGACGCCAATCAGGGCTCCTGCACCAACGCCTGTCGCTGGCAGTACCAGGTAGCAGACCTCGCTGCCCCGGACGGCACCCAGGGACGCCACCCGGCCGCGGACGAGGTCTATCTGTTGCAGGAGGGGGAGCGCCCCGGGCAGTTCATGCCCATCTTCGAGGATGAACACGGGACCTACATCATGAACGCCAAGGATCTGCGTGCCGTAGAGCATGTCGAGCGCCTGGTGGCCATGGGTATCGATTGCCTGAAGATCGAGGGTCGCACCAAGTCCCACTACTACGCCGCACGCACCACCCAGGTCTACCGTCAGGCCATTGACGACGCCGTCGCCGGCCGTCCCTTCCGCCCGGCGCTGCTCACAGAGCTGGAAGGCCTGGCCAACCGTGGCTATACGGAGGGCTTCTACCGCCGCCATGCCCCCGCAGAGATGCAGAACTATGAGCGTGGCAGTTCCGATAACCAGCGCCAGATCTTCGTCGGCGAGGTCGTAGGGCAGGGGACCGAGGGTTGGGTCGAGGTCGAGGTCAAGAACCGCTTTGGCGTGGGCGATGAACTGGAGTTGCTCACCCCGGAGGGAAATCGCCGTTTCCGCCTGGAGGCCATGACCGACGGCGAGGGTATTGCCATGCCCGTGGCCCCGGGGGGAGGGTATCGGGTGCGCATTCCGGTTCCGCTTGCAGGGGAAGGCTTGGGGCTTTTGACCCGGCTGCTCTAAGGGAAATGCCAGGGCATCCGTGCCCCCTACGGGATGGCTTATCAATAACCATATTCGGATATACTGATGCGCATCTGCCGGTGCGCCGGGTGTTGTCGATGTTCCGCCCCATCTAGCGCGTTCGGTTCTGCACGAGGGCGAACCAAGCTCCGGCCTAGCCATACCCCGCTATGGAGACCCATCCCGTGACCTTTTTCTATGTACTCCTGGCCTTGGCCGCGCTGGTCTTGTTGCTCTTCGTGCTCAGTCTCCGCAGCGCTTGGCGTCACCGCCGGGTGCTGCCCTATGCCATTGAGGCACCGCTGTTTTCACCAGAGGAGGTCAGCTTCCTGACGGCCCTGGAAGAGGCGGTTGGTGAGGACCATCGGGTCTTCGGCAAGGTCCGGTTGGCGGATCTGGTGACGCCGAGACGGCGTGCCGACAAACAGGCCCTGAAGCAGGCCGCGGCGCGCATTGCGAACCTGAAGATCGATTTCTTGGTGTGCCGGCGTGAGTCCGCCAAGCCGGTTTGTGCCGTGGCCCTCAGTGGCGCCAAGCCGGGGCGGGGACATAATCGGGGACAGGCCCTGGCCCGTGCCTGCGATGCCCTCGGCTTGCCCCTGTTAAGAGTGCCGCAGGCCGACGCCTACTCGGTCCGTGCCCTCGCCGAGCAGGTCTACACCGCGATGTATGCCCCCAAGGTCACTGCACCCGTCGGCAGACTGGGGGCCGCTGGGGACGACGGACTCAGTCGGGCGGAGGAAGAGGAGGCGCTGTCCGTGCTCGCTGCGGCCATCCGCGACGGCGACCCCATGCCGAAGCCGGGAGTCTCCTGAGGTTAGGGGGCGATGCTCGGATTTTTTGTCCCCGTTCCGCGGCTCGCTCGATGCCGTCCGGCGTTCAGAGACATTGCTCTGCGGTGTCACGCAGGTTCGTGGCGCTCCGCGCCGCAGGACCGTCAGGGAACCTGATCTCGCCCGCTGATTCCTGCCGCGGTGTCGCTCTGCATGCGATGCCCGATTATGTGCATTCCAAGATACTCTTGGAGCCCTCGTGCCATTGGCACGCCGGCCAACCGTTCTTCGTTGCCCATGGACCTCGAACAAGCCCGAACCTTTCTTGCCATCGCCGCCCATGGCAGCTTTCTGGAAGCGGCAAAGCGCCTGCATTTGACCCAGTCCACGGTGAGCGTCCGCATCCGCAACCTGGAGGCGTACCTGGGCGCCAGCCTGTTTGTGCGCAACCGAGCTGGTGCCAGCCTGACCCCAGCCGGTCGGCGCTTTCTGCGGCACGCCAAGGCCCTGGTGCTGACCGTCGAGCAGGCACGCCACGACGTGGGTCTGCCCAGCCGTTATCGCGCCAGCCTGCGCATAGGTGGGCGCATCGCGCTCTGGGAGGGGCTGTTGCCGCGTTGGGTCGGCTGGATGCGCCGGACCGCACCGGATGTCTCCATCCATAGCGAGATCGGCTTTGAAGAGGACCTGATGCGGCGCATGATCGAGGGGACCCTGGATATCGGGCTGATGTATACGCCGAGCCACGCCCCTGGCCTGGTGGTGGAACATCTGTTCGACGAGACCCTGGTGTTGGTCAGTTCGCGGCCCGATCTGAAATGGCCGGGGGAGGATTACATCTATGTCGACTGGGGCCCCGGCTTCTATGCCAAACATCGGGAGGCATACCCGGACTTGGAGCGTCCGGCACAGGTGGTCAACATCGGCTGGTTGGGGATCCAGTTGATCGTCGCCAACGGCGGCGCCTGTTTTCTACCCCAACGCATGGCCAGGCCCCTGGTGGACAGCGGGCGCCTGTTCCAGGTGGGCAGCGGTCCGGAGTTTGCCCTCCCCGCGTACATGGTCTTCCCGCGGGAGGCAGAAAGCGAGGTCCTGCGCCAGGCCGTGGAGGGGCTGCGGGAACTGGCCCTGGATGAGTGCTAGAACCAGATTTCAGGGTAACGGCGAGACTCGGGGATGTTGTTGACCACCAGGCCGACCAGGAGCAGCACCAGGGGCCCCAGCGTGGCGGGCACCAGGACATACCAGTAGCCAAGGTTGTGGATCTGGTCGGAGCCGATGACAGCGATCAGGGCGGTCGCGCCGCCGGGGGGGTGCAGGGTCCGGGTGAGGTGCATCACGGCAATGGCTGTGGCGACGGCCACGGCCGCGGCGAGCTCGGGCGCCTGGTGCAGGACCAGCCAGGCCGTGACTCCGACCAACGCGGAGACGACGTGCCCACCCACCAGATTCCGCGGCTGCGCCAAGGGGCTGCGCACGGCCCCGTAGACCAGGACTGCCGAGGCCCCGAAGGAACCGATCATGAGGGTCAGATCTGTCCCGGAGAACAGCCAGCCGTTCATCCAGGCCAGCACCCCCATCCCGACCAGCGCGCCGATCCAGGACCAGAGGACCTCACCGTTACTGACCCTGGGCGGGCTGCCGCGGGTGCTCCCACGCATCTTGCCCAGATAATCGCGCAGGGTCATTGCAGGGTCTCCAGCCCGTAGGCATGGACAAAGTCCTTGCGCGAGAGCAGGCCCAAGAGGACGCCGTTGGCATCCACCACCGGCATGCTTCGCCCGGCGTGGGACTGGAAGGCGCGCAACATCTCGCCAACCCCGGCGTCCGCAGGCACGGTGATGACCGGCGCCGTCATTGCCTCGCTGACGGGTGTGGCGTGGCAGCGATGGGAAAAACTGCCGCTGTTGGCCACCAGCCGCAACAGCAGCTCCATAAAGCGCTTCGCCCCGAGGCGCCGCAGAAAGTCCGTCTCCGTCAGCATGCCGACGACCCGTCCGTCTGCATCCGTTACGGGCAGACCCTTGGTCCCCTGCGTGACGAGGGATTGGGCCGCCTGGTCCAGGCGGGTGTCGAGTGACAGGGGCTCGATGTCTTTACGCATCAGGTTTCTGGCCCGCACCTGCTGGAACAGACGCTCCAGGGCGTGGCGGTGGGCCAAGTGGTAGATGGCCCGAAAGTCCTGGGTGGTGATATCCAGATAGCCGGGTATCTCGCGCATGGCATCGAGGATGTCGTCGTCGGACAGGTCCAGCTCTCCCGGATCCGTCGCGGAGAGCTCATCCGCGGCGGGGGTGTGGTGTTCAGTCATGGGTTTGGGTCCCGCGCCGCCTTCGATCAGTGTTCGCCCTTGGTCCGCAGCAGGCCCGCCAGGCGATTGCCCTGCTTCTGTGGGCCGCCCATGGGGAAGAGTCGGTGCAGATAGCGGTTGTTCCCCCGCTCGGGGCCCCAGACCTGGCGGAAGTGACGAATCATATCGCGTACGCTCATCTGGGTCCCGTGCCGCGCATAGTGCTCGCGTAAGAAGCGGATCACCTCCCAGTGCTCTCCGCCCAGGGTGAGACCCTCCAGGGCCGCCTCGCTCCTGGCAAATGCCTCCGACCAGGTGCCCGGGTCCACCAGGTAGCCCTCGCCGTCGGTCAAGACCTCGTCGTCTCCCACTTGGACCCGGCGGGTGGTCATGCCCGAATAGGCGTTGCTGCCGATGGGGAACTCGCCGGGCATGCCGCGGGAGTCGTGTCCGGGCTGGGTCATGGACCACAGATCCACCAGGATTTCCCCGTCCAGGCGACCGTGGTAACGCTCGATGCCCGATACCAGTATCCTGCCGCTGCTTGGGGGTTGCTCGAAACGGGCGACCCCGGAACGGTCGGTCAAGACCGGTGCGGTTTCGGAATCGTCCGCATCCATCCGCAGGACCACAGGTGTACGCTTGAGCGGTTCGTTTGTGACCTTCATACAGACTTTGACGGCGATCATGGTGCTCTCTCCCAATTGCTACCCGACTGGCATCCCCAAGGCACACGGGGAGGCAGGATGCTTGGCTCGGTGCGAAAGTTCCCGCTCCCGGAGTCCTGTAAACAGCATACGGTCGTCGTTTAAATAGCGTCAAACGAAATATATCGCACGTTTATATCGAACATATCGATATATCATGGCCCTGTGCCCGCCGGCGGATCGGTAGACCTTGTGGACAGCCGTCGATCAAGGCCAGTATCCAGCGTTGCCTTTCCCCCAGCCACCGAGGTCGTGCCGTCCGGCCCCCATGCGGGCCGGGCGTCTCACCCAACCCGCGAGGCACCATGAGAGAGATCGTTCAGATCGACATTTCCGGTCGGGATCGTCCCGGCATCACCATGGGACTCACGCAGGTGCTGGCCCGCTATGACGTGACCATGCTCGACATGGGTCAATCGGTGATCCACAACACGCTGGCCCTGGGGCTGCTGGTGGAGATGCCGGAGGAGACCGCCGGCTGTCCGGTCTTCCGGGAGCTGTTGTTCAAAGCCCACGAGCTGGGGCTCGACCTGCGGTTTACACCCATCGATCCGGATGCCTACGAGGGTTGGGTGGGCGAGCGCGGCCAACCCCGCCATATCGTCACCCTGCTGGGCCGCGAGATCGATGCGGGCCATATCGCGCGTCTGGCCCAGGTGGTGCAGGAGCACGGGCTCAACATCGAACAGATCACGCGGCTGTCTGGGCGCATCTCAAGGCGCCACAGTCAACCGGGCCAGCACGCCAGCGTCGAGCTCTCGCTGCGGGGGCCCGTGGCGGACGTCAGCACACTGCATCGGGCCTTTCTGGCGCTGGGTAGCGCCATGGACGTGGACATTGCCATTCAGGAGGACGACGTCTTTCGGCGCAACCGCCGTCTGGTCTGTTTCGACATGGACTCCACCCTCATCCAGACCGAGGTCATCGACGAGCTGGCCGTCGCCGCCGGGGTGGGGGAGCGCGTTGCGGCCATTACCGAGTCGGCTATGCGCGGTGAACTGGACTTCGCCGAGAGCTTTCGCCGCCGCATGGCCCTGCTCCAAGGGCTGGACGAGTCGGTTCTCGAGGAGATAGCCGCCGGACTGCCCATCACGCCTGGGGCCGAGCGACTCATCGGGACCTTGAAGCAGCTCGGTTATCGGGTGGCGATCCTATCCGGCGGATTCACCTATTTCGCCGTGCACCTCCAACGACTGCTCTGCATCGACGACGTCCATGCCAACGATCTAGAAATCGAGTCGGGCAGGGTCACGGGCCGGGTTACCGGCACTATCGTAGACGGTGCGCGCAAGGCCGAGCTGCTCAAGGAGATCGCTGCAAGGGAAGGCATCCGACTGGAGCAGGTGATTGCCGTGGGGGACGGCGCCAACGATCTGCCCATGCTGTCCATTGCCGGCCTCGGCATCGCCTATCATGCCAAGCCGGTGGTCAAGGAGCGGGCGCGGCACTCCATCGCCACGGTCGGGCTGGACGGAATCCTGTATCTCCTCGGGATGCGCGATCGGGATTTGGAGCACATCTCCAATTGAGGCGCCCTTGATCGTCATTGCGGCCCGAGAGTCTCGGTTGCCCCATTGGTCCGCTGTGCGGACCCTACGCCTTCTGTGACATGGAATCCTACCTACTCCTGTTTGCATCCGCGTTCGCCGCCGCCACCCTGTTGCCCGCCTCGTCGGAACTGGTGCTGGCGGGTTTGCTGGCGGCCGACAAGGACCCATTGGCCCTATGGGCCTTTGCAACCCTGGGTAACACCCTCGGCGCTGCGGTCAACTGGGCACTTGGTCGCTGGTTGCTGTGTCTTGGCGATAGGCCTTGGTTTCCATTCAAGCCCGATCAACTCGGCAGCGCGCAGCGCTGGTTTCAGCGCTACGGGGTGTGGACGCTCCTATTCGCCTGGGCGCCTCTGGTAGGGGATGCATTCACCTTCATCGCCGGGGTCATGCGCGTCCGCTTCCGGCTCTTCCTGGTGCTCACCGCACTTGGAAAGGGCGCACGCTATGGGTTGGTGATGGGGCTGGTGTGGGGCATCGAGGGCTGGAGTTGATCAACCGTACTTGCAAAGGGGCTAACGTGATCGGACCCGGTGATCGTCAGGGATAGACTGGCCCAGAATCGCCTCCAGGCTAACCAGATCGAGGAGCTGAATGTGCTTGCGATCCACCTTGAGCAGCCCCTCCTCCTGGAAGCGGGTGAACAATCGGCTCACGGTCTCCACGGCGAGGCCCAGGTAGTTGCCGATCTCGTGGCGGGACATGCTCAGGTGGAAATCCGTGGCCGACAGCCCGCGCTGGTGCAGGCGCTTTGACATGTTGATCAGAAAGGCCGCGAGGCGCTCCTCGGCATTTTTCTTGCCGAGCAGCAGGAGCATTTCGGTATCGTGGCTGATTTCCTTGCTCAGGAGCCGATACATCTGGTGCTGCAGGGATGGAATGCTCGTGGAGAGGTCTTCGAGTCGGGAAAACGGCAGCTCACAGATGGCGGAGGTCTCCAGCGCTCGCGCGGAGCAGGCGTGGATCTCGTTGTCGATGGCGTCCAGCCCGATGACCTCCCCTGGGAGGTGGAAGCCCAGGACCTGCTCGCCACCCTCCTCGCTGGGGGCGTAGGTCTTCACCGAGCCGGTCTTGACCACGTAGAGGGAGCGGAACGACTCGCCGCTGCGAAAGAGATGGTCTCCGCGGTGAAGTGGCTTGCTGCGTCGGACGATGTTGTCGAGACGTTCGACATCCTCGCTCGCCAGCCCCATGGGCAGGCAGAGGGTCGATAGCGTGCAGTTCTTGCAGGCAACCCGTATCGTCTCGAAGGAAATGACCTTCTGTTGCATCAACCCTGTACACCCCGCGATGGTTTCCGGCTATTTTCTGCTTTTGATTGATTTGGATCAAGCAGAAGTGGCATCTAGCCCTTGCGCTTGGCACAGAAAAGCCGCGCACAAGGCGCGGCTTTTTGTTGTCCCTCGAAGAGGGGCGGGATCGGCTGGGCCGATCCCGTCAGAGCACAGTCTTACTTGGCCTGGGCAGGAGCCGGAGCCGCGGGGGGAGCCGGAGGCACGCCGTAGGGCATCGGAGGAGCGCCGTAAGGAGCGCCATAGCCACCATAAGGGGCGCCATAGCCATAAGGGGCGCCATAGCCGTAGCCGGAGCCATAGGCGTCGCCGTAACCATAACCGCGACCATAACCGCGACCACGACCATAGCCACGACCGCTACCGCCGCCGCTCATGTTCATGTTGAAGTCGCCGGAGCCGTCGCCCATCCAGTCGTTCATCCAGTCGCCCATGCCGTCGCCGTAGCCACTGCCGTAGCCGCGGTCACCACCGCCCCACGGACCGCCGCCGCCCCAGGGACCGCCCCAGGCTTGAGCGGCACTCATCGAAAAGGCAGCTGCGCCGGCAACGGCGGCAACACTCAGGATCTTTGCAATCTTGCGCATTTGATACTCCGTAAGGAAGTGAATTTCCAACTAAAAAGGACCCCGCCCTTTGAGTAGCCTGGCGGCAGGGTCGCGGGAGTTCGCTATGCGAACGTCATCCACTATAGGATGTTCTCCTGTCAATAGATACACTTATTTCTTTGTGGTATCGACATTTACGACGGTTAGGGCGCCGGAGCCGGACGTCACGACCCTGGCGTTGCAGGCGCTGGCCACCGGAGTCTGGCGGCGCGGGGGCCGCCCGCCGTACTGCGCTGCGGATGGATACTCGCGCCGGTCGGAAACGGCGCCGATGATGTGCAGTGAAGCCCTATGAAACATCGAAAGATCAGAGTGTTAAGTATCAGTTTGGCGGCGGGATGGTCCATCTCGCTCGTGGCGCGACGTCTCCCGGTTGTCTCCCGGAGCGGTGCGCGCCGCGTTGAGAGACCTCGGGTAATTTGGTAGTTTGTCGGCCCATCCGGGCGCTCGCTCCTTTTCCGTTCCTCCCAATGACCAAATACATCTTTATCACCGGCGGTGTCGTGTCGTCGCTCGGCAAGGGTATTGCTGCCGCATCCCTGGGTGCGCTGCTCGAGGCCCGCGGCCTGAGCGTGACGATGATCAAGCTCGACCCCTATATCAACGTCGACCCGGGGACCATGAGCCCGTTCCAGCACGGTGAGGTCTACGTCACCGACGATGGTGCCGAGACGGACCTGGATCTGGGTCACTACGAGCGCTTCCTGCGTGCCCGCATGGGCCGCAACAACAACTTCACCACCGGCCAGATCTATGAGGCGGTGATCCGGAAGGAGCGGCGGGGGGATTATCTCGGGCGCACCGTGCAGGTGATCCCCCACGTGACCGACGAGATCATGGCCAGCGTGCGCCTCGGCGCGAACGGTGCGGACATCGCCATGGTCGAGATCGGCGGGACGGTCGGCGACATCGAGTCGCTGCCCTTCCTGGAGGCGATACGCCAGATGCGGGTCGAGCTGGGTCGGGAAAACGCCCTGTTCATGCACCTGACCCTGGTCCCCTTCATCCGCTCCGCCGGAGAGATCAAGACCAAGCCTACCCAGCACTCGGTCAAGGAGTTGCGCTCCATCGGCATTCAGCCGGACGTGCTCCTGTGCCGCGCCGAGCAGCGCTTGCCCGACGCCGAACGCAAGAAGATTGCGCTCTTCACCAATGTGCCCGAGGCGGCGGTCATCTCTGCCGTCGATGCCGACAACATCTATCGCATCCCGCTGCTGCTCCACGAGCAGGGGCTTGACGATCTGGTGGTCCACCAGTTTGCGCTGGAGGTCCCACCGGCCGACCTGAGCGAATGGGAGCGGGTCCTGCACGGTTTCGACTTCCCGGAGCGCGAGGTCGATGTGGCCATGGTCGGCAAGTACATGGACCTGACCGAGGCCTACAAGTCCCTGTCGGAGGCCCTGGCCCATGCGGGGGTCCACACGGGCACCAAGGTGCGTGTCCACTATGTGGACTCCGAGGACATCGAGACGAACGGCTGTGGCCGCTTGGCTGGGATGGACGCCGTCCTGGTCCCAGGGGGCTTTGGCGAGCGCGGCATCGAGGGCAAGATCCGAGCCGCCGGCTATGCCCGGGAGGAGGGCATCCCCTACCTGGGCATCTGCCTGGGCATGCAGGTGGCGGTCATCGAGTACGCCCGCGATGTGGCCGGCCTCAAGGGGGCGCACAGCACCGAGTTCGATCGTGACTGCGCACACCCGGTCATCGCCCTGATCACCGAATGGCGCGATGCCACCGGTCGGATCGAGCGGCGCGACGAGAACGCGGACCTGGGCGGCAGCATGCGGCTGGGCGGTCAGAATTGTCGGCTGGAGCCCGGCAGCCTTGCCCGGCAGGTCTACGGTAAGGCACAGGTCCGTGAGCGGCATCGTCACCGCTACGAGTTCAACAACACCTATCTGGATTTGCTCAAGGACAGCGGTCTGCGTTTCTGCGGCTGGTCCCTGGACGGACGTCTGGTGGAGATGATCGAGCTGCCGGACCACCCCTGGTTCATTGCCTGCCAGTTCCACCCGGAGTTCACCTCGACCCCACGGGATGGCCATCCCCTGTTCCGCGGCTTCATCGAGGCAGCCATCGCCCGGCACGAGCACACAAGGGCGGAGGCCGCGTGATGGACCTGGCGGGTTTTGAGGTCGGGCTCGACCGACCCCTGTTCCTCATCGCCGGCCCCTGCGTCATCGAGTCGGAGACCCTCGCTCAGGAGACCGCCGGGAGGATCAAGGAGATCGCCGCGGGTCTTGGTATCCCCTTCATCTACAAGTCATCCTTCGACAAGGCCAATCGTTCCTCGGTCAACGGCTTCCGCGGTCCCGGGCTGGAAGAGGGGCTGCGCATTCTGGAGGGGGTGCGCAACCACATCGGCGTGCCCGTGCTCACGGATGTCCATGAGGACACCCCCTTGGACGAGGTGGCAGCCGTGGTGGATGTGCTCCAGACACCGGCCTTTCTCTGCCGTCAGACCAACTTCATCCGTGCCGTGGCCAGCCAGGGCAAGCCGGTCAATATCAAGAAAGGCCAGTTCCTCGCCCCCTGGGACATGCTTCGCGTGGTTGAGAAGGCCCAGGCGACCGGCAATGAGCAGATCATGGTCTGCGAACGTGGCGTCTCGTTCGGCTACAACAACCTCGTCTCCGATATGCGTGCCCTGGCGGCGATGCGCGACACCGGCTGTCCGGTGGTCTTCGACGCGACCCACTCGGTGCAACTCCCGGGCGGGCGCGGCGATAGCTCCGGCGGGCAACGTGAGTTCGTCCCGGTTTTGGCGCGTGCCGCCGTGGCTGCAGGTGTGGCGGGGCTCTTCGTCGAGACCCACCCGAACCCGGAGCAGGCGATGAGCGATGGCCCCAATTCGTGGCCGTTGCACCTGCTGGGGGAACTCCTGGAGACTCTCGTGGCCATCGACCGCCTGGTGAAGCAGCGCGGCTTTGTGGAGGCACGCCTGTAGTTCCGGATCGGCGCTTTGTCCGCACATGAGCGCAAGATAACGCGACATAGATCGGTCGCTTGCCATTTGGATTTATATTGCGCTCGTTGGCGGACGATCGACACGAATCCGCAAACCTTTTTCTAGTTCCGCCAGTTAACCGGAGAGCAGTCCATGTCCGAGATTATCGATGTCCGCGCCCGGGAGATCCTCGATTCCAGGGGCAACCCCACGGTCGAGGCCGATGTCATTACGTCCGACGGGGCCCTCGGTCGAGCCGCGGTGCCGTCCGGCGCCTCTACCGGCTCCCGTGAGGCCCTGGAACTGCGTGATGGGGACAAGTCCCGCTACGGCGGCAAGGGTGTCCTCAAGGCCGTGGCCAGCATCCGGGGCGAGCTGCGCGATGCGGTGCTTGGCATGGAGGTCGGCAATCAGGCGGCCTTGGACGCGTGCATGATCGCCCTGGACGGCACGGAGAATAAGGGCCGTCTGGGCGCCAATGCCCTCCTCGGGGTGTCCCTGGCGGCGGCTCATGCCGCGGCCCAGGAGCGCGCCCTGCCGCTCTACCAGTACCTGGGTAACGGCACGTACCGCCTGCCGGTGCCGATGATGAACATCATCAATGGCGGGGCACACGCGGCCAACAGCATCGACTTCCAGGAGTTCATGATCCTCCCCGTCGGGGCGAGCAGCCTGCGCGAGGCGGTACGCTACGGTGCCGAGGTCTTTCATGCCCTCAAGTCGGTCCTCGGGGCCCAGGGTATGGCCACCTCGGTGGGAGACGAGGGCGGCTTTGCACCCAATCTCGCCTCCAACGTGGCCGCCATCGAGGCGATCCTCACCGCCATCGACAAGGCCGGGTTCAAGGCCGGGAGCGATATCTACCTGGGCATGGATGTGGCGGCCTCCGAGTTCTACAAGGATGGCCTCTACGACCTGGCCGGGGAGGGCCGCAAGCTCGACTCCGCCGGGTTGACGGACATGCTCGCCAGCTGGGTCGATCAGTACCCCATCCTCTCCATCGAAGACGGCATGGCCGAGGGCGATTGGGACGGCTGGAAGCACCAGACCGAGCGCCTGGGTGACCGGGTGCAGTTGGTCGGCGACGATGTCTTCGTCACCAATACCAAGATCCTCAAGCAGGGCATCGAGCTGGGCGTGGCCAACTCCATCCTCATCAAGGTCAACCAGATCGGTACCCTCACCGAGACCCGGGCCGCGATCGACATGGCCCACGAGGCCGGTTACACCGCCGTGGTCTCCCATCGCTCCGGGGAGACCGAGGACGCCACCATCGCCGATCTCGTGGTGGCTACCAACACCGGCCAGATCAAGACCGGGTCCCTGTCCCGCTCCGACCGTGTGGCCAAGTACAACCAATTGATGCGCATCGAGGACCAGCTCGGCGATGAGGCCGTCTATGCAGGTCGCAACGCCTTCCGCTGGCTGTGATTCCGATGGGGTCCATACGGTCGTCCGACCCTGGGGTCGGCTGCCGCCTGGGCTCTGGGGACATGCCGTGCGCGTGCTGATCCTGTCGCTGCTGTTGATCTTGGGCTGGCTCCAGTATCGCCTGTGGGTGGGCGAGGGGAGCCTGGCGGAGGTCCACGCGCTCAAGTCCGACATCGCCGAGCAGACCCAGGAGATTGCGGCCCTTCACGCCCGCAATCAGGCCCTGGCCGCCGAGGTGGCGAACCTCAAGGAGGGCAACCAGGCCTTGGAGGAGCGCGCGCGTATGGGGTTGGGCATGATCAAGCAGGGGGAGGTCTTCCTGCAGGTCATTGAAGCCCCGCCGGCCGCGGGTAACGCCGGAACCAAGCCTTGAGCACAGGAGTTTTGGGCCAGGCCCCGGATGGCGCCCGCTGGTGGGGCGTGGTCCCGGCCGCGGGGGTTGGTCGGCGGGTCGGCTCCGTCATTCCCAAGCAGTATCTGGACCTGGGGGGGCAGAAGGTGATTGATCTCACCCTGTCGGCCCTGGTCGACCACCCGCGCGTGCAGGGGGTGGTGGTGGCGCTGGATCCTGCCGATGACCATTGGCCCGGCACCCGCTTTGCCGGTGATGCACGGGTGCAGACCGCGACAGGTGGTGCCGAGCGCTGTCACTCCGTCCTCAATGCCCTGCGCGAGCTCGCGTTGCGCGCCGCCGACACCGACTGGGTCCTGGTACACGACGCGGCCAGACCCTGCCTGCGCTCGGCCGACCTCGACCACCTGATGGATGCGCTGGCGGATGAGTCCGTTGGGGGCATCCTCGCCGTGCCCGTGTGTGACACCATGAAGCAGGCTGGCCCTGCGGGGCGTATCCAGGCCACGGTGCCCCGCGAGGCGCTCTGGCATGCCTACACCCCCCAGGCGTTCCGTATTGGCCTGCTGCGCCGCGCCCTGGAGGCGGCCCTGGCCGCCGGACACTTGGTCACGGACGACGCCAGCGCGGTGGAACTGCTCGGCCTGTCCCCAAGGCTGGTCGAGGGTCACGCGGACAACATCAAGATCACCCGGCCGGAGGACATCCCCTTGGCACTCTTCTTCCTAAAACAGCAGGGGCGCTTATGCTGATCGGACAGGGTATCGATGCCCATCGTTTCGAGGCTGGTCGGCCACTGGTCCTGGGCGGTGTTCGGGTGCCGCACGATCAGGGTCTGGCCGCCCACTCGGACGGGGATGTGGCCATACACGCCCTGTGCGACGCGCTGCTGGGCGCAGCGGGTCTGGGCGACATCGGACGCCACTTTCCGGATACCGACAAGGCCTATGCCGGGATCGACAGTCGCTTCCTGCTACGCCGCGTGATGGTCAGTCTGACCGACGCGGGCCTGGCGGTACACAACGCGGATCTGACCATCGTCGCCCAACAGCCGCGCCTGGCGCCCCATGTCGAGCAAATGGGGCGGATCCTTGCCGCGGATCTTGGCTGTTCACCCGAGCGGGTCAATGTCAAGGCGACCACCACCGAACACCTCGGCTTCACTGGGCGTGGCGAGGGGATTGCGGCCTTCGCCGTGGTCCTGCTACGGGAATGACCGCTCCACCCGAAAACCTGCAAAGCGCCTACCTGGCGGAGCCCTGCCGCACTGCCCAGGGCCCACGGCGGCCCGGCGGGATGCGGCCGCCTGCGGGAGCGGCCTGAGGACTTCGTCGTGGACGAGTTGCTGGGTTTCTCCCCGGACGGGGAGGGCGAGCACCAACTCCTGCGGGTCCGTAAGACCGACGCCAACACCGAGTGGGTGGCGCGGCAGCTCGCCGCCTTTGCCGGGGTTCCCAACCAGGCGGTGAGCTGGGCCGGGCTCAAGGACCGGCATGCGGTGACCACCCAATGGTTCAGCGTCCATACCGGGGTGCACGGCGGCCCGGACTGGGGGGGCCTGACGGACCCTTCCTTCAGCGTCCTGGAGGCGCATCACCATCGACGCAAGCTGCGTATCGGCGCCCTGACCGGGAACCGTTTTCGCATCCGTGTGCGCGGGTTCGATGGGGACCGAGTGGAACTGGTGCGGCGTCTCGATCAGGTCTCCCGCCAGGGGGTGCCGAATTACTTCGGGGAGCAACGCTTCGGCCGCGGCGAGGGCAATCTCTATCGCGCCCAGGCCCTGTTTGCCGGGGAGATTCGCCGGCCGCCGCGCCATCAGCGCGGGCTCTGGCTCTCCGCTGCGCGCTCCCAACTGTTCAATGAGGTCCTGGCCCTGCGGGTGGAGCGCGGCGATTGGGCTCGCCCCCTGGCTGGAGACTGCCTCCAACTCGGGGGTTCGCGGTCCTTCTTCCATGCCGAGACCGTCGATCAGACCCTATTGGAGCGTGCCCGGGTCGGGGACATCCACCCCAGTGGCCCCCTCTGGGGTCGGGGCGACTCCGCCGCCACTGGCGAGGCCGGCGAGATCGAGATGCGTGCCCTGTCGGGCTTCGATGCCTGGGTCCAGGGTCTGGCCACCGCCGGGCTGGATCAGGAGCGCCGCGCCCTGCGCCTGGCGGTCACAGATTGGTCCTGGGGATGGATCGGTACGGATGGCATCGAGTTGGGCTTTGCACTACCTGCGGGGGCCTATGCGACGACGGTACTCAGGGAACTGATCGATGGCTGATTGCGAACTGAGTATGGCGGCGCCTATCTCGACCGAACATCCGTAGGGTGGATAAGGCGCGTGGCACTGTGCCGGGAGTTTGATGGGCGGTCCATCCGCGCCGCATCCACCGGCGTGCCCTCGGTGGATGCGCTTCGCTTATCCACCCTACGACTTTCCTATGGCAGGCCGGCCGTCGCGCCCGTCGGCCTGAGGCGCAGCCTCGTTAGGTTTTGGCGGTCAATAGCTCCCGATGGAATCCCGCTTCGGTGTGGACCAGCACCTGTGCCTGGTTTTGATGCCATTCCGCCAGGACCAAGCGCACCGCGGGCTGGCCGTCCAGTTTCAGCGAGTGGTCGCCGGGGCGGTGGGTATGGCCGTGGATCAAGGTACGGGCCCCGCTGCGGCCTAGATAGTCCTCCACCGTCCTTGGATTGACGTCCATGATCTGCTCTGCCTTCATGGCGGTGACGGAGCCGCTCTTGCGTCGGTATTCCGCGGCGACAGCCCGCCGGCTCGCAAGGGACTTCCATAAAAACAGCCGTTGAACCAGCGGATTGCGCATGCGTCTGCGGAATTTCTGATAGGCGATGTCGTCGGTGCACAGCAGGTCGCCATGCATGAGCAGGGTGGGGGTGCCGTCCAGGTCGATGCGGGTCGGATCACGCAGCAGGGTGACGCCGGTGTCGCGTGCGAAGGCCCGCCCGATCAGGAAGTCTCGATTGCCGCGCATCAGCAGGCAGGCGGTTCCCGACTGGCTGAGGGCCCGGATCCCCGCGCGCACCTGGGGGCCCGGCAGGGCATCGTCGTCGTCGCCGATCCAGGCATCGAACAGGTCGCCGAGGATGTAGAGCCGCTGCGCCTGGCGTGCCCGACCGGCGAGGAAGCCGAGGAAGAGCTCCAGCGTACCCGGACGATCGGCGGACAGATGCAGGTCGGAGATGAACAGGGTCTCGGGCAAGGGTGGCCTCTTGGAGTTCAACCCAGGGCGCGGATGGTTGCGAGCATGGCTTCCGGGTCTGTGTAGTTTACCGGGATGGGCCAGCGGGACCCGCCGCAATCGAGTATCAGGCTCGGGAAGCTGTTCACCCCCAGGCGCCTCGCCTCAGTCAGCTCCCGCGCCAGTGCAGCGTGGGTGCCGGGGGCGTCCAGGGTCGTGGCGAAGACCTCGGCATCTGCGCCGATCTCCCCGGCCAATTCGATCAGAGTCTTGCGGTCCGAGGGGTTGCGGGCCTCCCGGTAATAGGCGCGTTGAATGGCGCTGGTCATGGCTTGGTCCAGGGCCGGGTCCTGGTCCCGGGCGGCGATCACCGCCCGGCAGGCTGGATAGGTACTGCGCCTGGGGCTGCACTGCTCCCAGAAGCTGAAATTGAACTGCACACCAGGGACGCGCGTCTCGATCCGGCGCCAGGTCTGTTGCAGGGCGGCGCGGAGATCCTCCGGCATGGGCTCGGCCGAGTCCGGTGCCAGGCCGCCGAGCAGTCGGTGGTAATGCATGTCCCGCGGCAGTTCGGTCAGCAGACGGCCCAGGGCGGGGGCAAAGCCATAGCACCAACTGCACATGGGGTCGTGGATGTAGTAGAGGGTCGTGCTCACAGGTCTGGGCTTATCCTTAGTCCGGCAACTGCCCGAGTGGAGTGACAGCGGCCTGTGTCCAATGCACCGGGACGAGAACCATTTAGGATAGTATCTCCTACACACGCAAGACGCACCGGCGAGTGAGGTTTCAATGCCAAGCACAGCTCAAGCAAGGCTGCTGGGGAGCCGGCTCGTGGTTGCGGCCGCCCGCGTCTGTTTGTGGCTCTCGCTCCTGACGATCGCGATTCTATTACCCAGGACGGGCCAGACACAGACGATGGATGATTCAGGAGCTGGAGTGGAAGAAGCGACCACCCGTATCCAGGTACTCGACGGACGCGTCTCTGCCACCGGTCTGCAGCTGTACCGCATTACCGGTCTGAAGAAGGGGGATACACTTTACGTTCACGCGAAGACAACCTCCGGTCACCTCGATCCCCTGATCGCACTTATCAGGCCAGACGTCGACCTCGACGAGCTTGCCAGAGAGCCGCTCGACGAACTGGTCAAGACCTTGTCTCGAAATCACGACCCGATCGAGGTCACCCGGCAAGTTCTGGAGCGCTACGCACTTGCCGGAAACGACGACGCAGAGGGGCATTACTACGCCGCTTTTTCCGTGGAGATCCCTGCCGATGCCGAGTACTGGCTCGCCATCGGCAGCTCTTTGGTCCGTACCTCTGACGGCACCTATCGGCTCCTGGTTGGGGTAGATGAGCCGGATGTCCTCTCGGGGCGTCCGGAGAGCAGCGGTCCTGCATTCGTCTTCGCCGAAAAGGACGCGGGCGCGCTGGAACGAGCTGTCGTTTCCGTCACGGGCCAGCTGCAATCTAACCAGGCAGTCAGGTTCTATCATTTGGCGGATCTGGCTGGGGGTCAGACATTCTATGCCTACGCGGAGGCGATTGACGGTGATCTCAAGCCGGTGCTGACACTTTATGACTACAGCGATAAGCCGGTGGCTTACGCGAACTTCGCTGCGACCGAGTCCCGAGCGGCCCTGCAGTACCAGCTGCCCCGAAAAGCCAAGCGTTACCGGCTCAAGATCTCCAGCCAGGTCCCCGCCGGAAAGGCGACGGCGGGTAACTTCCGCCTACTGATGGGCCTAAACGCCCCGGAGGTGCTGCGCGATGAAGGGGAAGCAACAGGCAGGGCGCTGCTGCGCGAGCCGATCCCGGTTCGCATCGGCGTCAAGCTACAACAAATCACGGAGGTGAATCAGAAATCAGAGAACTACGGGGTAGTGGCTACACTCGTGATGCACTGGACGGACCCGGGACTGGCCTTCGATCCCGAGACGGCGCACGACCGATTCAAGATATTCTCGGGTGACGCCTTCAGCACGGAAATGAGCCGCCGCGGGCAGCTCTGGCCCCAGCACACGGTCGTCAACCAGCAGGGCAACCGCTGGGTGCAGAATCGCGTGGTAGTGATTCAGCCCAGTGGCGAAACTGTCTACCTAGAGCGGTTTTCCACCACATTGCAGGCACCGGACTTCGACTTTCGCGATTTTCCTTTCGATGAGCAGAAGTTCTTTATCCGCATCGATCTGCTGACCCCGGAATGGCTGTTTCTACTGCGTGAGATCGAAGGTTACAGCGAGGTCGGCGACAAGCTCGGCGAGGAGGAGTGGGTCGTCACCAAATTTTCCACGAGATTCTCACGGGGGGAAATACTGCAAAGACCCGTCTCGCGGCTCGACTTCGAGTTTTGGGCGAAACGGCACGTCGAGTACTACTTCTTCCGGATACTGCTCCCGCTGAGCGTGATCATCGCAGTCTCCTGGATTCTTTTCTTTCTCAAGGACTACGCTAAGCGAGTGGATGCGGCCGGCGCGAATCTCCTGTTGTTCATTGCCTTCAATTTTGCAATTTCCAACGACCTGCCCCGGTTGGGCTATCTAACGTTCCTCGACACGATGCTGATCAGCGCGTTCCTGGTTACCGCAGTCGTTCTCATCCTGTCCGTCTATCTACGCCGCCAGGACATGAAGGGCCGACAAGCTTTTGTAGCGACGGCCGATCGCTACGTGATCACCTTCTACCCCTTGGCCTACATCGTAATGATCGCCACGGTAACCTTGTTGTTCCGATAAGCAGCGATTGACCGGAGATTCTCATACCAGATTGCGCCGTATTTTCGTTCGGCTTCAAGGAGCCACAACGAGCGCATAGTCGAACTATGCAACTGTTGTCGCCACGCCGGAGCCGGGCGAAAAGACAAGCAGGATGGTATAACGAATTGACAGAAATCGCCTTAGCTAACGAGACGACGATAGGCCAAATGCCTATTTACTCAGCTGCCGCCCTAAAGCGGCTCCGCCGCCAGCACCCAGCGCAGCACCACCGGCTTGACCAGCGGTTCCCCCGCCCATCGCTGTACCTGCAGCAGCGCCGGTCGCACCACCCGCTGCACCTCCGACGACGGCTCCGGTCTTTCCCTTCCCCTTGGTGGTGACGGCCGCACCCGTGGCGCCACCCAATGCGCCACCGACCACAGCGCCGGTGTTTCCGCCAATCTGCTTCCCAATGGCGGCTCCGGCGCCACCACCAAGCGCGCCGCCGAGTGCGGTCTTGCCGGTGCTATCACCGGCTAGCGCGGATGTTATTGAGAGGCTGCCGCATATCCCAATGACCAGTAACGTGCTGCGCTTCATCGTACGTCCTCCTTTCGGGGTCTGTGAGTACCTCAAACTATACCAAATTGCGATAGCGCTCCCCTGTCCTTTCGCGCCAGCCAGTTGGGCTCATCGGCCGGATGGGGCCGAGGCGTCGCGTCGAGCGGGATATCTAACGGATCGAAATGAGCCACGGCCGCTCTGCTAGGCCGTATAGAGTCTCGGGCTGCTCCGTTAGGCACTCAAAGCGACGCCGGCAGGAAATTCACTGAGTTGCACCGGGATCGCTTGTTTGTTCCCGCTTGAGGGACTTACCAGCCCGGGCCGAAGCTATTTCTCGGCCTGCGGGAATTTCCAAACGATCGGCCCGACCTTAATCAGCTCACGGCCGGGATCACTCGGTTTCTTGCCGTAACGCAGCAGCTGGATCACGTCGGAGCTGACGCGCGGGTTGGTCGTGAAATAGAAATGGCCATAAGAGTCTGTGCGCGTTCCGTCATACACGATGAAATCGACCTTGTCGAGCAGCGAGAGGTAGCGCTGCAAATCCATTGGGACATCCTTGGCCCGCATGTCGCCGGCGCGGCTTCCGCTGCGAAACAGGATGCGAGAGATCCACAGTGCCCGATCTTGGGGCGACGAGTAGATGGTGAGGCGACCACCTAGCGAGCGTGCCAGCCTTTGGTTGGGCCAGACCGTAAACATGTCCGGGTCAGATATGCCGAAGGTGAGGTCCTTTCTGGTAACGTCCATATCGATATCCGGCGAGAACAATACCAAGTTATCGATGTTCAGGGCATCGATCGGCTCCTTTCCCGCGGTGATGACCTCCATGAACAAATCGCGTATCACCCGCATGAGGAGCCCGCTGCCACGGCTGTGCGCCAGCAACTGCACCCGCTCCACCCCCGGCGTTGTTGCTATCACGCGAATGATCTTTCTCAGGTGATCCTCCGCGAATGCCGCCGACTCTGTGGTCCTGGTGTAGGAAGTCAGGGAATTGCCCGTGCTGGAGGCCGGCCAGCTGAAAAAGGCGCACACCGGCTCGCGGCCCAAGAAATGGCACATCTCGGCGGCTGTGAACGCCGCGGTGGCAAAGGTTTCGTTAAATCCGTGAACGTAAAGCGTGACCTCCTTGTTCGGGGAGCGTGCCAGCCGCCGCCGCAGCTCCTCACGGAACAGCCGATTGGCCCTCTCATGCTCCTTCATATCCGCCGCCGCGCGATAGAGGCCACCGTCAGCGCGCAACTCGATGCCATACGGCTCGTTCGGAAAACGCCCGACCTCCTCAACCCGCCCCAGGGATAGGTTTAACTCGTGGGTGCGTTCGGCCAGCCGACTCTCACGATCCAGCACTTCCCACGAAACGCCAGGACCAATCTCCACCCGTGCCGAACCGAATGCGATCGAATTAGCCCGAGTGCCCCCGTAGGGCAGATTGCTGTCAACGTCCGTCTCCGGACCGCGGTCGGTGATATATAGGAGGTCTACGTCGGTGCTGCCGCCGCACCTCTTTCGGCTGCAAGATCACCGAAACAGGGCTCGACTCTTGATACAATACCGGCGTCGGCATCAATCGATAGGGCTCGCTGGCGCAACCGAGGGTCAAGACGGCAGCGGCGAGCAGCGCTAGCATGGGGCTGGAAACTCGCGCCATCACTTGTACCCCACGGCATTACGAAATCGGATGCGCCTTGGTCGAGCGAATTGAGTACGCTCCCATGAGCCTGGGCACGCGGTGAGCCTCACTCCGCGAGGCTCGCGATGGAGCGACGCCGGGCGTTGTGCACCGCCGCGCCATCGAGCAACCGTATGGGCAGATCAAAACTGCCGATCGCCGACTGTGTCCCAGGACTGCCATTCCTGTGCGTTCAGTCCGATTATTCGTCAATGTCCGCGTCGGTCGCCCCTTGGATCTCAATGTTGCCCTTTTGGACCTGGTCGTAGATGTACTTGGTGGCCGTGGCCGTGCTGGCGGGCTTCGCTTTGCCTGCAGCCAGCACTGTGCGCACTATCACGATCGACGACGGCTTCGGTCTTTTCTTTTCCTTTTCCTGGGTGGTGATGGCCGCGCCCGACGAACTACCTTCTGCGCCGCCAACCATAGCGCCGAAGTCTTCGCCTATCTGCTTTCCGGTGGCGACGCCCGCGGCATCGCCAGGGGTGCTGCCGAATGCGGTTTCTCCGCTATCATCGGCTACCACGGGTGTCATTGATAGGCTGCTGCATATCCCAATGACCATTAGCATGCCGCTTTTCATCGAATCTGCTCCTTTGGCGTTCAGTCAGTACCCAAAAACTATACTATTTTCGGGACGCGCGCCTGTCAGTTCGTGCCAGCTCGTCCGACCCATCGCCTAGGCAGGACCCGACAATCGGGTTGTGCGGGGGTATCGGTCGGCAGCGACTGGGCAGGGAGACGGATTTCGATCCAGAATTGAAGGCTGAGCGTTGGCGCCAGCATCGGGGTAGATCACAACTGCCCTTCAATTGGCAGCAGGGAGACCAGGGAGACGAAAAAGCGGGTCAGCACGCCCGTCTGCGGGTCCTGAACGTAGATCACCTCTTGGCCGCCGTCCTGATCGGTCCATCGAAGCCTCCCTTCGCAGGAATGTTCTTCCGCACAGTGGCTTTGGTCGAGACTGACCCGGTAGGCGACCTGTGCCTGGTTGTCATCGAACCAGTCCGAAACACCCTTTGCAAGGGGCTCACTCTCGAACAGGATGCCGAGCTCCGTGTTCAGCTTGCCGGAGCGCGGATCCAGATTAGCGGATCCGACAAAGAGCGCCTCCCGGTCGAAGACGGACGTCTTGGCGTGCAGGCTTGCGCCCGACGAGCCTCGGAGCTTTGCAAACTTGCCCTTCTGGGTCGTGTCCACATCCGGCTTGAACTCAAAGATCTCCACCCCGCCCTGCAGCAACGGCTTTCGATACTTGGCGTAGCCTGCGTGCACGAGGCCGACGTCGGTGGACGCCAGGGAATTGGTCAACACACGCACCTGCACGCCCCGCTCCTCCAGGTCCGTGAGCATCATGACGCCTTCTTCGCCCGGCACGAAGTAGGGAGTGAAGATCAGGAGGTCTCGCTTCAGCGCCCCGAGGGTCTGGGGCAGGACCTTGGGACCCATGTGGGTCGAGCGGTCCTCTGGATCCGTCATCAGCTTCTCCGGCAGGTCGTAGAAGACCAGCGCGTGCCCCCATTGAAAATCCAGGGTTCCTGCCGCGAAGTCCCGCACCAGATCCGAGCTGCGCGCGCGCTGCGCGTAAGGGGAGTCGATGTTGGCGTCGTTGTAATCCCGCAGATCGCGGCTCAGCGCGTCGAGATCACCGGGACTGCCGGCGAGAGACTGCATCGGGTAGGCGAGCTTGCTGTTCCAGTAGAGATCGAATTGCTTCCCGACCTCGGTAGCCGCCGGCCCCACCGCAAGGACGTCCAAATCGCCGAAGTTCACACCCTCATGGGTACCGAAATACTCGTCTCCGACGTTGCGGCCGCCGACGATGGTTATAACATTGTCGGCGCTGAAGGACTTGTTGTGCATTCGCCGAGTGACGGTATCGAAACGGGCCAGGGTCTCCAGACTCCGAAATCCGCGGTTGGCGTAAGGGTTGACGATGCGCACCTCGATGTTCGGATGGGTGTCGAGGGTCGCGAGCGGTTGGTCAATGCCCTTCGTTGCCATGTCGTCGAGCAGTAGGCGCACGCGCACCCCTCGGTCTGCCGCGCGAAGTAGATGATAGGTCAGTATCCTGCCGGTGAGATCGTTGTGGTAGAGGTAGTACTGGACGTCGATGGTTCGATCCGCCGCCTCGGCCAGCAGGACTCGCGCCGCGAAGGCGTCGAGTCCGTTCCCCAGCAGCCAGAAGCCTGATTTCCCTGGGTGCTTGCGAACATCGGGGCCGGCATAGGATGCGATGCGCGACGGCTCCCCGTCTCGCTCAATATGGGACGATGCCTTACGTGCGACGTCGGTCGGCAGGGAGGCACAGCCGGACAGACCCAGAAGCAGGGTCAGCAGGAACAGGGTCGAGGGTTTACACATAGCATCGGGTTTTCGAAGCGACTGGTCAAAGAGCCGATTTCATCGAGTCCACAGATCCTATCCTATGCCCTACTCGCTGTTTTTCTCCAGCCTGGATCAATGTTTCATTGACCCTGATCCATGAGAAATCCACCATTCGCACCAAGGGGCGCAAAATGACAGGGGAGCGCCCCGGGGCTGCAAGTAGACTGAACAGTGCATTGGATCCTCCGCACATTGTCGCGGTCGCGACACCCACGCCGGAACGTCGGCCCTGTCTCTATCCCGCATCGCCACCAGGTCGAGGGGCTAGCAATCGGAGCCTAGCGCAACTGATCTCAGACCCATGAACAACAGACCCCGGATCGTCTTCACTCCTGACAAGCAGGGCTCGAACACAGCCAGCACACCAGCGGCGTCGCGCACGGCTAACCGCCGCGGTTTCAGACGCTGGGTGCCGAGGCTGTTTCTTCCCGCGGCGGCATTGGTTTTGCTGCTTTGCCCATGCCCGGGCGTTTGTCAGGACGAGCCCGCAGCTGTTTCCGCTCCGGGCTCTGTCACCGTGGGTACCCTGGAAGCGCGAGTCGCCGAGGTCGAAGCTGCGACCGGCATCGAGGAGCAGGCCAAGACCAAGCTGCTCGAGCTCTACCGCAAGGCGCTCGGCAACCTGCAAACGGCGAGCTCCAACGCTGAGGCGACGGAGGGCTTTCGACGGGCGGGAGAGACAGCGCCCGCGCGGATCCAGGCGATTCGCGAAGCGATGGAGAAGGCCGCTGCCACTCCCCCGGAAGACACCCTGGACATCGACCCCTCGACCCCCCTGCGCCAGGTAGAGCAACTCCTGCAGAAGGAGAAGGCCGATCTCGCCGCGGTGGGAGCAAAGCGCGCTGACTTTGAGAAGAGGCTCGAAGAGGAGGCGGGGCGACCCGCGGTGGTACGGCAGCGCCTGACGGACGCCGCTGAGCAGCAGGAGGAAGTCGCCGCCCAGCTCAAGCTACCGCCCCCCGCCGCCGAGGGGCCGGCGACGGTCGAGGCTCGACGCTGGGCGTTGGAGACCCGGTTCGATGCCCTCAGCAACGAGATCAAGATGCTGGACCAGGAGCTGCTGAGTCGGCCCGAGCGGGTGGAACTGCTGGAGGCCGAGCGGGACCAGGCCGCGGCCAGCGTTCGGTGGGTGGGTGCGCGCGCAAAGCAATTGGAGCAGCTGGTCAACCTTAAGCGCAAGGATGAGGCGGAACAGTCCAAGACAAAAGCCGAGGCGATTCGCCAGGAGGCAGCCGGCAAGTTCCCCCGCGTCACGCGCCTGGCGGAGGAGAATGCGGCGCTGTCCGCGGAGCTCGCCGACATGTCTTCGCGGTTGGACGGGCTGGCGGAGCAGGCCGAGCAGACGGGCACGTTGGCGCGTCAGATCGAGACGAGCTTCAAGCGCGTCAAGGATGCCATCGAGATCGGCGGCCTGAGCCAGGAGCTCGGGTACATGCTTCGGCGCCAACGCCAGGCCCTTCCCGGCATACGCGCTTATCGCCGCGCGGCCAAGGAGCTTAGAGACGATGCCGCCGAGCTCGGTGCGCGGCGTCTGCGGCATTTGGAAGAGGAAACCCAGTTGCGGGATCTGGACGCCTACGTGGCGGGAGTCCTGGCAGACACGGGAGCGGAGGAAACGCCCGTGTTGCGCGAGCGGCTCCGAGACCTGGGGCATGACCGTAAGGATCTGCTGAAAACGGTCATAGAGGCCGACGACGTCTATCTTGGCAAGCTCGGGGAGCTCGAATCGGCCCAACGGCGCTTACTGGACGCGATCCAGGACTACGGCGCCTTCCTGGACGAGCACCTGCTTTGGGTCCGCAGTAAGTCGCTGTTCCAGCTCGATCAGCTTGACCCCTCATCGGATCAGCTTTGGCGGATCCTGTCTCCTATCGGCTGGCGCGAGGTCGGGCGGACGCTTGCCTACCAGGCCGCCAACTCCCCCGTCGACACGCTGTTCGCAGTGGCGAGTCGCCCTCCTGCTATGGGGCCGAAAACGCCTGGTCGCGGCCATCCGCGACCTGAGCGGCAAGCTCGGAAAGCCGACCACGGATCGGTTCGGTTACAGCCTGCTCGCCCTCGCCCTGACCCTTGTTATGGCCGCCGCCTGGCCGCTGGCGATGGGGGTGATCGGCTGGCAGCTGAAGGTCTCGTCGGAGGCCACGGACTTCACGACCGCGGTAGGCATTTCGCTGCTCGCCGCCGCGGCGCACCTGTACCATCTGCGGGCGTTCCGTTTGGCCTGCATTCCCGGCGGGCTTGCCGCCGCGCATTTCCGCTGGCCGGAATCCACCCTGAGGTTGCTGCGCAAAGAGCTCGACCGGTTTACCTGGATCTTTCTCCCCACCGCCCTGGCCGCCAAGATTACGTCCATCCTGGACCCGCTCGATGAGACCTGGGCAAGCGGGCGTCTGTTCTTTTTTCTCGCGTTGGGTTCACTGGCATTCGCCTTCTACCGTGTGTTGCACCCAGCACGGGGCGCATTCGCCCGATATCTGCGCGGGCGTCAAAGACAAACCCTCAAACGTGTGTATCGACTTGGCTACCCGCTTTTGGTGGCCTACCCCTTGGCGCTGGGGGTGTTGTCGCTGATGGGCTATCGGTATACCGCGGGTACCTTGACCGAGCTGCTCCTGGAGACGGTCTGGCTCGTGGTCACGTTGGTATTTATCGCGGCGTTGGCGAAGCGCTGGCTGTCGGTCACGCGTCGGCGGCTCGCCTACGAGGCGGCAACGGAGCGGCGCGCCGACGCAGCACTGCGCGGTGGGGAGGAGGGACACCCCCATGAGGGGGAGGAGCCAGAGGTCGATGTAGTGGCGCTCAGCGACAGGAGTCGAAAGCTCGTCAATACGGCCATCCTGCTGTTCGCGTTCTTCGGGCTCTGGTTCATTTGGTCCGAAGTCTTCCCCGCCCTGCGTATCCTTGACCAGGTCACGCTTTGGCACCATACGGTCACGGTGGACGGGGAAGATAAGGTCCTGCCAATCACGCTCGCGAGCATCGGGCTGGCGCTGATCTACGCCGTAATCACCGTCATCCTCGCGAGACAGCTGCCGGCGGTGCTGGAGATCATACTGCTCCAGTACACCAAGATGTCGGCCGGCAGCCGTTACACGGTTACCACCCTGACCAACTACGCCATCGTCACCACCGGCATCATTTTGGTGTTCCAGACCATCGGCACCGACTGGTCGCAGCTGCAGTGGCTGGTCGCGGCCTTAGGCGTGGGCATCGGGTTCGGTCTGCAGGAAATCGTGGCCAATTTCATCAGCGGCGTCATCATCCTGTTCGAGCGCCCGATCCGGATCGGAGACGTGGTCACCGTGGGCGATACCGATGGCACGGTGACCAGGATTCGCAGCCGTGCGACCACCATCCGCAGCTGGGACGGGAAAGAGCTGCTGGTCCCGAACAAGGAGTTCATCACCGGCCGCCTGCTCAACTGGTCGCTTTCAGACCAGGCGACCCGGATCGTCCTCTCGGTCGGGATCGCCTACGGATCCGACGTGCGTCAGGCCATGCGCCTGTTGGAGGAGGCTGCCCGGGAAAACGAGAACGTGCTGGACGATCCCGCCCCATCGGTTATCTTCGAGTCCTTCGGCGACAATTCCCTCGGGCTGCTGCTGCGATGTTTCGTGGACTCCGTCGATATCCGCTACCCGACCATGAGCGCCCTGAACGGGACCGTCAACGACAAGTTCAATGCCGCCGGCATTGTCATCGCCTTCCCGCAGCGGGACCTGCACCTCGATACCATCCGCCCGCTGCAGGTGGAGTTGCGGAGGGGAAAGGAATATGTCCGGGACAGAGACCCTGGAGCAGCTGGGGACGGTCAGTAAGGAACGGTTCAAGAACAACGTGAACAGGTAGGTTGGGCCGAGGTAAGAGGCCCAACGGGGGGAGCCACTCAGCCCTATTGTTTGGCCTCAGCAAGCTCGGCCCAACCTACGGCAGCGTTTCGGTTGTTGTTGCATCGATCCTAAGGCGATTGCCGGAGAATCATGTACCAGATTGCGACGGATTTTCGTTCGCCTTCAAGGAGTGTCTGCAGGAGCATAGTCGGACTATGTGACTGCCGGCACGACACCGAAGGCGGGCGAAAAGACGAGCAAGCTGGTACATGATTTGACAGAAATCGCCTAAGACCCGGCCTGTTGGCCCGATCTCTGGCGGTGTGCCGCCCTTTCTCGGCGAAACCCCATTCACTGCAGGCACATATCCCACAGTATTTGCTGCGGGATCGCATCTATCCCCAACGCCTCAGAGAAGTACTTCTCGATTGTGCCGTGCTTCGTCTCCATCTCCTCATCCGCCGCTTTCCCCAAGCATTGTCCGTGACCCTGCGTACGGCAGCCTCCTGAGCCAACGAGTACAGTGGTCGCGCCTCCTTCAAGGCTGGCCTGCATCGGCGGACCTGTACATGTCATTCGGCGCCAGCCGGCCGTGGGCGCTATGATCCGCAGCAACCCATGCGCAACTCGTTGATCGCCAAATGAAACCAAATGATTCGCAAGGTGCGATCCCGCTTGTAAGGGTGGCGTCGCTCCTGCGCTACATACGTTACGTCCAAGCCGTCGGTGCGCCCATTGGTCGGTTGCTGGCATACGCGTGCATACCTGCGATGCTCTTGGATCATCCCGCGGCCGCCGTCCCTCTGGATAGCGCCTTTCGATTCGGTGAGCTCGCATGCCGGACGCTCGGCACGGAGCACCTCGGCCTTGATGTCGGCATCGCGAGCGCGCTCGACGATCTTGGGCCCTAGGGGGACATGCTTCAGCGATCGCTCACGGTCCACGAGTACCTTCACAAGGGCATCCTCTTTTTCAACGCGCTGCAAAGCGGGCAGCGTCTCTGGCTGTCGGAACACGGGGGCGAGCTTCGGTTCAATGTAGCGACGGCTGGGGAGCCCGGGATCGGGGCGCACCAGTCACAGATGGAGACGCTGGTCGTTACTATTGCGAAGATCAGGGACGCGGCAGGACCAGACTGGTCGCCCAGGAAAGTCAGCCTCGCCTACAGGACACGGGAGGACCTTCCGGACGTCCACCTCTTTGCCGATTCGCGGATTCTGCGGGGAGCCGAAGCGACCTACTTCACATTCCCGCGGGCGCTGATGGGGCTGCTTCCGAATGGTGGCGCCAAGACCACGACAAGGGATCTGGAGTCTTCCCCGGTGCGGGGGTTGCCTGAGGATCTTTGCGGCCTGGTCCAGCTGCAGATCGAAAATCTGTTATCGGTCCAGACCTTTGGGGTCGAGACGGTCGCCGAAACCCTGGCGATGAGCCGGCGCAGTCTGCAGCGCGGCCTGGCACAACAGGGACTGACCTATTCGCAAGTGCTGGCCGAAACGCGTCTACGCTCCACCGTAGACTGGCTGGACAATACCGACAATCCCGTCGCCGAGATCGCCTTCGATCTCGGTTACACGGACGGCTCCAACTTTGCACGTGCATTCCGCCGGCAGACCGGCGTGTCACCTCAGACCTTCCGCGACAAAGCAAGATCGTAACGTCCGCTCGCCCGAATCTGCCGCACTGGCTGGGACCCTGACTCTGCGGTCAGTCGGCAGTCTTGTGATCGATGCCCGTCTAGACACTAGCTGATCACTCCTGTCCCAACCGCCCTCGAATCGACCCATCTCAACCTGCCGAGATACCAGTCCTTGACGCTCGCCGAATGGGACCACTGGCGCGAGATGACAGGCGAGCGCCCAGCGGAGGTGCCTATACTCAAGGCGAGGCAGCTGACGCCGGGTGCATCGCGGCGGCCATAGCTTCACGGCTGGGTGCCAGGCACCCTCCTTGCTCCCAGTCGCAACACCCTGCGTCGAACGCGCTCGCGCTGGCGCAGGGCCCCGTGCCGGACGGCAACTGAGGAGAAAAATTATGTCGCGTTCTCTGCTTCCGCAGATTGGCGGAGTGCTTTTTGCCACCCTTCTGTCTCAATCCGCCATAGCCGTGCAAGGCGCGGATACCGACGTCTACGACGTTCGGGAGCTATACACCACGTGCTCCGTAGCGCCCGATTCCGCGAAGTACACCGCAGCGTCCTCCGGATGCCTGGGCTTCATCGGCGGTGCCGTCCAATATCACGATGAGGTGAGCGATCGCAAGCATCTGAAGCGGCTGATCTGCTACCCGAAGGGGGCGACCGTCACCGATGGCCGCGCGGTATTCGTGGCATGGGGGCAGAAGAACCTGGCCAACGAGGAGCGGATGAACGAGATCGCGGTCGTCGGCCTCGTTCGGGCTCTCGCGGAAAAGTATCCGTGCCGGTGAGCACACGATCGACCAGGCCGAGAGTCGCAGCGAGCCGAGTCATGGCGTCGACGATTTTCGGTGTGCGCAAAAAACTGAACGCATTACGAAAATTGCACGAGAGATAGCACAATGAAACACCTTACCTATGGCCTCGTCCTGACAGCTTGTTTGGCCCTTTCCGCGTGTGGCACCACCACCGGTTCACGCACCGGGAGCGGAGCGGCGGTGGGCGCTGCTGGCGGTGCGCTGATTGGTTCCATGAGCGGTAGCGCCGGCAAGGGTGCCCTGATCGGCGCGGGTGCCGGTGCCTTGGGCGGTTATCTGTATGACCAGCACCGAAAAGGCAATATCGACTGAGTGAGTTTGTGCCGCAAGTGCCCCTGCCGCCGCGTCAACTCGGCAGGGGTTGCGGCAAGGGCATGTGTGTAAGCGCTGAAACGCTCAACCGGCTCCACTTCAAGAACCTGCAGGACGAACGCCCGGCCTACAAAAGATCGCCGGACGATGATTGATGCAGGCTGACCTGCTTGATCCAGGGTCGGCATGGCTAACCGAACCGAAGTAAGCCCATAGCCTGGAGAACTGGAGGAAGAGAACAAAATGGTTCGGCCAAGCTTGATTTTGGCATCTTTGAGGGGCCGGTTGCGATTTGGATCGACCAGATCTGGCGGCCGGGCGAGATCGAGCAGGTCGGGTAACGATTGGAGTAGACACGGCAGGAGGCGGGCGCATCCGTCTGCCTCTTGGTAACGTTCAAACCACAGGAGATAGAAAATGAAAACCACCCGATGGGGAATTTCGGCTCGAAGAGGTGCACTGAAATGAAGACATCACGAATGCTCGTAAAGCGTTCTGGGCGCAGCCTGTTCGCTATGGCGTTGGCCATGACCGTTTCATTGGGGACATCCATGGGTGTCAGTGCCGATGAGGCAGATGCCAAGCGGCTACTCAAGGCCATGTCCGATTACTTGGCGGCGCAGCAGGCCATCTCATTCGAGTACGACGCTATCCTCGAGGTCATCACCAAGGACGGACAGAAACTCGCGCTGGCGAGCTCAGGCGCGCTCGTACTCGATCGGCCCGACAAGATCCGCGCCACGCGCTCTGGTGGGCATGCGGATGTCGAGATGTCCTTTGACGGTAAGACGCTGACCTTGCTGGGCAAGAACCTGAACATCTATGCGCAGCAGGACGTGCCTGGCACGATCGACAACCTGGTCGACGAGTTGCGCAAGCACAATCGGCCCGTCCCTGCCGCGGATTTGCTGTTGGCGGACCCCTACGAGGCGCTGATGCTGGACGTCGTCGACGTCAAAGACCTGGGTAGCGGCGTGATCGGCGGCGTCGAATGCAATTACCTCGCTTTTCGTGCAAAGGAAGTCGATTGGCAGATCTGGATCGCTCAAGGGGACCGCCCCTATCCGTGCCGATACGTCATCAGCTCCACGTTCATGGACGGTAAACCCCAGTACAGCATTCAGATCAGGGACTGGAAGGCGGGCGATGAGGTCGCAGCCACTGACTTCACCTTCAAGAACCTAACGGATGCCAAGAAGGTAGACCTGAAGGATCTCAAGGGTACAGATGCATTACCGGTACATTTCAAGCTAGGAGAAGCCCAATGAAGGTATCGAAACGATTTGGTGTCACTCTGATTGCCGGGGCCATCGTGATTGGCGGTGCTGAGCTCGGCGAGCGGCTTTCAGTCCCCGGTGTTCACAGTTTGATCCCGACGGCCGAGGCCAGAGTTGGGCGTCCACTCACACCAGTGAGCGTTGCAGGGGTGGCGCGTCGCACGGTGCGGCGTTGCGCCGTAGGCATTTATAACTGTTAGTGCCCCCAGGGCTTAGCCTTTGACCAGCCTGCTTGGGCAGACAGGCGTTGAGCCTATTTGTTCAAGCAGCGTTGGTGATGCCCGCCGGGTGGCGTAAGGCGTCCTGGGCCGGCAGCGGGGCGAGCGCTCTGCGCAGTGCAGGCAAAGGGGGTGTGAGTAGGGGCAAGCTCCAGTGCCGAGGGAACCAAACGGACCTGACTCCTTGCCCACACCAAACGTAGGAGAGCTTCAGAAATGCCTGGAGGTCCCCGCCGGGCCATTTGACGTGGCCGCACGCTATTACCTCTCGGAGCCGGAGATCATGAATGGTGAGTGGACGATGCCGCACCCTGCACGGGTCGGGACTGATTGAGGTAAAGGCGCCTATATTCCCTCCGCGTCCACGAATTGTTATTCAGATAATCTCGGAGTGATCGTGATCAAATGCTGTGTACAGGCATGCGCACTGATAGATCTTTGACCAGAGAAATTGGGTGTTCAACTGATCTGGGTCAAGCTAGCACTGGCGGTGATGTTATAGCATTGATGAAGCAATGCGAGTTGCATTGATCTAGGTGAGTAAGCACGTTGAAGGAGGATGCATGGCTTTACGAGTTCAGAAATTGGCAGTACCCACCGTACTCGCCCCAGTGATTTTCGCCTCGGCGATGTTCGCTTTGGCGACTACTTATTCAACCCCCGCGTATTCTGCATACACACCCGCCTACTGCCAGGATTATGCGCGCAGAGTGTCACGGCAATATTCACGTGGCGGCGCCGTTGGGGGCGCTGTGCGTGGCGGTATGGGCGGAGCAGCCGTGGGTGCCGTCGTAGGTGGCAGAAAGGGTGCCAGGAAAGGTGCCGCGATCGGTGCCGTTACCGCTGGAACCGCGCGGGGCGTCCAGCGTGGCGTGACGTACGATGCTCTCTATCGTGACTGCATGCGCGGAAGTTTGTATTACTAACTAACTGCGTTTTGTTCCTTAATCAAATATACCGGGAGAATATTGAATGAAAACGAAAGAATTGGCATTTGCGGTCACCATGGCGCTGTCTTTCCTGCCGGCTGGCTCTGCTGTCGCGGCCGGAACACCCGACGCTGTCGAGTCGGGGTTAAAAGTCCAGTTCAATGAGATGACCTGCGGCGAGATGTTGGTTCAAACCGGAGATACGCGAGACTTCACCATGATTTTCATGCATGGCGTCATCAATGGCATGAGGAAGGACTATCTATTTGACGCCGTCAAGGTGAGTGAGGCAACCGACAAAGTTTATGAAATGTGCGTCGCCGATACCAAAGCCAACCTGCTGGAGGTATTCGAAAAGGCGCGTAAATAGGATTTAATCCAACATCGGCGCTATTGGCAGGCAGCAACTGACGTCATTCGGATCACCCGGGGCTTTGAGGCCCCGGGTTTTCTGCTGCGGAGCGCATTCTCGAACCAATCTCCTTCCCTGAAAAGGAGACTAAATCAAAAATCTTGGAAAAACTGCTGTTATGGCAGCCTTGCTGACCCTGGCTGGCACAACGGCCTTACGCGGCTGCTAGCAATGAGAAATGCGAAGCGACGCTGGCCAAGTTCAAGGAGCTTGAAGACGTCCCCGAGCCGGAGATCATGAGTGGCGAGTGGACGATGCCAGAACCAGTCTCGCAAGCATCCAACTAGAGAAGGCCCCATACGATGGCAACGCCAAGCAATATGCCCCCCAAAAATGAAATGAGTGCGACCCCGACGGCGATGTACCAGGATCTGCTGACCGCGGCGGTCGTTTTGCTATGTGTGCTCTCGGTGGTCTCGGTCTCTCGCGTGACCCAAGCCGCGGAAGGCGCATCCAGCCACTTTATCCCCGGAGCAAACGGTGACATCTTCCTCGCCGTTCCCCCCGAACCGGGTTTTCTCGTGGCAAACACATTCTGGTACCAGAGCGGTAACGTAGGGGAGACCGTACTCGAAGGGCAGGTTGAGCTAAACCTTGACATTGGCACCTTCCTGAACCTCACGGCGCTGACCTACACGTTCGAGCAACCGATCCTCGGCGGGCGCTACACGGTGGGCGCTCTCATCCCCTTCGGCAACGTCGATCTCGACTCGACGATTATCGGTCCACGTGGCGGCCGATTCCCCGCGTCCGAGAGCTCGTTCGATCTCAGCGATATTGCTCTGATTCCGTTCCAGTTGAACTGGGCGTCCGGACCCTGGTCGTTTAAGGTGTCGGAGGTCATCGTTGCCCCGACCGGCGGGTACAGCCTGTCGGAGAACGTCAATCTTGGTCGCAACTACTGGAGCTTCGACACGATCGCTGCTGCCACATGGTTCGATCCGGATAAGGGAACGGCGTTTTCGATCCAACCCGGGCTAATGATCAACACCGAGAACTCGGATACGAACTATCGGACCGGCACGGAATTTCACCTCGATCTCACCTTGAACCAGTTCCTGGCGCCAAGTTTCGCGGTCGGGATCCGAGGCTACTGGTATCAGCAGATTTCCGGCGACAGCGGTGCCGGGGCGGTACTCGGTGATTACATATCTGAATCTGTCGGCGCGGGCCCGGGCTTCGTCTGGATTCCAAAATTCGGAGCTGGACAGTTGACGGTCCTGGGCAAATGGATTCACGACTTCAGCGCTACGAACCGATTCGAATCCGACTACTTCACGCTCACGGGTTCCTGGAAGTTCTAATGGCCGAAACGTCCTTTGCATGACCGGAAGCACGGCCCACAACGCTGTAAGGAGACAATGTGAACAATCGGATAGCCTCGCTGGCCGTCGTCATCGCGACAGCCTCGCTTGTCCCCCTGGCCGCCCACGCCGAGGGAAGCTACGCCGGGTACGGAGATGAGCCGACACAAAGCGGCCACTTGGGCGAGAAGGAGTACTCGCCCTATCTCGACATCGGTTATCCCCAGCGCGTGTTCTGGGGAGACACGCACGTGCACACATCGTTCTCAACGGACGCGGGCATGGTCGGCAACCGGCTGGGGCCAGAGGAGGCCTACCAGTTCGCGCGCGGAGAGACGGTTGTTGCCAGCACCGGCGTGCGCGCAAGGCTGCAGCGTCCGCTGGACTTCCTTGTGGTGGCCGACCACGCGGAGAACCTGGGCCTCTCGCCCATGATCGCCGAGAAGAATCCGGATCTGCTCAAGACCGACTTCGGGCGCAAGATCTCCGAGCTCGTGTATGCCGGCAATTATGGAGATGCCTACAGCCTGTGGGGTGAAGGCATGCAGGCGGGCAAGGATCCCCTGAAAGGTAACGATGCCCTGACGCGGACGATGTGGGAGCGGTTGACCGCAGCGGCCGAGCAGTTCAACGAGCCGGGCAAATTCACGGCCCTGATCGGCTTTGAGTGGACGTCCAGCCCAGGCGGCAACAACCTGCACCGCAATGTCGTGTTCCGCGATGGCAAGGATGAGGCCGACCGGGTCATCCCGATGTCCAACTACGACTCTAGCGATCCCGAGGATCTTTGGAAATGGATGGCGGCCTACGAAGAGAAGACCGGCGGTCGCGCGTTGGCGATCCCGCACAACGGCAACCTCTCCAACGGGCTCATGTTCGACGATGTGGCCCTGACCACCGAAAAGAAGCTCGACCGGGACTATGCCGAGCGCCGCATGCGCTGGGAACCGGTCTACGAGGTCACCCAAATGAAGGGCGACGGAGAGGCCCATCCGGCGTTGTCGCCCAATGACGAGTTCGCGGACTACGGCACCTGGGACAAGGGCAGCTTCGGCCCCGAGCCAAAGACCCCGGACATGCTGCCGCGCGAGTACGCCCGCGAGGCGCTGAAACGCGGCATGAAGTACGAGGAGGCCCTCGGCGCCAACCCGTTCAAGTTCGGCATGATCGGTTCCACCGATACCCACACCTCGCTGTCGACCACCGAGGAGAACAACTACTTCGGCAAGGCGACCCCCGCAGAGCCCTCGGCCGAGGCAGGGCGTTTTGAGGAAACAATCACCGGATATTTCCAGGAACCCGGCGGTCCGGACATCACCATGCGCCACTTCCAGACGCTGGCCGCGGGGCTGGCGGCGGTGTGGGCGACCGACAACACGCGCGAGGCGCTGTGGGACGCGGTGAAGCGCAAAGGAGGTGTACGCCACCACCGGCACGCGCATGACGGTGCGGGTCTTCGCTGGCTGGGACTTCGAGGAGCCCGAGGTGCAGCGCCCGGACTTCGCCCGGAACGGCTATCTGCGCGGCGTGCCCATGGGCGGGGACCTGCGCAATGCCGCTGACGGCAAGGCGCCCACCTTCATGATCCGCGCCCTGCGCGACGTGGACGGCGCCAACCTGGACCGGGTCCAGATCGTCAAGGGCTGGCTGGATGGCGAGGGTGAACTGCAAGAGCAAGTCTACGACGTGCTCTGTTCGGACGACCGTGCGATCAACAACGAGCATCGCTGCGACACGCCCGTGGGCAACACGGTGGACGTCGAGAAGGCGACCTATACCAACAGCATCGGCGACGCCCTGATGCTGGCGTACTGGAAGGACCCGGCCTTCGATCCCAGAGCAGCGCGCCTTCTACTACGTCCGGGTGCTGGAGATCCCCACACCGCGCTGGACCACCTACGACGCGGCCTTCTTCGGCGTCGCGCTACCCGAGGGAGTTCCGCCGACTCAACAGGAGCGCGCCTATACGTCGCCGATCTGGTACACGCCGAAAGGTTGAGCCCTGGTCCCGAGAGGTGGGGTATGCCCTCTACTTCAGCGACTTCCGGGCAGGCGGTATGTCTCTCCGGCGATGGATGTGGCCTGCGCAGATGTCGCACGTTCAAGCCGCAACGACCTTTCGCGCACGAAAGAATCTAGGGTCCAGGAATCAGTTCTGGCCACGACGCTTTAAGGAGGCGATATGACTCGGTCGAGAATCATTGCACGTTGAAGGCCGGTTTACTGGCCACCGGGCTGTTGTTGGTGTCAGGATTCAGCACGGCAGGGGCGGTGCAGCCGCCGCGGCTGGTGCTGCAGATCACTGTCGACGCGCTGCGCGGCGATCTGCCCGGGCGCTATGCCCATCTGTTCGGCGACGGCGGGTTCCGGTATCTGATGGACCAGGGCGTCAACTACACCAACGCCCATTACCAGCACGCCAATACCGAGACCATCGTCGGGCACGTGTCCCTGGCGACCGGCACGGTTCCGGCCGCGCACGGCATGGTCGGCAACGTCTGGTTCGATCGGGAGGACGGACGGCTGGTCTACAACATCGAGGACCCGGATTACCAGCTCCTCACCGTCGGCGCCGACGTCGACCGCGACACCGAGATCGATCCCACCCAGAAGGCGGCCAAGGTGGACGGCCGTTCGCCGGCGACCATCCTGTCCTCGACCTTCAGCGACGAGCTCGCCGTGCACACCAACGGCGCGTCGAAGATCTTCGGGGTGTCGGTCAAGGACCGCGGTGCGGTCTCGCTGGCCGGCCATGCGGGCAAGGCGTTCTGGTTCTCCAAGGCCGGCGGTGAGTTCGTCACCAGCAGCTATTACTACGACGAATACCCCGAGTGGGTGAAGGCCTGGAATGCGGACAAGCCCGCACAGGCCTACGCCGGCAAGTCCTGGGAGCTGATGCAGGATTCCTCCAAGTACCTGTTCGGCGACAGCGATGACCGGGAATACGAGACCGACTTCCCGGGTTTCGGCCGGACCTTTCCGCATCCTTACGGGGAAGCGGACGACAAGTACTTCACGACGCGCCTGACCCTGAGCCCGGCCGGCGACGAGCTGACGCTGGATTTTGCGAAGGCGTTGCTCGACAACGAGGGGCTAGGCCAGGACGAGGTGACGGACTACCTTGCGGTGAGCTTCTCCTCCACCGACTATGTCGGCCATGTGTTCGGCGCGTCCAGCCTGGAATCCGAGGACAACCTGGCGCGGCTCGACCGCACCCTGGCGGAACTCTTCGCCTACGTCGACGAGAAGGTCGGGCTGGAGAACACGCTGATCGTGCTGTCGGCCGATCACGGCCAGCCGGAGATTCCAGGACATCTGCACGAGCTGGGCATCCACAACGCCCACTATTTCGACACGGACGCGCTCGACAAGGCCCCGGCCATCGCGGCGTTGAAGGAGAGGTTCGGCCTCGGCGAGGAGCTCATCGAGGCCTACAACCAGCCCTACCTTTACCTGAACCGCGAGCTGATCCGCGAAAAGGGCCTGGACCAGGGCGAGGTGGAGCAGGCCGTTGCCGAAGAGTTGGTCAAGTTCGACGGCGTGGCAACCGCGGTCTCCAGCACCGCGCTGCGCACCGCGAGCCTGCCGGACACCCTGCTGATGCGCGCCATTCTGCGCAACTTCCACCCCAAGCGGTCTGGCGACATCTACGTCGTGTTCGAGCCGAACGTGTTCATCACCGACTTCGATGGCCTCGCGGTGGCCTCGACCCACGGTTCACCCTGGCGCTACGACACCTTCGTGCCGGTGATGTTTGCGGGCGCCGGCCTGAAACCCGGGACCGTCAGCCGCCCGATCACGCCCTACGACGTGGCGCCGACGCTGGCGAATTATCTCGGGGTCAAGCCACCTTCGGGCTCCATTGGTAATCCGCTGCCAGAAATCGGGTCGGCAGGCCGATGAAGAGATGGATTCAACACTGCGGTAAAAAATGAACTTAGCGACACCGCAGAAATACCATGAACATCATCGCGGACAGAAACGAACTACGAAATACGCGAAATACGCGAAAGTGAGTAAGGTCTAACCTGATCCTGAATCCGTGACGTTATTGGCGTGATTCTTGCTTAAAGCGGTTGCGTTATTGGGGTGGTCCTTGGTTGTCGTGAAATCGCTGTACTGGATTGCCGGAGCAGCCCGAATCATGGCGGTTGTGCCGGTCGATACGCGATGCCAATGGGGTTGGTAGAGAAGGCGCGGGCGTTGCGGGCAATAGGGGGCTACCGCCGCGGGATCGCAGCGGGCAAGCGCTGGGGGCGGATGGGATCAGGTCGTGACCAGTTGTCCGTAGAGCCGGCGGAAGACGCGCAGTGCCCGGCAACCCCAGCTAAAGGAGAGCTTGAGGCGTCGGCCGGTACGAATCAGTCGGGCGGCCAAGTACATCAACTCCTGCATGACGGTGCGCAGGCGTCGGCGCTTGGCCTTGTGACGCACGGGGGCGTCGGGACCGAGCAAGGCGCTCAGGCCAATCCAGCGCAGGATGTTGTAGGCAAGCTGGGCGCAGGCCAGCACCAAGGCATTGGTGGCGAACTTGCCGGACGGCAGACGTTCGATGTCCAGGTCGGTCTTGAACTCGCTGTGGAATTGCTCGGAGGTGCCGTGATCGGCGTACAGGGCAATAATGTCCTCGGGATCGGTCCACAGACTGGTCCACCAGCCTTCGATCTCGATCTCGGGGATCAGCAGCTGTTGGCCGTGCTTGTCGATGGTGCGCTCGACGACGCGCATGACGCGGCGAAGAGAATACGCATAGTCGGCGTGCTCGCGATCAACGATGACGTCGAAGGTAGCCACGCGCTTTCCGGGGCGCGGCTCGACCCACTCGGCGTGCTCTTCGGCATAGGCGAGCCACTGCTCGCGGCTTTCCTGGCGCGGGTTCCATTTGATGATGTAGCGCACGGGCAGGTGTTGTCGCTCACTTTGTCTCACCCAAATTTCTCCGAATAATCCGCGCCGACTCTGCCGGATTGCTCCCCCGCCGCTGCCCCGCCCTGCGGACCAGACGGCCGTCGCTCGGGTTGAGGGGTTGAACGGCAGCAACCGGCCAGGA